>JBFWRC010000015.1:0-103885 GCA_050249115.1 Beijerinckiaceae bacterium
TGCACTATGATCTGGGATATATCGACCTGGAACAACGAACCTTGCAAACAATCGACAACCCGTTCGGCACGAGGTTGTAACCCATGTCTCAGGTACAATATGTTACCCATGTCTCCGGGTTGTACCCCCTCGAGAAATGGTGGGCCGGGAGGGACTCGAACCCCCAACCAGACCGTTATGAGCGGCCGGCTCTAACCATTGAGCTACCGGCCCCGCGTTCCCGTGCGCCGCCGCTGGGGCGGGCAAATCGCCGGAAGCTCGAGGATGCTGCAATTACACTCAAATGCGGTTGAGGCGCAACCGGGTGTGTCCAACGGGATCAGGCGAAGCCGATATGCTGGACGTGGCGGCGGGATCGAAGAATCTCTTCTGTATCCGTCCCTCTGCAAGAAGCCCCAGGCCCATCAGCGCGGGAACCGCGAAAAGGCCGGCGGCGATGGCGACGTTGCCGAACCACGGCGCGCGCATGGCCGGGTAGCCTTCGACCGGTGCAGCGGCAGCGGTTTTCCGGCCAGGCAGGGTGTCCATCAATTCGGCGGTTGTCGTCATCAGCCAATTCTAGCGCGAGTTAGATTTCGGAATGCTTTCGGAACGTAGTTAACGCTCGTTGGCGTATGCGGGTGCAGGCACCGGGTCTGGAGCGCCGCGAAGTCTTTGCCTGAGAAATCGGAGGGAAAGGCTTTTCCCGCGCAGCCCCGGGAAATTCAGATCTTTGCCGCTGCAAAGTCTTCGATCTTCGGCACGGGCCGTGGACGCCCGTCATCGTCCACCGCCACGAATGTGAACAATGCATCGGTCACCCTGTCGCGGTGGGTGGTCTGGAAACGCTGCGCCCACGCTTCAATGCGGATTTTCATGGAGGTGCGGCCGATGCTTTCGACCGCCGTATAGATTTCCAGCACGTCGCCCACCTTCATGGGGGCGATGAAGGTCATGGAATCTACTTTCACGGTAACGACGCGCCCCCTCGCCCGTTCGACGCCGGCGATGCCGCCAGCCTGGTCCATATGCGCCATGACCCAGCCGCCGAAAATATCGCCGTTGGCGTTGGTGTCGGCAGGCATGGCGATGGTGCGCACGGTGAGTGTGCCGGCGGGCAGGGGGGCTGGCTTGGTCATGGGCTTATGATAACGCCAATCGAGTCGCAGTTGAAGCGCCGCACGGGCGCGGCGCAATGTCTTCGCTCCAGTCAGCGTTTCACAGAATCAGCCGCGGTCGGACAAGCCGCCGGTCACGACGCCGGGTTTGAACCGCAGTGCCACGCCATTCAGGCAATGGCGCTTTCCGGTCGGCGGTGGCCCGTCGTCGAAGATGTGGCCAAAATGGCCGCCGCAACGGCGGCAGTGGACTTCTGTCCGTTGGATGATGAGCTTGCGGTCCGGCTGCGTGCGAACGGCGTCCGGCAGCGAACGGGTAAAACTTGGCCAACCTGTGCCGCTGTCGAATTTGTCGGCGGAGGAATACGCGTCGAGACCGCACCCGGCGCAGGCATATACGCCAGTGCGCTTTTCTGCGTTGAGAGGGCTGGAATACGGCTTCTCGGTCGCTTCTTCGCGCAATACGGCGAACTGGCGCGACGTTAGTATCTTTCGCCACTCGGCTTGCGTTTTCACGATCTCGAAGTCGCCGCGGTTGGCGGCCCCGGAGTTGCGCCACGCCATCAGCGCTGCGCCACCTGCGACCAGGCCGGCTCCTCCCACTACAATTGCGCGACGGGTTGGCATGACAATTTCCTCCATTCCGGATTGAACGGCGGCGGCTGGCGCGAAGGCGCGATAGACGCGCCGCCGCACCTGCCACGTATCGCCGCTTTACATTTTCGGCATCAGCACGCGGTTGATGACGTGAACAACGCCATTCGACTGCATGACATCGGCAGTCGTCACGGTGGCGACCTTACCGGTTGCGTCCGTGACCGTGAGAGACTTGCCCTTCGTTTTCAGGGTTATCTGTTCACCTTGCGCGGTTTTGGCCGGGTGCGCTCCACCGTCGTCCTTGACCATCTTCATCGCAGCCGAGGACGTCGCCTTGGCCGGAACCACGTGATACAGGAGAATGGCTCTCAACTTCTCCTTGTTTTCGGGCTTGAGCAGGGTCTGCACCGTGCCCTTGGGGAGCTTTGCGAAAGCTGCGTTTGTCGGCGCGAATACCGTGTAAGGGCCGGAGCCCATCAGCGTTTCAGCAAGCCCGGCGGCCTTGACCGCGGCGACGAGCGTTGTGAGATTTTTCGCTTTCGATGCGTTCTCGACGATTGTCTTGTTCGCCATCATCGGCGCGCCGCCGACCATCGGGTTTTTCGCGGCGGCCGGAACGGCAAGCGAGACCGAGATGGCAATCGCAGCAGATGTGAGAAGTGCTCTTGCATGTTTCATGGGGCTTCCTTTCGGTTGAACGGCTACAGCCGTCTGGAAGGGGTACGCCCCGGCGATCAGCACGGATCGCATGCCTGGGATCACGTTAAGTTTTGCCGCCGCAGGGGAACAATCCACTCACTGCTGCAAGCGCTGTGCCCATGGTTTGCATGGGTAGTTTTCCGCACGAGACAGGCGGCCCGTCCGCAAGCGCCGGGGAGATTGCCCTTTGCGCCGCCATGGCCGCAGGGCGTGCTTTGCCCCAGGTTCAACCTTTCTGGCGGAAAATCCGGTCGCCTTCGAGATCGACGATCTGGCGCGCCTTGGCCATCGTCATGCTGATCGCTGCTTCGCGCGATGGCAGGCGGTCGGCGCGAATGAAGACGTGCTTTTTCTCTTCGCCATTGATGGTTCTGGTAATAACGCCACAGACCTGGAAGCCGCCCTTTTCCTCGAACGGCGCCGGGCGCAGATGGTAGCCGTTGTAGTCTTCGCCGGGCTCTTCCTCCTGCGCCGACGCGGAGGAGCCGGAAGAACCGAGACCAAAAAGCTTCTTCAGGAACGACATGGGACAGCTTTCCCGCGGGTTTGGCGTGTCTGGCTATCCATAAAACGGTTGGGCGCTGCTGCCAATACGCTCAGGGCGCGACCTCTGCGGTGGACGGCGGCGGTTCGGGGCGGGCTATCGCGACCTTGATCGCCATGAACAGGAAGACAGAAACGAAGCTCAACACCATGATAAAGCGCATCCAGAAGGTCTCCTGGCCGATATTCGTGGTCAGGTAGGAGCGGTCGCTGGCTGAACGCATGATGGATACGTTGGTATAGGATGCGGGCCCAGGAAAGACGTAGCTTCTGGAGATCCGCTGGCCGCTTTGCGGATCGCGCAGCGTCAGGTCGCAGGCCGTAATCAGGAACAGCTTCGATTTGCAGCGTCCATCGACGAGGCGAACCTCCGGCGCGGGAACGAAAGAATCGCCGCGGTGCATGGCGTCGCGCGCCGCATCGAGACCGAAGGTAGCGGCTATCAGCACGGCTATGCCGAGGATGAGGCCGCCGAGGCCGATATTCGTCAGGCGGGCTTTCAGGGTGTGCGCAATCATGTCTCTCTCGCATGTGCCGGTTTCGATGCGTTCTTGTCGCATCTCGGCGCGGGAGAGGCTGTTCCGCCGGGAACATTGCGATACGCGGCCGCTCAGCCGCCCTTGCTGCCGAAGATCAGCTTCAGCGCGGCGAACAGAAACGGCACGGCGTGGAAGAACATGTCGAAAATGTCGATGGGCCGCCGCAGCGTGCCCGCAGCCAGCATTTTCAGTTTCTCCCAGATATGCGGCTCCGGCAGAAACGGCGCCAGCCCCAGCGTCAGACAGCCGAAGATGACGACGGACCAGGGGACTTTATCGAGCAGGGCGGCGAGGGAGGTCATGGGCGGGCTTTCCTGCGGCGCGCTTCGCGCACGCTGATACTTGGCCGTTTCAAAGGTTTGGTTTACGAATCCTGAATAGAGTGGCACGGAGCGAACACGCGAGGAATTTGCGGTTGTCCACGAATACCCTTGCCGAAGTTATATCCGCCTTCGGCGCGAGCGCAAAAACGAAACTGGACAATCCGGCGATCAGCGGTGCGCCGGAAGACCAGTTGCGCGCGCCTCTGGAGCAGCTTTTTGCCGACCTGGCGCTGCTGGCTGGCTTGCCGGAAGGCGCGGTTACTCTGGTCGGGGAAACGACGCTCGCCAGTCTCGGCATCAGGCCGGATTTCGCCGTCTCCGTTGGCAAGGCGCTGAACGGCTTCATCGAGGTGAAGGCTCCGGGCAAGGGCGCCGATCCGCGCAAATTTTCCGACAAGCACGACAAGGAGCAGTGGACGAAACTCAAGTCGCTGCCGAACCTGATCTACACGGACGGCAACAGTTTTTCCCTGTGGCGCGACGGGGAGCTTGCCGCGAAGATCGTCAATCTCGATGGCGACATCGAAACGTCGGGCGCAAAACTCGCCGCGCCGGACACGCTTGTTCCGCTGATTTCCGATTTCTTGAACTGGAACCCCATCCCGCCGAAAAGCGCTTCCGCTTTGGCGAAAGTTGCCGCGCGGCTTTGCCGGCTGTTGCGTGACGAAGTACTGGAGCAGATGGATCACGGCAACAAGAGCCTGTCGCTGCTGGCGGACGACTGGCGCTCGCTGCTGTTTCCCGAGGCGGACGATGCGGCTTTTGCCGACGGCTATGCGCAGGCGGTCACCTTCGGTCTGTTGATCGCCCGCGCCCACGATATCGAACTGAAGGATGGCGTCGATCTGGCCGCCTTCCAGTTAAAGAAGACGAGTTCGCTCATCGGCACGGCGCTTGGCCTGCTGACCGAAAACGACAGCAACAAGGAGGCGCTGAAAACCTCGCTTGGCACGTTGGCGCGTGTGTTGAACGAGGTCAACTGGCACGAGATCAGCAAGGACAAGGCCGACGCCTGGCTCTATTTCTACGAGGACTTTCTCGACGTCTACGACCGCAAGCTGAAGAAGGCCACCGGCTCCTATTACACGCCGCCGGAAGTGGTGGACGCGATGGTGCGGCTGGTGGACGAAGGCTTGCGCGGGCCGTTGTTCGAGCGGGCGAAGGGGCTTGCGTCGGACGATGTGACGATAGCCGATCCGGCCGTGGGAACGGGCACGTTCCTGCTTGGCGTGCTGCGCAAGATCGCTGGCAACGTTGCGGACGATCAGGGCGCCGGCGCTGTCGGGCCTGCCATGGGCGCTGCGGCGAAGCGGCTGTTCGGATTCGAATTGCAGTTCGGACCTTACGCCGTCGCGCAATTGCGGCTGATGGCGGAAATGCAGGCGCTGGCGCAAGGCGCGAAGAAGAAGGCGCAGACCGCGCCGCCGGAGGTCAATCTCTACATCACCGATACGCTCGGCAATCCGTTCGTAGAGGACGAACATCTGCCGCAGATCGTGGAGCCCATCGCACGCTCGCGGCGCGACGCGAACAAGGTCAAGCGCGGCCAGCCGATCACGGTGGTGATTGGCAATCCGCCGTACAAGGAAAAGGCGGAAGGTCGGGGCGGCTGGATCGAAAAGGGCACGGGCGGCAAGCTCGTCGCGCCGCTGGATCGCTGGAAAGCGCCGGTCGAATGGGGCGTTGGCGCGCACGGCAAGCACCTCAAGAATCTCTATATCTATTTCTGGCGCTGGGCGGCGCTGAAAGTGTTTGGGTCGGGCCTCTATGCGGCGACAGGAAACGAGGACAAGGACGAGGAAGGGCTCGTCGCCTACATTACCGTTGCCGGTTTTCTAAACGGTCCCGGCTTTGAGAAAATGCGCGACGATCTGCGGCGAACCTGTTCTGCGATCTGGGTGATCGATTGTTCGCCGGAAGGTCATCAGCCGGAAGTTAAGACGCGAATTTTCGAAGGTGTGCAGCAGCCGGTCTGTATCGTGATCGCGGCGAAGAAACTGGAGAAGGATGCGTCCAAACCGGCGAAGGTATTGTTCCGGTGTCTGGCCGAAGGAACGCGGAAGGAAAAGTTTGAGGAACTTGCGGGCGTCTCGCTTGACAGTAAGGACTGGCAGGAATGTCCTTCCGACTGGCGAGCGCCGTTTCTGCCGGCAGCCAAGGGTTTGTGGGCGGAATTAGCCCGGCTTTCTCAGCTATTCAAATTTGCAGGGCCCGGAGTCATGCCCGGGCGCACTTGGGTAGTCGCACCTGACAAAGACACTTTAGCGGAGCGTTGGCGTGCACTCGTTCAAGAGCGCAATTACGATAAAAAGGAAGAGCTTTACCATCCACAATTAAGACAAGGAAAAGTTGCAAGCCGGCATATTAATAAGGTTGTAGAACAGAATTTGGGAACGGTGGCTACGCGGCGTGTCAGCATTGCCAATGACAAAGGCGACTGTCCAGATCCGTTGCTGTATGGATTTCGGACATTTGATCGTCAGTGGGTAATCGGCGATGCGCGGATGCTCAATGATCCAAGGCCGAAGCTTTGGTCTGCGTATTCTGATCGTCAAATTTTCATTACGGCTCCCGAGGACCGCTCGATAAACATAGGTCCCTCGATTTCGCTTACTGCCTGCATTCCTGATCAACACCACTACCACGGTCGTGGCGGTCGCGTCTACCCACTCTGGGCCGACGTAAAAGCAAAGCAGTCGAACATCGCACCCAAGGCGCTTGAGCTTCTCGCGCAGACGTTTGGCGCGCCCGTTTCTCCCGAAGACGTGCTCGCCTATATCGCGGCCGTCATGGCGCATCCGGCTTTCACGGCGCGCTTTGCGAAGGACCTGAAGCGCCCCGGCCTGCGCTTGCCCTTGACCGCCGATTCTTCGCTGTTCGCGGAGGCTGCAAGCATCGGCCGAGAGGTCGTCTGGCTGCATTGCTATGGCGAGCGCTTCGCCGATGCCAAGGCGGGCCGCCCCAAAGGCCCGCCGCGCCTTCCCAAGGAGCGTGCGCCGTTCATTCCCGCAGAGGGGACCATTCCCGGCGCGGGCGAGCCGTTGCCCGACACGATGGAGCACGATGCGGCAACCAACCGCCTGCATGTCGGCAAGGGCCTTGTCGAGAACGTCACCAAGGAGATGAGGGAATACGAGATTTCCGGCAAGCAGGTGCTGTGGCAGTGGTTCTCCTACCGCCGCCGCGACCGCTCGCGCCCGGTGATCGGCGACCGCCGCCCGCCCTCGCCGCTGGAGAAAATCCAGCCCGACCACTGGCTGCCGGAATATACGACCGACCTGCTCGACCTGTTGCATGTGCTCGGGCGGGTGATCGCCCTGCATCCGGCGCAGGCGGCGCTGCTGGACAAAATTTGCGCTTCGAAGCTGATTGATGCGGATCTGTTGCGGGACGCAGGCCTTGCGGAAGCGGCCGCCAGCGAGGACAGCGAAACGGAGCCGGAGTGAGTTGTCGATAACGCGCCGGGCCTGTTCGCGCCGGGCGGCGGTTGCGGTATTGTGCGCAATCTCTTTTGGACGAATCGCACCATGCGCCAGCCAGACCTTTTCGATAATGACCCGCAGGACGATCTTTTCGACGAAGACCGGCCCGAGATGAAAGTCAGCGCCGATCCAGAGAAGGTGCGGGCGCAATTGCGGGCTGTGCTGGCGCAGGCGAAGGCGGCCAAAACCATGCCCTGGACGGAGGACAAGCTGGGCTTCTGGAAGCTGGTTTTCCCGCAGATGAGCAACTGGCTGCCGCCGGAGGAGAAAGCGCAGCTGTGTTTCGAGTTCGAGACGGAAGTGAAGCGGCTGGAGGCGGCGTAATTTTTGTAACAGTTGCTCAAAGAAAAAGGGCCCCGCTTGGAGGCCCTTTTGCATTTAGTCGCTGTTGCGCGCTCAGTTGTCCAGAAAGCTCCGCAGCTTGCGGCTGCGCGACGGGTGCTTCAGCTTGCGCAGGGCTTTCGCCTCGATCTGGCGGATACGTTCGCGGGTGACCGAGAACTGCTGGCCGACTTCCTCCAGCGTGTGGTCGGTGTTCATGCCGATGCCAAAGCGCATGCGCAGCACGCGTTCCTCGCGCGGGGTGAGGGAGGCGAGCACGCGCGTCGTCGTTTCGCGCAGGTTCGACTGGATCGCCGCGTCGATGGGCAGGATCGCGTTCTTGTCCTCGATGAAGTCGCCGAGGTGGGAATCCTCCTCGTCGCCGATAGGCGTTTCGAGGGAGATAGGTTCCTTGGCGATCTTCAGCACCTTGCGCACTTTTTCCAGCGGCATGGCGAGCTTCTCGGCGAGTTCTTCCGGCGTCGGCTCGCGGCCGATTTCGTGCAGGATCTGGCGGCTCGTGCGCACGATCTTGTTGATCGTCTCGATCATGTGCACGGGGATGCGGATGGTGCGCGCCTGGTCGGCGATCGAGCGGGTGATCGCCTGCCGGATCCACCACGTGGCGTAGGTCGAGAACTTGTAGCCGCGGCGGTATTCGAATTTGTCGACCGCCTTCATCAGGCCGATGTTGCCTTCCTGGATGAGGTCGAGGAATTGCAGGCCGCGGTTGGTGTATTTTTTCGCGATCGAGATGACCAGACGCAGGTTCGCCTCGACCATTTCCTTCTTGGCCTGGCGCGCTTCGCGCTCGCCCTTCTGCACCATGTGCACGATCTTGCGGAATTCCTTGATCTCGAGGCCGGTTTCGGTAGCGAGGTCATGGATGTTGCCGCGCAGGTCCTTGATCGAGTCCTTCTCGTCGGCGATGAAGCCCTTCCAGCCCTTGGTCGAAAGCTTGGAGACACGCAGCAGCCATTTCGGATCGAGTTCGGCATCCTGATGCTGCTTCAGGAAGTCCTCGCGGGCGACGCCGTGGCTTTCGGCCAGTCGCATCAGGCGCGTCTCGTGGCCGATCAGGCGCTTGTTGATGTCGTAGAGTTGCTCCACCAGAGCGTCGATGCGGTTCTGGTTGAGGGAGAGCGACTTCACATCCGCGACAATCTCTTTCTTGATCGTCTTGTACTTGCGTTCCTGCGCCGGGGTCAGCGTCTCGTTCTTCAACTTGTTTTCGACGTTCTGGTCCTGCAGGCGGCGCAGCTTCTTGTAGGCGGAAGCGATGGCGTCGAAGGTTTCCAGCACCTTCGGTTTCAATTCCGCTTCCATGGCCGACAGCGACATGGAGTTTTCCATGTCGTCCTCGTCGTCCTCGTCCTCGCCGCCGCCTTCGGATGGCGTGTCGTCGCTGTCGTTGGAAGCAAGGCTGGCCGGCGGGTTTTGCGGCGCGGTTGAGGGCGCCATCGTTTCGGCGGACCCGTTGGCCGCTCCATTGGCTTCGCCTTCGGCCTTGCCGTTCTTGGCGTCCGGTCCGGCGTATGTTGCTTCCAGATCGATGATGTCGCGCAGCAGAACCTTGCCGTCGTTGAGTTCGTCGCGCCAGATGATGATCGCCTGGAATGTCAGCGGGCTTTCGCACAGGCCGGCGATCATCGCTTCGCGGCCGGCCTCGATGCGCTTGGCGATGGCGATTTCGCCCTCTCGCGACAGCAGTTCGACGGAGCCCATTTCGCGCAGATACATGCGCACGGGGTCGTCGGTGCGGTCGGCCGGTTCGGAGCGGGTGGTCGTCGCGACTGCGGTCGGCCTGGTCTGTTCGACGAGGTCGCCGCCTTCTTCTTCCTTGTCGTCCTCGGCTTCTTCCGCCTCGTCGGCCGCCACGACATTGATGCCCATTTCGTTGAGCATCGCATAGATGTCCTCGATCTGGTCGGAAGATACTTCCTCGGACGGCAGAACGGCGTTCAACTCGTCATGCGTTACAAAGCCCCGCTTCTTGGCGAGGCGGATCATCTTTTTTACCGCGGCATCGGACAGGTCGAGAAGCGGGCCGTCGGTGTTCTCCGGCGTGGCCTCGTTCTTGGTCTTGTCCTGTTCTTTCGTCGCCATCTGGTCTGCTCCAAAATGCTCAACCGCCGCCTGGGCCGGGCGTCCCCGGGAATCCCAAACCGGCCTTCGTCCCGGCTGTGGCCGCCGGGTCCGGAAATTGTTGCCTCAAGTGCGAAGCGGAAATCGATTTGCCCACGATCTGCCGCCAGGTGATTCGCCTTCGGTGCAACCTTCTGCTTGCCGCCTTAAGTCCTGCTTAACCGTCCAACAGTTTCTTCCGCGATCCGTGCTGGTTCCATTTCCGGCCTTGCAAGCCAGGTGTATCGCCGTGATCCTCTCACAAGTTTCGCGACTGGCGACCGGACATTATACCAAACCCTTCCAGCGCAGCTTCCTGTCCTTCCAGAACTGCAAGCTCTGCCTGTATCTCGCGCAACCTGGCGAAATTCTCTTCGGTGGCGTCCTGACCGAAAGCAAACTCCGCCGATTTAAATTCCTTATGTAGCGCCCGCGCCCGACGATGCAAGGCCAGCGCCTGTTTCAGGCTCATTTCGGCGTCCTCGATCGCCGCTTGCGGCTGCACAACCCATAGGGTGGCCACGACAGCAAAAGAGTCAAGGCGGGCGAGCCCGGCAGCGGCCTCGCCGGACTGCAAGGCCGCGCGCAAATCGGCGGCAGATTCGAACTCCCCGCCGGCCAGATCCAGCAGCGCCTGCCGCACCGTTTCCGCGTCGCGGTTGGCGACATCCAGCCCCATCAGGTCCTCGACATAGCGATCGAGGAGACCGGGATGGTTGACAAGCGTGAGCAATATATGCGCTTCGCGCGGCGACAGGGCATTGGCGTTGGCGGCAAATGCGGCAGTGCGGGTGAGCGCCGGACTGACGGCGACTTTTGCGTTGCGATAGCCCGGGGACGGCGCGCCGGGACGGGGGCGCATGCCGGCGGGGCCGGGCTGCCAGTGGCGGCGCGCGCCGGGGCCGGCATAGGGGGCCGGGCCGTGCCCGAGCGCGGCAAGGCGGGACGAAATGTCCTCGCGGTAATACCGGCGCAGGGTCTCGTCCGGAATGTGCCGCAGCAAGTCGTTGATCCGCTTGTCGAGTCCGGCGCGGCGCTCGGGCGTGTCGACGGGTCCGGCCTCGATCTCGCGCTGTAGCAGCACTTCGACGAGCGGTTTCGCCGCATCAATGACGGCCTGTATTGCGGAATGGCCGCCGGATCGCGCGAGATCGTCCGGGTCCTGTCCTTCGGGCAGGAAGGCGAAGCGCAGGCTGCGGCCGGGTCCGATCAGCGGCAGCGCGTTTTCCACTGCCCGGAAGGCCGCCTTGCGGCCGGCCCTGTCGCCATCGAAACACAGCACCGGTTCCTCGGCCATGCGCCAGAGCAGACCCATCTGATCCGGGGTGAGGGCCGTGCCGCAGGCTGCTACGGTTTCCGGAAATCCGGCTGCGGACATCGAAATGACGTCGACATAGCCCTCGACTGCAATGATGCGGGCGCGGTCGTGGGCGGCCTTGCGCGCATTGTGATGGTTGTAGAGGACGTGTCCCTTATGGAAGAGCCCGGTTTCCGGCGAATTCAGGTATTTGGCCGGGACGTCCTTTTCCAGGGCCCGGCCGCCGAAGGCGATGACATGGCCGGAGGCGTTGCAGATCGGAAACATCACCCTGTCGCGGAAACGGTCGTAGGCGACCGGGATATCGTCGCCATGAATGAGAAGCCCCGCCTCGATCATGGTTTCGAGGCTGGCGCCCTTGCCGGCCAGATATGTGCGCAAGGCTTCGCGGCTATTGGGCGCGTAGCCGATGCGGAATTGCTGTTGCAGCGCCGGTCCCAGTCCGCGATCGGCGAGATAGCCGCGCGCCTTTGCTCCGGCCCTTCCCTGAAGCTGCTCCTCGAAGAAAGCAGCCGTCATCTCGAGCACCTCTTGAAGCCCGGCGCGTTTGCGGTCGCGCTCGCGCTCTTGCGGCGATTCGACCGGCATGGGCACGCCGGCTTCCGCAGCAAGCCTCTCGACGGCTTCGGGAAAACTCAGACCCTCGGTTTCCACGAGAAAGCGGAAAATGTCCCCGTGCCGCCCGGAGGAGAAGTCGTGGTAGAAACCCTTCTGGTCGTTCACCGTAAATGATGGCGTTTTCTCGGCATTGAACGGCGACAGCCCCGACCACTCGCGTCCGGCGCGCTTCAACTGCACGCGCTTGCGCACGACTTCCGAAACCGGAATCCGGGCCCTGATCTCATCGAGGAAAGCTTGGGAGAATCGCATGGTGGTTGATCCAGTAGCGTTCATTCTATGCCGCATGCCAGACGAATGCGAGATCGCGGCTGACAGGGCACGATTGCGCCCGATATCCACAGACTTGTTGCGCGGCGAGCCGCCGCTGCCGGTTATTCGAGCTATCGCAAACCCCGAAACGGTTCATGTATGAACAATATTTTGCGAATCATGACTTTCGTCACTCACGCTGCAGATTGTTCTGGCGCATTTGACGCCCGGCACGGACGTGGCCGGCGATACGCTGCGCCACAGGTCGGACACCGTGCCGCGGAGCAGACGTGGGTTGTCTGTTGCCGCCGACGGACACGGCCTCAGGGGGATGGCCGTATCCGGGGAAAGCAGGGCCGGGCGTCTAGCGCCCGGCCCTGTGAGTGTTCCGGCAGGTTCAGCCCGACAGCGCGGCCTTGACCGCAGCGCTGGCCTTCGCGAAATCCATCTGGCCGGTGTATTTGGCTTTCAGCACGCCGACGACCTTGCCCATGTCTTTCATCGAGGCCGCGCCGGTTTCGGCAATGGCGGCCTTGATGGCGGCGGAGACTTCGTCTTCGCTCATCTGCTTGGGCAAAAACTCCCCGATCACGGCGATTTCCGCGTTTTCCTGAGCGGCGAGTTCCTCGCGGCCATTCTGGGCGTAAATCTGAGCCGATTCCTGCCGGCTCTTGATCATTTTCTGCAGCGCGGCAAGCAAATCGGCGTCGGTAACTTCCTTTCCGGCTCCGCGCGCCTCGATATCCACATCCTTGATCTTGGCCTGAATCATGCGAAGGGCCGCAACGCGGGACTTGTCGCCGGCTTTCATGGCGGTTTTCAATTGCTCGGTGATCTGCTCGCGCATTGGAGGCTCCCGACCCGGAAATGGGGTCTGCTGCGGGTTGATTATGTGTCCGGTGTCGCCTAGATCGTGTGCGGTTTCCAGCGCACGAGTTTCGCCAGCCGCCAGTGGTTCGCCGCAGGCAGGGGAACCGCACACGACCGGCAAGCGACGGGATTTAATTCGATCATGGCTGATGTTCAAGACAAACCGGCCCAGGGTCCGGCAGTTTCGGGCTGGGACTCACCGGTCCATACTGCGGTGCTCGTCCTGGCAGACGGCACAGTTCTGGAAGGCTTCGGCGTTGGCGCCACAGGAACCGCTGTGGGCGAAGTCTGCTTCAATACGGCGATGACCGGCTATCAGGAAATTCTGACCGACCCGTCCTATGCCGCGCAGATCATTACATTCACCTTCCCGCATATCGGAAATGTCGGCACCAACGACGAGGATATCGAGACGGTTAATCTGGCGGGGTCTTCCGGGGTGCGTGGCTGCGTGTTGCAGGCGCCGGTCACAGAAGCGCAGAACTTTCGCGCTGCCGGCCACTTCGACACCTGGCTGAAGACGCGCGGCATTATCGGAATAAGCGGCACGGATACGCGGGCTCTGACGGCGCTGATCCGCGAAAAGGGCATGCCGAACGCAGCTATCGCTCACGCGCCGGACGGAAAGTTCGATCTCGAGGCGCTGAAACGGCAAGCGCGCGAATGGCCCGGCATCGATGGCATGGATCTGGTGCCGTCTGTCACCGCGGCGCAGCGCTATGTGTGGACGCAGGGGACATGGGCGCTGGGCAAGGGATTTGCCGAGCACGACAACCCGAAGTTCCATGTCGTTGCAATCGACTACGGGGTGAAGCGCAACATTCTGCGCCTGCTGGCCGATGCCGGCTGCAAGGTGACAGTGGTGCCCGCCACGACAGACGCTGAAACCATTCTCGCGATAAAGCCGGATGGCGTTTTTCTTTCGAACGGGCCGGGCGATCCGGCTGCGACGGGCGTATATGCAGTGCCCGTCATCCGGAAAGTGCTCGACGCGAAGGTTCCCACTTTCGGCATTTGCCTCGGCCACCAGATGATGGCGCTGGCGATCGGCGCAAAGACCAAGAAGATGCACCAGGGGCATCATGGCGCCAACCACCCGGTGATGGACTACACAACGGGTAAGGTGGAAATCGTTTCGATGAACCACGGGTTTACGGTCGACGAAGCGACCTTGCCGGCAAATGCGAAAGAAACCCACAAGTCGCTGTTCGACGGCACCAATTGCGGCATACAGCTAACGGACCGGCCGGCGTTTTCGGTGCAGCACCATCCAGAGGCCTCGCCGGGTCCGCAAGATTCACACTATCTGTTCGCGCGCTTCGCTGAACTGATGGAATCGCACGCCAGGTGACGTGCAGCGCGGCGTCTAAGCGGCGATCTGGTGGCCCGGCAGCAAATGTTCCGGGCGCGTGCGCCACAGCGCCTTGCGGGTGTGATGCAAACAGGCTTCGACTAGCGCCGGGATATCGTCTTCGTCCCCGGTGACATGTGCGACGATATAGTCCGCCATGATCGCGCGGATTGCATCCGGCGAATGATTAGCGGCCGAAACGTCCAATTGCGCCAGGGCATTTTCCAGTACGGCAGTCGATACGAAAATCTGGCTGGCGCTCAGTTCGAGAAATCGCGTGGGCATGGTGCACTCCCTGAATCGATTTGTTTTCTATGCTGACTGGCTATGAAGAATTGTTGGTGGAATTGTGATGGGCGCGTGACGGCGCAGCTTTGCGGCGTGCATATGCAGTATTCGCCATCGCGGACGCAGCCGCGCAAGGGCATGGAGTTTTCGACGCTTGCAGCGCTATGCTGCACTGCGTCAGAGAGCGAATAAAAATTTTGCTGTTGCGGATGCCTTGTGAAAGCGCTCGCATATTCTTGCGGCCTGCCTGGCGCACGGCTTTACGGGACTTGGCGAGCTGCCCTATTCTGACACGAAACAAACGCACATCGCAGGCTTGCGGGCTTGCTGGATACAGAAACGGGAAAAGCGCCCATGGACCGACCGAACCCCGCCAACATCCTCGCCGACTTTGAACGTCAGGGCTTCGTCGGCCCTTTGCGGGTTTTCTCCAGCGAACAGGCGCAAAAGTATCGCGCTGCGCTCGAAGCCTACGAGGCCGAATATGGCTCCACCAGCAAGTTGCACATGAAATCGCATCTGTATCTGGCCTTCGCCTGGGAGTTGACGCGCACGCCAGCGATTGCGGACTTTGCCCGGCAGCTCATGGGACCGGACGTTCTCATTCTCGCCTCGCGCTTCTGGATCAAGGAGGCCGGCAACACGGCTTTTGTTTCCTGGCATCAGGATTCGACCTATTTCGGCCTCGAACCCGATCTCTATTTCAACATGTGGATCGCTTTGTCCGACGCCAGCGTCGAGGCGGGCTGCATGCGTTTTATTCCCGGTTCGCATACAAGCGGGATCGTCGAACACGAGATGAAACTGGAGCCTGACAACCTGCTCACGCGGGGGCAGACGATCCCCGGTCTCGACGCAAGCAAGGGCGTTCCGCTACCGCTGCAGCCGGGCGAATGCTCCATTCATCATGGTCATGTCATGCACTGGTCGCCGCCGAATCTGGCAAGCGACCGGCGTATCGGCTTCGGACTGTCGTTCATCCCCGCGCATGTGCGCTCGACGACCGGGCGGCGTTCGGCGACACTGCTTTGCGGCGAAGACAAGCACGGACATTGGGATCTCGATCCCTATCCCACGCAGGATCGCGATCCTGTGATCGGGGAGCTGATGCACAGGGAAACGAAGCGCTACGTTCCCGGCGAGAAGCTGGCGCAGGAACGGCAGGGCGCGTAGCCAGCATCGGCCCCAATAGCCTGAAGTTGCCCGGGCGGCTGGCGGCTGGCATATTTTCAGGATCTGCGGAGGTCGGAGCCGCGGAACCAGGGGAGGCAAACATGATCTTTTCGTTGCGTCGCGCGCGCTCCATCGCGCTTGCTGCCTGCAGCCTGTTCGCCCTGTCCGCTATTGGCGCACAGGCCGAGACTGCACAGGAGTTCTTCAAGGGGAAGACGATCAAGATTCTCGTGCCATACGGCGCGGGTGGCGGCTACGACATTTACGCGCGCATGCTGGCTCCATATTTCGGCAAGTATCTCGCGGCCACGGTGATCGTGCAGAACAAGGTCGGGGCCAGCGGGATGCTGGGCATGAACCAGGTCTACACCGCCAGCCCGGACGGTACGGAGCTGGTGTTCTACCAGGGAACGAGCGCTGCGGCCGCGCAAATTTCCGGCGACAAGGCCGTGCGCTTCGATCTGATGAAGATGAGCCATATCGCGACGGTGGCCTATTCTCCGTGGGTTTTGCTGGTGCAACCGAAGTCACCGGTCAATTCCATCGACGATCTCAAGAAATTCGGCCGGCCGATTACTTTTGGCGGCAACGGCCCGATGTCCGCGGATTCCACCGGTTCGCGAGTCGCATGCATGGCCCTCAAACTCGATTGCAAGCTGATCGTTGCCTACAAGGGCTCGCGCGAAGTTTCGCTGGCGCTGACGCGCGGCGAGCTCGACGCCTATTACGTCTCCGATTCCTCGGCTTTCCGCTACGTTCGCTCGGGGGCGGCAAAGGCATTGGCAGTTTTTGGTCCGGTCAAATCCATCTTCCTGCCGGAAGTGAAAACGATCTTCGAATTGACCAGCCTCGACGCCGAAGGCCGCTGGGTGGTCGAGTACAACAACAAGCTGGAGGCGCTGGGCCGCCTGCTATCGGGCCCGCCGGGAATTCCCGCGGACCGGTTGGCCTTGCTGCAGAAAATGGCGAAAGAGGTCCTGACCGATCCGAAGTTTCTCGACGCGGCCAAGGAAGGCAAGCGGGAGATTTTCTACGCCGATCCGCAGAGCACGATCAAAGCCATCAAGGGCGCGCTGGAAGTTTCGCCCGAGCAAAAGAAGACGGTCCTGAAACTGATTCAGGGACGATAAAAGGCCGGCTTCGAGTTGCTTGAAGTTTCCAATGCGGCGCTTGCAAAATCATACGAATGTTCCACATTCGGGATGCACGTGGGTGCGTGCGCCCGGGCAGAAATGTTGGAATACGAACTAATACTGGTTGCTGCGAAGGAGGCTTTGCGATGAAACCCGTCCGCCGTGACTACTTGAAACGCGCACTTCACGTGTGCTGTCTTGCGGCGACAGGCTTGCTGCCGTTCGCAGCGCCTGCAAACGCGCAGGTTCCACCTGACCTTGCCGAACAGCTACGCAAGATCGGCCGGGTTATTGCGCCGCCGCCGACCGCGAAAATCTATGCGCCGTTGCATCCCAAACAGCCCTATGCCGGGGTCGATGCCCGCCGTGACATAAAGTACGGGCCGGACGCGCGGCATCTGCTCGACATCGTAACGACCGGTCCTACGGCAGGGGCACCCAAACCGGTGCTGATTTTCGTGCATGGCGGCGGTTTCGTACGCGGCGACCGGATCACCATTCCGCCTTTCTACAGCAATGTCCCGTCGTGGGCGGCAAAGAACGGCTTTGTCGGCGTGTCCATGACCTATCGGCTGGCCCCGAAGCACAAATGGCCTTCCGGCCGGGACGATGTGGCAAGCGCCATTGCCTGGGTGCAAAAGAACATCGCGCAATACGGCGGCGATCCGCAGCGGATCTTCCTGATGGGGCATTCCGCGGGGGCCATCCATGTTGCGACCTATGCGGCGATGCTGGCCGAGAAGGGCGAAGCGCCCATTGCCGGGGCTATTCTGGTTTCGGCGCTCTATGAGTTCGACGACAAGAAGGCCGGCAAGGCGGACCGCGCCTACCTCGGCGACAAGGCTGCGACCTTCACGGCGGCCACTTCGCTGCCGTCGCTGGCGAAGCGGAAGTTTCCGCTCTTGCTGGTCTATGGCGAACTCGATCCGCCGAATTTTGTGCAGCAGGCGCAGCACGCCTGGCAATTCCTCTGCGACAAGGGAAAATGCCCCACGTTCGTTGCGCTAAAGGACCACAGCCATATTTCGGAAACCTACGCCATCGGCACGAAGGATACCTCGTTGACGAGCGAGATTCTTTCGTTTGTGCAAAGCCAAAAGAAATAGCGCTGCGTTTCATTCAGCGGCATCACGCGGCAGGGTCAGCACTTCGCCCCGTGCGACGCATTCCTTCTGCGTGAAGTATCCCTTTTCGAACAGGAATTCGAAACCGTCGATGACGTCGGAAAAGCGCGGCCGGGCGAAGGCCATGTTCTGCACGGCGGAGAACCAGAGAGTCTTGTCGGGCGCGACAAGATAGAGGGCAGGCTCGCAGCAATAGGGCGGTTCGGGCAGGCCTGCGGGCCTCGGTCTGCCTTCGGTGAGAAACAGTCCCCAGCTGCGCGCATCGGGCAAAGACAATCCGTAGCCGACGCGCGTGTTTTTCAATCCCCACTTCTGTTTTGCGCCTTCGCCGCGCTCCCGCGTGTCGCAGGAGATGGCCACAGCGCTTATGCCGCGCTTGTCGAATTCGGGCAGCAGTTTTTCCAGTTCTCCGAGATAGGCTTCGCATTGCTGGCAGTGCAGACCGCGGTAGAACACGATCATGGAAAACAGCGTGGGATTGTCGTTTGCCAAATGATATTCGCTGCCGCCGGAGAGGGGTACGCGCAGGGGTGGAACGGGCAGGCGGGGCATGAGAGGCGTCAGGTCTGTGCGGCTTGCTGTCATGGCTTTTCTTTCCGGCGCTTCTTCGCGATGTCTTGTGCGACAAGCGCACGTTGTCTTTCATATTTCCATCAAATCGCGCGCCGATCCAGCTTTTGCTGCGTCCGGAATTCCGGAACGTTCGATCATGTTGCTTTTCGTTCATCGCCCCTTCATGTCGTGCGGTCCAGATTGCGGAAAGAGGAGGGTTTGGCATGTTTAAAATTTCCACTTTCGCCGCTTTGGCCTTTGCTGCTTTCACCGCCTTCGCACCGGCGGGCAGTGCTGCGCTGGCGCATGGTGGCGGCTCGCCGCTTGGCGTTTCGTCCGTGTCGCGACCTGCGGCTATCCAGGGCGTGCAACTTGCCATGACCGCAGCCAAACGCCGCCGTCTGATGATCATTCAGCAGCAGCAGCAATACTACGGTGGCGGCTACGTTTATCCGCAGCCACAATATTACCCTGCGCCGCGATATTACGGGGAACGCAGTTTCTATCCGCCCCGTTACCGCGAACCGCGCCGCTACCGGCGCTACGACTGGCAATGACGCAGGGACATCCGCAGGACAGGCAAAAAAATTGCCGCGGGCCACGCTGGCCGGCGGCAATTTTCGTTTTCGGTTCCGTGCGCGATCGGCAGGATATTACTGCACCGTCACAACCTTCATGACGAGCTTGCCGTCTCTGCGGATTGGCCCGTCGAGCTTCGATCCCAGCGTATACTCGAAAACGCCTGGCTTCTTGCCACCTTTTTCCGAGTGAATCATCAGCATCAGCTTGTCGCCTTTTTTGAATTTTTCCGAAAGCTTCACGCCAACATTCGCGTTATCGCCTTTCTTCAGCATGGCGTGGCCAACGACTGGCCCGGGCTTCATGCCGTCGGTTTTGTGAACGACGAGCCAACCGTCTTCGGCGGCCATGACATTGGTTGCCTTCACCATTCCGCCAGAGACGCTCTGGTCCGAGGCCGTCACGCCGACCTTGGTTTGAGCGAGCGCAGGACTTGCCGCAAGCACGAGTGCTGCGGATGCAAGCAGGAATTTCATGGCGATCTCCTTCCGTTTGTTGCGGTTCTTGCAGAACCGCAAACACTACGTTCGAAGGCCCCGAAAGTTCATTCCGCGACATCAACAAAACGTGCGCCGAAACTCATTGACGTGGCGGAACCGCCTCAATCGCGAAACCGCAGCGGTCTTCACGACGTGCTGCATTTGCATCATTTTGCAAGCGGTTTCAGAGCATTCGGCCCTTTACCCCTTGTAGGGCCAGCGCGACTGCTTGAGCTCCTTGCCGGTTATGAACTCCAGCAACACAGGCGTTCCTTCCTGCGTTTTCTGAATGCCGCGCTTGAGAGCAGGAACAATGTCGTCCGGATTTTCGATCCGTTCGCCATAGCCGCCAAGTGCTTTGGCGAAATCGGCATAGTGTCCGGAGATGTCGGTGGATCGATAATGCTCGGTCGAATATTCCATGATCGGCAGTTCGCAGGCCATGGAAAAATTGTTGAACAGGATCGACAGGATCGGGATTTTGTAGCGGGCGGCCGTTTCGAAATCCATGCCCGTGAAACCAATCGCCGCATCGCCCCAGACGTTGACGCAGAGCTTGTCCGGCCTGGCGAGCTTGGCACCCATGGCAAGTCCAAGGCCGTAGCCGAGATGAGTGGTCTTGCCCCAGCCGATATAGGACAGCGGCGTGATCGATTTCCAGAACGGCGAAAGCTGATCGCGCGGGCTGCCGGCGTCGTGGGTGATGATGGTGTTCGCAACATCGAACGTGTTCATCATTTCGTGGATGACCCGGTAGGGCGTGATCGGCGTTTCGTCCGATGTCAGTTTCGCTGTCCAGTCCTTCATCCAGGCTTCGCGCGCGGCGGCGATTTCCTTTTCCACGGCAGTGCGGTCGCGCGGCTTCTTGACGTCCTTGCGCAAGAGGTCCAGCAGAGCGTCGAGCGTGAGGGCGGCGTCGCCGATCAGGCCGACGGCGGCCTCGACATCCTTGTTGAGATGTTTGGGGTCGAGCGTGGCATGAACAATGGTCTTGCCGTTCGGCATCTGGACGCCGAATGCGGTTTCGCCGAAGGAGCAGCCGACGCCGAAGATGACATCGGCGTTGTCGAGCCAGTCGCGCACCATGCGGGGCATGGCTGCGCCGCCGGAGCCAAGCGACAGGCCATGGTTTTCGGGAAAGGCGCTTTTGCCCTCAAGCGATGTGCAGACGGGGGCGGCCAGCAGCTCTGCGAGCTCTTTCAACTGCGGCCATGCCTCGGCGTAGTGAACGCCCTGGCCGGCGTAGATCACCAGCTTCTTTGCGTCTTTCAGCAGCGCGGCGGCGGCTTTGACGCTTGCCGCATCCGGGCCGTATTTTGTTGTGATAGCGGGCTTGTACGAAAAGCCCTCCGGCGCGTTTTCGGCCCATACATCCTTCGGCAGTTCGACGATGCAGGGCCCGCCACGGCCGTTGCGCAACTGGGTGAAAGCGCGGCGGAAGACATTCCCGATTTCCTTGCCCGAGGACAATTGCTCGACGCTTTTGGACACGTGCGCGAAATTCTTCACGGCGGAGAAATTCGGGTCGACGTTTTCCAGCCGCCGGTCGTAGCCGCCGGGCAGGACGAGAATCGGAACGGATTCCGAATAGGCCTGCGCGATGCCGCCGAAGGAATTCTCGGTGCCCGGCCCGTGCTGCATGGCGAAGGCGCCGATGGTCTTGCCGGAAGAGAGACGCGAGAAGGCGTCCGCCATGTGCAGGCCTATGCGCTCCTGCCGGACGATGATCGGCTGGATACCGGCCTTGGCGACATATTCGAATATCGAATTCACCGGATAGCCGAACAGGTATTCAATGCCCTCGGCTTTGAGGATTTGGGCTATGGCTTCGCCGGTTTTCATGTTTTTCCTCCGAATTTCGTGGCGGCACAATATCAGCGTGTTCAATGTTGGATAGTGAAAAAATCTTATTGCTAAGCGGCTGCCCTTATGAGAACATAAAGAGAACATTTAGATGGAGGTTTTTATGCCGCATCAGTTTGGTGGTGCATGGACTACAGAGAAGCTTAGAGTAGTCAGAAAATATTTCGAGCGTTATGCGATTGCGCTGAAAAACCAGCCATTTCAATGCTGGTATATCGACGCTTTCGCGGGTACTGGGGAGCGTTTAGATAGTGATCACAATTATTCGGCAAACGATCAGCTATTCGGTGACGATGTTAGCGACGTCCGCGAAACGAAGGACGGATCGGCCCAGATCGCATTGCAAATCGAGCCAGCATTTTCTCGTTATATTTTTATAGAAGCTTCTCGTCGGCGAGCGGACGAACTTAGCGAGTTCATTTCAGGTTTCGCGGATCTAAATGTAGAAGTCATCGCCAAAGACGCCAATGAGGTACTCGTCGAATTGGCAAGGGATTTTCCGAGAAACGTCCGGGCAGCCATTTTTATTGATCCGTATGGAATGCAAGTCCGCTGGGAGACCTTGGAAGCGTTGGGTCGAACGAAGGCGGTCGATATAGCTTTACTTTTTCCCACTGGGCCTTTGAACCGGCTGCTTCGGCGAGACTCGAAACTACCGGAAGAGTGGGTGCAAGCCATCAATTTGCATCTGGGCCCATGTGATTGGCAATCAGCAGTCTATCAGCCCGTAGCCCAGAAAGACCTATTCGATGGTGGTACTGACGTTGAAAAGGTTGTGACTGTCGAGCAACTTCAAGCTTACGTAAGAGAACGTTTGAAAACGATCTTTGCATACGTACATCCCGAAATTGTCACGTTGAGAAATTCACGAGGGTCCATTCTTTACGATTTGTTAATCTTGACAGCTAACCCTTCACCCAAGGCAATCCAATTGGCAAAGCGTTTAGCGTCTAGTGCAATACAGGTTTCTCGGCGTTGAATAGCGGTGAATTGAAATGACTTCTCAGACTGAAATCGAATGGACTGATGCGACTTGGAATCCTACCGCTGGATGCACCATAATTTCCCCCGGTTGTACCAATTGTTATGCGCAGCGAATGGCGGCGCGACTGGCGGCGATGGGCGTAGAAAAGTACAAAAATACTACACGCAAGTCAGGTAAGAGAGCTGTCTGGAGCGGGAAAATCAACATAGACGATAGTGCACTCAACTGGCCTTTGAGCGTGCGCAAATCGAAACGTATATTTGTCAATTCGATGTCTGACCTTTTTCATGAGAATATTTCAGACCAGTTTGTATTGAATATCTGGGACGTTATGGAGCAGGCCGATTGGCATTCCTTTCAGGTGCTGACAAAGCGACCTGAAAGGATGCGTTCCATGATGAAAAGCGGTCAATTGAAAGCATTAAAAAACGTTTGGCTTGGAACAACCGTAGAAAGTTCTGATTTCCTCTATCGAATTGATGCCTTACGGGATGTGGCTGCTGCTATTCGATTTATTTCTTTCGAACCTCTGCTCTCCAGAATTTCGGAACCTGACTTGACCGGAATTGATTGGGCGATTGTTGGAGGTGAATCAGGCCCAAACGCCAGATTGGTCGTAACAAGTTGGGTCGAAGAGCTAAGAGATTCTTGCCTTGAACAAGGTGTGGCGTTCTTCTTCAAGCAATGGGGTGGAAAGCGGAAGTCGAAAACTGGCCGAATGCTCGGTGGCAGGACGTGGGATGAATATCCGATAGACATCAGCTATCGGCCATCGATCTGAAGCCTACACCAGCGCTATCGCAGAGATAAGCCTGCCGTAATCGTCTTCTTTCCGGTGAACGCTGCGGCGATAGGAAAAGAAGCGGTCTTCGCTGGCGTAGGTGTCGAGAGCGAGGTTCTCAAAGCCTCCGAGGCCGGCTCTGATTGCGCGCGTGGTGATGAAGCCGGGAAGATCGAACATGGAATGGCCGTGCCGTTCGGACGGCGCAAAGAACCGCGCGTAGGCGGAATCCTCCGCGACGAAGCGATCGACGAATTCCGGACCGACTTCGTAGGATTGAGGGCCAATCGTGGGGCCGAGTACGGCCTTGATCGCGGGCCGCGACGCGCCGAGCTTTTCCATGGCGACGATGGTCGCCTCCAGAATGCCGGTCAGTGCGCCTTTCCAGCCGGCGTGGCAGGCGCCGACGACCTGCGCGCCGGCGTCGGCAAACAGGATCATGCCGCAGTCCGCCCCGGTGACGCCAAGGCCGATGCCCCGGGTCGCTGTCGCCAGCCCATCGCAACGCGGACGGTTTTCGTCGCCCCACGGAATGTCGATGGCCAGCGCGTCGGCGGAGTGGATCTGGTAGGGTACCATCAGGTTTCGGGCGGATACGCCCAGGGTCGCGGCCATGCGGGCGCGGTTTTCGTCCACGGCCGCCTTGCTGTCGCGCGAACCGACGCCGCCGTTGAGGCTTGCATAAACACCGGTGCTGACACCGCCTTGCCGGGTGAAAAAGCCGTGTGCAATGCCGTCCGCCTCCAGAAGCGGCGCGCGAATTCTGGCGGGCAAGCCGGCATCTGCGGGGTGATGAGCGGGCGTTTGGGCTGCCTTGGTCATGTCAGCCGTTTCCTTCCCGGGATTCGAAGCCGGGCAGGACTCCAAGTTCCTTGCTTGCGACGCCGAGGACTTTGAACAGGACGCCCATGCCGGGGACAGGTTTGCCACCGAGGCCGGGCTCCTCGCCTGTCGAGACAAGGCGCAGCAGCGCCCGGTCGATGTCTATGGCCTGGCGTACGCTGGCGTTCTTTTTGAGGCCGGCGGCGCGTTCGAAAATGCCGAGCCTGGTGAGAAAATCGGCCTGTATGACGGGGCCCGAAACCGCGGCGCCGGCCGCCTTCGCGGCGCGCGCGAGATTTGAAAAATCGACATGGGCTGTCAGGTCGGCCTCGCCCGGAGACTCCAATGGATCGGCCCGGGCATGTTTCTGCATGGCCTGCAGCGTGTCGCCGGTTCCGGCGGCCGTGTGGCCGTAGTCGATGGCAAGCAGCGCCCCGCCATGCCGGACTATGTGGCTGGTCAGGCTGTGCATGGTCTGCCAGGCCGAAATGCCGGCCTCCAGGACTGCGCCCGGTTCGGCCCGCGCGACTATCAACGGTTCCGGCTCGCCCGCAAGGCCGAAAACGAGGCTTTCGCCGTCGGTTCCTACCAGCCGTTCGCGCCAGCCCTCTTCGGTCATGACGTATTGGCAGATGGGAAGCGCGTCGAAGAACTCGTTGGCCAGAACAATGCAGGGACCTTCGGGCAATTCCTCGATGTTGTCGTGCCAGTGGACAATACCGGCATGGTCAGCCAGCTTTTCGCGCTGAATTTCGCGCAATTTCGGGCTCGTCTCGACAAGATGGACCTGCAGTTTTGCCTGAAACTCCTTTACGACGCGGGCAGCCCGCAGCGCATCGGCCATCAGCGTGCCGCGCCCGGGGCCCAGTTCGACGAGATGGACCGGACCGGGAGAGCCGAGTTTGAACCAGATTTCAGCGGCCCAAAGCCCAAGCAATTCGCCGAACATCTGGCTGATCTCCGGCGCTGTGACAAAGTCGCCGGCCGTGCCGAACGGGTCGCGGGTGACGTAGTACCCGTATTGCGGATGGCCCAGCGCAAGCGCCATGTATCGCTCGACCGAAATCGGCCCTTCGCTGGCAATCAGCTGGCGTATTTCCTCTTCGAGTGGGTTCATGCCGGGTGTATGGGCCTTTCCCGCTTCCTTTTTCGCACATTAACGCGTTTCAGCTTCGCGGAAGGGATGCCGTGTTGCAAGCCAAATCAGGAAAATGCCCACAAGGATGAGGGGAATCGACAGCAACATTCCCATTGTCGTGCCGAAAAAATGGAATCCGAGTTGCGGTTCGGGCTCGCGGAAGAATTCGGCGAAGATGCGCGCCAGGCCATAGCCCAGCCCGAAGATTCCGCTGACAAGCCCCGGTCTTTTCAGCGCTCCCATCCGGGTTGCGGCGAACAGTATGAGGAAAAGGACAATTCCCTCCAGCGCCGCTTCGTAGAGCTGGCTCGGATGGCGAGGCAGCGGACCCGCTCCGGGAAAGACCATCGCCCAGGGGACATCCGTAACCCGGCCCCAGAGTTCCGGCTTGATAAAATTGGCGATGCGCCCGAGGAACAGGCCGATCGGCACGACGGCAGAGCAGATGTCGAAAACGGCAAGCGGCGATACGCCGTGGCGGCGGGCGAATATCCAGACCGCCAGGGCGCAGCCTGCAAGGCCGCCGTGAAACGCCATGCCGCCTTCCCAAACGGCCAGAATCTTGCCCGGATGGGACAGGTAATAGGGCAGATTGTAAAACAGGACTTCGCCGAGACGGCCGCCGATTATGACGCCGAAGGCGGCGTAAATGAGCAGATCGTCCATGGAAAGGACGCTCGGGCGTCGAACGGGACCCCACAGCCGCGAATCGCCCACCAGCAGCCGGGCGTAGAACCAGCCGCCGAACAGACCCAACATATATGCCAGTGCGTACCAGCGGATTGGCAGCGGACCGATGTGGAAGAACACCGGATCGATGGACGGGTAGGGAATGACGGCAATCGGCATCGAACGGCTTCCGTGCGGGCTCGCAACGCGAATCCCGATAAGGCCTTGATGCGACGGTCACGATACAGGGTCAAGACAGCCATTGCAGGCGCGTGGGCCTGCGCTTTGCGCATCTGCCGGGGTGCCCGGGCGCGTTTTCATGTGATACAGGGGCGCAGCCGGTTCGCGCGCGCTTGAGCGGGTAAACAAATCAACCGGAATGAACCCGAGGGAGGGAGCCATGAACATGACTATAAACAGGGCGTTCGTACTCGCCGCAGTCGCGTCGGCCGCAGGCGCAGTCCTGGGCCTGACGCCCGCCCTTGCCGCGCCGGAAAAGAAGGACGTCACTATCGGACTGCCGGTCAAGGCGTCGACGTTTCTGCCGCTGTTCATCGCCGAAGAGAAGAAACTGTTCGAAAAGCACGGTTTGAACGCCAAACTGATCGCATTCCGCGGCGGTTCCGCCCTCGTGCGCGGCATGATTGCCGGTTCGGTCGATGTCGGCGTCACGTCGCTGGCTGGCGTCACTGTGGGTATCAAGGCCGGACAGGACATCAAGGTTTTCTACGGCGGGTTCAACATGGTGCTGTTCGACTGGTATGCGCGCAAGGGCATCAAGTCGATCAAGGACACCAAGGGCATGAAATACGGAATTTCGCGCTACGGTTCCTCGACGGACTTTCTCACGCGATATGCATTGAAAGCCAATGGCCTCGATCCGAAAAAGGACGTGCAGATCGTGCAGGGCGGTGGTTCGTCGGCGCGTCTGGCAGCGATGGAATCGGGTCAGCTCGACGTAAATATCCTGGCGCCGCCGTTCACGATGATAGCCGCCAATCGCGGCCTGCCGATGATCCTGCAGCAGTCCGATCTCGCCGCCGATTATCCCTGGCACGTGTTTTTCGCCAAGAGCGACTTTCTGAAGAAGAACCCCGAAACCACCAAGGCGATCCTCAAGGCCTTCGTCGAAGGCGTGCGGCTGATGAAGTCCGACCGCAAGCTGGCGGCAGACGTTCTGATGAAAGTGACGAAGACCAAAGCCGAGTTTGCAGCGCCGACCGTCGACCTTATCCAGAAATATATCTACGAGGACGGACGGTTGCCGTCGGAGAAGGGGATGAAAACCTTCTGGGACATCGGTATCGATTCCGGCACCTACAAGGAAGCATGGCCCAAGAGCCGTTACTGGGTCGACGACTTCGTATCGACTTACAGCAAGTGGAAGCCGTAAGCAGCCACTTCCAGGGAAGCACCATGTTCCGCGCCTGTGGCCCCGTTGCTGCGGCGCGGTTCGGTTATGGAGACATTCATGGCGCAGATCGAAATCGACGATCTGACAATCGAGTACAGGCGGCCCAATAGCGACGAGACGTTTCTGGCCGTCGATGGCGTCACCTACAATATCGAAAAGGGCGCCTTTGTTACGATTGTCGGCGCCAGCGGCTGCGGCAAGTCGAGTCTGCTGATGGCGATGGCCGGTCTGGTTCCGCTCGCGCGCGGGTCGGTGCGGATCGGCGGCAAACAGGTGATGGGGCCTGGCCCGGACCGGGCCGTTGTGTTTCAGGACGCCTCGCTGCTGCCATGGCGTTCCGTGCTCGGGAATGTACGCTTCGGGCTGGAGATGCAGCGCTGGAGCGGTGGCGACCTGACGGACAGGGCGATGCATTATATCGACCGCGTCGGGCTCTCGAAATTTGCCGACTACCATCCGCACCAGCTTTCGGGTGGCATGCGCCAGCGCGTGAACATTGCGCGCGCTCTTGCGGTCGATCCGGAGGTGCTGCTCATGGACGAACCCTTCGGCGCGCTCGATGCGCAGACGCGCGAGGTTATGGGCGACGATCTGCTCGATATCTGGGAACGCGACAAGAAGACGGCGCTGTTCGTGACACATTCCATCGATGAAGCGGTATTTCTTGCCGACGAAGTTCTCGTCATGGGCAAAGACCCCGGACATGTGAAGGATATTCTGAAAATCGATCTGCCGCGGCCGCGCACCAACGACATGTACGATAGCGCGAAATTCAACGATTACCGCAAGGTCCTGCGCAATCATCTGGCCAAGGACATGGCCGACATGCGCTTGCAGGCGGGAGCAGGCGCATGAGCGTGGCGCTCGAAAAACGCGCTGCGGGAAGCGGGTTGGCAGTCACTGGCGGGTTTGAGAAAAACCGGCGCATGATCGTATCGAGCCTCGCGGTGCTCATTTTTCTTCTCGCGTGGCAGGTTCTGCCGTCGCTCGGCGTCGTGGATATCCGGCTGACGAGTACGCCGTTGCGCGTGCTTGCGACAGCCGGGGAAGTCGTATTCGGCGACGAATTTGCCGGCGATGTCTGGATCAGCGCGGTGGAGTTTTTCGCCGGCATGGCGCTGGCAATCGCGGTTGGCATTCCGCTCGGGTTGATTCTCGGGACCTCGAAAACCTTGCGGCTTTTCGTCGATCCGCCGCTGATGGCGATCTACGCGACGCCGCGGCTGGCCTTGCTGCCGATCATTGTCGTCTGGCTTGGCATCGGTCTGGCTTCAAAAATCGCCGTCGTCTTTCTGGGCGCCGTCTTTTACGTGCTCATCAACACGATGGCGGGCGTCACCGAGACGGACCAGCGGCTCGTGCGCGCTGCAAGAAGTTTTGGCGCAACACGACTCGACATATTCACCCGCATCATTCTGCCCAGTGCATTGCCGGGCGTGATGATCGGCATCCGGCTCGGCATCGGGCGCGGCGTACTGGGCGTGATCGTCGGCGAGATGTTTTCCTCCGAAGCCGGGCTCGGCAACAAGATCATGACCTATGGCGAAGCGGTGCGCATCGATCACCTGCTCGTCTACACGCTGTTCGTCAGCCTGTGCGGGTATCTGATGACCACGGGCGCACGGATGCTCGAGGAACGTTTCCGTCGCTGGAGGCCGCAGCCATGAACGTACCGGCGCGGTTGCGGCCGCTTGTCTATGGGGTTTTGTCGTTCGCTGCGATTTTCGCGGTCTGGGAGCTGTCGGTCGCTGCGGGCTGGGCAAATCCGTTCTTCTTTTCGCGTCCCAGCGCCATTGTCGTAGCAGCCGGCCAGCAGATCGCCAGCGGCGAGCTTCCGTACAACCTATATATAAGCATTTTCGAGTTTTGCGCCGGCTTCGGACTGGCGGCGTTTGCGGGCATTGCGGCTGCGGTTCTTGCCGGCTGGTACCGCGATGTCGAATATGCGCTCGATCCATTCGTATGGTTCACCTACTCGGCGCCCCTGGCGGCGTTTTATCCGCTTTTCGTCGCCTGGCTGGGGCTGGGTCTGCCGACGGTGATCGCGATGACGTTTCTGTTCTCGGTGACGCCGATTTACGCCAACACTCTGGCCGGCCTGCGCAACGCCGATCCCGACCTGTTGCGCGCGGCGAAGAGCTTCGGCGCCACGCAGGCCGATCTGTTCTGGAAGGTTGCGTTGCCGGCGTCCGTGCCGTTGCTGGTGGCAGGCCTGCGCCTCGGTGTGGGGCGCGCGCTGACCGGCGTCATTGTTGCGGAACTGTTCGGAGCGACCGCCGGCATGGGCTATGCGATCTCCTACTACGGGCAGCAATTGCAGACGACGAACATGTTCGTGTCGCTGATGGCGATCGTTCTCATTGGCGTTGTGCTGACGCAATTGCTGGCGGCGTTGGAAACGCGGACCCAGAAGTGGCGGGAGTAGGGGCTTTTCCTGATCCTGGAACTCGCAAAGCGATACTTGCGGGATATCGCGTTGCGAAAAATGTCCCGGATGGGCTCTGCGCGCGCTCCGGTATGACGCCCGTTACCCGGTATCCGCGCTTTACTTGCCGCGGAAGACCGGGTCGCGCTTTTCCTTGAAGGCGAGCTGACCCTCCCTGTAGTCGTCGCTGGCAAAACATGCGGCAACCAACTCGTCTACGGTTGCTCGGTCGCGGTCGGACGGACTTTTGGCGGTTTCCGAAAGAGCTTGCTTTACGGCGCGCAGAGTCAACGGCGCGTTTTTGGCGATGCCGCCGATATACTCCCCGGCCTTCGTTTCGAACTCGGCGGTCGGCCACATCTTGTTCACGAGCCCCAAACGTTCGGCTTCCGCGCCGTCCACGATCCGTGCCGACAGGAGCAGGTCGCTCGTAGGCCCCAGACCGATGCGATGCACCAACGCTTCAATATTGGCGAAGGCGTAGCCCAGACCAAGGCGGGCGGCCGGGATGCGAAAACGCGAATCCGAGGAAGAGATTCGCAGGTCGCAGCAAAGCGCGAGCGCAAGACCGCCGCCGAAGGCATAGCCGCGAATACGGGCGACGACGGGCTTGGAGGCGTTCGAGACTGCCGCCATGCCGTCGCTCACAGCTTGTTCGTAGGCTTTGACGGCTTCTTCCCCGGTGCGCTTTTCCCCGAACTGGGATATGTCCGCGCCCGCGCAAAACGCTTTTTCGCCCGCGCCGGTCAGAACGATGACGCGCACCGAAGGGTCTGCTTCGGCCCGGGCAATGCAAGCCGGCATGGCGCGCCACATGTCGTAAGTCATCGCGTTCAGTCTGGCCGGCTGGTTCAGGGTCACGACGGCAATGCCGTTGGCGCTTCCGTAATCGACAGTTGGTTCGCTCATGATTTCCTCGCGCCAGACGCTGCTGCGGCTTTTGTGCTGCAGCAATCCGCCAAAGGCAAGGACCGGCGTACGAGCGCAATCCTGGTAATGATCCGTTAACCGCCCCCGGGCGGGGGCCTTCGCCCCGCAGTTTCTTAACGGAAACGACAAGCCTCTGACCTATGATACCGCTTCGCGAAACAAGATGTTCCGGGCAGCGACCATGGAAGAACGGGTTTTCGGTCGCAAGGGCCACGCGCCGCCGTCCCCCTGGAACGGAGCACAAAGCAAGCGCGGGCGCGTGAATTACACGCCAAGCGTGCGCGGCAGCGATGTGGCGCGGGAATTCCGGGCTGCGCAGACCTGCGACAGCGGCAGCGATTCCGCCGGAGGACACGATCACAATTCCCGCCCCGGTCATCGGGAAGCGGCGGATGGGCACGATACCGCTGACCGGCACATGCTCGGCGATATTCCCTGGCTGACCATTGCGCTGACCTGCGCGCTCGCGCTCGTGTTCGCCTTGCAGATTCGACTTGCTTTTGACCCCGGCGCAGACGGCAAGCCCGATATCTATTCGCTCGTCGCCCAGGGCGCTGCCAGCCGGACACTGGTCGTGGCCGGCGGCGAATGGTGGCGGCTGCTGCTTGCTCCGATGCTGCACGGCGGGAACTGGCATCTGGCCGGGAATTGTCTCGCGCTCGTGCTGGCCGGATTTCGACTCGAAGGGCTGATCGGGAGGAGCTGGCTGCTGGCGGTGTTCGCCGGCAGCGCGCTCGCCGGTGCACTGGCGTCGATCTGGTTCAATCCGCCGGACGTGCCCACGGTTGGGGCTTCGGGCGCCGTGTGCGGCCTGCTGGCGGCCTTGTTCACGGTGAGCTTTTTCGTGGAAGCCGATCCGGACGACGCCTGGCGCATGCAGCGGCTGGCGCTGTTTTTCGGCGTGCCGGCATTGCTGCCATTGTTTCTGGGTGCGCGCGGCAATACCGATTACTTCGCCCATGCGGGCGGGGCGGCCGCCGGTTGCGCGATAGCCTGCATGTGCCTGATCGCCATGTCCGACGAGGCGATAGACCGGCCGGCGGAATGGGCGGCGCGCGCGTTCGCGGCTCTGTGGCTGGTGCTGGCCGGAACATCCGCGGCAATGGCTGCGGCGCACTTTCCTGCGCATGCAGCGCGCTCTGCAGACCGAATCCCGGCTGCGGCGATGCCGCACGGCATGCGCGCCGGTGGGCGGCTGTCCGAAGATTTGCTGACACGCTATCCAAACGATCCGCGCGCGCACCTCATGCGTGGGCTGTATCTGGCCGATAACGGCGGCGCCTTTGCCGCCGAGCGTGCGCTCTTGAACGCGAAGAAGCTGGCAGCGCCGGATCCCTTTGTGCGCGGTACAGGGGAGATGGCGGACGCAATTCTCGCCTATATCATGCTGAAGCAGCAGCGCATGGGAGAGGCGCGCAGCTATGCACGCGCGGTCTGCGTGACGCGGCGGCCGGGTGATCTGTTCCGGGCTTTCGAGCGGGCGCGGCTCTGCAGTTGAACGGCCGTTACGGCCCTTCGGCCCGTGCGATCATGCCTACGACATGGTCCGCGATGGCGAGCGAAGACGTGATGCCGGGACTTTCGATCCCGTACAGGCCGAAAAGACCCGGCATGCCGTCGTCCGCATGATCCATGATGGTAAAGTCGGCGTCGGGCACACCGGCAGGCACCAGTTTGGGCCGCACGCCGGAATAGTCGGCGGCCAGTTCTCCGTCGCGCAAATCCGGCCAGTAGCTGCGGATGGCGGCGTAGAATTTTTGCGCGCGTTGCGGATCGACGGTGTAGTCGATCTGTTCGGGCTTCTGCACTTCGAGCCATTCAACATCCGGGCCGAAGCGGGCGCGGCCGGCCATGTCCAGGGTCAGGTGGACGCCGAGGCCGCCGGGCTCCGGCACCGGATAAATGAGCCGGGAGAATGGCGCGCGCCTTGAGAGCGAGAAGTAATTGCCTTTGGCGAAATGCGCCTGCGGCAGACGTTTCGCGTCAATGCCGTCGAAACAGCGTGCAAGCAATGGCGCGCCAAGGCCAGAAGCGATGACGATTGTCCTTGCCGTGAGCAAGGCCGCAGTTTCGCCGCCAACTTCCACTTCGATCGCACCGACGCGCTGGCGGGCGCGCAGCACGGGGCTGGCGAGAGCGACGGCGCCGCCGTGCGCTTCGAGATCGCCTTGCAGGGCGAGCATGTAGCTGTGGGTATCGATGATTCCCGTGGAAGGCGACAGAAGCCCCGCGACCCCGGCAAGGTCCGGCTCCAGGGCGCGGAGATCGGCTTGGGCCAGCAGGCGCATGTCGGCCACGCCGTTGCGGGCGGCGCGTCCGGCTATGCTGTCCAGGAGGGTCTTTTGCGTCTCGTTGACGGCGACGATGATCTTGCCGCAGTTCTTGTGCGCCACTGCGTAGGCGTTGCAAAATTCATAGAGGGCTTTTTTCCCCTCGACGCAAAAGCGCGCCTTCAGGGAGTCCGCGGGATAATATATCCCGGCATGAATGACTTCGCTGTTGCGCGAGGAAATGCCCTGTCCGATGGCAGTGTTGGCTTCAGCCACCACGACCTCGCGGCCTGTGCACGCCAGCGCCCGCGCAACGGCGAGGCCAACAACACCGCCGCCAATGACGAGGCAATCGATATCGGGAGAGGGCGAAGCTGCAGACATGCGACGTGGATTAGGCCGGACACCGGCGCTTGTCCATACGGCGCGTGCAGCCTATCCGCGTCCGTCCGGGCGCGTTTCTTCCATGGCGCTGCGCAGCCAGACCGGCAGCCGCGGCTCCCATTTTTGCAAATGGTCGCTGACGCGGACATTGCGGCTGCGCCAGCGTTTGAACCGTTGCCGCAGGCCGGGGCTGGCCGTCAGCAGCAGTGCGCAGCCCAGTACGAACAGCGGAAGGCCAAGGGGCAGCGGTGTCGCGACGAACAGGGCGCCTATCAGGATCGACACGCCGCCCGAAAACATCATTACCATACGCATCGCTGACCCGAACCCCGCTTGTTGCCCTGCATCCGGCTGCCGCAGTTCTAACCGGAACGGCAGCGGCCGGGAAGCTCCAAATTCAGCGACTTGTACCGGCGCAAGATTACAGGCGTGCGAAATTCGCCGTGACTTTGCTTGCCGCGGCAAGGTTTCCCGCGCCGCCCGCGTGTGTTACAGGGGCGCCATCGTGGCGGCCCGCGGGGCCGGATATCGTTTTCGCGGGCAGAGGGGCCCGGCAAGGGAGGTAAGAATGGGAATTTTCCGTCCAATTCTGGCTGGCGCGGCGTTTGCCGCTTTGCCGTTCTGTGCGGCGCAGGCCGACAGCGTCAGCGACTTCTACAAGGGCAAGACGGTGAGCCTGTATGTCGGTTATTCGGCCGGCGGCGGCTACGACACCTATGCCCGCCTGCTGGCGCGCCACATGGACAAGCATATCCCCGGCAAACCGTCGATCGTGGTGCAGAACATGCCGGGCGCAGGCTCCACGCGCATGGTCAACTGGCTCTATAACGTCGCCCCGAAGGACGGCACGGCCATGGGCGCGCCGGCGCGGGGCATCGCCTTCGATACGTTGTTCGGCTCGTCCGGCTCCATGTTCGATGCGCAGAAGCTCGGCTGGGTCGGCAGCATGAACAACGAAGTCAGCGTCTGCGTTTCCTGGCAGTCGTCCGCCGTCAAGAAATTCGAAGATGTCTACACCAAGGAGCTGATTGTCGGAGGCACCGGCGGCAGCGCCGACACGGACCAGTTTCCGCAAGTTCTCAACGGCGTGCTTGGCACGAAGTTCAAGGTCATAGTCGGTTATCGCGGCGGTAACGATATCAATCTTGCCATGGAAAAAGGCGAGGTTATGGGACGTTGCGGCTGGTCGTGGTCGAGCGTTGTCTCGACGCGCGGCCAGTGGCTGAAGGAAAAGAAGATCAACGTGCTCGTGCAGCTCTCGCTGAGCAAACACGAGGACCTCAAGGAGACGCCGTTAATCACCGATCTTGCGAAGACCGATGAGCAGAAAGCGATCATGAAGCTCGTGTTCGCCCGGCAGGTCCTGGGCCGGCCCATCATCGCGCCGCCGAAACTGCCGGCCGACCGTCTGACTGCGCTGCAGACCGCCTTCATGGCGACGATGAAAGACAAGCAGTTCCGCGAGGAGGCCAACAGGGCGAAAATGGAAGTCGAAGCGGTGAGCGGCAAGGACATCGAGAAGCTGCTTGAGGACGCTTACAAGACAGACCCCGCGATTGTGAAAAAGGTTGGCGCGCTGCTCGGCGTGAAGAAAAAGAAGTGATCGTTTGCGCGATCGCGCGGACGATAACGGGTTTTTCAGGCAATTAGAAAATTCTGCGCCATGGGGCCATGCTTCGATACGCCCCGCTGGCGCGGGGCACTCAGGATGAGGGCCTCCAGGCGGTGCAGTCCGTTCGCCCTCATGGTGAGTGCGCCCGAAGGGCGCGTATCGAACCACGAGGGCGTGCAGAGCCTGTTTCAGAAACCTGATACAATTTCCGGCGCGGCGCATCGGGCGCCGCGCCATAATTTTTTCGGGAGGCGCAGATCGTGGACGACAACAGCAGGCAGGACCGGGAAGCGGTCAATGTCAATTATCGCGGCTGGCAATCGGATGTGATCGTCGATCTCATCAAGCGGTACGATTTCGAGTTCATCACGCTCAATCCCGGCGCGAGCTTTCGCGGTTTGCACGATTCACTTGTCAATTATGGGCAGAACAATCCACCGATGATGCTTTGCAACCACGAAGAAATTGCGGTGCAGATCGCGCATGGCTATGCCAAGGCCTGCGGCAAGCCGATGGCGGTGATCCTGCACAATCTTGTTGGCCTTCTGCATGCGACGATGGCGATCTATTACGCTTATCTTGACCGCGCGCCTGTCTTCATCATGGGCGCGACAGGTCCGATGGACGAGGGCAAGCGGCGGCCGCATATCGACTGGACACATACGGCGCTGGTGCAGGGCAACGCCATTCGCGATTATGTGAAATGGGACTACCAGCCAACGGCTATCGAAGGCGTGCCGGAAAGTTTCGCGCGCGCCTATTCGATCATGACGACGCAGCCGCAAGGTCCCGTCTACATGTGCTACGACGCTGCGCTGCAGGAAGCGCGGCTGACGAAAGACATCGAACTGCCGCCGAAATCGTCGGCGGCGACGCCTGCGCCGATGATGCCCGATCCGAAGGCCATCGAGCAGATTGCCGACAAATTGCTGGCGTCCGAGCATCCGATGCTGCTGGCCGAATATGTGGGTCGCCGGGCAGGCGGCTTCGAGAACATGGTCGCGCTGGCCGAAACGGCAGGCGCTGCGGTGTGGGACATAGCGAACGCCCTCAACTTTCCGAACAAGCACCCGTTGTGCATCAGCCTCGACAAGCCGGCGCTGAAGGATGTCGATCTCGTTCTCGGTCTCGATTTGAAGGACTGGGAAAAGCCGACGCACGAGTTGAACAAGACCACACGCGCGCTGGAGCCAATCGTGCGCGAGGACGCCGATTGGGTCGAGATGGGGTTTGCGGAGCTGAACATTTCCAAGTGGTCGATGGATTACTGCCGGATGCAGCCCTGTTCTGTGCGCGCTCTCGGCGACACGTCGCTCGGGATGCCTGTGCTGACGGACATGCTGAGAAAGCGCATATCCGGCGATGCAAAACTTGCGAAGAAGATCGAGGACCGCAAGCAGGCCATCGGCAAGCGTCACGACGAAACCTGGGCGCAATGGCAGGAGGACGCCAGGCGCGACTGGGACGCTTCGCCCATGACGACCGCGCGCCTGTCGCACGAAATCTGGGAAGTCATCAAGAACGAAGACTGGGTGCTCACCGCCAATACGATGAAGAACACGGTGCGCAAGATGTGGGATTTCGACAAGCCGTACCGGCATCCCGGCATCGAACTCGGCACATCGACCCAGATCGGCATGTCGATCGGGGTGGCGCTGGCGAACAAGAAACACGGGCGTCTCGTCGTCGACATCAACCCGGACGGCGATCTCATGTTCGACGCCGGCGCGCTCTGGATGCTGGCGAAATACGAAATCCCGATGCTGATCGTGATGTACAACAATCGCGCCTATTACAACGATTGGGAACACCAGATCCGCATGGCGCGACAGCGCGGCACGGACGAAGCCAAGGCGCATATCGGCATGGACCTGTTCGGTCCCGAGCCCGATTTTGGTGCGCTCGCGCGGTCGATGGGAGTGTGGGGCGAGGGGCCCATCGAAGATCCGAAGGACGTGCGCGGCGCGCTGCTGCGGGCTATCGAGGTCGTGAAATCCGGCAAGCCGGCGCTGGTCGATACGGTGACGCAGCCGCGCTGAGGGCGGGCGTTATCGCCTGAGCATCAGTCCCTGGCCCGTCGGCAAGGTAAATATGGGGTGCGCGGTGCGCGCAGCGAAGCGGTTCCAGGCTTCGTATTGGTCCTCGTGGCCGCGGAAAGCATAATCGTCCAGCACGATGGGTGCGCCGGGTATGATCCTGTCCCAAAGCGCCTCGATCGTTTCCATCTCGGCGACGGCGTTGTTCAGATCGATGTGCAGCCAGGCGATCTTTTCGAGCGGCACGTCTGCAAGCGATCCGGGCAGCACGCCGCGCACGAGTTTGACGTTCGGCCAGGCGGCGAAGTTCTTCGTCGTGGCGGCGAAGCAGTCGAAATACATGGTGGCGTTCTTGTCGCGTGCATAGGTGCGTTCGGCGTCGGTCATGCCCTCGACAACCGGAATGCCTGCGAAGGTATCGAAGAGATAAAAAGTTTTCGGTACGCTGGCGAAGTCGAGATAAGCACAGATCGTCGCGGCCTGGACGCCGGTCGCGGTGCCGCACTCGACGAAATCGCCTTCCAGCGCGAGGGCCGTTTGCGCCGCCCAGCAATTGAGATGTGCGCGCCAGCGGATGTCCGGCACGTTGCCGTTGAACCATTTGGCGCTGCGGAACGCGCCGTGGTCGCCTTGCAGCATGCGGTTCCACGCTGCGACGAATTTCGGGTCTTCGAGAAAGCCGAGATTCTTGCCGCGCACGCCGACACCATCGCCCTTGTAGTGCGTCTGCATGAAGCGGCTGCGGCGGGCGCGCAGGTTCTTGACGAGCGAGAGCGGATTGAACACGACGATCTTCCGTTACATTGGGAACGCGCCGACGAATGCGCCGGGTCTTGAGCCCGGCCCATAGGCGCGAGAGCGCGTGGAATGTCAATCTTTCCGCTTATTTCGCCTGATAGATCAGAAAATACTGGCGCGGGAGAAAGTCGTGGGACGCCGTGCGCCTGTAGCCTGCGGCGGCCATTTCGGTGTCGACCACTGCGACCGGCAGGCGCATGTGCTTGGGCGCGCCATATTTGGCTTCGGGCCGGAAATCGATAATGGCGATACGCGCGCCCGGCTTCAACGAGGATTTCAGCTTGCCGAAATAGGCCTTGCGGTCGCCGATGTGGTGATAGACGTCCAGCAGCACGGCCAGGTCGATTTTTTCGGGCAGGTTTGCGGAGGTTTCAGAGCCCTGGATCGCGGCAAGGTTGGCGATGCCGTTTTCCTTCGCGCGTTTGGCAAGATGGGCGACCATGTCCTTGCTGATGTCAACTGCGTAAACCTTGCCTTTGGGCACATGCCGCGCGAGGCGGACAGCCAGATATCCCGTGCCCGCGCCAAGATCGGCAACCATGTCGCCGGGCTTCGGATCGAGCGCCATGAGGATTTCGTGCGGCTTCTGCCAGGCGTCGCGTTTGGGATCGTCGAACGTTTTCGCCCATTTTTCAGCATTCCCGAAGTGCGAGCCGTGGGTGTGATGTTCGGCACCCGGATGAGCCATGCCGCCGGAATGCTGGGCGAAAACGGCGGCGGGGGCAGCGAAGCCGAAAGCTGCCGACAGAATCAGGATGCGCAGGGAATTCTTCATCGGTGTCTCCGGGAACGCAGATTGTCTGCGTGCCTAAACTGGCGCAGGCCGCGAACGAGCGGCCTGCGCGGGTAGCTCAATCGTCGCGCGATCCGCGATCTATTTATGACCATGCATGTGGCCGCCGTGACCGCCCATTGCCCCGCTCGCCGCGCCGGGCGCTTTTGTAGAGCCAATTGGCGCGACTGCAAACTCGAGGTCCATCCTGCCGGCCTTTTCGAAAACCAGAGAGCCTTTGACTGGTTTTCCGGTAACGATCGGGGCCTTCAGTTTCATGAACATAAGGTGGTAACCGCTCGGCTTCAATTCGACTGTCTGTCCAGGCTTTATTTCAAGCCCGTTTGGCAGATGCCGCATTTTCATGATGCCGCCGGTCACAGCCATTTCGTGGATTTCGAACCGTCCGGCGAGGTCGAACGAGCCGCCGGTGAGACGGTCAGGCGCCTTGCCGGTATTGGTGATGGAAAGGTAGCCGCCGCCGACCGGCGCGCCCTTCGGCGTGGCACGGGTCCATGGTTGGCGGACGACGATATCGCCGGCCCTGTATTCGGGTTTCGCCATTTTCATTGCATTTTGAGCCGATGCAGGCAGGGGGGCGGCAAGACTTGTTGCAAGTGCGCAGAATGCGGCCAGCGCCGCGGGATAACGGAGTTTCATGTTTAGCCTCGTCAATCTGGATTGGGCGGCCGCAAGGGCCGCGGTAGCGGGGTCAGACTGTGAGAGGCGAAGGCGGCGCTCGGGCGCGGGCGCGGATTGGTGGCTGGCGATGCGCTGCGGATGCCTGGCGCGGGCGAAGCTGCTGTCCGCCGATATTCTTTGCCGTGACGATGCCCGGTCCGGCAGGCGGCAATCCGGCAGCAGACATCGCGCAGTGCAGCAAGCAGACGCAGGAATGGGCTTGCGGGGCGGCTGGGCTTGCAGGATTCTGCTGGCCGGACGCGCCCGCGCGTGGTGCGCACAGGGGCTGCGCCATATCAGGCGCAGCGGGAATGGCGAGCACGACGATGGATTGCAGCAGCAGCGCATATGCCGCCAGAATGGCGAGCAGAAAACGGCCGGGAGCAAGGCGAAAGGCAAGGCAGCGCTGCATGGCTTCATAAGACTGTCCGGACCGGTTCCGCGTCAAGCAGCGAATGCAGACAGATTGCCGCGCAATCCGCCTACGGATTGCTTTTGCGTGGTTTCCTGCGCTTTACAGCGGCCATTGCGCATGGGAAAAGGCACATCACGCGCTGGGAAGGGAGACCGGCGGTTCAAAGGGAGGGGTTCATGTCTGTTTCCATAGTCCGCAATCTGGGTTTGTCGGCTGTCGCGCTTGTCGCGCTGAGCGCCGCCGCCGTTGCGCAGCCGGTCTCGCTGTCGACTTTGCCGCCGGGAGCCATCAACAACGTGCAGGCCCAGGTCGTGGCCAAGGTTCTGCAGCAGAAGGGCAAGATGAATATCCGGGTGGCGACCTACAATTCGCCGTCGAACATTCTGGCCTCGGTCAACACGGGCCGCGCGGAATTTGCCTGGTCGAGCAACGACGAGACCGGCGCTGCTTTCCGCGGCACGCAGGAATACGCCGGCAAGGCCATGAAGAACCTCATGATCGCGGCGACGATCTTTCACTTCAATGTAGGCATCCTCGTCAAGGATGACGGGCCGGTCAAAAGCCTGCAGGATCTGAAGAACCACCCGACCGCGACGGGCTGGAAAGGCTTCACGCAGGGCGAGGCAATCTTCAACGCAATGCTCGCCACCGGCGGCATGAGCCTGAAGGATGTCAAGCCGGCGCCGTCGCTGAACCTGATCACAGCCGCCAACGACCTCAAGGCCGGAAAAAACGCTGCGACGATCTTCGCCGTCGGGGCGCCGAAAGTGGCGGAACTCAATTCCGCCATGGGTGGCGTGCGCTTTATGTCGCTCGACAAGTCGCCGGAAGCGCTGAAAAAGATGCAGTCAATTCGTCCGGAATACTACATCGGCACCGTTAATCCCGCGCCGCACTTGCCCGGCATCAAGGGACCAACGAATATGGCCCAATACCACATCGTTGTGGTTACCAATCCGAAGGTGAAGGACGAGGTCGTCTATCAGGCCGTCAAGACACTGTATGAGAACAAGGCCGATCTGGCTGCGGGACATCCTTCGTTCCGTGCAACCGATCCGAAGAACTTCGGCATGGATCATGGCGCTTTGAAGTATCATCCCGGCGCTATCAAGTTCCTGAAGGAAGCTGGCGTCTGGAAACGCTGAATTCCATAACATCGAACGCCATGCGGATAACCATTCCGCATGGCGTTCGTGCGTTTTGGGGGCCGGATTCTGTCATCACGCGACATGCCGGAGCCGGCGGCGGCGAAATTGTTTCGCTACCGGCAAGGAAACAGGTCCGCGGGCGGGTGCAATCATGAGCGACGTTCCTCTCAGGACAGCAGAATATGCTTCGCCCTTCGTGCGCCACTTGCGCACGGTGCTGGCATTCATTCTCGCCGCGGCAGTGCTGGCGGCGGCGGCGGATATCTTCCGGCTCTTCAACGTCGTTTTCGTTACCGAACAATTCCTCGCCGCCATGTTGGCGATAGGTCTTGCGCTTGTCTATCTCAACTATCCGCTGCGGCGCGGAACGGAACGTACATCCGTGCCGTGGTACGACTGGATACTCGCGGCGGCAGGCCTCGCAGCCGGACTCTACATGGCATGGAATGCGACAACGCTCGCCGAGAACCTTTTCGATCCGCCTATCGAGGGACTTCTCTCGGCCTGGATCATTTTCCTCCTGTGTCTTGAAGGCCTGCGGCGGACGGTGGGCTGGTCGCTGGTTTTCGTTGTCGGCTTTTTCATGATTTACGCGCTCGTCGGACATAAATTGTCCGGCACGCTGCAGACGCGCGAAGTTATTCTCAATTCTTTCGTCTATTATCTCGTTGTCGACCAGAGCGGTCTTCTGGGCCTTGTCCTGAATGTCGCCGTCACGGTCGTCATACCGTTTATCCTGTTCGGCGCGTTTCTGTCTTCGTCGGGCGGCGGGGCTTTCTTCAACGACATCGCCATTGCCCTGATGGGCCGCTATCGCGGCGGTTCGGCGAAAATGGCGGTGACCGCATCGGGTCTCTTCGGGTCGATCTCCGGAATCGTCGTCTCCAACATCATGGCGACCGGCGTCATCACCATTCCGCTGATGAAGAAGGCAGGCTTCACGCCGGCCCAGGCGGCGGCCATCGAAGCGTCCGCATCCAATGGCGGCCAGCTCATGCCCCCCGTCATGGGCGCGGTTGCGTTTCTGATGGCCGACTTCCTGCAGGTCCCCTACAAGGAAATCGCCATAGCCGCCTTCATACCCGGCCTGCTTTATTACATCGCCCTGTTCATCCAGGCCGATCTCGATGCGGCGAAGGCCGGTATCACGCGCGTGCCGGAAGCAGACATTCCCGCTCTCGGCAGCGTGCTGAAAAAAGGGTGGCATTTTACGATCCCCTTTGCCGTTCTGATCTATGCATTGTTCTGGCTCAACCAGGAGCCCGAAGTGGCGGCGGTATGGGCTTCTGCGGTGGTGCTGGCCATCGGCATGACGATTGGATACGACGGCAAGCGCATGACGCTGCGCGATGCCTGGGACGGCTTCATCGGCACAGGCATAGGCGCGCTCGATATTTTCATGGTGTCGGCCGGCGCCGGCTTCATCATGGGCATGCTGCAAGTCACGGGGCTCAGCTTCGCGCTCAGCCTGTGGCTGGTGGCCATCGGCGAGGGCAGCATAGTCCTGCTGCTGTTTTTCGCCGCCATCATGTGCATCATTCTCGGCATGGGCATGCCGACGCTGGGCGTCTACATCCTGCTGGCGGTGCTGATCGCGCCCTCGCTGGTCAAGGTCGGCATATCGCCGATGGCGGCGCATATGTTCATTCTCTACATGGGTCTGATGTCCATGGTGACGCCGCCGGTCGCCGTCGCCGCCTTCTTTGCCGCGACGATAGCGGGGTCCGAACCGATGAAGACCGGCTTCACGGCGGTGCGCTTCAGTTGGGCGGCCTATATCGTTCCGTTTCTCTTCGTGTTTTCGCCGGCGCTGCTGCTGCAAAGTTCATCCGTTCCCGACACGCTGTTGGCCATTGCGACGGCGATCGCCGGCGTATGGATCGTCTCTGCGGGCATGGTCGGCTATCTGATGGGCCATGTCGGCGCGCTCGAACGGATCGCGCTTGTTGCGGCGGGGTTCGCGCTGATGGTGCCGCACGAGATTGCGACCTGGGCCATGTGGACGGACGTTGGCGGCTTTATAGCCGGCGTGCTGCTGGTCGGACGGCGCTACATGATGCAGAGAAACGCGCGTAACGGCGCTGACGGTGCGGCCGGCAAGGTGGAGCAGGCGAAGGCCTGAGCGGACGATACATGGAATATTTTTACACCGCGCCCGATATCGGGCCGTGGCTGTTCGCGGGCCTGTGTGCAGCTTCCTTCGCGACCGCTTTCATTGGCGTCGTCACCGGGGCCGCCGGCGGCCTGATCCTGCTGGCGACGATGGCCAACACCATGCGGCCGGAAGTTCTGATCGCCGTTCACACGGTGGTTCAGTTGGGGCAAGGGTTCACCCGCACATTCGTGATGTGGCGCTACGTCATGCGCGAAACCGTGCTGCCGTTCGTCGCAGGCGCGGCCGTCGGGGCGGCTATCGGCGCGAAGATTTTCATCTCCCTCCCCCTGTTCGCGCTGCAGCTCATCCTTGGTGTGTTTATCCTGTTCGTGACCTGGGTGCCGCGCCTCGGCCGCATTGGCGCCATTGGCGGCCGCTTTGCTGTGGTCGGCTTCATGGCGACGTTCGTCGGCGTATTCGTTTCGGCGACGGGCACGCTGATCGCGCCGTTCATCGCCGCCGCCGCGCCCGACCGGCGTAATCATGCCGCAACGCTGGGCGCGTTGATGACGTTCACCCACACGCTCAAGCTGATTGCTTTTGCTTTTGCGGGCATAGCCATAGGCGCCTATGCGCCGCTGATGGCCGGTATGGTGGTGACAGGCTTCTTCGGCAACTGGCTGGGATTCAAGGCGCTCGACCGGATGCCGGAAGCGCGGTTCCGGCTTATATTCCAACTGCTGCTGACGGTGCTGGGCTTGCGGCTGATCTGGATGGCGTTCGCCAGAGCCTGAAATCAGCGAAGACCTGAAAAATGGTCGGAGTGAGAGGATTCGAACCTCCGACCCCCTGCTCCCGAAGCAGGTGCGCTACCAGGCTGCGCTACACTCCGCCATTGCGAAGTTCCGTTGCCCGAAGGCGGCGGAACGGCGTCCGGATCCTGATATCCCCGGCGCGAGCGGTCTTATAGCGGCGGCTTCCGGGCGGGGCAAGGGGTTGCTGCGGTTCCGCGAGGTTAAAAATCGGCGGGAAAGACAGAAAACTCCGGTTGCGGCGCAAAGCTCCCGCCACTATGTTCCGCCGCACTCGCCAAGGGTTCGCCGCAACAGCCTGCGCTGCACCAGGCGGGCCGGACACGGCGGATATTGGGGCGTAGCCAAGCGGTAAGGCAGCGGGTTTTGATCCCGCCATGCGGAGGTTCGAATCCTCCCGCCCCAGCCAAAATTTCCGGTTTCCAAGGTATCTGCCGCCAGAGCGAAGGCTGCGCTTCCGCTGGTAATATTGCGCGGCGGCGCGAGCCGGCCTATCGCCGGCCCGCACAAGGTCTACTCCGCTGCGGCTTGCATTTCTGCCTGTTCGGCTTCGTAGGCCGCAAAAAAGGCGCGGCGCGCGTGCATGAGTGCGTTGTCCGCCTTGATGCCGAGCAGCGGGCGGGTTGGATCGAGATCGATGCGCGCCTGCTGGTTGTTCATGATCTCGACATCTTCGATGAACGTCGGGTACGTATCGTTGAAGATGGTCTCGATGATTGCCGGGTCGTCCTGCCCGAAACTCGCGCCGACCGAAAACAGATAGTGCGAGGAGTTTTCCGTCTCCGGCGTGATGGCGTGATAGAGGCGCAAGTGGACGCCGTATTGATCGCGGTTTTCGCGCGCGCCCTTGCCGACGTCCAGCGCACCCGACCATTGCAGCACGCTGCCAGGCAGGCGGTACTCGAACTCCTGCCAGCGGTCCACTTTACCCTCGAAAGGTACGCCCTTCAGGTAAGTCGGCGGCGGCAGAACATTCTCCATCCATCGCGTCAGCTTGCATCCCTGTTCGGTGCGGACAACATCCATCTTGGCGTTGACGTGCGAAAGCGGGTTGCCGCCAATGGTCTTCGAATGGACGTAACCGAGATGGGTGAGGTCCATGAGGTTGTCGATCATCATCAGGTAATTGGCCTTGATGTGGAGATAGGCCGTGCGGTGCGGATAGACCTTCTGATCGGCGTGGAATGGCCAGTCGATGATCTTGCTTTCGTCGGCACGCGCAGGATCGCCCATCCAGATCCAGACGAAGCCCTGCCGCTCAACGACAGGATAATACTTTATGTTCGCCATTGGCGGGATGTTGTCCTGCCCCGGGATTTCGACGCATTTGCCCTTGCCGTCGAAAACGAGGCCATGGTAGCCGCATTGCAAGCCTTTTTCGACGACCTTGCCGTCCGTCAATGCAGCACCGCGATGGCAGCAACGATCCTCGACAGCCCCTACGTTTCCTTGCGCGTCGCGGAAAAAGGCGATCGGTTCGTTCATGATGGTGCGCGCGAGAAGCCCGCCGTCAAGTTCGTGGTCCCAGGCGCCGACGTACCAGGCATTGCGCAGAAACGGCGCGTTGGCGTTTTCGCGTGGAGCCATGTCTTGTTTCTCCTCAATTTCAAAAATGCGGCATTACGCCTTTGCTGCTTGCCATATTAGGCAATCACGCTGCCGCAGACAAACTTTTCGGTTCCTTCAACAGTTCCCGGGTGGGACGCGGCGGATATCGCGCGCGAATTGCAAGCGCGGGCGGACGCCCATTTTCCGGCGGGCAATTGCCGCTGCCTGCGGGCCGCGGGCGTATGCCGGGACCCGCAATTGGCCCTTGCGTTTTTGTGCGCTGCACAAATAATGGGGAATGCCCGTTTCCGACCTGCGAATCCTGATCGTGGATAACAATGCGCTCCGCGCCTCGATAATCGAGGCGGGGCTGCGCGAGAGCGGGCATGCTGCGGTAACGCATGTTTCGGACATGACCCAGCTCTTGCGGCAGGTCGTCGACGCCAACCCGGATGTCGTCATCATCGATCTGGAAAATCCCAACCGGGACATGATCGAACATGCCCTGGCTGTCTCGCGATCGGTGCGCCGGCCCATAGCCATGTTCGTGGACCGCACCGATGCAGCGATGACGGAGGCGGCGATCGACGCGGGCGTCTCCGCCTATGTTGTCGACGGTCTGCGGAAGGAAAGGGTGAAGCCGATCATCGATATGGCCATCAGCCGCTTTAACGCCGTCGAGCGCATGCGCCGGGATCTGGACGAGGCGCGAACCGAGTTGAGCGAGCGGAAAATTGTCGACCGGGCAAAGGCGCTGCTGATGCGAACGCGGGGGCTGAGCGAAGACGAGGCATACAAATTGCTTCGTTCGACCGCGATGAACCAAAGCAGAAAAATGTCGCAGGTGGCCGAAAGCCTTATCATGGCCGCCGATCTGCTCGGCGGGAGAGGCAAGGCATGACTGCGGGCGCGCTGACGATCAATGCCGGTTTCATACCGCTCATCGATGCGGCCGTCCCGCTTGCCGCTGCGCAACGTGGTTTTGCCGAGAGCGAAGGAATTCACCTCGCGCTGAACAGGGAGAGTTCCTGGGCGAATATCCGCGACAAGACCGCCGTCGGCCACTTCGATCTCGCGCATATGCTGGCGCCGATGCCGATTGCCACGAATCTGGGCCTTGATCCGCTGCCTTCACGGCTGATCGTGCCGATGGCGCTGGGGCTGAACGGCAACACGATCGTTGTCTCGAACGATCTGCACCGGCAAATGGCGGCAACTGGCTCGTTCACGCCGGGCGATCCGGTCACGTTCGCCCAGGCACTGGGGCGTGTCGTGCGGCGACAGGACAGGCGGCCGGTGTTCGCGGTAGTCCATCCGGTATCGGCGCACCGCTACGAACTGGCCTATCTGACGGCATTCGGCGGTCTGCAACTCGGCAAGGACATCGATATGATCGTTCTGCCACCGCAACTGATGACCGACGCACTGGAGAGCAACCAGATTTCCGGATTCTGTGCGGGCGAGCCCTGGGGTTCGCTGGCGCAGGCGCGCGGGGCGGGACGCATTGCAACAACAAAGGCCGCCGTCTGGCGTTCGAGCCCCGAAAAGGTCCTCGGTGTGCGGGCGGAATGGGCGGATAGACATCCCGAAGCTCTGCTGGCCTTGATCCGGGCGCTCTACCGGGCGGCGCTTTGGTGCGACGATCCTGCCAACCGGAACGATCTGGCGGCGATGCTGGCCAGAGCGGAAAACCTTGATCAACCCGCCGAATTGATTCTCGCTTCCCTCACGGGAGCAACGAGCGAACCGCAGGGGGTGAACGCATTTGTTTTCGCTGCTCGCGCCGCGACTTTCCCCTGGATCAGTCACGCCTTGTGGTTTTACTCGCAAATGGTTCGCTGGGGGCAGGTTGAGTTTTCGAAGCAGGGAGAAAGACTTGCGCGAGAAACAGTTCGGCCCGATCTCTACCGCGCCGCTCTCTCGCCCCTGAAAGCGACCATGCCGGGGGCCAGCTCCAAAGTCGAAGGCGCGCTGGCTGCGCCGACACCGGTGGGAGCGACTGCCGGCCAATTATTGCTTGGCCCGGATGGTTTTTTCGACGGCCGGATATTCGATCCAGACAAGGTCGCAGACTATCTGGCCGGGTTTGCGCTTCCCGCCGGAGTGGACGGCAATTCCGACTGACGACGTTTTGTGCTGCGCTGCACAAGAGACGTGCAGAGCCGATGATCGCGTGCCCATGGGCTGAGCGGCGCAAAGGCGCGCGAACTGTTCGATGAAAACAATTAAATATCTGATTTTTCACAATTAAATCCGTTTCCCAGAATCTGGCACATCCATTGCTTCAAGAGCGATGGGGCCGATGATGGCCTCTTGGATGCTTCGCCCGGCGACGGGCACACTGGCAGCGTTGCCCTTGCGACTGCAGGTCCCCGGACCGGCGCGGACGCAGTGGGCAACGCTGTTTTTTTAGCGATCCAGAGGATCTGACCGAAGCCATAACCGCGCACGCAAACATGGCGCAACCGACAGGAGTGGGATCATGAGAACCGCAGCGGACGGGGAAATTGCGGAAAAGACTTTTCTGAAGCGCAGGGCGCTGCTCGCGGGTGCGTTCGTCCTTTCGGCAGGTCTTGCTCTGGCCGGGGCGGCGATCGCAGCGCCGCTCGAAGTCGAAAAAGAAGAACTGAAATTCGGTTTCATAAAGCTTACGGACATGGCGCCGCTGGCTGTCGCCAAAGAGCTCGGCTACTTCGAAGAAGAGGGGCTGTTTGTAACGCTTGAAGCGCAAGCCAACTGGAAGGTTCTGCTCGACCGCGTCATCACCGGCGAACTTGACGGCGCGCACATGCTCGCCGGACAACCGCTCGCGGCAACGATAGGGTTCGGGACCAAGGCGCATATCGTTACGCCCTTTTCCATGGATTTGAACGGCAACGGCATCACCGTCTCCAACGAGATATGGAAGATGATGAAGCCGCATATCCCCAAGCAGGCGGATGGCAAGCCTGTTCATCCGATCAAGGCAGATGCGCTGCGCCCGGTGATCGAGAAGCTGAAGAGCGAAGGCAAGCCGTTCAAGATGGGAATGGTCTTCCCGGTCTCGACCCACAATTACGAACTACGCTACTGGCTTGCAGCCGGCGGCATCAATCCCGGGTTTTATTCTCCTGCAAACGTATCGGGCACCATTCGCGCAGAGGCGCTTTTGTCCGTGACGCCGCCGCCGCAGATGCCGGCGACACTCGAGGCCGGGACGATCATGGGCTATTGCGTAGGGGAGCCGTGGAACCAGGCGGCGGTGTTCAAAGGGATCGGGGTGCCGGTCATCACCGACTACCAGATCTGGAAGAACAATCCTGAGAAGGTATTCGGAATTACCGCGGGCTTCGCACAGAAGTATCCGAAGACGACCCTGGCGTTGACGAAAGCGCTGATCCGCGCGGCAATCTGGCTTGATGAAAACAACAACGCCAATCGAGCAAAAGCTGTAACGATGCTGTCCAAGCCCGAATACGTGGGCGCGGACGCGAAAGTCATTGCCAATTCGATGACAGGTACGTTCGAATTCGAGAAGGGCGACAAGCGGCCGATTCCCGACTTCAACGTGTTCTTCCGATACTACGCCACCTATCCCTACTACTCGGATGCGATCTGGTACCTGACGCAGATGCGGCGATGGGGGCAGATTGCCGAAGGCAGAAGCGATGCCTGGTACATGGACGTCGCCAAGAAAGTCTACCGGCCTGACATCTACCTGGAAGCAGCCAAACTGGTTGTGGCCGACGGCAAGGCGAAGAAGGAAGACTTCCCGTGGAACTCCGACGGGTACCGCGCGCCGCAATCCGAGTTCCTGGACAACATTACTTTCGATGGCCGCAAGCCCAACGCTTACATCGACAGCCTGAAGATCGGCTTGAAAGGCAAGCAGAAGGTCGAAGGGAACGCAGTCGTCAACTAGGTGCACTAGGCCGCGCGCCAGATGGTGGCGCGCGGCCGGCATACATCATTCACGGGACCCGACATGTCGACAACAACCGATTTTATCCCCGCTACCGGCAATGACGAAGCAAGGAAGGCGCGGCGCGAGAAGTATTTTTCGCTCATAAACCGCGCATCTTCCTATCTCGCGGTTGTCGGCCTCGGCTGGACGACGCCGTTGATGCGGATCGCTGCGGGCGACAATCCCCGGCAGCAGATGAAAGAATTGTGGCAGCAGCTCGTTGTGCCGATGCTAGGCATCGCGATCTTCCTTGCGATATGGGCAACGCTGGCGCCGCAGGTCAAGACATCGCTGGGGGCCATTCCGGGCCCGGTGCAGGTTTGGCAGCAAACAGTCAACCTCTATGCCGATCATGTTGCGGAAAGACGGAAGGAAGCGGCGTTTTACGCGCGGCAGGATGCGCGTAATGCGCAACACATATCTGCAGGCAAACCCGAGCGAGTTCGCCACAGAGCCTATACGGGACGGCCAACCTACATCGACCAGATATTCACAAGCCTGAAAACTGTCGCGGTTGGTTTCATAATAGGCACAATTTTCGCTGTGCCGCTTGGGATCATGTGCGGTCTGTCGAAGACTGTGAACGGAGCGCTTAACCCGCTTATTCAGATATTCAAGCCTGTTTCTCCGCTCGCCTGGCTGCCGATCGTGACGATGGTTGTTTCGGCATTGTATCTCAATCCATCCGACGCGCTTCCAAAGTCGCTCGTGATTTCTGCAGTTACCGTGACACTCTGCTCCCTTTGGCCAACGTTGATCAACACCTCGCTTGGCGTGGCGTCCGTCGACAAGGATCTCCTGAATGTCGGCAGGGTTTTGCAGCTTCCGACATGGCGAACGATTACCAAACTCGTTCTGCCCTCGGCTCTCCCGCTGATCTTTACAGGATTGCGCCTGTCGCTCGGTGTCGGCTGGATGGTTCTGATAGCTGCCGAGATGCTCTCGCAAAATCCGGGGCTGGGCAAGTTCGTTTGGGACGAGTTTCAGAACGGCAGCTCGCAGTCGCTTTCGAAAATCATGGTCGCAGTATTCACCATCGGCATCATCGGATTTGCGTTGGACCGGCTGATGTACGCCCTGCAGACCGCATTCACCTACACGACAAACCGCTGAGGCATCACCGATGGCGTTTCTCGAACTCAAAGGCGTCGCCAAAAGCTTCGGGGCGACAGGCGTACTCAAGGACATCGACTTGTCCATGGATGAAGGAGAGTTTCTTGCCATTGTCGGCTTCTCCGGCAGCGGCAAGACGACTTTGATAAGTCTGATCGCGGGGCTGCAGGAGGCGGACACCGGCAGCATCGCCTTGAAGGGAAAACCGATTGCCGGTCCCGGACCGGAACGGGGCGTGGTGTTTCAATCCTATTCGCTGATGCCCTGGCTTACAGTCGAAGGGAATATCGCGCTCGCGGTCGACCAGGTTTTCGCGGGGGAAAGCAAGGCGGAACGCAAGGCTCGCGTCGCCAAATTCGTTGCGATGGTTGGACTGAGCCACGCTGCCGAGCGGCTGCCAGCCGAACTGTCGGGCGGTATGCGTCAGCGCGTCGCCGTCGCACGAGCGCTGGCCATGAGCCCGGAGATCCTGCTTCTGGATGAACCGCTTTCGGCGCTGGATGCATTGACCCGTGCGAAATTGCAGGACGAAATTGTCGATATATGGTCGCAAGACAAGCGGACGGTCATTCTGGTGACGAACGATGTCGACGAAGCGATCCTGCTCGCGGATCGCATCGTTCCGCTGCTTCCGGATGGCACTTTCGGAAAGGAGTTCAAGGTCAACATCGATCGTCCGCGCGAACGCCTTTCGATCAACGAAAGCGCTGCATTCAAGAGACTCCGTCAGGAAGTCACGGCCTACCTGTTCGATATCGGCATGGAGCGGGCGGCAAACACGTCCGCTGGCCATACGCTGCCGAATGTGATCCCGATTACGCAAATGGAGCGCTTGCCGCGGGCGTACATTCAGGCCGCCGAACCCGTTTCGCCGCGCACCGACCGCTATCTGGAGTTCTCTCTGCTCAGCAAGATATATGCAACGCCGAAGGGTCCGCTGAAGGTTGTCGACCAGTTCGACCTGAAAGTGGAGAAGGGCCAGTTCATATCGCTGATCGGACATTCGGGATGCGGCAAGTCGACCGTTTTGTCGATGACGGCCGGACTTAATGAGATTTCGGAAGGCGGTATCATTCTCGACGGGCGCGAAATCGCTGCGGCCGGACCGGAGCGCGCCGTTGTCTTTCAGGCGCCTTCGCTGTTTCCCTGGCTGTCCGCCAGAGAGAACGTCGCATTGGGCGTCGACAAGGTCTATCCCCATGCAAAGCGTTCCGAACGCGACGACATAGTCGCATATTATCTCGAACGGGTAGGGCTTGCCGACTCCATGGACCGGCTTGCTGCGGAAATGTCGAACGGCATGCGCCAGCGCGTCGGCATCGCCCGCGCCTTCGCGTTGTCGCCGAAGCTCCTGCTTCTCGACGAGCCATTTGGCATGCTCGACAGCCTGACGCGCTGGGATCTCCAGGAAGTTCTTATGGACGTATGGAAACGTACGCAGGTCACTGCGATCTGTGTCACGCATGACGTCGACGAGGCCATTCTGCTCGCCGACAAGGTCGTGATGATGACCAACGGTCCGAACGCACGTATCGGCAAGATCATGGACGTGGACATTCCGCGTCCGCGTACGCGCAAAGCTCTGCTCGAACATCCGCGATACTACGAGTATCGCAAGGAATTGCTCGATTTTCTGGAAGAATACGAACACGGAGCGGCCTCGAAACATCGCGCTCCCCCCCGTGACAAGGCAGCGTGAGGACAAGGCGATGAAAGAGAAGCTTGTGGTCGTTGGCAATGGCATGGCGCCAGGCAGAGCGCTCGAGCGGCTGCTCGAACTTGCGCCGAACCGTTACGAAATAACGATCTTCAATGCAGAACCCCGGGTCAACTACGATCGCATCATGCTTTCGCCCATCCTTTCTGGCGAGAAGACGTTCGACGAAATCGTCATTCACGGCGACGGGTGGTACGAGCGGCACGGGATCGCGCTTTACAAAGGGGCGAAAGTTACGGAAATCGATCGCGATGCGAAGACCGTCTCAACCGCCAACGGTATCACTGCATCCTACGACAAGCTGATCGTTGCGACCGGATCCGTGCCCATCGTCATCCCGGTGCCGGGACACAAGCTCGCAGGCGTGCTGACCTATCGCGATCTCGACGATGTGCAAGCAATGATCCTTGCAGCAAAGGCTGGAGGCCGTGCGGTTGTCATCGGCGGCGGCTTGCTCGGTTTGGAAGCAGCTGCGGGACTGAAGCATCAGGGCATGGATGTGACAGTCATCCATCTCGCGCCGACCCTTCTGGAGCGCCAGCTCGATACGGCCGCTGGTCATCTATTGCAGCGTTCGGTCGAAGAGCGCGGAATCAAGGTTGTTACAAAGGCGAATACAAAGGAAATTCTTGGCTCGCAACGCGTCGAAGGCGTGTTGCTCGACGACGGTACGGAAATTCTGGCCGATCTCGTTGTGATGGCCGTCGGCATCAGACCGAATACGGCGCTGGCAAAGGATTGCGAGCTGGAAACCGGACGCGGCGTTGTCGTCGACTCCGGGCTCAAGACGTCCGATCCTTCGATCTATGCCATCGGTGAATGCGTGGAGTTTCGAGGACAGACGTTTGGCCTGGTCGCTCCGCTGTACGATATGGCGAGCATATTGGCGGCGCGGCTTGCCGGCGACGACACGTCATCCTTCAATCCCACGGCCACGGCGACAAAATTGAAGGTGACCGGCATCAATCTCTTCTCTGCCGGCGACTTCGCCGATGCGGACAATCGCGAAGAGATCGTTCTGCGCGATGCGGCTCGCGGGGTCTACAAGCGGCTTGTGCTGCAGGAGAACAAGATCGTCGGAACCGTTATGTACGGAGATACTTCTGATAGCGCCTGGTTCTTCGATCTTATCCGAAAGGGGACCGATGTTGCGGACTTGCGCGATACCCTGATCTTCGGTCCTGCCTACGCGGGGGGCGCTCCGCTGGACCCTACGGCGGCCGTTGCAGCCTTGCCGGATGAAGCGGAAATCTGCGGCTGCAACGGCGTATGCAAAGGCAAGATCACATCTGCTATTGCAGGGCAAAAACTTGTCTCTCTCGATGGCGTACGAGCCCACACCAAAGCTTCTGCGTCATGCGGATCGTGTACGGGGCTTGTAGAGCAATTGCTGAAAGCGGCGCTCGGCGCGGATTACAATCCTGCGGCGGTGCAGCCGATGTGCGCCTGCACAGACCTCGGGCACGACGAGGTGCGCCGCCTGATCGTCGCCAAGCAACTGAAGTCGATCCCGGACCTCATGCAGGAACTTGAATGGAAGACTTCCTGCGGCTGCGCAAAATGCCGTCCGGCCTTGAACTATTACATGGTGGCCACATGGCCGGGCGAATACGAGGATGACGGGCAATCGCGGTTCATCAACGAGCGTGTGCATGCCAACATCCAGAAAGATGGCACCTTCTCTGTGGTTCCGCGCATGTGGGGCGGGATCACATCAGCCGCGGAATTGCGGGCGATTGCCGATGTGGTCGACAAGTTTCATGTTCCGGAAGTCAAGGTCACCGGCGGCCAGCGCATCGACATGCTGGGAATCAAGAAGGAAGATCTGCCTGCGGTCTGGGCCGATCTGAATGAGGCGGGACTTGTGTCAGGCGCAGCTTATGCCAAGGGCTTGCGGACGGTGAAAACATGCGTCGGAACGGACTGGTGTCGTTTCGGTACGCAGGATTCGACCGGACTCGGTGTAAAGATCGAAAGGTTCATGTGGGGTTCGTGGACGCCAGCAAAAGTCAAAATGGCGGTCTCGGGTTGTCCGCGGAACTGCGCGGAAGCGACTTGCAAGGACGTCGGCGTCATCTGCGTCGACAGCGGCTACGATATTCACTTCGCGGGCGCGGCGGGTTTGGATATCAAAGGCACCGACGTGCTCGGTCACGTCGACAGCGAGGAGGAGGCGATCATCGTCATCGCTGCTCTTGTTCAACTGTATCGCGAACAGGGCCGTTACCTCGAACGCGTCTACAAATGGGCGCGGCGGGTCGGCCACGATGTTGTCCGCAAGCAAGTGATGGAAGATCGCGATCGCCGTCTCGCGCTCTACGAGAGGTTCGTCCATTCGCAGAAATTCGCGCAAATCGATCCCTGGGCGGAGCGCGTTGCAGGCAAGGACGCCCACGAGTTCGCGCCAATAGCGCGTATCACGGTATTGGAGGCCGCCGAATGAGCATTCAGGGAAAAGCTTGGATCGAGATCGGGGCCGCTTCGGACGTGCCTTTGCGTGGCGCCAGGATCGTCAAGGCTGGTGCGAGGTGTATCGCTGTCTTTCGTACAGCGGCCGACGAGTATTACGCGCTCGAGGATTCCTGTCCGCACAAGCAGGGTCCGCTCAGTCAGGGAATCGTGCATGACCGTTCCGTCACGTGTCCCTTGCACAACTGGGTGATCGATCTTTCGACCGGTTCGGCGCTCGGCGCAGACGAAGGGCATGTCACGACCATTCCCTTGCGGATCGAGAACGGGCGATTGTTTATCGATATTACAATGCTCGCCCACAGCGAGGCGGCGTGAGAAAAGGCCCATGAGCCAGGCGCAAGTTAAAACGACATGTCCCTATTGCGGCGTCGGTTGCGGGATTATTGCGACGTTGAAAGACGGCGGTTCTGTTGCAATAAAGGGAGATCCCGATCATCCTGCGAACTTCGGCCGGCTATGCACAAAGGGAGCGGCGCTCGGCGAAACGGTCTCTCTGGACGGCCGGCTCTTACATCCTGCCATTGGCGGGCGCGATGCGTCCTGGGACGAAGCACTGGACCTTGTGGCAAGCAGGTTCGTCTCGGTTATTCGCGAGCATGGTCCGGACAGTGTCGGCTTCTATGTCTCGGGACAAATCCTCACCGAAGACTATTACGTCGCCAACAAGCTTATGAAGGGCTTTATCGGCTCGGCCAATATCGACACGAATTCGCGCTTGTGCATGGCTTCGTCGGTAGCCGGCCACAAGCGGGCGTTTGGATCGGACACAGTGCCGGGGACGTACGAGGATCTGGAGATTGCCGATCTTGTCGTGCTCACCGGCTCCAATCTTGCCTGGTGTCACCCGGTTCTCTGGCAACGCCTGCTGGCCGCCAGAGAACGGAAGGGCACCAAGATCGTGGTGATCGATCCACGTGCAACCGCTGTTTGCGAGCATGCCGATCTTCACCTGGCGCTGAAACCCGGTACGGATGTCGCCATCTTCAATGGACTTCTGGCCTATCTGGCACAGGCCGGGGCCGTTTGTGCGTCTTACGTGGCCGCTTACACTAACGGTCTCGATGAAGCGCTTCGCATGGCGCGCTCGCATTCGCTTGCCGGGATTGCGGCCACTTCCGGCCTGACTGTAGAAAGCTTGCTTGCGTTCTATGAGCTTTTTGTGCGGAATGAACGCAGCGTTACAGTTTACAGTCAGGGCGTCAATCAATCGACGTCCGGCACAGATAAGGTAAACGCGATTATCAATTGCCATCTGGCGACCGGCCGTATCGGGCGGCCCGGCATGGGGCCGTTCTCCGTAACGGGACAACCAAACGCCATGGGTGGACGGGAGGTTGGCGGGCTTGCGACGATGCTGGCGGCGCATATGGACCTTTCCGACGCCGGGCAACGTAAGATCGTGAAGGACTTCTGGAACTCGCCTGCCATAGCCGAAAAGCCGGGCCTCAAGGCAGTGGACATGTTCGACGCCGTTTACGATGGCCGCATCAAAGCCGTCTGGATCATGGGCACGAACCCCGTCGTCAGCATGCCCGATGCCGATTTCGTCAAGAGGGCGTTGGAGCGATGCGATTTCGTCGTCGTGTCGGATGTTGTGTCCAGCGCCGATACGCTGACTTTCGCGAATGTTGCTCTGCCTTCGCTCGCATGGGGCGAAAAGAGCGGTACGGTAACGAATTCCGAACGCCGGATTTCGCGGCAGCGGCCTTTCCTGCAAGCGCCGGCCAATGCCCGCGCGGATTGGCGCCAGATGTGCGAAGTCGCAAAGCGCATGGGGTTCGAAGACGGTTTCAACTTCGATAACGCCGCTCAGATTTTCGCCGAGTACGCTGCGCTGTCTGGCAGCCACAATTGGGGGTCGCGCGACTTCGATATTTCCGCCTGGGTCAATGTGAGAGCCGAAGACTACGAATCCATGACTCCGTGGCAGTGGCCGCAACCGCAGGGCGCGCCACCAAGTGAGACGCGCTTTTTTGCCGACGGAAAGTTTTACACGCCGGATCGCAAGGCGCGCTTCGTGCCGGTTACATGCCGTGCTCCGGCCGAAGAGGTCAGTCCTGGCCGACCTCTCCTGCTCAACACCGGACGTATGCGCGACCAATGGCATACGATGACGCGAACGGCGCGTTCGGCCCGGCTGATGAAGCAAATGGCCGAACCTGTTCTGGACATGCACCCGGAAGACGCCGCTGTACTCGGATTGGCGCCGGCAGACATTGCCGTCGTTTCCAACGAGCGCGGTAAAGCCTTGTTGCGTGTGCGGATTACAACGCAGCAACAAGCCGGCGCTGTCTATGCGCCCATGCACTGGACTGCGGCGCATTCTTCTGCCGGACGGATTAACGCATTGACGGGCCGGAATACGGACCCGCACTCTGGTCAACCGGAGCTCAAAGTGTCTGCGGTGGCCGTGCACCGATACGATACTGCCTGGTACGGCTTTGCAGCTACGCGTGCGCAGCCGGCTCCGCACACCCATTACTGGGCACGCAGCGTCACGAAGACCGGATGGCAGGCCGAGCTTGCCGATTGCGATACGCCGGAAAATTGGACCGCGTTTGCACGGCGGCTTCTCGGGCTCGACGAAGGGGCGGAAGTTCTCGCCTATCATGATGCGTCCGCCGGCAATCACCGGTTTGCCGCTTTCGAAGACGACATGCTTGTCGGGTTGTTTTTTGCAGCGCGAAGTCCTGTCGCTGTCTCTCGCGTCTGGGCTGCCGAGCAGATCGGAAAGAGAGTATCCGTTGGGAGCGAGCGGTTGCGGTTGCTGGCGGGCCGTTCCGGATCTGTTGCAGATGATCCGGGTGCGGCAGTGTGCACATGCTTCGATGTCGGCTTGAACCAGATTCAACGCGCAGTCGCCACAGAAGGGTGCGACAGCATCGACCTGATCCGTTCGAGGTTGGGCGCAGGTGGGAACTGTGGTTCCTGCCGCGGCGAAATCCAGAAGATCATCGACGCCAACAGGATGAAGATTGCGGCCGAATAGAGCGTCCGCTTCATTTTCATGACCATTTTCTGGAACCGCTGAGGGCGGTATGCTCCGCGCGAGGAACCAAGAATTTCTTCGACGAGGCGCGTATGGAGCGATCGTGTCCATGAAAATTGCAAGTATCGATTCCTATCTTGTCGCCATCCCCTACGAACATGGCGCACCGAAGCCGGTCCTGACGGCGGCCAGCGGACGTCAGACCCAGGACGCGGTGTATGTTCGTGTGGAAACGGAAAACGGCCTGACAGGCTGGGGCGAAGCGTTCGGGTTTGGCGCATGCCAGATGAGCCATCTTGCCATTGGCCACGTTGTCGCGCCGCTGGCCACCGGAAGGGACGCTTCCGATATTCCGGCTCTCATGACCAGTCTTTTCCGGGCAACGCAGGGCATGTCGCGCAATGGCCCCGTCGCCTATGCGCTGTCCGGGCTGGATATTGCGCTGTGGGATATTGCCGGCAAGGCGGCGGGCAAGCCTGTGCATGCAATGCTGGGGGGTGCGCGCAGATCGCGGATCCCTGCTTATGCCAGTCTGCTGCGTATCGGCGATCCGGAATATGTTGCGAAAGTTACGCGGATCGCATTGTCGCGTGGGTACAGGCATATCAAACTGCACGAGCGGACGGCGGAGGCAGTTGCCGCCGCGCGCGCGGCGGCGGGGCCGGATATCGCCCTGATGCTCGACACGAATTGCACATGGGACACGGAAACCGCTCTGGCCATGTGCCAGAAACTCCGCCCCTATAATCTTGCCTGGCTGGAGGAGCCGGTCTATCCGCCGGATGATTTCGCCGGGCTTGCCAGGCTGCGCAAGGAAGGCGGCATTCCCGTTGCGGCAGGCGAGAATCTCGGCAACGTCATGGATGTCCGTCATTGTCTGGAGATGGGCGCCGTCGATGTGATACAGCCCGATCTTGCGAAGATGGGCGGAATCACGGAGATGATGAAGGCGATTTCTTTGGCCAGCGCGGCGGGGGTGCGCCTCGAACTTCATTCGCCCCTGTTCGGGCCTGCGCTCGCGGCATCGCAGCATGTATTGGCGGCCATACCCGAAGAGACCATGTGCGAATTCTATTTCGCCGATCTGGAGGCCAATCCAATGGGTGCAGCGGGGGCGCCCAGGGACGGGTTTTTCGATGTGCCGCAAGGTCCGGGGCTTGGGATCGAAGTCGACGAAAAATTGTTGCAGAGCTACGCGATAGCGTAGAAATAGGCAGATGGTCCAGAACTCCGCTCCGAACCGAACGCTTCTTGTCAAAAATGCCGCCACTGTCGTGACGATGGACGAAACGCGCCGGGAATTGACCGGCTGCGACATCCTCTGCCGCGACGGAGCGATTTCCGAAATCGGCCCCGATATTTCCGCGCGCGATGCCGAAACTGTCGACGCCAGCGGATGCGTCGTTACGCCGGGGCTTGTGAACACGCATCATCATTTGTTTCAAACGCTGACCCGTGCCGTTCCCGGTGGACAGGACGCGCTGCTGTTCGGCTGGCTGCAAAGTCTCTACCCGATATGGAGCCGCATGAGGCCGGACGCTTTTCATGCCTCCGCGCAGCTTGGACTTGCCGAACTGGCGCTGTCGGGTTGCACCATGAGCTCCGACCACATGTATCTGTTTCCAAACGGAGCGAAACTCGACGATGCAATAGAAGCGGCGCGCACAATAGGGATCCGTTTCCACGCCACGCGCGGCTCGATGAGCATCGGCGAGAGTCAGGGTGGCCTGCCGCCCGACATTCTGGTGGAAGATGAAGCAGCGATCCTGAAAGACAGCCAGCGCGTAATCGAAGCATTCCACGATCCGTCGGACGGTGCGATGGTGCGGGTCGCGCTCGCTCCGTGTTCGCCGTTTTCCGTGAGCCGGGAATTGATGCGCGACAGTGCAGAGCTTGCCCGCAAAATGGGCGTTATGCTGCACACGCATCTGGCCGAAAACGACGAGGACGTCGCCTATTCGCTCGAACGGTTTCAATGTCTGCCGGGTCAATACGCCGAAGACCTCGGCTGGGTCGGCGACGACGTCTGGCACGCGCATTGCGTAAAGCTGAACGAGCATGAAATCGGGATGTTCGCGCGAACCCGGACCGGGGTTGCGCATTGCCCGTGTTCGAACTGCCGTCTGGGATCGGGCATTGCGCCGGTGCGCGCCATGCGCGATGCCGGCGTCAAGATCGGCCTGGGCGTCGACGGCTCGGCATCGAACGATTCCGGGCATCTGCTGAGCGAAGCGCGGCAGGCGATGCTGCTGCAACGCGTGCACAATGGAGCCGACAGTATGGGCGCTCGCGAGGCGCTGGAAATTGCGACTTTGGGCGGCGCGCAGGTTCTGGGCCGTTCCGATTGCGGCGCTCTGGCCGTGGGCAAACGGGCGGATTTCGCGATTTGGCCGATGGGCGGCATCGAGGCGGCAGGCGCATGGGATCCTGTCGCTGCGCTGGTGTTCTGCGGGCCGTTCCGGGCGCGGGACGTGTTTGTCGAAGGCAAAGCGGTTGTGCGGGACGGGGCGCTGGCGACAGCCGATCTGCGCCGGATCGTTGACCGGGCCAATGCGATTGCCCGCGAGCTTGCAGGTTGAGGGGTTGGACTGTCTTCAAGCGGTAAGGCAGCACGAACCCGCGAGATTGACTTGTCCCATGGGCATCGGCACTTTGCCGGGCAAGGACCCGGCAGTCGTCGCATACACGTTGCGGGGCAGCCGATCTGGCAGAGAACAACGGCGCATCGGAACGCCGGACCGGTAACAGAGGGGTGCGATGAGCCAGGCAAGCAAGTATCTGCTTGAACTGGAAGGTCTGACAAAGGCCTTTCCGGGCGTTCTCGCAAACGATAACGTGTCGCTGCGCATCGGACATGGCGAAATTCACGCATTGCTCGGGGAGAACGGCGCCGGAAAATCGACGCTCGTCAAAGTGATCTACGGCGTTCTTCAGCCGGACAGCGGCGTCATGCGCCTGCATGGCGAGACCTATGCGCCGCGCAATCCTTCAGCTGCCCGTGCGCGGGGCCTGGGAATGGTGTTTCAGCATTTCCTGCTGTTCGACGCATTGAGCGTGATGGAGAATATCGAACTCGGTATTGCGCCGGAATTGGCCAGGCGCGGATTGCGCGGCCGCATCGTCGAGGTTTCGGAATCTTATGGCCTGAAACTCGATCCTGACCGGCTTGTCGGGGAACTGTCCGTCGGCCAGCGCCAGCGCGTTGAGATTGTCCGGTGCCTGTTGCAGGATCCCCGGCTGATCATCATGGACGAACCGACCTCGGTGCTGACGCCACAGGAGGTCGATGTACTTTTTTTGACTTTGCGGCGACTGGCTGCGGAGGGGCGTTCAATTCTCTACATCTCGCACAAACTGGAAGAGATACGCGCGCTGTGCGGTCGCGCGACTGTATTGCGCGGCGGCCGGGTCGTGGCCGAATGCACGCCTGCGGACGAGACAGCGAAATCGCTGGCCGAAATGATGTTAGGCACAACACTTGCTGCGGGCAAACGCGAACAATCGGAGAAAGGAGATGTGCGTTTGCGGTTGAACGGGTTATCGCAACCGCGATTGCATTCGTCCGGCGTTGCTCTCGAAAATGTGTGTCTGACAGTGAGAAGCGGCGAAATAGTTGGTATTGCCGGCGTTGCCGGAAACGGTCAGCAGGAACTCATGGAGGTTCTGATCGGTGAAATGCCAGCAGCCCGGCCCGGGGCCATAGAACTGGACGGCGTTGCAATCGGAGCGTCGGGACCTGACGAACGGCGGGCGCGAGGCATGTGCATGGCGCCGGAAGAACGATTGGGGCATGCTGCGGCTCCAGGCATGTCGCTCGTCGAAAACGCGATCCTTACCGCGCGTGTGCGCAAGGGGTTGCTGGCCGGCGGGTTTATCGAACTTTCGGCTGCGGAAACATTTGCAAGAGAGGTTGTTGACGCTTTCGATGTTCGCACTGCGGGGATCGAACATGCGGCGCGCAGTCTTTCAGGCGGCAATCTGCAGAAGTTTCTGATGGGCAGGGAAATTCTGCAAGAGCCCCGCGTTCTCGTGGTTGCACAACCGACATGGGGCGTTGATGCAGGGGCGGCTGCGTCGATTCACCGGGCGCTGATGGATCTGGCGTCGAGGGGGGCCGCCATTGTGATAGTTTCGCAGGACCTCGACGAACTGCTCGCGATCTCCGACAGAATTTGCGTGATCGCCAATGGCCGGCTTTCGGAGCCGGAGGACACCGCACGTGTCACGATCGAGTCCATCGGCGTGAAAATGGGCGGGCAGACCGGGGGGAGCGCGCGCGATGTTTAGGATTGAGCCGCGCAAGGAACCCTCGCGGGTCATGCTTTATGCGACGCCTTTTGTGGCGGTTGTATTGACGGTTCTGTCCGGCTTCATTCTGTTCTCGCTGCTTGGCAAGGATCCGGTCAGGGCGACGACCTTGATCTTCTTTACGCCCCTCACGTCGCTCTACTCCCTCTCGGAAATTCTTGTGAAGGCGACCCCGTTGATTTTGATCGCTGTCGGACTGGCGCTCGGTTTCCGGGCGAATGTCTGGAACATCGGCGCGGAAGGCCAGTTTACTTTCGGCGCGTTGACTGGCGGCGCCGTAGCGCTGGCGTTGTACAAGGTCGAAGGCTTCTGGGTGTTGCCCCTCGTCTGTCTGGCAGGTGCATTTGGCGGGATGTTCTGGGCAGCAATCCCGGCCATGCTGCGGACGCGCTTCAACACGAACGAAATCCTGACCAGTCTCATGCTGGTGTATGTCGCGACATTGCTGCTGAGCGTGCTGGTGCATGGACCCTTGCGCGATCCGGAAGGGCAGAATTTTCCGGAGAGCCGGCTTTTCCACACAGCTGCGACCATGCCGAATCTTATCCCCGAAACGCGCGCGCACATGGGGTTTGCCGTTGCGCTGCTGGCTGTTGCTATTGCCTGGGTGCTGATCCGCCGGCACGTGACCGGTTTTCAGATCGAAACCTTTGGCCAGGCGCCGCGGGCAGCGCGTTTCGCTGGATTTTCGGAGAACAGGCTGGTGTGGTTTTCGTTTCTCGTGTCCGGCGGGCTGGCCGGCCTCGCCGGCATATTCGAAGCCACGGGCCCGGTTGGCCAGCTGGTTCCCGCTCTCCCTGTCGGATACGGCTTTACCGCGATCATCGTTGCCTTTCTCGGCCGGTTGCATCCGGTAGGCGCCTTGCTGGCCGGGTTGCTGCTGGCGCTGACGTATATTGGCGGTGAAACCGCGCAGATTGCGATGAATTTGCCGGCTTCGACGACCCGAGTCTTTCAGGGGCTGCTGCTGTTTTTCCTGCTGGCGACAGATATTTCGGTCAATTACAGGTTCCGCCGCCTGCGTTCGCCAATAACGTCTTCTGCCGCGGCCGCCACTGATGCCCCTGCGGCGGCATCCGGCCGGGGAGCGTGAACGATGGACCTTATCGTCAATATCGCGATCGGCATTATCGTGGCGGCCACGCCCCTGGTTTTTGCGGCCATCGGAGAACTGGTTGTGGAAAAATCCGGGGTGCTGAATCTCGGTGTCGAAGGCATGATGATCGTCGGGGCCATCGCGGCCTTTGCCGCTGTGGTGCAGACCGGCAGCGCCCTGGCAGGCGTGCTGGCGGCCGTTGTTTGCGGCGCCCTTATGGCGCTTTTGTTTGCCGTACTCACGCAGACCTTGCTGGCGAACCAGGTGGCGACGGGCCTGGCCCTGACGTTGTTCGGGCTCGGACTGGCCGCGTTGCTCGGCCAGAGCTATTCGGGACAATCGGCGCCGGCGTTCCCGAAGCTGAATATTCCCGGCCTGAGCGATGTGCCGGTGCTGGGGCCCTTGCTGTTCCGGCACGATTATCTGGTCTATCTCTCCCTGGCCGTCGTCGCTTTTGTGGCGTGGTTCTTTCGGCGAAGCCGGACAGGATTGATCATTCGCGCAATCGGCGAAAATCACGACGCCGCGCATGCCATCGGCTATCGGGTTGTCGCATACCGCTACGCAACTCTCGTCTTCGGGGGCGCCTGCGCCGGGTTGGGGGGGGCCTATTTGTCTATTGTGCAGACGCCGTTATGGGTCGAAAATATGACTGCCGGGAGGGGGTGGATCGCGCTGGCCCTCGTGGTGTTCGCCGCATGGAAACCGTGGCGCGCTCTTTTCGGCGCATATCTTTTTGGCGGGATAACAATCGTGCAATTGCACAGCCAGGCTCTGGGATTGAAACTGGAGCCGCAACTTTTGGCGATGCTGCCATATCTGGCGACCATTGCTGTTCTGACCATTATCTCCCTTGACCGGACGAAGGCGCGTTTGAATGCGCCGGCATGTCTCGGTCAAACGTTTTTCGCTTCCACCTGACGGCGAATCCAAACCGGACGGCCGTACCGACAAGGAGAATGTACATGAAGAAAGCAATATTCCGGGCGGCGGTGACGGGAGCGCTCGCCGCTCTGGCCATCGGAGCGGGCGCAGCCGCTGCGGCGGACAAGATGAAAGTCGGCTTTGTCTATGTCGGCCCGATTGGCGATCACGGTTGGTCGTACCAGCATCACCAGGGGCTTCTGGCCGTGAAGAAAGCATTCGGCGACAAGGTTGAGACGACTTTCGTCGAAAAGGTATCGGAAGGCCCCGATGCCGAGCGCGTTATTCGACAGCTCGCGCAGCAGGGAAACAAGCTGATCTTCACAACGTCTTTCGGCTTCATGAATCCGACGCTCAAGGTCGCCAAGCGATTTCCGAACGTGAAATTCGAGCACGCGACCGGCTTCAAGCGCGACAAGAACATGGCGACCTACAATGGCCGGTTTTATGAAGGCCGCTACGTTGCGGGCATTATCGCCGGCAAGATGACCAAGACCAATACGCTTGGCTACATCGCCTCGTTCCCGATTCCCGAAGTGGTGATGGGTATCAACGCGACCTATCTTGGCGCAAAGTCGGTCAATCCGAACATCAAGCTGAAAATCATCTGGGTCAGCACGTGGTTCGATCCCGGCAAGGAGGCCGATGCGGCAAAGGCGCTGGTCGATCAGGGCGTGGACGTATTGTTCCAGCACACGGACTCGCCGGCGCCGATGAAGCTCGCCGAGGAAAAAGGCATCTATGCCGTGGGGCAGGCCTCCGACATGGCGGCGTTTGGCCCGAATGCGCAGTTGACATCGCTCGTCGACGACTGGGCGCCCTATTACATCCGTCGTGTCAAGGAAGCGATGGACGGAACCTGGAAATCGACCGATGTCTGGGGCGGGCTCAAAGAGGGCATGTTGAAACTCGCGCCCTGGAACAAGAAAATTCCCGCCGATGTGGTCAAGCTGGCCGAAGCGACGCGTGACGGCATCATTTCCGGCAAGCTGCATCCATTCACCGGACCGCTGAAGAAACAGGATGGGACGCTGTTTCTGAAGCCTGGCGAAAAGATCAGCGACAAGGATCTTTCGGGTATGAATTTCTACGTCGAGGGCGTTGAAGGGGCGTTGCCGAAATAAGGCGCCCGGTTTCGGTTCAGCTCGTAGCGAACGGAAACCTGTCCCCGCGCTGGCTCGCCGCGGCCCGTCCTTGTCATCGGGCCGCGGAAGCGTGTACCATCGCCGTCAGACCGCAAAGCGGCGTTACCAGAATTATTGGAGGGAACCCCATGAAACGTGCTGCGCTATTCGCAGTGGCCACCGCTCTAGCGGCCGGCTTGGTGGCGACGCACTCGCCGTCCCGCGCCGAAACCCTGAAGATCATCGTCCATAGCGGCATGCCGCCTGTGACAACGCAGGTGAGGACGATGGAGTCCTTCTTCTTCCCGGAGATCGACAAGCGGTTGAAGGCCTCCGGCAAGGACTTCAAGGTGCAATGGACCAAGGCCTGGGCGCAGAGCCTTGCGAAAATGGAAGAATCCTTCGAGGCCACGGAAGAGGGAATCGGGCATATCGGGCTCATTCCGTGGGTGGTCGAGCCGGCGAAGCTGCCGCTTGAAGTCGTCGCCTTCTATCTGCCGTTTACGTCGCTGGACGCCGCTTTGACGGGACGCGCGATTGCGCATCTCCACAAGGTCGTACCGGAGATGGACCAGCAGTTCACCAAGCACAATCAGGTGCACCTCGTGACGCTGCCGAGCGAGAACTATCATCTGGCGACGAAGTTCAAGGTGACGAAGCTGGAGGACCTGAAAGGCAAGAAGATCGGGACTACCGGCGTTCTGGCCAATCTCCTGAAGGGCAGCGGCGCGACTGTCGTGTTCTCGAACATGACGCAGGCCTATACGTCATTGCGCAATGGCGTCTACGATGGCTATCCGATCAGCTATAACCTGTCGTTCCCTTACAAGGTATATGAAGCGGCTCCCTATTTCACGATCGTCGATTATGCCGCTCCGGCCGGTAGCGGCCTGTCGATGAACAAGACAATCTGGGACAAGATGCCGCCGCATGCGCAGAAAATTTTCAAGGACGTGGCCGAAGAAACCGCCATGGTCTATCTGAAGGCCGGACAGGCGGCGACAACGCGCTTCGAAGGCATCATGCGCAAGAAGGGGTTGAAGGTTCATGTTCTGCCGCCGGAGGAACGCAAGCGCTGGGCTGCCGCGATGCCGAACGTCGGCAAGGAATGGGCGGAATCGATGGAGAAGCGCGGGCTGCCGGGCAAGAAAGTCGTGCGCGAGTTCATGAAATACATCCGTGAGAACGGCGGAGAAAAGGACATTCTGCGCCATTGGGACAAAGAGCTGTGAAGAGGGCGGGGCCGGCAATCTGAAAGCCGGGCGCTTCATATAAACGAGAGCGTCCGGCCAGCCCGCGAAGCTGGCCGGTTCGTGTTCTGGAAGATGGCGAAACGATCAGCCGGGTTTCGCTACCTTCCGGAACGCCAGCCGGGATGGAACACAAGGTGTGCCTCCGGGACGACTGCGATATTCCGGGGGGAAACGTGCCCAGTTTTGGCTCACGCCTTTTCGACAGGCTTGTCGACGTTCTGGCCGCTGCCGGCGCGGTCTGGATATTCGGATTGATGCTGGCAATCAATTTCGATGTGTTCGGCCGTTTCCTGTTCAACAAGCCGCTGGCTGGCGTGCCGACGCTGGTCGAGAATTCAATCATCGCAATCGTCTTTCTCGGATTGATCGCCTCCGTACGGCACGGGCGCGTGACGCGCTCGGAAATGTTCCTGAACATTCTCGAAAAGCGTGGTCGCGGCGGCGATATCTTCCTGATGGCCGTCTATAATCTCCTCGGCGTGCTGCTCATGGCGCTGATCTTCTTCTATGCCTGGCCGATGTTCGAAAAGGCATGGACAGGGCGCGCCTATGTGGGCGTGGAGGGCGTGTTTACGCTTCCGGTATGGCCGATACGGCTGATTGTGCTTGTGTGCGCTGGTCTTGTTGCTATCCAGTTCTTGCGCGAGAGCGTTTCCAATGTCTCCACGATAGCGGCGCGATTGCGGGACGGGCGCGTGCAGACGGGCTCGCTTGGCGTCTATGCCGGCGTCAGCATCCTGCTGACTGTGATATCCTATTTCGTGCTGCGGCATGGCGGGCTCGAACCGGTGCAGGTCGGCCTGTTCTCCGTGTTTCTCGTTCTGGTTCTGGTCTATGTCGGCATGCATGTGGCTGTTGCCCTGTCGCTGCTGTCGTTCGTCTGTATCTGGGTCTTGCGCGACGACCTCGAAATCGCGGGGAAAATGGTTGCTCTGGCGACGAACGAAAGCCTGAACCGTTACGAATTCGGTGTCATTCCGTTGTTTGTCTTCATGGGTCTGCTTGTCAGCGTCAGCGATATCGGCAAGGAGGCCTACGAGGTCGCAAACCAGATTTCGCGGCGACTGAAGGCGGGCGTCGCCATCGCAACTATTGGGGCGAGCGCCGTGTTCGCTGCCGTCACCGGGACGAGCATCGCGTCTGCTTCGGTGTTCACCAAGGTCGCTGTGCCTGAAATGTTGCGGCTGGATTATAATCCACGCTTCGCGGTGGGAACGGTTGCCGGCTCCTCCGTCCTCGGCATGCTGATTCCGCCCAGCCTTCTGATGATCCTTTTCGGCATTCTCGCGGAAACATCCATCGGCGATCTTTTCACGGCGGGTATTTTGCCCGGCATAGTTCTGGCGCTGGCCTATTGTGTGCTGATTTCCTTCATGGCGCGCGTCTATCCGGCAAAGGTGTCGGCGAGCGGCGAGTTTCGCGAATATGAAGGCGAGTTGATGCCGACCGGCCAGTTGCTGCTCAAGAGCCTGCCTATTCTTACGCTGGTCGTTGTCGTTCTGGGCGGCATATACGGCGGAGTTTTTACCGCTACGGAAGCCGGCGCAGTCGGTGCGCTGGGCGCGCTGATCCTGACCATCGTGAAACGCCAGTTGACATGGCAGAAACTATGGGAAGCCTTGCGCGAAACCGGCCTCGTCACAGCGTCGATTTCCTTTCTGCTGATTTCAGCGCACATCTATTCGCGCATGATTACGTTGAGCGGCATTCCGGCGGGCATGGAAGCCTTCATCACCGGCTCGGGCTTCAGTTACGCCGTCATTATCGCGCTCTATCTGCTTATCATCATCATACTCGGCACCATATTGGATGCCGGATCGATCATGCTGCTGACGGTTCCGCTGGCTGTCAAGGCGTTGACATCTTTCGACGTCGATCTCGCCTGGCTTGGCGTGTTGACGGTTATCGCGGTCGAGATCGGGCTGCTTACGCCGCCCATGGGGCTGGCTGTGTTCGTGATCCACAGCAACCTCGATGACAAGCGGATCAGCGTCAGCGACATATTCTGGGGGTCCGCACCTTTCGCGCTGACGATGTTCGTCGTCCTTGTGCTGGTAGCGGTATTCCCACAGATTGCGTTGTTTCTCGTCCGGTAGGCAATCGCGGCCGCGAGCAAGGCGCTTTTCTACAGTGGTATGACCAGCAAGATATCGACGCGCCTGCTTTCGAGAACGACCGTGCGCGATCTGAATTTCATCACGCCGTTCTCAAGGACGCATTCGTCGAGATATTTTCCCGTCGCGAAACGCAGGTCGCCGCCGTCTTGCATGGTGCGGATCACTTCGAAATTCGTCCGCGCCTTGTAAGCGCCATCGCCGGCATCGCTCACGCGCGTGCGCCCGAGGATGTGACAATAGGTATGCGGTTCGTAAACATTGGCGGTCCGCAAGGCGAGAATGCGGTCGCGCATCATCCCGGCGCTGTCGCAATACATGACGCCGAGCGGCCAGTTGTTGATGTGGTTTTCCCGCGTGGTGATTTTGTAGCGGCCGTCTGCGACGAAGAACTCCGGCCATCGTTCGAGTTCGTCGTCGTCGAGCGCATGGGCGCAATCCGCCACCAGATCGTCGATCATCAACCGGATAGTCTGGTCCACGAGGGCCTCCGCCCCCGGCTTGTTCGATATGCTCACGGCAGACCCTTTCCTAAAATCCCATGAGGCGGCGGTATCCGTCCCAGAAGCCGCGGATGGCTACCTCGGTGGCGCGCGAATCCTCGCTCGATTCGACGTCGCGGCCGCCCATCTGGATGAAGGAATTGGCGTCTTCCGACCCGGCAATTCCGCGCTGCACGAACTCGTTGATGCAGCCGTCTTCCAGCGAAACGAGGCCGGCCGACCCGGTCAGATTGCCCTGCCGCACCCGAAGCTGCGTTTGTTCCTCCGTATCGCCTTCGACGCCGAGGTAAAACCAGAGCAATTCGGTTTTGTCGACACCGCGCGGCACGAAAAACCGGATCGCCAGGGAATTGAACGTGAGTTGCAGGCACAGGTTGGGAAAGAACGACTGGATGGAATGGGTGATGCCGTCGTCGAATTCGTCCCATCTTTCGAGAAGCTGCGGACCCTCGAGTTTCGAATTGTACCGGGCGGCGTGGACTTTATCGTTCTTGTACTCGTCGGCTTCTTTCAACGTGGCGCCCTTGGAGTAGCTGATGTGATGCCACTTGTTCTCCCCCAGGACAATGCCGCCATCCGTATCGAGCCGGTTGACTTTGAACGTGGTGTAGAAGGTATGCAACAATGTGGCGTGATAGGAATCGCGGATGTTTTCCGCATACAACTTCCAGTTATTGTGGATGATTTGCGACTGGACGCCGAGGATTTTCAGCGGACGGTCGAAATTGCGGCGCATGAATTTCGCCATATCGGGGCCGAGATAGGTCGCTACATCGGGCGTCTTGTCTGAAAACGTAGCGAATACGAGACCGGCGAAGGTTTCTACCCGCAGGCGCTCGAGCCGGTGCTGCTTGACGTCGAAGTCTTTCGGCATGCCGCCCTTGCCCTTGACGCCGTTACGGAAGGCGACGCCCGTGAGCTGGCCCTTCAGGTCGTACGTCCAGGCGTGATACAGGCAGGTCAATTCCGGCGCATTGCCGCGCTCTTTCGGGCAAACCAGTGCGCCCTTGTGAGCGCAGCGATTGACGAGGACGTTGACGGAGCCGTCCTTGTCGCGCACCGCAATGACGGGCGTTTCGGCGATCCAGGATGCCTTGTAATCGCCGGCGTTCGGAATTTCCGCTTCAATGCAGATATAGTTCCACACCGGGCCACGAAATACGCGTTCAAGCTCGAGTTCATAGATTTCCTGATCGGAATACAAACGGAACGGTACGCTTGTATGTCCCGGATGGGGCCAATCCAGCGGCTCTGTCAGGGGAACGGGGTTGGAGGCGTCCATGCCGGTTTCCTCAATGATGTCGGCGTCGGCTACGGGCCGAAGCGGCTTATGCAGGGTGTCGTCTGACGTTACCTGCGATCTGCAGCCAAAGTAATCCATTTGTGTGCGGGAAAACAATGCGGCATTCGTGCCGTCCCGCAAATTCGGGTTGGCGGAGAACGGCCGTCCCGATATGATTGGAACATGCCAGGACATTTCGAAATGCAGTCTCGCAGGGAAACGCTAAATGACTGATGGTAAATCGAAAAAGACATTTTTTGTCTCGCATCCGGCGAGTGGTCTGGCACGTTCGAATTTTCCTATGGTCACCGAGGTTGCGGATGGGAAAGTCCTGCGTTCGTTGCCATTCTTCATCCCCGAGGAAACGCGGCTTTACGAGATCAGGACTTCGCGCGGCACATTCGTGCGCCCGCGCAAGGAAGTGCAGATGCCGTTGGCGATCGCGGCCAAGAAGCGTATCCACGCCAATCGCGTGCGCTATCCGCTGCTGAGAGACGGATGGAGCCCGGACAATCCCAACGCTGCCGGACGCGGAAAGAGTTCGTTCTCGCGGATCAGCTGGGACAAGGCCACCGACATCGTCGTCGACCAGATCAGGCGTACCAAGGAGAAATACGGTTCCATGGAGCCGGTTTTCGTGCAGGCCGATGGGCATGGACAAAGCGGTTATATGCAATCGCTGCATTTCTGGGGGCATTACCTCTTCGACATGATCCACAAGCGGCTCGACTGGGGCTGGTGGACGCAGCAGGTGCGCAACCCCGACAGTTGGGAGGGATATTACTGGGGCGCCAAGCATGTGTGGGGTTTCGATCACAGCCTTGGCGAGCCGTTTCAGGACGCGGTCTGGGACGATGTTCTCGAACATTGCGAGATGGTGATTTTTTCCGGCAACGATCCGGAAGCGACCGGGCTGGGCATGTCCGGTTCCATCGCGCTGGAAATGCCGAAATGGCTGAAGCGGGCCGGCATCAAGATTGTCGCGATCTCGCCCGACCTTAATTATGCGGCAGCCGTACATGCAGACAAATGGATACCGCTGAAGCCGAACACCGATCCGGCGCTTTATCTCGGTGTGGCGCATACCTGGATTACGGAAGACACATACGACAAGGACTATATCAGAACCCATACGACGGGTTTCGAAGAATTTCGCAAGCACGTTCTGGGAGAAGACGACGGCGTTCCGAAATCGGCGGTCTGGGCCGAGAAAATTACCGGTATTCCGGCACATACGATCCGCGCGCTGGCGCGCGAGTGGCACGCCAACAAGACAACGCTGTCGGTGTACTTCGGCGGCCCGAAAGTGCGCGGAACGCTGTCGCATCTGTCCACGCGGATGGAAGCCTATGTCCTGTCCATGCAGGGCATAGGCAAACCCGGCAGGCAGTTCCTGCGCACCGGTGCGCCATCGTTCTACAAGAAGGACCTGGCGCAGGTGCCGCGATACCCTGAAGTGGATTTCAAGGGGCTGGCGCTCAATCCGATGATCGAATACGCCATCGGCAAGGCGCCGGTGACGCCGGTCTTTGTGCCGCGCACGCTTGCCGCCGAAGCAATCCAGTACGGCAAGGTGGAGTGGAAAAGCACGACCTCCGCCCTCGCAAAAACCGAAGACCAGTTCAAGAGCTATCGTTACCCGCCGACGGACGATCATCCGGGCATACGCATGGTGTGGAACGAAAACGGCAGTCAGCCGGGAAGCTGGGGTCACGGGCTCAACTGGCTTGCCGCGCTGCAGAATCCGAAGATCGAATTCGTTCTGGGCATCCATCCCTGGCTGGAAAACGATCTGCCCTATTCCGATCTGATCCTCCCTGCGCAGACGAATTACGAACACGAGGATCTGATTGTCGCGCAGCGTTCCGAGATACTCGGCATGTTCTATCAGGAACAGGCTATCGAGCCGGTTGGCGAATCGAAAAGCGATTACGAGATACACCGGATGATCGGCAAGAAGTTGGGCCTGGAAGCCGATTTTCCGCCGGTCGACGACTGGTTGAAGAAAGCCTACGAAGGCACGCTTGCGTTCACCCGGCACGGCATGAGCTGGGAAGAGTTCAAACAGAAAAAGCAGATCATTTACGATTGCCCGACCTGGGAAGAATGGGTCGAAATCAAGAAACAGCATGGCTACACGGAACATTCCGGCGGGATGAGCTGGTTCTGGGACAAGGCCTCCGGGCTCGACACGCCTTCGGGCAAGATCGAATTCGTGTCCTCGCGCATTGCCGAACACGAACCGGACAACAAGGAACGTCCGCCGCTGGCCAAGTGGGTAGAACATCCGGAATCGCTCGGAACAGCGAAGTCGAAGGATTATCCTCTCGTCGTCATGTCCAATCACGCGAAGTTCCGCTTTCATGTTCAGGGCGACGACATCGACTGGATCAAGGAAATGTCCAAGGTTCGCGGATCTGACGGCTATATGTACGAAGCGTGCTGGATCAATCCGGCCGATGCGGCTGCGCGTGGCATTGCGAATGGCGATGTCGTCAAGGTCTTTAACGATCGCGGCGCCGTGCTGGCGGGGGCATTGGTGACCGAACGCATAATCGCAGGGGCGATATCCGTTGACCACGGCGCAAAGATGGATCTGGCTTCGTTGAAGAATGCGCTGGTCGACAGGGGTGGCTGTATCAACCTGATCGCGCCCTCGCCGAAAGAAAAATATCCGGAGGGGGGTGAGATCAAGGTTCCGGAAATGAATGTCAGCGGATTTCTGGCGGAAATCGAAAAGGTCGATCCAAACGATATTGTCGCCAGTACGGGAATTGGATTTGGCGCGACCGTGCCAGCCTGACCAACCCGGGAACCGAAGATTCGAAGGCTAGGGAAATTATGGGAAAGAAGCTGTTTCTGGTCGATGCGGATAAATGCACAAGCTGCAAGCTGTGCATGATTGCCTGCAAGGACGAGCATGTCGACGCGAGCTATGCGCCCTGGACGGGGCCGCAACCGGAAACGGGTCATTTCTGGGTAGACGTGAGACCGCTCGAGCGGGGAAAGATTCCGCGGGTCAAGATGACCTATCTGCCGGTGTTCTGTCAGCATTGCGAAGATGCGCCGTGCATTGCCGCATGTCCCGAGGACGCCATCGAGACGCGGGCGGACGGGCTTGTGTGGATAGACGAAAAGGCCTGCACCGGCTGCGGCGCATGCGAGCCTGCCTGCCCATACGATGTTATCTTCATGAACGGTGATCGTAACGTCGCGCAGAAATGCACCGGCTGCGCGCACCGTGTCGACGAGGGCTTGGAGCCGCGCTGCGCCGACGTTTGCCCGCACGATGCAATCCTGTTTGGCGAGGAAACCGATGCGATTTTCGCCCAGAAATCCGGCGAGAAGCCGCTTGAGGATTTTCATCCCGAATTCGAAGCTGCGCCCAGGGTCAAATGGCGCGGGCTGCCCAAACCCTGGATCGCAGGGTCCGTTGTCGATAGCGATCGCGACGAGATCGTCGCCGGCGTCGAGGTCGTTGCAACGGACATCGGAAGCAACGAAAGCTTCGTGACCCGTACGGATGCGTTCGGCGATTTCTGGCTGCGCGAACTCAAGGACAGCGCAACATACCGCATCGACATACGGGCTGCCGGCTATGTTCCGGTGGCCGAGTCCGTTTCTCTGCGGGGCGACCGCGACCTCGGGACGATCGCTCTGAAGGCCGTCCGGTAGTCCAGCCTCGCAGCCTGGTTCGCCCGATGCAGGCGATCACTTCTTCGCGGTAAAGGCGGCTGCCTTCTCTACAAGCCTTTTTGGCGTTGCGTAGGCGCGCTCGACAAGGGCGTGCGCTTCGGCCGCCGTCAAAGGATTGACGAATTGCTTGCTGCGCTTGGCATCCGCCAGATAGGCGGGATCTTTGAGCGTTGCGAGGAAAGCTCTTTGCAGGACGCTCAGGCGGTCTGCGGAAACCTCCGGGGGCGCCATAATCGGGCGGCCGAATTCCTGCTGGATCGCGAGCAGTTCGAAGACTTTGCGTTCATCCGGATTCGCGATCAGGTTGATCGCCATGGGGACGCCTTTCAACTCGGGGCTTTCCTGCAGACCGAACTGGGCGATGAAAGTCACCTTCTTGTCGACGATCCAGTGCGGCGTCGCAGCCATGTGCGTTTCCCATGCGATGCCGCATACGCCATCCACTTCGCCTTTTTCAATCGCGAGACGCAAGCCGGGTGTTGTATATCCGGTAATGATCTTGAATTTCGTGCCGACAAACGCGTTCATCAGTTTCGAGAAAATGACCGGATTGGCGCCATTGCCGGTCGCGCCCATGAGTGACTCCTGGCTTTGCGCCTGAGCCAGCGTTTTAACCTTGCTGCGCATGGTCAGACACGTGCCGGTTTGTTTGCCGATGCTGCCGATCCAGTTCAACTTGCGCGTATCGAATTTCGCATTGGGATGGCCGAACAGCGGCGCAAGCGGCGCGGTGTTGAACGCAGCCAGCATGGCCGTTCCGTCGCGGGGCGCGCTGTTGGCGAGAAAATTCATAGCCACGATTCCGTTGGCGCCCGGCATATTTTTCACGACGATTGCGGGTTCGCCCGGGATATGGCGGCGGTAGTGCGGTACGAGAACGCGGGCGTATTGGTCGAAGCCACCACCGGGACCCGAGCCGACATACATGGTGATTTGCTTGCCCTTGAAGTATGCATCCGCTGTCTGTGCGGTTGCCCGGCCTGATTGGTTCGTGAAAGCAAGGACTGCTGCAATAATGGCGGCGATGTCTGGTGTTCTCATGACTGAACCTCCCAAAATGCTCTTTTGTTGCAAGTGTCGCGCATAAGGTTCTCGCGCGCAAGCAGGCCTTAGTCGCATACGAGCGCCTTCCGCCTCGAGCAGGGGGTGCGATATTCCGAACGGAAAAGCAGGTAACTCCGTTTGCCAGTTCGGCTGTGACGGCGTTGCAGGGATCGAACAGTATGAATATCGAAGCAAACAAGAGCCTTATCAGGCGGCTGTATGCGGAAGGATTTTCGACGCGATCTTCGCGATCTTAGCGGCGCATCTGGGAGGGAGCGTCAAAAGGGATGTGCATGGCGGGATGCTGGCGGGAGTAGCGCCGACCGGCTTTCAAGTGCGCGTTCTGCAGTTTCACTCGTTCCGCATTGCCGATGGCCGGATTGACGAACATGCTGCCGTACGGGACGATCCGGGCATGTTGCGGCAACTTGGCGTAGTATAGATCGCGTTAGCCGGCTTCAATCGCATAGCCGGCGCCGCGCCGCTTCACATAGCCGAAGCCAGGGAAATCGAGGTGCATGCCGGCAATTCGCGTGCCGTCGGCGCTGGTCTGATCGAGCAGACGCTTGCGCGATGCAATGGCCTGCTGCGGATCGGTATCGTAGATGAAGGCGATCTCCGGGTTCTGCAATTGCAGGAACGCCATATGGATCGTATCGCCCCATATCATAAGGCTGTCGCCGCCGCCTTCTACGATCCAGGTGTTGTGGCCGGGCGTATGGCCGGGGGCTTTTTGTGCAATGACGCCAGGCAGAAATTCTCCATCGGAAATGCGGGTCGTCTGCTTGGCGTAGGGCGCGACGGAGGCACGGGCGCGCACCATGTTGCCGCGCTGGCGCTCGTGCGCGGCTTCATTGAGATCGCGCTCGATCCAGAACCTGTATTCCTCGTCCTGCACCACAAGTTCGGCTTTTGGAAACCAGGGTGCGCCTGCGCTGTCGATCAAACCATTGGAGTGATCAGGATGGATATGCGTGAGTAGAACGTGCGTAATCGTGGAGGGATCTACCCCTGCGGCGCGCAGGTTTTCCGGCAATTTGCCCAGTGCCGGTCCCATTGTATCGCTGGTGCCGGCATCGACGAGGGCGCGAATTCCGCGGCCTTCGATCAGGAAAGCGTTGACGGCGAGGTAGACCGGATCGGTAAGGCTCTTGCCGCTGATCCTTTGAGTCATTTCCTTGTCGACGCCGACCGTGACGTCGATCGTCGTTTGAAATGTGCCGTCGCTCAATGCCGTGACGGTGTAATCGCCGATTGTAATGGAATGGTTCTGCTGCGTGTTCATGATGTCGTTGTCCTTGCGGCTGAATCGCGCATCTGGAACGGTGCGCGCAGGCCTGCTCTTTCCATCCGGGGCAGGACTTCGGCGATGAAGTAAGGCAGTTCGGACTTGTAGTTGACGAAGGTGACAGACGAGCCGGCTATCCCGATCCTGCTCAACTGTTCCAATTCTTCGACAATATCGTCGGGCGAGCCGACGACCGGATGGACACCGGGGATCGTTCCGGAATAGGGCTTGCCCATGGCCCGGCCGTGCCGCGGCATCTGGCGCGCGGAGTCATAATCGGCGTACGCCGGGGCTTCCCCGTCGGTACCCGTCGCCTCGCGCTTGCGTGCAAACCGCTGCGTTGTTGCGCGATCGGCCAGCTCTTCGGTCACGTGATAGTAATAATCCTCCGCTTCCTGCCGCGTTGGCCGGCATACAAAGAAGCAGGAGGCATATACATCGCAACTGCGGCCATGCTGCGCGGCATATGCCTTGACGTCCCGCACGACGGCTTCGCCCTTCGACCATTCGCCGGGTCCGGTAAACAGCATGTCGGCAGTTTGTGCGGCAAAGTCGCGTCCGCGCGTCGAGAAGCCGGCCGACATGACGACCGGACCTGGCTTTTGGATGGATACCGGATTGGTTTTCAGTCCTTTCAGCTTGTAGAACGCGCCGTCCCAGTCGAAGGCCGGGCCGCCTTCGAGGAGTTTCGCATAGATGCGAAACCATTCGAGGCCCTGATCGTAGCGCGTTCCGGCGTCGATGGTGACGCCGTGCTGATCGAATTCGTCCTGGTTCCAGCCGCAGACAATGTTCAGCCCCGCACGCCCATGCGTGACGTGATCGATTGTAGACATGGCCTTGGCGGCGAAAGCCGGTGATACGAGCGGGACGTGTATGGTAGCAAATATGCCGATGCGTTTTGTCAATGCGCCGATGGCGGCGCTATGGGTGAGAACCTCGAAGGAGCGATCCCAGAGTTCGCTGGAGCCGCCAAAGCCGCGCCATTTGGCGACAGGCAGAATGAATTCGAAACCTGCCTCGTCGGCCTCTTGCGACACCTCGACGATATCGTCCCATTCTGCCGGCCAACGCTCCGAAGCGGTCGAGAACGTCATTCCACCATTACAATTGGCGCAGAACAATCCCAGCTTGAAGCGGTTGTCGCCAAAGATCGTTCTGCCGTTTGTTGTTGCGTTGATGGCGGCCATGCGGGCTCCCCGGCGATAGACTATTCGCGTCTGCTTATTCGCGCCGGCCTCCGGTATGGCCGCGGTCGCCTTCGCCGGGCGCGCCGACATCGACCCGCGCGTCGATGACATAAATGCCGCCGGCGCGAACGACCTTCTCGCCGCGCTCGAGCGCGGCTGCGAATTCCGTCGCGTTCATCGCCGGGCCTTCGCCGTCGAGCCCTTGCGCCTTGGCGATTGCGATGAGGTCGATGGCAGGGCGGATCATCTCCTGGCCGACGAACTTGTTTTCGACCGGGCGTCCGCGCAGGGTTGCCATACGTTCCTGATGCGCGACGTCATTATAATAGACCTGATTGTTGGCAATGACGACGAGCAGCGGAATGCCCATGTGCGCCGCGGTCCAGAAAGCGTTGCAGCCCATGCAGAAATCACCGTCGCCGATGACGGTCATCGCCATGCGGCCGGAGCCCATGACCGCGAGCGCCGTGCCGATGGCGTTGGCGGGACCCGAGCCGACGCCGCCGCCGCCGTCCGACCCGACAAAATCGAGAGGATGGTTGAAACTGACAGTGTCGGACGGCCAGCCGAGTGCGAAGCCCGCCATTGTGATGTCGCGGCCGGCGCGGAACTCGCGCACAACGAGGGCAAGATCCTTGAGGCCCATCACACCTTGCGGCCGGGGCTTTGGAAGGTCCGGAGCCTTGCGTGGCGGCCATTTTGCCTGCGCCTTGTCTTGGGTTCCGCGCAGGCGGTTGACGGCGTCCAGCAGCGGGCGGATGAGCTGGTCCGGCGTGGACAGGATTTTCACATCGGCGGGCGGCATGCCGAAGTAATCCATGCTCCAGCCCTTGTGCAGGTAATCGTCGACGCTGCAGTGGATGACCTTCGCCCCGACTTCCGCATCCTTGCCGAGCGTCAGCATGAAATGGCCCTTGAGGTCGATCCAGTCGAGCGCGAGGATGACGTCGGCTTCTTTCGTAATGGCTGTGGACTCTGGCGAGGGGCGGAAGCGCGGCTCCACCAGGTGCAGCGGATGTTCGGTCGGGAAGGCGGCTGCCGTTTTCATATCGGTCAGCACCGCTGCGCCCAAAGCTTCGGCGAGCGCAATGCGGGCATTCCAGTCGTCCATCTTGCGCGAGACGCGGCCCATGAGAATAAGGGGCTTCTTTGCGTTCACCAGCAATTTTGCTGCGGCCTCCACGGCATCGGCCGCCGGCGCAGGGGCTGCGCCCGGACGGTAGCGATCGACATCCGGGAAGTTCAGTTCTTTTTCGAGTTTCGATTCCTGCAGACCGACATCGAGACACACGTACGTCGGTCCATAGGGCGGGGTTGCGGCGATCTGCCAGCCGCGCAAGATCGACTCTACCGCAGCGCCAGCCGAGCGCGGCTCGTCATCCCATTTTGTGTAGTCGCGGATCAGCGCACCCTGATCCTTGGCGGTGTGGATCCAGTCAATCCAGGGCCTGCGCTCTTCGGCATCGCCCGGACCCGTAGCACCCAGAATCAGGACTGGATTGCGCGCGCACCATGCATTGAAAACCGACATGGTCGCATGCATGAGGCCAACATTGGAATGCAGCGCCACGGCCATAGGCTTCTCGGTAACCTTGGCGTACCCCTGTGCGATGCCGACGGCGTGCTCTTCGTGCAGGCACACCATCATTTGCGGGTCGCGATTACCCAGATAGTTGACGAGGCTGTCGTGCAAACCGCGATAGCTTGCGCCCGGTGTCAGCGCGATATAGCGCACGTCGATGCGGCGCAGCATTTCGGCCATGGCGTCCGACGCCCAGCCGATCTGCGCATTCGACTGCTTGAGCAGAGGGTCCTTGCCGTCGAAGCGGGCGGTGGCCAGAGGCGTATCGTCGGTCATGGGCGTTTCCTATTGCGCGTTGATTAGGCTCTTTTGTGGGCCATTTGCGATCAACGCGCAATAGGGGAAAGCGCTGCTATTTCACGCCGGCGGCCTGCTTCAGGACCTTGCGGATTTCGTCCGGCGTTTCCTTGAGCATCTTGGACAGAATGGCGTTGGCATCCTCGCCGCTGACGAGCGAAGGTTCGCTCTTGATGATGCGATTATACTCGGATGCAAAGTCCTTGTCCTCGCGCAGGGCAAGAAAAGCCTTGCGCAATTCGGCGAGCGCTTGCGGGTCGGCCTTTTTAGGCATGAGGACCATGCGCGCCAACCGGATATTCGCATCGGCCGTCAGCGCGAGCGCCTTGTACTTGGGGCTGTCTGGCAATTTGCCGTAGGCTTGCTTGTAGACGTCCTCGAAAAACGGAACGCCGGCCTTCGTCAATGCGGGACTGCCGATCATCTTGCCGTCGGGACCGAGCGCGCCGACCTGCCACATGGGAATGGCGACGCCGGTGTTGATAAGATTTGGAATGACCTGCGTCTGATATCCGGGAATGGTCGAAAGCATGAAGTTGATTTCGCCCTGAAGCATGGCCTGGTTGACCGCGCCAACAGAGCGGAAGCCGGTTACGACCTTGTACTCCGGTCCCATGACGTCGAGCATGAGCCGCACACGGATATCGTGCGAGGACGAACGCGAATAGCCGGCCGCATAAATGCCTTTCGCTTTCGCTATATCTGCAGGCTGCTGCTTGCCCGGGAGCTTGCTTTTGACAGCATAGGTAACAGAATACTGGCCGACGCCGCCAACGGTTTCGAAGACATCCATCTTCACCTGCAAGGCGGGATCCTCGATCAAGGGCGCGATAAGGTTGAACGTGAAGAAACCCATCGTTAGCGAAGGATCGCGCACGCCGATGCCCAGGCCCATGCGGTTGACGGCGGTCATGCCGCCGGCGCCTGGAATATTATTGACCACTATCGTTGGCTTGCCGGCAATGTGCTTGCTCAAATGGCGTTGGAATATCCGCCCCTCGGTATCGGCGTTGCCGCCGGCGCCGTAGTTGATAATCATTGTGATGGTTTTATCTTTGAAATATTGAGCGCTCGCCGTCACGGGCAATGCGAGCAGGGAAAGACCGCACAGTGCGGCAGGCCAGAATTTCTTCGGCATGATGGCGTTTCCTCGCGCGGGCCGACGCTGACTGGCCGGCTTCCGGGAAAGAATGAGTAGACGTTGCGGGAGCGTCAAGCCTGTTACAGGCAAAATGCCGGCGTCCCTTGCATTCGTACGATAGTTTGCAAATTTAAACGGGCTAAAAATTTCATTTTGAATTATTAAGCCCAATTCGAGCTTTCTATGGCGAGGCCGCTATTGCTATATCTTCTCCAATTCCGGCATGACATGTTGGCGGAAGAGCTTGAGCGAACGCAGGGCGTCGGCAAGAGGCATGGTTCCGAATTGCATGTAGGCAAGAAGGTAGTTGATTCCGGTTATCTCCTGTTGCTCGCGGATCGCATTGAGGACCGTTTCGGGACTTCCGGCAATTGTGCTGCCTTCTGCAATCATGCCTTCGAGATCGTGCGCGCGGGGTACATTCAGGCGCGCCGTAAACTCGTTGATGTTATGCTTGTTGCGCAGCCAGTTGATCGAAGCATGATGATGGTCGCAGGCCGGGCGGGCGATGCGCACAGCGTCCTCGTCCGTATCGGCGACAACGATGTGCCGCATCAGTCCAATTGCGGCGCCGCCTGCGAATTCCTGCTTCGGCTGCGCTGCTCCCCCCCGCTTTTGCACTGCTGTGCGAGAGGCGTCGATATTGTTTTTTGCGAACAGCGTCGGGCCATTGGCGGTGAAATGCATGCCCTCATCGCCCGCAAATGTCGCCCCCGTCACGTTCGATGACCCGTACCAGAATGCCGGGTAAGGCTTTTGCAACGGCTCCATCCACATGGGCACTTCTTTATAAGAGTAATAAGTGCCGGCATAATTGAGCGTTTTCGAGGTCAATCCGGCCTTCACGCACTCATAGGCGTCGGTGAAAATTTCTCGCGATCTGGAATGATCGACATTGTTATAGTTCATCTCGAACGGCGATACGCCGCGGCCAATGCCAATTTCCATGCGTCCATTGCTCAGATGATCGAGCATGCAGATTTCTTCCACGATCCGCAGAGGCGTGTAGAGCGGCAAGAGATAGCACAGGGGACCCAGCTTGATGTTCTTCGTCGCACGGGCGGTTATGCCGAGATAGACGCTGGGGCTGGGCGCCAAGCAGATGGGCGCGCAATGATGTTCGGCGATATGGATACAGTAAAATCCAGCCTCGTCGGCCGCCGCGTGAAAGGCTACCCGTTCGTCATAAACCTTTGACAGGGGCTTATCCGCGACGGCGATGTGATCGAACAATCCGACTTTCATGTTCTTCTTCGACCCTTGTTTCCAATTACATTGCTTTTACGTGCGGCATGACTTCGGCCTGGAATATGGCTTGCGAAGCAAGCGCAGCCTCGACTGGCATGTCGCCGAAAATCATGTAGCCGAGGAGATAGTTGAAATCGAGATCCCGCGCCTGGGCGCCGATCTTGTCGAGAACGGTCGAAGGAGAGCCTGCGATCATGACGCCGTCATCGACAAGGTCTTTGTATGTCACGCCGTCAGGGATTCGCAGCCGGTCGGCGAATTCGGTATGCCCGTGCTTTTTCCAGAGCCAATGCAGCGACCCAAGATGGTGCATGACGGCCGGCTCAGCAATGGCATTCGCCTTGTCATCCGTTTCCGCCACAACGATGTAGCGCAGGGCTCCGACAGCGGTTCCGCCCGAGAATTCCGGTTTGGGACATTCAGGGCCGCCGCGTTTTGCCAATGCTTCGCGAAACGTCGCGATATTCGTCCTGACCTGCGATGATGGCCCGTTGGCGGTAAAATGCATGCCCTGTTCGCCAGCGAAAGTGGAGCCGATCTTGTTTGACGAACCGTACCAGAATGGCGGAAACGGCTGCTGCAGAGGCCGATTCGGCATCGGCACGTCCTTGTAGGAGAAATGCCGTCCTTCGTAGCTGAATACTTCGTGCGTTAGCGCTTGCCGCAAACAGGCATAGGCGTCGAGAAATATGTCGCGCGAATCCTCGTGCGCGATCTTGTGGTAAGCAAGCTCGTAGGGCGAGATGCCGCGGCCGACGCCGGTTTCCATGCGTCCGTCGCTGAGCTGGTCGAGAATGCAGATCTCTTCCGCCATGCGCAGGGGCGAGACCAGCGTCAGAAGATAGACAAGCGTGCCGAGATGAATGCGCCTTGTGGCGTTCGCCAGCGCGCCAAGGAAGACGCCGGGTATCGGCGTCATGTTGACAGGCGAGCAATGATGCTCAGCCAGATGGACGCAATAGAAATCGGCCTTGTCGGCCGCCTGATAGAAGGCCAGGCGTTCCTTGAACAGACTCGATACGGAGCGGCCGGAATGAGCCACGTGGTCGAACAGACCCACCTGCATGCGCGTTTCCCTCTTTTCCGATGCGAGTTCCGGTTCCGGCTTCGCATGGGAGGGGAGTATTGGCGAGCGCAGGGCCACAGGCAAGCGGCAAAATGCCGGCGCAGTCGGCAGTCGAGAATGTATGTGTGGCGCCGCCGGGCCCTTCCTGCGAGCCCGGACGGGTATGATAGTGCAAGCGAAGACTGGGGAACTATTTCAGTATGCCGGCTTCTTTCAGGGCGCGGATCGAACCCGGATGCATTTTTGCGCCGACTTCGACGGGTGCGGTGCTGTTCTTCGCCTTGGCTTCCATGATCATGTCTTTGCCGCTGGCGAATTGCGGCATCTTCTTCGTCATTTCGTCGAAGTGTTTCAAGAGCGTCGACGCGAAGACATAGGCGGTTTCCTCGCTTAATGTGGAAGAGCCCATCCAGCCCTGGACAATGCCGAGAACCGGCTCGTCCTTGTCGTGCCCCTTGAAAGTTCCTTTCTTCAATACTGTCTTGCCGTAGGTGGCGTATTTGGCCATGATTTTCGGAAGGTCCTTGTCCATCGGCACCACGCGCACGGCGCGCAACTCGGAGAGTTCGGTCATCGCGCCGTTGGGCAGGCAGCATTGCAATTGCGTATCGGCCTTGCCGTCCTTCACCGCGCGCCCGCCTGGTCCGAACGAGAGGTAGACGGGCTTGATGTCCTTGAAGGTCATGCCGAGCCCGTCGAGGATGGTGTGCGCATGATTCTCCATGCCGCTGTTGCGGGCGCCGACGGATACGCGTTTGCCCTTGAGGTCGGGGAGAGACTTGATGGACGAGTCCTTCGGCACGATGAAGAAAATGCCGGAGGTCATCATCGGCATGACGGTCACGAGATCGAGTTTCTCCTTGTAGGGCTTTTCCCCCTTCAGGGCGCGGATGACCCACATCTTGTCCATGCCGCCGATTTGCACGGTCCCTTTTTGTATCAGACGCGAGGACTCGATGGCGCCGCTCGAGGATTCTGCGGTGGAAGACTTTACTTTGCCGGTGCGGACGAGCGTATCGGCGATGATCGCGCCCATCCTGTAATAGGTGCCGCCCTGTCTGCCGGTAGCAATGCGGACGTCTGGCTTGTCCTGCGCCCGGGCAGTTTCGCCCGCCACCAAGGTTCCGCATGTCAGTGCCGCAGCCATGAGAACGACAGGTGTTTGCTTGGATGCCATGGCTTTTCCCTCCCTTATGGCGTGGCGTGCGCCACTTGAGGGGAAACATCGGCGATATGGGAACGTCGGTCAAGATGGTTAAAAACGCCTGTTACGGGTTCAATTGACAGGTCGCCGAAGGCCTTTCTAAATTCGTGCAATGCGTCTGCGCCTCAACCGGTAGCGGACCGAAAAGGGCAGGAAGCACTTTCGGCAGTCAGTCATGCTCGTTTCCCTTCTGCTGGACGCTGGCGCTGCGTTTCGAGCTACGCGGCGGACGGCGGGAGGGGACCGGTGCGATACTGCGCTTGCAGCGAAGTTCCATCGGAGGCAAGGCCATGGCCAGTGACGACAAAATTGACGTGCATGTTCATTTCATCCCGCCCGACTATCAGGCTGCGGCGGAAAAACTGGGCGCGACACCAGCGAAAGGCAGTTTTCCCGAATTCTCCGAAGACGCCGCCCTCAAGGTGATGGACGAGAACGGCATTGCCACGAGCATCATGTCGATGAGTGCGCCCGGGTATCGCTTCTGCAGGGACGCACAAAGCGCCAACGATCTTGCGCGCCGTTCCAACGACTGGGCGGCCGGGTTGGTGCAGCGCCGGCCGGACAGGTTCGGCCTGTTTGCGTCCTTGCCCTTCTACGAAATCGAAAACGGCAAGCCGGGCGATGTTGGCGCTGCTGTCGCTGAGGCCGTGCGCGCACTGGACGAATTGAAGCTGGATGGTGTCGGCATATTCTCGAGCTACGGGCCGAAGTATCTGGGCGATCCCGTGTTCGATCCCTTGCTTGCGGCGCTCAACGCGCGCTCCGCGGTGGTTCATATTCACCCGATGCTCCCCAAGGCGATGCAGGCGCTCGATCTCGATTTTACCGGCAATGTCGTTGAATTTCCCTTCGATACGACGCGGGTTGCGCTGAACCTCGTCTTCAGCCATGCGCTCGAGCGGTACCCGAATATCCGCTACATTCTTTCGCATGGCGGCGGCACGCTGCCATTCATAGGCTGGCGCGTAGCCTGGTCGCCTTCGTTTCCGGCCTGGAAACCGGACGATATTACAAAGCTGTTGAAACGGTTTTGGGTCGATACGGCGCTGTCGGTCGACGAGGGGCCGGTGCGATGCTGGAAAGATTTCGTACCGATGGAGCAGGTGCTGTTTGGCAACGACTTTCCGTTTGCGCCGCCGCGCAAGGTTGCGCAGCAAACGCGGATCATCGAATCCTCGCCTGCGCTCGACGATGCAGAATTGAAGAAAATCGCGCGCGGGAATGCGCTTACGCTGTTCCCGCGGCTGGTGTAAGCGCTTACTCCGCTGCTTCGGTCTTGAACTGCGGCGGATTCTTCATGTCGAAGTTCTTCCAGTCCATGCCGGCGGGATAGCGAATGGCGAGAGCCCGGATCGCATTGTAATCAACGCCGCTGTCGAGACCAAAGGGCATGACGCCCTTTGCGTGCTCATCGAGCGCCTTCAGCAGCATGCGCCGGGTGCGGACGATCACCACGTCGCTGGAGCCGAGAAACTCCTGGCTGCGGTCGGAGATCGGCCCCATTGATTCTTCGATGATGAAGTCCTCGTAAACGAAGTTTTTCATAAGACCGCTGAAATGGCCGTCTTTCATGGCCTTGCGGTCCTGATGCCACATGTTGGCTTCATTGCCGCGGTCGGCGGCGAAATCGTCATCGTCCGGCCCGGAACGATCGAGGGCATTGAAGCGATACCAGTCCGGCACAGGGCCAAACGGATTCATGTAATAATACCAGTGCGCGCTCCATTCGTCATCGATCGGGACGACGACAACCACGAAGCGCGGTTCACCATGGTTGCCCGGAATGAACGAGTAGTACGGAAGCACGACCTCGCGTATGCGTGCATAGGTGGAGCCGTCCGCGGTCGTGCGCAGCGCAGCTTCGCGAAAGCCATAGGGCTTTTCGATGAACTCGAAGCGCGGGCGCGTGTCGTCGCGGATCGCCTGTCCCGTCCCGCCGCTTGGCGATGTTGGTACCGATGTCGAATGCAGGAAGTTCAAATGCGCTGAATCTAGCTGGCCTTCGAAGCCTTGCAGCCAGTTTCCGTTGACGATTGCGCAGCGCAACAGCGATTCCGCCGGGGGGAAGTGAAACTCGAAATCGTAGAATGCAGGTGGCGTTTCGCGCTTGCCCATATAGACCCAGACCATGCCGCCGGCCTCTTTGGCCGGATAATGCTTCAACGGCACGCGCGCTGCAAAAGCCTCCATATTGTCCTTGGGTTCGGTCGGTATGTCGACGGCCTTGCCGGAGACATCGAACTTCCAGCCGTGAAAGATGCAGCGCAGGCCATTGCCTTCGTTGCGGGCCAGCGCAAGTGATGCGCAACGGTGCGGGCATTGTTTCTGGAATATGCCGATCCGTCCGTCGGTGGCGCGGAACGCCACGAGATCTTCGCCAAGCAAGCGGAACGCCTTGGGGGCTCCATCTGCCTCCAGTGCAGCGGAGCGCACCGCTGGCGTCCAGAATTCACGCAGCATTTCGCCCATAGGCGTGCCGGGGCCGACGCGGGTCAGGCGCTCGTTGTCTTCCTTCGATAACATGCCATCCTCCCGAACGCGCTTGGAAAGCTTAAAAGTATCAGCCAAACGTCTTTAGCGTCAACTTGCCGGCCAAGGCTGCCATGTGACAAAGTGACTGCAGGCAAAGTACAGGAATTGCGATGAAAACAAAGTCCAAGAGCAAAGCCGGAAAGCAGGAGGGGAAAGCGGCCGGCAAGGCGCGGACATCGCGACGGCGGTTTGCGGCGGGCGATCCGGTTCTGACGGAGATCGTTCGCAATGGTGTGATCGCCGTGACGGAAGAGATGAAATCGAACCTGATGCGAACCGCCTACAACATGATCATATACGAGGCGCTGGATTTCACGGTCGGGTTGTTCACACCGGAAGGCGATACGATTTCCATCGGCCTTGGTCTACCCATGTTCATTCGCGGCATGGCCGAGACCGTGCGGGCAAAGCTCAAACATTTCGGACCGGAAAATATACATCCGGGCGACATTCTGGTGACGAACGACGCCTATATCACCGGCAGCCATCTCAACCATTTCACTTTCAGCATGCCTGTGTTTTCCGAAGGCAAGCTCTGTGGCTTTGCCTGCTGCATGGCGCATTGGGTCGATGTTGGCGGACAGTTGGGCGGGGTGACGACGGATATTTACTCCGAAGGCATCCAGATCCCGATCGTGAAGTATCAGGACCGCGGCGTGGTCAATCAGGATCTCGTCGATATCATTGCCATGAACGTGCGCGTGCCCGAGCGCGCGATGGGCGATCTGCGTGCCCAGATCACCGCCGTCAAGACGGGCGAAAGGCGCTTCGGCGAATTGCTGGGGCGCTACGGTGCACGGGAGACGCTGGCTGCAATAACGCAGATCATGCAGCAGTCGGAACGCGCGGCACGGGCGCGCACGGCGGAGATCCGCGACGGCGTCTACGAAGCGACATCCTTCATGGACGACGACGGCGTGGACATCGGCAAAAACGTGCCCATAGCCGTAAGAGTCATCGTTGAGGGCGATTGCATGACGGTGGATCTGACAGACGTTTCAGCGCAGGTCCGCGGCTTCTTCAATTCCGGCGAAACGACCGGGATCGCCTGCGCGCAGGTCGCCTACAAATGCCTCACGTCGCCCACCGACTATCCCATCAACGAAGGCAGTTTTCGTTCGCTCAAAGTAAAACTGTCGCCCGGAACCATTGTGAGTGCCGTCAAGCCCGCGGCCATGCGTGCGTGGATGACGTTTCCAATGACAATCATTGACACGATCTTCAAGGCGATGGAGGCGGCCGTGCCGGAACGGGTAATTGCCGGTCACCATGCCGATCTCATGAGCGTGCGGGTCCACGGCCTGTCGCCGGCTACAGGCCGGTTTTTCATGGGTAGTTTCGGTCCACTGGGCGGCGGATGGGGCGCCAAGCAAACGGAAGACGGCATGAGCGCAACGGTCTGCCTCAACGACGGCGACACGCACAACAGCCCTGTGGAATCAGTCGAATCGAAGTATCCCCTGATGATCGACAGGCTGGCTTTGCGCGAAGGGTCCGGAGGCGCGGGAAAGTATCGCGGTGGCCTTGGCATCGAACGCAAAGTCACAGCGCGCGCGGCGATGACGCTGAACAGTCAGGTCGATCGTATGCATTGCAATCCATGGGGTCTTGCAGGCGGACGCGAGGGCTACGGCAACGAGGTTTTCGTTGCCGCAGAAGGAGGGCAGGAAACTGCGCGGCCAAATGCAAAGGTTTTTCTGCAACGGTTGAAAGCCGGTGACAGCTTCTTCGTCCGGTCTGGCGGCGGCGGCGGTTTCGGGCCGCCGCACGAACGCGATCCTGCGCGCGTCGCGGCCGATGTGCGCGAGGGCTATATCAGCGAAGAAACCGCGCGCAGCGTGTATGGAGTGATTCTGACACAGACTTGCAGTGTCGACACAGAAGCCACGCGAAAGCAGCGTGGAAAGGTTCTTCGCAGGGACTGAACGCAAATGCCGACAATGCCGGAGAACGCCGGAGGGTATTCATGCTTTGTTCCCAAAGCTGCGCGGCTGAATTTTCGTGCTGCCTCACAACGTCATAAAAATCGCGGGCGGTCCTTGCGCTGTGCGGCCGAATGCAGCTACCTTTTTCCGCGAACCGGCGATTTGCAGAACAGAGCCGGGAAGCAGGCAGGGAGGACGCCATGTTCGGACGGACAATAGGAAGCGCCGTGCTGGCTATCGGCTTCGGCGCGGCCGGAGCAGCGTTAGCGCAAGAGAAAACCAACATCAGTTTCGGCTCGGGTACGCAGGGCGGATCGCAATATCCGGTGACTGTCGCAATGGGGCAGGTGCTGGAAAAGAGTCCAAAGATCGGCAAGATCACGCTGCAGCCGGGCGGTTCGGTCGGCAACATTATCCGGGTTGATAGCGGCAAGTCGCTGATCGCGATTTCCATGTCGCAAAGCCTGCGTGAAGGGCGCCTCGGCAACAAGCCCTTCAAGAAGAAGACGGACAACGTCGTCAACCTGATGACGCTGCATGCGTTTCATGTAGTGGTGCTTGTCGCGGATGAATCGCCTATCAAGACCTTCAAGGACTTTGCCGGGAAGAAGCTCAATATCGCACCCAAAGGCTTTTCGGTTCGCGAGCTGGGTGAACGCTACATCGCGATGGAGGGGCTGAAGGGCAAAGTGGACGTTGGTTCGCTACGCATTGGCGAGGCCGTCGAATCGTTCAAGGACGGTCATCATCAGGGCTTGATGTATGCACCATCGGTACGGTTTGGGCCGTTTCTGAATCTCGCCCAGAGCCGGAGTATCCGTCTCATCCAGATGGACGAAAAGCTTATGGCCGATTTCGTGAAGAGCGATCCCAGTTTTTACGTTTCCACCTGGCCGCAAGACCCAAAAGCCTATCCGAAGCTGACCAATACCGCGAAAGTGCTCGCCTACCCCAATGTGATCGTTGCTTCGACCAAGCTGACAGAAGAACTGGCGTATACGATCGTCAAGCAGGTTGCCGAGAATTTCGATCCCATTCGGCCATCCGATCAGTCGCTGCAGGCCTTCGATGTCAAGGATCTGGCGCGCGACGCCGGAAGTCCGTTCCATCCGGGCGCGATGCGTTATTATAAAGAGCGCGGCTGGATGAAGTAAATTCTAACCGGAACGGAGGCTTCGGCCTCCGTTCGCTTTCCCGGCCGTCATGAAACTTTCCGCAATCAGGGATCACGCACTGCGCGCCGTCGCGCTCGCGATGGCGTTGTTTCATCTGTATACGGCGATGTTCGGTCTGCTGGATGCATTGCTGCAACGCGGATTGCATCTGTTGTTCGCGCTTGTTCTTCTATTGCTGATGCATCCTTTGAGTTGGGGGGCGGGCGCGGGAAGCCGCATTTTACGGACTTTCCTGGACGTTCTCGTCGCCGCAATGGCTATTGTCCCATTGCTCTATATAACGATCAATTACGAATATCTGACGGATGGCCGCATACAATATGTGTCCGATCTCAGCACAAGCGAAATGCTGTTCGGCGCCAGCTTTGTCGTTGCCTTGCTCGAATTGTGCCGCCGCGTGACCGGGCCGGTTCTGCCCGTCGTTTGCATCGTCTTTCTCGTCTACCTGTTCATACCCGGCCTGCCGGGCGTTCTGGAGCATAACGGCTATACGCTCGCCGAAGCGCTCGAATTTCAATACATGACGCTTTCGGGCATATTCGGTTCGCCTCTGGCGGCTTCCGCCAATTTCATCGTGTTGTTTATCCTGTTCGGCGCGTTTCTGGAGCGCTCCGGTCTTGGCGGCTTCGTGATGGATTTCACCATAGGGCTGTTCGGACGCTATCGCGGCGGGCCGGCGAAGGTTGCTGTCGTGTCGAGCGCGCTGACGGGCACGATTTCGGGCAGCGCGATGGCCAATGTGCTGACGACCGGCACGGTGACGATTCCACTGATGAAGCGCACAGGGTATCCTGCTCACATGGCCGGCGCCATCGAAGCTGCGGCCTCCACCGGGGGCGCTTTGATGCCGCCTGTCATGGGTACCGTCGCATTCATCATGTCCGAGTTTTCCGGTGTGCCATACGGGCTGATTGCGTTGTATGCGTTGATACCCGCACTCCTTTACTATCTGGGCATTTTTTGCACTGTGCATTTCGCTGCGGTCCGCTACGACGCCAAGGGGCTGGAAGCGAAGGACTTGCCCGACTGGCGCGCTGCTGGACGGGAGCGTTGGCATCTGTTCATTCCGATCGTTTTGCTCGTCTATCTTCTCGCGCTCGACTATTCGCCGCAGTTTTCCGTCACCTATTCCATTCTGGCGGTGATTGTCGTTTCGTGGTTCCGCAAATCGACGCGACTTGGGCCGCGCGCTATTCTCGAAGCGCTCGAAAGCGGGGCCAAGGGCGCAGTGTTGGTCGCGGTTGCGACAGCCTGTGCAGGGATCATTGTCGGCGTTTTTGATCAAACGACGGTTGGTGTGAAACTCGCGCAACAGGGCAACGCATTGGCGGGTACCTTGTTCGCCGGACTTGTCATTACCATGTTGGTTTCGCTGTTCCTGGGAATGGGCGTGCCGCCGACGGTCAGCTATCTCGCCCAGGTGGTTGTGACGATTCCGATGTTGCAGCTGTTTCTCAAGGCGCAAGGGCTTGATCCATATACGGCCAAAGTCGTCACGCATTTCTTCGTCATGTATTTCGCAACAATCGCGGTTATCACGCCGCCCGATGCGTTGGCATCCATTGCAGCAGCAGGTGTGGCGGGCAGTCCCGTCATGAAGACGGCGGCGCATGGCACGCGGCTGGCGTTCGTCGCGTTCATTGTTCCGTTCATGTTCGTTTACAGGCCGGCGCTATTGACACTCGGCACATGGGACCAAATTGCCTACGACTGCTTTTTTGCCTTCACCGGGGTGATCGTGCTTGCGGCTGCTTTGGAAGGTTATGCGTTGCGCAAGCTCTCCCTGTTGGAACGTCTGCTCGCCTTTGCTGCCGGTTTTGCTCTGGTCGTGCCGTATAGATTGATGGACTGGATCGGCCTGGCGCTTATCGCCGTGTTGATGTGGCTGCAATACGTGACCTGGACGCGGGCTCGAGTCTCGGCTGAAGCTGGCACATCCTCGTGAAATAAGCGGGCTCCAGCGATCGTCTCGCCGGTATGAAAAAAATTGAGCAAGGCAAGGGAGGCGCAGATGCTAGGCAAACTCAAGTTCGCCGGGGATGTGGTTGTCGTGACGGGCGGCGGCGCGGGCATTGGCCGCGCGGCAGCCGAAGCGGTAGCCGAGATGGGTGCGACCGCCTTCATTTGCGGGCGTACCGAGGCAACGCTGCGCCAAGCCGCCGAAGCGATCCGCGCGAAGGGGCATTTGTGCGAATACATGACTGCCGACGTCTCACAGGAATCCGATGTAGCAGCGCTCGCGGCGCACATAAGCAACCGGTGGGGCAAGGTCAAAGCGGTCGTCAACAATGCCGGGAATAATTTCTCCGCGCTGCTGGAAGATTTGCCCAGCGAGAAATGGCATGAGCTAGTCGCGACGAACCTCGACAGTGTGTTCTACATGAGCCGCGCCTTCATTCCGTTGCTATTGAAGGCGGAGGGGCCGTCCATCGTCAATGTCGCTTCGACCTTCGGTGTAATCGGAAATCCGAAAATGCCGGTCTATTGCGCGACGAAGGGCGCGGTCGTGAATCTCACGCGCCAGTTGGCTATCGACTACGGCCCCAGGGGTTTGCGCGTGAACTCGGTGTGTCCGGGTTCCACGTTGTCGCCGCGCTATCGCGGTTACATGGAAAAGGGACTTGTGAATATGGAGAGCGTCAAGGCGCGCATCATGCTGCAACGCCCGGCCGAATGCGAGGAGATAGGCGACGTGATCGCCTTTCTCGTATCCGATGCTGCTTCGTTCATGACCGGCGCCACAGTCGTTGTAGATGGCGGCCAGACGATCCATTGATCCACGCGATCCCTTGATCCCTGGACCATTGCGCCGGCCTGTTGCTCAGACGTCCGGGCGCTTGTATTCGAGGTTCGGTCCGCCCTTCTGGCTGTCGAGATAGTTCTCAACATCGCCGAGGGGATCCATCGCGTGGCGCAGGCGGGAACCGACGAGCTGATCGACCTGAATCGCCTGTGCGATGCCGAGATCGCGGCCCAATTGAACGGTGATCTTGTGGTGTTCGAGGGGCGCCAGATGCCGCAATGCGATCTCGCGCGCGATTTGAAGCGTGAACGCCTCGAGTTCCGCAGCGGGAACCGCTTGCGAGACAATGCCCATTTCGTCGGCTTCCTTGCCCGTGAAATTGCGGCCGACCAGCGCGATATGGGAAAGCTTCTTCACCGGCAATCCGCCATGCAGCAGCGTTGAGGTGACGAGCTGTCCGAACGAGCCGCGAAGAATTTCCGGCATGCCGATCTGCACGTCGTCGGCTGCATAGACGAGATCGTGACAGTTCATGATGCCGAATGCGCCGCCGAGACAATATCCGTGAATTTGCGCGATCATGATGCGCGGAAAGCCGCGCAAAGCGTTGGCGATCTGGATCGTCGGCGTCGGCCGGTCCCAGTCGAGCAAGGGGCCGTTCGATACTTCGCGCAAGAACTTGAGATCCAGGCCGGACGAAAACACCTTACCTGCGCCACGCGTGATGCAGCATTTGAGCGACTTGTCGGCGCGGATGATTTCGAGGCTCGCCAGAAACGCCTCGCACATCTCGCGGTTCCAGCAATTGCGCTTGTCCGGGCGATTGAGCGTTATGCGCGCAACGCCTGCGTCCTCCAGCCGTTCCAGAACGAGCTCCGGCCATTCCCTGATCGTTTTCCACACGTCGCTCACGTACTGCCTCCCATATTGTGTTTATTGCTGTTCCCGTCGGAGTCCTGCCACCCCTTTTGCGTCACGCGGCGAATGCGCGGGTCTCGGCGTAGCGTTCCTGCAGACGCGGCAGAACCGATTTGCCGAACAGCGAGAGACTGTCGACGACTTCGTCGTGCTGCATGCGCCCGCCCTGGCCCATCAGAATAAGATGGCCAAGCCCGCCGATCGTATCGACAAATCCGCTGATCTGCTCGAACACTGTGTCCGGAGTGCCGGTGAACACGATGCCGCATTCGATGAAATCGTCGAGGGATGCTGTCGCCAGTTCCACCGGCCGGCCTTCGGGTGTGTATAGCGTACGAAAGGCTTTTGGATTGGGCGAGCGCATGGAACGAAATGCGCCCTCAAGGCCAAAATATCCCGGCGGCTTGTTGAAGGGTTCGGCGACCTGCGCGTTCGTGCGGAGATAATCGGCGATATGATTGGCTCGCTTGCGCGCTTCTGCTTCGGTGTCGGCGATGGCGCACATGCCCATGTAGCCGAAGCGGTCGACGGGGACCGTTTCGCCGCGGCCTGCTTCGCGCCAGCCTTCCAGATAGGCGCGGTGGAGTTTTACCGTTTCGACGGTTCCGCCCATGAACGAGCCGACGACATAGCCCTTCGCGGCAATCTCTTTCGCGTTCGAAGGCGTAGCCGTGGATATCCACACGGGCGGGTGCGGCTGCTGCATCGGCCGTGGCCAGATGTTGATCTGGCGTGCGTGAAAATACTTGCCTTCGAAATTGAAAGGTCCGTCGTGCTTTGTCAGCGCCTGCATGATCATGTCGTGCGCTTCCCAGAACCGGTCCATCAGTATGGTCGGATTGGAATTGGCGGGGGCCATCTCGTACGGGACACCCTTGATCATGCCGAGTTCCAGCCGCCCGCCGGATATGACGTCGATCATTGCCATCTCTTCGGCGACGCGGATCGGGTCCGGGCGATTGGCGATCGGCACGCCCAGCACCAGCAAACGCGCGCGCTTCGTGACGCGCGCGAGGATGCCGAGCATGAGATTGGCCGACGCGGTCAGGCATGTCGCGGTCGAGTGATGCTCGTTGATCATGATGTCCATGCCGAGTTCGTCGGCGAGCATCCATTCGTCGATGTAGCGATGATAGAGTTTGTGCGCGACATGCGGATCGCATAACTGGTTCGGAATGGTGATGCGCAGGGAGTCGCGGTCCGGGCTCCACACGTCGGGATAGGGTTCTTCGGAAAAATGATAGACGCGCATGGGTTGTTGTCCTCGTGTCGTCAGGCGGGCGCGGCTTCGGCGCGGTCCGCGGCTTGCCCCGATACGGCAGCTGCAAAGCCGGCGATACGTGCGGCAACGTCCTGCGGCTGTTCTATGTGGGCGAGATGGCCGGCGTTGCCGATAAGTTCGAAAGTTGCGCCGGGTATTGCCTCGGCGTAGGTGCGGCCGTAGGCGGGCGACGTAATCGCATCGCTGTCACCCCACAGCACGAGGGAAGGTACTTTCACGCGGTGCAGGCGGCTTTGCAGGCGCGGATTGTGCATGTAGGGCTGCCAGCCATAATAGGCCAGTCCGTCGCGTCCGCGCAGGCGCCGGCGCAGTTCGTCGTCGTCGTTGATCGCACGCAGATTTCCGGCGCCCTCGGGCGGCGACTTGTAGGCCATGGCAGCGAGACCTTCGTCCGGTATCCCGAATATGTCCTGAATGTCGCGCGTATTGCGGTCGCCCGGGCGGATGCCAAAGGCGTCTATGAGGACAAGTCCGGCCAGGCGTGTGCAGTCTTTTGTGGCGATTTCCGCGGCGATCCAACCACCGAACGAAGCGCCGGCGACGATCACATCCGTCAGGTCCATCTGCTCGAGAAGGTCGAGGTAGAAATAGGCCAGATCGTCAGGCGTTGTGATCGAGGCCGGCGGGGCGTCGGAAGCGCCAAAACCCGGATGGCTTGGCGCAATAACCCGGACATGCTGTGCAAGCGTTTGCACGAACGGCTCTTCGTCGCCGAGCCAAAGTCCGCCATGCAGGAACAGCACCGTTGGACCCGAACCGGCGATTGCCGTCTCCAGGCGAATACCGCGATTGTCGACAAATTCGCGCCCGTCCCGAACGGCCGTCGCCATGCGTTTTCTCCCGTCTCGCCCGCTTTTGCCGTCTGCCTTTGGGCAAGATCGCCGCGAACGTTCATTCTTTGCAACAGAGCTTGGCGTCCGCCTCCGTTTCGCAGATGATGGTGCGGACGCCGCCAAAGTAGCACTTTACCCGAGAATGGTGTCAAACGCTTTTTGGCGGCAGAAACAGGACGCGGCGACGCGTCGCGTGCAGAACGCGGGGAACAATCCCCGGGGAGAATATCTGGAGGAGGCATGGACAGCGACGGCATTGTGCGCGACGGAATGAAGGCTGGCGATCTTGTCGTCATTACCGGTGGCGGCGGGGGCTTCGGGCGCGCCTTTACGCGACGGTTCGCGAAGATGGGCGCGAAAGTGTCCGTATGGGACGTGGATGCGGCGAATGGCGCGGCCGCAGCGGAAGAAGCGCGGTCGCTCGGCGTGCAAGCGGAATTTCGCCGCGTCGATCTTGCCGATCCGGCAGCCATCGAAAAGGCGGCGCAGGATACGCTCGCGGCAATGGGCGCTCCTTATTGCATTGTCAACAATGCCAGCGTGTTTCCGCGTGGAGAAGTTCTGGAACTGTCGCTGGCGGATTGGGAACTGACGCTGCGTGTGAATATCACCGCGCCGTTTCTTATTGTGAAAGCATTCGGTCCGTCGATGATCGCAGCAGGCCGCGGGACTGTCATCAATCTGGCGTCTGGGCGCGCGCTGGAGGGCGCGCCCAAAGGTGCAAATTACGCCTGCACGAAAGCGGCGATCCTGTCGCTGACGAAATCGCTGGCACTTGAGTGGGCGCGTCATGGCATACGCGTCAACGCCATCATTCCCGGTCAATCGCTGACGGCCATGCCTCTTGTTGCGACGCCCGAGGAAACGCTGCACGAGAATGCGAAGACGCGTGTGCCGCTTGGCCGCATCGGTTATCCCGAGGACATGGCCGGACTGGCCGCCTTCCTTGTCAGCGCGGATGCTGCCTACATGACCGGGCAGGGCGTGGCGATGAATGGCGGCGTGGTGATGATACCGTGACAGGGCGCCCATGCGCGGAATTGAAAGTGGAAACGGATGGACCAAGACGTACCTGTTCTCATTGTTGGTAGCGGCCCGGTCGGTCTTGCGCTTGCAGCCGATCTTGGCTGGCGTGGCATTCCGTGCCTGCTGATCGAGCAAACGGATGGGGCAATCGCTACTCCCAAGATGAACGAAGTGAACGCTCGCACGATGGAGTTTTGCCGCCGCTGGGGCATGGCCGATCAGGTGACGAACTGTCCGTTCCCGGAGGACTATCCCAAAGACGTCGTCTTCATGACGAACATGAGCGGATACGAACTCGGACGCATGAAGAGGCCGTCAAAGAAGGATACAAGGCCGGGGCCTTTCTCGCCGGAAAACATGACGGTCTGCTCACAGAAGTGGTTCGATCCGATGCTCGCGGCGCTGGCGCGCTCGTTCAATCATGTCGAACTGCGCTATCGCACACGCATGGAAGCCTTTGAGGCGGATGAGAATGGAGTGACTGCGCATCTGGTCAACGTCGACAGTGGCGACAAGCAGACCGTGCGGGCGCGCTTTCTGGCGGCCTGTGACGGGGCCAACAGCGGCGTCCGGCGCAAGCTTGGAATCGGACTCAGCGGTGACGATGTTCTGAGCCGGCCCGTGCACCTGTTTTTCCGTACGCCCGATCTGTGCGGCCAGCTCGGCATCGAAGCGGGCACGTTTTTCCTGGTCGTCGACCGCGGCGGCATGTGGGCGAATGTGCGTGTCATCGATCCCGTGGAGGGTCTGTGGCGGTTGATGGCGCTCGATGCCCCGGCCGATCTGACGTCCGAAAAAATCGACCGGCAGGGCATGCTGCGGCGGGCGCTGGGTCGTGACCTCGACGTTGAATGGGTAGGGGCCAGCATCTGGATTCGCCGCGGCGTCGTGGCGGACAAATATTCCGAAGGTCCGGTGTTCATGCTGGGCGATGCGGTGCATCAGCTTTCGCCGACAGGTGCGATGGGCATGAATACCGGTATTGCCGATGCGGTCGACCTGTCGTGGAAGCTGGCGGCGACGATACAGGGATGGGGCGGACCGAAGCTGGCCGAGAGTTATGAGGCCGAACGCCGTCCTGTCGGCTGGCGCAATGTCGGAATGGCGACGAAGTTCTACGAGAGCCATCTGGAATTCGACCAGCGCCTTTCTTCCATTGAGGACGATACGGCGGAAGGCGCCGCGATGCGCGCCGACGCAGGTCCGAAGATGACGCAACAGGTCGCCAAAATGTTCCGTACAACCGGCTTGCAGCTTGGTTACCGCTACGACGGCTCGCCCATCTGCGTCGACGATGCTTCACCGGCTATTCCTGACGATCCCGAGCACATGCAGCCGTCAGCGCGTCCGGGCGCGCGCGCGCCGCATGCGTGGCTGGACGACCGACGTTCGATCCTCGATCTGTTTGGGAAAGAACTTGTCCTGCTGCGACTTGGGCCGGACGCGCCCGATCCGGCCGGTTTTGCGGAGGCAGCGCGGGACATTGGCGCTCCGCTTTCGGTTCATGCCATCGCAAACCCGGGGATCGAAACGCTTTACGAGCGGAAGCTTGTGCTGGTGCGGCCGGACGGGCACGTGGCGTGGAGAGGGGACGAGGTTCCGGCCGATCCGAAAGCCGCGCTGCGGAAGATTTGCGGCTGGTAGGGCAATCGATTATCGGTTCCGCTAACGTTTCAGCAGGTTATGCATAGAACGCCGACTTGGCTGTGCTCCCCCCAGCCTTGGAAAAATTGTTTTGCAAATTGTAACGCACGTTATTATATCCTGCGCTATGACTAAGAAAAGTGTGGCGATCGCAGCGCCCGATCTCGAAAATGATCCAATGTTTCTGCTCTACGACGTGGCGCGGCTGATCCGCGTGCGGGCGGACCAAAGAGCGCGGCGTCTTGGAATGACGCGGGCGCAATGGGTCATTCTCGCCTGGCTCGAGTTGCGGCCTGGCATCAGCCAGAACGAGTTGGCCGCTTTCGTCGATGTGGAGCCGATCACCATCGCCCGTCTGGTGGACCGGCTGGAAAGCCGCGGTCTCGTGGAGCGCCGCCACGATCCTGCCGACCGCCGCGTCAGGCGGCTGCATTTGACGGCGGCCGCAGGCCCGGTGCTGGCGGAAATTCATGCCTATCGCGACGATGTCAATGGCGGAGTCATACGCTTGCTCGGGCCACAGGCGCTGGCGGAGCTGACACGCTCGCTCAAGCAGATCAAAGCCGAGCTGAGCGACGACGGGTCCGAAATCGCGCAGACGGGAGCTGCGTGATGAGCGCTGCCGAAAAGAACGCACCGGCGCCGCCGGATGCCCCGCAACAACCGGTCGAAATGCGGCAGGAACAGGCCGCGCCGCCTGCTTCGCCGGCTGTGCTGAGGCCAAGGCGCAGCGCGAGTCCTGCTCGGATCCGGGCTTTTGTACGTCGCGTATTGATGCTTGGCGGTCTCGCTGCCGTAATCGGCGGTGCGGGTTATTTCTGGCTGCACGGCGGGCGCTTTGTCGTCTCCGACAATGCCTATATCCGGGCAGCCAAGCTGATGGTGTCGACCGATATTTCCGGCATAGTTTCGAAGGTCGAGGTAAGCCAGGGCGAACTTGTCCGCAAGGATCAGGTTCTCTTCCGGCTCGATGCGCAGCAATTCGAGATCGCGCTGGAAGCTGCCCGCGCACAATTGCTGCGCATCGCGCAGGATGTAGCGGCGATGCAGCGCGACTACGCGCGGCTGCAAAGCGACATCGGATCGCAGCAGGCGATTGTCGAGCGGGCCCGGGTGGCCTTCTTGCGCGCGCAGGCGCTGGTCAAGCGCCGGGCCGGCTCCGAGGCCACGTACGACCAGGCCAGGTACACGCTGGAAGCCGAACAGAAGAAGCTGCAATCGATGAAGCTTCAGGCGGAGGTTGCCCTGACCCGGCTCGGCGGCGACGCCCGCGCATCAGTCGAGAAGAATCCACAATGGCTGGAGGCCAAGGCAAAAGTCGACGAGGCCGAGCGCCAGCTTGCCCGTACTGTGGTGCGCGCGCCGTTTCCGGGGATCGTCACGGCAGTGGAATCGTTGCAGCCGGGCACGTTTCTCGTGGCGCAAACCGCAGCCCTGACCAACACCGGCGCTGTCGGCCTTGTTTCGAACAGCGACCTTTGGATCGAAGCAAACATAAAGGAGACCGATCTCACCAACGTGCGGCCTGGCAACAAGGTCGACGTCACGGTCGACGCCTATCCCAACCGGCACTGGCAGGCGAGCGTCAAGACGATATTTCCCGCGACAGGCGCCGAGTTTTCGATCCTGCCGGCGCAGAATGCGAGCGGCAACTGGGTCAAGGTCGTGCAACGCATTCCAGTGCGCATTGCTATCGAACGCAAGCCCGACGATCCGCCCTTGCGCGCCGGGATGAGCGTCGTCGTACATATCGATACCGGGCACAAGCGAACGATGCAGGACCTTTGGCGGCTGGTGGGTCTGTCGTCCGATCCGCTGCCTTCGTTTTCCGCATGGGCGGATTCGCAGATCGGCAAAGACCGGTAACCTGCCATGGAAGCGGACAAGCCCGTCCCCCACCGCGGTCTGATCGTGCTGTGCACGATCGGCGCAACGGTGCTGCAGACACTGGATTCCACCATCGCCAACGTCGCCTTGCCCTATATGCAGGGCACGTTTTCCTCGACGCTGGATCAGGTGACGTGGGTGTTGACGTCGTACATCGTTGCGACTGCGATATTCACCGGCCCGGTCGGCTGGCTTTCGAACCGTTACGGGCGGAAGAATTTTTTCATCTTCTGTCTTGCGGGATTCACATTCGCGTCCGTGCTTTGCGGTTTCGCGACATCCTTGCCGGAGATGGTTGTCTTTCGCATCATTCAGGGCGCAACGGGCGCGGCCATCGTGCCCCTGTCGCAAGCCGTCATGATGGACATCTATCCGCCGCAGCAGCGCGGTTCGGCCATGGCGATGTGGGGCATGGGTGTGATGGTGGGGCCGATCATCGGCCCGACGCTTGGCGGCTATCTCATCGACGCCTACGACTGGCGGTATTGCTTTTTCATCAATCTGCCGTTCGGCATCGGCGCCATTGCCGGGCTGGCGCTGTTCCTCAAGGACAATGGCGCAAACAAGTCGATGCAGTTCGACTGGACCGGCTTCGCGTCGCTGGCATTGGCTCTGGGAGCCTTGCAACTCATGCTGGACCGGGGCAGCGACAAGGACTGGTTCGAATCCGGAGAGATTGTTCTTGCAGGCGTATTGGCCCTGACCGGCGCTTACCTTTTCGCCATTCACATGTGGCTTTCGCCGCGCTGTTTCATTCCTCCGGCGCTTTTCCGCGACCGGAATTTTGCCGTCGGCTTCGTGACCATGTTCCTGGTCGGGGCTGTGCTGATAGCCAGCGTGGCGTTGCTTGCTCCCTATCTGCAAGTTCTTGCCGGGTATTCGGTGTGGGAAACGGGGCTCTTGCTGGCGCCGCGCAGCATCGGGGTTATGGCCGCGATGCTGGTCGCCGGGCGCTTTACGGACAAGTTCGATCCGCGCTGGCTGATGGCTTTCGGGATTGTGCTGATAGCCTTGTCATTCTGGGAGATGTCGCGCTGGACCCCCGATATCGATGCTTTCAGCCTTGTATGGGTGACCATGATACAGGGCGCGGGGCTGGGGATGTTCTTCGTCCCCATGCAGGTGATTGCATTCGCAACGCTTCCGCCATCGTTGCGTACGGACGGCAGCGCCCTGTTAAGTCTGGTGCGAAACGTAGGCAGTGCGGTAGGCGTGTCCCTCGTCGCCACGATGCTGGCGCGCAACGCCCAGATCGCGCATGCCCAGATCGCTGAAGCCGTTACGCCTTTCAACCGGTTTATCCAAAGCCATGGCGCTTTTTTTCTCTGGAACCCGGTGACGGAAAGGGGGCGCGCTGCCCTGAATGGGGAAATAACCCGGCAGGCGATGACGATTTCCTATTCCAACGATTTTCTCCTGATGCTCTGGATCGTCATTCCGGTACTGTTCTTGCCTTTCCTGATGCGCCGGCCCGCCCGGCACGGAATGGCGCCTGCAGCACGCCCTGTTGCCGCGGACCACTGAAAGCTGTTTTCGTGTAGCGTGCATTGCCCGTGCGTTGTTCGCGTTTGCAAGGCGATTGACGCGGGCCTCAGGGCGGTAGACGATACGCGTATAGACAAGATCGTAAAACGAACAGGGAGGCTCGCATGCACAGGTTTCTATTGACGCTGTTGTCCGCCACGGCCTTGGGATCGACTGGCGCTGCACAGGCGCAGGTGATCGGAATCGTGACAACGCCGCCGGGCTCGTTCACAAACTCCATCGGCGCCGCCGTGGCGAAAGTTCTCGTAGAGAATGCGAAGCTGGGCGCGACCGTTCAACCACAACAATCGCATGGCCACGAGCCGGTGAATGCCGGAACTGCCGAACTCAGCATCGCCAATTCATTCGACATCAAGTTCTTTGTCGAAGGCAAGGGTGAGTACGAGGGGCGTGGTCCACGCAAGAACATCCGCATCGTTGCGCGCATGGCATCGTTGTTCGGCGGCATAATGGTGCAGAAGGATTCTCCCATCAAGACCATTGCCGAATTGAAAGGCAAGCGGATCGGCTCGCGTTTTGGAGCGCAGAAGACAGTCCACCGCATCTGGGAAGCCTATCTGTCGAACAGTGGCATGGGCTACAAGGATGTGAAGCAGGTGGCGGCGCGCAATATCGTCAGTGCTGCCGACGATTTTTCGTCGGGCAAGACCGATGCTTTCATGTTTGCGCTGGGTTCTGCGAAAGTGAAACAGGTCGCGGCGCGTGTCGGCGGTTTGCGCGTGCTGCCGATGGTGACTGACAAGAAGGCAGTTGCCGCCGTTCGCGAATATTTGCCCGGCGCCTATCCGCTCACGGTGCAGCCCTCGAAGAACCTCGAGGAAATTCGCTCGCCCACTCCTGTCATCGCTTATGACATGTTGCTCTTCACCAACTCGAAAGTATCCGACGACACCGTCTACAAGATCGCCAAGGCGCTGCACGACAACAAGGCGAGCCTTGTCGCGACCTTCCGTCCGCTTGCGCGGTTCGAGCCGGATCGCATGGCGGTGAATTACGAGGGCCTCGAATATCACCCCGGCGCCATCAAGTTTTTCAAGGAAAGCAAGAACTGGCCACCGAAGGAAATCGACGGCTAGATCGGAGCGTGTCGTAACGAAAGAATTCGCCCCTGCGGCCGACCGGCTTCAGGGGCGTTTCCAATTCCCCGCAGCGGGAATTTTCGCAGGTTCGAACTGGTTCTGGCCGGCGGGCGGCCGGTGCAGCGGGGGGCGCAGGTGCAGTTCATCATCAATGCATTGGCTGTCTTGTTGACGCTCAGCGTCGTGGCCTGGGCGAGCGACTTCGTTCGCAATATCGGCGTCGACATTTACACCGAGCAATATATTGCCGGGATGATCGCCATCGCACTGCCTCTGGTCTATCTCCATGTGCCTGCAACGAAGGATCGTACCCAAGGGCCCAGCGACGACTCCGTGCGCGGGCGTTTTCAGGGTGTGCCCGCCTACGATATCGGCGCGGCGATGCTGTCGTTCGGTTGTGCTGCGTTTCTGGCGATCCGCTATCCGGAACTCTCGCTGGAGGTTACCACGCATCCGTGGGAAGGCTTGCTGCCGGCCATGGTTCTGTTGCTGCTGCTGCTTGAAGGACTGCGCAGAACGTCCGGCATGGCGATCACGCTGGTGGCGATCGGCTTCTTCATGCTTGCCCTCGTTGGGCATCTGTTGCCGGCGCCGCTGACGGCCCGGAACATTCCCGCGGACCGGCTTGCCTATTTCCTCATCTGGGATTCGAGTGCAGTTCTTGGTACGCCGATCCAGATCGTAACGACCGTCGTGATATGTTTTGTCCTGTTCGGCCAGGTGCTGTTTCAGACCGGCGGTTCCAAGTTCTTTACCGATCTGGCGATGGCCCTGATGGGACGCTACCGCGGAGGGCCGGCGAAAATCGCCATCCTGGCGTCTTCGCTTTTCGGCACGATTTCCGGCAGCGTTGTCGCCAATGTCGTGACGACGGGCGTCGTCACCATACCGTTGATGAAACACGCCGGCTTCCGTCCGCAACTTGCCGGGGCGATTGAAGCCGTGTCTTCCACGGGCGGCCAGCTCATGCCGCCGGTCATGGGCATCGCGGCGTTTCTGATGGCCGAGTTCCTGCAAATTCCCTATTATGAAGTCGCGCTTGCTGCGCTCATCCCAGCCGTTTTGTTCTATCTCGCGCTATTCGTGCAGGCCGACCTGGAAGCTGCGCGCGGCGGATTGGAAGGCGTCGATCCGGCACAGATTCCGGTCATTTCGAGAGTGATGAAAGCCGGCTGGCACTTTCCGATTCATTTCGTGGTTCTCATCGGCAGTTTGTTCTGGCTCAACTACGAGCCGGAAACATCGGCGCTTGCAGCGACAGTTTCGGTTATCGTGGCTTCGCTGCTGTTTGGTTTCGATGGAAAGCGCATAAGCATCGGCGAGCTTGGTCTCGTCATCCGCGACACGGGCCTGCAGGTGCTGGATCTCTTCATGATCGGCGCGGCAGCGGGCATCGTTATCGCATGTCTGAACTATTCCGGTCTCGGTTTCGGCCTGACGCTGGCGCTGGTGCATCTGGCCGGAGGCAATCTCTTCGCATTGCTGGTAATAGCGGCCATTGCGTGCATCATCCTTGGCATGGGGATGCCGACGGTCGGCGTCTACATTCTGCTTGCAACGCTGATCGCGCCGGCGCTCATCCAGATGAATGTGACCCCGATTGCCGCGCATATGTTCATTCTCTATTTCGGATGCCTGT
>JBFWRC010000016.1:0-99122 GCA_050249115.1 Beijerinckiaceae bacterium
TGATCGCCGATACGCGAACAAACGCCGGCCTCGACAACATTTCCACCTTTCGCAAGCTCCACATTTTCGAAAGGCCGGGCGAGCGCGCGATGATGATCGCAAGCGCCGGCAATCTTTCAATTACCCAAAACGTCATCAGCCATCTGACCGAGGGTCTGGAGAATCCGGAATCGGGCGAAATCGAAACGCTGATGAACATGCCCAGCATGTTCCAGGCCGCCCAACTGATAGGCCGGGCAATTCACAAAGTGCGGACAGTCAACAAGGATGCATTTCAGCAGGAGCAATTGAGTTTCGACTTGTCGATGCTGTTCGGCGGACAAATCGCCGGCCGGCGCCTGCGCATGTTCATGATCTATGCGGCGGGCAACTTCATCGAGGCGACGGAAGACACGCCCTATCTGCAAATCGGCGAACACAAGTACGGCAAACCCGTGCTGGACCGTGCGATCGAATACCGCACCGACGTCTATATCGCGTTAAAGCTCGGACTGGTGTCGATGGATTCGACCATGCGGTCAAATCTAAGTGTCGGCCTCCCGATCGACATTGCAGTGACGCGGCGCGATGCGTTGAAATTCGAGGTGAACGAACGGATCGGAATCGACGATCCCTATTTTCACGACCTGCGAGACAGATGGTCGAACGCTCTGCGCGCCGCGCATACGGACATTCCCCTTCCGCCGTACGGGCCACACAAGAACGGCGCCGTGTCCTGACCCGGCTCTCCGTACGCCAGCACGCCCGGCGCACTACATCAGGCCGGCAAGTTTGAGCGACAGGAACGGGAAGCTGACGACGAGCGCGATCCGCACGAGATCGGACAGGAAAAACGGCACGACGCCGCGGAACGATTCCGTCATCGGGACGTCCTTCGCCATGGAATTGATGACGAATACGTTGATGCCAATCGGTGGCGTAATCATCCCGACTTCTACAACGCTCAGCACGATAATGCCGAACCACACCGGCACCACGTCGAGCGGCATACCGAAATCGAGCTTCAACATGATCGGCAGGAATACCGGTACCGTCAGCAGGATCATGGCCAGCGAGTCCATGACGCAACCGAGCAGCAGATAAAGAATGACGATGCCGACCAGAATCGTCATCGGTCTCCAGCCGAGCCCGCCGATCCATTCCGCCAGGGCCTGCGGCAATTGCGATAGCGCGAGAAACGCCGAGTACATTTCGGCGCCAATCAGGATCAGGAAAATCATGCCGCTGATTTTCGCCGTCTCAAGGATCGAGGCCCGAATGCCCGGCCAGCGCATGCCGCCGGCGAACCAGGCAAGCAGCCCTGTGGAAGCAGCGCCTACGGCTGCGCCTTCCGTAGGCGTGAATACGCCCATGTAGATACCTCCGATGACGACGACGAAAATCGTCACCACAGGCCAGACTGTTTGCAGCGACCGCAGGCGCTCTGTCAGATCCGCCCGCTCTGCACGCGGACCTGCGGCGGGATTGATGCGGACATAGATGAAAATCGCAATCGCATATCCTAGCGTCGCAAGCGCTCCGGGAATCATCGCCGCCAGAAACAGATGCGCGAGCGAGGATTCCGTCAGGATCGCGTAGATGACGAGGATGATGGACGGCGGAATCAGGATGCCAAGCGTGCCGCCAGCGGCCAGGACGCCTGTGGAGAGCGCGCCCGAATAGCCGTACCGGCGCATTTCCGGAAGCGCCACCGTCGCCATAGTGGCGCCGGTCGCCACGGACGAGCCGCAAATCGAGCCGAAGGCTGCGCACCCGCCGATCGTCGCCATGGCGATGCCGCCGCGATGATGCCCGACCCACGCCCGCGCAGCGCGGTAGAGCGCCTGCGAAATGCCGCCTTCTGCAGCGAACTGGCCCATCAGCACGAACAGCGGGATAACCGTCAATTCGTGATTGGCGACGCGCGAGTAGGGAAGTTCCGCCAGCAGACCCATGACGGGCGTCACGCCGGCAATCATCGCATAGCCGATGCCACCCGTGAGCAGCATGGAAATGCCGATGGGCATGCGGACGACGATAAGCGCCATCATCGCCGCAAACAGCAATATGCCGAGTGAAGTGTTGCTCATGCCAGTCCGCCCACTGCCGCCTTCGCGGAAAATTTCTCGTACGATTGACTAAATGCGCGCGCGCGCCGCCCGGAATCCCGAAATGGCGCGCAGCAGACAGACGAAGGTAAGAAGCGCCAGTGCAAGCACGCCGATTCCGTAAGGCCACCAGAGTGGTATGCCTATCAGAATCGACGTCTCGCCGCTGGCGAGCTTTTCCGTGAAGCCATGCGCCATACGCCAGGTGAGCAGCGCGCCCAGCAGCATGAATACCAGATCATGGATTGCGTCGATGTAGCGGCGCTGGACGAGCGGCAGGCCGGAGGTAAAAAATTCCGCGCTGATGTTGCTTCCCACCGCATGCGTGAACGGGAAGAAGAGAAATACTGCAATGCCGCAGCCAATCTCCACCAGTTCGTAATCGCCCGGCACGGGCAATCCCAGCAGATATCGCCCGATGACGCTCATGAGCGTGAGAACGATCGCAGCAATCAGCAGCGCGCCACCGGCAAGTGCGAGCAATGTGCTGAACCGCTCCATTGTTGCACCGGCCGGCGCAAGCGAAAGCGGCAATGCGTCGCCATGCGCACCCCCACCATTATCGAGTTGAGCGGCGCTGCCGGAAGCGGCGCCGCCCGAACGATCCCCATTGGACGACATTTTCAGCCCCGGAACGCGACGTTATTTCTTCTTCGCCATCGCCTGATATTTTTCGACGAGAGCCTCTGCGCTCGCGAGCAATTCCTTGCCAGGATGGCCCTTGGCAGTCATCTCTTTAACCCAGCCATCGTATACCGGCTGCATGGCTGCGCGCCATTTCTTCAGCTCCGGTCCCTCAATGCGCACGATCGTGTTCTTGAGCTGCTTCGCCTTGGCCACGGCGGGCAAATCGTCCTTCATCCAGCGCGCGCCGAGCGCCTTGGCTATCTCCGCGCCGGAATTCATGTCGATGGCTTTCTTGGCGGCCGGGTTCAGCTTCGCGTAGCTGTTCTTGTTCATCATCATGATGAACGTCGGCTCGTGGATAGGCGATTCGGTATGAAACTTCGCCGCATCGATGACGCGGATAGCGCGCGAGATCGACCATGGCGCGACAACGCCGTCCACCACATTGCGCATGAAGGCTTCGGTCATCTTGAGGCCCGGAATCGGGACCGGCGTTGCGCCCAGCGCCTTCAACGCTTCGGTCGAAATCCGCGACGGCGTGCGGATCTTCAATCCCTTGAAATCGGCAAGGGTCTTGATCGGCGCCTTCTTGGTGTGGATGACGGATTCACCTGCCGAATGGGCGACGATCACATGCACGTCGCCCCATTCCTTGTCGCCCCATTTACGGACATAGTCGTCGACCGCTGGCGACACAATCTCGGCCGTATCGCCGATGAACGGCAGTTCGAACACTTCGAGCCGCGGGACCAGGCCCGCCGTATAGCCCGGCAAAACCCAGCCGATATCGACAACGCCGTTCTTCGTCTGCGTGTAGAGGTCGGACGCCTTGCCGCCGAGTTGCATCGAGCCGAAAAGCTGGATTTTCAGCGCCCCGCCGGAATCCTTTTCGACTTTCTGCCGCCACCAGTCGAGATTCTTGTATGTGCCGGCCACCGGCGGCACGAATGTGTGCATACGGACGGTCTGCGTCTGCGCTTCCGCCGCCCCAGCCGCAACTGTCGCAGCGAGAGCGCCTGCTGCGAGCGCGCGCAACGTGATCGTTCGGGTCTGCATGTGTTCCTCCCTTCGCAGATTGACTGCGCTTCTTTTAGCAGATCGGGCCGGAACGTCAAATCCGCAGCCGGGAGGCAGCACGCCAGCCGCTCATATGCCGATGGTGCCCATCTGCGGCGCCGGATACCGCGTTCCGGCAACGCCCTGCGGATCGATCTCGGCTGTAAGCCTGTCGAGCACGGCCTGCTCGATTTGCAATCCGGCGGCAGCCACGTTCTCCTCCAGCCGCTGTGGCCGCGATGTGCCGGGAATCGGCACGATGTCGGGGCCGCGCGACAGCAGCCAGGCGAGCGCCATTTGCGCGGGCGTGACGCCCGCCTCCTGAGCCGCCTTGCGCAGCGGCGCAACCATGGCTGCGTTATTCTCGATATTGCCATCCTGATAGCGCGGATGCTCCTTGCGCCGGTCATTCTCCGCCAGATCGCCGGCGCCCGAAATCGTGCCGGTCAGAAATCCGCGCCCGAGCGGCGAATAGGCCACGAATCCGACGCCAAGTTCGCGGCACGTTGGCAAAATCTCGTCCTCGACCACGCGGGTAAACAGCGAATATTCCGTCTGCAAGGCTGTGATGGGATGGACTGCATGGGCGCGCCGGACGGTCTGCGCCCCGGCCTCGGACATGCCGAGGAATCGCACTTTGCCCTGATCCACAAGCTTCGCCATCGCGCCGACCGTATCCTCTATCGGCACATTGGGATCGACGCGATGCTGGTAGAACAGATCGATGACATCGACTCCGAGCCGTTGCAGGCTTTTGTCGCAGGCTTCGATAACGTACTCTGGCCGCCCGTTCGCGCCCTTGAGGCCAAGATTGCCGAATTTCGTCGCCAGTATAACCTTGTCGCGCTTGCCCTTTATTGCCTGCGCGACGAGTTCTTCGTTCTTTCCTGCGGCGTAGGCGTCGGACGTATCGACAAAGGCAGCCCCCATCTCCATGGCGCGATGGATCGTGGCGATGGCAGAGGCAGGGTCAGGCGTCCCGTAAATCGGCGTCATGCTCATGCAGCCAAGACCGATGGCCGGAACCTCTAGCGGCCGGTCTTTACCGAGCGTTCTTTTCTGCATTCTGATCCCCGTTTCAAATCTGGCGCGATCACGGCGACAATCCGTCGTCGTGCGACCTTATACCTTGGATGGCAGATAGGTGACCAGCGCCGGGAACAGCCAAAGGATAAAAATGCCAAAAAGAAAGATCCAGACAAAAGGCCATGCCGACGAAAAGACTTCTCCGAGTTTGAGCTGGGGAGCAGCACCCTTCAAAGCGAAGAGCGTGTAGCCGAATGGCGGAGTAATCCCGCCGATAGTGATGTTGATAAGGAAAATCAGCCAGAACCAGATCGGATCGAAACCCAGGGTCGCGATGAGTGGCTTGTAGATGGGAATGACAATCAGCATCAGCGCGATCTGATCAATGAACATGCAGAAGATAAACGGAAACAGCATCAGCACGAAAAACATTATCGCGGGATGCCAGTTGAGCTGCGACACCATTTCGGTCAACGCCGTCGTTCCGCCCGTAAAGGCAAGGAACTGTCCGAACATTTTCGAACTGGCCATGATTACGAGAATCATCGAAGCAACTGCCATCGACGAGCGTAACGAATCCCACACCATGCGCCAGGTGAGGCGCCGGTACAGAGCCGCCGCCAGCAAGGCGCCAATCACGCCCGTTGCAGCCGATTCCGAGGGAGTCGTGATCCCCAGCAGAATGAAACCCATGATGAAAATGATGATCAGGCTGAATGGCGTCATCCGCGCCAGCGCCAGCAATTTATCGCGCCCCGTTGCAGAGTGCCCGCCGTCGTCGGCCTCGACCGGGGCGAGACTGGCGTTCATGGCGACGCGCGCAAAAATATAGAGAAAGAACAGGCCCGCCAGAATCAGGCCCGGAATGATGCCGGCGATCAGCAGCCCCGAGATCGACACGCCGGCCAGCGTTCCGATGATGATCGCCAATACGCTAGGTGGAATGATCGGCGCCAGCGAGGCGCCGGCCAGAATTGCGCCGGCGGAAAGCTTCGGATCGTATCCGCGTTGCTGCATCCCCGGCAGCACAGACCGCCCGAGCATCGCGGCCACCCCCATGGCGGCGCCCGAAAGCGCTGCAAATATGACAGACAGCAACATCGTCAGCACATATTGGCGTCCACGCATTCTGCTGACGAGCGTATCGACGGATTCGAACAACACATCTATGGCGCGCCCTCGAAACAACAGTTCTCCGACCAGCAGAAACAGTGGGATCGTCGCCAGTTCCACGGTGGTCGCGGTATCGAAGAGCGAATTGGCGAACATTCCGAATCCCGCAGGCCCCATGAGCAGCAGGACACCAATGAGATTGGCGAGCAGAAACGCGACGACAATCGGCAAACCGAGGCCGAACAGAACCAGAAGGACGAGTATGGCGACAGCGACGGCGGTGATTCCTGTCAGCATGGTGCGCTCGCTGTCATCCGATTGAGGTAGCGCTGGCAGGCGGTTCGGAAGACAGCGCCTGCCGCAAAAATTCAAGAGCCGAGACAGATAGCCCGTAAGTGATGAAAACAGTGATCATCCACTTCGGCGCCTGGATCGTTGTCACGGTCTGCAAATCGTTGACGTATTGGTTGATGTTGGCCTCGAGACTGATGTAGGCGGCGAAAGCGCAGACGAACACGCCCGCTGCGGCAATGATCCGCCGCGCCGTATTGCGCGAGCCTTCCGGCAGCATGTCGGTCAGCAGCGTCACTGCAACATGACCGCCACTGCGCGTGATCTCCGGCATCATCAGAAAAATCGCTGCGCACAGCGTAAAGACGATGTAATCGTTTGCCCAGGTCGTAGGCGCATTGAGGAAGTAGCGCGCAAAAATCTCGATGGAATACATCACAACGATAGCCGCAAGGCCTATCGTTGCAGCAATGGCGCTCGTCTCGATCAATGCATTGAGAGACCGCGCAAAAGCGCTTTGTTGCGAAGGCCTGGACCCATCTGTCATGATTGCATTCCGGTTCGTGCGGGCAGAGCGGCTTGCGCCGCCCCGCCCGATGGATCAAAGGCCCATTTTCTTTTCGACCACGAACTTGCGCAGCGCTTGCGCCTCGGCCTTGTTCTTGCTGATGACAAGCCCCCAAACGCCTTCCTCGAAAGCACCGGAGATTTTTGCCTCGTTTTCCTTCGAGAAGCGGACTTCGCTCATCCCCTTGGCCTTCAGGCCTTTCTCTTCCTCGCTGGCTATGCGGTCGAACTTGGCGAAAATGGAAGTCTCCAGCTCTTTCCCGGCCTCCAGCAAAGCGGCCTGCTCGTCCTTCGACAGCGCCTTGAACTTGTTGTGGTTCATCAGCACGAGCAGCGTGCTGACGCCGAACGACGGACGCACGTAGTGCTTGGCGACCTCAAACCACTTGAGATCGAGGGCGCCAACCGTCGGCCAGCACGCGCCATCGACAACGCCTTTTTCCAGCGCGGAATAAACCTGTCCGCCGGGAATGACGACCGGGGCTCCGCCAAGCGACTTGATGAGCGGATGATAGGTCACAGTGCCGCGAATCTTGAAGCCCTTTATGTCGCCGGACGGCCCGGGCGGCCGGCGCAGGATCATGTGATAGCCCGACTTGCCCTGCGGCACGAAGGCGATCGCCTTCAACCCATGCTTCTGGTAGTGCTTGTCGACCGCGTCCCATACCCCGCTTTCGCGCCGCTTTGCCGGATCCGCGTTGACAACGTCCATGGCCATGCCGATGCTCGTCGTGCCGGGGTGATAGGCGCCATGCGTGATGAGAATGTCAAATACGCCAGCGGCAACGGGCTGCACCTGTTCGAACGGCGGCACCACTTCCGGGCCGCTGCGTTTGACCGTCAGCGCGCCTTTGGACGTTTCGCCGACAAGGCGCATGAATTCGGTCTCGCTGAGATAGGTACCCTTGTTGGCCGGAGACCAGCTGGAGAGCATCTTGATATCTTTGGCCTGTGCGGCTCCGGCCACGCCGAATGCGAAAACAGCGGTGGCCACGAATGACATGATTTTGTCGACTCTCATTTATTCCTCCCATTTATGAGCTGCAGGAGAGGCTCTCCCGCCAACAGGCATAGTTCTGCGTTTCGCCATACTGCAGCATGGGGCCAAATTCGGCCCCATGCAAACACGGGGGCTTTAGCGCCCAGCGCCCAGGGCGCTCATGATCGGACCTTTGATTTCGGTCTTGATCGCCGACTTCAAAATCCATTCCTCCGGCATTTCCGGCGGCACGTCACCGAACTGCCCGGAGACGGTAAGCTTCGGGAAATCTTCCTTGAGCCGCGGATAGACTTCGCGCGCAAACATGCGGATGCCCTTCACGGTATCGTCGTGTTCGAGGAAACCCGCCTGCCCCATGTTCAGGATATGGCCGTAGCCGCCAACGTATTCGTAGTGCCGCTTGATCTGGTGATAGACCTGATCAGGCGTGCCGGCGAACATGAAACCGGAGCGGATCGCGGACTCAACACTCGCCGCCTTCGCGAAAGCGCTGAGCGGATGCTCGGCCCCGCGCATCATCTGCACCACGGCGTCAACAGGAACGTAGCCCGGCGGCTGCGCGTATTGCGGCGCAACCTTGTTGGCGGTGACGTACCAGAGCAGTTTTTCCGCGCCTGCGTGAGCTTCGGCTTCCGTTTCGCCGACGTAAACAAGCGCTGCATAGGCGAGGCGATGGTTCGGCACGTCGTTGCCCCGCCCGGACGCACGCCAGCCTTCCCGGTAGGCTTCGTAGATGCGTTTCGTCGCCTGGAAGCCGGAGAGAAAGGTCGCCTGAATAAAGCCGTGTTCGCCAACCTGCCGCGCGCCGCCGGAGCTTGTCGTCGACACCCATACCGGCGGATGCGGGTTCTGGTACTGCCGCGGCCAGATATTGACGTTGCGGTGATGGAAGAACCGGCCTTCATGGCTGAACGGTCCGTCATGGCTCGTCCACGCCTTGCAGATCAGATCCAGCGCTTCCCAGAAACGCTCGTTCATCCGCACCGGATTACTGTTTGCAGGCGAAATCTCGTAAGGCACGCCGCGTACGAAGCCGGCTTCTACACGGCCTCTGGAAAGCACGTCGACCATCGCCATTTCCTCAGCCACGCGGATCGGCTGCCGGCGGTTGGCGATCGGATTGCCCAGGATCAGGAGCCGCGCCTTCGTCGTAAGCCGCGCAAGCGCGGCCAGCACCAGCGGCGCAGCCGGATCGACACAGGTCGCCGTCTGGTGATGCTCGTTCAGCATGATCTCCAGGCCTTCCTCCTCGGCGATCTGCCATTCCCGCAAGTAACGATCCCAGAGGTCTGCGCCTTTTTGCGGATCGTAGTGCTGGTTAGGCAGGCTGACGCGGATCGAAGGATAGGAATCCTGCGGCGGCAGGTAGGGATAGGCTGTTTCGCTGAAGTGCCAGGCTTGCATGGAGGTACTCCCGGAGTCTGTTTCGTGCGTCGCGAAATTCACGCGCCCAGGAAAGCATTTATCTTGTCGGCAAAGGCCTGCGGCTGTTCGACCGAAAGCGCATGACCGGCCTCGGGGATAGTCTCGATCATCGAACCGGCCACGAGACCTGCATAGGCTTCGAGATACTTCTTGCTTACCAGCCCGTCGCTGCCACCGCGCAGGAACAGCGTCGGCGAAGCAATGCGTTGCAGCCGGTGCTTCAGTTTCGGGTTATGCATGTAGGGTTCCCAGACAAACAGGGCGAGCGCTTCCCGGTTCCGCACCATGATCTGGAGCGCTTCGTCGGACATCTTGGAAAAGTCCGGCGTAAACTTCGCCGGATCGTGGAACATCAGCTTCGACACGTCCGGCGGCGCCATGACGAAGATATCGGGAATATCAAGCGTATCGGCAGGACCTGTCTTGATCCCGACAGGCGCGACGAACACGATCTTGCCAAAACGTTCCGGCGCTTTCGTCGCCATTTCGGCCGTGATCCAGCCGCCGATGGAGCACCCGACGATGTCGGCTTTTTGCAGTCCAAGCCTGTCCATCAATTCGAGGTATATGTGGGCGATATCGTCGACGCTATCGATCCAGTCCGGCAGCGCCGACCGGCCAAAACCGGGATGCGACGGACAAATCAGCTTCCGCCCCTTCGCGAGCAAGGCAACGTACGGATCGTCCGGCTTGAAGCCGCCGCCCGGATGCAGGAACAGCAGCGGCGCACCCTCTCCCGCCTGATGAATCTCGATCTCGCAGCCGGCAACCGTCAGCGTCGTGCGTTCCAAGGCGTCCTCCACCGCTTTATGTGTCGCAACGTCCTGGCAGCAAAGCGCCGCCAAGCATCGGACTTATGGAGAATTTGTCGCCCGGAAGCAGCGAAGCCGTCAAGTGCGAATCTTGATACGGGAACGCAGGTCTTCTGTAGCGGTGCGGCGGTTGCCCGGGTCCTGCGTCATTGGCCCAACAACCGAGGCATGAACAACACCAGCGAAGGCAGAAGGATAATCAGCCCGACGCGGACGAAGTCGGAAATAAGGAACGGAATAACGCCTTTGAACGTCTCGATCATCGGAACGTCTTTCGCCATGGAATTGATAACGAAAACATTGAGACCAACCGGCGGCGTGATAAGCCCCATCTCGACAACGATCAACGTGATGATTCCAAACCAGACTTTGAGATCGTCGCCCTGAACGGGAAATCCCGCTTCCAGGCCGGCGATCACCGGCCAGAAGATGGGAATGGTCAGCAGGATCATCGAAAGCGAATCCATGACCATGCCCAATAGTATGTAAAGAAGGATCATCCCGAAGAGCACCGCATAGGGCGACATCTTCGAATTTTGAAAAAAGTCAGCCGCATAGATCGGCAACTGCGAAAAGCCCAGAAAGGCGTTGAAGAGCGTTGCACCGAGCAGAATGAGAAAAATCATGCCTGTCGTTTGCGCGGTCTCCAGAATGGCTTCGACAAAACCGTCGGTGCGCATGCCGCCTTTCGTGATCGCGATGATAAAGGTGCCGATAGCGCCGACGCCCGCGCCTTCCGTCGGCGTGAAAATGCCTGCGTAGATACCGCCCATCACCAGGAGAAAAATGATCAGAACGGGCCAGATGTCGAGCAACGCGCGGAACCGCACGCCATAGGGCTGGCGCTCGCCGGCGGGACCCGCCGCGGGGTTGAGACGCACCACCACGGCAATCGCAACGATGTAGCCGAGCGCCGCCAGAATGCCCGGAATAAAAGCTGCCTGAAACAGCGACCCGACATTCGCTTCCACCATCACGGCAAATATGATGAGAACAATGGACGGCGGAATGAGAATGCCCAGCGTTCCACCCGCGGCAAGGGCTGCCGTCGCCAGCCCTCCGGAGTAATTGTAACGCCGCAACTCCGGCAGCGCGACCTGTCCCATAGTCGCCGCGGTCGCCAGCGACGAACCGGTGATTGCGCCAAAACCGGCGCAACCGCCGACAGCCGCCATAGCAATCCCGCCGCGATGATGGCCCAGCCACACGTTCGCGGCGCGAAACAACGCCTGGCTCAGCCCCGCTTTGGATGCAAACTGGCCCATCAGGATGAACAACGGCACGACGGAAAGGTTGTCGCTGGTGAAAACCCAGTAGGTCTGGGTCTTCAGGAAGCTCATCAAGGCGACAGGGCCGGCAATGGAATAATAGCCGCCGATACCGACCGCAAGCATCGCCACGCCAATCGGTATCCGCACCGCCAGCATTGCAAGCAGCACGGCAAATCCGGTCAGGCCGATTTGCAGCGAGTCCATTCCGCCCGATCCCCTTGTTGCCCGTCTTATTGCGGGTCGAGAAAACGCCCCTGACGCATTTCTTCGAAACTGCGCCAAACCGTATAGGCGATGACGATTGTCAGAAAGCCCATCAGCAGAACCGAAACTGGAAATGTCGTCCAGCGCGGGAAGTTGATGGTCATCGAACGTTCGTTATTTGCATACATGTCGAAGCCGCCGTGGATCATGCGCCACGTCAACAACGCCGCAATTGCAAGAAACAGGATGTTGCCCACCAGATCGCAGAAAGCCTTCGCGCGCATCGGCGCCCGCGCCATGAAAATGTCGACCAGAACGTTGCTGCGCGTCATCTGGCAATAGGGAAGCATGGCGAAGACGCATATGCCCGTGCCAATTGCGACAAGCTCGAAATCGCCGGGAATCGGGCTTGCGAAGAGTGAACGCCCGGTAATGCTCACCGCCACCATTGCAGCGACGCAGCTCAGCAAGATGCCGGCGCAAATCGCCAGCACGCGCGACACGTCGAACAGGACGCCGCCAGCCGGATCAGCAGGCCGGATGAAATGTGTTTTCGGTTCTTCCATGGAGATCGGCCCGGTCCTGTCCGGCAAGGCAGCGGCGCGGCGATTAACCATCCCCGGCACTATCGCCGCGCCGCAATTCGAAATGGCTGCGGGAAGCGCGGCCAGCACAACGCTAGGCCGCGCAGCAAGGCCGCTACTTCTTCGCGTGTTTTGCAATCATCGCTTCGGCGTCCTTCAGCATCGCCGGACCGTCCGCGCCGATATTCTTCATCTCCGCGAACCACTTGTCGAAGACGGGCTTGACAGCTGTCTTGATTTTAACGGTCTCTGCTTCAGACAAGGTCACAAACTTGTTCTTTTTCAATTTCGCGACGGCGTCCTGGCCAGGCTTTTCAATATCGATCCAGTTCTGGCCGGCCCATTGCGCGATATTTCGTCCGGAGTGATCGTCGATGACTTTTTTCAAATCCGCGGGAAGGGACTCGTACTTCTTCTTGTTCATAAGCATGACAAACACGTTCGTCCCGAGACGCGGTTGGCTGCCGGCAGCCGTTGTATAATAACTGACGAGTTCCGGTATCTTGATCGAAGGAACGATTTCGTATGTCACCGTCACGCCATCGATGACGCCCTTGGACAGGGCTTGTGGAATTTGCGGCAAGGGCAACCCCAGACCCGTTGCGCCAAGGGCATTCAGCAGCCATACGCCAACCCGGCCGGCCGCGCGAATTTTCATGCCCTTCAGGTCTTCGACCTTGTTGATCGGCTTCTTCGTCATGAAGAGGAAGCCGTCATGCGCATGAACGAGGATCGGATGGTAATCCTTCAAATCGCTTTTCAGCCATTTGTCCTGATAGTCCTGCAGGGCTAGCGTCGAGGACAGGGCGTCGCGATGAACGAAAGGAAGTTCGAAAGCCTCGGTATGCGGCATGCGGCCGGGCGTGAATCCGGGCAGCGTCCAGACGATATCGACAACTCCGTCTTTCACCTGATCCAGCAATTGCGGAGCCTTGCCGCCCAGCTGCATCGACCAGAAACCCTGCACCTTGATCCGCCCCTTGGATGCGGCTTCAACCTTCTTGCCCCAGGGGATGAGGAACGATTTCACCGGATTGGAAATCGGCGTCACGAAGGTATGCATCTTCAAGGTAATCGTCTCGGCCGAGGCCGGCGCCGCAGCGGCCCCTGCCGCCAGGATTGCGCCCGCAGCGAGCCGCGCTGTCAAAGCTCTCATGATTTTCTCCCTCCGGTTGCAATACGAAAAAATCGTATTCCGATGGAGAATAACCCATTGACGCGGCGAGGCTAGAGTTTTTTGCCTTCGCCGCCAATTTCGACGGTCTATCCAAGCAGCTTTGGCAGGAACAATGCAATCGCCGGGAAAGCCACGATCAGCGTCACGCGGATCACTTCGACGATGAAAAAGGGAATCGTGCCCTTGAAGGTCTCGGTCATCGGAACATCCGGCGCCATCGAATTGATCACGAAGACGTTCATTCCGACAGGCGGGGTTATCAGCCCCAGTTCCACGACAATCAGCGCGATAATACCGAACCAGACTTTCAGATCGTCCTGGCTCATGCCGTAATCGAGCGCCGACACGACCGGCCAGAAAAACGGGATGACCAGGAGGATCATCGACAGGGAGTCCATGAGACAGCCAAGGAAGATGAGAGCAAGAATCAGCAGCACCATGACCATCATCGGGCTCAGACCGCTTGACAGCACCCATTGCGCCGCCGCCTGCGGCACGCCGCCGCGAGACATGAAAATTTTCAAAAGTTCGGCGCCAATCAGGATCAGGTAGATCATGCCCGTGGTCTGCGCCGTGATAAGCAGCGCCTCGCGCATTTCGGTCCAGCCGACGAGCCGGCGCGCAAGCCCGTATACGATTACAAGAAATGCGCCGATCGCGGCCGCCGGCGTCGGATTGAAAAAGCCGAGATAGATGCCGCCAATCACGAGGCCAAAAATGATCGCGACAGGAAGGACGCCGATAGTCGCCCCGATAAATTCCTCGCGCTTGACCTTTTCGCCTTTGGGACCCGTTTCCGGCCAGATCGTCACGTAGACGAAAATGGCGGCAATAAAGAAAAACACCGCAATCAGGCCCGGAACGAAAGCCGCTATGAACATGGTGACGATATTCGTTTCGACGATAATCGCATACACCACAAGCACAACGGAAGGCGGAATGAGGATGCCGAGCACCCCGCCGGCGGCCAGGGTCCCCGTGGCGAGCGCCGGGGAATAATTGTAGCGCCGCAACTCCGGCAGCGCCACCTGTCCCATCGTCGACGCCGTCGCCAGCGAGGAGCCGCACACTGCGCCGAAGCCGGCGCAGGCCGCAATGGCCGAAACCGCTACGCCGCCTCGCATCCAGCCGAGCCAGGCATTTGCCGCACGGAAGAGATCCTTGCTCAGCCCCGCCCGCGAGGCGACATTGCCCATAAGAATGAACATCGGGACAACGCTGAGATCGTAATTGGAAAACTGCCCGTAGGGCATCGTCTTCAACTGCGACAGCACGACAAGCGGACCGGACATGATGGCCGCGCCAATGCCGCCAACGAGGATCATCGCATAGCCGATGGGAATGCGAATCGCGATCAGCGCAACGAGCACGACAAGGCCGTAGATGCCAATGAGAAGATGATTGTCCATGATCGTGTCCGGCTATTGGAGCGGGCTGTCTGCGCAGGCGTCAGTGCAGGTCTCAGTAGAGGTCTTAGTAGAGGTCTTAGTGCAGTGCCGGCGCGTGCGAGCGGCCGGTGCGGAAATCGTCGAAAGCGTCGTAAACGGATATTGCAGCCGCAACGACGAGAAGCACAATCGAGATCAGGATCGGCACAAAGGCATACCAGATCGGGAACTGCATGATCGGCGTCGTTTCCAGTAGTTCCTGGTAGTCGAGCAAACCATCCCAGGTCCGCCATACGAGAATGCCGGCGAACGCGAGCGCCACCAGCGATCCGATCAGCGTAAAGACGGCGATGCCCCGCGCGCCCAGCCCGGAGGTGAAAATATCGGCGGAGATATTGGCTCCGGTAATCTGGCAATAGGGCAGGAAGGCAAATACGGCGACCGCTATGCCGACCTGCACGATCTCGTTTTCGCCGGGAACGGGCGTGCTCCAGATGATGTCGCGCACGAGGCTCCACGCCGTAACGAGCACGACGCCGAGCAGCAGGAAACCGCCAAGCAGCGCCCACCATGCGATAATACGGCGCAGAATCGCAAAGGACTGCGCCGCCGGCGCTTGTGTATCCGTCATGCTATCCCCCTGTAGACATCCGGCTGCGAGTCCGGCCCCGCATCCGGGCGAATGCAGGGCCGAAACCGGTTTCGTTTATCGTTACTTTGCGCTGTATTTGGCGACGGCCGCGCGTGCTTCTTCGAGAATCTGCTTGCCGTTGATGCCCTTGGCGGTGACTTCCTTCACCCAGCGCTCGGCGACCGGTTCAAGCGCCTTGCGGAAAGCGTCCACCTGACCCTTGTCGAGCACGATGTAGTTGTTCTTGTTTTCCTTGACGAGCTTCAGACCGATTTGATCGCTGCCCATCCAGATCTTGCCGGCTTCCTGCCACCACTCCGGACCCGAAGCGTCCTCGAAGGCCTTTTTGACATCGGCCGGCAGGCTGTTCCACTTACGCTGGTTCATCGACACCTGGAAGATGATCGAACCGAAGCGGGTGTTGTTCTCGCCCTCGACCTGCACGCGCGCGAAGGTCTGCAGCTTGAAGGGCACAATGATTTCCCACGGGATCAGCGCGCCATCGATCACCTTCTTGGAGAAGGCCTGCGGCAGATCGGGAACCGGCATGGAAACCGGCGACGCGCCAAGCGCCTCGATGATCCATGCTCCGGTGCGGCTCGGCGTGCGGATTTTCTGACCCTTCAGATCGGCGGGTGTTTTGACGACCTTTTCGACCATCTGGATCGCGTGGCCGGCATGGGTGTGCATGAACAGCACCTGCACGCCCTTGTATTCCTGCTTGAAGTGCTTCTGGTACATGTCATAGGCGGCGCGGCTGGCAGCAGCGGCGTCGTTGACCTGCACGAACGGCAGTTCGAAAACTTCCGTGCGCGGGAACAGCCCCGGCGTATAGCCGTTCGGCGTCCAGCCAATGTCTGTGACGCCATCGCGAATCTGGCGGAAAACTTCAGTCGGGCGGCCGCCGAGCGACATCGACGGATACATTTCGATCTTCACCTTGCCCTTGGCGTTGGCTTCGACCTTCTTTGCCCACGGTTCGAGCATGCGCGCCTGCGCCGGCGATTTCGGACCAAGCTGATGATGCAGTTTCAGGACGATAGGCTGCTGCGCGAGAGCAACCCCGGCGAACAGTGCGCCCGCGCCAACGACGCCGGCCATGAATGCGGTACGTTTCATTTTTCCCTCCGGATACAGGACTGCGGCCCAATCAAAGGGCCAAATCCGGGGGGAATTTATCATGGCGGCATGACTTTGGAACCGCCGCGCTGCGAAAATTCGGCGAAGAGCGGCAAGTTTGATCAAAAAAATCGTCGAATTCGTCGAAGTTCGACAGAATTGGCCCGCATGATGGGACGTCCAACCGCCTATTTGGGGGCGGCCGGGTCTACTGACCGCAACCGGTCGAGCGCGCGGCGGGCAAGATCATTCAAACCGGCGCCGCCAGCGTCCATGTACGCATAGATTTCGCGGCGCATAACCGGGTTCCAGTAACTCCTGATATGGTCTGCTGAACCTTCCACCGCCGCTTCGTCGGGCTGGCTGCGAAAGAAATCCGCAATCTGGTTGGCCATGCGCACGAGCTTTTCTGCACTCATATTTTTCCTCAAGCCTTGATCCGGTCCGGTCTTGAAAAGACGATTGCCCCATCCGGGCGCGCGACAGCAACCAGCGTCACACCGCAAGCATCCGCGCGGGCGATCGCCAGCGAGGTCGGCGCGGACATGGCGGCAAGCACTGGCGTTCCGAAACGCGCAGTTTTTTCGACCATTTCATAGGACGCCCGGCTCGTCACCAGAACGAATCCGTCGGCGGCCGCGATCCCTTTGCGCATGGCCGCCCCGATCAGCTTGTCCAGCGCATTGTGACGGCCGACGTCCTCGCGCATCAGAAGGATGTCGCCCTCTGGCGAACAGAATGCCGCGCCGTGCACCGCGTGGGTGATGCGATTGAGACTTTGATGACTCTCGGCCTGCGCCAGCGCTCGCGCGAGAGCCGCAGAAGCAATGACGGAACCCTCCGCTACATTCTGCAAGCGGGGCATTTCGGAGAGATCTGCAATGCCGCACACACCGCATCCGGTCCGGCCGGTGAGATTGCGCGCCCGGCCAAGATGCCGCTGCATGTCGCCTGCGGCAAGGGCAATCGACAACCTGATACCCTCGGCAGAGCCTTCAACGGAAATATCGCGGATGGCCTGAATATTGTCGACGATACCCTCAGAAAAGCTGAAGCCGCAGGCAAAATCTTCCAGATCGGAGGGCGTCGCCATCATCACGGCGAAGGGGATCGAGCCATAGATCAGATTGACAGGCGTTTCGACCGGCACGCGATGATCGTGCGGTACGGCAGGCTGACCGGCAAATCCGATCGCCAGTCCCCGCGCAGCAGCCGCGCCGTCCGGCGGATTCCCCTCATTCGGCGGCATCTGCCACGCCGGTTTCGATTCTACGCAGCCGTGCCGCGTTCCCGATGTCGTCCTGCTGCCAATCCGAAAGGCCGTTCGTGCGCTGCACTTGCACGGCGGTTACCTTGTATTCCGGGCAATTGGTCGCCCAATCGGAGAAGTCCGTCGTAACGACGTTCGCCCCGGTACGGGCATGATGGAAAGTCGTATAGACGACACCCGGTTGCACCCGTTCGGTGATCGTCGCGCGCAGCGATATCTCTCCCGAGCGGCTGGCGAGCGAAACAAGATCGCCCTCCCGGACGCCGCGGTTCTCTGCATCGAAAGGATGGATCTCGAGAACATCTTCATCGTGCCAGACATTGTTTTGCGTGCGCGCGGTCTGCGCGCCGACATTGTATTGCGACAGGATGCGCCCGGTCGTCAGCAGCAGAGGGAAGCGCGGGCCTGTGCGCTCTTCGGTCGGAATGAATTCGGTGACCATGAACTTGCCCTTGCCGCGCACGAAGCGATCGACATGCATGATCGGCGTTCCGTCCGGCGCAGCATCGTTGCAAGGCCATTGCAGCGAACCCATCGCTTCTAGCCTGGTGTAACTCACATTTGCGAAGGTCGGGGTCAAACGTGCGATTTCGTCCATGATCTGCGCAGGGTGATCGTAGTTCATCTCGTATCCGAGCGCCTTTGCGAAGCGGATCGTGATTTCCCAGTCGGCAAGCCCATTGGCAGGTTCTTGCACCTTGCGCACAAGATTGATGCGCCGCTCGGCATTGGTGAAAGTGCCGTCCTTTTCAAGGAAACTCGAACCGGGAAAGAAGACATGGGCATATTTGGCTGTCTCGTTCAGGAAAAGATCCTGCACGATAACGCACTCCATGTTCCGCAAACCGTCAACAACATGCTTCGTGTCCGGGTCCGATTGCGCGATGTCCTCGCCCTGCACATAGATGCCCTTGAACGACCCGTTGACCGCTTCGTCAAGCATGTTTGGAATACGCAACCCCGGTTCGTTCTGCAGTTCTACACCCCACAGGCTTTCGAACATTTGCCGCGTCGCGTCGTCAGACACGTGGCGATAGCCGGAAAATTCGTGCGGAAAGGACCCCATGTCGCACGAGCCCTGCACATTGTTCTGCCCGCGCAACGGATTGATACCAACCCCATCGCGTCCAAGATTGCCCGTCGCCATCGCGAGGTTCGCCATGCCCATGACCATGGTCGATCCCTGGCTGTGCTCGGTAACGCCGAGCCCGTAATAGATCGCCGCATTGCCGGCGGTCGCATAGAGCCGCGCAGCGGCGCGCACGTCCGCAGCCGGCACGCCCGTGAACCGTTCCATCGCTTCGGGCGAGTTTTCCTCCTGCGCCACGAAACGCGCCCATACTTCGAAGTCCTGCGCTTCGCAGCGCTCGGCTACGAACTTCTCGTCGACGAGGCCTTCGGTCACGACGACATGCGCCAGCGCGTTGATCATCGCGACATTCGTGCCGGGCAACAGGGCGAGGTGATGCGCAGCCTTCACATGCGGCGTCTTGACGAGATCAATCTTGCGCGGATCGGCGACTATCAGCTTCGCGCCCTCGCGAAGGCGGCGCTTCAGACGCGAGGCGAACACCGGGTGCGCATCGGTCGGATTGGCGCCGATCACCATGACCACGTCGGCCTTGGCGACGGACTTGAAATCCTGCGTCCCGGCAGAGGTGCCGAACGTCGTCTTCAGGCCATAACCCGTTGGCGAATGGCACACGCGCGCGCATGTATCGACATTGTTGTTGCCGAAGCCGGCGCGGATAAGCTTTTGCACCAGGAAAGTTTCTTCGTTGGTGCAGCGTGAGGACGTAATGCCGCCGACGGATTCGCGTCCGTATTTTGCCTGGATACGCCGGAACTCCGACGCAGCATGGGCGAATGCCTCGTCCCAGCTCACTTCTTTCCATGGATCGTCGATGGACGCGCGGATCATGGGTTTGGTGATGCGATCCTTGTGCGTAGCGTAGCCCCAGGCAAAGCGGCCCTTCACGCAGGAATGACCCTCGTTTGCTTTGCCATCCTTGTAGGGAACCATGCGAACGACTTTTCCGCCCTGCGTTTCGGCGCGGAAAGAACAGCCGACGCCGCAATAGGCGCACGTCGTGATGGTGGCTTTCGTCGGCGTGCCATATTCGATGACGCTTTTCTCGTTCAGCGTCGCCGTCGGGCAGGCCTGCACGCAGGCGCCGCACGAAACGCATTCGGACGTCAGGAAATCACTGGTCCCCGTGGCGATCTTCGACAGAAGACCACGGCCGTCGACAGTCAGAGCAAACGTCCCCTGCACTTCCTGACAGGCGCGCACGCAGCGCGAGCAGACAATGCACTTGGACGAGTCAAACGAAAAATACGGATTGCTCGCATCCACCGCGACCGTGCGGTGCTTCGCGCCGTCGTAGCCGTAACGCACGTCGCGCAGGCCGACAGCGCCGGCCATGTCCTGCAATTCGCAATCGCCATTGGCCGAACAGGTCAGGCAATCCAGCGGATGGTCGGAGATGTAGAGTTCCATCACGCCCTTGCGCAGATCCCGCAGCCGCTGCGTTTGCGTATGCACCACCATGCCATCTTCTGCCGGCGTCGTGCAGGAGGCAGGCGTGCCGCGGCGGCCTTCGATCTCGACGAGGCACAGGCGGCACGAACCGAAGGCCTCCACCATATCCGTCGCGCATAGTTTCGGAATCTTGTTGCCCAGCATTGACGCCGCAGCCATGACCGACGTTCCCTTTGGAACCGTCACGGACTGACCGTCTACGATCAGCGTTACTTTCTCGTGGCTATGCCGGATCGGCGTTCCGCTATCGGCGTCTTTGGTCAGCAGCACGGGACTGGCTCCTATTCGGCCGCGGCGCGTTTCGCGCCAGCGTTGAAGTCTTCCGGAAAATGCGTCATTGCGCTACGAACAGGCAGCGGCGTCAGGCCGCCGAGCGCACACAACGATGCGTCGGTCATAAGCGTGCACAGCTCTTCTACGAGGGCCTTGTTCTTTTCCGGCTCGATGCCCGCAGCAATCTTGTCCATGGTCTCGACGCCCCGCGTCGAACCGATGCGGCAGGGCGTGCACTTGCCGCAGCTTTCGATGGCGCAGAATTCGAAGGCGAACCGCGCCTGCGCCGCCATATCGACGCTATCGTCGAATACGACGACGCCGCCATGCCCGAGCATGCCGCCCGCCTTCGCCATGGCTTCATAGTCGAGCGGCGTGTCGAGCAGGCTTTCCGGGAAATAGGCGCCGAGCGGCCCGCCCACCTGCACCGCGCGTACGGGCCGGCCCGTGAACGTGCCGCCGCCGATATCATGAACGAGTTCGCGCAGGGTCATGCCGAATGCCGTTTCGAACAACCCGCCCCGCTTCACATTGCCTGCCAATTGCAGCGGCATTGTGCCGAGCGAACGCCCCAAGCCGTATGCGGCATAGGCTTTGCCGCCATTTGCCAGGATCCATGGCGCTGCAGCTAGCGTCAGCACATTGTTGATCACAGTCGGCTTGCCGAACAGGCCGCGATGGGCTGGAAGAGGCGGTTTGGCGCGCACCTGCCCGCGCTTGCCCTCGATACTTTCCAGCAGCGACGTTTCCTCGCCGCAGATATAGGCCCCCGCACCCACGCGCACGATCATGTCGAAATGCGCGCCAAGCAATCCGTTCCTGCGCGCGACCCCGATGGCTTTTCCCATCGTGGCAATCGCCTGCGGATACTCCGAGCGAATATAGACAACGCCTTTACTCGCTTCGGTCGCAAGGCCTGCAATCGCCATGCCCTCGATCAGCATGAACGGATCGCTCTCCATGACCATGCGGTCGGCAAAGGTGCCGCTGTCGCCTTCATCCGCATTGCAGACGATGTACTTCTGCGCGGCTTTCGTCTCCAGAACCGTGCGCCACTTAATCCCCGCCGGAAAGCCCGCGCCGCCACGTCCGCGCAGGCCCGACGCCACGATCTCTTCGACAATCGCCTGCGGCGCCATTCCGCGCGCTTTCTCGAAACCGGCCATGCCACCATGGGCGCGATAATCGTCGATGGACAGCGGATCGGTCACGCCGATCCGCGCGAAGGTCAGCCTCTGCTGCCGCTTCAGGAACGGTATGTCCTCCGCTGGTCCAAGACTTTTGGCATGCGCGCCGCCGTTCAGGAAATCCGCATCGAACAGCGCCGCAACATCGTCCGCTTTGACCGGACCGTAAGCGATACGGCCCGATGCCGTTTCCACTTCCACCATCGGCTCCACCCAGTAGAGCCCGCGCGAGCCGTTGCGGACGATGGCGATTTCGACGCCGCGCTTTCCGGCTTCGTCTGCGATGGCGCGCGCCACATCGTCGGCTCCCGCCGAACGGGCGGCGCTGTCGCAGGGAACGAAAACCCGCACCGCGCTCATGCCCGCGCCTCCGCTACAAGCGCGTCGGCGCGATCTTCATCTATCCCGCCCACCAGCGTATCGTCCATAAGGGCGGCGGGTCCCAGAGCGCAATTGCCGAGGCAATAAACGTTTTCGAGCGTCAGCGACCCGTCGGCCGTCGTCGTGCCAGGCTTCAGACTGTGCCGGGCGGCAAGATAGGCCGCAATCCGCTCGCCGCCACTCGCCTGGCACGCTTCGGCGCGGCACAGTTTCAGCACATGCTTGCCGGGCGGCGCGTGGCGGAAATCGTGATAGAAGCTGATCGTTCCGCGCACGTCCGCCTGCGAAATATTCAGCGCATCCGCGATGAGTGGAATGGCAGCCGCATCAACATAGCCAAACTCGGCCTGCAACGCATGCAGAAGCGGCAGCAGCGGCGCAGCGCCTTCTGCATCCACGCCAAAAAATGCGCGGGCCTCGTCCACTGCTCCTTTCACAATGGTTCGCACCATTTCAGCTTCGGCATTCCCGAACGGAGAATGTCCCGTCATCGCAAATTCCACCCATATTCATCAAATAACGGCATAGCGACCGAGCCTCACGGCCAATGTGCATGCACTCCCTGTGTCGTATCTGAGACTAATGGACAAAAGATCAACAGTACAGAACCACGCCGGATATGGGCCAATTTGGCATTCCACAAACGGACTTTTGTAAAATGGGCGACGTCCCTCGCCTTATGCAGCCTGAGATTGGGCGGGAGTGCACGCCCCGGCAAAGCGTCTGATAGACGGCCAAATTGACTTGTGGCATTGCTGCGGAACCGGCGGCGCTTCGCCTCGCCCAATCCCCAATCTGGAGCCCTTTGATGAGGTCCCTCGTACTGCGCATCGCAGCCATTTCCTGGCTTTGCGCGCTTGTCCTCACGCCTTTTGCCGCTACGGCCCAGCAACAACCGTCGTCCCCGCCAGCTTCCGCAACAGCTCAGCCGCCGCAGGCAGCGGCGTCCCCTGCCGCGCCCGGGACTGCACTGAGAGTCGCCACGCGCGTGTTGAAACCCTTCGTCTTTTACGAAGACAGGGTTTTGACCGGCTTCAGCATCGAGTTGTGGCGAGCCCTCGCCCGCGAGATGGGCGTCAAAAGCGAATTCGTCGAATACAAGACCCTGCCGGACCTCCTCGGATCGGTCCGCGACGGCAAGGCGGACCTGGCAATTTCTGCTATTTCCATCACGGCCGAGCGCCAGAAAATCTACGATTTTTCCCAGCCGATGTTCGACGCCGGCTTGCAAATTCTGGTTTCGGCTGACCGCAAAAGCGGCGGCGGACTGAAACAGGCGTGGGACATATTCACCGGTAGCGGACTGCATTACCTGATCGGGATCATGCTTGTGCTGATGCTGATTCCTGCGCCCATCGTCTGGCTTATCGAACGGCGGCACCGGGACAACCTCTTCCGCTCGGACAAGCAGCACAAGGAATTCTTCAATTCGCTGTGGTGGTCGTCCTCGACCCTTGCCGGACAGGCGACAGACATGCCGCGCAGCCCGGTAGGACGCGTCCTTGCCGTGGCGTGGATGTTTACCGGCGTGCTGTTCATTTCCTATTTCACGGCAACGGTTACGTCATCTCTGACAGTGAACAAGCTGGAAGCCAGCATCAAGGGGCCGGACGATCTCGCCGGCAAGACCGTCGCCACCGTGCGCGGCTCCACCGCATCGCGGTTCCTGACCGGCCGCAGCATCCAGACGCGCGAGTTCGACAACATTGCCGAAGCGATCAAAACGCTTGAAGGCGGACAGGCCGACGCCGTGGTCTACGACGCGCCTATCCTGCTGTATCACGCGTCGCACGAAGGCAAGGGCAAGGTCGCGACCGCCGGCGGCGTTTTCAGGCCCGAGGCCTACGGCATTCTGTTTCCCAGCGACAGCAAGCTGCGCAAGGACGTGAACGAAGCTTTACTGAGCCTGAAGGAAAGCGGCGAATACCGCAGTCTTTATCAGAAGTATTTCTCGACGCAGCCTGCGCCCAACTAGCCTCGGGTTTGCGCCAGGAACAAAAGACTCTTCACCGTCACCGGAACCGTTCCCGACGGTAACCGGATGCGACCGATATCGACGAAGTCGAAATCGCGCAGCACGATGCCATCGATCACAAGCAGCTCGCAGGCAAGGCCGAGTTCCTGGCGCAAGATGCCGCCGAGCGTCAGCGCGGCATCGCCCTCCATGAGGAGGTAAGTGTTCGTATGCGCCGCCACGCGGTCGGCAAGGCCTGCGGCAACGCCCCTGGCGAAAGCCAGCATGCGGCCATGTTCCGGCGAACCGCGCCAGCGAAAGGCGAATGCAACTTCGCGCTGCGGATCGTCATCGTCAAACTGTATACGATGCGCGCGGATGGCTGCCGACAACGCCTCCGCATCGATGTCACCTGAAAAATCAAACGGCGGCTGCAATACCTGAAGGTTCTTGCGCGGCAGCAGCTTCGCTGGCGCCGTTATGCAGGACGTCGACCCGCTCATTTGCACCGAATATTGCGACGCTCCCAAGGCTGTCGCGCGAATGCATTCGCCGGCCTCCAGTACGGGTGCAGCCAGCTCTCCGTCCACGATGCGTTTGGCCAGCGCACGCCCAAGCGGCAAGCCGAGATCGCCAAAATATCGGGTTTCGCGGCCGTAGACATATTCGCCAACGCCGCCGGAGAATTGCACGCCATCGAGCTTTCCGGGCGGCGGCAGCGGCGTGGTAACGAAATGGCGTCCATCGCTGCAGCCCGTGATAGCAGCGAGGATTTCGCGCGCCAAAGCGTCCGCGGTTCGCGCCACGTCGGCGCGCGTAGCCACGCCCCCGGGTTCCCACGCGATACCCGCGTCACGGGCGAAGAGCTGCAGCTCCGGCTCAATCCGCAAAATGCGGTCCTGCGCGTCGAGTACAATCTGCCGCCCGCCGCCGTGCATGGCAGCCGTCGCGACGACACGGCCGTTCTCTACCAGTGCGAACTTCGTAGTCGCGCCGCCGATATCCACGTTGAGAATGCGCGTCATGTCTTGCGCCGAACGCTCGACGGCGCCCGACCCATAAGCCGCGAGCATCGCTTCCATGTGATCGCCTGCGCTGGCGGCAACAATATCGCCAGAACCTGCAGCCAGCGCCTCTACGATCGTGGACGCATTGCCGCGCCGCGCGGCGGCGCCGGTCATGATGACCACGCCCGTGTCCACATCGTCCGGCGTAATACCCGCCGCTTCACAGGCGCGTGCCAGCGTGCCCTTCAGCCGCTCCGCATCGATACAATAATTCGCATCGAACGGCGTCAACACGACGGGCGACATGTAGAGCGTTTCGCGCGACTTGGCGATCCTGCGCATGGCGGCCGGTTCGCCGGGTCCGCGCATCAGCAGTTTCGAAAAGACGATTTGTGTACCCGATGAGCCTATATCGACGCCGATGGAAACCAGCGGCACGTGCTCCAGCTCCTTCGATCCTGCCTCAAGGAGTTCGAAATCGCTGTCGTGATCGTGGTCGGCCTCTTCCCACGGCGCATGGACGTGGCCCATCATCTGGCCGAACATGTGATCTTCGGCAGAGTGCTTCTTTTTCGACGGATGGTCGCTCATGATCCCTTCCGTGGCGCTTGCGCTCCGGCGCGCCGTGCTACGGCCACAAGCGTTGCGAGGCTATCCGCGCGCCTTCCGCCATCGCCGACAGCTTCGCCCATTGAATGGACGGATGCACGCGCCGCACGAGCGGGCCTTGCGCGAAACCGCAATCGGTTCCCGCCAGCACATTGTCCCGCCCTACCAGCCCTGCGTATTTCTGCAAGCGCTCGGCGACCAGCTCCGGATGCTCGACGATGTTCGTTGCATGGCTGATAACGCCGGGTATCAACTTCTTGCCTTCCGGAAGCTTTACCTCCTCCCACACCCGCCATTCATGTTCGTGCCGGGGGTTGGCCGCTTCGATGCAATAGGCGCCGGCCTTCACCTGTAGAAGCAGATCGACGATATCCTTCAAGGCTACATCGCCCACGTGCGGCGAATTAAAGCTGCCCCAACAGATGTGATAACGGATGCGGTCTTCCGGCAATCCTTTGAGCGCATGATTGAGTGCGTCGATACGCACCTGCGCCCACTTGCGGTAATCGGCAAGACTCGCAGGCGGAACCATGCGGTCGTACATGAATGGCAGGTGTGCGTCGTCGACCTGGACGTAGAGCCCGGCGTCGATAATCGCGCGATATTCCTCGGCCAGCGCCTCGGCAATGCCGAACATGAACGCCTCGTCGTCCTTGTAAAATTCGTCGCGGCGTTCCGGCGCAACGCTGGCGGGCGCGACCACAGGCAGGAAGCCTTTATCCACCCCCGCGGCTTTCATTGCCGCCTTGAGATTGGAAATATCGCGCTGCAGCTGGTCCTGCCCGGTATAGCGGATTGGGCCGGTGCAGACCCACGTGCCCATGGCGGCGCGAAAGCCCTGGCTCTTGTCGTATTCGGCGTAGAATTCGGGAAACAATCTTCTGTCGTGCCCGGCGGAAATCACCTCGCCCTTTTTCAGCCCGCTGGCGGATTCGTCCGTTTTCACCTCGAAGCCCGCCAGCCGGTCAATGATGTAGCGCGACCAGCTGTGGAACTTCCCGAATTCGCCGTCGCTCACGATATCGACGCCCGCATCCTTCTGCTGGCTGACGACTTCCGCGATGGATTCGCTCAGGCACGCCTGAAACGCCCCCTGCTCGATTTTTTCGCCATCTTCGGCGGCGCGCAGAAATCCGGCCAGCTTTGGCGGCCGCACGAGCGAGCCGACATGGGTGGTGAGAATTCTGCTTTCGCTCATGGGTGTCGCTTCCCCGCATTTGTTTCACACGCGCCAAAAAATCTGGCCGCCAACCCTTCCGGGCGGCGGCCATATCCTGACATGCAATTGCGGCGCGTGGCCAGCCCTTACAGCCCCTTCCCCTTGCGCTCGCCGCGCAGGTATTCGCGGATGATCTGGTCATTGAGCGTAACATAAGGATCGTATTCCGGCGCGTCCTCGAGCTGGTCGAGGGTGTTGAGGCCCATCTGGCGGAAGATGCGCGCCGTACAGGAGATCAGCCGGCAGGGCTTGTCCGGATCGGCGTTGAAGTGCTGGTGAATGGTCATCGGCGGGATGTAGATGTAATCACCCGCTTCCCATTCCAGCTTCTTGGTTTCCTTCTGCGGAATCCATTCGAACACATCGTTGATTTCGACATCGCAGTCCTGGTGGATGTCGTAGCCGCGGCCCTCGATCACATAGACGCATTCTTCGGCCAGATGCCGGTGCTTGCCCGAGCGCGAGCCCGGCGGCACGATCTGCATATAGGCGTCCATCGTCTCGACGCGAGTGTTCATCGTCTCGTTCATCAGGTGCTTGAGCAGACCCTGACGGGACATTTCCCACGGCATTTCGCTGGGACGGACGACCTTCTTGCGGCGTGCATTGCGGGTCGGCGCATCGCGCGCTTCGTCCAGCAGGCGCTGGTAGTTGCGCTCGTTTTCCTTGCCTTCGAGCCAGGCGGTAGCTTCGCCCCACGCCATCTCAGTAGCCCCCCTCGGGATGGTTGAAGTCCTGCTCGTCCTCGCGGGCGACAAAGCCCTCGCATTCCGGCGTCACGTCGACCGGGCGTTCCTTCACGGTTTTCTGGAACAGCATGTTGAGGAAGAGGTACATCGGCTTCGTCTTGATGACGAGCGCGCGGGCAGGCTTGTCCTTCGACGCGTTAAAATGCTGATGCACGCAATTGTTATGCACGATGGCGATATCGCCCGCCTTCCAGTCGTAGCGAATGCCGTCGTGTATCTCGTAGCCCTCGCCGTCGAGGATATAGAACGCCGCCTCGTTGACATGGCCATGCTTCTGCGAGGATGCGCCAGGCGCGTATTCTTCCAGATGCATGTGGAAAGTCTGGGTGATCCCGTCCTTCGGCTCGATGTAATGGCGCGAGAAGCACTGCGGGCCGTCAATGAAGGAATTGCCCTTGGCCTTGCGAACGCGCGGCACGGCTCGCAGCCGCTCCAGCTCTTCCTTGACGTTATACGCCCCCTGAATGCCGCGCACGAAAACGCGGTCCTTTTTGTTGTGGTACATCGTCTCGCGTTTTTCGTCGAGCATGGCCGAATTGTGGCCCATCTCGGTCACTGCGGCGCCTTTCCCGACGCGTGCGTCGTCGTCCATGGGTTACCTCCGTTTTCCCCCCGGCAAGGGGCAAGGGATTTTAAATCGTCGCGCTCTCCATAAACCCCATTGCCCATGCCCCGCAAGCGCGGCTTTGGCGGTAGCGTGGGCGGTATTATCTTGATCTGGACAATTTATAAGACAAAAATTGCCCCTGCGCAAAATCCTCGCTATGTGTCCGCCGAACGCGAATACGGACCCGGCAGGGCCGCAACGGAGGATATTCAGCCCATGCGTTATATCGACTGCTTCAACCATTTCTTCCCGAAGGCGCTCTGGGACACCATGATGGCGACCCCCGGTGCCGCCGCCGACATTGGCGCCCGCATGCGCGGCGTTCCGGCCATTTACGATCTCGACCGCCGCAAGGAGGTCTGCGACCTCTTCCGCAGCAAGTATGACTATACACAGGTGATTTCGCTCGGCATGCCGCCGCTGGAAGCGCTGGGCGAACCGGCCCAGGTCGAGGAATTCGCCAAGCTCGGCAACGACGGCATGGCCGACCTCTGCGCCAAGGAAAGCGATTACTTCTGTGGCTGGCTGGCTTCCCTGCCGATGAATTCGCCGAACGCCGCCAAGGAGCTGGAGCGTTCGTTCAAGAATGGCGCCTGCGGCGTCCAGATCCACACCAATATCAACGGCAAGCCCCTGGACGCAGAAGAATTCCGCCCGGTCTTCGAGGTTGCCGCCGCCCACGACAAGATGGTCTTCCTGCACCCCTCGCGCGGGGCCTATGATCTGGCCGACTACAAGACCGAGAAAAAGTCGCTCTACGAAATCTGGTGGACTTTCGGCTGGCCCTACGAGACCTCCGTCGCCATGGCCCGCCTCGTCTTCGGCGGCGTTCTGGATGAATTCCCGAACCTGAAGGTGCTGGCGCACCACCTTGGCGCGATGGTGCCGTATTTCGAAGGCCGCGTCGGCCCGGGCTGGGATCAGCTCGGCAATCGCACGACCGATGAGGACTACAAGACCCTGCGCGCCAACATGAAGAAAAGCCCGCTGCAATACTTCAAGGACTTCTATGCCGACACCGCTGTGTTCGGCTCGAAGGCTGCGACCGATTGCGGCCTGTCCTTCTATGGCGCGGACAAGGCGATGTTCGCTTCCGACTGCCCGTTCGATCCGGAAAAGGGACCCGGCTACATTCGCGAGACGATCGCGATCATGGAAAAGCTGGAGTACCCGAAAGAAGACATGGAAAAGATCTGCTTCAAGAACGCCCAGAAGCATCTGGGCATCAAGTAGCGAGCGCCCTTCGCGCCTGAACGTTTTACACCTAAAGCACCGCCTCTCCGGGCCACCGGAGAGACGATTACTGGCGCGCGGTGCGCCTTACTATCACTACTGCTGTTCCTTCGTTATTGTTGTAGAAGACGTTGTATGCCCACGGAATCGCAAGACCAGCATCATTCACATAAACAAAAAGTTCACCGGAACGGCGCGCCCTGAAGGCACCAGTGGTTCGGGCGTGCAGCTCACGCGTATCAAGGTTTTCAGGCGGATCGGCGAAATACTCATCCGTACCCCGCTGGCCTATGCGCAATATTGGAAGAAACCATGGACGCATGATTACACGCCGGAAGGGAACAGCTACCGTCATAACGATCCGCTGACGGAACGATGGAATTTCAGAAATCTGAAATCCCCCCAAGTCTGTTGTAATCGAAGCGTCACGCCACGCATTTACTTTCCTGATCTCGAATTGATAGCGCACTCCCTTCTCGACGCGGATCCCGCTGGACCAGCAAATTTCACGCGTATCGAAAAGACGGTTGGCGGCTGCATCCCCTCTTGCAGGAATTTCCTTAAGCTCGCTTTGCTCGCTGGGTGTACAAAATGCGCCTAGCGAATCTGCGATGTTGAACAGCAAGTGGCTGCTGATTGCAACCACCACATACACCACAACAATCGCAGAAAAAAACGGCACGATCTTTCGCTTCATGCTGCGAATAAAATTTTGATAATATCGATTATTTCGAATTGCGTATATGATCCCGGATGGCTCGGGAGCCTGCTGTTGCGAACCGATCCAGGTTGTCCGCATATTGTCTATAATGCCGTTCGCCAGTCCTTTGTTGATCCAAATCAGCACACCGATCGCGAAAGCTCCTGCCGAGAATGTCAAAGGCCTTGCTGCGAAAGCACTTATCCAGGTTGAGAAAATGTGAGGAAGGAACGATCCAAAAAACCGAAGTGCCTCAGAGATAATTCGCACCGGAGCAGCAAACTCATCAGACTTGTCCACATCATAAAGTAGCGGGAAAAACACCAAATTAAAAGAAGCAATCAACGTTAAGAAATAAATCAACCGGCGCTTCCACACTTCGTTCCAAACCATTTCCTGCGCCCGCAGACGTGAAGCCGCCTGCACAGGCGTTTCAAACATGTTTTCCTCCGGTTTGTAAATTTTCCCGTCACCGTCTACAACCGAATACACTGCCGGAAAACCAACAGGCGCGTAGATATTGTTCGCGCGGATACGTTGCAGAGCGCTCGCGTGTATTTTCGGAATATCAATGGATACAAAATCTGGATCGGATTTTTTCAGAGGTGTTTTGCATAAATCTGAAATTTTCCGGGGACCATAACGGTAGTATCCGCCAAGTCCCTTGCGCGGGTCATAGAGGCGCCCATCTTTGTCTGCCCCCGAGCGAGCTCGTAGTATTGCATCTGGCTCCGCATCTGGCGGCTTTTTTAGTACAAGACCACACGCTTTCGCCTCTTGCAAAATCCAATGATAGGAGATGTACGCCAATCGATCATCCGGATATCCACCTCCAACATTGCTATGGACGCCGGCAAACCAGACCTGCGAAATACGCTCATCTTTGGTATTTTCAGATTTCTTGCTCTTGTCCTGATCGTCTTTCGATTCATTCCATAAAATTGGACTGAAGGTAGTGCGTTCTTCATCAAGCGCCAGCGCATGACATGCACGAGAGACTCGTTCGCTCAAAGTGCGATCAGGTAATTCAAGCGGCCACAACCATTTACTTACGCCTCGCGTCATTTCTTCAATCGGTAAGCCATAAGCTGCGACAGTATCCCAAAGGCCGAGAAAACGAATTTCTTCGACCTGCACATTCAAATTTCTATCATACGATTTTCGCCCACGAACACGGTCGACAATATGAAGTATACAATCGCGCAACGCTCGAAATGGCCTTTCAATTCCAAAATATGATTTATATCTCTCGGCACGGTATGCTCTATACGCGCACTTGGCCAACCGGTTTAAATCCGCGTCAGTAAGGCGGTTGTCTAGTAACCCCTGATGCAGAACCAAACCGCTAAGAACACGAATGGTAAATGCGCCGCGGCTAAATCCGAACCCGAAAATTCGATCCGGACCTTCCTCACCATCCGCGCTATAATTGCGGCACAGAAATTTATAAAGATTCAATACATTCCTCTTCAATCCCCAACCGAATGCACCTCCTAAAATCGCCATCGGCTTGAATGACGAAGTTCCCACGCCATCGTCATAGGCCGCCACCTGTTCCGATCCGGTCAAGTCGAGGGCATCAAAAGTCCGCCAAACATTTGTTCGCCACAGATTTGCAGCAGCGTTTCCAGTACCATCTGACAAAACTATGATTCTTTTAGTCATCGACGTTTCCAGTTTGCAAAAAACTTCAAGTATTTTGATTGATAACTATACTGACGCTTCAAGCTTTACTGGTCAAGCGTCCAAATAAATTGCAGCGGCTGCATTCATGACAGTTTAAATATAGAGGAATTGAAATGCACTCATCAACATGTTTGAACACGTTATTTATTTGATAATATTGGATAATGTCTTGATTGCGCGAAAGTTGACCATGTTCCCGAAGGTCGGCGTTATTCGCACACTCGATTCGGTAGCGGAGCGGACAAGGCGATGTTCGCTTCCGACTGCCCGTTCGACCCGGAAAAAGGCCCCGGCTACATCCGCGAAACGATCGCGATCATGGAAAAGCTGGAGTACCCGAAAGAAGACATGGAAAAGATTTGCTTCAAGAACGCCCAGAAGCATCTCGGAATAAAGTAAGCTGAACCCAGGTTACAAAATCGATCCCCTGCGCATTGCGCGGGGGATTTTTTGTGAAGCTCGCCCGTTAAGGATCGGAACGCCGCGCGGAGCGAGGTTTACACCAGCGTATAGGACTTGTCGCTGAGATCGACCGTTATCCCGATCCGCCCCTCGTTCGCGGTCCACTCGAACAGCGAATAGGTCCGCACGCCTGAGGCATGCATCGGGTCGGCGTCGAAAATCTTGCGCGCCGCTTCCTCGCTCTCCGCACGGATGATGATCAGTCCGAGCCGCGGATGTTCGTTGTCGCCCTTGGGGTCCATCGGCCCGGCGGCGAACATCACGCCCGTCTTTTCGAGGTTCACCTGATGGGCCAGATGCTCCTTCAGGTGCTGCATCACTTCCTCGCGCGGCTTGACCGCCTTGGAAAGGCATACCCAGAGCTTCTTGCCGTACATATGCGCGGTCAACCCGTGCGAAGCGTCGATATCGGCCATTGTTCTCTCCCTGCGCCGGTTGCTGCGAAAAGGGCGGCCTCGCTGCCGCCCTCCCAATCGTCTGCCTTACTGGTCGGTCTTGGAAAAGCCCGGACCCATTTCCCATTCCTGCGAAATATACGGCCGGCCTACCTTGTTGCACCAGTTCTCCCAGCCGCGCTCCAGCGTGAAACCCGCCCGGCCACGGTCGGCGGTCGCGACTTCGCCGTCGGACAGATATTCCACCTCGCCCATGCCGAGCGCCTTGATCAGCATGTCGGCGTTCTTCTCCATGTAATTGGCGTTGAAAACGACTTCGCGGATCGATTTGCCGACGATGACCGAGCCGTGGCCGCGCATGAGCGACACCCGGCGTCCACCCAGAGTTTTCGCCAGATCGCGGGCCATGTCCATGTTGGTCACCAGCAGGTTCGTGGCATCGCCGAATTTCGTGCGGATGTCCCAGGTCGGAATGTCGTTTCCGATCGGCGCGCACATATGCATGATCGGCCGCATCTTCTTGCCGGTGACGGAGAACGGGATCACGCTCGGCGAATGATTGTGGATCACAGACACCACATCCGGCCGCGCCTCAAGGATTGCACCGTGGATGAAGCGCTCGGAATAAGGCTTGCCCGGCGCCGGCGTCGGACCGACCACTTCGCCCGTCAGCGTGAATTCCATGATGTCCTCTTCGACGAGAACTTCCGGCGCACGCGCCCGCGACATGAAGAAATGGTTCGGATTGTTCGGATGGCGGCAGGAAATATGGCCGAAGGAATCGAGAACGTTCTCCTTCGCCAGAATGCGGTTGGCGGTAACGATTTCCTGCTTCAGGGCTGCGATATCGGACATTTGGGGCTCCTCCGGGGCAAATCCGGCTATTTGACTTTGTCGAAGTCTGTCTTGCGGAGAAGTACCCTGCGATGTCAAGCGCGAGGCGTTTGGCTCGGCTTTCCGGCAGCGGGAGATGCGCTGCCTTTTATTGCGTTGACGCGCCGGGCAAGTCCTTTAAGTTTCCAGATCGAAGCGCCCCGGCGAGCATCCGCGAAGGCATGTGTCGAGCAGACGGGCGCACTCAGGGAGGCAATCATGCCGGTAAGGTTTTCTTTTGCCCGCCGGGCAGCGTTGCGGCGCCTTGCCGCTTTTGCCGCTATAGGCCTAGGCCCATGCGTTTCCGCCGCATTCGCACAGGACAATGTCGCCGCCTTCTACAAGGGTAAGACCGTAACCATTATGGTCGGCACCTCGGCAGGCGGCGGTTACGACACCTATGCGCGGCTGCTGGCGCGGCACTATGGCAAATATATCCCCGGCAATCCGGGTATCATTATTCAAAACATGCCCGGAGCGGGATCGAACCGCATGGCCGGCTATGTCGCAAATGTCGCGCCAAAAGATGGAACCGTAGTTGGAGCGCCTTTCGCAACCCAGCCGCTCGCTCGTGTATTACTGGACAAGTCGAAGATAAATTACGATCCTGCAAAGCTCGCCTATCTCGGCACGGCGACCGACGACACCTATCTCTGCGCCGTGCGCTCGGACGCGAAGGCAAAAACCTTCAAGGATGCGTTCGAGCACGAAATCGTTTTCGGCGGAACGGCCGAAACCGGCTCGACAGGCTATTTGCCGGTCATGCTGGCCAACGTCCTGGGCGTAAAATTCAAGGTCGTCTTCGGCTATCCCGGCAGCCAGCAGATCATGAAGGCCGTCGAGCAGAACGAGATACAGGGCATGTGCGGCCTGAACTGGTCGACGGTCCATTCGCGCTACTGGCAGATGTTCCAGAGCGGACTTGTGAAAATATTCGTTCAGGATACGGACATCGGCCATCCCGAAGCCGACAAGATGGGAATTCCCAAGACCATCGATTTCGCCAAAACGGACGAACAGAGAAGGATCATGAAAGTGATCTATTCGCAGGCGCGTTTCGCCCGGCCGTACTTCGTTTCCGGCGCTGTTCCTGCCGACCGTGTGGCGGCGCTGCGCAAGGGTTTCATGCAGGCCTGGAACGACAAGGACCTCCGCAAGGAGGCCGATAAGCTGCAATTTTCGGTAGCCCCGATGTCCGGAGAGGAAATCCAGAAGATCGTGGCGGAAATAAATGATCTGCCGGACGCCTTCATCGACAAGGTCAAAGCCGCTATCAAGAAGAAATGACGCTGCCGCGGCAATCGCGCAGACGTCGACGAATGCAATAGCCGAGGGAAAACTCATGCAAAACACCGCACCGCCGCGCGCATCGCGTGCGATCGTCTCCGTGCTGGCGCTTTCCGGCGCCTGTTTAGCTGCCACAGGCGCAATGGCGCAGGACAATGTGGCCGCCTTCTACAAGGACAAAACCATAACCATTATCGTCGGCTCCACCCCCGGCGGCGGCTACGACACCTATGCCCGGCTGCTGTCCCGTCACATCGGCAAACATCTGCCCGGAAGTCCCAAGGCAGTGGTGCAAAACATGCCTGGCGCAGGCTCCAACCGCGCCGCCGGTTATGTCGCCGACGTCGCGCCGAAAGATGGCACCATGATTGCCGCCGTCTACAGCGGCCAGCCGCTCGGCCGCGTCCTGCTAGAGCGCTCCAAGCTCAGCTACGACCCGGCCAAGCTGAACTATCTGGGCTCCGCGTCGCAGGACACGTATGTCTGCCTCGTGCGCAAGGATGCGCCGGTGAAGAAATACACCGACGTATTCAAGAATGAACTGGTTCTCGGCTCCAGCTCACCGAACGCCTCCACCGGCTATATGGGCATCCTGCAACGCAACGTACTTGGCGCCAAAATCAAGCTTGTCGTTGGTTATCGCGGCAGCCGCCAGATTTTCGCAGCCATAGAAAAAGGCGAGACCCAGGGCGTCTGCGGCATCAACTGGACGTCGATCCAATCGACGTACAAGCGCTTCATTGACAGCGGCCTCGCCCATGTCCTCGTCCAGGAGGACGAGAAGGGCGTCGCGGAGGCCAACAAGGCAGGCATTCCGCGCACCTTCGATCATGCCAAAACCGATGAAGCGAAGAAAATCCTGCGGACGATCTATCTGCAGGGCCGCTTCGCCCGCCCCTATTTTGTCGCTGGCGGCGTTCCCGCAGAACGCGTAAGCGCGCTGCGCAAGGCGTTTCTTGACTCGTGGAACGACAAGGCGCTGCAAGCCGAAGCCGCCAAAATGCGTCTCGACATCGAACCGCTGTCCGGCGACGAGTTGCAAAAGCTCGTGCTCGGCATCAGCAAGGAACCGGACTCCTTCATGGACAAGGTGAAGGACGCTATCAAATACAATCTCGCTACCGGGAAATAGGACAACGGCAGTTACTGCAGAGAAGCGGACGCGGCATGATGCGGCGTCCGCTTCGTCGCCTCAGCCCGCCCAGCCTTGCCCAGGAAGCTTTTCGTCCGCCGCTTCCTGCTTCGGATATCGCGCCGGATCGAACATTTTCCCTGGATTCATCAGATTGTCCGGATCGAAGGCCTTCTTGACCGTTGCCATCATTTCGAATTCGAGCTGGCTTTTTTGCGCCATCACGCGGTCGAAGTTTTCGACGCCAACGCCATGTTCTGCACAGATCGAACCGCCATAGGAAAAAATCAGCCTGTCGATGGTCCCGACAATTTCCTTGCACAGAGCATCGAATTCGGGATCGCCCGGCGTCCCTTCCGGCCATACGCTCATGTGCAAATTGCCGTCGCCGACATGGCCGAAAGCGATGAGTTTCGAATTGGGTTCGATGGCTTTCGACTTTTGTTCGGCTTCCTTGAGGAAGGGAATAATCCGGTCGATGGGCACCGAGGCGTCCCACTTCAGCATTTTGCCCTGCATCAGTTTCAGCGGCGGGATCTCGTCGCGCAGATCCCACAGGTTCTGCTCCTGCGCCATGTTCTGCGCCAGAGACGCATCCGTTATGAGGCCTTTTTCCATCGCCTGTTCGAAAAAACTCTCGAACTTCTGGTCGATTTCCTCGCGGCCGGAAAACCGCACCATGACGTACCATTCGGCCTTCGTTTCGAGCGGTCGTTGCAGTTTATCGTATTTGGCGAGCGCCTTCTCCACCATGAAACCCGGCACGAGCTCGAACGCCGTCAAGCCGTCGCTGGCGACCGCACGCGCCAGTGCAAACAATTCCATCAACCGGTCGCTGTCGCCTACGGAAGCAAACATCGTCTGGTCGCGTTGCGGGCGCGGATGCAGTCGCATCACGGCCTTGGTGACGATTCCCAGAGTTCCTTCTGCACCGATGAAAAGGTGCTTCATGTCGTAGCCGGACGAATCCTTGCGCAGAGCACGCATGCCGTTCCAGATGCGCCCGTCGGGCAGAACCACTTCCAGCCCCAGCACCTGATCTCTTGTATTGCCGAAGCGCAAAACATTCATGCCGCCCGCGTTCGTGGATATCGCCCCGCCAATCATGGCCGAGCCGCGCGCGCCCCAGTCGAGCGAAAAGGAACGATCGACTTCCGCTGCCGCATCGTGGATGGCCTGAACGATGCAGCCCGCTTCCGCTGTCACGCTGTAGCGCAACGGATCGACGGAAATCAGCTTGTTCATGCGCGCAACCGACAGAACGATGCACGGCCTGTTGTCGCCGAAACCATTGCGTGGCACGCCGCCACCGACAAGCCCGGTGTTGCCGCTTTGTGGCACGATGGCAATCGAGTGTTTGCGGCATATCTTCACGACGGCCGACACTTCTTCCGTCGTCGCGGGCCGCACGAACAGCAACGCATCGCCCTTGTAGGCGCCGCGAATGTCCTGCGTTTGCACGGTCATGTCCTCGCCCGCAAGCCAACCCCGCTCGCCGACCGCGGCCTTGATTTCGTCCACTGCTTCTTGCGACATGAATGCTTCCTGTTCTCTCGGTCGTTCCGGGAAATCGCCGAACAATGTATCCGGGACCCCGTTTTACGGAACACGATACCGGATCGCCATCGGCCTCCGGAAAGACTTATAATAAAGACTATCTTCCCGGAAAATTGCCAAGCAATCTGTCCGGAATCCCGTAGTTGCGGACAACGATCCCGGATCGCGCCTTCGGCGCTTCCGGGAGGATGCCGACTTCGTCAACTCTTCTTCGTTATTTCCACGACACCATTGTCGCCATCCACGCGCACCCAGTCGCCAGTCTCGATAACCTCGAACGGATCGCGATCGAAATCCGTCACTGCAGGCGCGCGGGTTACGACTGCGCCCAGCGCCATCTTTGTGTTCATGCGCGTGAACAGCATCGCCTTGGGCGCTGCTCCGCACAGACGCGCAAGATGAAAATAATGCGACCAGCCGGAAGACCCCTTTGCGCCGGGAAACACCAAAATCTTTCCCGCAAAACTTTGGCCCCGCAATTCGTGCCGCATTTCAATGATCGAACCGTCGCGCGGATTGATGCCGCCCCAGCCGGAGATCATGTCCTTCGTCACCAGCGCTTCGCCTTCGGCAACGCCGCCCACGACCCTGCGTCCCCTGATGACGATTTTCACATTGGAAAGCGTTTCGCTCATGCAGGCTGCCCCTTCCCAAGTTGCCCTTGCCCAAGTTGCCCTTGCCCAAGTCGCCCTTGCCACTGCCCGGTGATCGCGCCTGCGATACAGTCTTCCACAGTGCCGAACCAGCATTGCGCTCCGGTTATCGCGGGCAAGTAATGCGCCTGTTTCGCGGAATCGACGGCGACGACTTTCGTTCCCTCCGGCATCTGCCGGGAGATAGCCGGACACGTGTCGACATATACGCGCCCGCCGGCCTTCTCGATGATATCCGTATAGCCGTTGGCGTCGGACACGAGTTTGAGCGCGCGCGGCGTAAAGACCCACAGCGCGCAATTCTCCGATATGGACTTGCCGTCGAGCGCCCGCGCGATCCTGTCCATCTGTTCCAGCGAATTGTGCGGGCAGCCGAGCATGACGAAGTCGAGCTGCGGATCGGATGCATTCGAGTTCAGAAGCTCGTAAGTGGCGCGCCGTTCCTTGTCGCCGTAGCGCAAGGTTGCAACCGGCTTGCGGCTCCCGAACGCTTCCTCCAGCGTGCGCGCCTCCGGCGTCGTTCCGGGGACGTGATACATTTCCACGCCGCCGGACGAGGCCGCAGCAGCGCCGAAATGTTTCAGTTTTACCTGCCCCGGCTTGCGATGCCGCCCCGTAATGACCGGAATATCCTCCTCCACTTCGTAGCCAAGCCAGTAGCCGAGCATCCCCCAGTCCATGATGTCGTCGATTTCGACATCGACCTCGACATGGTGCGTACCGAGCCGGTTTTCGTCGAGGTGGTAGCCCCAATAGGGAATGCGCTTGGTGATGCTGGCCGCGCCCGTGCTTTCGCGCCCCTCCGTATTGGTGCGCGCGCCCAGTACGCCATTGCAATAGACCACGGCGGAGGATTCCATCCAGGCGCAATGTTCTCCGAACACAGGGATATTGCCCACCTGATACGGCGTGCAGGTCGACATCATTGCCACGCCGCGCTTGCCGAAATACTTTTCGCCAGCCTGCTGCGATTGCGCTGCGTCGCCGGTGTTGGCGCACATTTCCGGGCTTGCCGGATCGATGCCCTGAATCAATTGCACCGAATGGGCTTCCGTTGCCGGCGTTTCCACAATCTCGTCACTGTCGAGATTGAACTCGGAAAAGACAGCGTCCATGCTCTTGGCGAAATCTTTCAGGATCGGATTGGCAACCGCCCATGTGCCGGCAACATTGTCCGTCTCGACCAGTCGTTCGGCCCCCAACGCTTCGCCATAGCGGATGAGGAGATTCATGGCGCGAGCCTTTGCAGCGCCATGCGCCCCGTCCCGCATCGCCTTTTCGTGGTCAGTGAGTTTCATCTCGAACCTCCCACGGCGCGTCAGTGCGATCGATGTTATCCGATACGCGCTTCTGCAGCGCGGTTATGTCGATCTGGTGCACGCTGCCGGAGCCGGCGATATCGAGTGCATGGGCCGCCGCTGCACCCATCGCCATGCACGGACCCATGACGCGCACGCTCGACAGCGCTGCAAGGTCGGCATCCATACAACGGCCTGCTGCGACGAGATTGTCGCATTCCTCTGGCGTCAGCGCGCTGAACGGAATGTAATGGGCATGACCGGGCGGAAAACTCTGCCACAAATGTCCGTCGGACTTGTCGTGCAATTCAACCGGCCATGCAGTGCGGCCGATTGCGTCGGAATGGCGGTAACCCTCACGCACCTGTTGCAAGGTCAATTGCGTCTTCCCCGCGATCCAGCGCGTCTGCCGCACGCCCGGCATGCCATAGGCGCGGACGGTCGCCTTGCCAAAACAATCGGGGAACTGTTCCTTCAGAAACCGGAATGCCCGGTCGGCCTGATCGCGCCCTTTAAGTGTGCTTTCCGACATCGCCAGCGGCTCGAGCGGCGTTTCCGTATGGGTCATGTTGAGCGCGGCGATCCCCCGCCCCGGTATGACGAAGGAAATCGCTTCCTTGCGCACGAGGCCATATTGCTCGCCTAGCTCCTTCATGCGCGCGGCCATGTCCGGGCGCGCCGGATGCTTTGTCTCGTCGATGCCTTCGACGATAATCATCTGCGTACCATAGACCGGCGTATTCTCGCTTTCCCGGCACGGCAACCCGGCCAGCCAGGCGAGCGCGGCATCGCCGGAAGCATCGACAAAACCCGTCGCTTCGACAATCACGCTGCCGTAGCGCGTGACGACCTCGAGCGCCTTGATGCGCCGCCCGTCGCGTTCGACGCGATGCATCGTAGCCCCAAGCAAGGGCACAATGCCTTCCTTCTCGACGGTGCGTTCGACCCAGCGCGACAGCGCCACCTCATCGTAATACACGACGGTCGTAATCGGCCCGTGCCGGTAGAAAAGCGCCCGCTCCTGCCTGCCGAGTTCGTGCAAAATCTCGTCGGCGATCCCGTGGGTAAACTGGAAGCCATGCGTACCGTTTGAGTATAGACCGCAGAACGTGCCGATGATCGAATTGACCGCCTGTCCGCCCAGCACCGGAAAGCTTTCCACCAGCACGACCCTGCGGCCAAGCCGCGCCGCCTCCACCGCCGCCGAAATGCCCGCTGCGCCGGAGCCAACAACGCAGATATCGCAGGAAATCCGCCGCGCGCCAGCTTCGGCTGCGCGCCGCACGGTCCGCGTCCGGGTTTCCGGCGAGCGGTCGCTCTCCGGTTGAATCTGATCGGAATAGGCGACACCCATGCAGTTTCCACCCCATTTGTCCGGTATCCGAGCTCCACACTACCCTTCCCGCCGCCGCGACGGAAGGCCGCTATGGATCGAATGGGCAACCCCTCGTGCAGCGGTAGCAGAGCGGCGGTTTTGGCGCTATTGATGAGCATAAATCCGCCTTGTGCCGGGTGGAAAAGAACAAGGACATAGAGGAAACCATGAAATTCGGACTGTTCGACCATCTGGAGCGCTCTGACGACCGCTCGCTCGCCACGCAATATGACGAGCGGCTGGAGTTCGCCGCCGCCGCGGACGAGGCAGGCTTCTATTGCCTGCACGTTGCCGAACATCATTCCTCGCCGCTGAACATGGTTCCCGTTCCCGGACTCTGGCTGTCCGCCGTCGCCCGCGCCACGAAGAACATGCGCATTGGCCCGCTTTGCTATCTTTTGCCGCTGTATTCCCCCCTGCGCCTGATCGAGGAATTGTGCATGCTCGATCACCTGTCGAAGGGGCGGCTCGAAATCGGAATCGGACGCGGCGTCTCGCCTTTCGAAATGAAGTATCACAATGTCGAGCACGACCAGTCGCGCGAAATCTTTGCCGACGCTTACGCCTGTATCCGCGCAGGCCTCGGCAAGGAGGAATTCAGCTACAAGGGTCCGCACTACGAATACCATGACGTGCCGCTGCCGTTCACGCCGCTGCAACAGCCAACACCCGCTTTCTGGTACGGCTCCTCCAACACCACCGGCGCGACCTGGGCCGGCGAACACGGCATGCATTTCGTGGCCAACGGCAGCCCGGAGCACGCCAAGCCGAACATCGACGCCTATCGCGCCGCACTCGCCAAACGCGGCAATGTCGAAAAAATCAAGGCCGAGTTTCCCGGGGGCGGAGTGGTCGGCCAGTTGCGCCACATCGTGCTGGCCGATACCGACGAGGAGGCCCTCGCCATAGCCAAACCGGCGATGGAACATCACGCGGCGTCGTTGAACTGGATTCGCGAACGCAACAATTCCGACGCCTTCACCGCGCGCCTCAATGTCCACCGCGACACCAGCTACGAGGGCTGGGCCGAGAAGAAAATGGTGATCGCCGGCAGCCCGGACACGGTGACAGCCGAATTGCGCCGTCAGGCCGAATTCCTCGGCGTCAACTATCTCTGCCTCTACATGTTCTTCGGCACGATGAGCCTGCCCCAGGCGCTGCGTTCACTGGCTCTGTTCCGGACTGAGGTCATGCCGAAACTGTCGGATTTGTAAGACAGTTCTACCCAGGCTGATCATCCTTCGGGCCGCGCCCTGCGAGCGCAACTCAGCAGGACGGCGAAGGCCTGTTGTAACAACGATAGCGACAGGCAGGGGCATGTATTCCCTGCTGCCTACTGCCTACTTCCAGTTCACGTTCGACATGTCGATATTCAGCCCGCGCATCGTGCCGGCCTTCACCTTCAGTTCCTCGCGGTGAATGATGACCGCAGGCCCCGGCGCTGTCGGCATGAAATATCCACGCTCCAGCCCCATGTCGAACAGCTTGCGGCCGATCTCCTTGCGTTTGGTTTCGTCCATAGTCCGGTCGACGTCGATCGAAAGCTGCTTCAGCTCCTTGTCGTTGTGGTAGGCAATTTTGGGCGAAGCGTTGTAGAAAAAACGCACCGTGCCCGTAACGTCAGGCATGCCGCCGCCCGGCCAGCCACCTGCGAATATCTGCAGTTTTCCGGCGCCCTGTTTTTTCCGGTAGGCGCCCAGCGTCATGGGTTCGAGCGATGCCCGGATGCCGACCTTGCGCAATTGTCCGGTAATCGCCTCGGCAACGCTGCGGATCCCTTCGTTCGTAAAAGTCGTAACCGTCAGATCGAAACCGTTCGGATAGCCGGCTTCCGCGAGCAGCTTTTTCGCTCCGGCTGGGTCGTATTTCGGCAATGGCACGGAATAGTCGCAGCCCGCCTGCGAACGCCAGCACATCGATTCCGGCCGCGCGATGTTCTTCAACTTTCCTATGGCAATCTCCGCCAGCCCGTCCCGGTTTATTGCCATGAAAATCGCCTTGCGCACACGAATGTCTTCGAGCGGCTTCAGACCGGAACGTCCGGTCGCGTTGATCGCGACATATTTATAGTACGTGGATTGTCCCGCCGTGACGACAACGCCCGGCATGGTGTCCATTGCCTCGACCTGATCGAGTGGCGTATCGCGCGGTAGAAGGTCGATCTGCCCGGCGAGAAATTCCGCCACGCGCGTGCCGGGCTCAGGAATCTGGCGCAGAACCACCTTGCCGATATTGCTGGGCGGCTTCACGTCGCCGCCGTGGCGATAGTCCGTGTTGCGCACCATGACGATGCCCCGCCCGGCGTCGACCGAAACAGCCTTGTACATGCCTGTTCCGATCGGCTTGCGCGAAAAGGCCATCTTCTCTTTGGCCACGCCATGCGCGTGTTTCGGCAAGATGACGGTGAGATAGGCCAGCCGCGCCATATCGTAGGGCGTCGGCGATTTCGCGGTTATCCGCACTTTGTGCGGCCCGAGCGCTTCGGTCTTCGCTATCCATGCCCAGTAGCTTTTGAAGCGAAGGGGCGTTTTCGGATCGGTCAGCCAGTTCATCGTATAAACGACGTCTTCGGCACTGAAGGGCTTGCCGTCGTGCCATTTCACATCATCGCGCAGATCGAACTCGAGCACCGTCTCGCCGATGCGTTTCCACGATTTTGCCAGCAACGGTTGGAACTTCTGCGTGTCCTCGTCGTAGCCGATCAGGCAATCGTAGACCATCTCGCTGGTGAAAATCGTTTCGGTCTTCGGGTCGAGGTAATAGCTGATCCCCTGTATCGGATCGTTGAGAGTCATCCGCAAGGTATCGGCAGATTTTTGCGCCTGCGCGGAACTGATCGTCAGGCACACAAGGGCCGCACAAGCTACCACCTGCAACGCTTGATTCTTCATGATGACCTCCCTGCGGTTCGTTGCCCGCGGGAGCAATCTTATTACACGGCGCGCCGGGCGCAAAATGCCCGCATCGCCTACGCACCGTGCCGCGAGCGTCTATCCCCGCAGCGCATCGAGAAGCTGCTGCATATCTTCCGGCATGGGCGCCTCGAACTCCACCTCTTCGCCGGTCACCGGATGTTCGAAGCCCAGTCGCGCCGCATGCAGCGCCTGCCGGCCGAGCGCCTCCAGCGCTTCGCGGGCCGGCTCAGTCAGCAGTTTCGCTTTGGTCTTGAACCCTGAGCCATAAGTCTTGTCGCCGAGGACAGGGTGTCCGATATGCTCCATGTGCAGGCGGATCTGATGCGTCCGGCCGGTTTCAAGTTCGCACGCAATCAGGCTGGCGAGCGCCGTACCTTCGGCATTCCCGAATGTCTCGAGAACTTCCCAATGCGTCACGGCTTCGCGGCCCTGCGGCCCGTGCACGATTGCCTGCCGCTCGCGATTTCGCGCATGGCGGCCAACGGGTGCATCGACCGTCCCGCGCGGCCGGTTCGGCGCGCCCCACACCAACGCCTTGTATTGCCGCACCAGATGCATGGTGCGGCCGTGGTCGGCAAAGAGCTCCGACAGGCCGTGATGCGCGGCGTCCGTTTTGGCGACGACGAGCAGGCCGGACGTATCCTTGTCGAGCCGGTGAACAATGCCGGGCCGCTTCACGCCGCCGATTCCCGAAAGGCTAGCGCCGCAATGAGCGATCAGCGCATTGACCAGCGTGCCGCTGTCGTGCCCCGCCGCCGGATGCACGACGAGGCCCGCCGGTTTGTTGATGACGATCAGGTGCGCGTCCTCGTAGACCACATTCAAACCGATGGCTTCGCCGACCGGAATGGTGTCGACCGCTTCGGGAACAATAATTTCGACCACCTGTCCGGCCCGCACCTTCGTCTTGGCGTCGCCGGCCGGAGCGCCATCGATCCGCACGTCTCCCGCCGCAATCAGTGCCTGTATGCGCGAGCGCGACAGGGCCTCGCCAGCCGCTGCCGAGAGCCCCGCAAGAAACTTGTCGAGCCTTTCGCCCGCGGCGTCTTCCGGCACCGTGAGATTGCGCTGCCCCGCTGCCGGCTGCACGAGCTGGCGCGCGGGCCGGCGAACAGGCGTCTCCGCCTCGTCCGGAAAGTCCAGTTCGTCGAGATAGCCGCGCTGGGCGCGGCGCTTGGCATGGCGGTTCATGGCCTTCCCTTACCATGCGCCGGCCCTTTGCTGGAAACGCCAAACCGTCTATCAGACAAAACTCATAAGTGAGACCCGACAGACATTGCCGCTAGCCCCGAAAAAAAACGCTCTTGTCGTCGGCGCTGGCCCTGCCGGCCTGATAGCCGCCGATATTCTGTCGGCAGCCGGCGTTGCGGTGACGGTCTGCGACCGGATGCCCTCGCCTGCGCGCAAGTTTCTGATGGCGGGGCGCGGCGGGCTCAACATCACCCATTCCGAACCGCTCGACGCTTTTCTCGCCCGCTACGGCGCCGCGCGTGGCTGGCTTGCGCCCCTGATCGCGCGCTTTTCGCCGGACGATATGCGCGCCTTTTGCGAAAACCTCGGCGAGACGGCATTTACCGGGTCCAGCGGGCGCGTGTTCCCGAAGAGCTTCAAAACCTCGCCATTGTTGCGCGCCTGGCTGCGCAAGCTGGACCGGCAGGGAGTCGTCCTTCACCTGCGCCACAAGTTCACCGGCTGGGACGAAAAGGGAGCGGCCCTGTTCGATACGCCGGACGGTCGCATGGCTATCACTGCCGGCGCCACCATACTGGCGCTCGGCGGCGCAAGCTGGCCCCGGCTTGGTTCTGACGGCGGCTGGAAACAGACGCTGGCTGAACGCGGCGTTGCGATTACGCCTTTTCAACCAGCCAATTGCGGTTTCGAGACGGACTGGCCAACGCACGTCGCAGAACGCTTCGAGGGAACGCCCTTGAAGTCCATCGCTGCGGAGTTTCAGGGCCGGCGCATCGAAGGCGAATGCACCATGGCAAGCTACGGTCTCGAAGGTGGGCTGATCTACGCCCTGTCGGCGCCTCTGCGCGACGCCATCGCCCGCGACGGTTCGGCGGTGCTGCATATTGACCTGAAGCCGGCGGTTGCAACGGAAACCCTGGCGCAACGGCTCGCAGCGGCGCCGAAGAAACAGTCGCTCGCCAACCGCCTGCGCAAGGCCGCGCGGCTGACGCCCGCCGCCATCGCCCTGTTACACACCGGCGAAACGCCCGCCGATCCGCATCAACTCGCCGCGCGCATCAAGGCCGTTCCGGTCCGTCTCACCGCTGCGCGCCCCATCGAGCGCGCCATATCGACGGCGGGGGGCATAGCGCGCGAAGCTCTGGACGAAAGCCTGATGCTGAAAGCCCTGCCCGGTGTCTTCGCGGCCGGGGAAATGCTGGACTGGGAAGCGCCGACCGGCGGTTATCTGCTGCAAGCAAGCTTTGCAACCGGTGCGGCCGCCGCACATGGCGCGCTCGCCTGGCTGGGTTACATACCTGCCACGCCCTAGACCGCACCTTGCGCCTGGGCAGCATGGCGGGCATTTTCTCCGGAATGCTTTCATGGGGAGACAAAATGGCCGAAACCAAACTCGCTCTGATACTCGGCGCAGGCTCCGGCGTATCGGCCTCACTCGCCCGGCTTCTGGCCAAAAACGGCTACGACGTCGCATTGGCCGCCCGCAATACAGACAAGCTTATGGCCCTGGCCGAGGAAACCCACGCCTCGGCCTATCCTTGCGATGCCGCCAACGCCGAATCGATGGCGCGGCTGTTCGCAATGCTTCCCGCGACACCGGATGTCGCCATCTACAACCCCTCCTACAGGGTGCGCGGTGCGCTGATCGATCTCGATCCTGCCGAAGTTCAGAAAACGCTCCAGACAACAGCGTTCGGCGCGTTCCTGATGGCCCAGCAAGCAGCGCGTGGCATGCTTGAGCGCGGCTCCGGCACGATCCTGTTCACAGGTGCTTCGGCAGGCGTGAAGGGGTATCCGAAGTCCGCCCCTTTCGCGATGGGCAAGTTCGCCCTGCGCGGGCTGGCACAGTCGATGGCGCGCGAACTGCACCCGCAGAACATCCACATCGGCCATGTCGTGATCGATGGCGGCATCCGCTCCGACCGTCGCCCGGACGAACCGGGCGCCGACAGATTGCTTGACCCGAACGCTATCGCGCAAAGCTACCTGCACCTCATCGAACAACCGCGCTCGTCCTGGAGCTGGGAAATCGAAGTGCGGCCGTGGGTGGAGAAGTTCTGAACGCCAAATGCTCGTGCCCCGCGATTCCGTGTTGGCAAGCCGCAATCCCCGACCTAAGCTGAACGTTCTGCTGCAAGCGAACAACCGGCTTCCATCCGTTTCTTCGGAACAAGATGTTGAGCCGGAACCACAATCGGGGAAGGAACGACCATGATCGGAAAACTCACAGCCGCGTCTGCAATTGTAATGGCGCTTTCCGCCTTGCAACCCGCCGTTGCCGCAGAATGGAAACCCTCCGGCCCCATCACACTCAACATCGGATTTGGCCCCGGCGGCAGCACCGACACAATGGGCCGTCTCATCGCGCAATATCTGGAGCAGTCGAAGGGCTGGACCGTCGTGCCGCGCAACCGGCCCGGCGGCGGCGGCGCAGTCATGGCCGCCAGCCTCATTCGCGACAAGCCGGACGGATTGTCCTTGGGCATGGCGGTGTCGGAATCGATTATCCTGAACGTCGCCACCCGCAAGAATACGCCCTACACTGTCGCATCTTTCGATTATCTGGGCACAGTCACCGTCGGCCACCTGACCATGCTGGCAAAGAAGGACGCCCCCTACAACAATATCGCGGAACTGGTTGCCTTCGCCTCCAAGAACAATGGCGCAACGGTCAGCGCCAATGGCAAGGCATCGGAGCTCATCGTGCGCGCAATCGCCAAACGTACGAAGATCTCGCTGCGTCCCGTGCCGGCAAAAGGCGGCGCCGAAGGCATCAAGAACATTCTTGGCGGACACACCAACGCGGGCTTCGATGGCGGGGCGCATATGAAATACCTCGCCAGCGGCGACATGAAAGTCATCGCGACTGCGAATTCCAAACGCCATCCCGTCGCGAAGGACCAGCCGACACTGACCGAACAGGGCTATAAATTCGCGGTCGAACCCTGGTGGTTCATCGCCGCGCCCAAAGGACTTCCGGCAGACGCGAAGGCAACGCTCGCCAAAGCCATCGACGAAGCCGTGAAGTCGCCCAAGGTCAAGGAACTGGTCGAAAAGCGCTTCCAGCTTGAAGTAACAAACCTCGGACCGGATGGGACGGCGAAAATGATGACCGAAGGTCTGGAAGGTCTCAAGAACCTGATCGCAGCGTCGAATTAGGAAAGCCGGGGAAAACCCGGCGCGGCAGGGGAATCGACGGCCATGTCCTTAAACCGGTGGCTTGGCGCTGCCAGCAGTCTTGCTGGCCTCGCCTTTTTGTTCATCGTCATCCCGATGCAGTCGGAAACGGTCGGGTACGGTGCGTTGCAGCCAAGGACATTTCCGTCCATCGGCGCTGCGCTGATGATCCTGTTCGGGATCGCACAGACATTGCGGCCAACTGGCGAGACCGAATTCGATTCGCCCCGGGCAATCCGGGCGGCGGCCACAATCGCCGTCAGCGTTGCCGCGCTGATTGCGATGGAATTCGCCGGCTACCTGGTCGCAGCGCCGTTATTGGTAGGGGCGCTCATGATGTATGTCGGCGAGCGTCGGCCCGGATGGCTCGCGGCAGGTATCGTCCTGTGCCCGGCCCTCTTGTGGGTCATGTTCGAAATCCTGCTGCGCCGGCCCTTGCCATGAGCGGCCGGAGAGCGAAACCATCCATGGCCCATCCGCGGCAAACAATTGTTCCCGAGAGCAAATCAGGGCTGGCGCCATGTTCAACACCGCGGACATAGCAGCGGGACTGGCGGACGCCTTCACCCTGTACAACCTGATGTTCGTCATAGGCGGCGTGGCGTTAGGGCAGTTTGTCGGCGCTGTGCCAGGGCTTTCCGCCCCCATGGCAATCGCCATCGCCGTCCCCTTCACCTTCGTGCTGCATCCGTTGACCGCAATCTCGTTTCTTGTCGGCGTCGGCAAGGGCGGCACGGTCGGTGGCGCAATTCCCGCCGTGCTGATCAATACGCCGGGTTCGCCAGAGGCAGCGGCCACGGCGCTCGACGGCTATCCGATGGCGCAGAAGGGCCAGTCCCTCAAGGCGATGAAGATGTCGCTGTATGCGTCGATAACTGGCGACACCATGAGCGATATCGTACTGATCACCGTTGCTGCTCCGATAGCGATCGTCGCCCTGAAGATGGGGCCTGTCGAGATCGTCGCACTGATGGTCCTCGCTTTCGCAATTATTACGGGGCTGGTCGGCGATTCCATGGCCAAGGGCCTTGTGGCGACCGCCTTCGGCCTGATCTGCGCTTCGGTCGGCCTCGATCCCGAACACGGCACATCGCGCCTGCAATTTGGCTTCTTCGATCTCGACGAGGGCCTGCCGCTGGCGGCCGTCGGCATCGGCGTGCTGGCCGTCAGCGAGATCGTCCGGCAACTCGTATCGGGCAGACTGGCGGGAGGAGCAGCCGTCTCCGTTCCCACCACAGACAATCCTGCGGACAAGGCCGTCTCCTGGGCCGAATACTGGTCGTGCCGCCACACCATGTTCCGCGCCGGCGCCATCGGCACCATTGTCGGGGCCATGCCGGGCATTGGCGCAACGGCAGCGGCCTTCCTGAGCTATGGCTACACCAAGAACACCTCGAAAGACCCGGACAGCTTCGGCAAAGGCAACATCCACGGCGTCGCCGCAACCGAGGCCGCCAATTCGGCGGTCATGGGCGCCAATCTCATACCCTTGCTGACGCTGGGCATACCCGGGAATGTCACCGCCGCCATGATCATCGGCGCACTCGTCATCCACGGGATACAGCCGGGCCCGCTGCTGTTCAAGGAACAGGGGCGGCTTATTTACGGCCTGTTCGGCGCGATGATGATGGCCAATGTTCTCAATCTCTTCGTGGGGCAGGTCGGCCTGCGTCTGTGGGCGATTGTCGCCACAGCGCCCGGTTCGCTGATCTTTTCCGTGTCCATGCTGCTTTGTATCACCGGCGTCTATCTGACCACCGGAGGCATGTTTGGCGTGTCGATCATGCTTCTCTTCGGCGCGCTCGGATATTTCATGCGCATATTCGGCTTTTCCATCGTCGCCTTCATCATCGCTTTCGTGCTGGGCAGGCAGTTTGAACTGTCGCTGGCGCAGGCCCTGATCATTATCAACGGCGATTACAGGGTCTTGATCCACCATCCGGTTGCGATTGCGCTCATCGTTCTGTCGGTGCTGTGCGTCTACTGGCTCGGCTTCCGCAGGCCGCGCCAGCCGGGCCAAACGCCGGCGGACAATCAGCCGGCGGCGGCAAAATCGCCCTGAAAAAGCCCGCACGGCAGCCGTTACGGTGTCGGCGCTCTCTTTACCTTTCCGTCACAATCGGATATTCCATCGCCGCAATGAGCCCCGGCGCAGCCATTGCGGTTGCTGCCGGTTTTTTTCTGCCTGCGGGCGGCCAGAATCGAATGTAGCGGATCGAAAACATGGCCAATGTGGTGGTCGTCGGCGCCCAGTGGGGCGACGAGGGTAAGGGGAAGATTGTCGACTGGCTGTCGCTGGAGGCCGACGTTGTCGTGCGCTTTCAGGGCGGCCACAACGCCGGCCATACACTGGTCATCGACGGGAAGGTCTACAAACTCTCCTTGCTGCCCTCCGGCATCGTCCGTCCGGGCAAACTGTCCGTCATCGGCAACGGCGTCGTTGTCGACCCGCACCACCTGGTCAAGGAAATCGCCGCCCTGCGGGAGCAAGGCGTTGAAGTCACGCGCGAAAACCTGCGCATTGCCGAAAATGCGCCGTTGATTCTCTCGCTTCACCGCGAACTTGACGGCTTGCGCGAAGACGCCGCTTCGAAATCGGGCACCAAAATCGGCACAACCCGCCGGGGCATCGGCCCGGCTTACGAGGACAAGGTCGGCCGCCGTGCGATTCGGGTCATGGATCTTGCCGACGGCAAGACTCTGGACGCCAAAGTCGACCGGCTCCTGACCCATCACAACGCCCTGCGTCGTGGGCTTGGCCAGCCGGAAATTGCGCGCGAGACCATTCGCGCCGAACTTCACACGGTCTCGGCCGAAGTCCTGACCTACATGGACCGGACGTGGGATCTCCTGGAAAACTTGCGCCGCGCCGGAAAACGCATCCTGTTCGAAGGCGCGCAGGGAGCCTTGCTGGATATCGACCACGGTACCTATCCATTCGTCACCTCGTCCAATACCGTCGCTGCGAACGCGGCGACAGGGTCGGGACTTGGTCCAAAAGCGGCACAATACGTGCTTGGCATCGCCAAGGCCTACACGACGCGCGTCGGCGAAGGCCCGTTTCCGAGCGAACTTCTCGACGAGACCGGCCGGCTGATTGGCGAACGCGGCCACGAGTTCGGCACCGTAACCGGCCGCGCCCGCCGCTGCGGCTGGTTCGATGCCGTTCTGGTGCGGCAGACAGTCAAAACCTCCGGCATCGATGGAATAGCCCTGACAAAGCTCGACGTTCTGGACGGCTTCGAGACGTTGAAAGTATGTACCGGCTACAGACTCGACGGTGAAATCCTCGACTATCTGCCCGCAAGCCAGGCTGCGCAGGCCCATGTCGAACCCATATACGAAACCATCGAGGGCTGGAGCGGAACGACCAAGGGCGCGCGCTCCTGGGCACAACTGCCCGCAGCCGCCATCAAATACGTCCGTCGTATCGAAGAACTGATTGAAGCGCCGGTAGCACTGCTGTCGACGAGCCCGGAACGTGCGGACACAATTCTTGTCCACAATCCATATCAGGACTAGATATCTTTCTACATTGATCAGCCGTAGTAAATTCGACACAATCGCACTGGCAAATGTGGCCGGTAAATATTGTGCTTGCAGCATGTGTTGAATTTAATCGGAATTTTGCGCACAAGAGATCGTACAGAAATTTAGCGCGAAAAATGGTCAGCGCTGCGCGGATGGAGTATTGAGAACAGCCCATGGCAGACTTCTATCCGCTCTTGTCCCGGGCTGTTGCCAATCTCCCGGACGCGACTCCCGACGCTCGGCAAGCCATATATCAGCGGGCGCGCAATGCGCTGCTGGCGCAGCTCAATGGGGCAAATCCTCCGCTCGAAGAATCCGCCATTGCGCGCGAGCTGGAATCACTCGACGCTGCGGTGAACCGGATCGAGGCCGAAGTTGCGGGCGCCACGCCCGCCGCTGCGCAAGTTGTTACGGCCCCGTCCCCTCCACCCGCGCCCGCGCCACATTTAACTCCGATGGCTACGCCTTCGCCGCCGGTACCGCGCGCGCCGCCGCCTGTCATCAAGCCACCGCCGCCGCGCTCTGCGCCGGAGACCCCAGCCCCCTCGCCGATTGTCCCGCCGCCAATTCGTCCGCCAGCGCCGCCGTTACCGGCAGACTCGATTCCAGGTCCCGTGGCCGTCCCGGCAGCTCCTCCTGTCGCAGTCCCAGCGGCCGCCGTCGAAATCTCAGAGCCGCAGCCAAGCGCGCCGGATTCGCCGCGCCCACCCGCTCCTCCGGCTGCCGCTTCGGTCCCTGCAACGCCGCCAATTTCCCCACGGCCGCCTGCGCCCCCCGCCGAAAGACCCGTCGAGCCTGACAGAGGCCATATTCGCCAGGAAGCTTCCTCCGAAGATTTGCGCAGCGACGCTGTTCCGGCGGCGACGCCTGGACAACGCCCACGGGCATCGCAAATTGCCACGCAGGCGGGGGTTAAGAAACGATCTGGCCCGGTGATCGGACTTTTTGCGCTGATTTTCCTCATCGCCGCCGGTGCAGCAGGATACTTCTCCTGGAAATGGAAACTGCTGCCCGATGCGTTCCTGAGCGGCAAGGCTGTCGCCACGGCGCCGCAATCTTCGGCCGATTCGCCCGCAAACCCGGCAAACGAGACCAAGATCGCCGGCCGGGCGGAGCCGGGCGGACAGGAACCAGCACCGCAAGCCCCGGCTGCGCAGACGCCTTCCGAACCAGCTCCGGCGGAAAAAGCCGACGCCCCCGAGACCAAACCCGAAGCGGCGGAAACCAGACCGGAACCGGAGAAAAAGCAGGAAGCCGATGCCACCCCTGCTCCACCCCCGGCGCCCGCTCCGTCCAACAATGCGACGGCTCCAGATTCCAGCCAGGCCGTTGCGGTGGCGCAGCGCGGCGCATTGCTGATTCAGTCGTCGGTTGCGGAAAAGGGCAGCAACGTCAAATCTTATACGGGAACAGTGGTTTGGAGCGGCCAAAACCTCAGCCGGGGATCAGGCCAGCCGCTGTCGTTTGGCGTCCGGGCGGAGCTCAACGTTCCGGAGGCTAAATTCCGCGCGACGATGACTATCGAAAAAAATACCGACGCTACGCTCCCGGCATCGCACATGATCACATGGCGGTTCGAGCGCGGCGAAGATTCACCTATTCCCCCGGTCTCGCAGATCGGCGTCCTGCAGATGCACGATGAGAACAGTCAGGTCGCCGATCCGCTCTCAGGCGCCCAGGCCAAGATCACATCCAACATTTACATCATCGCACTCGCTGCGCCTGAAGCCCTGCTGAACGCAAACATGGATACCCTGCGAAAGCGCGGCTGGTTCATTCTGCCGATCAAGCTCGGCGACGACCGTGAGGCCCGCATTTCGCTGGAGAAGGGGCGTCCCGGCTCAAACATCCTGACGGAAGCGTTCAAAAAGTGGGGCATGAAGTAGCGGAGAGCTATCCTCATTCGGCATGAGGATCTGCTCAAGGCCGTGCGAGCCGAAAACACGCCACGCGGGTTCCTGCATAAAACAAAAAGGCGGGCTCCTCACGGAACCCGCCAGATTCTTTTGAACAGCGATCCCTTCGAACAGACTGCGTTCTTACGCACCCATCGCCGGCAGGGCGCGCGGAGCGGCAGCAGCTGTCTCGATGGCCAGAACGCCCGCCTTGACGGCGTCCTGCACCTTTTCGAAGGCGCGCACTTCAATCTGGCGAACGCGCTCGCGCGAGATCCCGAACTCGCCGGACAATTCTTCCAGCGTCACCGGATCGTCCGCGAGACGGCGCGCTTCGAATATGCGCCGCTCGCGCGTATTCAGCACATCCAGCGCCTGTCTCAGGGCGATGTGACGGTTATCTGCCTCTTCCTGTTCGGCAAGGATCGATTCCTGCGACGGGCTTTCGTCGACAAGCCAGTCCTGCCACTCGCCGGTTCCTTCGCCATCGCCGCGAACCGTCGCGTTCAGAGACGAGTCGCCGCCGAGACGGCGGTTCATCTCAATGACTTCCTGTTCGTTGACACCCAGCCGCTTGGCAATGAACTCGACTTGATCGGGTCTGAGATCGCCGTCTTCCAGGGCGGAAATCTGGCTCTTGGCCTTGCGCAGGTTGAAGAACAGCTTCTTCTGATTGGCAGTTGTGCCCATTTTCACAAGCGACCACGACCGCAGAATGTATTCCTGAATCGAGGCGCGGATCCACCACATGGCGTAGGTGGCGAGGCGAAAGCCTTTTTCGGGTTCGAATCGCTTCACCGCCTGCATCAGGCCAACGTTGCCTTCGGAAATCACTTCGCCGATCGGCAGGCCGTAGCCGCGATAGCCCATGGCGATTTTCGCGACGAGACGGAGATGCGATGTGACAAGCTTGTGCGCTGCATCGCGGTCGCCCTGCTCGCGCCAGCTCTTGGCCAGCATGTATTCTTCCTTCGGCTCCAGCATCGGGAACCGGCGGATTTCAGCAAGATATCGGTTGAGACCGCTCTCAGAGGCGATCACTGGAAGTGCTGCAGACATTCGTCCTCCTCTGGCCCCCATTCAGGCAGACCTAAGCGCGGCCACGAAGCGCCAGCCGCTACAGCGCATATAAGTACGCGGAACCATGTCTAAAAGAGGGCGCGAACAGAAGAGGCAAGTTATTGAACTTATTTTCCTTTTGCCAACCCTCCGCTGCACCGCCCATTTTTGCCGCTCCGTTGGTCCCGGTTTTTTTTCACACTTCAACGAAATCGCCCCTTGCGTATCGCATAATATTCTAATATATGAACATGTATAATTTAGCAATCAAAAAGGAGCATGGCCATGCCATTGTCATGGTGGAAAGGCGGAGCAATTCTCGGCCTCGTTTTCCTCGCCGCAGTCGCGCTCGTTAAGCCGATCGGCGTCTCGACCCAGTTCGTAATTCTTAACGGCATTGTCTGGAACAGCGTCGACAAGACGGCGGTCGTAAAGTCTGAGAAGAACAAGTCCGGCTATGAGAGCCCGAACGCCTATCTCAACAAGAGCGGCGGCAAATATGCCAAGAACGTCGCCAATCCCGTCAATTACAGCCTGATCTTCGTTCTCGCCATCATGGCCGGTGCGGCCGGTTCGGCCCTGCTGCGCGGCGGCGTCGGGCGCAAGGAGCGCACCATGCCCGCCATCTGGCGCGCCAATTTCGGCGATTCCCCCTGGAAACGATATGCGGCGGCTTTCGCGAGCGGCTTTGTCGTCCTCTATGGCGCGCGTCTCGCAGGCGGATGCACAAGCGGCCACATGATGAGCGGCATGATGCAGACCGCCCTGTCCGGCTACATTTTCGCAGCCGGCGCTTTCGCCGCGGGCATTCCCGCCGCCCTCCTCCTCTTCCCGAAGGAGAAATGAGTCATGTCCACCATCGTTCTCGCAATCGTCATCGGCGCGGCCTTCGGTTTCGTTCTCGACCGTGTCGGCGCCACTAACCCGAACTACATCACCGGCATGCTGCGGTTGAGCAAACTGCACCTGATGAAGACGATCCTGTTCGCCATCGGCCTGTCCTCCATCCTGATGTTCACAGGGCTCCTGGCCGGCCTCATCCCGGCCTCGCACCTCGACGTCAAGACGGCCTATGCGGGCGTCTTCGTGGGCGGCCTGCTGCTCGGCCTCGGCTTCGCCATTGCAGGATACTGCCCCGGCACCAGCCTGGCCGCCATGGCGACCGGCCGCAAGGATGCGCTCTTCTTCTCCGCCGGAGGCCTGCTCGGCGCAGCCGCCTACATGCTGACCTACCCCCAAATCAAGGCGACCGGCCTTCTCGATCCGGTCCTCGGTGGCAATGCGACGCTCGGCAAGATCGCTGGTACGAAATACCCGGCGCTCTTCGATGTCTCCGGCGAATGGCTCGGCATCGCAGTCGGCGTCGCCCTGATCGGCGTGGCGCTGATGCTGCCGCAGAGTCTGCGCGGCGCGCCGAAAACCGGCGAAGAAAAGACCGCATCCGGCCGCGAGGCTGTGCAGCACTGATACAGGTTCCTCGGGCGCGCTACAATGCGCAGCCACACCGCAGAGCCCGGGACAAGCGCCCGGGCTCTGATTGTTGAGATTGCACTACACACTCACGCCCCTCATCCTGAGCCTGTCGAAGGACGAGACGCGCTGCTTCGCAGCGCTCCTCAGGATAAGGGCTAACTATCCAAAATTAAGAACAACCCTCGTCCTGAGGTTGATGTGTGCGCTGCAAGCGCAGACTTCGAGTCTCGAAGGACGGCCAAGCAGAGCTCCTTTGCCAGCAATCACGGCCCGGGCTTTTCTTTTGAGCCGTGCCGTATAATGTCCGCGCCAAACAGGAGACGCGCACATGAAGGCGATACGCATCGAGCAGCACGGCGGGCCGGAAGTCCTGGAATGGGTCGATGTCGATCTGCCGGAGCCGGGTCCGGGCGAAGTCCGCCTCCGCCACACGGCCATCGGTATCAATTTCTCCGACATCAACGTGCGGCGCGGCGGTTTCTATTATCCTGAACCGATGAAGATGCCCCTGACGCCCGGCAACGAGGCAGCTGGCGTCGTCGACGCCGTCGGCGAGGGCGTGACCGAATTCAAACCGGGCGACCGTGCGGGCTATGTCGGCATGTTCGGCCCGTTCTATCACCACACCGGCGCATATGCAGAACAACGTGTCGTTCCGGCCGGCCGCCTTGTGCCCTTGCCGGACGACGTAACCGACCGCCAGGCGGCCGCCAGCATGCTCAAGGGCATGACCGCCGCATCCATCGTCGAGCATATGTATGTGCCGAAGAAAGGCGACACGATACTGATCCATGCAGCCGCCGCCGGCGTCTCGCTCCTGCTGGTTCAATGGGTCAAGCATCTCGGCGCGCGCGTCATCGGCACCGCCGGTTCGCCGGAAAAAGCCGCTGTCGCCAAAGCCCACGGCTGCGACGAGGTCATTCTCTATCGCGAAACCGATTTCGTCGCTGAAGTGAAACGGCTCACCGGCGAAGGCGTGAACGCCGTCTACGACGGCGTTGGCAAGGACACGTTCGTCAAATCGATGGACTGCGTAAAGCCGTTCGGCAGCCTGGTCAATTACGGCAATGCTTCGGGGCATGTGCCGCCCATCGATCTCTTGTGGTGTGCGGCGAAGGGCTCGCTCAGCGTATCGCGCCCGGCCGTATCCTTCCAGATGGCGAAGACTGAAGATCTGCGCCGCAACTGCGCACATTTCTTCAAGTTGATCTCCGACGGCATCCTGAAGATCGAGGTAAGCAAGACCTATCCGCTGAAGGACGCGGCGGAAGCGCATCGCGACGTTGAAGCCGGACGCGCTACCGGATCGATGCTGCTTATCCCCTGACGGCTCGCGCCGTCCTCAGTTCGGCGACGTCCGCGGTACGATTCGCTTGCCGTTCGGCCATTCGACTCGCCAGCCGAAGCGCAGGGTTTTCTCCTCTTTCGGCTTGAGGGAGAAATTCCAAGCGACGACCCCGCGCTTGCCATCGACCTTTTCTTCGCCGGGCGTCGTGTTGGTCGGCAGACCCTTCACCACGATCGCATCGTCTTCGGACACCGGCATCCGGTCGAGGATGCGCACCTTGATGGCGAACGGATGCAAATTCGTCACCTTTGTCGTGAAATCTGTCGTCTCCGTCCGCGTGTTGCCGATCCATCCGGGGCCCTGCTGCACCTTGCGCTCGGGGACACGTCTGATTTTCACATTATCGTCCGCACCGAAACCGAGTACGGCCTTCTCGCCCGGTGCAACCAGCTTCAAAGCGCCGCGACCGGCATACAGACCATCGCGATGAAGGTTTACAATGCCGGGTAGCAACGGCGCTGCATCGCTGTTGACGAACTGCGCTTCCAGATAGGCCGTTGCGTCGAAGGCCGGGGCAGCGCGCGCGCTCAACTCCGGTACGATCTTGCTCGTCGCAATCCGCAATACGCGTTCCGAGCCGTCGCCCTTGAGATCGACCTTTCCCGGAACCCGGAACTGGGCTTCGTAAGGTCCGGCATCGACCGTTGCTTCCGGCTCGGCAGCCGACTTGCTCTGGGCAGCCATCCGGTCTTTCGCCATTCCGAGAACACCGATATTGCTTGTGGACTTCCGCATCGGCGCAGCCGCCGGTGCGGCCACACTTTCTGCCATCGGCCGCGGCGGCGGCGGCGGTTTGTAGAAATCGAGTATCTGCGCCAGCACATCCGGCGCCTGGGTACCCCGTCGCGCACGCACCGTCGATACCGTCAACGTCACCCCGGTCCAATCTTCGCCCGAACGCTGGCTGACCGCCGCCCGCCGCACCAGCTCAATCGAAGGAGCGCCGTCCTTGCCGCTGTCTAGGCGCGCATCGTAAACCGGTAGCCAGCGCGCGCCGGCCACACGATAGGTCAACGTCAACCGCGCCTTCCCGGCAGCGCCGGCTTCGACATCGACCGTCACGTCGCGGCGTGGCTGCGCGCCGGCCCCGGCGTCCCGGTTCGACGCCTGCAACGCCTGTATTTCCTTCTGTATCTCCCGCAGGCGGATTTGCGCCGCCTGCACCTCTTCAGCGACTTTCGCGAGCCCTTCACCGACGGCCGTCCACGCCTTCGACCAGTCTTCCACCTTCATCGGCGCAGCTTTTTCTCCAAGCTTTTCCGGACTCGCTTTGGAATAGCGCTCGATCATCTCCTTGCGCGCCTGCAGAGCACGCAGATTTTCGTGCATAAGCGCCCGCTCGTTCGTCAACGAGCGGAGCTTCTCCGCCAGCGATTGCGGCATCGCAGGCCGCGCGTAAGGCGCAATGCGCGTGGCGACGGAACCTATCGCCAACTGGCCCGCCGATTGCGCCTGCACGCGCAGGGAATTGGGATCGAGCCCCTGCGGCAGCCCCCTGAAGACGATGGACGTGGCGCCCGCCGGCAGATCTATTTCCGCCATCCTGACGACCTGCGCCGCATCCGGATAAACCGTGACAGCGTCGATCTTCGATTGAATTTCGAGTTCCGCGGCAAGGGCCGGAACCGCAGCCAGAAGGGCCGCCAGGGATACTGCTGTTGCAACCGCCGGGGTTCTGATGCCGGAAAGCGAGATAACTGGCATTTTTCCTCCTCAAGAAAAGTATGATCCCAAATACTCGGTCTGAACTTGGCCAGGCCAGAACGGGCGAGACCAGCTATACCTGCGCCGAAATGCGTCGACACAAGGGCCGCAGCGCGGCGCAAAACGCTCAATCGCAAACATCCGCCGCAAAGCATATGGGGTCCGTACTCCATACCGGCCTCCTGTTGAAGCGCTCCGCACATGTGGCAGGGGTGCAACGCGCGTCGAAATCGGCTACAGGTCTCTGCGAACGGCGGCGTACGCTGCCCTGTCGCCACGCCGCCGGAAGCGCCCTTTCATGTTCGCCCGCATGCTCAACGCCGCCTGGCGCAATCCCTGGCTGTTGCTGGCCCTGTGCCTGACCTTTTGGGCAAGCAATGTTGTCGCCGCACGGCTGGCCGTGGGTGAAGCCTCGCCGATGGTACTTGGCGGCATGCGATGGCTGGTCTCCAGCGCGATCATGCTGCCCTTCGTCTGGCGGCAGATTGGGGAATACGCGCCGATGGCACGCCAACACTGGCTGTATCTGCTCTTTATCTCCTGTACCGGCTTCGCCTTCTACTCCTGCCTGTTCTACGCAGCCGGCAATTTCACGACAGGTGTCAACATTTCGACCCTCGTGGCGACCGTGCCTATATTCGTCATCGTCATCGCCTGGTTATTCTTGCGCATACCCGTCGGCCCCGTAGTCGTTTTCGGCGTTGTGCTGACTGTGTTCGGCGCCGTAACTGTTGCGACCCGCGGCGATCCGGCCGTGTTGCGCAATCTCGACTTCAACGCCGGCGACCTGATGATCATCGCCGCATCGGTCTTTCACGCCTCGTTCACGGTCGGCCTGCGCAAGCGGCCGCCGTTTCCGCCAATGGTTTTCTTCACATTGCTGGCGATGATCGCCCTCGTCGTTTCACTGCCGCCAGTCATCGCTGAAATCGCACTCGGCAAGTCGTTCTGGCCAACCCCGCTGGGCTTTGCCATCCTCGTCTATGTCGGAACCTTCCCGACAATCCTCTCGCAAAGCTTTTACATGCGCGCTGTGGAACTTATCGGTCCGCACCGCACGACCCTTTTCTACAACACCGTCCCGCTGCTCGGTGCGGCCATGTCTGTTGTTTTTCTCGGCGAATCCTTTGCGCTCTATCACGCTGTCGCCTTTGCTCTCGTCCTCAGTGGCATCGCGCTTGCGGAATACTGGCGGGCCCGGCACGGATGAACAGCGACGATCCGACCCGCAGCTGGACGCGGCGCATGGGCTCAAATCCGGGGCTCTTGCTGCTTCTGACGATGTTGATTTGGGGTGGCAATTCGCCGGTCATTCGCGCCGCAGTCGGAGAAATATCGCCGATGGCCGTGGTGTCGCTGCGTTGGCTGCTCGGCTGCGCTGTACTTTTGGTGTTCCTGCCGAAAACCTTCGCTGCCGACTGGCAAAAAATGAAACGCAAGCCGGTCCTGCTTGTCTTCATGGTGCTGGTGATGACAAGCTCAAACGCGCTGGTCTTCTCGGCCGCACAGTTTACTACGGCGCTCAATCTTTCGATCTTGCAGGGCGCTGCGCCCGTCATCGTGCTTATCGGTGCGCGGTTTGCCTTCGGCGCGAAAGTCGGCTGGGCGCGCGGCGGCGGCGTCGCCCTGTCATGCCTTGGCGTCTTGTATCTCGCCACGCGCGGAAACCCCGGCGCCATAGGCGACTTGAAGTTCAATATCGGCGACATATTCATGCTGACGGCCGTGTCGCTTTATGCCGGTTATGTTCTGGCCTTGCGCTGGCGGCCGGACATTTCGAATTATTCCCTCTTTTGCATGATCGCCTTCGGTTCGTTCTTTGCCTCCCTGCCGCTGATTGCGTGGGAATATTCCGCCGGCCTTACGATCTGGCCAAGCTGGAAAGGCTTTCTTGCCCTGCTCTACGTCGGCTTTTTGACCAGCATGTTGGGGCAGGTCATGTTCATGCGAGCTGTCGAACTCGTCGGTCCCGGACGGGCGGCGCAATTCCAGAACCTCTCGCCCGTCATTGGCGCGATATTGTCTGTGGTGTTTCTCGGCGAGAATTTTGCGATCTATCACGCCGTCGCCCTGGCGCTGGTCATCGGCGGCATATTGATCGCCGAACGCTACGCTCCGCGCGGGTGAAATACGGCAGGTGGTCAGAAAAAGCCGGCCGCGATAACCTCGCCCGAGACAGGAACGCGGCAATATCCGGGGACGAAAATGAGCGCAGCCTACGCAGGCAACAACATTACCGGAACAGCAGGCCTGATCGCAGTCGACAAGGTCGGCAACGCCATCCGATTTTACGATCCGGCTACCCTGCCGGCTACCCTGCCGGCTACTCTGAAAGAGATCGCCGCGATCCCCGGTCCCGAGAAATGCGTGCACGAACTTGCCATTTCGCCCGACAGGACCCGGGCCTATATCCCGCTCTACGGCGACGGAATTTACGGCGCCAACAAGAACCCCAACAACAAGATCCTCGCAGTTGGGCTCGCATCGCGGCAGATCGAGGCGGTGTTCGATCTCGGCGACATCCTCGCGCCGCACGGCATGGCCGCCGCACCCGGCGGCTTTCTTTGGGTCGTGTGCGACATCCCCGACCTGCTGGTTGCCATCGATGCGGCAAGCGGACGTATCGCCGGGCGCTACCCTTGTCCTGGGAAAGGCGCGCATCAGATGAGCTTTTCTCCCGACTGGAAAACAATCTACGTTTCGCACAAGGAAGGGCCGATTGGCGTCTTCGACGTGGAGGTTGGAAAATTCGTCTCGACATTGCCGGTATCGGAACGCGAACGCGGCATGGGCAACGGCAGCGGTAGCGAAGGAATTATGCCATCACCGGACGGCGCATCGATCCTTGCGTTAGACAACGCCAGCAATGCGCTTCTCGTCTTCGATGCAAAGACACACAGGTTGCAAGATCGCATCGAATTGGAAGGCAACATATTTTCCAACCCGAAACGTTCGCGGCTGGCGAAAATTCTCTACGCGCCGGACGCGTCGTGCATTGCGATAACCGCATACGCAGCCGGCCTCTGCTGGCTGATCGACGCAAGGGATTTGCGCAAGCAAACACCGATAAATATCGCCAAGGGGCCGCAAGGCATGGCGTTTTCGCCGGATGGAACATCGCTTCTGGTATCGAGCCATGACAGCGGCCTGCTGACGCTGATCGACGTTACTGTGCAAAAAGCAACTGCCGCCTGTGACGGCGGCAGCGGCATTGAAGTGTTGTGCTGGTACTGATCGCGCGAATCAGAACTGCAGCGCCTTGACCTGTTGCACGCCATCAATCTGCGCGATGGCTCCCAGGACGTTCTCTGGCGCCTTGTCATCGACCGCAACGAGGGCGATGGCCGAGCCCCCCGGAGCATCGCGACCGAGCGCGAAAGTCGCGATGTTGGTGCCGCTGCTGCCTAGTGCACCGGCGAACTTGCCGATAAAGCCCGGCTTGTCGGAATTCGTAACATAAATCATCGACGGGGCGAATTCCGCATCGACCTTGATGCCCTTCACGTTGACGATGCGCGGCTTGCCGTCGTGGAAAACCGTGCCCGACACTGAACGCTCCTGACGCTCGGTCTGCACTGTGATGGTGATGAGCGATTCGTAATCGCCCTCTGCCGCGCGCGAGACTTCGTCGATGGTGATGCCGCGCTCCTTGGCGACGACCGGCGCGGAGACGACGTTCACGTCGGAAAGCATCGGCCGCAGGAAACCAGCGATGGCAGCTGCCGTCAGGGCTTTCACCTTCAGATCGGCAACCTGGCCTTCATAGGTGATTGTCAACTTTTTGACGCCGGTTTCTGTGAGCTGTCCGGCAAACGAGCCGAGCTTCTCGGCGAGCGCAATGAAAGGTTTCAGGCGCGGCGCTTCCTCGGCCGTGATCGAAGGGAAGTTGATGGCGTTCGAGATCGCGCCGCGCATCAGATAGTCCGACATCTGCTCGGCAACCTGCAAGGCAACATTTTCCTGCGCCTCACTCGTCGAGGCGCCGAGATGCGGGGTGCACACGACATTGGGATGGCCGAACAGCGGATTGTTGACGGCTGGCTCTTCCGAGAACACGTCGAAAGCGCCGCCAGCAACATGACCGGAATCCAGCGCCGCACGCATGGCCGCTTCGTCCACCAGTTCGCCGCGCGCGCAATTGATGACGCGCACGCCCTTCTTCGTTTTTGCCAGATTTTCGGCGCCGATGATGCCCCGCGTTTGCGGCGTGAGCGGTGTGTGCAGCGTGATAAAGTCGGCCCGTGCGAGCAGCGCATCGAGTTCCACCTTCTCAACGCCAAGCGTCTGGGCGCGTTCGGGCGTCAGGAAAGGATCGAACGCGATCACGCGCATCTTCAGCCCAACGGCGCGGTCGGCAACGATGGAGCCAATATTTCCGCAACCGACGATACCGAGCGTCTTTCCGGTAATCTCGACACCCATGAAGCGGTTCTTTTCCCACTTGCCGGCCTGCGTCGACGCGTCGGCCTGGGGAATTTCGCGCGCAATCGCGAACATCATCGCAATGGCGTGTTCTGCCGTCGTGATCGAATTACCGAACGGCGTATTCATCACGATGATACCGCGTCCGGTCGCTTGCGAAATGTCGACATTATCGACCCCGATTCCTGCGCGCCCAATCACCTTCAGGTTCGTGGCCGATTCGAGCAATTTGGCAGTAACCTTGGTCGCGGAACGTATGGCCAGACCATCGTAATCGCCGATGATGGCAGCGAGTTTGTCCTTGTCCTTGCCGAGATTGGGCTGGAAATCGACGTCCACACCGCGATCGCGGAAAATCTGGACGGCAGCATCGGACAGGGCGTCCGAAATGAGCACGCGAGGAGCCATGACAGGTATCCTTCAGGTTGGAAGTTCGGGAATTTGCGTTTGATAGGGCGCGTGCGGAACGAAGCCGCCCACGCGCCAGGAGAAGCCGGTGACTCAGGCAGCTTTCGGGAGTGCGGCCTTGGCGTTCGCGAAAGCCCAGTCGAGCCATTGCGTCAATGCGGCAACGTCGGATGCCTCGACCGTCGCCCCGCACCACACGCGAAGGCCGGGAGGCGCATCGCGATAGCCGTCAATGTCGAAACCTGCGCCTTCCGCTTCGATGGCCGCAACGAGCCCCTTCACGAAAGCGGCCTGCTCCTTCTCCGGCAGGGCTGTAACGGCCGGATCGACAATCTTCAGACACACGCTGGTGTTGGAGCGAATTTCCGGCCGTACGGCGAGAAAGTCGACCCACTCAGTGGTCCGCACCCAGTTGGCCATCGTTGCAAGATTGGTGTCAGCACGACCCATCAGGCCTTTCAACCCTCCGATCGACTGCGCCCATTCGAGCGCGTCGATATAGTCTTCCACGCACAGCATCGACGGCGTGTTGATCGTGTCTCCGACGAATATGCCCTCGATCAGCTTGCCGTTATTGGTCAGACGGAAGATTTTCGGCAGCGGCCATGCAGGCTCGTACGTCGTCAGGCGCTCGACGGCGCGCGGACCGAGAATCAGCATGCCATGCGCGGCCTCGCCGCCCAGCACCTTCTGCCAGGAGAACGTCACCACATCGAGTTTGGAATAGTCCAGCGGCTGCGCGAAACAGGCCGACGTCGCATCGCAGATCGTCAGGCCCTTGCGGTCGTCCGGTATCCAGTCCGCATTCGGCACCCGGACACCGGACGTCGTTCCATTCCACGTAAAGACGACATCGTTGTCAAAATTCACTTCGCTCAGGTCAGGAAGTTCGCCGTAACCCGCCTTGAGCGTGCGGGTGTTCTCCAGTTTCAACTGTTTGACAGCGTCGGTAACCCAGCCCTGCCCGAAGCTTTCCCAGGCGAGAAGATCGACCCCGCGCGCGCCGAGCAGCGACCACATGGCCATTTCGACGGCGCCGGTATCGGAACCCGGAACGATGCCGATGCGATAATCGGCAGGCACCTGCAGGACTTCGCGCGTCAGGTCGATCGCGCGCTGCAGTTTCGCCTTGCCGGCCTTCGCCCTGTGCGAGCGGCCAAGCGGCGCATCTTTCAGATTTTCGAGAGACCAGCCGGGGCGCTTGGCGCAGGGGCCGGAAGAGAAATTGGGATTTGCCGGCTTCGCGCCGGGTTTCTGTATCGCGGTCATGTAGTCCATCCTTTCAGATGGGCGCCTCTCGTTGGGGAGAGGTGTCCCGCGGCGGCAGATATGGGTTTCCCGGCATCGCGTCAAGCGGTTTGTCGAAGCTGCGGCATTTACACGCGCGCCCTCGGCAACGGCGGCACATTTGCCGGCGTCCGAAACGGAAACGGCGGACCGAAGCCCGCCGCCACCCAGAACATGCAAGTTTCGCGCGATCAGTCGATCATGTAGCGGAAGCCTACCCGCACGTCATGCGATGTATTCGCAGTCTTCGACTCGCCCCACTTGCCGAGGTTCATGTAACGATAGCCCACTTCCAGTTTCGCATTCGGGCTGACCTCTATGGCCAGACCCGCCATCAGCGCCCATGCGAAGTTGAACTTCGTCTGGCTCAAACCGCGGTAATGGTTTTGCGGACCGAACTGATAGTTACGAACGATCGGATTGCCAAGATTATCGAGGTAGATGAACGGAAATCCACCCGGAACGACGAGGTTGGCAGAGTAGGGGCCGTTGTTGGCCGTGTCGTACCAGTCGAAACTGCCCCGCACGCGGCCATAGGCCATGCCTGCGCCAGCGCCGACGAAAGGCGTGACACCCGCCCATGTGCCCAGGTCGAGATAGGCGTTGGCAAGCATGACGCCGCGCTGCAAGGAAGTCTGCTGTACGGACCGGCACGTGTTTTCAACGGCGAAAATACCAATAGGATCGCCGTTGGCATCGTTCATGCCGCGGATTTCAATCGGACAGATAAAGCCTGGAGACACGCCGTTCACGTTTTGCGGAGCGACATAGTCCGCCGTGATGTCCGTACGGAACCAGTTATTGAACTTGTACCCGAAACCGAGACCGCCCTTGAAGATATTGCGCTGTTTCGGCGGATCGTTGAAGGTCCCGTCGACGAACAACTGAGGCGCTTTGTCCCGCGACCAGCTTACATCGCCGCGCAGATACCATCCCGAACCGAATTCCTGCCGCTTTTCGCCATAGACGACCGGCGCATCTTCCGAGAACAAAGGCCTGTCGGCTGCGACGGCATTGCCAGCAAGCGACAGCAACATGCCGGCTGCGAGCAGTTTCAGTGTAGCGATACGTACCATAGGATTTCCCCGACACCCGTCTGCCAAGCAGAGAACAATTTATATCGAGGATAAATTTGGCATGGATTGTTTAATGGGCGCTTAACCATGAAAGCATTTTTTCATTGACGCTGATACTACTGTATTTTCGTACTATCTGATTACTCGCAATTGTAAGCGTGCTAACAAAATAAGAATGAAATAATATTATATTTACTTTTCGCTGCGGCCTCGGAAACAAAAAAACAAGCGCGGACGAAGCCGCGCTTGTTTCTGTTTCGGGAGTTCGTCGCGATCAGTACTTGCGAACGATCGGCGCCGGCGGCGGAGGAGCAAACGCCGGTTCGGCGAGCATCCAGCGCAGGCCGACACGAATTTCGTGCGTGCCGGAACGCTTCATCTCCAAAGCGATGTTGCAAGGCTGCAGTCCCGGTCCGAAGGCGTTGCAATCGGGAACGGCCGATTTCACCTTGCCGACATTGAGGTAGCGGTAACCCAGTTCCAGCTTCAGACGAGAATTGACGTCGTAGGCAGCGCCGGCCATGAGCGCCCAGGCAAGGCTGTTCGTGGTCGATGTCTTGTAGTTGCCGCTGGTGTTGGCGGTGGCAGGCGAACCCGGACCGGCATAGAGGTTGTTGTAGCCGTTGTCCTGAACGCCCGACAGGGTCGTGCGAGCCAGGCCAACGCCGGCGCCGACAAACGGCGTTATGCCAGCCCAGGTACCCAGATCGAGATAGGCGTTGAAAAGGAACACCGAGGCCGACAGGTTGCCGCGATAGCTGTTGCGCAGGGCGTAAAACTGCGTGTTGGGAGCGGCGGCTCCGTTGTTGAACAGGAGCTGGTCCTGGCTCGAGAACGTCGACGTCCGGTATTCGGACGTAAAGTCGGCGCGAATCCAGTTGTTGAACTTGTAACCGAAGCCGAGCCCGACATAAGGCGTCCCGCTCACCATTGCCGGCAGGATATTATAGCTGGTCGGCACAAATCCGGCGCCGCCCTGCGTCAGCGGGTCGGGCGTACTGCGCAGCCCGACCGATCGATGGGCGCCAATGCCAACGTCGCCGCGGATGTACCAGCCAGAAAAATCGGCGTCCGGCGCAACAACTGCCGGCGCGTCCACCGGCGGCGGAGGCGGAAGCAGATCCGCCGCTTGCGCCGCACCGGCCAGACCGGCGGAGAAAACGCCGGAAAGCATAATGGCTCTCAAGCCGCCCATGATCCATTCCTTCTGATTCGACGGGGAAAAGCCCGTAAGAAAACTGCGACCGGACTGTGACTCAAATCGGTTAACAGGCCCTTAACCTTAAGAAATCTGGTTAATGCGAACTGTGAGGAATCGCGCTCGAAGCTGGGCACAGACGAACAGGCACGGCGCGCTCGCCGCCGGAGCAAATGACTCCGGACGAATCAAAAAGGAGGCAAAGGCCGTATTACCGGCCCTGCCTGCATTTAGTGGTGCGGGGAAACGGAAGGAGTACGCGGCGCAGACAAGCGCAACGCATTACAAAGACGCCACCGGGAAACGCCAGCGCGCAATGGCTACAATGGAAGTTACTCGGCGGCGATCGGCTGCAAACGTCCGTTCAGTGCATCGCAAATCATGTCGACAACGGCTTCGACTTGATAGGGATCGTCGCCTTCGCCCATTACGCGAATGACTGGCTCGGTGCCGGAAGGCCTGATGACAAGCCGTCCGCCCTTGCCAAGACGCTTCTCGCCTTCGGCGATGGCGCGCGAGACGATGTCCTGACCGAGCGGATCGCCGCCGGCAATCCGGACATTCTTCAGCACCTGCGGCAAAGGCGTAAAGCGCTGGCACACTTCGCTCACAGGCCGGTCCTGCCGCTTCACGACCGCAAGGATCTGCAAAGCAGCAACCAGTCCATCGCCGGTTGTCGAATAGTCCGACAAGATCATGTGGCCGGACTGCTCGCCGCCGACATTGTAGCCATGCTCGCGCATATGCTCGAGCACGTACCGGTCGCCGACCGCCGTGCGGACAAGATTCAGGCCAAGCGATTCGAGGTAGCGCTCCAGACCGAGGTTTGACATGATCGTGGCGACGATGCCCGGCTTCGAAAGCAGTCCTGCGTCCAGCCAGTCCCGCGCGATCACGGCCATCAACTGATCGCCATCGATCTTGCGGCCGTTCTCGTCCACGATCAACAGACGGTCCGCATCGCCATCAAGGGCGATGCCGATATCGGCCCGCACTTCCCGAACCTTGGCTACCAAAGCCTCGGGAGCAGTAGAGCCGACGTCGCGGTTGATATTGGTGCCATCCGGATCGACGCCAATGGAGAAAACTTCGGCGCCCAATTCCCAAAGGGCCTCCGGGGCCACGCGGTATGACGCGCCGTTGGCGCAATCGACTACAATCCGCATTCCGTCCAGAGAAAGGTTGCGCGGCAGGGTGCGCTTGGCGAACTCGACATAGCGCGCCCGCACGTCGTCGATACGTTTGGCGCGGCCAAGATCGCGCGGGGCCGCCAGCCGGGGCGCGAGGTTGGTGTCCATCAACGCTTCGATTTCGCGCTCGATATCGTCGGAAAGCTTGTAACCGTCCGGCGCAAAAAGCTTGATGCCGTTGTCTTCAAATGGATTATGCGAGGCGGAAATCATCACGCCGATGTCGCAGCGCATGGAACGCGTGAGCATGGCTACGGCCGGCGTCGGCACTGGCCCGAGCAGCAGCACGTCCATGCCGACGGAGGTGAAACCGGCAACCAGCGCGTTTTCGATCATATAGCCGGAAAGCCGCGTGTCCTTGCCGATAACGACCCGGTGGCGATGTTCGCCACGGGTGAACATCAGGCCGGCAGCCTGCCCGAGACGCATGGCAAGATCGGGAGTAATCGAAACATTCGCCCGCCCGCGTACGCCATCGGTACCGAAATATCTGCGCGACATGCAACCATCCTGTTATTTGACACCGGATACGAGCGCGTGACCGCGTAATCCGTATCGGCCGGGTCATTGGAAAACAGCACCCGCAAACCTTGCATCCCGAACGAAAGTCCGTGCGGCTACTGTCCCAAAGTAACAATCCAATGACAAACCTGGACTCGACCTGATCACGCAAGACCGCCCCAAGAAGCAAGCCAAGGTGATTCCGAAACAAAGCCACTATACTGTGAAACTGATCGGCACGCTTTCAAAAAACATGAATGTTCTTAACGTTATGACGAACCGGAGCTCGCCATGACGAAGCGTAACCATCCGTTAACCGGTTAAGCCGATTCGGTCTGAGAGGCAACATTGCCTCGCCTTGCGATGGGCTCTCCGTGCCTCTCGCATCGGGAATCCTGTGCTGAATTTCCCCTCTTTACGGGTAACGATGTCTGAGAAACATTAACATTATCAGTACTGGAAGCGTCCGGTATATAATCGGGGAAAGTCAGGCGATCCAGGCAGCGAATGCAAATCCATTCGTGCTAAGGAAGAAACATCACTTTGGCATTTGCATAAAACAAACGGAGAACAGGGATGGCGGCGCACCTGTATAACGAATTCATACATCCGTTCGCCGGCATGGACGTCGGCAGCCTTATCCGAGACCGTGCCGCCGTGTGGGGCGATAAACCATTTCTGGTCTGGACACCCTTTGAGGACAGCAATGCCGATTCCTGGTCGTGGAAGCGTTTCGAATACGATGTCGCCCGCCTCGCAGCTGGATTGAAAGCCAGGGGCATCGCCGAGGGCGACCGCGTCCTCGTCCATTTCGACAATTGCCCCGAAACCTTTCTGGCCCGCTTTGCTTTGGCCTGGATCGGCGCTGTCGCAGTTCTCAGCAATTCCGTATTGGCAGGACCCGAGATTGCCCACACCGTCGAAATATCCGGCGCCCGCGCCGCGATAACCCAGCCGAAATTGGCGGCACGCGTTCGCGAGAACTGCCCGCAACTGGAATGGATCGCTGTAACGGAAACGGACGCCGGGGATACGCCCGAGGCCGGAACCGCCCCGTCCCGCTCGGAAAGCTTCGCCGCGCTCTATGCAGCAGAACCGGCGCAGCCGCTTCCGCCCGATCCAAACCGCCCGGCGCTGATCCTGTTCACGACGGGGACGACATCGCGCCCCAAAGCAGTGTTGTGGACCCACGGCAACGTCCTGTGGGGTGGCCAGATGAGCGCCATGCATCAGGCTGTGCGCAGCGACGATGTCTATCAGGTGTTCCTGCCGGTTTATCACGTGGTAGGCTTTTCCTGGGCCTTCCTCTCAGCCATGTGGGCCGGTGCAACCGTCGTTTTGCAACCGCGCTTTTCAGCCAGCCGCTTCTGGCCGGTTGCCTTGCAGAACAAGTCGACGCTAAGCGCTCAAGTGCATTTCACTGCCGACGTGTTATCGCGGCAGGAAGTCCCGCAACATCATTTCCGCCAATTCCTGAGCGGGATTTTTCTGCCGCCGGTCGCACAGAAATTCGGCGTGCGCGAAGTCAGCGGCTGGGGCATGACGGAAATGGTTTCGCAGCCCATAACCGGCGATCCATGGGCAGCGCAGACCGCCCGCGCCATTGGCCGCCCGGCCCCGGGCTATGGCATCATCGTCGAAGACGACAATCGCAAGCCCGTTCAACCCGGCGAAACCGGCCATCTCAAGGTGCTTGGCCGGCGCGGGCTCAGCATTTTCCGTGAGTATTTCGGCAACCAGAAAGCGACGTCGGGAAGCTTCGATGAGCGTGGCTTGTTCGATCCCGGCGACCGCGTGATTCTTCGCGAAAACGGATGGATCGAATTCGCCGACCGTACCAAGGACGTGATGAAGGTCGGTGGCGAGGGCGTTTCGGGATCCGAAGTCGAACATGCCGTAAAGGCGGCCGGCGGCATCAAGGACGCCGCCGTCGTCGGCCGCGCCGATCCGGTCTGGGGCGAAGTGCCCGTCGCGTTTGTCGAATTGATCGACCCGAATGCCGACCGTGAGGAGATCAAGGCGCGCGTGTTCGAGCACTGCCGCAAATCGCTCGCCAAATTCAAGCAGCCGCACGACATCGTCATTCTCGACGAACTGCCGCGCGTCGGCTTCGGCAAGCTCGCCAAAGTCAAGATTCGCGAAATGGCCGAAGCCATGACAAAAGAACGCGAGAAGGCGTAAGCAAGGCGCTTACGCCTCGAACACGAACCGTGTGCCAACTGCCGAGTGAATGACCTTGTCGCCGAACGCGTCGCGCGCAAGATCATAGAAGCGGTCGCCGGAGCAATGCGCCGGAACAATATAAGCAGGATCGATCTCTCGAAACGCCTCTATCGTGCGTGCTATATAGGTGTCGTCGAGCGGCGGTACTATATGGAAGCCGCCGATCACCGCCAGCACCTTGTCGACGCCGGAAACCGCTTGTGCCTGCTTCACCGCGTTAATGACGCCGCGATGGCTGCACGACGTCAGCACGACCAGACCCCGGTCCCCGACGACGAAGTTCGTCGCGATCTCGTGATCGAAGTCGTCAGCGATATAATCGCCCGTGTTTTTCGCTGGCGGCATCGCGTCGGGGTAACAGCCGAAACCATCGAATATGCCGACGATTTCCCTGGTCGGCAGCAGCGGTTGTTCGAACGAGCTTTGTGCAATGCGTCCCGTCGTGAACCCGTGCCCGGCTACGATCGCCGGCCCTTCCGCCATCATCAGCGCGAGATCCGCCTCCTTGATGGCCTTGCGGTCCAGAGCACCGAAACTTCCGCCCGGATTGCGCCGCAGGCAAAAGCAGTCCTCCCCGCCGACGAAAAACGGAATTCCGCTTTTCAGCTTGCCCTTGTTCGCGGACAGAAACCCCGTCATTCCGCCGAAGTGATCGTAGTGCCCGTGACTGAGAACCATCGCGTCGATTTTCGATGCGTCGAAGCCGAGAAGGGCCATGTTGTTCGTGAGCACCTCTGGCGTATAGCCGAAGTCGACGAGGATGTTTCTCTCTTCGCCGCCACGAACGGTTTGCGCATGCATGCTCAGGCCCCACTCACCGGCCAGTGCGTAACGCGGCAGGGCGTCCGGATCCTTCGGCGGACGCGCCCCGCGGTAGATCGTCAGCCCCTCGCGCTTTTCTCCCGGCACGAAATTTATGACGACATTGTCGGTGAGCATCTGCACAGACAATTTGTCCACCACGGGCGGCGTCTTGCCGGGCATCAGCGCTTCCGCGGTCTGGCGGTTGGCCGACATGACAGCCAGCATCGCCGTCACAAACCCCGCGCCACCGGCGCACAAAGCGCCCATACCGGGCAAGAGCGAAGCACCTGGCAAACATCCGCACCCGCCAAACAGCATAACACCCTCCCTCTCTGTCCTGTTCATATTGCGGTAGACCTTGGCCGCGTGCAAGCGGTCAAGCGGACTGGACCAGCGTCACGGAAACAGGCAATGCTACCATATGCTCCGACATCGATGCCTGGGAAGCCGCTACCATGCCCGCACACGACAAATCGCCTGTCGCCTTCTACTTCGATATTTTCTCGCCCTTCGGTTACCTCGCCTCGACCCAGATCGAGATGATCGCGGCGCGGCATGGACGTACTGTCGACTGGCGGCCCGTACTCGTGGGAATCACTGTGCTGAAAGTCATGGGCATGAAACCGCTCGCGGCCTACCCGCTCAAAGGCCCCTACCTGCAACACGACATGGAGCGTTTCGCCAAACTCTATGGCGTGCCGTTCAAACGCCATGGCCTTACAGGGCACAATTCCCTCAACGCGATGCGGGCGTTCGTCTGGCTCAAGCAGCAGGAACCGCGCATGGCGGTCGATTTCGCCAAGGCGATGTACGCCCGCCTGTGGATAGAGAGCAAGGACATCACATCGCCGGAAGCCTGCGCGGAAGAGGCCGAAGCCCTGGGCTTCGACACGGACGCCTTGCTGGCTGCAATCGCCAGCGACGGCATCAAGCAGGCTTTGACGAGGGACGTGGAGGATGCGATCGCAAAAGGCGTGTTCGGCGTTCCCTTTTTCATTGCCGATGGCGAAAGCTTCTTCGGCAATGACCACATCTGGATGCTGGAGCACTGGCTGCGGCACGGAAAATGGGAAGGGTGAGATCCTACCTATCCGTCGATAGCGTTGCCCATCGTCAGCAACGCGTCGAGCATGGTCTCGAGCGCTTTCGCAGCAAACGTTCGCATATTCGCTTGCCTGTCGGCGCTGCCTGTCTCTATCGTCAACGAAATATTGTAGGGCCCGCAGACGGCGATGCAGCAATGACCGGCGGCGTCTCCATAGCGGTTGCCCGTTGGCCCGGTCGCACCCGTTTCGGCAATGGCCCAGTCGGAGGCAAGTCGATCGCTCGCTTCCTCAGCCAGCATCATGGCGTAATCTTCGGTCGACGCCCGCATGCCCTCCATGTCGGCCGCAGAAATACCCATCAATCCGGTGCGCGCATTCATCGTATAGACGATAGCCCCGCCGAGAAAATAGGCCGACGCGCCGGGAACCGCGAGGAGGGCCGCTGAAATAAGCCCGCCCGCGGAAGATTCGGCGACGGCCAGCGTTTCGCCGCGAGCGCGAAGCAGTTCGGCAATTTTTTCTGCAATGGGAACCAGCGTCTGCATCTCGTATCCTTCCAACGGCTTGCCCAATGGATGCATGCCTGCGGTTATCATCTTTCCGCCATGCGTGCACGCATTTGCCGAAGGAGGGTGCACCGAGTTGGTGGAAATGTGCATGACCAGAAGCCCGCCCGGCCTTGCCCGGAAACCCTGTCAGCTAGAAACTCCGGCACGCTTCAACCGAACGATTGCGCGCTCCAGCGCCTGCAGAAAATCCGAGCGGTCGCGCGCGGAAAATGGCCGCGGCCCGCCCGTCACCGCGCCCGTCTCGCGCAGGTCGTGCAGCAGATTGCGCGTGGCCAGCGCCATGCCGATGGAGTTTTCGGAAAATTCCTTGCCGTTGGGCGCAAGTACGCAGGCGCCTGCTTTCACCGCTCGCGCCGCGAGCGGTACGTCCGCCGTGATGACTATGGCTCCGCGCGCCACGCGCAGGGCAATCCAGTCGTCGGCGGCATCGGGCCCGTCGCCAACAAGCACCCGCTCGATAAGCGGATCTCGCGGCGTGTTGATGAAGGAGTTTGCCACAACAAAGGTCTTCAGCCCATGGCGCGCTGCGACCTTGTAGACTTCGTCCTTCACCGGACACGCGTCGGCATCGACATAGATGATGATCGAGGCTGTAGTATCGTTCATGGCGATGCGATGCCACGAAACAGCGTCCTTTGCCAGCACGGCGGCAGTTTGCTTGCAGGCGCGTCACCGGGCGGCTAAGGTCCCATGACAGATCAATCAAAGACTTGAAATCGGGAGGCATCATGAAATTCGCAGCCGTCACCGCCGCAAGCGCCGCCGTTATGGCCGCTCTTCCCGCAGCTGCCGATCCGGTTGCGGACTTCTATAAAGGCAAGCAGATGACCGTTTACGTCGGCCTGTCGGCGGGCGGCGGCTACGACACGAACGCCAGGCTGGTCGCGCGGTACATCGGCCAGCACATCCCCGGCAAACCCACCGTAATCGTCCGCAATATGCCGGGTGGCGGCGGCATCGTCATGACCAATTTCGTCGCCAATGTTGCGCCGAAAGACGGGTTGCACATGGGAGCTCCGCAGCGCGGCGTACCGTTCGAGCCGCTCTTCACCTCGAACAGTCACGCGAAATTCGAACCGCTGAAACTCAACTGGATCGGCTCTACCAATTCCGACACATCGCTCGCCGTCGTAAATACGGGCAAGGGCATCAAGTCATGGGAGGATTTGCGCAAGCGCGAAATCGTCGTCGCCGGCACGGGCGTGGGAACCGAGAGCGTTGTCATACCCTACGTGCTGCGCAATCTCATGGGATTCAAGTACAAGGTCATCGCCGGCTATCCCGGCGGCAGCCAGATGAACCTCGCCATGCTGCGCGGCGAGGTGGACGGGCGCGGAACCTTCTCGTGGACCAGCCTGAAACCCCACTACAAGGAATGGATCGAGAGCGGCAAGCTCGCGATGATCTACCAGCAGGGCTTGAAGAAGCATCCCGAGTTGAAGAACGTCCCGCTCGTGCAGGATCTGACCGACAATCCCGAAACGAAAAAAATCCTGCGGCTGCAATTCACGGCGTTCGAAATGGGGCGCCCGCTGTTCGTGGCAGGCGGTGTCCCTGCGGATCGGGTAGCAGCTTTGCGCAAGGCATTCGACGCGACGATGAAAGACCCCGGCTTGCTGGCGGATGCAAAAAGACAGAAGCAGGATATCGACCCTATGACCGGGGCGGAAATGTCGAAACTCCTTCAGGAAGCTTTCGCCACGCCGAAAGAGCTCGTGGAAAAGCTTCGCGCGGCTGGCGAAGCCAAGCCCGATCTGAAGGTGCGCCCGAAGCAGCCCAAAGACAAAAAGAAGTAATCGTCCTGTAGCGGCGCATGCCGCTACCGCTGCCCGCGATAGGCAACACCCGCGCCCGTTCAGACGCGCTGTTCTGCGTCGATCATCTTCTGCAGAACGCGCTTGTAGCGCACGGGACCGACATCGATCGCCAGCACCACCGGCTTCAGCGTTTCCAGCGCACCCTCGATCCGGCGTTGTTGCGCAGCGACGACGGGCGCATCCTGTTCCTCGAAAGCGAAGCGGCGCATCTGCGCGATCTTCGTTTGCATGGACCGGTTGAACTCCTCGTCGTTCGTCTTCAGGCCGAAGCGAACGGCGGTGAAAAAATAATGCGTGGTATGCGCCGTCTCCGGTGTCAGCATGTGGATGGCGTGATAGCCTGTGCCGTTTTCCAGCCTGTCGCCATTCTCGCAAATGCCGGTCATCAGTTTGAGGGTCGAAGGCGCCATCCAGCGGATATGCGTCTGCTTTTCGATCCGTTCCGGATGGCCCGGCCAGAATTGCGCGAACATGCCCGGCGGGATCGAATTAGGCGCGTATCGGCTGACGACAACATCATCGCCGTCCTGTTCCACCTTGATGTCGGATTCGACAACGTCCGCATTGCCCAGAAGGCCATCGTGCAGGTAGCAGGTGTGCGAAAGGTCGAGCAGATTGTCGATCATGAGCTGATAGTTCGACCGCATCGTCATGCTGTCGCGCTTGGTGGTGGCGATCTCCGGTGGATTGTCGAGCGCGGAAAAGTCCGGGATCAAAGCCGGATCGGCGGGCTTGTCGCCCATCCATATCCACAGCGCCATGTGCTTTTCGATCACGGGAAAGCTGCCGACGCGCGCCGTATCCGGAATGCGCTTGTCGCCATGCGGATTGTGAACACACTTGCCGGACGTATCGTATTCCAGACCGTGATACGGACACATGATCCGGTCGCCCGGCAGCAGCTTGCCCATGCTCAGCGGCGCAAACCTGTGCGCGCAACGGTCGACAAGCGCCGCCACGCCGCCATCCTGCTTGCGGAACATCACCACCGGCACATCCATGATGGTGCGCGCAACGAAACTTTGGCCCTGCAGTTCTTCCGCCCAGCCGGCCACATACCATGCGTTGCGGACATAGGGTCCGCCGATCAGCGGCTGTTCGGCGCGCGGTCGCCCGCTCGCATGCGCGATATCGTCCATGGCCGTAGACTCTCCCGATTCTTGTTCGCCGAAACGCGAAACTAACATCGAAATACGGCAGGAGGAAAGGGATGGTCCTGCCCGGCAGGAAAGCGCTGGCGTGGGGGGCGCACAGACATTACGCTGCCGGTAATCGGCATAAGCGTTAAGACACACCGGAGAGGACGCAAGGCATGCAGCTGGGAGTCTGGACACCGTTTTCCTACTGCATTCGGCCCGAGCCGGCGAGCCAGCGCGCACTTGCCGATCTCACCATGCAGGGGAAGGGCGGCGAACGCGATCGCGCCTACACGTTCATGCGCGACACAGTGCAACAGGCCGAGAACCTCGGCTTCGATCTGACCCTGGTGGCCGAACGGCTCGTGGCGCCCGATCCGGAGGCCTGGGTCGTCGCCTCGGCGCTGGCCGTCGAGACCACCCGCATCGCCATCATGTGCGCGGTCCATCCCGGCATTCTCAATCCGCAATTCACCGCGAAACTGGGCGCATCCATCGACCGGCTGAGCGGCGGGCGCTTCATGATCAACGTCGTGCCCGGCAATCGGGCGCATGAATTCGCGCTCTATGGCAACAACGCCTGGAAAGGGTGGGACGAAGACGGGGAGGACCGCTATGCGCGGGTGGACGAATTTATCCGCGTGCTGAAAGCCATGTGGGAAGAGGAGAACTTCACCTTCGAAGGCAGGTTCTACACGGCACGGGAAGCGACCATGGCAACCAAGACCATGCAGCGTCCCCGCCCGCCGGTCTATGCCGCGTCGGCGGACGAACGCGGCAAGGACATCGTAGCGCGCGAATGCGACCTCTGGTTCGTCGAATACAAGCCTGGCATCGACGCCTATGAACAGAACCGCACCCGCATCGCCGCCGATATCGCCGACATGCGGTCCCGCGCCGCCGCCCACGGCCGCAAGCTCGGCTTCGGCATCAGCACCTATGTCGCCTGCGGCGACGATGTCGCGGCGCTGGTGGAAGACCTGCACAGCTTCGAAGGAAACCCGCAGCACAACGTGGCGATCAAGTCTTTGGGCGCAGGCCTCGTCGGCACGCCGCAAACCATCGCCGACAGGATCAGGCGCTACGAGGACATGGGAATCAGCTGCCTGATGCTGCAGTTCCACCCGATGCAGGAGGGAATGCAGACTTTCGCTGACAGAGTGATGCCGCTGATCGGGCGGTGAAAAGCGGAAATGAAAATGGGCCCCTACCCCAGCTTCTCCATCACCTCTTCCGACATTTCGAAATTGGCGTAGACGTTCTGCACGTCGTCGTTGTCTTCCAGCGTGGAAATGAGGCGCAGGATCTTCTCGGCGGCTTCCTCTTCCACGGCGATCGTGTTCTGCGGCCGCCAGACGAGTTTTGAGCTTTTCGGCTCGCCGAATTTCGCTTCCAGCGCCTTTGTCACTTCGGCCAGGTCTTCCATCGCGGTAACGATGGTGTGGCTTTCCTCGTCACTCGCCACATCGTCCGCGCCGGCCTCGATGGCCGCTTCCATCATCGCGTCTTCGCCCGCGACTTTGCTCTCGAAAACAATTTCGCCGACATGGTCGAACATGAAGGATACCGAGCCGGTTTCCCCCATCGCCCCGCCGGCCTTGGAGAAATAGGAGCGCACTTCGCTGGCCGTGCGGTTGCGGTTGTCGGTCAGCGCCTCGACGATAACGGCGACGCCGCCCGGCGCGTAGCCCTCGTAGCGGATTTCGTCGTAATTTTCGGCTTCCCCGCCGGACGCCTTGTTGATCGCCCGCTCGATATTGTCCTTGGGCATGTTTTCCGCCCGCGCCGCCAGAATGGCGAGGCGCAGCCGCGGATTGAAGGCGGGATCGGGCATGCCCATCTTGGCCGCGACCGTTATTTCGCGTCCGAGCTTGGAGAAGAGCTTGGCGCGGATTTTGTCCTGCTTGCCCTTCTTGTGCATGATGTTCTTGAATTGGCTATGGCCTGCCATGTTCGTCCCCGGAGCGAAAGTCTGAATTGTGACGGATTCCCGCCGCTATATACGCAAGGTTTGCGCCGATTTGAAGCCTGTCCCAAGGGCGGATGAGAGGCGGCTGCGACCCGGAAGCTGCGATAACGGTTCCTAAACCCTAATCGTTTCTTAACCGCTCTCTTGCTAGGAAAAAACCGACCTGCGATTCCAGCAGGGCCAAAGTTTCGACCGATTTGACGGGATATAGCGGGATATTCCCGCACATGCGAAGGACGCTTCCAGATGAATCCAGCCGAAATTGCCTCGGGGGCCGCCGCCACGCCGGCGGTTGAGGTAACCATTCTGGGCATGTTCCTGGGGGCGCATCTTGTTGTCAAGATTGTCATGCTCGGCCTGATTGCCGCCTCGATCTGGTCCTGGGCCATCGTCGTGAACAAATTCATGCTCTTCGGGCGCGTCGAGCGTTCCATGGACAAATTCGAGGAAGTGTTCTGGTCAGGCAATTCGCTGGAAGACCTGTACGACACCCTTGCCGCGCGCCCCACCACGGGCATGGGCTCGCTCTTCGTTGCCGCCATGCGCGAGTGGAAGCGCTCGTTCACCTCTTCTGCCAGCTTCATGGGCCTGCAGGCCCGTATCGAAAAGGTGCTGGACGTCTCCATCGCCCGCGAAGTCGAGCGGCTGGAAAGCCAGCTCATCGTTCTGGCCTCGGTGGCTTCCGCGGCGCCCTTCGTCGGCCTGTTCGGCACGGTCTGGGGTATCATGACCTCGTTCCGCTCCATCGCCGCGTCGAAAAACACTTCGCTTGCTGTCGTTGCGCCCGGTATCGCCGAAGCGCTGTTCGCCACCGCCATCGGCCTGTTTGCCGCCATTCCGGCACTCATTTTCTACAACATCCTGTCGGGCCGGGTCGCCCGCTCGCAAGCGCGTCTGGAAAGCTTCGCCGACGAATTTTCCTCCATCCTGTCCCGCCAGATCGACCATCACGTCGGATCCGAGCGGGCCAAAACGACGGCCTGAGCCGCAATTCGGAGTAACAGCCAATGGGCGCTTCCGTTGGAGCACCGGGCCGCAAATCGGGTGGCCGCCGCCGCGGCGTTCCCCGCTATGGCGCGATGGCCGAAATCAACATGACGCCGTTTATCGACGTCATGCTGGTTCTGCTCATCATCTTCATGGTCGCCGCGCCGCTGCTGGCGACAGGCGTGCCCATCGACCTGCCGGAAACCAAAGCGGCGGCGCTGAACGTCGAGAAAAAGCCGTTGTCCGTCGCTATCGACGAGAAGGGCGCGATCTATTTCATGGATCAGCCCGTCACGGCGGACGATCTCGTTGCGAAGATCAAGGCGGTCGCGAAGGACGGTTACGACGAGCGAATCTATCTGCGCGGCGCAAAGGCGGTGAATTACGGCCGCGTTGCGGAAGTCATGGCGCTGATCACGACCGGCGGCTTCAAGAAGGTGGCCCTCGTGACCGAGCAGGAAAAACCCAAATGACGATAAAAGGCAAAGCGGAGAGCTGAGTTGAACCTACGGCGCGGTCCGGGCTGGGTCGTTTCCGCTGTGGCGCATGGGGCGCTGCTGGCGGGGATGCTCGTTGCCCTGCCCGACGCCCGCAAATACACGGACGCACAGGAAACCGTACCGGTAGAAATCCTCACAGAGGAACAGTTCAACCAGGTCGTCAAAGGCGACAAGCAGGCGAAGGAACAATTGCCGACACCGAAAGTCGACAAGGAAGCGGACGTTGCGGAGAACAATCCCGAGCCGCCCATCGACGAAGCCAAGAAGAACATTCCAACGCCGCCACCGCCGTTGAAGCGCCAGATCGATCCCGGCGAGGACGACGCCCCCAAGCCAGCAGAGCCGCCGAAAGTCGCCGCCCTTCCGCCGCCGCGTCCGGAGCCCGAAACCAAACCCGAGCCCGAGCCGGAACCCGCCCCCGTACCTCCGCCCCGCCCGCCCGAGCAGGCGAAGGAAGCAGCACCGGAACCGCCCAAGCCGGTCGAAAAAGAGGCCATTGCGCCGCTTCCCCCTGTTCGGCCCAAGATCGAGCCCAAACCGGAGCCCAAGCCCGAACCGAAGAAGGTTGCGGCAGTGGAGCCGGAAAAGCCCGTTGTCGAAAAGCCGGAGAAAGTTGCCCCGCCGGTTCCCTTGCCACCACGCCGGCCGAGGCACTTGCCGCGCACGCCACCTAAGCCGCAGCCGGACAGGCTCGCCAAGCTTATTGAAAAACGTCTGAAAGAGGACAAGCAGGCTGCAAAGCCGAAATCCGGCGACGAAGCGAACGAACCGCGCAAGCTCTTCGACTCGAGCGCCATCTCGCAATTGCTGTCGAAGGAAAAGGCCCAGCGCCGCGCTTCCACGGGACGCCAGGTGCAGCGCCAGGCTCGACTCGGTTCGGCGACGGCCAGCGCCGCCAAGATGTCGCCATCCTTGTGGGGGCAACTGGATGGGCTGATGCAGGAACAATACAAGCGCTGCTGGAGTTATCTCGGAATAGCCTCCGGTACGCGCTACATTCCGCAGATTCGGGTCTCCTACGAACCCACCGGCCGGTTGAGCGCACAGCCCGTGCTGCTGAACCCGCCATCCGATCCCGCGATGCAGCCTCTGGCGGAAAGCGCCGTGCGCGCCGTGCGAAAATGCAATCCGCTTCGCATTCCCGCGCAATTCGCGCCCTATTACGAACAGTGGAAAGCACGCATCCTGCGCTTCGACCCCGAAGAGATGATGGGATGATTTTCGGCGTTTCCGTAACGCGCGTATCGCATGACTCAAATTTGGCGGGCATCGAGAGCCCGCAAGACGACAGGACGAATTGGCATGACTGACCCGGTTTCCCGCCGCCAGGCAATGATGATGATGGGCAGCGCGTCGCTGTTTCCTGCTATCGCCGGCGAGGCATTCGCCCAGGGCCGAACGCTCGACATTCGCGGCGGCTCATTCCAGCCCGCACCGATTGCCGTGACCCCGCTGGCGGGCGACCCCGCGCAGGGCCCGGCGCTGTCGCGCATCATCAACAACAACTTCAAGCGCTCGGTCTATCTGACGCCCGTCGACCCCGCGACTTTTCCCGAGCGGATCGAGAATCCCGACGCCATGCCGCGTATGGACGCCTGGCGCACCATCAACGCGCAATATGTCGTCACCGGTCGCACGGGCCGCGCCGGCGACGGGCGCTTGCGCAGCGAATTCCGCCTGTGGGACATTGCGCGCGGTCAACAGATCGCCGGCCAGCAATATGTTACCGATCCGAAGAACTCGCGCCGCGTTGCGCACATCATTTCCGACGCCATTTTCACGCGCATCACGGGAGAGAAGGGCTTCTTCGACACCCGCGTTGTCTTCGTCGACGAGCGCGGCCCGAAGCAGAAGCGGCAGAAGCGCCTTGCGATGATGGATCAGGATGGCGCCAACATGCGCTATCTCACGGGTCCCAACGAACTCGTGGTGACGCCGCGCTTCTCACCCAATTCGCAGGATGTGACCTACATGTCCTATGGGCGTGGCGACCCCAAAGTCTATCTGCTCAATCTCGAAAACGGCCAGCGCGAAGTCGTCGGCAATTTCCCGGGCATGACGTTCAGCCCGCGCTTTTCACCCGACGGCCAGCGCGTCATCATGTCCCTGTCGACCGGCGCCACGACGAACCTTTTCGCCATGGATCTGCGCTCGCGCTCCACCACGCGGTTGACCGACACGCAAGGCATCGACACCTCGCCCTCCTATTCGCCGGACGGCGGACAGATCGTCTTCGAGTCCGATCGCGGCGGATCGCAGCAGCTTTACATCATGGGCGCAGGCGGCGGCGGCGCACGCCGCATCTCATTCGGCGCAGGCGCGCGTTATTCGACGCCGGTCTGGTCGCCGAAAGGCGACTACATAGCCTTCACGCGGCAGAAGGCCGGCCAGTTCGCTATCGGCGTGATGAAGCCGGACGGCTCCGGCGAACGCATCATTACCGAGGGCTATCACAACGAAGGCCCCACATGGGCGCCGAACGGGCTTTACGTGATGTTCTTCCGCGATCCCGGCGGCGCCTCCGGGCCGCGCATCTATATGGCAAACATCACGGGACGCGGCGAGTTCCGCATCCCGACGCCCGCCTATGCGTCAGATCCATCGTGGAGCCCGCTGCTGCGGTAAGAAACAAAATTGAGTGTTGAACGAAGGCGCGTCCGGTCCGATCCGTGCGCGCCTCTTCATTTATCCCATCGCCTTGCGCTGCTGGCGCTTGAGGAAAATCTGACCAAGCAGGTTGTGCCGCAAACGCTCGAACAGATAGCCGAGCGTCGTTCCGCTTAGCACATAGCGCGGCTTCAGATAGACGCCCTGATTGAACAGGATCGACACCGCCTTGAGCCAGCGCCAACGGCTGCGATTGTTCTGCACATGGAAGCGCCCTGAAACGGCGAGCGTTTCGAAGCCGAACGGCGTCGCAAATCCATGGTGCAGCGGCTGCGAATAGACGTCGATATCCGCGTCTCCGTCCTTTTGCAAAATCTCGAACGTGCCCTTGGCAAAATCCGTCGCCACAATGGCGTCGTGATCTGCCACGCGCCACCGCAGGGTTCCAATCCGCGACAGAAGAACCTGCGGGAAATAGCGCCGGAGATCACGCAAATATCGCTGGAAGGCGGCTTCGAGTTCTTCGAGCGCAATCACCTCTGGCGTATCGTATTCGGCCTCACCAATGGTCGCTTCGGCCTTGCGATAGACCGAAATCGCCGGCGCATTTTTCCACGCTTCGCCAGGCGTATGGCAATCGCCGGGTGCCAGAACAATGGTGTCCAGTTTTTCATGTTCGAAGGCGCGCAGCGTCGTGTCGATTGTGTTGGCGTATTGATTGATGAACCTGTTGTCGATGGCGCTGAAATAGACGAAGCTGGCAAACGGGATGGTATGACGCGCGTCGAGCAGGCGATGCGCCTCGATCATGCTTTGCAGTTTCCCGGCAGCGCTGCGTCGCAAGGCTTCGGCGGCATTCTTGTACCCGTCGAATCCGGCGATGGAAAACTGGTTCAACACAACGTCGACAGGCCCGAACTGCTTGCGCAGGCGCGCAAGATCGGCCGCTGTTACATCGGTATCGTTCAGATTGATGACCGTATGCGCGCCGTCGCTGACACCCAGCAGCGAATCGATAAAACCGATCTGGTGGCACGAAATGCGCACGCCCTTGCCAAGATCGACATCGGCCCTGTCCGGCAAGGCGCGGAAATTCTTGTAGCCCCACTTGCGCATGGCATCGAACAGCTTGGTCGAGTTCTTCTTCTGGAACAGAACCGTCACCCGCGCCTTGAACGCCTCGTCGAAATCCCGCAGCGTCGCAACGCTGAAATGATCGGGATGTTCGTGCGATATCCAGATGTAGTCGATGCCCTCGTACAGCGAGGCGTCGAATGAAGGCTCCGGCCTCAGCGACCAGGAATTGTTGAACGCCTTGCCCTTCAGCCAGGGATCGCACAGGATTCCGCCTGCCTGTGTGTATAGGATCACCGAAGCGTGACCAACCATTCGAATCCGCATCTTGCACTCCCGAATCCAAGGCACATTGCGGCAGCCCGGCCTCTGGGCATCCGCCTCATCCCGCATGATCCTTGATGGGGAGCGAAAAGTCAGCGCACTTTCCTGCGGCAGGGTTACTGTCGCAGGCCAAATCCGCCGTTAACATTGACAGGCAAAGTAAACCGGTAAACGCGTGTTTACGCGAGACGGTAAATGGACAGTTCCACACTGTCCGGCCGCCGCTGGCCGGAACAGACGAAGATCGATTCCATCATCCAGCGGTAGTTCTCCGCCGCTGTTTCGAAGCGAATGACGGATTTGAAATACACCTGCGCCGGGTCGACCGGCTCGCCGCGCTTGATCTTCGCCATCGTCTCCGGCGCCCCGAAGCGAACTCCGTTGTTCTCGACATAAACCAGCGCGCCGTCGTTCGCCTGGATCGCGTATCGCGCTTCGAGAATCGTGAAGCCGTTCGGCCGGATGATCTGGAAATCCGCGCCTCCCGGCAGCACCTTGCCGCTGAACCGCGGCCCGCTCAACGTGCCGCCGTCGATGTTGATGATGCGCCGTTCCCCGGTCCCCACGTCGCCGATCTCGAAAGGCTTGGCGACAAGTACCGAGACATCGCAAATATGTTCGAGGTTCATGGCAACACTCATCCGGTCTCTCCCGCAAAACTTACTTATCCGTTCAGAATGTAATCGGCGCATTTCTCGCCGATCATGATCGACGGCGCATTCGTATTGCCGCTGACCAGCGTCGGCATGATCGAGGCGTCGGCAACGCGCAGGCCCTCGATTTCCCGCACGCGCAGTTTTTCGTCGACGACGGACTCCTCGTCCATGCCCATGCGGCATGTGCCGACAGGATGATAGACCGTACCGGCATACTGGCGGACATAAGCGTCGACGTCCGCATCGCTCTGCACCTGCGGACCGGGCTGCGCCTCGTGGCTTTTCATGAAGTCGAACGCCTTCTGATTCATCACGTCGCGCAATATGCGAAAGCCAGCGCGCATGGTCAGCTTGTCGTTTTCGGTCGATAGATAATTGGCGCGGATGCGCGGCGCGGCGAAAGGGTCGGCATTCTTCAGCGTGATGTCGCCGCGGCTTTCCGGCCGCGTCTGGCAGATCGTCCCGGCAAAACCGTAACCATCGTAGAGACCCGGTAAGGGCTTCTCGAACGGGACGCGCAAGCCGTTCTGCGCCGGCACTCCGGGAAAGAAATGAACCTGCAAGTCGGGATGCTCCACTTCCGGCCGCGAGCGAATGAACGCCCCGCCCTCGAGCGGCATGGAGGTCGCCGGCCCCTCGCGCTTCAGCACCGCGCGCGCCACGGCGAAGAAAGAGCGATCGATGCGGCGCAGATCGTACAGCGAATCCGGCTTCTCGCTGGCGTGGACGCAGCGGATAGTCAGATGATCCTGCAGGTTGCGCCCGACTGCCGGCCTGTTCGCAACCGGCTCTATCCCGAGCTTGCGCAATGCGTCGGCATCGCCGATGCCCGAATGCATCAGTGCCGTAGGCGATGTAATCGCGCCGCACGACAGCACTATCTCGTGTTCCGCCGCGATGCGGTGCACCGAACCGCCTGCCTTCACTTCGATGGCGGCGGCGCGGCCGTGTTCGATCACAACGCGCAACAAATGCGCACCGGTCAGCACGGTCAAATTCTTGCGATCCTTTACCGGATCGATGAACGACCGCGCAGTCGACCAGCGCTCGCCATCACGAATTGTGAAGTGGTAGCGGCCGAAGCCTTCCTGCTTCTCGCCGTTGAAGTCGGGATTGAGGCCGTATCCCGCCTGCAGCCCTGCCTCGACGAAAGCGTCGTACAGGGCATCCTTTACCGGCGTTCGCGTCACCGGAAGCTCGCCGCCCTGCCCATGATATTCGGCGCGGTTGGCGATCGTTTCGTCGAGAAAGTTTTCCGACTTGCGAAAGAACGGCAGAACCTTCTCGTAGGACCAGTCGCGAAGACCCAGTTGCGCCCAGTGATCATAATCGCCGCGATTGCCGCGTATATAGACCATGCCGTTGAGCTGCGACGAACCGCCCAGCACCTTGCCGCGCGGCCACGGAATCTGCCGGTTGTTGAGGTTCGGCTCCGGCTCAGTGAGATAGGCCCAGTTATGGTATTTCTTGCGCATGAAAAAAGTAGCCATGAGCGGTACGCGCAGCAGCGGATTCCAGTCGCGCGCGCCTGCCTCGACCAGCAGCACCTGCGCTGCCGGATCGGCTGACAGCCGGTTGGCGACCGCGCACCCGGCAGAACCGCCGCCGACAACAATGTAATCGTATCCCGTCAACATGCGATCCTCTTATGCAGCCTTGCGGATAAGGCTTGCGCCCTTTTCTGCGATCATGATCGTCGGCGCGTTCGTATTGGCGCTGACGAGGGCAGGCATGACGGAAGCGTCGACCACGCGCAGCCCCTCGACACCGCGCACGCGAAGTTCTTCATCGACAACCGAAGCTTCGTCAACGCCCATGCGGCACGTACCGACAGGATGATAGATCGAACCTGCCGTCCGGCGTATGAAGGCGTCTATCTCTTCGTCCGATTGCACCACGCTGCCAGGCACGGTTTCTCGTCCGCGCACATGTTCGAATGCGGCTTGCGCAAAAATTTCGCGGCACATCTTCACGCCTTCGCGAATGGCGATCCGGTCAGCCGGTGCAGCGAGATAATTGGCCTGTATCGCCGGCCGTTCCAGCGGATCGGCATTGCGCAGCGTGATCGATCCACGGCTTTCCGGGCGCAGATGGCACACATTGCACGACAGGCCCCAGCCTTCGTAAATGCCCGGCGGCGTCTTGAGGAACAGCCCGCGGATGCGGCCCGAAGAGACACCGGGCAGAAAATGAAACTGGATGTCGGGCGCCTCAAGCCCTTCCCGCGAGCGCAAGAAGGCCCCGGCCTGCAGCGGGAATGCTGCCGCAGGCCCGCTCTTGAAGATTAGCGCCTGTGCAATGGCCAGCGCTGCCCGGTCCCATCGCCGCAACCCGAACAGCGGGTCTTCCTGCGACGATGTATATTCCAGACGCAGGTTGAGATGATCCTGCAGATTTTTGCCGACGCCAGGTGAATCTGCTGCGACAGCTATGCCCAGCCTGCGCAATTCGGTCGCCGGTCCAATTCCCGAATGCATCAGCACCGTTGGTGAGGAAATCGTGCCGCAAGCGACAATCACCTCGCGGTCCGCCGCGATCTCCACCTTCATACCCTGCGCCAGAATCTCGATGCCGCACGCACGGCCATTTTCGACGATCACCCGCAGAATGCTTGCCCGTGTTACGATATCGAGATTGGGCCGCGCACGCGCCGGATCGAGAAAGGCGCGTGCCGTCGACCAGCGTTCACCGCCGGACGAAGACGTATGATAGCGGCCGACGCCATCCTGGGATTCGCCATTGAAGTCGGCGTTGAACGGCATGCCCATCTGCTTGCCCGCATCGATAAACGTGTCGAACAGGGGCCACGGCGTTTTCGGCGTCGTCACCGGGAGTTCGCCGCCCGCGCCGTGGAAGTCGTTCTCGCCATCCTCGAAGTCTTCGAACGACTTGAAAAAAGGCAGCAGCTTTTCGTAGCTCCACTCGCGCAGGCCAAGTTGCGCCCAGTTGTCGTAGTCGTAGCGGTTGCCGCGCGTATAAACCATGCCGTTGATGGCGGACGATCCGCCCAGCACCTTGCCGCGAGGCCATTCGATGCGCCGGTTGTCGAGATGCGGTTCGGGCTCCGTCAGATAGGCCCAGTTGTGCACCTTCGTGCGATAATAAATGCCGGCGAAAAGCGGCACGCGAATGAGCGGGTCCCAGTCGCGTCCGCCTGCTTCGATCAGCAAGACGCGCGCCGCCGGATCGGCGGAAAGCCGGTTGGCCAGCACGCAGCCGGCGGAACCTGCGCCCGCGACAATGTAGTCGTAACCCCTCTCCATGCGTCCCGCCCCGGAATTCCGCTTACGTCTGCCGAACCACCTTATCCAGCGTTTCTCCGGCAATCCAGCGGCGCAGGTTTTTTGCAAACACGCTCGCGTGCGTTACGCCTTCCGTATTCGGGCCGGCTCCCGCCACGTGCGGCGTAAGGATGAGATTGTCCAGATCCCACAGCGGATGTTCCGGCGGGACAGGTTCCTGCGCCTGCACATCTATCGCCGCTGCGGCGATCCGTCCGGCGCGCAATGTCTCAATGAGCGCCTCCTCGTCCACCAGAGATCCGCGCGCAATGTTTACGAGAATGCTGGACGAATGCATCGAGTCCAGAACCTCGCGCGAAATGAGGCCAAACGATCCATTCTCGGCCACGGCGGAGACCATGACGACATCGGCTTCGGCGGCGGCTGCAGCAAGTTCGGCGCGTGGGCGGATCACATCGAAGTGGGAAAGCGGTCCAGCGCTTCTCGAAATCCCGGTCACATGCATGTCGAAGGCTTTCGCCTTGCGCGCGATATCCTGGCCGATCGCGCCCACGCCCACGATCAGCATGCGGCGGAAGGAAGCGTAGTCCATCTCCGGCGTCATTTCGACGCGCGCCCAATGATGCCTGCTTTGCGCTTCGCCCAGCTTCCGGGTCCGCCGCATCGCCGCCAGCATGAGGAAAATCGCATGTTCGGCGATGGCCCAGGAGCGCAGACCGGACATGTTCGTCACGCATACGCCCGCTGGCAGTCCGCTCGCGACGGCCTTGTCGAAGCCGGATGTCGTGAAGGCTATCCAGCGCAAACTGTCTGCATTTTCGCGGATGAGCCTGGCCGGTTCCGCGGTGTAGATGCGATTGCCCGTTACCAGGATTTCCGCTCCGGAGACGGCCCCCGGCAGGTCTTTCTCGCTCTCTGCAACGGCGAATGTAACTCCGGCGTGACGTTCCAGCTCGGTCCGGAATTCGCCCGGATCGCCATGCGGGTTGAAGTACGCGATTTTCATTCCGTCCCCTCGTTTCGTCTCTCTGGTTGCGCACAGACCGTCACCAGCTCCCGCCCCAAAGGCAATACAGCCGCCACCGGTTTTGCCGAAAAGTGCACAACCTGCCGCATTTGCGCCATTAACGTCGCATTTACCACAGGCTCCAATTTGCTCGAATGCAACACTCCCGGGAAAGCATTCAATAAGGTTGATGGCGCATTCACTGTAACAGGCGCGCTTGCCGGGCCGGCGGGGCCGGCGGCAGACGGGGGTAGAAGGTCCGGTCGCGGACCGTTCAGGAGATGATAGGTATGATCGACTTTGCAGGCGCTCGCAGCATCCGTTTCGTGGCCATTATGGCCGCGGCTCTGGCGATTTCTGCATGCTCCAAAAAGCCGGGTGACGATCCGAACGCGGGTCTCAATCCAAATGGAGTGGCGGGAAGGGCGATACCGGGTTCGCCGCAGGACTTCGTCGTGAATGTCGGCGACCGCGTTTTCTTCGAAACCGATTCGTCCGAACTGACCCCGACGGCGCAGGCCACCTTGAGCAAACAGGCAAGCTGGCTTAATCGTTACAGTCGCTACAGCATCCGCCTCGAAGGCCATGCCGACGAGCGCGGCACGCGCGAATACAATTTCGCCCTCGGCGCTCGCCGCGCCAGCGTGACCAAGAACTTCCTGGTCGCCCAGGGCGTTCCGGGCTCGCGTATCCACACCACCAGCTACGGCAAGGAACGTCCGGTCGCGGTTTGTAACGACATCTCGTGCTGGTCGCAGAACCGCCGCGCCGTCACCGTGCCGACCGGTTCTGGCAGCTAATCCGGCTGCCTGAGTTTCCAGCCCCGGCCAGGAATCGTGCCGGCATTCGCATGAATGCCGGCATTTTTCTGTTTGCCCCATAGACGCCCAACTTTGGCCATCGCCTTTCCTATGGTATCGGGCGCTATCGTGAAAGTATGCGGCGAGCGCCGCTCTCGGGGCTTGAGACTGATGCGTGCTTTTTTGCGCCGGACGATTTTTGCCGGCATTTTGGCGCCTCTGGCGTTTTCCGGACTTCTCGGCGCCCCGGCCTTCGCCCAGCGCGACCTGTTTCCGCCCGCGGGCGTGCCTGGCGGCCGCGATGTCTATCCAGCTCAGTCCGCTGGCAACGGCAGCCTGCTGGTCCGGATAGACAAGCTTGAAGACCGCATCCGCAACCTGACCGGGCAGATCGAACAATTGCAGTTCCAGATGCGCCGGATGCAGCAGCAGCTCGAATCCTTCCAGAAGGACGTCGATTTCCGTTTCAAGGAGTCCGGCGGCGGCTCGCCATCCGGACGCCAGCGGCGTGGCGACATCGCGCCCGATCCGGTCAAGCCAAAGGAAACCGTCCAGCCGGATCAACCCGATACGCCCCGGCGTACAGCCCGGCGCGGCGGCGACGCCTTCGATCCTGCCGACAACCCGAATGCGCCCGGTGCGCCGGTACAGCTCGGCTCGCCACGCAATCAACCGAGCGCACCTCTGCCAAGAGGCCCCATCTCGCGCGACATGCCAATCGAGGGCGATCCGGACGGAAAGCTGCCCGATCCCGACGGTCCTGTGAACCTGTCGCGCGCGGCTCCCGGCCCAGCTGCGGATCCTTCCCGGACGCCGGGCTCCAATCCCGCACCGCCTAACGCAGCCGCCGACGCGACACCGCGGGAGGCCTATAATATCGCCCTCGCCGCGCTGAAAAGTCAGCGCTACGACGACGCCGAGGCGGGCTTCAAGACGTTCGTCTCGCGATTCCCGAAATCGACGCTTGCGGCCAGCGCAATCTTCAACCTAGGCATTGCTTACGCCGGCAAGGGCCGGCACCGCGAAGCTGCGGAGCAATTTCTGAAGGTCTCGACCGATCACCGGAAATCGTCGCGCGCACCCGAAAGTCTCTATCGCCTCGGTCTGTCGCTGGAAAAACTCGGCGCGCGCGAACAGGCCTGCGCCAGCTATGCCGAGGTCGAGCGCCGCTACCCGCGCGCGCCGAGCCGCCTGCGGGCGCAGGTTGATCGTCAGATCGCCCGCGCCAAGTGCTGACCGGGCGCTAGCGCGTGCCGGCAGGCGGCTCAGCACCGTGTGACACGTCCAGCTTCTCCGCCGAAGCGCTGGACGTGCTGTTCGCGCCCTGGGCCGGTGCACGGAAAATTCTGGCAGCCGTTTCGGGCGGACCGGATTCCATGGCCTTGCTGCATATGTTGGCGCAATGGTGCGGACATTTGTCCGGCCGGCCCGAACTATTTGTCGCTACGGTGGATCACGCGTTGCGACAGGAATCCGCTGCCGAAGCGGTTTTGGTCGCCAATTTTGCTCAAATGCTCGGTACGCCGCACACCACACTCGTGTGGGAAAATCCGCGAAAGGAGTCTCGCCTCCAGGAAGCCGCCCGCGCCGCCCGGTACCAGCTCCTTGCCGCCCATGCAGCGAAATGCGGCGCCGACGTGCTGATGACCGCCCACCACGCCGGCGATCAGGCCGAGACGATCCTTTACCGCCTGCTGCGCGGCAGCGGGGTCACCGGGCTCGGTGGCATGGCCGCAGAACGCCCGCTTGGGAAACTGCGGTTGGCGCGGCCCTTGCTCGAATTCAGCAAGGACATGCTGGTGGACTATTGCCACACCAAAACAATCCCTTACGTTGAAGATCCCGGGAACCAGCAAAGCCGCTTTGCTCGCGTACGCATGCGCAGACTGATCGCAACGATGGAAGAGGAAGGGATCAAACCCGAAGACTGGACGCGCCTGGCAAGACGCATGCGCCGGGCGGGAGAAGCGCTGGAAACTGCCGCCGCCGCCGCTGAAAAACGATGGGTTTCGGGTACCCTCGACGTCGGCGTGACGGTCGATTTCGAGCATCTGGCGCAGGAGCCGGACGAGATTGTCCTCAGGGTCATTGTGTCTTGCGTTCAAAAGTTCAGCCCTGGAACACCGATCCGCTTTGACCGCGCCGAGAAGCTGGCCGTCAGGTTAAAGGACGCAGCATGCAGCCGGTCGGCATTAACCGCAACGCTGGGAAATGCTTCCATCCGCTTGAACGCGAAAGGTATTTTAACGCTTGTCCGGCAACCTGAACGCAGGCGCGGGCGACCACATTCCGAGCCGCCGCCCGAAAAAAGCTCCGATTGACGGTTAATTTTGTGCAAACTCAAATGACCGTTTAATCAACGAAATGCGACACTGGAACAGCATGCTTGTATTCGCCCGTCCCTTGGCAACCGGATACGGGCGGCATACATTCGTAACATCAAAGATTGGGGTGCGCCGGACGGCTGGCCGCGCCCATGGCGGGTCGTCCTTTAGGGCCTGTCAAATCGCCGCCGATTAGCCGTCAGCAAGGTAAGAAATGAATCCGAACGTCCGGAATCTCGCCCTCTGGGTCATCATCTTCATGCTGGTCGTCGCGCTGGTCATGCTGTTCCAGGGACCGAACCAGCGTCAGCAGGCGCAGGAAATCACATTCAGCCAGTTGCTGAACGATGTCGATCAGGGGCAGGTACGCGAAGTCACCATCGCCGGCCGCGAAATAACCGGCCGTTACACCGACAATCGCGCGTTCCGGACCTATGCGCCGCCGGACCCGGGCCTTGTCGACCGTCTCTACAAGAAGAACGTCGTCATAGCCGCGAAGCCGCCGAGCGACGGCAACAACTGGCTCGTGACATTACTTGTCAATGGCCTGCCGCTGATTGCCTTCATAGCAGTGTGGATATTCCTGTCGCGACAAATGCAGGGGGCCGGCGGGAAAGCCATGGGCTTCGGCAAGTCCAAGGCGAAACTGCTGACGGAAGCGCACGGGCGCGTCACGTTCGAGGACGTGGCGGGCATCGACGAGGCGAAGGAGGACTTGCAGGAAATTGTCGAATTCCTGCGTGATCCGCAAAAATTCCAGCGCCTGGGCGGCCGAATACCGCGCGGCGTGCTGCTGGTTGGCCCGCCCGGCACCGGTAAGACGCTGACGGCGCGTGCCGTCGCTGGCGAAGCCAACGTGCCTTTCTTCACGATCTCCGGTTCGGACTTCGTCGAAATGTTTGTCGGCGTTGGCGCGAGCCGCGTGCGCGACATGTTCGAACAGGCGAAAAAGAACGCGCCCTGCATCATCTTCATCGATGAAATTGACGCGGTCGGCCGCCATCGCGGCGCGGGTCTCGGCGGCGGCAACGACGAGCGCGAACAGACGCTCAATCAGTTGCTGGTCGAGATGGACGGCTTCGAGGCCAACGAAGGCATCATCATCATCGCCGCTACCAACCGCCCGGACGTTCTCGATCCGGCGCTGCTGCGGCCGGGCCGCTTCGACCGCCAGATCGTGGTTCCCAACCCGGATCTTTCCGGCCGCGAAAAGATTCTGAAAGTTCACGTCCGCAAGGTGCCGCTGGCTCCTGACGTCGATCTGAAGATCATCGCCCGCGGCACGCCCGGTTTTTCCGGCGCCGATCTCGCCAACCTCGTCAACGAGGCGGCCCTGCTGGCCGCCCGCCGCAACAAGCGCGTGGTGACGCATCAGGAGTTCGAGGACGCCAAGGACAAGGTGATGATGGGCGCGGAACGCAAATCGATGGCCATGTCCGAGGAAGAAAAGAAGCTGACGGCCTATCACGAAGCCGGCCATGCGATCGTAGGTCTCTTCGTGCCGTCGGGCATTCCCGTTCACAAGGCGACGATCATCCCGCGCGGCCGTGCGCTGGGCATGGTGAAGTTTCTCCCCGAAGGCGACCGTTATTCGATGAAGTACAAGGAGTTCACCTCGCAGCTTGCCGTCGCCATGGGCGGCCGGGTCGCCGAGGAACTGACCTTCGGCAAGGAAAACATCACCTCCGGCGCATCGGGCGACATCCAGCAGGCCACGAAAATGGCCCGTACTATGGTGACCCAGCTTGGATATTCCGATGAACTCGGCACTGTTGCTTATGGCGACAACCAGGAAGAAGTCTTCCTCGGCATGTCCATGGGCAAACAGCAGAATGTCTCGGAGCAGACGGCCCAGAAGATCGATGCGGAAGTGAAACGTATCATCGATGAAGCCTATGGCGCCGCCAGAAAAATCCTCACGGACAAGAACGCCGAATTCAACACGCTCGCAGAAGCCTTGCTGGAATACGAAACGCTGACCGGCGATGAAATCAAGGATCTGCTCAACGGCAAACGGCCGACGCGCGACCCCAGCGACGAACCGCCTGCCCCGCGCTCTTCGGCCGTTCCAACGGTCGGCAAACCGCGCCGCCCGCCGGAAGCCGGCGCCGGCGGAATGGAGCCGCAACCGGGTTAGGCTCCCGCTACAACACTTTCAGCATTCCCAAAGGCCTGGCGTCCGCGCCGGGCCTTTTTCATTGGATATACTGAAAACTGGTTGCGACCATTTGGTCCTTGTGCCTTGGCAGCCCTCAAGATACATTTTCAATCTGTGAAATACGGGTTGCTGAAGTGCGTTTCTGGTGCGTGCCAGCGAAAACCAGCCCCGTAATTCGGGCAGGAAAGGCGCCTTAAGGGGGCCGGCGCAAACAGCTCAAGGGGAAGCAAACATGGCACATGTAGTCGTACTCGGCGCGGGCATTGGCGGCGTTTCCATGACCTACGAGCTGCGCGAAAAGCTCGGCAAGGCGCATCAGATAACTCTGGTCAACAACAATCCATACTTCCAGTTCACCCCGTCGAACCCGTGGGTTGGCGTCGGCTGGCGCGACAAGAAAAGCATCACGATCGAACTCGATTCGCTGATGAAAAAATTCGGCGTCGCTTTTGTTCATGCTTCGGCCGAGAAGCTTCATGCCGACCAGAACAAGCTGGAAGTCTCCGGCGGCCAGAGCATCGACTACGATTATCTTGTTATTGCCACGGGGCCGGAGCTTGCCTTCGACGAGGTGCCGGGTCTTGGGCCTGAACACTTCACCCAATCTGTCTGTACCGTCGATCATGCGACGAAGGCCAACGAAGCCTGGGAAAAATTCTGCGCTGACCCTGGCCCCATCGTCGTCGGCGCCGTGCAAGGCGCGTCCTGTTACGGTCCGGCTTACGAATACGCCATGATCATGGATACCGACCTGCGCAAGCGGAAAATCCGCGACAAGGTGCCGATGACTTTCGTGACGGCAGAACCCTGGGTCGGCCATCTCGGCCTCGGCGGCGTCGGTGATACGAAAACCGTGCTGGAGCACGAAATGCGCCAGCGCAGCATGAAGTGGATCACCAACGCCAAAGTGACCGAAGTGAAGGACGGCGTCATGTCCGTCATGGAAGTCAACGACGACGGAACCGACAAGAAGGCCCACGACCTGCCGTTCAAATATTCGATGATGCTGCCTGCCTTCCGCGGCATCCCCGCCGTGCGCGGCATCGAGGGCCTGGTAAACCCGCGCGGCTTCATCGTGGTCGACAAGCACCAGCGCAATCCGAAGTACAAGAACATCTTCTCGGTCGGTGTCGCTATCGCCATTGCGCCGCCCGAAGCAACGCCCGTCGCCACCGGTGTGCCGAAAACCGGCTACATGATCGAGTCAATGGTCACCGCGGCTACGCACAACATCGCCGACCTCATTGCCGGCAAGGAGCCGACCCACGAGCCGACGTGGAACGCCTTCTGTCTCGCCGATTTCGGCGACAAGGGCGTCGCTTTCCTTGCGCAGCCGCAGAACCCGCCCCGCAACGTCAACTGGTCCGGCGAGGGCAAGTGGGTGCATCTGGCGAAGATCGCCTTCGAAAAATACTTCCTCTACAAGGTCCGTCGCGGGACCAGCGAGCCGTTCTACGAGAAGTCCATCATGAGTTGGATCGGCGCGACGAAAATCAAGGCGAAGACCTAAGGCGGGGCAGGCACTTATACCTGCTGGAGTGTTTTGACGCGTTTCTTCGTGCGAACCGGAATCCACTTCGCTCGAAAACGCTGCGGCGCTGTCAACGCGAAACACTGCGCTCGGGCGGCTGTGAATTCCTCCTGCCGGGACGGCAGGCCACACAGATCAGGCGGCTTGCACCGTGGCCCGGCGCGATCGCCGCCAGACGGGTATCAGGACAACCGCCGATATAAGCGCGCCGGATATGTCGGTCCAGACAGCGCCCGGAAATGCGCTTGCGGGCGTCAGCACCAGCAGTCCGCCCACCACGAGCGCTATGCGCTGCAGGTTCGTGAGATGTCCGAAGAGATATCCAACCAGCGCCGCCGACACCAGCCACACGCCTGCCAATGCTGTCGCTACATCATACGCCAGTCGCAGCGGATCGCCTTCGAGCAGGAGGCTCGGCGAAAACACGAACAGGAACGGCACAACGAAAGCCGACCAGCCAAATCGCGAGGCAGCATATCCTGTCTTCATCTGATCCGCACCGGACAGTTTGGCCGCCGCGAATGCTGCAATGCATATGGGCGGCGTAATAAAAGACAGCATGCCGAAGTACAGCACAAACATATGCGCCGCCATCGGACTGACGCCAGTCTCGATCATCGCCGGTGCAACCAGCGCGGCAACCAGGACATAAACGCCGATCGTCGGCATACCCATTCCCAGGATGATGCAAACAACCGCCGCCAGAACCAGCAGGAGAAGAAAGTTCCCCGCGCCAATCTGCGACAGCACCAGCGTCAATGCAAAGCCCAGTCCCGACTTGGCGAGAATGCCGATGATAAAGCCAACCGCAGCACCGATCATGATCAGATCGATCGCCAGAATGCCGGTTTCCGCCACGGACCAGAAGACGTCCTTCAGGCTCATCCGCCGTCCCTGATAGCCGACCAGAAGGCCAAGGGCGATGAACGCGAGCGACGCATACAGAGCTGCCTCTTCCGGCTCGTGATTAAACCAGAACAGCGATGCAATCAGCACGACGAACGGCGTAACGAATATCCAGCCTCGCTTCAGCACGTCGCCGGCTTTCGGTATCAGATGCTCTTCAACCCTGCTGATATTGTCGCGTGCAGCTTCAAGATCGGCCTGCACGAACAGGCCCGCGTAATACAGGACGGATGGAACCAGGGCGGCGATGGCGACTTCGGCGTAAGAAACCTGCAGGTCTTCCGCCATCAGAAACGCGACCGCGCCCATCACCGGCGGCATCAACTGGCCGCCCGTCGAAGCCACTGCTTCGATAGCCCCCGCCGATACCGGCGGATAACCGCCGCGCTTCATCAATGGAATCGTGATCGCGCCGGTCGACATAACATTGGCAACGGTGCTGCCGGAGATCGAGCCGAACAGACTGGACGCCGTGATCGCGACCTTCGCCGCGCCACCGCGATAGCGCCCCATCAATGCGATCGAAAGATCGTTCATGAACCCCGCCGCGCCCGATCGCGTCATCAACGCAGCCATCAGGAGAAACGCAACGACAATCGTGGTGACGACGCGCATCGGCACGCCGACCAGCGCGTTGGTGTCGAAGGCCAGATAGGTAACCAGATCTCCGAACTCGATCCGCTGGCCCTGCAACGGCCCTGGAACATATTGGCCGGCGATGCCGAAGGCGATGAAGAACAGCAGCACCGCAAGAAGGATGACGCCAACCGTGCGCCGCAGTCCTTCCGCCGTCAGCACAATGATGATCGCGCCGCACACTACGGCATCGATCGGCTGATAGACAACTTCGGTGGCCAGCCGCGGATATTCCACTGCCAGATACAGGCAGGCTGCCGTTCCCAATGCTGCGGCCAACCAGTCGTACCAGGGCGGCATGCCGGTGCGCTTTTCGCCTTGCGGCGTGAAATGCAGGAACACCAGCACAATGCCGACGGCAATCATGGGGAAGTAGAACTGCTGATCGTAGATCTGCAGGCCAAGAGCCGTGCGAAAGAGGTCGGTAGACTTCGCGATCGATGCAAGCACGAAAATGACCGACAGCGAAATCAGCAAAACGCGCAATGCGCCGGGCACGGATGTGATCCGTCCGGCCTCCTCCGAATGCGTCAGCGGAGTATCAACGGTTGTTTCTGTCATGACCTTCCGGCGCAGAATGGAACAGGCGCGCGATTGCGCCAGACGGCCGGCACATCACCGTGCCGCCGCCCAACTTTTTTATACGCTCTCGCGCCGGATCAGCGATTCCACAAACCAGCTTCCTTGTAGAAACGAATCGCGCCGGGATGAAAGTCGATGCCCTTGATCTGAGGGGCCATAAGCTTTGGATCGAACGCCCGGAACACCGGCGACATCTTGATCATCGCGTCCCGGCTTGCATGCAGCGCCTTGGTTGCCTTGTAGACGGTCTCGTCGCTGGTTTTGGTGGAGGAGGTCACGAACATGTCGAAAGCCATCACTTTTGTCGGCGCATCGACACCGACACTGCCCTTTCCAGGTTTCAGCTCGAGCAGATAGGAATTGGGATAGGCTTCCTGCATCGCTTTGATGGCATCCGGAGAATCATTCATCGACAGGATGCGTATGCCGCCGACCTTCGCGTCGGCCGTGCGCAGCCGCCCGCCGCCCAGCGACGACAGCGTCCCGTCGACCGAGCCTTTCAGGAACAATTGCATGGCGCTGTCGGTATTCGGCACGGGCACGCCCTGAAAGTCGGACACTTTCATGCCCGCATTCTGCACGAAGCCGTTGAGGATCGCGATCACGGTCTGATGCGCCGTAAATCCCACCGGGTATTTTTTCCCTTTGAGGTCCGCCAGAGTCTTGTAAGGCGAATTCTTCTTCACGATGGTGCCGACCGGCAATGGCGCCATCCTCGAAACGATTGTCCAGTCCGCCGAGACTTTCCTGTCCTTGAAATGTTCCGTCCCGGTTGTCGCTGCATTGACATCGCCGGTGGAAGCCATTCCGAAGGCGATCGTGCCGCGAGCGACCAGCGGGATGGCGTGGCCGGTCGAGGTATGCGGCAGCGCCCGCGCATTCAGCCCCGCGACATCGGCGACAACCTTGGCCACTGCCGATCCCATGCGATTCGTGAGAGAGGCCTGCGGCCCGGTGGCGACGCCGACCGCCTGGGCGTGGGCCGCCGTGGCTCCAGCCGATCCCAGCGCCGCCAAGGCAAGA
>JBFWRC010000017.1:0-96124 GCA_050249115.1 Beijerinckiaceae bacterium
ATCGCGCCGGAGCTGCCACGGGGTGGCTTTGCGGAACCTGTCGGTTACAAGCGCTTTAACGACTGTTAAAAATATATGTATCACAAAAACGCGTCGAAATCAAAGGATTCGACGACAAATCGTGCAAGGCAGACGGCAAAAGGTTAACGCTTCGACTCCGGAAGACCTTGAAACGAGTCCAATTCTGGCTCGTTTTCGGAGACTTACATTCAGTCGCCTTCACCCGGTTCGGACGAAAAATATGCGTCGAATTTGCCCGGTTTGCCGTCAAATTCCTTCGCGTCCGCCGGTGATTCGCGCTTTACGGTGATATTTGGCCATGTTTTCGACATGTCGGCGTTCAGTTGCAACCATTTGTCCAGACCGTCGTCCGTGTCGGGCTTGATTGCCTCGGCGGGGCACTCGGGCTCGCAAACGCCGCAGTCGATACATTCGTCCGGGTGGATGACGAGCATGTTCTCGCCCTCGTAGAAGCAATCGACCGGGCATACCTCGACGCAATCCATGTATTTGCACTTGATGCAATTTTCGACGACGACATAGGTCATGGCTACGGCAACTCCGGCGCTTTTGATCTTTGCCGCTAGCTATCCGCTTTGTCCCGCAAGCGCAAGACATCGGGTCAAAACCCGGTCAATCTTCCTGCAACATCCGTTTGAAGCCTGCGCCTTCCCGCCGGGCGCGTTTGTCCGGCCGGCCTTTTTCGGCGACGGGTCCGCCGTCCTGCATTGCAGTTTCAGCAGCGTCCGCCCCGGCCTGCCCGGTATTCGACGCCGGTTCCGTCAGGTCCTCGTAAAGCAACCGCGCCTCTTCGTAGGGTCCGCGCCGGCTGCCGGGAGCCAGAACCTTGAGCACGCGGACCTGCCGGTCCAGTGAAATGGTCAGGACATCGCCCGGCGCAACCGCTTTCGCCGGCGTCACCACCCGCTCGGAATTGACCCGCACATGGCCGGACCCGACCAATTTGGCTGCCAGGGTCCGGGATTTCACAACCCGGGCAAACCAGAGATATTTGTCGAGCCGCTGGCGGCCTCCCGGCGAAACTGCCTCCGCCTTCTCTGGTGCGGCCGGCGTTTTCAATCGCCGTCTTTCTTTTCCATGGCCTGTTTCAGGGCCAGCAGCTTTGCGAAGGGCGAATTCGGATCCGGCTCGGCATTGCGGCCTCTCGGTTTCTCCCCGGACGAGAACGTCCGCGCACCGCGCGGCTGGTCGTCCCGCCGGTTGGGACCTTTCCCGGAACGGCCATCATTCCGGCCGTCCCTGCGGCCATCGTTCCGGCCACCGCCGCGATTGCCGCCCTGATCGCGTCTGTCCCCGGCCTCGCCCTGAGGACGCTCGCGGCGTGGTCCCGGTCCCTCGCCCTGCCTGCGGTTGAACCGCTCCGCGCCCGACCGCACCGCCTGTCCGCCTTCCGGTCCCGCAACTGCCGCGCCCGGCTGACTCTCGCCCGGCGGTCCGCGCCGCCCGCGATGCTGACCCCCTTCCTGCTGGCCGCGCCCCTGTTGGCCCCGTGCCTGCTGACCCCTCGCGTGCTGTCCCTGCCTGCGCTGGCCCGGCGGTCCGGCCCGGCGTGGGCGCCAGACCTCGATCAATTGTTCTTCGGCTTCAGCAGCCGCTGCTTCGGCGGCGCCATTCGCCGCCTGTTCGGTTTCCTCTGCAGCCTCGACGGCGGGCGTCGCTTCCGAGGCGGCTTCGGCGGAGGCTTCAACTGCTGCTTCAGGCGCCGCGGACGCCTCCGGCGCGGCCACAGTTTCTTTCCCGGTTTCGGCTGGCGCTTGCGGTGCGGCGGCCGGCTCGGGCTCGGGCGGGCTGTCCGCTGCATTCTCCGCTGCACTTTCGGAAACGACCGCTACCGCGGCATCGCCAGTGACAACATCGCCAGTGACACCGGCATCGGCCGCTTCGGAAGCCGCCGCAGCAGCTGTTTCCTCGAGTGCCTGCGCCGCTGCATCCTCCGAACGCGCGTCCAGTTCCGCAGCGTCGTCCGGCGTCTGTCCGGCTTCCGGTTCTGCGCCTGCTGTCTCGGCTTCGCTCGCTGCCGGCGCAGCATCGGCATTGACCGGAGCAGTCGGCGCGGCCTGAATGATCGGAGCGGTAATCGCCGGCCCTTTGCGCCGGTCGAGCACGTAACCGAGCGAGCGCAGAATGCCGGCAAAATCTTCGCCCGAGCAGCCGGCCAGCGATGTCATCGCGACAGTTACCACGAACCCGTCCCGGTCCGCTGTGCCTGCCGGAGGTTCCCCGACGCTTTGACCCGGACGATAGGCGACAGCAGGCCGGATCAGATCCGCAAGACGCTCAAGAATATCGACGCGCACCGCACGGGTGCCGCTCACGCGAAAACCCGCAGCGAGATAGAGGTCTTTCGGAATTTCAGGCTTGGCGGCAAAAGACGTACGGCCGGAAGAGGCCAGATGCGCCACTTCTTCCAGTCCTTCGGCAAGATCGCCGGTATCGTGCTTCAGAGCCCACAATTGCGCCGCCAGCGTCCGTGGCGCGGGCTTCAGCAATTGCGGCAGATAGAGGTGATACGCTCCGAACCTGACGCCGAGCTTGCGCAAGGTGCCGCGCGCTGCCTGGTCGAGTTCGCGCAGGTCGCCGGCCGCGCGCGAACGATCCAGAACGCCCAGCGCTTCGGAAATCTGATAGGCGATGCCGCGCGCCAGACCTTCGAGACCTTCTCCGGCTTCAAGATCGAGTACGGGCCCGAGCAGTTTCCTGACGTGTTGCTGCAACCACAAATCAAGCCGGCGCTGAACGCCTTCGAGCGCCGCGCCGGTGAGCTGTTCGTCCGCCAGAACACGAACCTGCGGCTTCAGCAAATGGTCTCCGGAAGCAATCTTCGCAACGACCTCGCCGAGCCAGCGGATGGACCCGTCGCGCGACAGGACGAATGCCTCGTCCACGGCCGCCCCGAAGCGATTGGCGCGGTTTTCGATTTCCGCCGCCAGCACTTTTTGCGCTGCTGCATTGATCGTCTTCTGCGCCTCGCCTTCGGCCTGCGGGTCCGCAGTGAAGCGAAATCCTTGCAGAACGCCAACATGCTGGCCCTCGACCATCACGTCGCCAGTCGCCGTAATTTCCGATTCCAGCATCGCATTCTCTCTAAGCCGCCGCATCAGTACGCTGGTGCGGCGGTCCACGAACCTGTGCGCCAGACGCTCGTGCAAGGCGTCGGACAGACTGTCCTCTACCTGACGCGTAACGTTCTGCCAATGCTCCGGATCGCCAAGCCAATCCGGCCTGTTGGCGATGTAATTGAATGTGCGCACCTGCGCAATGCGCGCCGACAGCACGTCGATGTCGCCATCGGTACGATCGAACATCGCCAGTTGGGTCTGGAACCATTGGTCCGGAATCCGCCCGGCGCGCACAATATGACTGAACAGCGTATGCACAAGTTCCGCATGGGCCGATGGCGAGAGCTTGCGGTAATCGGGCACCTGGCACGCATCCCATAACCGGCCGATATCGGCGCGGGTCTTCGCCTGACGCTGCACGTCCTCGGCGCGAGCGAGAATATCCAGAACCATAACGTCTTCGGCGAGCGGCGCCCGCGTCAGGCCGGGCTCGCCCGGCTCCCGCTCCAGCGAATGCTGCAGGCCGGCGATCGAGGAAAAATCGAGGTCGCTGTTGCGCCATTGCAGGATCGGCACGGCGTCGAAGCGATGGTTCTCTATGGCTTCGGCCAGTTCCGCTTCGAAAGCCGCGCAGCGGCCGGTGGTCCCGAAAGTTCCGTCCCGGATGTGGCGGCCGGCCCGTCCGGCAATCTGGCCCAGTTCGGCCGGGTTCAGCCTGCGGTATTGCCAGCCGTCGAACTTCTTGTCGCCGGCAAAGGCGACGTGATCGACGTCGAGATTGAGCCCCATGCCGACCGCGTCGGTGGCGACGATGTAGTCGACATCGCCATTCTGATACATTTCGACCTGGGCATTGCGCGTGCGCGGGCTCAATGCACCCAGAACGACCGCTGCGCCGCCGCGTTGACGCCGGATCAGTTCGGCGATCGCGTAAACCTCTTCCGCGGAAAAGGCGACGATCGCCGAACGCCGCGGCAGCCGAGACAATTTCCGCTCTCCGGCGAAAGCCAGATGCGACAGGCGTGGCCGGGTCACTACGCGTACGCCGGGCATGAGGCGCTCGATGACCGGACGCATGGTTTCCGCGCCGATGATCAGCGTCTCCTCTATGCCGCGCCGGTTCAGCAGTCTGTCTGTGAACGTGTGTCCGCGGTCGAGATCCGCCGCGAGCTGGATTTCGTCGATGGCGACAAAGGCGACATCCAGATCGCGCGGCATCGCCTCGACTGTCGCGATCCAGTATTTCGGTCGCGGCGGCTTGATCTTCTCCTCGCCGGTAATCAGCGCCACGCTCTCCGCGCCCGCTTTTTCGACAACGCGGTTGTAAACTTCGCGTGCCAGCAGCCGCAGAGGCAGACCTATGATGCCGCTGGAATGGCCGAGCATCCTCTCGATAGCCAGATGGGTCTTGCCGGTATTGGTGGGACCAAGCACAGCCGAGACTCGCCTGGCGCGTTGCGCGGCAGGCAGCATGTGGCGGGATGGCGTTTGCAAATTCATCGGCTGCGGCAACGATCCCGTTTGGATGCGCATGGGCAGAAAGGCTTCGCGCCATTTCGGCCTGCGCCCCGGTCAAACTCCAACAGCCGCTCCGGCTGGACAGCTAGTCACAATGCCCGGGAAGTATCGCGCCCGGACGCGGAGAAGCAAGCCGCGCAGGATTTCCGTCAACAGGCTGGCGACGGCCCGCTTGCATGGTTAACGCGGGTGCGGAACCCTGTGTCGTCTCGAAACAGAAGCATGCTACGATTGCGAGACAAGGCAAATACAGCAACACTATATAGTGGGGGGCTTGCATATCTGCACCCCGAACCGGCTTGGCGTCCCCGATTTCGTTGACGTTTCGAACAGCACGCGAACGAATCGCGTCCGAATCACCGACATTTCGAAAATGCCGTTTCGTTCCTGTTTTTGGGCCCGTTTCGAGGAATATTCTCTCGCCAGTCCGGAAAATCTCCCTGCCGACCGTCGATATTTTTCCGCTGGCCAATTATTTCTGCGACGAATCACTTGCGGCAGCGGTTATGGTTAATGCAGCCGGACCTCCTGTCCCGCAGTGCGACAGCCAGCCGGTCTGAACCCACGGACAGGCACAACATCTTGTACCCGGCAACGCTCCAGCCACACGCATCGTTCTGCAAATACCCGCAAAACTTCACGAGTCGAACGAGTCGGGAACGAAACGAGCCCGAATCGCTGACTCCCGGCGAGTGCCAGTTTGTTCTCACAACATATGCCATACTCAGGTCCGGAAAGACCCCATATTTTGTGTAAATAGCGATTTTGACGCGGAATCGGAGGAGCAATTTTCGCCGCGCCGGACGGACTCCGAACGGGACTTTTGTCAACGCATGAATCGCAGTGCGGAACCATGTATCTGACGTCCCGAAGGACCGAAACATGGATGCAGCCGCGGCCCGTTAACACTTCGCACGGACGGGGAACGAACGCGGCACGAATCGCTGACCGCACGATGTACCGGCTCCGTTCACGCTACAAATGGTGTTGGCCCGGCCCGCTGCATACAAAAGCCGCGTGGAACCGGATCGTCGCCCTGAACCTGCCGAAGACCGGCGTTAACCTTGTGCCCGAAATCGCTACAGCGCGGACGCCTTGGACCTCGGGGCCCATGGCTGGCGACAGTCCGTCGCGACCTCGCGCCTGCCGCACGGTTCGGGATGACGAATGCAAAACGCCGGCCTGCAGTGCAGACCGGCGCGAAATTCCCGGGGATTTTCTTGCGAAAGCGTCAGCGCGTAACGGTGGCCGTCGGCGCTTCGCCCGCCATCACGAAGCTGCGGGCCTTGATCTCGAGCATCCCGGCCATCGTGTTCACGGCGATCCTGAACGGGGCAAATGCGTGCGCCTTCTGCATCGGCGCCAGCCATACTTCCATCTTGTTGTTGCTGACCATGAATTTCGTGGCCTGGCGGTCGGGCCTGTGGCCGGCGATTGGCGTATACCGGGCTTTGCATACGAACACCTGCCCGCGATATCCCTTGGCGTTGACCATGCGCGTCCCGGCGTAACGCAGCGTCACGTCGAAACGGGTGTAACCGTCGAATACGGGAAGGCGGCGGTTGCAGGCCGACTGGCCGTCGAGCGCCGCATTGGCGGCGGCGGGAAAAACCAGCGCGCTGAGCGGATCGATGATGTTGCGCTGATGCGAGGCATTGAGCGGCACGCGGCCCGGACGGTCGGGGATCGGCGGGCTGATGTGGACCGCACGTACATTTCCGGCCGCCATGCCCATGCGAACGGTGCGCGTCTCGCGCGAATTGGAAGAAGTTGTTGCATATCCGCTCGGCGCCAGCTTGCCGTTGCGTATGCCGCCGCTGGAACGGGCAGCGCCTTTTGCGCCGGTAACAGCCTGTGCGAGGCCGCTCAGTTTCGCATAGGCCTGAACACTATACGCGTCGGGTCCGAACTTGCCGGTCAGAGTGGCGTCACCGAGGGAGAACCCCATGAGATTGACCGAATAGCGCGCAACCAAACCTTCCGCCTGGGCGTGCGCCACAGATCCGGAGACGGCGAAACCGGCCAGGACTGCGGCGAATACGCCGGCTTTTGCGCCCAGCACAACACGGCACGGTACAAACGAACTTGGAAAAACTGAAAGCATGGACGGCATCCGGCTTGATTTGCGAACCGCTGGAATTTACGCGATTAACGTTTGCTAAAGGTTAAATCCGTCCTAATCATGGTCGAGATTTACCCCGGATGAATACCGCGAACGGCTTTGCCACGCACGCGCATCGTTTTCGGACCCGCCTGCATGCCCTATTTGCTTGACGGCGGTCCCCCTTGTCCATATACACCCGCGATCCCATTCAGCGGCATGCAGGAATGCAGGGCGCAGGCGAAGCTAGGATTTTTCCGTCTCGCTATCGTCCCTTTGTCATTTTGCATGCGGCAAGCGCCCGGCGAACCGTACGACACTGGGTCCCGCAAGACCCTTCACGGCCAGCCGGCCCGCAGAGACACGTGGAAAGGATATAGTATGTCCCGCAAGTGCGAACTGACCGGCAAGGCCGTCCAGAGCGGCAATCTCGTCAGCCACTCGAACCGCAAGACGCGTACGCGTTTCTTGCCGAACCTGTGCAACGTCACGCTGATTTCCGATGCACTGCAGCGTTCGGTGCGGCTGCGCATTTCCGCCTCGGCCCTTCGTTCGGTCGAACATCGCGGCGGTCTCGATGCATTCCTGCTCAAGGCGCGCGACACGGAGCTGTCGTCGAACGCCTTGTCGCTGAAGCGCGAAATCTCCAAAAAGCAGGCCGAAGCGGCCTGATCTGCCCGGGTTTCCCGGTGGACTTTCCAGCCGCCTGTCCATGAAGGACAGGCGGTTTTTGGCGTTCGGAGCGGCAAATACAGCGTCGGCAGCCAAATGCCTCGCTGCATTTCAAGGCGTTAATGAGCCCTGAAATAATTGATTAACCGTTACCTAAGACTTTTGAACGAGGGTTGGACGTTCCTTATTTCAGTGCCAACGCCTCGATTGCCCATGACCCACTTCTCGCTTCGCGATGAGATCGCCAGCCGGCTGAGATACTACAGTATCGACAAGCCACGCGTGCATGCACGGATTGTCCGCATGGGCGCGATTGTGGACAGAGAGCTCGACGCCATCATCGCCGGTGCTTTCGACGTCGCCATGATGCTGGAGGAAAATCCCGACGCCGCTCTCGCGGCGCGCGACGGGCTGATCGCGCAAATGGCAGAACACACGAGGCTGTTGCTCAAGGCGCGGTTCGACGAAGATCTCGAACTCAGCTATCACAAGACACTCGATGCCTTCGCAGCATGCGGCAAGGATTCCCGGCTGTTCCTGTCCATCGGCGCCGTTGTCATGCGCGCGATCCTCAAGCGCGGCGCGCGGCGCATGTTGTGGCGGCCCTTCGAATTCGCCAAATGTGGCATGGCGATGGGATCGCTGTTTTCGTTCGACGTCGCCGTCGCTTTGCATCTGCAATTGCAGCTCGAGCGTATCGCGCTGACCGGGCGGAGCGCATCGATCGCCGCCGAGTTGAACGTATTCCGCAGCAGCATCGTCAAGATCGTCGGGTCGGTCGGTAACGTGACAAGCAAAGTGGCGGAAGCATCCGGCGACTTCGAACAGGCGACCGCCCGCACTGCGGAACGCTCCGATGCGATAGCCGCCTCCATCGCGGGAACCGCCAGCGCTATCGCGCAAAGCACGCAATCCATTGCCGCGCTGGACAAAACGACCAACGAAATATTCCGGCAGGTAACCCGTGAAGCGGAGGCCGCCAGCGCCGCTGCCGAAAGTTCCCGGATGTCCGGTGACGCCGTTCAGGATCTTGCCGGCGCGCTGCATGACATCGACAACATCACCGGATTGATTGGAGCCATCGCGGCGCAAACCAACCTTCTGGCGCTGAATGCGACAATCGAATCCGCCCGCGCGGGCGAGGCGGGACGCGGCTTCGCCGTCGTCGCGACGGAAGTCAAGGCGCTCGCGGGCCGTACGGAACGGGCAACAACGGAAATCCGCACCATCCTGGCCAGGGTGCAGGAAGCAGCCGCCGGCGCGACGGACCGCATCGGCGGCGTCACAGGCCTTGTCGCCGAATTGGCGAAGAACGCCGGGGAAGCCTCGCACAACGTCTCCCGCCAGCGCGAGGCCGTGGCGGAATTCCGGACCCAGGTCGAACGCGTCGCGTCCAATATGGCGAGCATGCAGGACAGCCTCGCCCTGCTGATGGATTCCAGCGTCGACAGCGCCCGCCATGCGGAATCGCTGTCCGGCACGGTCCGGAACCTTCAGACCCGCTCGGAAAAACTGACGGAAGCCTTCGATTCCCTCGCCGAGCGCCTGAAGTCGGCCTGATCTGGCTGACGAACGAAAATCGTTCGCCATGCGCGAGAGCGGCTGACAATCGGCCCGGCAATCGTGTAGAAGACGCCCAGCCTGCAATTTGCATCAACCGACAGGGCCGAAAATGGACAAGTTCACCACACTGACCGGGGTCGCCGCGCCGCTCGACATCGTCAATATCGACACGGACATGATCATCCCGAAGCAGTATCTGAAAACCATCACCCGCCACGGTCTCGGCAAAGGCCTGTTTTCGGAAATGCGCTACAAGGAAGACGGTTCGGAGAACCCGGATTTCATCCTCAACAAGCCGGCCTACCGCAACGCCAAAATCGTCGTTGCCGGGGATAACTTCGGCTGCGGCTCTTCGCGCGAACATGCACCCTGGGCGCTGCAGGATTTCGGTATCACCTGCGTCATCTCGACCAGCTTCGCCGACATTTTCTACAACAACTGCTTCCAGAACGGCGTCCTGCCGGCCAAGGTCTCGAAAGAGGATCTCGACAAGCTGATGGACGATGCCAGCCGCGGCGCCAACGCCACGCTCACCGTCGATCTGGAAAAGCAGGAAATCACCGGCCCGGACGGCGGCGTCGTCAAGTTCGAGATCGACCCGTTCCGCAAGCATTGCCTGCTCAATGGCCTCGACGACATCGGCCTGACGATGGAAAAGAACAAGAGCATCGGCTCGTACGAGACGAAGACGAAGGCCAGTCATCCCTGGCTGTAAGTACAATTTCCACTTGAAGCAAAACGCCGCCCCGAAGTCCTCCGGGCGGCGTTTTCGCGTTCAGCGCGCGGGCGGATCAGCGGTCGAGCGCGACCTTGCCGGACAGATTGCCGACACCGTCGGGGACGGGAACATCGGACAGGGCATAATTCGAATTCAGCACCATTGTCGGCCCGGCGGAGAGATTTATCTCTCCGGCAATCAGAATGGTGTATGCAGAACTCTGCGCGATCGGCTTTTCGCCTTCGGAATAGAAGCGCCCCTTGGGCAGATAAATGGTGCCAAGAAGATTGGTCGCCTCGTCGCTTGAAATTTCGAATTTCGCGCCATCTTTCGCGTTTCGGTCCTGATAGAACAACAATCCGGCCATTGATCCCGCTTTCGGGGCCGCCAACGAGATCACCGAATCCTTGCGGAAATCCAGCGACGCCTTGTCGCCGGTAAAGAAGAATCCGACATCCGTTCCCTTCAGAGAAGACGCACCGTCAACGCGCAGCTCTCCGTCGGCTATGATGTAAATGCCGGCCATCGCGGTTACATCGGAGTTTTTTGTAATCGTCAGACCGCCACAATAAACGCCCGGGGTTATGCTGGTCACCTCTCCCGAGATCACGAGTTTGGTCTTTGCAGGGTCGCACGCTCCGAAACTTGGCGGCGGCCGGCTGGCTAGCGGATCGGGGAAGACCGGACAGCCGGTGGTCGGCTCAGGCGTGAAGCTTCCCGGTAATCCATCCTTGCCACCAACTATGCAGGTCATAGCCGACGTCATAGTGGCGCTGTCTTTCGATTTCAGAGCGTTCGGCCCGTCGCTGTTGACATATACAGCGCAATTGCGCGCTTCGAGCCTGGCGTTCTTATCCAGATTCAACGCCATGTTCTTCTTGTCCTTGAGCGTCACGCCGCACACCGGCGCGCCGCCCATGACTATCGCCTTGGCCTGTGCTGAAACCTTTGTCGGCGTCAGTCCGAAAACACCGGCCAGGCTTGGCGTGGTTTCTGCCGAAAGCTCGACGCTGACCCATTTCTTGTCGCTGGGAACGTCGCCGGCGAAAACCACCGGCGTTCCGATCGATGAAGCCCTTGCCTCGACTACGGATTGCGCAACGCTGAGCACCGTATCCTTGGTGGTGTTGCCCAATCGCAATTCGCGGGCCGCGGCGATGGCCGCGCTGTCGGCGATGCCTTGCAGCTTCGACTGGCCCTTGGCCACCTGCGACATCTCGATGGACATCATGGCGCCGCCGATCAGCATCGGCGCGGCAAAGGCGAATATCATTCCGGTATTGCCAGCCCTGTCGTCGCGAAAGCCGCGCAGGGCGCGGCGACACCTGGCGAACAACTGCGCCATGTAAAATCTCCTATTCCGAGAAAAACATGCGCGCGAAATGATAACGTTCGGTTTCCGGACAGGGTTCACGAATGACTTAATCGGATGATTTTACGAATTAATTTTCTTTAATTCTTATCGTTGGGGATTCCGGCTCACGCCGCCAGCGCCGGTAAACGGTCCCGCAGCACATATTTGATCTGATAGCTTAAGAGCCGCCAGTTGACCGGCTTGGTGACAAACGACGTAGCGCCCGCCCGGAAGGCTGCGTCTATCGTGGCAATATCTTCATGGCCCGTAACCATGATGACAGGGAGCGATGCAAGCCTCGAATCGGAGCGCAGGCTTTCGATAAATTCCAGACCGTTCATGCCCGGCATGTCGAAATCGACCAGAACGATGTCGAACGCCTCGCGTTTCAACGCCTGAAACCCTTCCTTGCCGGAGGGTGCGGTTACCACCTCGGCAGTCGGCGTGGAAATGTACACGCTCGCAAACTCGCGCTGGATTGGGTCGTCGTCGACGACCAGAATGCGCAGATTGGTGTTCAGCACATGGTTGAACGCGGCTGACATCACAAAGATCCGTACATGAAACTATAACTCCGCCTGACCGCAGCCTAAACGGCAGGCGCTAACCTGCCATTGACGTTCTTGGTTAACAGAAAGCTTATTTCTCTGTGCTGAGGTGCCCTGTCGAATCCGCCGGGGCGAATCGTGGAAAAGAAGAGTTTCTGGAGCATCCGAAAAAAGATCGTGCTTCTGGTCGCGGCGGCCATCGCCTGCGCCCAGATCATTATCGGCGGCGTTCTGGTCTATCAGCAGGCGCAACTTTATGCCGCGAACAAACGCGAGACGATGATTGCGGCAGCGCAGGTGCTGTCGGCAACGGCCGGCAAGGCGGTAGCGGCCTCCGACGCAGCGGCCGCGCGCCAGTCGCTCCGCGCAATCGGCCGCATACCCGGCCTCGTCTACGCCGGCGTCGAAACATCGTCCGGGCGGTTGCTTGCCGACATGGGAGCGACCGAGCGCCTCGACCGTGACCTGAAGTTCAACGCGTCGGACCCGACGATCCCGCTACTGGCGCTGCTACGCAGCCAATCGGTGGCGCTGACCGTTCCGGTCACCGAGAACGGCCGGCCGGTCGGACAATTGCGGCTCATAACCGACACCCGCGATCTGCCGGCGCGCTTGCTGGCAGCGCTGTCGACAACCCTGTACGGCGCGTTCGCAGCGCTCGTGCTGGCTCTCGGCCTGGCGCTGCGCATGCAGGCCTCCATCACCCGGCCGCTGACCGCGCTGACGGCGGCAATGGAGAGCTTCGGCGCACGGCAGGATTATGCCGTAGCGCTGGAGAGCAAGAGCCGCGACGAAGTCGGCGTTCTGGTCCGCGGCTTCAATCGCATGATCGGCGACATTCGCGAGCGCGACGCCAAACTGGCAAAGCACCGGGAACGCCTGGAAGCCGAAGTGGCGGACCGTACGCGCGATTACAGGACCGCCAAGGAACAGGCCGAATCCGCAAACAGCGCCAAGTCCGATTTTCTCGCCACCATGAGCCACGAAATCCGGACACCGATGAACGGCATTCTGGTGATGGCCGAACTTCTCGCCGCCGGCGATCTGCCCCCGCGCTCGCGACGCTATGCCGAAGTGATCGCCCGGTCGGGCCAAAGTCTTGTTGCGATCATCAATGACATTCTTGATTTTTCGAAGATCGAAGCAGGCAAGCTGGATGTCGAAACGCTGGCGGTCGATCCTGCCGCCTGCGCCGAGACGGTGGTCAGCCTGTTTGCGGAGCGGGCGCAATCGAAAGGGCTCGATCTTGCCGCGCAGGTCGATACCGATGCGCCTGTCGAAATTCTCGCCGATCCGGTGCGCCTCAATCAGGTGCTGAGCAACCTCGTCAACAACGCCTTGAAGTTTACCGAAAGCGGCCATGTACGGCTGCATGTGACGCGGAGCGCGCAGGATATGGGCCGCGTCGAATTTCGCGTCAGCGACACCGGCATCGGCATTGCGGAAGACAAGCTCGCCAGCGTTTTCGGGGCCTTTTCCCAGGCCGACAGCACGACGGCGCGAAAGTTCGGCGGCACCGGTCTCGGCCTGTCGATCGCCCGGCGGCTGGTCGAAGCGATGGGCGGCGAAATCGAAGTTGCAAGCCGCCTGGGCGAAGGATCGCATTTCTTTTTCAGCCTGCCTGCGGTTCCCGTTCCCGTGGCGCAGAAGGAGCCGACGCAAGGCAAGCGTGCGCTGCGACGCAGGACTTGGCCTTCGCTTGAGGAGTCGGCAGCGGCCATCCTTCTGGTCGGCGGCGAGGCGAGCAGGCGCGCCCTCATCCACTATCTCCAGTCCGGAAACTTCTCCATCACAATTGCAGATACCGGCGTCATACCCGCCACAGCCAAACCCCGGCTTGTTGTCGCCGATCTCAAGGCATTGACCGCCCTGGGCGAACGGCCCGGCGGCGTCGGCACGCGCGTCATCGCCATTGCAAGTCTCGGCGAATCCGGACTCGACCACGCATTGGCCGCCAATCTCGCCGACAGCTATTTCGAACTGCCGCTCTCGCGCGCCGACGTGGCGGCAGCGATCGAGGCGATACGCGACGGCAGGCCGCTTGAGCACAAGCGTCAGTCCTCCGCCGCAAGCCAGCAGCTACCGGATTTTTCGGGCAAGCGTGTACTGGTTGCCGACGACAGTCCGGTCAATCGCGAGGTCGCCGCCGAGGCTTTGAGCCGCTTCGGCATCGTCCCCGACATGGTGGAAGACGGCCTGCAAGCCTTCGAGGCTGTTGCCGCCAGCCGTTATGATCTCATCCTGATGGACGGCAGCATGCCCGTGCTCGACGGCTTCGATTCGGCGCGGAAGATTCGCGCCGCGGAGACAGCATCGGGCAAGGATCGCACACCCATCCTCGCTCTTACCGCCCATGTCGTCGGCGCCGCGGCCAACGCCTGGCAGGAAGCCGGCATGGATGGTGTGCTGCACAAGCCGTTCACCATCGCCTCGATGGCCGATGCCCTGCGCGGCGTCTTCGGCGATGCGCCGGACCGTGCGCTGGGTTCCGCGCAAAAATCCGCAGCAGGACCGCCGCCGGCAGAAGAGGACGTCGCGATCGACCCGGCGCTCATCGCGCAACTGCGGGAAATGGCCGCCGCAGGACGCCCGGATTTCGTGCAGCGGGTCACCGGCCTCTACCGCGACCACGCGCCCGCCGCATTGAATGACATCAAGGCTGCTTTCGAGGCGGCAGACCCCGAAGCCATCGGCAAGGCGGCTCATGCGCTCAAGTCCATGAGCTACAACGCCGGAGCGCGCCGCGTTGCCGAAGCCAGCGCGGAACTGGAACGCCTGACGCGCATGGACAAGCAGATGCCGGAGCGCGACGCTATCGCAAGACTCGCAGCGCATGTTGAGGAAGCGTGCGGGGAACTTGCAAGGATAGCGGCCTGAAGCCTCCGGCTCAGTCCTTGGCGCGCTCGACGTACGAACCGTCCTCGGTCTGGATAACCACGCGCGTTCCGGTCTGGATGTGCGGCGGCACCATCGTGCGTGCGCCGTTCGACAGGATGGCGGGCTTGTAGGACGACGACGCCGTCTGGCCTTTGACCACCGGCTCGGTCTCGACGACTTCCAGCGTCACGCGCGCCGGAAGCTGGATCGAAACAGGCGATTCGTTGAAGATCGCCATGATGACCTTCATGCCTTCCTGCAGATAGGCGGCCTGATCGCCGATCAGGTCCGGAGACACGGCGACCTGCTCGTAATTCTCCGTGTTCATGAAATGATAGCCTTCGCCATCATTGTAGAGATAGTCGAAGTCGCGATCCTCGACATGGGCGCGCTCGAGCTGCTCGGTCGTCTTGTAGCGCTCGGAAATTTTCACGCCGTCGGAAATGCGCCGCATGTCGATCTGCGTCGTCGGCGTGCCCTTGCCCGGGTGGAAGCTTTCGGCCGACAATACGGCGTAGAGCTGACCGTCCGTGTGTTCGATGATATTGCCCTTGCGGATGGAACTGGCGATGACTCTCAACGGTCTGATCCTCGATATGACGCCGGCGGCGCAAAATTACGATGGCTGCATATACGCCCAAGCGCGCCGTATGCAAACTGCCGGCAATCGGCTGAACCGCCTGTGCGATAGCAGCAAAGTGCAAAACCGAGCCGCCGGAAGCAGGCCAGCATGACCGAAAAGCAACACGAGCCGACAGCTTCTCCGTTTTGGGACCGGAGCGTCCATGCCGACCGGCGGCCTTTTCTGATCGCCCGGACGCGCACATTCGCAAGCTGGCGGCGCTGGTTCGAGGGGCTGGATTTTCTCGAAGTCGACACTGCAGCGCTTCAGGTCTCGCCCGGTAACGAAGCGCATATCGCTGGTTTTGCGACGGAAGAATATTTCCCGTCCGGCGAGAAACGCCCGTTTTACCTCCATTCCTCGCCGGAATTTGCCTGCAAAAAGCTTCTGGCCGCAGGAGAAACGAAGATATTTTCCCTCAGCCACGTCTTCCGCAACGGCGAGCGCGGGCGATTGCACCAGCCGGAATTCACAATGCTCGAATGGTACCGCACCGGCGCGCCCTACGATTCGCTCATCGCAGATTGCGAGGCTTTGGCGAAGATTGCGGCGCAGGCCGCCGGAGCCGCGCAATTGACCTGGCGCGGCGCTTCCTGCGATCCATTTCTCCCGCCGGAGCGGCTATCCGTATTGGACGCTTTCGCGCGGTACGCCGGGATTGACCTCGAAGCAGCGCTCGACGGCGGCCGCGCGGCCTTCGCCGGGGCGGCGCTTGCCGCGGGTCTGCGCGTCACCGCGGACGATGCGTGGAGCGACATTTTCAGCAAGATCGTCAGCGAAAGGATCGAGCCGCATCTCGGCCATGGCCGCCTGACGGTGCTGGACCGCTATCCCGCCTGCGAGGCGGCGCTGGCGCAATTATGCCCGGACGACGCGCGCTTCGCCGAACGGTTCGAGCTTTATGCCTGCGGCGTCGAACTCGCCAACGCATTCGGCGAACTGACCGATCCGGACGAACAGCGCCGCCGCTTCGAAGCGGAAATGGCGGAGCGTGCGCGCCTCTACGGCGAAGCCTATCCGCTGGACGAAGATTTTCTTGCCGCCCTGCCGCACATGCCGCCTGCCAGCGGAATTGCGCTCGGCGCGGACCGGCTGATTGCTCTGGCAACCGGCGCGCCCTCCATCGAACATGTCATGTGGACGCCGGTTGCCCGCTGACGGCCCGGCGGAGTAGACCCTTGGCATGACCGCACATGACGCCAAGCCGGAAAAAACAAAGCCGCAGGGGCCATATCTGCGCAGCATCGGTGCGTTGAGCGGCGCGGGCTTGATCGGCGCGTCCGATCCGGCGGAACTGGAAAACGTCGCCAGACGCTATGCCGTATCGATCAGTCCAGCTCTGGCGGAACTGATCGACCCGGACGACCCGGACGATCCTATCCGTCTGCAATTCGTGCCCGACGCGCGTGAACTCATGACATTGCCGCAGGAACTGGCGGATCCCATTGGCGACGAGGCGCATTCTCCCGTTCCCGGCATCGTCCACCGCTACCCCGACCGCGTGCTCCTGAAAGCGCTGAAAGTCTGTCCGGTCTATTGCCGCTTTTGTTTCCGCCGGGAAAGTGTCGGTCCCGGCGAAGGTCAGATCCTGGACGGCGCGGAAGTCGACGCCGCCTGCGCCTACATCGCCTCGAACCCGGCGATCTGGGAAGTGATCCTGACCGGCGGCGACCCCCTTGCGCTGTCGCCCCGCCGCATCGAAGCCCTTATGGCCCGGCTGGCGGCCATTCCGCATGTCAGGACTATCCGCATCCATACCCGCGTGCCTGTGGCAGAACCCGCTCGCGTGGACGCCGCGATGATCGCCGCCATCAAAAGCTGCGGGAAAGCGGTATTCGTTGCCTTGCACGCCAACCATCCGCGCGAATTGTTTGCAGATGCGCGCGCCGCCTGCGCGCGCATCGTCGAGGCCGGCATACCGATGGTGAGCCAAAGCGTGCTGCTGCGCGGCGTCAACGACGACCCGGAGGTTCTTGCGGCCCTGATGCGCGCCTTCGTCGAATGCCGCATCAAACCCTATTACCTGCATCATCCCGACCTCGCGCCCGGAACCTCGCACTTCCGCTTGCCGCTCGAAGAGGGCAAGGCCATTTTCGGGAAATTGCGCGGACGTCTGTCGGGCCTGGCTCAACCTCAGTATGTTATTGATATTCCTGGCGGTTATGGAAAGTCCCCGGTCGCCGCCGCAATCCGCGACGGGAACACAGGCCCAACCTTCAGGGTGGCGGATTGGCGCGGGGTGACACATACTTACGAGGACACGCCGGCCGCACGCCTCGAAAACGGGTCACCGGCCAAGAAAACCTGACGACCTTCTAGGGCCGAAAGACCGGGAATCCGCTTTGAATCTGTCCGCTTCCGCATCCCCGCGGCGCTCCGTTGCTCTGGCGCGTATCGTTTGCTTCACGCTATTTTCTTTTTTCGCCGCCCTTCCGGCCTTCGCGCAACCGTCGCCGGCGGGCGCCAGCGCCGCGCAGGACGTCCCCGCGGCAGTCAAACCTGCCATTCCCGAACGCTTGCGCATTGTCGAAGGCGCTCTGGACGAAACGGCGAACACGCTGAAGCAGAAGGACCTGTCCGACCCCCGCCTGCAACAGATGCGGCAGAAGCTGAACCCTGTTCTGCTTGAAATTCAGGACATCCTCGACATCCTGTCCAAGGAAGCAGCGGCAGCGAAATCGCGCCTCGATCAGCTCGGGGACGAACCCAAGAAAGATGAGCCGCCGGAAAGCGCCGAAGTCGCCGCACAGCGCGTCGAATTGAAGAAAGCCTTCGATGCCGTGGATGCGCTCGACAAGCGCGCGAAGGTCGCCCGCGTACGCGTGGATCAACTCGCAAGCGAAATCACCAACCGCCGCAGAGGCCTCCTGCAACGAACCTTGTTCAAGAATTCGCGCAGCATTCTGAATCCGCTGTTCTGGTTGGATGTGGTGCGCGAGGCGCCCAGTTCAGTAAATTCCATCGTCAGTTTGCTATCGACATGGGCCAGTTTCGCAGGCGGCAAACTGAATGGCAGATGGAGCGAATTTGCCGTTTTCCTCGCCGGCCTGCTTGCCTTGAGTTTTGCAGGCTGGTTCGCGCTGCGCGGCTTCCTGCGGCGTCACAACGCGCCCGAACGCGCCACACCGTTCCAGAAGGCGCGCAATGCCATCTGGGTCTCGATCGTTATCTTCGCTGTACCGTCGATCGCCATGATAGCCCTGATTGCCGGGCTGAAATATTTTGATCTCATAACGCCGCGCATTGCGCCGCTGGTCGAAATCCTGCAGCAATCGGTCCGGAATATCGCCCTGACGGTGGGCATCGCACGCGGCGTTCTCGCGCCCTCGAAAGCTGGATGGCGGTTGATCGATATCGACTCGGTCCGCGCACAACGCCTGTCACGGCTCGCTCTGCGCGTCGTATGCATAGTCGCACTGATGCGTGTCGTGGATATTCTTTTGACGATTACCTATGCATCCCTGGATCTGTCACAGGCAGTTCTGGCGGTCGGCACACTGGCGGTGGCTGTGACGATCGTCCGTACTCTTTACGGCACGGCAAGAGTTGAAGCGCAACTGGACTCGGAGCTCGGCCCCGTTGTGGAAGAGCAATCGGGCTATCTTGGTCTTTGGCGCCTGCTGGTGTGGCTTTCTGTCATCGCAATGATCGCCGCCGATCTTTTCGGTTATTTCAACCTCGCCAATTTCATCGTGACGCAACTGGTCTGGATCGTATTCGTCTTCACAAGCGCCTTCATGCTGGTCCGGCTGACGGAAACGGGCTTCGCCCACGCCCTGAAGCCTGAGTCGATGCCCGGCAAGATGGCGATGTCGACCTTTGGAGTACGCGCCGGAGCCCTCGGACAAAGCCAGATCCTGCTCAGCGGAATTGCAAAGCTGATCGTTTATTTTGCGGCAGCCATCGTGATCCTCGCACCTTTCGGTGTCGAGACTGTTTCCGTGCTGGACACTGCGCAGGCAGTCTTTTTCGGCTTCACAATCGGCGGCGTGAGAATTTCGCTGGCCACGTTGAGCATTGCCCTCGCCTTGCTGGCCGGCGGCTTCCTTATCGCGCGTGCGTTCCAGCGATGGCTTGAGCAGCAGTATTTGCCCGCGACCGGCATGGATTCCGGCCTGCAAAATTCCATCGCCACCAGCGCCGGCTACATTGGCGTTATCGCAGCCCTGTCGCTGGCGCTCGGTTATCTCGGCCTGAATTTCGAGAAGCTGGCCTTTGTTGCCGGGGCGCTGTCTCTGGGTATCGGCTTCGGTCTGCAATCCATTGTCAGCAACTTCGTCTCTGGCCTGATCCTTTTGTGGGAGCGCAGCATCAAGGTCGGTGACTGGGTGGTGATCGGCAGCGATGAAGGACACGTCCGCCGCATCAACGTGCGCTCGACGGAAATCGAAACCTTCGACAAGCAGACAGTCATCGTTCCGAACTCGAACCTGATTTCCGGCGTCGTCAAGAACTGGGTTTCGTACAACACGACCGGCCGGGTCATTGTGCCCGTCGGCGTCAGCTACGATGCGGATCCGGAACAGGTGCGCACCATTCTGCTGCGTTGCGCGAGAACGCACGATCTGGTGCTGGACGATCCCGAACCGTCCGTATACTTCGCGGGCTTCGGCGATTCCTCGCTCGATTTCGAGCTGCGCTTCCACATCGCCAACGTCGACAAGTCGCTGGGCGTACGCAGCCATATGCGATTTGAGATTTTCCGGCAGCTGAAAGAAGCGGGCATCGAAATTCCCTTCCCGCAACGGGACATCAACATCCGGGACTTCGAGAAACTGGTAAAAATGTTTAAACAGAACGGCACTGGCGCAAGCGATTCGCCGAAACAGGCCTGACTTGCGCCGCAATCGCGGTGCTGATCCAGCCGCTGCCATTCTTCGATCTGCGGACCCCCGATGGAATTGCCGATGCCCTCGATCCTGTGTTCCGCCGCCGCTCTGGCCGGGCTTGCCATGGCAGGATGTACGGAAAGCGAAGCGCCACGGCCGCGCGCGGCCCCTGATCTGTATGCGTCGCTCGCGACTCCCGGAGCCCGCGTCGATCCCGCCGCTGCGCGTGACATGATCTCGATCTACCGGCACAACAAGGGCCTGCCATTGTTGCGCCTCGACCCGGCCTTGCAGCGCATCGCCGAACGGCAAGCGCGCGCAATGGCGGCCAATGGCGGCGCCGGCGGCGATGTAAGGTCCGGGCTCAAACGCATGCTGTCGTCGGAGAGAGTGACCTACCGGACAGCCGTGCAGAATGTGTCATCCGGCTATCATACGCTGCCCGAAGCCTTCTCCGGCTGGCGCCAGTCGACGCCGCACAACGCCAACATGCTGAACCCGCGCGTGCGCCGGATGGGAATTGCGACAGCTTTTGTACCCGGCACGAAGTACAAGGTGCATTGGGCGCTGGTTCTGGCAGACTGATTCTGCGCGGCTACCGGCGGGCACGGTGGCGCCCTGCCTCCGGCAATGGCGTTCCACCATTCATGGTATTTCCCGCCTCCTGCAGCCCGCAGATCGACGCTTCTTTCGCAACGCCACCGTCGATCCAGCTTTCCAGAAATCCGGAAATCCAGCGCGATATTGCAGGATCGTAGCGAAACCAGCCTTCGACGTGTTCGTGCCGGTCGCGCGCATTGCGGGCCCGCATCCGGTCGTGCCCACGCGTCGTCCAGCGCCAGATCATGGCGTAGGTTACTTCCGGATGAAACTGGATCGCTGTGGCGCTGCCGTATTGAAAAGCCTGATTGGGAAACAGGTCGCAGCCCTTCACCAACAAGGTAGAACCGCGCGGCAGGTCGAACCCCTCCTTGTGCCACTGGTAAACGACATCGGGAAAGGCTGCCGGACAGATGCGCTGGCCAGCCGGGGTCGCCGCGACCGGATAATAGCCGACTTCGGAAGCCAGATCGTCGTGTTTGAAAACCCGCTCGCCCAGATATTTCGCGATCATCTGCCCGCCCAGACACACGCCGAGCAAGGGCTTGTCCTCTTTCAGGGCCACACCGATCCAGTCGACCTCCGCCTTGATGTAATCGTCCGGATCGTTGGCGCTTTGCGGTCCGCCAAAAATCACTGCCCCGGCATGATCCGAGAGTGTTGCCGGCAAGGGATCGCCGAACCGCGGCCGGCGGATGTCGAGCGCGTGGCCCATTGCCAACAACAGCCGGCCGATGCGTGCAGGCGTCGAGTTTTCCTGATGCAGCACGACAAGAACCGGCAACTTCGGCTCTTGTATCGCATTGTGATAGAATCGATTCGCAGGTCGCATCACCAAAGAATTGGCCGCAACGCTGTTTTGGTCAAGACGGAGAGGATTGATTCCGGCGACGCAACTGGATCGCGCCAACGAACGGCAGTGCAATCCACTGCGGCGTTACGCCGGAAAAAAACGCCAGCACCCAGTTCTGCAATCCGGGAACAGCTTCGCGCCGCCCTGCCATCAACGCCCTGTAGCCGGTTTCCGCTACGGGCATCGACTCCATCATCGCCATGCCCTTCATCGGATTCGTACCTCCCGATGCGCGGTCGAAAAAGCGCGTGCGCGTCGGACCTGGGCACAGTGCGGTCACGGTTACACCTGCGCCTTTCAACTCGTAGGCAAGCGCCCGCGACAGCGACAGGACATAGGCCTTCGTCGCATAATATGTCGCCGCGCCGGGCCCGGCGTAATACGAGGCCAGCGAGGCGACGTTGAGGATTTTGCCGCGCGCAGCGGCAATCGGCGGCAGAAAGACGCTCGTCAACTCGGTCAGCGCCCGGCAGTTCAAATCGACCATGTTGGCCAATTGGCCGCTGTCCTGATCTTCAAACCTGCTTATGAGGCCAAAGCCCGCATTATTGACCAGTATGGCGGGCTCGAACCCGGCGGCGTCGAGTTCGGCCTTGAGGCGCGCGCAGGCCCCGGCCTCGGACAGATCCATCGCAGCGACCGTAACGTCGGCGTTGAACTCGCGCCGCAGTTCCGCCGCCAGTGCATCCAGTCCATCCCGGCTCCGCGCTACAAGCGCGAGCCTGTGCCCGTTACGTGCGAAAACCCGGGCCAGATCGGCGCCCAGGCCGCCCGACGCGCCTGTTATCAAAGCCGGAAGCGCATTCCGGACTTCTTTCGTAGTGTTCAAAGTCCCATCCTTGATCTACCGCCGCTCAATCGGTATCCGGCATCCGGCTGCGTCGCAGCGTTTCCAGTTCTTCCGCCTTTACACCAAGCATTTCGCCGATCCGCCACACCATGGAATCCTCGGCGTCGTTCACATTGCCGTCGGCGAAGACAAGGTCCCACATCATAGAAACGATTTTCAGCCGCGCATCGCTGTCGAGCGCGCGCGTCAGCACGTTGACGAAATAATCGACGCCAACCTCTTCGTGATCGCTGGCCACCGCCTCGCGGACCAGTTGGGCGGCCTCTGCTGTATCGAGTTGAAAACGTTCGCCCACCAGAGCCTGCGCCCGCTTGCGCTCCTCGTTGCTGAATTTCCCGTCTGCATCCGCCACGTGGACCAGCAAAGCCGCCGCCGCCAGCCGCATGTCGCCCGCCTCGAAATGCCTTGCCCCATCGCCGCCGCGCACAAGATCGGACAGAAAACTGCGCAAATTATCCAGCATCGCAATGCGTCCCGCCTGTGTATCGTTGAATCACAATAACTTGCGCTTCCGTCATTCGCCGGTCGCCAACATACCTTGACAGACGATCTACCGTAACGATCATCCGGCACAAAGATAAATCTGCGTGAGGACAGCGCCTTGGAGACATATGATTACATCGTCGTGGGCGCGGGTTCCGCCGGCTGCGCCATTGCTACGCGGCTGATAGAAGCCGGAAAAAGCGTGCTTTTGCTGGAAGCCGGCCTGAAGGACAACACGCCGCTCGTCCATGTCCCGGCGATGTTTTTCCGCCTTATCGGCACGAAGCGCTTCTGGATGTACGAAAGCGATCCGGAACAGGGACTTAAGGACAACCGCGCGTTCTTCATTCCGCAGGGCAAAACCGTCGGCGGCGGCTCCTCCGTCAATGCCATGATCTACATCCGCGGCCAGAAGCAGGACTATGACGATTGGGCCGCAATGGGCTGCCCTGGCTGGGGTTACGACGACGTTTTGCCGTTTTTCCGCAAGGCCGAGCGCAACGAACGGCTGGCCGAGCCCTACCACGGCACAGAAGGCCACCTCAGCGTGATCGACGTGCGCTACCGGCACCCGCTCGGCTATGCGTTCCTGCGCGCCGCGCAGCAGGCAGGCCTGCCCTACAACGATGATTTCAATGGCGAAAATCAGGAGGGCGTCGGCTTTTACCAGAACACGATCGACGCCGCCCGGCGCGGCTCGACCGCCGCCACCTATCTCAAATCCGTCCTCGGCAACCCGCGCCTGACCCTGCGCACGGAAGCGCTCGTCAGCGAGATCGTCATGGAGAACGGCGCCGCCGTCGGCGTGCGTTACGGCGGCAAGGGCGAACCGGGCGTCGAGGCCCGGGCGAAGGAGGAAGTGGTGCTCTCCGCCGGCGCGCTGGCGAGCCCGAAACTGCTCCTGCTCAACGGCATCGGACCGGCCCGGCACTTGTCCGAAATGGGAATAGGAATTCGCAGAGAATTAGCGGGAGTTGGCGCGAATTTTCACGATCACGTCGCAGCCCAGGTCTCCGTCGAGCTGTCGCAGCCGCTCGGCTTCTTCGGCCAGGACCGCGGCCTGAAGGCGATCCGCCACGGCCTCGAATACCTGCTCTTCCGCCGCGGCATCCTTGCCTCCAACCTGCTCGAAACCGGCGGCTTCGTTTCCACCGACGGCACCGGCCGGCCCGACGTCCAGTTCCACACCATCCCGGTGCTGAGCGGCGATGTCGGTGTGCTGCCGCCGCAGATGCACGGGATGGTGGTGAGCCCCTGCGTGCTGCGGCCGAAGTCGCGCGGCTACGTCAAACTGCGCTCGGCCAACCCCGCCGACCAGGTCGCCTTCAGCCCGCGCGTCCTGACCGAACGTGAAGACGTCGACACCCTGATCCGCGGCGTCAGGCTGGCGCGCAAAATCTACCGGCAGGAGGCCTTCAAGCCGCTGGTGAAACGCGAGATCGCCCCCGGCGGCCCGGACGACCTCGACGACGCGCGCCTGGAAGACCACATCCGCACCGTCGCCAAAACGGTCTACCACCCCGCCGGAAGCTGCAAGATGGGCACGGACGCCATGGCCGTTGTCGACCCGCAACTGCGCGTCATCGGCGTCCCCCGCCTGCGCGTGGCGGACGCCTCCGTCATGCCGCTGGTGACAAGCGGCAACACCAACGCCCCGTCGATCATGATCGGCGAAAGATGCGCGGACTTTTTGCTACGGGCGGGTGGGTGACTATTTTGTTGTAAACTATGCCAGCAAGTAAAATCCGGCCGGAAGGCGACACAGACCCATGAGCAACGAAAAGCCGCAAAGAAAAACACTGCCCGCGTTGCGCAGCGACGAAGAGGCCGAACGTTTCGTCGAAGAGGCCGGACTTGCCGAATACGATCTTTCGGCGATGCAGCCGGTGCGTTTCGAATCTCGAAAAGGCAGCGCGGATGAAACTGCGCATGCCGGAGAGCATGGTCGAGGCGCTGAAGAAGCTGGCCGAAAAGCGCGGCGTACCCTGCCAGCGACTGATCGGCGAAGGCGTGGAGCGGGTTTTGGACGCGGCGGAGGGTGAGGTAGTGAACAAAACAACTGGATCATCCGCACCCGCCGCAGCTGTTCGAAGCGAAAAAGAAACTGGTCATCGCGAAAACGCAGCGGCTGAGAAAATGCCTCTACCAATTCGGCCGACCGCCCGATCCGGGAACAACGCGCGTCACGACTGGTGCAATCCGGCGCGATGTGAGTTTGCTCGAACGCATTGGCGGTCGAGTGCTTCACGGTCTTCGGTTGCAAGTTCTAATTCATCGATCAAGGCATCTACGAGATCGACGGGCTCATCATACACCAAGCCTTTTGACCCATTCCAAAGAATGTTCTCACGCGGAGCCAGGGCAATCACAGCATATTCCAGTACCTCTATTTCGCCTTTCGTGCCGACGAAAGGTACGTAAACTGCTCGGCAGTATTTAGCGATAAATGCCGACCGAAGGTCTTTAGAAATCTTCGCGTCTGCGTCATGCCGTTGCGAATTTCGATCACGCCACATGCGTCCGCAATTGTAGATCGCAGAGAACTTGTGGCTGACATGCTCAGAACCAGTTCGATGACGCTGGTGAATCCGCTTACGAAAGTTTTCATTTTCCGCAGAAGTCGAACCGATGTATCGCAACTGACCTGCGTGGTCGATTAGACCATAAATTCCACGCTGGGTACGGGGCAGATCACAGGTTATTACGGGAGTCTGCGTTGAAAGCAGAGTGAAGATTGATTGAGCATTCATCTTTCGCTTCTCCAAAGAGTTACCGGTACCCGACCGTAATGATTTTTCCGTCGTCACTCACAACGATATAAGCGTCGAGGAGCTTCTCGATTAGCTTCAGGCAACGAGCGCCACCGAGATATTCGCTCACACGTTTTTTCGCGTGCTTGTCGAAGAATATCTTGTCTGCTCCCCTGCTTCGGACGCTCGTTCCAAACCGTTCCAGTAGTTCGATCGCGAATGGCGGAATAGTGCGTTGCTGGAGTCGCTCTCCAGCGTGACGTGTAAGGCCAACATGGGTCATGCCGATTCTCCCTTCCCAATCTCTCGACGCAAGATTACCTCGAGCGCCTTCCCGACGAACGACGGGGTATCAAATCCCAATCGATCGGCGAGAACCGTCGCTTGTTCCTGATCGAACGCTTGTGTTCCTTGGAGCCACGCATCCAATAGATCCGGTGTGTCCAGGATGGCCGCGCTTTTTGCTTGCTCGATCGATTGAAAGAGTTGAAGCAGACGCCTGCCAATTAGATCGCCCAATCTCTCTGCGGAGGTAAGGTCGCGCAAGTGTTCCCGAAGAAAGCGATCATCGACTGGTCGACTTGGAGTCGGGATAAAGCCGCGCCGACCGCTTAGCCAACGTAGCGCCTCGCTGTCTTGGACGAGAACAGGGTTTTTGGAGCCGGGAATAGCGCGAAGCCCGTTTTCGCTTTTGTCCGACAAAGCGTTGCGCACTGCACCTTCGGTCATGTCGGCAAGCAATGCTAGTTCGCGGGTCGTAAACTCTCCTCCTCCGCCGCCACCTTCCAAACGCCACCTGGCCATCGTTGCGTCGGAAACGGTTTGGCACATCCCTTGGTCTGTCATGAAGGAATGAGTTTCGCCGCCTGAGCCGATTCCACCTGCCCTTGGGGTCGCCAGCATAAAGACGGCCATGTCCTGGATCTGGCTGTCATCCAGCGTGTTCAAGAGGCTTGGCTGGAAGGCATACTCATATCCAGCATCAAAGGCATTTGCGATTGGGAAACGCTTCAAATCGACCTTGGTGGGGTCCTCGAAGCAATATTCGCCTTGAGAGTCTGGCGGGAACCCTATGAACAGGGTCGCTGCCTCCTTCCCTCTTCCCATGAGGATATGATCGGCTTCGAAGAGAAAGATCGTCTTTAGCTCTTCGAGCATTTGCTCTTTTGTAAAGCGGGGCATTTATGATCTCCATGCAGCATATATGCATGTCGCCTATATAGACGAAATTCTCTCCCGCGCAAACAAAAAATGCAAAAATGCAAAATATTTGCGTTTTAAAAACAAGATATTGATTTCTTGCGATTTAATATCGCTCCTTCTATATATTCTGGGCTTGGCCCTCTTTGAGAGACGTTTTTGCCTGCTGCACTGTCATGGGAAATACTTTGAACAGCTCGGCGATCTCTCGGATTGTCCGCTTTTCCTGATCGCGCGAGTTGATGCCTTTTCTATCGTATGTCTTCTACAAACAGAGTTTTCCCAAAAGTAGCATCATATCCTTATTTCAGAACCGTATGTCGCCGCACATAAATAAAAATCGCTCGAACTCGCCCTACCCACACTCCCGGGCAAGCATCGCAGATGCGCAGCCCCGGGAACCAGGGGCAGCGATTAACAGCCCTCTTGTTGGCCCCTGGCCCCGTCCCTCGATACGCCGCCTGCGGCGGCTACTCGGGATGAAGTCTCCGCTTCGCTCCAGCCGGGCATTGCCCCCGCCGCTCCGCACGCCCTCGCCCCATTTCGGGATGACAAGCGCCATCGCACCATGCACAATGACCGCAGCCATACTTCAACAAGAGGGTGTGGGAGGAAACGGATGACCACTTTGCACAGGCGGCTGCTGGCGGCCGCAGTTTTCGCCTGCCTGCCGGCTGCGCCGGGTTTTGCGCAGGGCGTGGAAAGCTTCTATCGCGGCCGGACGGTTGCGGTGGTGATCGGCCATCAGGCGGGCACCGGGTTCGATGTCTATGCGCGGACGCTGATCCGGCACATGCCGCGGCATCTGCCGGGCAAACCGGTGATGGTGCCGCAGAACATGGTGGGGGCCGTCGGCCTTGTTGCCGCCAACTGGCTCAACAACGTCGCGCCAAAGGATGGCTCCGCCTTCGCCACGTTCGCGCCGTCCAACATTACCGAAAACCTGCTTGGCGCGGGGCGCGGCAAGTTCGATGCGCGCAAGCTCACATGGATCGGCAACATGGACCGGTCGGTCGCCGTCTGCGGCGTGTCGAAAGTCTCCGGCTTCAGGACATTCGAAGAGATGCGCCAGCGCGAGGTGCTGGTCGGCGCATCGGGCTCCGGCGTCGCGGGGCCGCTGAGCCAGACCGCGCGGGCAGTGAAAAACCTGCTCGGCGTGAAGATGAAAGTGATTCAGGGCTACAAGGGCTCGTCCAGCATCAAGCTCGCCATCCAGAAAGGGGAGGTGCAGGGCATCTGCGGCCTGCCGCTGTCGACGCTGCAGGCGGAATGGAAGTCCGATCTCGACTCGGGCGCATTCGTTCCGCTGCTGCAGATGGGCATCGAGAAGCATCCGGACCTGAAGGGCGTGGCCTTCGCCTTCGACTATGCGAAAACGCAGGAAGAGCGGCAATTGTTCGACCTCGTCTTCGGGCTGCAATCGCTCGGCCGCCCCTTTGCCGCGCCGCCGGGCATTCCCGCAGACCGCGCCAAAGCGCTGCGCGAGGCGTTCATGGCGACGCTGGCCGATCCGCAGCTTCTTGCGGATGCGAAGAAAATCCGTCTGGCGATAAAGGCGACCTCCGCGGCGGAAATGGAAAAGGAAATCGCGGCCGTTTATGCCTTGCCGAAGCCCTTGGTCGACCGGGCCCGCGCAGCGATCCGCAACAATTGAAGCCAGCGCAACAGGACAGGAGACGCCCTTGAGCAAGCGCGATATCGTCTATCAGCCGGAGAAATACTGGGACCGGCTGTTCGCGCCGGGCGGCCATTGCGCGATCATCACCAGCGTCGACAGCGAAGGGCGCGTCAATGCAGCGTCCTACGCAACCTGCGTGCGTATCGTCCACAACCCGGTGCAGATCGCCTTCACGACGTCGCTGAAGGGCGATACGCGCGCCAACATTCTTGCAACCAGCCAGTTCGTGGTGAACCTGCCGGCATTCGAGCGCAAGATCCTCGAAGCCGTGCGCGTCGTCGGCCTGCCCTTCGCGCGCGGCGTCAACGAACTCGAAAAGGCCGGGTTGACGCAACTGCCCTCGCAAAGCGTGAAGCCGCCGCGCATCGAGGAATGCACCCGCCATTTCGAATGCGAAGTCGTGTGGACGAAGGAATGGCTCGGCCGCATGATGGTGGTCGGCAACGTGCTGGCCGCATCGGTCTGGGCCGATTGCGTCGATGCGAAGGGCTACCTCATCTGGGACAGGATCAAGCCCGTCGCCTTTGCCGGCGCGCCCTATTTCAACACCTTCGTCGCCGGGCACGAAACCATGTCGGTCGGCATGCCCTACGAGGGGCCGGAAGTCGCCATGGGCGAGGCCAGCAACAGAAGCTATTTCGAGGATATCTGAGCCGGCCCCGGAAATGCGGGCCCCGCCGCCCGCTACTTCTTCTTCCCGTACATCAGCTCGTAGACGTTGCAGGCGATGCCGGTTGCCTCGTAACCGTCGAGACCGTTGGCCTGGGCTATGGCGAACATCTGCGCGGCGAGGCCGACGAAGGGCATGGGCACTTCCATGTCGCGGGCCATGTCGAGGCCGAAGTTCACGTCTTTCGGCATCCATGACTTGCGCGGCTTGTAGGCGCCGCTGACGACGACATCCATGATGCGCTGCACGGCGACGGATTTTTGCTGCGAGTTTTCGAGGATCGTCTTGAACGCCTCGGAACTGACGCCGCCGCGGCCGAGCCAGGAGGTGATCTCGACAAGGCTCATGTGTTGCACGGCGGCCAGCATCGCCATGCCGTTCTTCACCAGCTTTGCGGCCCCGAGCTCGCCGACATGCAGAACCGAACTCGCCATCGGCTCGAGCAGCGGCTTGTATTGGTCGAACAGTGCTTTCGGGCCGGAGAGCCACAGCGCAAGCTGGCCGGCGGCCGCGACTTCCTCCACGCCCCCGGCGGAAGCATCGAGCAGCGTCCACCCTTTCGGGGCGAGGACATCGTTGGCCTCCAGGATCGTCTTCTTGTCGATGGAGGAAAAATCGATCCAGACCTTCGCGCCGGATGCCGCTTCGCAAAGCCCGCCGGGCCCCTGCGCCACCGCCGCCACGGCGGAATTGTGCGGCAACATGGACAAGACCACGTCGCAGGATTCGGCCACCGCTCTGGCGCTGTCCTTGAACACTGCGCCGGCGGCTTCCAGCTTCTGCGCCTGCTGGCGGTTGAGATCGTTGACGACGAGGCTGTGCCCCGCCTTGATGAGATTCGCCCCCATGCCGGAACCCATTCCGCCGGTGCCGATAAAGCCGATAGCCGCCATGTCTTTCCTCCTGAACCGTTTGCCGTGCTGTTGCCTTTGCCGGTTCGATAGCATTGTTTTTCCGCAGCAGTAATACCCGCAAGACAATTCCCGGGGAAATGCGCTATAGGCCTTCGCGCGGGCGCATCTGGCGCGCCGGGGGGCAGGCTGTACTCATGTCCGGATTCATTGAAGTCACAAAAGATGCGGGCGTCGCGGTGCTGTCGCTCAACCGCCCGGAAAAGCGCAATGCCATGAACGACGCCATGCGCAGCGAGCTTATCGAGGCGCTGGAACATCTGGCGGCGGACAAAGCGGTGAAGGCGGTCGTTGTCACCGGAAAAGGCAAGGGCTTTTGCGCCGGCGGCGACATTGCCGGCATGGAGCAGCGCCTGCAGGAGCCGCACGGCACGGTCGGTTACAACGGCTGGCTGCGCCAGCAGCGCGTGCATCATTGCGTGTCGCTGATGTTTCACCTGCCCAAGCCGGTCATTGCCGCCGTCAACGGAGCGGCGGCCGGCCTCGGCGCGGACATGGCGTTGAGCTGCGATTTCGTGATGGCCTCGCCGGCAGCCAGTTTCACCTGGTCCTATATCAACCGCGGCCTCGTGCCCGATGGCGGCGGTCTGTTCTTCCTGCCCCGCCGGGTAGGTCTGGCAAAGGCGAAGGAACTCGTCTTCGGCGGCAAACCGGTCGATGCGCAGGAAGCGCTGCGCCTCGGCATTGCCGACAGGCTCTCGGATGCAGACAACCTGTTGCGCGAAGCCTGCGACTGGGCGCGCGAGTTGAGCAAGGGCTCGGCCACCGCGCTGGCGCTGAGCAAGACGATCCTCAACCAGTCGTTCGAGCTCAGCGCCGAACAGGTGTTCCAGAGCGGCAGCCAGGCGCAGGGCATCTGCTACACCAGCGATGAGCATCGCGAATCTGTCGCAGCGTTTCTGGCGAAACGCGGCGGTTGAAATGGCGGACGAAGCTGCGCAGAAAGCCATAGGCCGCTTGATGTCGCCGCGCAGCGTCGCTGTCGTTGGCGCGTCTTCGGATGTTACGAAAACTGCCGGCAAGCCCGTACACTTCCTGCAAAAGCACGGGTTCGCGGGCCGCATATTTCCGGTCAATCCGCGCGCGGAAACCATCGACGGACTGAAATGCTATCCCTCCGTCGCGGACCTGCCGGAAGCGCCCGACGCGGCCATCGTTCTGCTCGGGCCATCCCGTGCGCACAGCGCCGTGCGCGAACTGGCGGAAGCCGGAACCAAAGCCGCCATCGTGCTGGCCAGCGGCTATGCAGAGACCGGACCGGAAGGCGCAAGGCGTCAGGCCGAACTGCTGGAAGCGGCCGGAAACATGCGCATTCTCGGCCCCAACACCATCGGGCTTGTGAACCTTTCCGAGAAAATCATTCTGTCGGCAAGCGGCGCGCTGGCCATGGACTCCTTCCCCACCGGCTGCATCGGCATCGTCTCGCAGAGCGGCGGCATATTGGGCGCTCTGCTGTCGCGCGCTGCCGGACGCGGCATCGGCCTGTCGAAACTCATATCCACGAGCAACGAAGCCGATCTCGATCTTGCGGACTTCGTCGATTACCTCGCGGACGATCCGGCAACCAATGTACTGGCGCTTTATATCGAGGCGATCCGCAACCCGGAGAAATTCCGCGCCGCCGCCGCCAAGGCCGCCGCCGCAGGCAAGCAGATCGTCGCCTACAAGATCGGACGTTCGGAAGCCGGCGCACGCGCCGCGATTTCGCATACCGGCGCCATGGCCGGCAGCGACGCCATGTACGACGCATTTTTCGAAGCCTGCGGAATATCGCGCGCACAAACGTTCGACGATCTGCTCGATATCCCGATGGCGATTGCGGCCGGGCGCAGGCTGACCGGCAATCGCATAGCCGTCGTCACATCGACAGGCGGCGCGGCGACGCTGGTTTCCGACAGCCTCGGCGAACACGGGCTCGAAACACCCGAACCGGATGAGAAAACGGCGGCCGCCCTGCGCGCGCTGCAGCCCGGCGACGGCGCGGTTTTCGACCGCAATCCCATCGACGTCACACTGGCTGGCTTGCAGCCGGACATTCTCGGCGGCGTCGTGCGCGCGCTGCTCGACAGCCCGGCCTACGACGGCCTTGTCATCATCGTCGGCTCGTCCGGCGTGGCGGCGCCCGATCTGATGGCCAACGCCATCGAGCCGTGTCTCGCCTCAACATCGAAGCCGGTCATCGCCTACGTCTCGCCGCACGCGCCGGAGGCGAGCGCACAACTCACCGCGCGCAACGTGCCCGCCTACACCCGCCCCGAAAGTTGCGGCGCAGTGCTGGCCGCCCTGTTGCGGGCCTCCGCAGCCAATACCGTTCCGGCCACCGCCGCACCGTCTCGCACATTCGATAGCGCGGCCTTGCCGCCCGGCGTGCTCGATGAAGCGAAGGCGAAGGCGCTGTTTGCTGCGTATGGCATACCGGGGACGCGCGAGCACATCGTGGCGACGGCTACTGAAGCGCAAGCCGCCGCCAATGTGCTCGGCGGCAAGGTCGCGCTGAAAGTTTTGTCCTCTGCCATCGCCCACAAAAGCGATGTTGGCGGCGTTGCTCTCGGCCTTGACGCGCAATCCATCGCATCCGCGCTGGAGGAAATGCGCGCGCGCATCGCCGCAGCAACCGGGCAGGAACCGCAAACGTTTCTCGTGCAGGAAATGGCCGGGCCAGGCATCGAACTGATCCTCGGTCTCAAGTCCGATGCGCTCGGCAAGGCCGTTCTGCTGGGCGCCGGAGGTACGGCAGCGGAGCTGTCCGGCGATACGGTTCTCGCTTTCGTGCCGCCTTCCGGAGCGTTGACGCGCGAGCAGGCGATGGCGATGGCGAAGCGGCTGAAGATTTGGCCGCTGCTGAACGGCTATCGCGGCAAACCCAAGGCCGACATCGAAGCACTGGCGGACGCCATCGTCGCATTTTCGGAAATGGTGCAGTCCCTCGGAGATCGCCTCGGCGAAGCCGAGATCAACCCGCTCATTGTCTTGCGCGAAGGCGTGTGCGCCGCCGATGGCCTCGCCGTCATTGCCACTACGTCAGGGTGATCACTCCGCCCGGACGGATCACGTGGAAACGGCCGGCGCCGATCTTCTCCCGCGCCAGAGCTTTCTCCAGCAATTGCGGCGGCTCGTCGATGGGCTCGTCGGTAAGCTGGAACGTGCCCCAGTGATGCGCCATCGCTTCCTGCGCGCCGCTCTCCTGCATGATCGCGACGGCCTCGTCCGGGTTGATGTGGTTCTTCTTCATGAACCAGCGCGGAGCATAGGCGCCGATAGGCAGGATAGCGAAGCGGAACGCGCCGTGTTTCGCCTTCGCCTGCCGGAACAATTCACCATCGGCAAACGCCGTGTCGGCGATGTGATAGATCTTGCCCGACGGCGTTTCGATGACAAAGGCGCACCACAGCGCCATGCGCCGGTCGAGGATGCCGCGCGCCGACCAATGATAAGCCGGCTCGAAATGTACGGTCACGCCCGGCCCGACTTCCGTCTTGCTGCCCCAGTCGAAGACCTGCGTTTTGATGCGGCTGTCATGGCCTTGCATGATCGCATCGTTGGCAAGCGGGGCGAGGAATCGCGTCTTCGGGTTCGTCGCCAGCTTGGCTAGCGTGACGAGATCAAGATGGTCGTAATGATTGTGCGACACCAGCGCGGCATCGAGCGGCGGCAGGTCGGCCAGGTCGACGCCCGGCGCATTGACCCGCTTTGGCCCCGCGAACTGGAACGGGCTGGCGCGCTGCGACCACACCGGATCGATCAACAGGTTCACGCCATGCGTCTGGATCAGCACGCTGGCATGACCGGCGTAGGAAATGCGCGTACCGCCTTCGACGCGCTGCGGCGGCTTGTCCTTGCCATTCGGGCTGGGGAATGTCTCCGGCCATTTCGCGCGCTCGCCCTGCAGCCGCCATTTCAGCACATCGAGCCGGCTGTGTTCGCCGGTTTGACCGGGCACGAAAAACCGCGTGCCGTCGAAGTGATCGGTGTTGGGGCCAGAGTAATAGGGATTGTTCCGCCCGCGCCAGCCGGTATAGCCCGTGCCCGCGAGAATCGGCAGGGAAAGAGAAGCTAGAAAACGGCGCCGGTTCATGCGCTCCACATGGCGCGGCTGCGGTCACACGTCAAGGAAAGCCTTGCAACGTCCGCCGCCGTCCCACCGGGTGCTTACATATTCCCGTCACGAATGCGGTGTATGATGAGGATTCGGTCGTGGCCGCTCGCGGTTCGCACCATATTCTCTCCCGGCGGACCAGCAACAAATTGCCTGCCTGATTCGGCAGTGCCAATATGAATTTCTTTCGATTCGCGAGCTACGCATGATGTCTGTAGCGGAAAAAGCAAAACCCGGCGCCGAGTTCCCCGTCGCATCCGCGACTGGTTCGCAGTCGGCGAACATGCACCGGATGTCGAAAGACGGCCGCCATGTCGACTGGCGCACTGATATGGTCGACGGACCCATTTACGCGGTCGGCGACATTCATGGGATGGCGGGTCTTCTCGAGCGCCTGCTTGCCGAAATCGCACGGGACGCCGACGATCTGGGCGCGCATGCACGCGTAATCTTTCTCGGCGACGCCATAAACCGCGGACCGGAATCGAAAAAAGTCATGGAGCGGCTCCTCGCCGGTCCTGATCGCAACGGCGACATATGGCTTGCCCTGCGCGGCAACCACGAGCAGGCGCTTCTCGACGCGCTGCAGAACGAGGACAGTTTTGAGCGGTTCCTTGAAAAGGGCGGCGTACAAACGCTGTTGTCTTACGGGCTGGCGCGCAAGGAGATGACCCGCAAGGCCATGCGCAAGGCGTTGCCGGCGGACCACCTCGATTTTATCTCCAGCCTCCCCCTGACCTGCCGCACACGGACGCATGTCTTCGTGCATGCCGGCATCAAGCCAGGCAAGTCGGTGAAACATCAGGATCCGACGGATCTGATGACGCTCCGGGAGCCGTTCTTTTCGCATGCCGAGGAGTTGCCCTGGACCGTTGTCCACGGTCATACCCCATCCTCGGGCAGGCCCGTTGTCGCCAGAGGCCGCATCGGGGTCGATACCGGCGCCTGCATGACCGGTATCCTCACTGCCGCCGTCATAGAAGGGGACGCCCAGCCACGTTTCCTGTCGGTCAGGGACGGGACCTGAGCCGCTCTCTTTCGGTATCTCCCCCCAGCCCGGACGCGACTGTTGATTGTGACACTCTTTTGAAGCAGCTTGCAGCCCGTGACGCCGCCGCGGGCCGCGGACCGCTTGCGTATCGGATGAAGGACAGTTTGCGTTGAGTTTGCCGGCCACATCGGAAGAAACCGCCAAGCCCGGCAGTTCGGCCAATCGCGAGATCGAGGTCAAGCTTCTGGCAGGCGCAGGTGGCCTGCAGGCCGCGCTCGAAATGCCGCTTCTGGCCGGCGTAGCGATGCAGCCGCGTTCGCGCAATCTCTATACGGCCTATTACGATACTGCCACAGGCGATCTGCAAAAGGCGGGGGTGGCCTTGCGTGTGCGCAGGGTTCACGGCCGTTACGTCATGGGCGTCAAATTTCCGCCGGACCCGGCCTCTGGCCTGTTCGAGCGCGAGGAAGTCGAAGTCCGCCTGCCTTCGGCGAGCCCCGACATAGCCCTGTTCGGCCCGGAGCTTGCCGGCCGCATTACCGCCCTCACGGGCGGCAAATCCGTCGAGGCGGTTTTCGCATCAAATTTCCGCCGCCGCACGGGCGCCATCGCTGCCGGCCTTGCGCACATCGAACTGGCGCTGGACTCCGGCATTATGGAGGCAGGCGACCGCAGCCAGCCGCTTGAAGAAATCGAACTGGAACTGAAACAGGGCGACGAGGCCGATTTGTGCGACTTCGCTGCTTCGCTTGCGGAAACAGCCGGACTGCGGCTCTCGACCCTGTCGAAGGGTCAGCGCGGATCGCTGCTGGCATCGGGCAAGAAGCCGCCCGCAGCCAGAGCCGTTGTTCCGGAATATCCGCCCGGCATGGTCGTCGACGACTTCATCGCATCGGTGATCGGACAGTGCCTCGCGCAGTTTGCGGGCAACTGGGCGGCCATAGAGGCAGGGACGGGCCCGGAAGGGGTGCATCAGGGGCGTGTGGCGCTGCGCCGCCTGCGCGCCATGCTCGGTCTGTTTTCGAAGATGCTGCCTGCCCCGGAATTCCGCGCTTTCGGCGCGGAGGCGAAACAGCTTGCTTCGGCTCTCGGTCCGGCGCGCGAGTGGGACGTCTTCCTCAAGATGGTCCACGACGGGCCGCTGAAAATGTATCGGCGGGACGCCAGCTTCGACGCGCTGCTGGTTGCGGCAAATGCGTTTCGCGACGAAGCCCAGGCCGCCGCGCGCCGGACAGTATCGGCCTCCGCCGCGACCGCTTTCGTACTTCGGTTGCGGGCCTTTGCGGCGCGGCGGAGCTGGCGCATCGCGCTGAGCGGCTCCGAACTTCCGATCCTTACCGGATCCGCCCGCGACTTTGCGGCGCGGACTCTTGCCCGCATGCACAAGCGGATCCTAAAGCGTGGCCGGCGTCTGGAAAAGCTGAGTGTGGAGGAGCGCCACGACTTGCGCATCGAACTGAAGAAAATCCGCTATGCGGCAGAGTTCTTCGGACCCCTCTTCGACGGCGCCAAGGCCCGGCGGCAATACGCGCGGACCGCCGGCGAGCTGCAGGACATTTTAGGCGCATTCAACGACGAAGCTGTGGCGCACGATCAATTGAACGCGCTCGAAAGCGAAGCCGGCCCTGCCAGCAGCCACGCCGCCGGCGTCGTTCTGGGCTGGTGCGGGCGCGGCCGCGCCGATGCGGACGCGGTTCTCAAGCCGGCGTGGAAGCGTTTTTCGGAAGCAAAACGTTTCTGGGCGTGACCGGAACGCTTTGACCGTTCCCTGCATGAGCGCTAGACGTCGCGGTTAACCCAGCCCCTTGTCGAAGCCGTGCCTCTGCCGATGCCCATCCCAACCGAAACCGACATTTTCATCGCCGGCTGCGGCCCCTGCGGCCTCATGCTTGCCAATGAACTGGGCCGGAGAGGCGTGCGGACCGTATTGGTCGACGCCAAGGAAGGAACTGCCTTCAATCCGCAGGCCAATGCCACGCAAGCGCGGTCGATGGAGCATTACCGCCGCCACGGCTTCGCCGACGAAATCCGCGCCCTCGGCATGCCGCCGGACTTTCCGCCCGATATCGCCTATTTCACGCGGCTGGCCGGATACGAACTTGCACGCTTCGAGATGCCACGGGCGATGGACGCCAAGCAGGTCGTTCGCGGTCTCTCCGGTTCGTGGAGCGCAGCGGAATTGCCGCACCGCGTCTCGCAGAAATTTGTCGAACGCATCATTCTGAAGCACGCGAAGAAATATCCGGGCAACGCCATCCATTTCAATACGCGCCTCGTCGGCTTTCGCGATTGCGGAACCCATGTCGAATGCACGACGGAGCCCGCAGGCGGCGGCCCGCAGACCGTCACGCGCGCGAAATACCTCGTCGGGGCCGACGGCGCGCGCTCGTTCGTGCGTCGGGAACTGGGAGTGAACCTCTCCGGCGAAGCCGGCGTCCAGCGCGAATTCATGGGCGGGCGCATGTATGCCGTCTATCTCGATTGCCCGGACTTCTACAAGGTCATGCCGCACAGGCCGGCCTGGATGAATGTCACCGTCAACGCCGAGCAGCGCTGTTTCATGACCGCGATCGACGGCAAGAGCGAGTTCGCCTACCATTTCCAGCTCCGCCCCGGTCAGGACGACGAAACGATGACCGAAGCAGAGGCCAAGCGTCAGGTCTGCATCGGCTTCGGCGTCGAATTGCCGATGCGCATTCTCTCGCGCCTGTCGTGGACAGCGGGATACACGCTCGTCGCCGACCGGATGCGTGCCGGCCGCGTGCTGATCGGCGGCGATGCGGCGCATCTGTTCACGCCGGCCGGCGGCATGGGCTACAACACCGCCATCGAGGATGCCGTGAACATGGGCTGGAAGCTGGCGGCGCTGGTCAGCGGCGTTGCCGGCGAGACCCTGCTGCAATCCTACGAGGACGAGCGCCGCGCCATCGCCGTGCGCAACACCGGCTTTGCCCGCCAGCTCGCCGATTCGCTGGGCAATTTCGTCGCCGTGCCGGAACTGGAAGCCGCAACGCCCGAAGGCGAGAAGGCGCGCGCCATTGCCGGAGAATACTACAACCGGCATGCGCGCGTGGAGTTCAACATACCGGGCTTTACTTTCGGCGCGCGCTACGACGGGTCGCCGGTCATTGTCTCCGATGGGACCCAACCGCCGCCGGACGGGCCGAACATCTATCACCCGACAGCCTGCCCCGGCGGCCGCGCCCCGCATGTGTGGCTGCAGGACGGGCGCTCGCTGTACGACGCGTTCCATCCCCAGTGGACCTTGCTGCGGATGACGCCCGGCGCACCGGCCGGAGATTTCGAGACCGCCTTCGCTGCAGCCGGTCTCGATCTGCGAGTGCTCGATTTACCGGGCAAGGACCTGCGCGATCTGTACGAAGCCGACATGGCGCTGATCCGCCCCGACCAGATCGTCGCCTGGCGCGGCAGCGGCAGAAGCGCCGATGCCGCCGGGATCGCGAGAACCGTCGCGGGCCAGGGTCGATGAACGGGGAAGGTTGATTCCGATCAACGCAGTGTCTCCGTCCGGGCTGTAGTCTGTTTTTCGTAACAGGTCAGAGCCATGAACAAACCCGCAACCTCTGATGAATTGGTCAAGATGGAAGCCGTGCTGCAACAGCGCGGCGGATTTTTCGGACGATGGGGCCGCTGGATAACGCTGGCTATTCTCCTGGCTGCCGCCGGCGCCGGATACTGGCGCTTTCAGCAGTCCGGACGGAAAGCCGGACCTGAGCAAACGTTCGTGACCGAACCTGCAACGCGCGTCGATCTCGTGGTGCGGGTGACTGCGACCGGCACCGTGCAGCCGACAACGCAGGTCGACATCTCCAGCGAAATGTCCGGAATCATGCGCAAGGTTTTCGTCGACTTCAATTCGAAGGTGAAGACCGGCGATGCGCTTGCCGAACTGGACCGGGCCAAACTGGAAGCCAGTGTCGAAGCCTCAAAGGCCCGCGTTTCCGTTGCAATCGCCAATGTTCAGGATGCGCAGGCGGCGCTGAAGGAAAAGCGCCTCGCCTGGGAACGCAAGCAGCAGCTTTCCCGGACCAATGTCGTTTCGAAGCAGGACCTCGAGACTGCGCGCGCATCGTATGACCGCGCCGCCGCCACGGTTGTCAGCGCAGTCGCGAGCGTCAACCTGGCAAAAGCCGATCTGAAATTGCAGCAAACCAATCTGGATCGCACGCGCATCCTGTCGCCGATCAACGGTATAATCCTCATGCGCAAGGTCGATCCGGGCCAGACGGTCGCCTCGTCGCTGCAGGCGCCGGTGCTGTTCACTATCGCCGAAGACCTCACGAAGATGGAAGTGCAGGTCAATGTCGACGAGGCGGACGTCGGCAAGGTGCGCGAGGGACAGAAGGCCGTCTTTTCGGTCGACGCCTACCCCAATCGCAAGTTCGACGCCCATGTCCAGACACTTCGTTTCGGCTCGGAAGTCGTTCAGGGTGTCGTCACCTACAAGGCCGTGCTGGCGACTGGCAACGACAAGATGCTGCTGCGCCCCGGTATGACGGCGACGGCGGAAATCGTCGTGCAGAATGCCGCCAACGCGCTCACCGTTCCCAACCAGGCCTTGCGTTTCACGCCGCCCGAAGCGCAAGAGTCAGGCGCGTCTCTGCTTGGGAGCATTCTTCCCGGCCGGCCGCGATTTCGCGAACCAAGCCGCCAGCAGCCGAGCGGACCGGACCGGCGTATTTTCGTACTGCGCGACGGCGTCCTGACGCCGCTCGACGTGCGCATAGGCTTCAGCGACGGACGCCGCACCCAGATTGTCTCCGGCGGCCTGAAAGACGCCGATGCCGTGGTCGTCGACGCCGCGTCCGGCAACGGCGGCTGAGTGGCCATGACGGACGGATCAGAGACATATCCGCTTATCCGGTTCGAGAATGTCCGCAAGACTTACGGCTCGGGCGAGGCGGCCGTGCATGCGCTTGCGGGCGTCGACCTGACGATCCGCGCCGGAGAATTCGCCGCAATCATGGGTCCGTCGGGGTCCGGCAAGTCAACCGCCATGAACATGATCGGCTGTCTGGATACGCCGACGAGCGGCCGGTATCTCTTTAACGGAATAGATGTCGGCGGCCTGACGCGTGACCAGCGCGCGCTGTTGCGGCGGCACTATCTCGGCTTCGTGTTTCAGGGCTTCAATCTTCTGGCCCGGACGCCGGCTGTCGAAAACGTCGAGTTGCCGCTGATCTATCGTGGCATGGCCCGCAAGGAACGGCGCGAGCGCGCGCTGCACGCCCTGTCGCGTGTCGGCCTCGCCGGGCGCGCCAGCCATACGCCGGCCGAGCTGTCCGGCGGGCAGCAGCAGCGCGTGGCAATCGCCCGCGCCATCGTTACCGAACCCTTCGTCATGCTCGCCGACGAACCGACCGGCAATCTCGACACGCGAACAAGCAACGAGATCATGGAGCTGCTGAACGCTTTGAATGCCGAACAGGGCATTACGGTCATCATGGTGACGCACGAGAACGAAATGGCCGCCTACGCCCGCCGCGTGATCCGCTTTGTCGACGGCCGGATCGATGCCGGCGCCGATGCGATGGAGGCCGCGTAATGTTGCTCGAAACCGTGCGCCTCGCCTACCAGGCCATTTTGCGCAACGCGCTGCGCTCCTTTCTCACCGTGCTCGGCATAGTGATCGGCGTCGGCGCGGTCATCGCAATGGTGACTATCGGCAATGGCACCACCGCGAAAGTGAAGGAAGACCTGTCGCGACTGGGAACCAACCTCCTCTTCGTGCGCCCCGGCCAGTTCGGGCCGGGCCGGGCCAGCTCCGACGCGAAACCGTTCAACAGCCGCGACATCGAAGCGTTGCGCGAGCAATTGCGCAGCGTGCGTGCGGTTTCCGCCGTCGCCCAGCGCTCCGTGACCATTGTTGCCGCCGCAGCAAACCGCATCGTCCCGGCGATTGGAACCGGTAACGAATATTTTGTCGCCCAGGCGTGGGACCTGAAGCGCGGGCGGTTGTTTCTCGACAGCGAGTTGCGTGGCGGGCGGGCCGTCTGCATCATAGGCGAAACCGTGCAGGAAAGGCTTTTCGGCAAGGCCGATCCGCTCGGGCGCACATTGCGCGTGCAACGCGTCTCCTGCGAAATCGTCGGCCTGCTGGTCGCCAAGGGGGAATCGGGATTTGGCGGCGACCGCGACGACGTCGTCATCATGCCCTTGCGGACATTTCACCGTCGCATCGCCGGCAACACGGATATCTCGACAATCTACGTTGCCGCCGAGGACGGCGCCGACACCGGGAAAGTGCAGCGCGATATCGAATATCTTCTGCGCGAGCGCCGCGGAATCGTGCGCGGCAAGAAAGACGACTTTACCGTCCGCGACATGAAGCAGCTGGCCGAGACCCAGACCGCCGCCACGCGCGTCCTCACCGGCCTGCTGGCCGCCGTGGCCGGCGTGAGCCTGCTGGTAGGCGGCATCGGCATCATGAACATAATGCTTGTCTCCGTTACGGAACGCACCCGCGAGATCGGCATCCGTCTGGCCATCGGCGCTCTCGAACGGCAGGTGCTCACCCAGTTTCTTGTCGAGGCCGTGGTGTTGTCCCTGTTTGGCGGGCTCGCCGGAATCCTTCTCGGCGTCGGCCTTGCATGGACAGCCGTCCGGGCGATGGACATACCGTTCGTGCCTGACCTGTCGATTATTGCTATCGCCTTCGCCTTTTCAGCCGCAGTGGGGATGATTTTCGGTTTCTTTCCGGCCCGGCGGGCCGCCCGTCTGGATCCGATCGAAGCATTGCGGCACGAATAACGAGACTCGCCGTAAAGTATCGCATGCGCGCGCCCGTTTCAGGCAGACACTGTGGCCGCGCGATCACATTGTGGCCGCTTCGTGTCGAAACCGCGTTGCCTTTCTTTCGAATATCGTTAATTTGCGCTCCGGTCCGGACGCCAAGGGAATCATTGCCGTTCCCAAACAGCACACTGAATGACTCCGGGTTGCCCCCGGGGCGCGTCCCTGCTGAACAAGGTTTGATGGAGCTACGAATGAATTTCCGCATCGCCGCCTGTTGGACGGCCATCGCGCGCCGCGCTGCCATTCTTGCATTGCCGCTGGGCCTCGCCGCCTGCAATCAGGGCCCGCTCTCGGCCGGAATGAACGGCACCTACGCCTCGCTCAACGATGCCAGCTTCACGATCCCGGCGGTCGATACCTCCCGTTTCAAGAACAAGTACCTGCGCCAGACCGTCTCCTACAGCGGCCGCGAGCGTCCCGGAACGGTCATCATCGATACGGACAATCGCTTCTTGTACTACATATTGCCCAATAGGAAGGCCATCCGCTACGGCATCGGCGTCGGCAAGGAAGGCATGACCTGGGCTGGCGTCGGCTCGATCGGCATGAAGAAGGCGTGGCCGACCTGGACGCCGACGGCAAACATGGTCAAGCGCGATCCGAAGTTGAAAAAATATCTCGGCGGCTTCAAACCCGGCATTGGCAATCCGCTCGGTGCGCGCGCCCACTATCTCTACCTGAACGGGCGCATGAGCAATTACCGCATTCATGGCACGGCAGAGCCCTACACGATCGGCACGGCCGTATCGAGCGGCTGCATCCGCATGCTCAATCATGACGTGATCGACCTGTACAAGCGCACCAAGGTCGGCACCAAAGTCATCGTCCGCCGCGGCCGGCAGAACGTCGCAAGCCTCGGAAGCGTGAGGTAGATTTTACCGCTTGTCAGGGGCGATTGGGGAAGGCCTGACGGCATTGCCGGCGGGCCTTTTTTCATGGTTCGGCTTTAGCTTGCGGTAGTGCTCTCAACCAGATCGCGGGAACCCTTGCGCAAGAATGGCGTTTTTTCGGCGAGCCCGGCCAGTTCCGGCCGGCCCCAATCCGGAGCCGATTATGCCATTCCGCCGTCCCGCACTTCCCTTCAATCGCAACCGCCGGCGTCTGGCGATTGCTGCAGGTGCGGCGCTGGCAGCACTGGGGCTCGGCGCGTGTCAGGAACGCAGGCCGATGACATACGCCAGCGTGGCGGATTCCGGCGTCGATCCTTCCGTGCGCGCCCACTACGCTTCTTTCCAGGATGATGGCTACACTGTTCCCGCAATCAACACCCGCCGCTATAACCGGCGCTTCCTCCGCCAGGTTGTATCCTATGATGGCGAGAAACAGCCGGGCAGCATCGTCGTCGATACGCCGAACCGCTTCCTCTACTTCATCACCGGCAACAATCGCGCCATTCGGTATGGTATCGGTGTCGGCCGCGATGGCTTCCGCTGGGGCGGTGTGGCCAAGGTCGGGCGCAAGGCCCCCTGGCCGACCTGGACACCGCCGAAGGATATGATCGCCCGCGACCCGGAAGCCGCCAAATACGCCAGCGGCATGCCCGGTGGCGTCCGCAACCCGCTCGGCGCACGCGCTCTCTATCTTTACCGGAACGGCAGGGATACGTTGTTCCGCATTCATGGAACGAACGAACCCTCGACCATCGGCACAGCGGTTTCTTCCGGCTGCATCCGGATGTTGAACCAGGATGTGATCGACCTCTACAGCCGCGTGAAGACGGGGGCGAAAGTCACTGTTCTCCAGAACCGCAGCGTGGCAATGGCCGATTTGCGGTGACCGGCCAACGCTGTACGTGTTGACTCTGCCCGGTGCGCCGCCTAAAAGCGGCGCACTCTGTTTTTGGACGAGTACCGAAATCCGCCGACCCGCCCCGGAGGCAGGAGGCAAACGCCCGGCAGCGCCAAGCGCCCCCGGGCGCGTTTTGCGTTGTGGCCAAACTTCGCCGCGATGCAATCTGCGGGTGCGAGACTTATCTGACAGGGACTGCCGCACCGGCCGGGTATGCCGCCACGGCAGAGATTGGAGCATGACATGTTCGAGGGCCTTTCCGAAAAGCTCTCCGGTATCTTCGATACGCTGACGCGGCGCGGCGCTCTGTCCGAGAGCGACGTGAACGCCGCCATGCGCGAAGTGCGCCGGGCGTTACTGGAAGCAGACGTTGCCCTCGATGTCGTGCGCGATTTCACCGAAAAGGTGCGCAAGCAGGCCGTTGGAGCCAATGTCGTAAAATCCGTCACCCCCGGCCAGATGGTCGTGAAGATCGTCAACGACGTTCTCGTCGAGACGCTGGGCCAGACGGCCGAACCAATCGACCTCGACGCCGCGCCGCCCGTCGCCATCATGATGGTCGGCCTGCAGGGCGCCGGCAAGACGACGACAACCGCGAAAATCGCCCACCGTCTGACCGAGCGCTACAAGCGCAAGGTGCTGATGGCCTCGCTCGACGTGAAGCGCCCCGCCGCACAGGAACAACTCGCCGTTCTTGGCCGCCAGATTCAGGTCGAGACCCTGCCCATTGTGGCGGGCCAGACGCCTGTGCAGATCGCCAAGCGCGCCGAACAGGCCGCCCGCCTGCAGGGCTTCGATGTCGTTCTGCTCGACACCGCCGGCCGCACCCATATCGACGGCCCGCTGATGCAGGAAATGGCGGAGATCAAGCAGGCCGCCAATCCGCGCGAAATCCTGCTGGTTGCCGACAGCCTCACCGGTCAGGATGCGGTCAACCTTGCCAGGAATTTCGACGAAAGCGTCGGCATCACCGGCCTTGTGCTGACCCGCGCCGATGGCGACGGGCGCGGCGGCGCGGCGCTGTCCATGCGCGCGGTGACCGGCAAACCGATCAAGCTCATCGGCACCGGCGAAAAGATCGGCGATCTCGACGATTTCGATCCGAACCGCATCGCCAGCCGCATTCTCGGCATGGGCGATATCGTGGCGCTGGTCGAAAAGGCCGCGGCGAATATCGATGCCGAAAAAGCCGCCGCGATGGCGGAGAAGTTGCGCAAGGGCCGCTTCGACCTGAACGACCTCGCCGACCAGCTCGCGCAGATGGAAAAGATCGGGGGCCTTGGCGGCATAATGGGCATGCTGCCGGGCGCAGCGAAACTCAAGAACCAGATGGCGGCCGCCAACATCAACGACAAGACCATCGCCCGCCAGCGCGCCATCATCCTGTCGATGACCGCGAAGGAGCGGCGCGATCCGGAACTGCTGAACGGCTCGCGCAGCAAGGCTTCACGCAAGAAGCGCATCGCCGCCGGCGCCGGCGCAACGGTGGAAGAAGTCAATCGCCTGCTCAAACAGCATCGCGGCATGGCCGACATGATGAAGAAGATGGGCGGCGCGGCTGGCAAACGTGGCCCAATGGGCAAAATGGCCGAAATGTTCGGCATGGGTGGCGGCATGCCCAGCGCCGAGGAACTGGCCAAACTGCAGGAACAGGCCCAGGCCGGCAATTTGCCGAAGAATATGCCCGGTCTGCCGGCCTCTCCGCCGCCCGGCCTGAAATTGCCCACCGGCATGCCCGGCCTCGGCGGCCGCCCCGGCGGTCTTCCCGGCCTTGGCGGCGGCTTCAACCCCTTCGGGAAGAAGAAGTAATGTCGCTGCTCCCGCCCGATATCGGAAAGATCGACGCCGCAAGCATGGCTGTACTTCGCTCCATGATTGGCGCCAATCTGTCTGTCTACAAGATCGAACCGCAGGAACGGATGTCGCAGGCGCTCTGGGAAATGCGCCCTGCTGCGCGCGGCCTGCTGATCGTCCTGCACCGGTTTGGCAGGGCTGAAAATGATGGCCACGACGATGTATCGATCTGGCTACGCCCCGAATTGCTCCCGGAATCCGACGAGTATGCCATCCAGAGACTGCACGCCAGCCATGCAGAACCCTTCAGCCGCGTGCCGGCGGGCAGATCGCCTGGCATAACGGTCGAATTGAACCAGAAATTCGAACTGAAGACCGAATTTCGCAGTTCGATACGGGTGCTGAGGATCGATATTTTCGGCGTACCGGGAAAAGTCTGCTTCGACTATTCCGACGGCAATATCGGATTCCACGATTTCGATAGCCGCATCGAGATAAGCGGCCTTTCCGGCGAGCGTCAGCACACATTGAGTGTCGACGTGAACTGCACGGACGACCTCGCCCTGTTTCCCGTTGCCTATGACTCAAGCAAGGAAATTCAGCGCCCGCCGGGCGTCATGAAGCCAAGAATGACCATTCACTGAACGCAAGCAAAACCGAAAGGAAACCTAAATGCCCCTGAAAATCCGTTTGTCGCGCGGCGGCGCCAAGAAGCGTCCCTATTACCGCGTTGTCGTCGCTGATTCGCGCATGCCGCGCGACGGCCGCTTCATCGAGCGCATCGGTTCGTTCAATCCGCTGCTGGCCAAGGATGATGCTGCCCGTCTGACCATCGACGTCGAAAAGGCGAAGGAATGGATGGCCAAGGGCGCACAGCCGACCGACCGCGTCACCCGCCTGCTCGACACCCTCGGCGTCATGAAGCGTGAAACGCGCAACAACCCGGAAAAGTCCAAGCCGAAGAAGAAGGCGCAGGAACGCGCCGCCGCCCTGGCCGCGAAGGAAGAGGCCGCGAAGGCCGCTGCCGCCGCACCGGCCGAAGAAGCAGCTCCGGCCGAAGGCGCGTGATCGGCACGACATCGGCGTGCGTTCAGATGTAATCATTTGAACACACGCTGATCGATTCCGTAGATTAGAGCATCGGTTTACGCGAGAAACCGGAACCGCTTTTTCGCACGATGCTCTGGCAGGACGGGGCGCTGACTGGCGTCCCGCTCTGCGCAGGTCCGGACTGTCCAAATGGCGAAACTCGAGTCCGATCTGGTTCTCGTCGGCACGTTCGGCGCACCGCACGGCGTGCGCGGCGAAATCCGGATTAGATCCCATACCGAAGAACCGCTGACGCTTGCCGGATTCGGCGAGCTCACGGACGCGAGCGGAAAACGGAAGTTTCGCATCATTTCGGCCAGAGCCGCACAGAAGAACATGTTAGTTGCCCGGATTGAGGGCATTTCGGACCGTTCCGGCGCCGAAACTCTCACGAATTTGGACCTTTACGTCCCGCGCGCGCAACTGCCGGAACCCGAGGAAGAAGAATTTTATCACGCCGATCTTATTGGACTGAAAGCCTTTTTGACGGACGGAACTTATTACGGGCGAGTCACGACAGTCGAGAATTTCGGCGCCGGGGACATTTTGGAGATCGAGCGCGAAAATGGCGTGATCGAACCGCTTTCCTTCACGAAAATCACCTGTCCCGAGGTGAATCTGGACACCAAGAGGATCGTCGTAGTGCCACCGGCCGAGGTGGAAACCAGCGGCGATTCTGAACCGTAGGCGAAACGTTCGCGGACTTTTTCGCAAGGTGTGAAAAGGTCCCGGCAGAGCCTGCTGGGCGCGGCGTGCGAATTTTCGCGCCTGTAAAAGCGGCCTGCGATTGACAACAGACATGCGCCGCTGAAATCTCCTGCTGCAAACGATCCGCCACGGTCATTTCCGGCGGACGGCAATGCGGGAGGGAGCATGGCCTCGGTGCAAATGCTGGCAGGCCGGGTGGCCATCGTGACAGGTGGCGGCGGCGAAATCGGCAGCGCCATCGCGCGGCGCTTTGCAGCCGAGGGTGCGGCGGTGCTGGTCGCCGACATCGGGCTGGACAAGGCGCAGTCTGTTGCGAAGGAGATAGAAGCTTCGGGCGGGCGGGCCGGCGCGTTTGCGCTGGACGTGACCAGGCCGGAGCAATGCGAAGCCGCCGTCGCAGCAGCAGTCGAACGCTTCGGCAAGCTGACAACCCTCGCCAATGTGGCCGCAACGGTCACCCCGCAGGGCAGCGTCGAAACGCTCTCCTACGCGGACTGGCGCTCGGCCTTCGAAGTCAATCTCGACGGCATGTTCTGGATGTGCAAATTCGCGGTTCCGGAAATGCGCAAGGCCGGCGGCGGCGCTATCGTCAATATTGCCTCTTCGCACGGCCATATCGGCATGCCCAAGCGGCCCGCCTATTGCTCGTCCAAGGCAGCCGTTTTGCAATTCACAAAATGTCTGGCCATCGATTTCGGCGCCGACAACATTCGCGCCAACTCGATTTCGCCTGGCGCCATCGACACGCTGCGGGCGGCCTTGCAACGCTTCAATAGCCGGGAGGAGGCCAACGCCGCCAAGGGGCCGGCCTATCTCGTCGGGCGCACCGGACGCACGGACGAGATCGCGGCAGGCGCGGCTTTTCTGGCCAGCGACGAAGCCAGCTTCATGACCGGAACCGACCTGCTGCTGGATGGCGGCTACATGGCCTTCAAAGGCACAACCACGAATCCTGTGTAGTCCGGCGGTCCCGCATGACAGGCAAACAGGCCTTTACCTTCACGGTTTTCAGCCCGACCGCGATGAAAAGCGTGGTGGAGGCGCGGGCGCCCGGTTTCGAACGCGAAACCGGCGGAAGGCCGGTTTTCGACTTTGCCCCTTCCGGACGGCAGGCGAAAAGGATCGCCGATGGCGAATTTGCCGACGTCGTGATTTCAACCGCCGGGGCAATCGAGGACCTCGCCGCGCGGGGCTTCATCGTGGCCGGCAGCGGCGCTGCGCTTGTCCGTTCGCCGATTGGTGCAGCCGTCGCTGCGGGCGGCAGGCGCTACGCAATCGGCACGCCCGAAGGTCTGCGCCAGGCAGCGCTCGACGCACGCGCCATCGCCATGAGCCATCCAGATCACGGCGCCCAGAGCGGAGCGCACATGATGCGCGTGTTCGAAACGCTCGGCATTGCCGGAATCGTCCGCGACAAGGCGGTCTTCGGCATGGGCGGCCCGGCCAATCTGATCGGCAAGTTCCTGCTCCGGGGCGAGGCGGACCTCGGATTTCAACAAATGTCCGAACTCATCGCCGTCGACGGGATCGACATTCTGGGAACCTTGCCTGCAGAATTGCAGCTCTTCACGACTTTTTCCGCCGGCATAACCACCCGGTCCCGCAATCGGGCAGGCGCAGCGCAATGGATTGACTGGCTCCGCGATCCGCAAACCCGGCCAGCGATAGAAGCGGCAGGCATGCTGCCGCCGTCAGCCGCTGACAGCTTTGCCGCACCGGGGCCATCCTTCGATACGCCCCGCTCGCGCGGGGCTACTCAGGACGAGGGGAAATTAAATCAGTAATTTAGCCCTCATACTGAGTAGCCGCCGCAGGCGGCGTATCGTCCCTCGACACGCTCGGGATGAGGACACGAGGGCGGGAAAAGCAGCCGTTAGTTGATCTTGAATCCGCTGGATTTCACCACCGGCCGCCACCTTTCCAGTTCCTCGCTCAAAAATGTCGTCAGGGCGGCCGCCGAATTGTCCTTCGGAATGTCGAACCCGCCCGCAGCGTAAATTCTGCGCAGTTGCGGATCCTGCAGCGCTTTGACGACCGCGCCATAGACCTTGTCTATGATCGCTGGCGGCGTACCCTTGGGCGCATACAGGCCGGCGAAATTCAGGGACACGAGGCCTGGCACGGTTTCCTTCGCGATCGCGAGATCGGGCGCGGCATTCATCTTTTCGTCCGTGGTGATCGCAACGACGCGTATCTTTCCGGACTTGTGCAGCGTCACCACCTGACTGGTCAGCATCATGACCGCCGCCGGGATGTGGCCAGCCACGAGATCGTTGATTGAAGCGCCGCCGCCCCTGTAGGGGACATGCACCATCTTCGGAATGTCCGCGCGGGTGCGCAGCATTTCGGCGGTCAAATGCGTCAGCGAACCAACGCCGGAATTGCCCACGTCCACCTTTTCCGGATTCTTTTTGGCATAGGCGATGACATCGGACAGGTTTTTTGCCGGATGCGACGGATGCACGGCTATCGCCGTACCTGCGGTCCCGATCAGCGCTATCGGCACGAAATCCTTCACCGGGTCGTAGGGCAGCGAACTCGCTGCCAGCGGCGGCAGCACATGCGATGCATTGCCTGCCATGAACAGCGTATAGCCATCCGGATCGGCCTTGGCGGCCTGCGCCGCGCCGCGACGGCTGCCTGCACCTCCGACGTTCTCGACGACTACCGACCCAATATGCGGGCGCATCTTCTCGGCGAGCGGACGCGTCACGGAATCGTACAGGCCGCCTGGCGCGAACGGCACGATGATCTTGATAGCACGTTCCGGATAGGATCCCTGCGCCACCGCGCCGTGAGCCAGGCACAGTGCAATCGCCGGGACTATGCCCGCCACGAACCATTTCTTCATCACGAACCGCCTCCCCGATCCGGACCTTATGGGTCCGGCCCGCCTCTGCTCGGGCCGTTTCTTTCTGTCCGGGTATAATTGACAGGAACGTACTTTACGGTGGCGCCGCAATCCGTCAATCGGAGAATGATCGGGCGAAAATCGCGTGCTCCTTGACGGCCCGCCCGCTCTCATCGAAATTGGCGCACTTAACAGCACCAGGCGAAAAAATCGCGGGAGGAAAAGATGCAACGCAGCACGAACCGTATCCTGACCACACACGCGGGCAGCTTGCCACGCCCCCTGCGGCTGCTCGAACTCATGCGCGAGAAGCTCGCGGACAGGCCCTGCGACGAAAAGGAATATGCCGCGACCCTGAAGCAGGCGGTGACGGACAGCATTGCCCGCCAGGCCGAGACCGGGATCGATGTGCTGGCCGACGGCGAAATGTCGAAGCCTGGTTTCTTTACCTATGCGCGCCAGCGGCTTTCCGGCTTCGAGCCGCGCCCGCAGGCGAAATTCGCCTTGTTCGAAAAGGAAGTCGCGGAATTTCCGGACTATTACAAAGACTATTTCGCCCGCGCCATGCTCGGCGGCAGCGTCGCCAATCCCGTGCCGCTCATCTGCACCGGCCCCATCGAATATACCGGCCACGAGTACCTCACAACCGATCTGGAAAACCTCAAGGCGGCGCTGGGCAGCGCAAGACATGTCGAAGCCTTCGTACCATCGACTGCGCCGAGCGGTGTCGGCACGAACGAGTATTACAACAGCGACGAACAGTTCTTCGAAGCTCTCGGCGAGGCCATGCGGCACGAATACAAGGCGATTGTTGATGCAGGGTTCATCCTCCAGGTGGACGATCCGTTCCTGTCCGACATTTGCTACGAGCTGAAGGACGACAGGAAGGCGCTGGATCACAAGGCGGGCCTTTACGTGGAATCGATCAATCACGCATTGCGCGACATTCCGCGCGACCGCGTGCGCTTTCATACCTGCTACGGCATCAACGAAGGTCCGCGCCTGCACGAAGCCGCGCTCGCCGACGTCGCGCCCTACATGTTCAAGGTCAATGCGCAGGCCTTCTCTTTCGAAATGGCCAATGTGCGCCACGAGCACGAATATCACCTGTTCGAAACACAAAAGCTGGAGCCGGATACGATCCTCATCCCCGGATGCATTCACCACGGATCGAGCATGATCGAACATCCCGAACTGATAGCCGAACGCATAACCCGGCTGGCGAACATCGTAGGCCGCGAGAACGTCATCGCCGGCGCAGATTGCGGCTTCTCCTCGCAAGCGACATTCAAGCCGGAGGTCGACCCGAAGGCGATGTGGATGAAATTCGCATCGCTTGTGGAAGGCGCGAAGATCGCCAGCCAGCGCTTGTGGAAATAGACGAACTCTCCACAAGCAAAGCGCCCGCGACCTGAGGCAGCGGGCGCTTCTTGCATATCGGGTTGGTTTGGATCTGCGTCAGTTACCCAGGTAAATCGACGTCATGATCTGCTTGCCGATATTCAGGAAGGTCGGAGTAAGCTCGCTGGCGGTGGTGATGCTCTTGTACATGGATGCATCGCTGGCGCAGCTTTGCAGCAACGGCTCGTTGCCTTCGATCACACGGATGGTGAAGACCTTGATACCTGCATTCTTGGTTGTCGTGCACATTTGCGTCAGCCGCGCGTCGATCTGAACCGGATCGTTCGTCCAGCGGTTCTGCGTGTTCATCCCGTCGGTGAGAAGAATCATGTAACGATTGAGATAGGCCGTACCTGCAGGAGCGGCTGCCGACAGCGGAGCTCCCGGCGTCAGCATGTTCAGACCCCACGCCATTCCGATCGTCACATTGGTCGCGCCGTTCGCCGTCAGGTTGGCGATCGCAGACGTCAGGCCGGAGTAGTTCGCGGTCAGCGGAACAAGCGGATCGGTTCCGCAATCGGCAACCGGATAATGCGTTGTAACGACAGCTGTCGGCTTAGAATTATCGACGTCGAGCGGCTGGTCGCGATCGGCCACGCAACCTGTCCAGGTTACCGTGTTACCCGCATATCCGCTCCAGTCGAGCCACGACGCCGAAGAGTGGCTCTTGCCGATATTGACGTGAGTAGCAAAGGGCACCAGCGCGATCTTCGCGCTTGTTCCGTATTTCACGGCAGCCTGTTGCAGCGTGGAAACCAATGCCGTTGCGGCATTCTTGAGCTCGGTGAGCTTGTTGAGACTGTTCATGGAGCCGGTATTGTCCAGAACCAGCGCGACTTCGACCGAAGGGACGACAACCGGCACGGATGCATCGGCAGCGACTTCCATCTTCTTGATGCCGAAAATGCCGCCAAATGCGCTATTCAACTTGCCGGACGCCTTGACGTCGAAACGGCCGGGATTGCCGTCGACATACACCGCAGAGATTGTCACGCCGGGGATTTTCTTGGCTCCGAGGGCCGCGGCCAGCATGCGGGTGGCGCGTTTTTGCGTTTGCCCCGGCCCGTTGACGCGCGCGTCCCGCGCTAGCGACAGGGCAACGTTGTCAACCGCAGATTGCAGCCGCGCGGTTGCCGACTGCTGCGCAGAATAATCGACTGCCAGACCCGCCATGCCGGCGACACCGACGATGCACAGGCCGAACATCATCGCCACATTGCCGCGACGGTCCTGGAGGAACAATCGCGATCTTGAAACAAAGGTTTTCAGCATTTGACGCCCACCTGATACCGATACCCCAAGGTAATCTTGAGCGTACCGTACCAAGCACTCCATTCCAGTCGGTTAACGGGCGCTTGCAAGCAACCGCTCATCTCGAAAGAAACAGAATTTCCTAGTGAATACATCGACTTAAGAAGATGCATCGGCGCGGATAAGGCAAAACCGAAGGGCCGGCAACGCCTTGTTTCCGAAGGCGATCACGGCTTTGCAGGCGCATCTGCGAATCCCGTTTACGGGCTCTTTACCACCTCGGAATGTCCCGCCAGCCACCCTGGCGCATTGAGAAGCACTGTCATTGCCGATTGAACTGCGTCACGTCGCCCATAGATGCTAAGGCGTTTCGAGCGAAACGGACGCGGGCTCGCATGTGATAATGATCCGGCCTTCAGGCTGCGCCGCGAAGTGAGACACCGATGCCAAAACCCGACATTGTCCGCTTTCCCTCCCGCAACGGTCACGAACTGGCCGCGCGCTACGATGCGCCGGCGGGGCGCACGCGCGGCACTGCCATTTTTGCCCATTGTTTTACCTGCTCGAAAGATATTCTCGCTGCACGGCGTATCGCCGATGGACTGGCGCAGAAGGGAATAGGCGTCTTGCGCTTCGACTTTACCGGTCTCGGCCACAGCGACGGCGAATTCGCCAATGCCGGCTTCACATCGAATGTCGAGGACATCGTTGCGGCCGCCGCGTGGATGGCGGAAAACATTGCCGCGCCGGACTTGCTAGTCGGCCATTCGCTTGGCGGCGCGGCTGTTCTTTCGGCAGCAGGCAAGCTGCCCGGCATCAAGGGCCTCGCAACGATCGGTGCGCCGGCCGACCCCGCCCATGTCGCCCACCTGTTGCGCGACAGCCGCGCTGACATCGAGAAAAAGGGCTGTGCGACGGTTTCCATCGCAGGGCGCGAGTTTGAAGTCTGCAAGACTTTTCTGGACGACCTCGACGCGCAGAAACAGCGCCAAGCGATAGAACAGCTGCATCGCGACCTGCTGATCCTGCACGCACCGCTCGACGAGATCGTCGGCATAGACAATGCCGCGCAGATCTTTCAGGCGGCGCGCCATCCGAAAAGCTTCGTATCCCTGGACAAGGCCGATCATTTGCTTACCCGCCCGCAGGACGCCGGGTTCGCAGCCGATATCATTGCCGCCTGGTCAAGCCGTCTGCTGCCGCCGGAGGCTGTTTCCGCACCGAAAGAGGGGCACGTGATTGTGGAACCCACAGGCAACGGACTGTTTCCGCATGTCGTCACGGCAGGCAATCACACGATACTGGCGGACGAGCCGGAAAGCTTCGGCGGAGCGAACTCCGGACTTTCGCCGTATGAATTGCTGCTGGCCGGGCTGGGCGCCTGCACCTCCATGACCATGCGCATGTATGCGGACCGCAAAGGCTGGCCTGCGGATCATATTCGCGTCGACCTGACCCACGCCAAGAAATACGTGTCCGATTGCGAAGGCTGCGAAACCGAACCGGCGAAGATGGACGTTATCGAACGCAATATAACCATCGGCGATGCGCTGACGGGCGAACAAAAGCAGCGGCTGATGGAAATCGCCGACAAGTGCCCGGTGCACCGGACACTCGAAAGCGATATCCGCATCGTCACAGCGCTCGCAAAGGATACGGACCCGGCGTAATCACGCCGCCATATCGAACAGGACGATTTCGGCCTCCGCCGATGCGCCCTCGATATCCAGTGCTCCGGCAGCGTCGATGGCCGCGCCGTCGCCTGCCTCCAGCATGTCGCCATTCACGCGCACCGCTCCGAGCGCTACCTGCAGCCAGACCTTGCGGCCTTGCTTCGCATCGTGGCGCACGCGGGCGCCGTCCGGCAACAGGCTCGCATACATATCCGCATCCTGCTGCAGCGTAAGCGACCCGTCCCGCCCGTCGCGGGAGGCGACCAGCCGCAGCTTTCCGCGTTTTTCCGCATCCGGAAAGTTCTTCTGTTCGTAACCCGGCGCGATGCCGCGCGTATCGGGCACGATCCAGATTTGCAAAAAATGCACCGGCTCGCTGTCCGAAGCGTTGAATTCGCTATGGCGAATGCCCGTCCCGGCGCTCATGCGCTGGACTTCGCCGGGCCGGATGATCGATCCGCCGCCAGTCGAATCCTTGTGCTGCAAGGCGCCCTGCAGCACATAAGACACGATTTCCATGTCCGCATGCGGATGCGCCGGGAAGCCCGCACCCGGCGCAACCGTATCGTCGTTGATGACGCGCAGGGGCCCGAACCCCATATGCGCCGGATCGCGATATTCCCCGAACGAGAAACTGTGCCAGCTATCCAGCCAGCCGAAATTTGCGTGGCCGCGATCCTTCGCTCTGCGGATTTTCATGCGTCTTCTCCGGATTCCGGGATGCGCCCCGTGGCGCATGCAAAGTTTGCGGGGACTATGCCCCTTGGTTGTGGCCGATATCGGGGTTGAATTGCGTCACGGCAATATCTGCAATCCTGGCCTGCATTGTTGCAAGCGTTTCCCCGGCTGCCGTGGCCAGTATTTGGCGGCGCCTGATATTTCTGTTAGCGAGCAGGCGCGTCATCCGGCGCATTCACGACTTGAGCATGGTTATATGCGGAAATCCGGAGCCGCCTTTTTGCACGATGCTCCACACGGCAAAACTCCACACGGCAAAACTCCATACGGCAAAACTCCATACGGCAAGACAATGGCGCACCGCCTCCAAAACAGGATTTTGCGCTTGCTGGAGCCGCTCCGGCGCCGGACAGGGCGGCTGCTGGCCGCGGGAACGGCGGGATATCCCCCCCGCATCGCGCGCCGCCTCAAAATCCTCAATGGCATGGCTGCACTGATCGTCCTCACCTCGATCCAGTACGCAATCATGTTCGCCGCTGCGGATTTCGCCCGGTACCAGGTCTTCGTCTGGCTGAACCTGTCGCTCGCCGTCATGGGCCTTGCCGTACCTTTCACCCACCGGCTGCATGAGCTGGCGGGCGGCGCGCTGGTTGCGTTGACGGAGATCCCGGCCCTGTTCGTATTCGCAGCCCTGTTTGGACGCGACGCCGGCACACAGATCAATCTCATAATCGGCGCCGCAGCGCCGTTTTTCATTTTCGGACTGCAGCGCCGCTTTCTCATCGCGCTTGTCATAGCCGCTTCGTTTTCCGCCCATCTGTCGGCATGGTTTCTGTTTCCGCCGCACAAGGCGCTCGTCGGCGCCGATCCGGACCTTGTCGATCAGCTCTATATCTCGGCCGCGATAACGACCTTCGCCATCATCGTGGCGCTCGTCTGGTATGCCTATGCGCTGGCGGAAAAAGCCGAAGCGGCAACGGACGCGCTGTTGCGCAACGTTCTGCCCGGCAGTGTCGTGGACCGGCTGCAGGCGGAGCCCGATCGCGCGGTTTCGGACGCGTTTGACAATGTTTCTATCCTGTTCACGGACCTCGCGGGTTTCGTGTCCATCGCCCGCACATTCGGACCGGAACGGACGGTGCAATTGCTCAATGCCATGGTCAGCCGCTTCGATGCGCTGGCGGCGCTGCACGGCGTCGAAAAGATAAAAACCATCGGGGATTCCTACATGGCTGCCGCCGGCCTGCCCGAGCCGCATGCCGACCACGCCCTTCGCATTGCCCGTTTTGCCTGTGACATACGCGCTGCGGCGCGCGAAACGGCAGCCGAATTCAGCGTCGGCCTGCCGATGCGCGTTGGCATGGCGTGCGGACCGGTCATGGCCGGCATCATCGGGACGCAGAAATTCAGCTACGATGTCTGGGGCGATGCGGTAAATCTCGCGGCCCGCCTCGAGGCGTCGGGCGAGCCCGGCCGTATTCATGCTTCGGCAGACATGTGCGCGGCCATTCGGGCGGCGCAAGCCGGCCGTCCCGGTCCCGCAATCGGTTTTACCGACGGCAGACGGATCGACGTGAAGGGGTTGGGTCCGGTAGAAACCTGTTTCGTTGCGGACGAAATGGCGGACGAGACAGCAGACGCCGCGCGGAAAGCCTGACATGGAGCCCATGCAGACCCGATATCCCTGGCGCGCCAGCGTCCTCACCCTCATGCCGGACATGTTTCCCGGACCACTCGGCGCATCGCTCAGCGGCGACGCGCTCGCGCGCGGGGTCTGGGACCTGCAAACGTGCAACATCCGCGATGCAGGAATCGGCAGGCACCGCAGCGTCGACGACACGCCCGCTGGCGGCGGCCCCGGCATGGTCATTCGCGCCGACGTACTTGCCCAGGCAATCGATATGCATGTCGAGGCCGGCGATGGGCGCCCGCGCCTGCTGATGTCACCGCGTGGCGTCCCGCTGACCCAGGCGCACGTGCGCGAACTCGCCGCCGGTCCCGGCGCTGTCATCGTCTGCGGACGCTTCGAAGGCGTCGATGAACGCGTTATCGCAGGACGCAAACTCGTCGAGGTTTCCATCGGCGACTATGTGCTGTCAGGCGGCGAACTGGCCGCCATGGTGCTGATCGACGCATGTGTGCGATTGCTGCCGGGGGTGATGGGTGGGCAGGATTCCGGTACGGAAGAAAGTTTCGAAAGCGGCCTGCTGGAATATCCGCAATACACCCGCCCGCGCGAATGGGAGGGACATAACATCCCGGACATTCTTCTGTCCGGCGATCACGCCAGGATCGCGAAATGGCGGCGCGACGAAGCGCTGCGGCTGACACAGGAACGCCGGCCCGATCTTCTTCTGCGCAACAGGACTGCGGACTAAAGCTGGCGCACGCCTGCCTTGGCCCGCACAAGCGCCGGAACCGGTTCGCGCTTGCCGCCCGGCGGATCGTCCGGCGGCGTCTCCTCGCGCGGGATCAACATGATTGCTGTCCCGGCGACCTGCGAGGAAAACGTGATCATGAAGCCGCCGCATAGAAGAGCCAGCGCCGGCCACATCGGATCGGATTTCAGAATAAGCCGTCCGACGCCGGCGATGTCGAACCACACCACGAGCCCGGCCAGCACCAGTCCGAGCAGCGCACCGGCAATCCAGTTGACGATGATAAGCCGCACCACCCGCATGTTGCGACGTTTGCGACGTTGTTCGTGCTGTTGGAAAATATCCTGCGCCATGGAGTGCCTCCACGCCGCCGTTGCGGCGCACACATGCAAGCAAGATGAGCCTAAAACGCGCGTTGCACAGTCTGTCATTTGGTCGCGGCTTTCACGCCAGCAACATCGCCACGCTGATGGCGACGAGAAACCATAGAATCACCAGGCGGAACATGCGCGCCGGCAGCACCCGGAACAGCCTTGCACCCACCCATACGGCAAGGATCGACGGCCCGAGCAGGATTGCCGCATTCACGGCGATTTTTATGGAAAACGCACCAGCCAGTCCCATCGCGATCAGGGAGACAACGCCGGTCGAAGCAAGCGACATGACAATATTGGCGCGATGTGTCTCCGGCGATTCCGGCAACGATATCAGGTACAGAACCATTGGCGGCCCGCCAACGCCTGCAAGCCCGTTGACGATGCCGCCGATGCCTCCCGCTGCCGCCGCCGGAACCGCGCCGCGCGGCCCCCTGTAGGTCCAGCCGTAGAGCGTCAGCAGCGTCGCTATCAGCACGAAGACCGCGATAGCCTTCTTGACGGCGCCGGGGTCCAAGGTCACCAGCAGCCACACGCCGACCGGCGTGGCGAGCACAATGGCTATCGTCATCGGCCCCATGTCGCGCCAGTTGGCGGTGCGCGCCGCCTGCGGGGCAAGTTGCGCCGTCGCGGCGATGCCAAGCAGCACGTTTGTCGCCAGCGCTTCGACCGGCGACCACATCAGCGTCAGCAGAGGCATCGCCACCAGTCCGGCGCCAAAGCCGGTGAAGCCACGGACGATGCCTGCCGCAACGATGATGGAGATCGCCGCGGCGAGTTCGGCCGGCGAATACATGGACCAGAGATTCGGCAAGGGACCCGCACGGATTGTTCGAGAACGTCCGTGTTGTGCAACGCTTTTGCCGGGGCCAAGTCAAGGCCGGCGCTAGAATTTCCTCGCAAGCGGCGCCTCTCGCAGAAGCATCATTCAGCTGCCTGGCCGATGTCGTGCTTCACTTTCACGGGAATGACGAGATAACGCACGCCGTTCTGCTCGGCGGGCGGAAATTTGCCTGCACGCATGTTGACCTGGATCGACGGCAGCAAGAGTTTCGGCGCAGCCAGCGTTGCATCGCGCTCCTCGCGCATCTTGACAAACTCGTCTTCGCTGACGCCCTCATGCACATGCTTGTTGTGTTTGCGCTGTTCGCGTACCGTCGTTTCCCAGGCATATGTATCGCGTCCGGGCGCCTTGTAGTCGTGGCACATGAACAGCCGCGTATCGTCCGGCAACGACAGCAACCTGCTGATCGACCGGTAGAGCTGCCGCGCATCGCCGCCCGGGAAATCCGCGCGCGCCGTGCCGTAGTCCGGCATGAACAGGGTATCGCCGACGAACACGGCGTCTTCGATCTTGTAGCTGACGCAGGCCGGTGTGTGTCCTGGCGTATGAATGATTTCGGCCGCCAGTTCGCCGAGTTGAAAACGCTCGCCATCGGCAAAAAGATGATCGAAATCGCTGCCATCCGTCTTCATGTCTTCGATGTTGAACACGGGCCGGAAAATTTTCTGCACATCGCGAATGTGTTCGCCGATGCCGATTTTCGCGCCGGTCTGCGCCTTGACATAAGGGGCTCCCGAGAGGTGATCGGCATGAACATGGGTTTCCAGCGCCCAGATCACGTCGAGACCCAGTTCCGTCGCACGCTGCAGGATTTCATTGATCGAGCGGTTGTCGACCGAGCCCGACGCGTGATCGTAGTCGAGTACGGGGTCGACGATGGCGGCTTTCTTCGTCGCCTCGTCCCAGACCAGATAGCTGACCGTGTTGGTCGGTTCGTCGAAAAACGCTTCAATCTTTGGCTTGCGTTGTGTCATCGTCTCCGCCTGTAGTTCGCCCCGAAATTGAGGTGGAAAGTTCCCGAAAGACTATATATGAATATATTCTAATATAGCAATATATTTTTCGCCACCCTTGTCCTGACCGGTCCGGGGCGGCAAGACATAATGGGGATCGACAGGGTCATGACCGGCATTCTGGTGATTTATGCCCTGATTTCAGGAGTTTCCGTCGGATTTATCCTTGGCTTGATCGGCGGTGGAGGTTCGATCCTGGCCCTGCCACTGCTCGTATATGTAGTCGGAATGCCGTCGGTCCATACCGCAATTGGCACCAGCGCCGCCGCCGTCGCGCTCAACGCCATGGCAAGTCTGGCGGCCCACGCGCGCCGGGGAACCGTGCGCTGGGGCGCTGCGGCGGTTTTCGCAGCCGCTGGCATGGCAGGGGCGCTGGTAGGAGCAAAATTCGGCAAGGCCGTTGACGGACAGAGGCTGCTGGCCCTGTTCGGAATTGTGATGATCGCCGTTGGGGCCAACATGCTCCGGCGCTCCGAAGCCGGCGAGCACATGGAGCTTCGTTTTACCCGCAGTACCGCCGTCGCCATGCTGCCGCGCCTTCTCGCCATCGGCTATGGCGTGGGCGTTCTGTCCGGCTTCTTCGGCATAGGCGGCGGATTCCTGATCGTCCCTGGCCTGATGCTGGCGACCGGCATGCGGCTGTCTCATGCCGTCGGCACGTCGCTTGTCGCTGTCAGCGCCTTTGGAGCGACAACCGCGACATCCTATGCGGTGTCCGGCCTTCTAGACTGGAAGATCGGCGGACTCGTCGTCGCGGGCGGGGTTGCCGGAGCGGTGCTCGGGACATCGGCCAGCGTCGCCCTGGGCCGCAGGAAGCGCGCACTGTCCCTCGTCTTCGCTGCCGTAGTCATTCTGGTAGGACTTTTCATTTTAGCGCGCGGCGCGAGTGCGCTGTTGCAGTGAACCGACTCTTGCAGGCCGTTTCCCGGGTTTGTCGTTCCTGCGGCCTATCGACAAACGCCCTCTGCTCCTGTATAGGCCCGCCTCTAACTCAAAACAGCGTACCGAAACGCTCGCTGGCCAGAGACCTCCGGATATCCGGCGAAAACGCTAGGCCAAGCGAAACGGCAGGAGTTCGAAGATGAATATTATTGCTCAGCTCGAGGCCGAGCAGGCCAAGAAGCTCGCCGACGCCCGTCCGATCCCGGATTTCCGCCCCGGCGACACAGTCATCGTCAATGTGAAGGTCAAGGAAGGCGAGCGCTCCCGCGTGCAGGCCTATCAGGGCGTGTGAATCGCCCGCAGCGGCGCCGGCCTGAACGAAAGCTTCACCGTTCGCAAGATTTCCTACGGCGAAGGCGTGGAACGCGTATTCCCTGTCTATTCACCGGTCATCGACTCCATCTCGGTGGTCCGCAAGGGCAAGGTCCGCCGCGCGAAGCTCTACTACTTGCGCGACCGCCGCGGCAAATCCGCCCGCATCGCCGAGCGTATCGACAACACGGCAAAGGGCAAAGCGGCGAAGAAGCCGGCCGCAGCAGCTCCGGCCGCAGAATAATCCGTCTTTTCAAGACGCTATCAGGCGCGGTCCGGAAACCCGGTCCGCGCTTTTTGTTTGCGGCGACGCGGTTGCCCGACCAAGGGCTAATTGGAGAGAATCGCCAGCCGGGGTAAACGCGCGCCCTGACTGCATTCGCACGGAGCGACCCATGCGCCTCGAAGAAATCGAAATCGGCGAAAATCCGCCCAACGATGTCAATGTCGTCATCGAGGTGCCAATCGGTGGCGAGCCGATCAAGTATGAGATGGACAAGAAGTCCGGCGCGCTCATCGTCGACCGCTTTCTCTACACGGCCATGCGTTATCCGGGCAACTACGGCTTCATCCCCCACACATTGTCCGAAGATGGCGACCCTTGCGACGTCATCGTCGCCAACACGCGCGCCATCGTTCCGGGCGCCGTGATGAACTGCCGCGTGGTCGGCGTGCTGCTGATGGAAGACGAGGCCGGCGGCGACGAAAAAATCATCGCGGTGCCCTCGCCGAAACTTACCCAGCGCTACGACAAGGTGGCTAATTTCACCGACCTGCCGGATATCACCATTCGCCAGATCGAGCACTTCTTCGCGCACTACAAGGATCTCGAGAAGAACAAGTGGGTGAAGATCCTTCGCTGGGGCGATGCGGAAGAAGCCCGCGCGATCATCAAGGCCGCTATCGAGCGCTACAAGCGGCTGGCGTAACCGGCCGGCAGGCGTAAGGATCGCGTTTCGCCGATATGCGCGCCGGGCGGATTTTGTTATCACCCCTGCATTGCAGCCGCGCAGGTGCGGCGGAGCAAGCCGGGAACCGCGATGCTGACACTCTTCGACCTTGCCGCCATACTCGTCACGCTGACGGCGGTCTTCGCGTGGTTCAACCAGTGCTGCATCAAGCTGCCGCGCAATATCGGCCTGCTTCTGATGGGGCTGCTGGCCTCGCTCGTCCTCGTCGGCATCGATCTGGCGATCCCGCACACACAACTCTATGCGGCGCTGGTGGGCACTATCCAGAAAATCGATTTCTACAGCGCCGTGATGAACGGCATGCTCGGTTTTCTCCTGTTCGCTGGCGCATTGCATGTCGATCTTTCGAAACTCAAGGACCGGGCCCTTTCTGTCGCCTTGATGGCGACCATTGGCGTCGCGATTTCGACTGCCATTGCCGGGTTCGGTTTCTGGGGGCTGGCCCATCTCTTCGGCATCAACCTGCCGTTGGCATGGGCTATGGTTTTCGGCGCCTTGATCTCGCCGACCGATCCGGTCGCCGTTCTGTCGACATTGAAAGAAGTCGACGTGCCCGAAGCGCTGGAAACCGACATGGCGGGGGAATCCCTCTTCAACGATGGGGTCGGCGTCGTGATTTTCACGATCCTGCTGGCTTTCGCTGCCGGCAGCAACGGACATGACACGAACGGCGTATTTCCGGTCGTCAAACTCTTCGTACTCGAAGCGTTCGGCGGCGCCCTGTTCGGCCTCGTCACCGGCTACGTCGCCTACCGCATGATGCGCTCCATCGACGAATATGTCGCGGAGGTGATCATTTCGCTTGCCCTGGTGATGGGCACTTATGCCGGCGCTCAGGCCATGCATGTCAGCGGCCCTATCGCGGTTGTCGTCGCCGGCCTGCTGATCGGCGAACATGGGCCCGCCAAGGCCATGAGCGAAACGACGGAACGTTATCTGTTCAGTTTCTGGACCATGATGGACGAAATCCTGAACGCCCTGCTTTTCCTGCTGATCGGCCTCGAGCTTCTGGTCATCAAGTTCGTTCCGGCTTTTGCATGGATCGGTCTCTGCGCCATCGTGCTGGTGCTGGTTGCGCGTTTCGCCTCGGTGGCCGCTCCCATCGCCCTGTTCGGCATCCGCCACCGATTCGAGAAGGGCACCGTACCGGTCCTGACATGGGGCGGCGTGCGGGGCGGCATCTCCGTGGCGCTGGCGCTGTCGCTGCCGCTCGTCGAGGAGCGCGGCGTCATTCTCGCGGCGACTTACGCGGTGGTTTTGTGGACCATCGTCGTGCAGGGACTGACGTTGAAGAAGGTCGTCGAGCGATTTGTGCCTGCAACCGGGCGCGGTGTGAGCGGCATTACCATCGCCGACAGTGGCTGAAATCCGCGCTCGGTTGCCGTAAACAGAGCCGCTTGTTCCCAGACATATTTTTTGCGACCATCGGCATGAAACATATGTGCTGGGGGGCGGATCGCCATGACGTTCGCAGTAGCGATCCTGCTTTTTCTTGCTGGCGTCGGGCTGATCGTCTGGGGCGTCGTGCAGGCCATATTGTTCTACGTCTGCCGCGAATGGTTCGACCGCAACCTGGCGGAGCAGGTTGCGCAGATTGGCCGGGACGAAATTGAAAAGCTCATCGGTCAGGTCCGCAGCAATTTCGTGCGCAAACACATTCTCGAACGGCTCAAGACCTACGGCGGAAACAAGGCAGCCGACTTCGTGCGCGGCATAATCGTTCGCTACGGCCGCATTGGCCTGCTTGTCGCCGCCATCGGCTTTGTCGCGGTAATCGCGTCCTTCAACGTGTCCACACTGCTCGACTGGGCATGGCCGGCGGCCGAAGCGGCGAAGGTCCAGCCACGATAGTCGCCAGACGCTTGTTGCATGCCGCGGACACGATTAATCTTGGCCTTTTCGCCGGAGTTCACGTCATGCCCACATCGCTGCGGCGCATCTTGCTTGCCGCCGCACTCGTGCCTCTGTCAGCTGTTCCGGTCAGCGCCCAGCGCTGCCTTCCGCTGCCGCAGAAACTGACCGCGCCGCTGATCCGCGCCGCCCTCAAAACCGGCAAGGCGCAGGTGTGCAGGAAAGTCCCGGTCTATACGCAGACCCGTTCGATCGGCCTGGAAAACCTGCGGGTCTGCCTGGAACGCGCGACGATCCGGCTGTCGGGCGCTGTCGCCATAGTCTGCGCCGCGCCGAAAGCTCCGGCAGCCGCCTCGATCTCCGAAACAATCGACTTTGCCGGCGCGTTCGATCTGCGCCGCTGCGCCTTGCGCGAATTGCGCGTGACACCACGCAGCGCGATGGGAAAGACCATGGCGGCCGGGCTCAATCTGGAGGCGAGACTCCGAAACCGGATCGACAGCAAGCTGGAATTGTTTTGCCGGTAATGCGTCTGCAGAAGATGGATTGTCCAAACGGTTTTCGCGCCGGGCAGCGCCGCTTGCGGCAGAGGCTTCGCCGCCGCTCTACCGGTCTGCTTTGACCGTCCCGACGGCTTTCCAGCCACCCGGCGCCAAACGACGGAGCACAACCGCCTCGCCCGAAGCAGGAAATATCCCGCTCAGGGCCGTGATCGTCACCTGATGAGTCACCAGAATCAGGGGCCGTTCCAGACTGCGGCTTGCAAGCCAGCGCCGCAATGCGGTCATGCGTGCTTTTTCCTCACCGGGCCGGTCATAGAATGAATTGAGAGCGGGCAATTCTTCAACCGGTCCAAGCCCGAGCAAGCCTGCAGTCTCGAGGCAGCGGCACCACTGACTGGAGTAGACCGGCACGGGGTCCCGAAAGGCCTGACGCAAACGCGCGCCTATACGCCGGGCCTGCTGGCGGCCGCTTGCATCCAGATTTCGTTGGGTCGAACAATCGCCAATCCGGAAATTGGACGGATCGCCTGTCCCCGGCGCATAGGCATGCCGAATAAGAACAATGTGACCGCCCTTCGCCGCGGACGCCAGAGGCCCGGTGCTATTGGCGACGGACGGCTGCCCGGGCAGCAAGAGCGCAGCGAGAAGGGACGACAGCGGAAGAGCGAAAATCGAACGGCGTTTCATAAGCGCCAACTTAGTGCCCGCAGACCCGCAGGCCAGACCATCGTGCAAAACAGTCCTTACCCCAGCGGCCCGTTCAGCATCCAGCGATGGCCGAAGGGATCGCGCAGAACCGCAAAGCGCGTACCCCAGAAGGAATTTGTCGGCTCCATTTCCGTCGTGGCCCCGAGCCCCTTGGCCCGCTTGACCGTCTCGTCGACTTCGGCGGATGTCGCAAATTCCAGGCTGACGGTGACGGACATGGGCTCGCCGGGAACCGGCGGGCGGGTCTTGCCGAATTCCGGAAACATGTCGGCCAGCATCAGCGCGCCGCCGTTGATGTCCAGTTCGCAATGCAGAATCCGCAATCCATCGAGCGCCGGCATGATCGCCTTCTGCTGCGCGCCGAACGCGGCCATATAGAAGGCGATGGCGGCGCTGGCCGGCGAAACGGTGAGGTAGGGCGCCACCGGCGGCCGGACAGCCCCCGGTTTTTCGGCATTCTTCCGGCTTTCGTCGTTCATGGCCGCCTTTTCCGGGAGCCTTTTGCCCCCTGCCGCATGCAATCGCCCCGAAATTTCTTTCCTGCCGGGCTTTCAGGCGCTAAAAGCAGCCCGGAAACGCCGGCTCATCGTCCGGTTTAGAGCCCGGGCCCGGCCCGAGCCCTAAAAAATTATATGACATCAAAGGTTAACATCGAAGGTCATCATGGCAAAGGCGCGCACGCTCTACGACAAAATCTGGGACGATCACGTGGTGGATGTCCAGCCCGACGGCACGACATTGCTCTACATTGACCGCCATCTCGTCCACGAGGTCACCTCACCGCAGGCGTTCGAAGGGCTTCGCCTGTCCGGCCGCAAGGTCCGCGCGCCGGCGAAAACCCTGTGTGTCGTCGATCACAACATTCCGACCACCGACCGCACCCAACCCGTCGAGGACGACGAATCCCGCGCGCAGATCGCCCAGATGGCGGCTAATGCCAAGGAATTCGGCCTCGAATATTACGACGGCTTCGATCCGCGTCAGGGCATCGTCCACATCATCGGCCCGGAACAGGGCTTCACCCTGCCCGGCACGACCATCGTTTGCGGCGACAGCCATACGGCGACCCACGGCGCTTTCGGCGCGTTGGCTCACGGAATCGGCACCTCGGAAGTCGAGCACGTGCTCGCCACCCAGACGCTGATTCAGAAGAAGTCGAAGAACATGCGCATCACCGTTGACGGCAGGCTCGGCGACGGCGTCACCGCCAAGGACATCATTCTGGCGATCATCGGCGAAATCGGCACCGCCGGCGGCACCGGCTCCGTCATCGAATACGACGGCGAAGCCATCCGCGCCCTGTCCATGGAAGGCCGCATGACCGTCTGCAACATGTCGATCGAAGGCGGCGCCCGCGCTGGCCTCATCGCGCCCGACGAGAAAACCTACGCCTATCTCAAGGACCGGCCGAAGGCGCCGAAGGGCGGCGAATGGGATCAGGCTATCAAGTTCTGGGACACGCTGCGCACGGACGACGGCGCGCATTTCGACAAGACCATCAAGCTCGACGCAGCAAGCCTGCCGCCGATTGCGACCTGGGGCACCTCGCCCGAGGACGTAATCACCATCGGCGGAACCGTGCCGCGCGTGGAAGACGCCAAGTCCGAAGCCCAGCGCAACAAGATTGCGCGCGCCCTCGACTACATGGGCCTCAAGGGTGGCGAGAAGCTGACCGACCTGGCCATCGACCGCGCCTTTATCGGCTCATGCACCAACGGCCGCATCGAAGACCTGCGCGCTGCAGCGGATATTGCGAAAATCGCTATCGCGCGCGGCCAGAAAGTGCCCGCCAGCGTCAATGCGCTGGTCGTGCCGGGCTCCGGGCTCGTCAAGCAGCAGGCCGAAGCCGAAGGTCTCGACAAAATTTTCATCGAAGCCGGTTTCGAATGGCGTGAACCGGGTTGCTCCATGTGCCTGGCGATGAACCCGGACAAGCTCGCCCCCGGTGAACGTTGCGCCTCGACCTCGAACCGCAACTTCGAAGGCCGCCAGGGCTATCGCGGCCGCACCCATCTCGTCTCCCCCGCCATGGCGGCGGCAGCAGCGCTGTCGGGCAAATTCGTCGACGTGCGCGAGTGGAAGTAAAGTTCCATCCTGCGAATTGAAACAACACAGCCGCCCGGTTCCGCTCCGGGCGGCTTTTTGTTGAAGCAGAAAATAAAACGACAAGCCGGCTGCGGTTTCCCGCAGCCGGCCCGTTTCAGCTCTGCCGAGCCGGAGGCGTCAGTAGCAGTAGCGCTTCCAGACCGGACCCCAATCGGTCCAGATCTTCCTCACGTAGCAACCGCCGTAGTAGGCCCGGGCGTAGCCCCAGCGGTGGAAGCGATGGCCATGCCAGCGGTGTCCGCGCCAGCCGCCATGACGGAAGCCACGGTGAAAGCCGCCACGACGGAACCCGCCACCGCGGAAGCCGCGCCCGCCACCGCGTCCGCCGCGCATGGCGACCTGGACCAGATCGGACTTGGCGGTCTGGGTGTTCGCCGTCTGCGTTTTCGCAAACGGATCTGCGGGAATGGCAGCCGATGCCGGTGCAGCCGAGAGGGCCGCAAAGCCGATGGTCGAAGCCGCAACTGCGGCAAGGATCAGTTTGTTCATGTCGTTTCTCCTCGGTATGAACAGGGTTTCAGAATGGGGATTTCTCCCCGGTCGATGAAAAGACTATGCCTGCATTCGCAGCGTGCGGACGTGCCCTGCCGCACGTTCTGATTGCGGCGGCGAAAATCACATCCGCGACAAGGCCGGAACTGACATGAGCGATCAGCCAGAAAGACCGGAAACGGAAAAAATCCTCGAAGCGGCCCGGCGCGACAGCGAGAGCCTGTTCTCCGGCGCAATGAAACGAATCTCTGCAACGATTTCCGGAACGGCAGACAGTGCGGAGGGCGAGCGCGATGGAATCGAAAAATGGGGGCGCATCACCGGCCGCACATTGGCCATCGCTCTCGCGGCGGCATTGATCGCAAATTACTTTTACAAGTGGTTCTAGAAAAGTTTCCGACTTAGAAGAGCAAGGGTCGCGTTAACGCCAATCGCGTGTCATTGTCCGCTGGTCACATGTGAACCGTATTGGCGACCATATCGCAGGCGCCGCGCCCGCCTTACTGTCGCCCCCTTGTTGCATTTGTTCGGACGTCGCGAGCAGCGCCCGTGACGGCCGCCGATACGAATTCGCGCTTCTGCGCCGACTTTCGAGGAGATTCGCCCATGAACAAGATACGCATCTTTCTGGCCGCCCAGGCGATAGCTGCCGCCAGCGCGTGCGCTACGTCCGCACTGGCGCAATCGCCGGCCGGTCTGGATTGGATGCGAATCAAGTTCTCCGAACACTTCAACCGCGAGCCGTTCGACTGGTCGCTGACGCAGGTCGAGCGGCAGATGGGGAAAGTGTTCGATGCTGGCCGCATTGCAGGCCTCGACACGATATCGGCGCAGGATGCAAAGCTGGCCGAAGACATCCGTCTCGCCCAGATGCGCGCCGACGCCATGCGCAAAGTGCTGGCGAACGATATCGACGGCGACGGCAAGGTCACGCGCAACGAAATACGCTCCGTCCTGCGGCACAAATTTTCGACCATGAGCACGCAGCATCGCGCGGCGCGCATGCAGCGCGAATTCGACATGATCATGCGCGCCGACCGCGACCGCGACGGAACGATCACGCTTGACGAAATCCGCCGCAGCGTCGAACTGCAAACGGCGCTTGGCATGGGACCGCGCACCTCTTATTCGAGCCGCCACCGGCCCGTGCCGCTCGACCTCGACCGCGATGGCGACGGCGTTCTGACGCGCGATGAATTTCTGCAGGCCGTTCGCACCGTTTTTACCGAGATCGACAAGGACAGCGACAAGCAGCTCGGCGAAAACGAGATGACCGGTTTCATGTCGACGATCCGCGAGGTGCGGCTGCGCCAGACGCGCGCGCAACGCAGCTCCTACGCTGCAACCCGTCTGGCGCGCCAGATCGCAAACTGTTCCTTTCCCGCCATGCCGGACGGCGCCGTTCCTGTCTTCGCGGCGGCCTACCGGGGACGGGGGCTGGCCAATGTAACCTTCAAGGACAGCCAGCAATTGTTGACCGTCGCCGAAGTCCACATCGAAGCCGGCTCCGATCCTGTCGCACTGATCCTCTCCGCTCCCTCGGCCATGATCTGGCAGATAACGGGAGCAAAGGATCGCGTCGCCAGGGTCTATCTCGCCTCGCGTTTCCAGCTCGGCCAGAAACCGGACATTGCGGTATCCGGCGTTGCCGCCGAAAAGGTGCATTTCATGGAAGGTTCGGCCTGCCTGCCGGTTCGCTTTTCCGGCGATGCCGAGCGCGATCACATCGTCAAGGCACTGAAAGCCGTCACCGGTCGCGAACCTGCATCGGTGGTGTCGCTGAACATGGCCGGCAAAGTGTCTTTCCCCTCCGGCAAGGTCGAGGCCTCGGCGCATAACCCGCAGGCTGTTGCCGCGCCGAAGGGCAGTCCCGGAGCCTTGTTCTGGGACGCGGCAACCAGGTCTTTCCCCGCGGGTTTCGTCCGCTTCGACCCGAAAACGCTCGTGAGCCAGAAACCCCTGACTGCCGCCGAAGTGTTGCCCGGCCGCGCCGGTCTGGCTCAACTCGTCGATCAGGGCGCGCTGGAAGTGCCTGCTGCGCAAGGCAGTGGCGGGAAGCCGGCTTTGTCGTTACCCTTGCCGGAACTGCGCATTGTCGCGCCGATCCAGATGCCTGCCGGATTGAGCCGCGGCATCGTCCGCAAATTCGTTCTGGCGCGCGACGTGAAACCGCCCGAGGGTCTCGCCTCGCAGGTCTGTGTGGTCAGCGAGGCCGACGGCAAGCCCGTACCTGGCTCCGCCATCTGCCGCTAACCTTCCGGCGCGAACGGTTCCCGGCTCCGGGAACCCGGCGTCGGGATTTCCGGCAGGGGCGCGATGCGCTAGATTCCGTCCATGCCTGAACACGCCATATCCGCAGCGAGAATGACGGCGCTTGCCGGCGCGCGCCATGCGCTGTGGCCGCGCTCCGACGAGCCCTCTTCCGGCGAGATGGAAGCCCTCGCGCGCGCCGCCTTCGACGATTTGCCCGAGGCTTTTCGCGCCCTTTGCGCTGAGGTCGTCCTTCGCGTCGCCGACTTCCCCGATCCGGAGGACATGCGCGCCGTCGAGGCGGAATCGCGCTGGGATCTGCTTGGGCTTTTCGTGGGCGAGGGTCTTGCCCATCGCAGCGCGACGCCATGGACGGGGCAGATTCCCAATACGATTTATCTCTACCGCCTTCCTATTCTGGAGTTCTGGGCAGACGGCGAGGACACGCTCGGCGCAATCGTCACCCATGTCCTCGTCCACGAGATCGGCCACCATTTCGGCCTCAGCGACGAGGATATGGAGCGTATCGACGACGCACCCGACTAGATGAGCGCGCTTGCGGCGGGCAGGAGTTGCCAGCAAGCGGGCTCCATGTCATGTCAAACGCCGCAACGAAACAAATTCATACATGCGGGAGAACGCTCATGTCGGTCGCAGCAGAACGCGAAAAACGCATCCTGACAACCCATGTCGGCAGTCTGCCGCGGCCCGCCTACCTGAGCGAACTCATGGTCGCGCGCATGGATGGCAAGAGTGTCGACAAGAGCGCCTACGATGCCGCCGTGACAAAAGCGGTGGATGAATGCATCGCCTGGCAATGCGACCATGGCGTCGATATCGTCAGCGATGGCGAACAATCGAAGGCCGGCTTCTTCGCCTATGTGCGCGAACGTGTAGCCGGCGTCGAGCCCAACCGCGAAACCGCTCAACGCTCGCATACGAAAGAGCGCGACGCCTTTCCCGAATTCTACGCCGCCGGACACTCCGGCACGCAACCGCCGGGCTCGGTCTGCACCGGGCCGCTTTCCTACACCGGCAAGGACATTCTCGACACGGACATCGCCAACGCGAAGAAGGCGTTGCAGGGACGCAAGGCGGAAGACCTGTTTTTTCCCTGCGCTTCCGTGGGCACAGTCGAAGGCGCAGTCATCAACCGGCATTACAAGACCGAAGACGAGTTTCTTGAAGCCATCGCCGAAACCATGCGCGTCGAATACGAGGCCATAGTCGCCGCCGGCTTTTCGATCCAGCTCGACGATCCGCGCTTTGCAATGCAGTGGATGCTCGAGCCTTCGCTGTCCATCGAGGATGCTCGCCGCTGGGCCGCCCGCCGCGTCGAGGCGATGAACCACTCGATCCGCAACATCCCGTCGAACCGCGTCCGCCATCATACCTGTTACGGCATAAACATGGGCCCGCGCGTTTACGACATCGAGATGAAACACCTGGTCGATCTGATCGTGCAGATCAACGCCGATTTCTACTCGTTCGAATACGGCAATCCGCGGCACGAACACGAATGGAGAATCTGGGAAGACGTAAAGCTCCCCGAGGGGAAGGCTTTGCTGCCGGGCGTCGTAACCCACGCCACCGTCATCGTGGAGCATCCCGAACTGGTCGCCGAACGCATCGTCAAATTCGCCAGCGTAGTGGGCAAGGAAAACGTTTTCGCCTCGACCGATTGCGGTTTCGCCTCGACGCCTCGCGCCGTGCCGGAAGTGCACGACACAATCGTCGACGCGAAGTTCAAAAGCCTTGTCGAAGGCGCACGAATAGCCTCTGCTCATCTTTTCTGACGGAAGGGCCCGCGGCTGCCGCCGAAAATTCAGCAGCCGTTTTCGCGTTCCCAATACTGGATCTCGTTGACGCGCTGGCGCTGCCAGCTGTTCAGCTGCCCGTAGGGCGGAAAGCAGCCGGCTCCGAACTGCCGCCGCGCGCGTGCGGTGTTGAAGCAATATCCGGCGTCGGCATAAATGCGGTTGCGTGCATACCATAGCTGGCTGCAACTCATGTTGCTGTAGCCCTGCGCGCTCGCCGGCGTTACGGCAGCGGGAGAAGCAAGAAAGCCAGCCGCAACGGCTACGGCCGAAAATGCCCTGAATACGTGACGCATGAGGTCTGCTCCTTTCACCTGCAACACGGAAGTTCGACCGCGGACTGCGCAGCCGTTGATAAACCAAGTTTAAACTTGCGGGACAACTTGCGAATGCGCTGGATCAAACGGCCTCCCGCACTTTCTCCTGTGCGCCCTCCCATTCCTTCGCAAGCAAAGCGTAGGAACGTTTGCGCAATTCGTGATCGTAGATAGACGATGTCACCATCACTTCGTCGGCCTGGGTCGTCGCCGCGAACGCGCGCAATTGCGCGGCGACCCGGTCCGGCGCGCCGTAGAACAGCTTTTGCCGCCGCCGCGCGATATAGGCGCGCTCTTCCGGTGTCCAGGGATGCGCCTTTGCTTCTTCCGGGCTCGGCAGCGGTTTCAATTCTCCGCGCGCGCGGCGCAGCCAGTTCAGATCGTAGGTGAGGGACAGCGTTTCGGCTTCTTCTTCGGTTTCGGCAATCACCGCCGCCACTGCGATGATCGAATACGGCTCGGCCATGCTGGCCGAGGGTTTGAATCGGCTGCGGTAGGTCAGCATCGGCATGACCGCATCGAAATCCGAAAAATGCGATGCAAAGGAATATCCGGCGCCGATTTCTCCGGCGAGTTGGGCGCTGTAGTCGCTCGAGCCGAGCAGCCAGATCGGCGGCAGCGGCACGCCGGAGGGCATGACAGTCACCTTGTTGAAAGGGTGACTCTCGGGAAATTCACGGCTCTCCCACATATGGAGCTCTTGCAGCCTTTCGAGAAAATCGTCCCCTTGCCGTTCTTCCAGACGGCGGCGCAGAGCGAAGGCCGTCACCTGATCCGTACCCGGCGCGCGCCCGAGGCCGAGATCGATCCGGCCGGGAAACAGCGCTTCCAGCATCTTGAAGCGCTCGGCCACCATCAGCGGCGCATGATTGGTGAGCATCACCCCGCCCGAGCCCACGCGCAGGTTTTTCGTGACGGCGGCAACCTGCCCGATCATGATTTCCGGCGCGCTGGAGGCGACCGACGGCAGCGAATGGTGCTCGGCCAGCCAGAAACGCTTGTAGCCGAGTGTATCGACGTATTTCGCCAGATCGATCGTGTTGGCCAGCGCCTGCGCCGGCGGCGTGCCCGACGTGACGAATGAAAGGTCCAGCACCGACAGGGATATTGGCTTGGCTTGCACGGCGGGTCTCGCATCGTTGTCCGGCATGGTTCACAGCCTATGTGCCGGCGGATGGCGTTTCAACCCCGCGCTGAAAAGGAGACGGCCCCGCCGCGCAACAAGTCCATCCGTCAAGCATTAGCTATGGCACTCCTTTCGGGCTAGGATGCATCGTGCCGCATTTCTTGCATGCGGCCGGACTGCTACACGATATCGTGGCAGGCATGCCAGAATGCATACCCGATTGCCCAGGATGGACCGATAGAATGGAAATTCGCCCGCGCCGATCCCTGCTTTTCAGCCCGGCTGCAAATCCGCGCGCGCTGGAAAAGGCGAAAACGCTTGCCGGGGACGGATTGATTTTCGACCTTGAGGATTCCGCCGCGCCGGAAGAGAAGCCGGCCGCCCGGGCCCGCATTGTTGCAGCTCTGGCCGATCCCGGCTACGGCCCGCGCGAGCGGCTCGTACGCATCAACGGGCTCGATACGCCCTGGGGCGAGGACGACCTCCGCGCCGCCGTGGCGGCCGGGGCCGACGGTATCGTCGTGCCGAAAATCGTCGCGGCTTCGGACGTATCGGCGGCGGCGCGTCTCATCGCGGAGGCCGGCGGGGACAAGACGCTGCTCTGGACCATGATCGAAACCGCCCGCGCCCTTCTCGACATCGGCGAGATCGCCCGCACCGCCGCGCTTCCGGAATGCCGCTTTGGCGGTTTCATTCTCGGCACAAACGACATTGCGCGCGAAACGCGGGTGGCGATGGTTCCCGGCCGCGGCCCGATGCTGGCGTGGCTGGGACAATGCGTGCTTGCCGCGCGCGCTTACGGTCACACGGTGATCGACAGCGTCTACAATGATTTTCGCGACACGGACGGACTGCGCGCCGAATGCGTTCAGGGCGCAGCGATGGGAATGGACGGCAAAACTGTCATACATCCAGCGCAGATCAACATTGTTAACGAAGTGTTTTCTCCGGCGCCTGCAGAGGTCGCAGCTGCCGAACGAATCGTCGCGGCATTCGAACTGCCCGAAAATCGCGACAAGGCTGTAATATCGATCGAGGGCCGGATGGTGGAACGCCTGCACGCGCAGATGGCGGAACGCACGTTGGGGCTCGCCCGTTCGATTGCTGCAATGGCGAGGAACTGAACCAGGTCCACGCTGCAGATGGGATTTTGCGATTATCCGGGACCCCTGTAACGAGGGGAGAGGAACAGGACATGACTGACGACAAGACACCGAAAACGTCCGGGCCGGCCACGCCGAACCGGGATCGCCCGCGCGAGGCGTCCATCATCGACGCACGCCCCGGCGATGTGCGCGAAAGCAAGCCGCCGGGTCCGATCATTTCACCGCCGCCTGGTGCTGCCGCGCGCGCCACGTCATCGCAGACCACGCCGCCGGCATCTGCCGCAACGGCAGCGAATCCCACGGAAACCGGCTCCGCAAAACCCGGCGGCGCTCCGGCGGGGGCCACGACGGCCTCCAGCGCGAAACCCGCCGAGACGGCGGCTGCCAAAACCGAATCCTCCAAAACCGAACCCTCCAGGAATGAGACTCCCAAGACTGAGCCTTCCAAGCCGGAGAATGCCAAGCCGGAGAATGCCAAGCCGGATCCGGCCAAGCCCGCGGTGGCAACAGCGTCTTCGCTCCCGTCCACCGCCGCTGCAACGCCGGCCGCTTCCGCTACGGGAACGCCCGGCAAGACCGCCGAACCGGCAAAAACGGCGGACGCCGCAAAACCCGCCTCCCCGAATGCCTCGAACAAGGGCGCGGAGAACAACCCCGCGGAGAAAAAAGCCGGGGCAGGCATCGGCGCAATGCTGGCGGCGAGCATAGCTGGCGGCGCTATCGCACTGGGCGGCGCCTATGGCTGGCAGCAGACGCGCGGCGGCGACAGCGCTGTCGCTGGCCTTGCAAGCCGTGTGAAGGCGAACGAGGACGCCCTTGCAGCCTTGAAGAAATCAGCTTCGCCGCTGGACGGCATGGAAAGGCGGATCAGCGCACTTGAAGCGGCGACAAAACAGCAGGCCGCAGCCGTGGACACGATGAAGTCCGATCTCGCCAGAATCGGCAATGCGGCCCCGGCGACGCCCGCAGCGGGCGCCCCGTCTGCCAGCGCACCCGATATCTCCAGCCTGGAAACCCGAATTGCGGCGCTGGAGAAAATGGCGGCAGCACCAAAATCAAGCCAGCGCGCGGCGACCGCCGATCCCGACGCGAAACGCGCTGCGGCACCCGGCGGAGCTCCGTCGAAATCAGCCGCTGAGCCATCCGAACCGGCCAAGCCCGTCGCAGAAGCCCCGGCTGAAAAACCCGCCGCGCCGCCTGCTACGCCTGCCGCAACGCCTCAAGTCCCCGCTGCCATCGCAGCCCTGCCGCCGGAAGTCGCAAAACTCGAGGCTCGCCTGAAAGAGCTGGAAGGCAAGATCAAGCCGCCCGCCGATCTCGAGCCGCTGAATACACGGATCGCTGCGCTGGCCGGGCAGATCGAGCCGCTGGCGAAAAAGATCGAACCGCTCGAAAAGCAGGTCGACGGCAAAATCGCGCCGATCGCCGAATCCCTCGCCAAATCGGCGGCCAATATTACAGCGAACGCCAAGGCCATCGAGACTGCCGGACAGCAGGCTGCAGTCAGCATGGCGCGCTCGAACGCTGCGGCGAGCGCCATCGTCGCCCGGACGCTGGCCGATCGCGTTGCCGCCGGCAAACCCTTCGGCGGGCTGATCGCAGCGCTGGAAGCAATGGGGACGAAGGGCGAAAGCGTGGACATGCTCAAGCCGCTCGCGGAAAAGGGCGTCCCGGCGAAAGCTGCACTCGTGTCCCAGTTCCAGTCGCTGGAAAGCAGGCTGCTGGAGCCCGAAGCCCCGCCCGCCAGCGCGCCGTTGACCGAGCGTCTCAAACAGGGCGCGCTCAGCCTCGTCAAGGTCCGCCCGGTCGGCAAACCCGAAGGCACAAGCCCCGGCGCGCTATATGCCCGCATTCTGGGAGCGCTGCGGCAGGACCGGTTCGAAGAAGCGAAGAAGCTCTACGACGTTCTGCCGCCGAAATCCCGGCAGCTTGCGGAACAATGGGCACAAAACCTGCAAACCCGCATCGCGGCGGAGAGCGCCGCACAATCGGTCTTGAGCGACGCGCTGACGCAATTGCAGCAGCGCAAGTGACGAGTTCTGGTCTGGAGTAGCATCGTGATTCGCATAATTGTTTTTCTTGCCATCCTTGCAGCCGCGGCGTTCGGATTCGCCTGGCTGGCGGACAGGCCGGGACAAATAGTTCTGACCTGGCAGGGCTACCGTATTGAAACCTCGCTGATGGTCGCACTGGGCGCCATAGCAGCCCTGACGATCGCACTTATTGTGCTGTGGAGCCTGTTGCGTTTCATCCTGCGCATTCCTGCAATCATGTCGATCACGGCCCGCGCCCGCCGCAACAACAAGGGCTATGCCGCCGTCTCCAAAGGCATGGTGGCTGCCGCCATCGGCGATGCGAAGACGACGGAAAAGGCCGCCCGGGAAGCCAGCAAACATCTGGGCGCTGTGCCGCTGACCTCGCTGCTTCAGGCCCAGGCCGCGCAGATCTCCGGCGATCGGGACAAGGCCATCGCCGCGTTCAACCAAATGCTCGATGACCCCGACACGAAGGTTCTGGGCCTTCGCGGTCTGTATCTGGAAGCGCGCCGCAATGGCGACAGCGCGGCGGCGCAGGCCTTCGCCAGGGAAGCGTATGGATTGGCCGCGCTGCCCTGGGCCGGACAGGCGCTGCTCGAACAGCATGTCATGTCCGACGACTGGGCCGGCGCGCTGGCCGTGGTCGAAAATTCCGTTGCACGCAAAACCATCGCCAAGGCGGCCGGCAATCGCCAACGCGGCGTTCTCAAGACCGCAATCGCCATGAATCTGGCCGAACGCGAGCCGGACGAGGCGTTGCGCATCGCGCGAGAGGCCATGAAGCTCGCGCCGGACCTGATCCCGGCCTACGTCGCCGCGGGCCGATTGCTGGCGCGCAAGGGCGACATCCGCCGCGCCGGCCGTATTCTTGAAGACGCCTGGCGCGTCAAGCCGCATCCCGAGATTGCTCGCGCCTATATCGACCTTCGCCCCGGCGATTCCTCGCAGGACCGCCTCGCGCGGGCAAAGACGCTCGTCAAGGTACACGCCGACGATCCGGAAAGCCGGCTGACCCTTGCGCGCGCCGCACTGGAGGCGCGCGATTTCGACCTGGCCCGCAAGACGATGGAGCCGCTTTTCGCCGATCGCGCGCCGCGCGCTACCGTCCGCATGTGCCTGCTGATGGCCGATCTGGAGGAGACCCAATACGGAGAAACCGGCAAGGTGCGCGAATGGCTGGCCCGCGCGACCCGCGCGGCCCGCGATCCCATGTGGATTGCCGACGGCATTGTCACCGATACCTGGTCGCCGGCTTCGCCCGTCAGCGGCAAGCTCGACGCATTCGTTTGGGACGTGCCGGTCGAGCGCTTGTCCGCGCCGGAAGAACCGGCAAAGAAGGACGAGGAACTGCCAACCTTCATCCTGCCCCCGAAAGATCCGCCCGCCGAAAGTGCGGCGCCAAGCAAGACGGCAGCGGACGCGGCCCCGGTTGAAAAACCGGAAGCAAAGCCCGATCCAGCGAAGCTCGACGACGGCAAGACCATCGAAATGGCTCCTGTGAAGCCTGCGGCAGAAAAAGCGCCGGAAACGGCTGCGCCTGCTGCAAGCGCTGCTTTGAAGGCCGACGCAATGCCGGCCGCCGCCCCGGAGCCGGCCGCCAAATCCATCGCCGCCAAGGATGCCGGGAAGCAAACAGGGAAGGAAACCGGAGCAATCGCCCCGACAGCGGAAACAAGGGCGGATGCGCCAAAGGCCGCCACGGCCGTCACGCCTGCTGCCGCGCCCGCCCCGGCCGCGCCTGCGGCAAAACCCGACGCTGGCAAACCCGCCGAAACAACGCCCGCTGCAAAACCAGCCGCCAGCGACAACGCCGGAAACGCCTCCGCGAAATCCGAAATCAGACCCGCCACAACTGCTCCCGCAGCGGAAAAACCGGCACCGGTCCTCACCGGTCCGCCCGACGATCCCGGCCCGCGCAAATAGGTCCGCCGCCGCTGCAGGCAGACGATTGCAAAGCGGCGGCGATGAAGTTAAGAGAAGCCCTCGCGCAGGTTCGCCCGCGCCCGGTTGCACCGGAAAACGCCGCAATAGCTCAGCTGGTAGAGCACGTCATTCGTAATGATGGGGTCGGGAGTTCGAATCTCTCTTGCGGCACCATTTCCCCACATCGCCCGATAAGCCACAGTGCAACATTCTGTACCTGAGCGGCGCGCGTGGTTGCGAAGCCGATATCCCGAACGGCTACAGATTTGTCTGGATTTTTGTTGCAAAGTATAAATAGGCTTAATCGCGCGTTAATTCTCAAATTCCGAAATTTATTATTTCCTTGCGAGAATTCAATTCTTGTTGCGACCCGTAAAAATGACTCATTCATTTGAGTTGATACAGTCTCCCGGCAAGTATAAACAACTGGGCCCTGCGCGCTGGCGCTCACGAGAATACACGTAGTCATGTCCCCCTCCGATATCGTCAAATGGCAGCCTATCGAGACTGCGCCTCGAGACGGTACGTTGGTGCTTGTTTGTGGTGGGGCCGATTCGTACATGGACGAAATCGAACCTGAACTGCATGAGCTGGCCAGAGCTTGCAAACCTGCGGTTTGGCACGATGGAGCCTGGGTCGTCGCCTTTGCCGAAAGTGGCTGGTCAGCGATCGAAAGGCAGATGCCAACCCATTGGGCTCCGCTGCCGGATTTTCTTGTAGCCGGCAGCGAGAACGGCTCCCGGAAAAAATAGGATTGCTCGAGCGAGCAGCGAGACTCTCACGTCCCCCTTGTTGCCGGCCCGTTTTCTGCTCCCCGCCATCGTTTCCGGCGGCAAAGACTTCTGACTCGCCTGCGAACCGTTCCGTGCGTTTGCGGATGCGCCGCTACAAGCGCGGCTGCCGGAGGCACATGCGGCTCTGCCGGGCTGTTTCGCAGCCGGGTGGCCCGGCCCGGCTCCCTGCAGGGCAGGGAGATGCTCGCCGCAAATTTTGCTCTTGCGGTTCGGCTTCCCGCCTCATAGCATCATCAAATGGTCAATACGCTCGTCACAGTGCGCACCGCGCGCCCGGCCGACGCCGCCGAAATCGCCAACGTGCACGACCTCTCGTGGCGGGAGGCTTATCGCGGCATCATTCCGGGGCGTGAGCTTGAGCGCATGATCTCCCGGCGGGGCCCCAAGTGGTGGCAGTCTGCCGTGAAACGCGGCTCGAATATCCTTGTGCTGGATTTCGATGAGACAGTCGTGGGATACGCCACATACGGGCGCAACCGGGCGCGCGGCGTTCCCTACAAGGGCGAAATCTACGAGCTGTATCTGACGCCGGAATTTCAGGGGCTCGGGTTCGGCCGCAGGCTGTTTCGCGCAGCGCGCGCAGATCTCACCCGCCACCGGTGCGATTCCGTCGTCGTCTGGGCTCTGGAAGACAATGCCAGAGCGGTGGATTTCTACCGGCATCTGGGAGGAGCAGCCATCAAGCGCGCGCCGGAAAAATTCGGCAATGAAGCACGCGACAGGATAGCATTCGGCTTCGAGTGAAACCGCGCCGTTACCGCACAGGCGTAAGTTTCAGCAATCGGCCGCCGCTGCCGTCTTCCAGGACCCAAAGCGCGCCTTCGGGCCCCTGTTCGATTTCGCGAACACGCTTGCCCCACGAAAAACGTTCGGCTTCGCGAGCACTGTTTCCCTTCAATGCGATGCGCACGAGCGTGCGCGAAGAAAGGCCACCGGCAAAAGCGCTGCCGCGCCACCCGGGAAACAACGAGCCGCTGTAGATAAGGAAACCGGCCGGCGAGATTGCCGGGACCCAGAAGGCTTTGGGCGGTTCGAACTCCGGCCGGGAGGCATGTTTGGGAATGCGTTGGCCGGAATAGTGATTGCCCTGCGAGACGAGCGGCCAGCCATAATTGCGGCCTTTCACGATCAGATTCAGTTCGTCACCATGACGAGGCCCCATTTCATGCGCCCAGAGCCTGCCCTGTGCGTCGAACGCCATGCCCAGCATGTTGCGGTGGCCTGTGGACCAGAACGTTCTCGCCAGATCGCCCCGGTCCTGCCAGGGATTGTCGGGCGGGACGGAGCCATCGTCATTCAGGCGTACGATTTTGCCGAGTGATTGGGCGAAGTCCTGTGCCGGCGTCATTTCCTGCCGGTCCCCGGCGGTGATGAAAAGTTTTCCGTCCGGCCCGAACGCCATTCGATGGCTATAATGTCCGCGGCCCGAGGCGAATGGCGTTTGCGTCCAGATTTTCTGCAGACCGGCGAGACGGGGCCCGCCTTCGCCTTCCTCCAGCCGCGCACGTACGACCGTCGCGCCGGCGTTGCCGCGACTGTCGGCGGCGGCGAACGACAGGTACACGAGCCGGTTGGATGCGAAGCGCGGATGCAGCACCACGTCGCCCAGCCCGCCCTGTCCCGCATATTCCACTTTCGGGACGCCGGACACCTGAACGCGGCTGCCGCCTGGCCGGACCCAGAATAGACGCCCCGGCTTTTCCGTAACCAGAAACGACCGGTCCGGCAAAAATGTCATGGCCCACGGCCTGTCAAAAGACGCGACTGGAGTAGCCGTGACGCGGACGCCCTTGTCGCTGCGAATTTCGAATGCGGCAGCGTAGGAAGTCTACGCAAGGCCTGCGGCGAGCGCCGGAACGGCAAAAGAAAGGAAAGCGCGGCCACCCATGAGCACAATTCTCCGTTGATAGAATCTGCCAAAGAAATAGTTCATCGCTGCGCTGGTTTCCCGCCATCGCGCGAAAACGTGAACGGGCCACATCGAAAACGCGCAGTCCGCAAGTGTCTTGAATATCAGGGCGTGATCACGGCTGTCCGGGCTTGCGGAGATGGCGGACCAGTGACTGAACATTGCGAGGCTTTATGCGGCCATGCCTGCGCGCGGCACGGCAGGCGCCGCTGGCAGCCGCGCAAGCGCCCGCCACGCTGCCAATGCCGATCTTCCGGAAGCCTTGCGACTGCTCGCGGTTCACGGGACCGCCACTATCGCGAAACCGGTAGTTTTGCTGAAACAGTTCGTGCATCTCGTCCTCCTGCCCGGCGGCGTCTGGCGGAATGCATGGATCGATCCGACGGTCCGGAGTGCTCTATTTCGCCGGCTTGTCTTCACGATCGCCAACTTCGGCCAGCTTTGCGAGGAGCTTGGCCAGTTCTTCGGGCAGCTCCGTTCCGTTGTCGGTGGTGATGAGTTCCTTGAGCCTCGCGCCTATCCTCTGGGTGGGACTCCGGTTATCGCCGAAAGCAAAATCCGCCGGGTTCGATCTTATAGTTCGTGGCATAGGCGGCACTCAAACGCTCTCCTGTACGCATCGCATTCGAAGCTAAGCGTTACAATGGGTTTCGAAAATACAACGCCGGGACCGGCAAATAGTTTCCGGACAGGAGAAATTTTCCGGGCAATTGACCCCGCTTTGGCGACAAGAAATATAAGAGATGACGCGATCGGGCAGTTTTCGACGGCCACCAAGCCGAGCGACAAGCAGCGTTATCGCCGCAACAGGAACACACCCTGTTCGCCGAAGAAATTCCACACCCACCACGGCGCGTTGAAGCGGATGGGCTGCCCCGCTTCGTCCAGCGCCACAGCGCGATCAATTTTCGCGCCCAGCATATCCACGAGCATGACGAAATCGCGGATGGTGCAGAAGTGGATGTTTTCGGTCTCGTACCACGGGTTCGACAGGATGCCGGTCATCGGCATGCGGCCCCTGAACATCAATTGCAATCTAAGTCGCCAATGGCCGAAGTTCGGGAAAGAGACGACGACATTTCTGCCTATGCGCAGCATGTTTTCCAGCACCGCCTTGGGATGACGCGTCGCTTGCAGGGTCTGCGAGAGAATCACATAGTCGAATGCGCCATCGGGATAGTTCGAAAGGTCGGTGTCCGCATCCCCCTGGATTACGGAGAGTCCCTTCGCGACACAATCGTTGACGCCGCGTTGCGACAATTCGATCCCGCGTCCGTCGACCCGTTTTTCGCGCTCCAGCAGATGCAGAAGCGCGCCATCGCCGCAACCGATATCAAGAACGCGCGAACCGGGGCTCACCATGCCGGCGATAAAGACCAGATCGACGCGTCCGGCGACAGGTTCGTTGCGTTGCGCAACGGGCGGCGATGTGGTGGCGCTTTGGCTCATCCCTGCGGCTTCCTGTCAGACAATGCCGCGGGCGCGGGCCGCTGCGTCCAGAAAGCCGCCTGTCGTGGCGAAAAGCTCCGGTACGTCGAGCAGGAAAGCATCGTGCCCCTTGTCCGTTTCGATTTCGACGAAGGACACCGAAGCGCCGCTTGCGTTGAGCGCATGCACGACGTCCCGCGATTCGACGGTCGGAAACAACCAGTCGGACGTGAAGGAGACCACGCAGAACCGGCTTTTTGCAGTATGGAAAGCTTGCGCCAAGGAGCCCCCCGCATCGGCGGCGAGATCGAAATAGTCCATGGCGCGCGTGACGTAGAGATAGGAGTTCGCATCGAAACGTTCGACGAATGTCGAGCCCTGATGACGCAGGTAGCTCTCGATCTGGAATTCCGCGTCGAACGTGTAATCCTTTTGCAGCCGCCCCTGCAGCTTGCGTCCGAACTTCTGGTGCAGGGCTGCGTCGGACATGTAGGTGATATGCGCGGCCATACGGGCGACAGCCAGGCCCTTGGACGGCTTGACGCCTTCCTCCAGGTAACGGCCCTGCCGCCAGTCGGGATCGGCGATCACGGCCTGACGGCCAACTTCGTGAAAGGCGATATTCTGCGACGAATGCCGGGCGCCCGCTGCAATCGGCAGCGCGGAGAAAACGCGTTCCGGATAGGCCGAAGCCCATTGCAGAACCTGCATTCCACCCATCGAGCCGCCGGCAACACAGAACAATTGATCGATGCCCAGATAGTCCACCAGCATCGCCTGCGCCCGCACCATGTCGCCGATGGTGATGACGGGCAGGCTGAGGCCATAGGGCTTTCCGGTGGCGGGATCGGGAGATGACGGCCCGGTCGTTCCCATGCAGCCACCGACCACGTTCGAACAGATGACGAAGTAGCGATTCGTGTCTATCGGCCGCCCTGGTCCGACCATTGTCGTCCACCAGCCCGGCTTGCCGGTTACCGGATTCATGTTGGCGACATGCTGGTCGCCGGTCAGTGCGTGGCAAATGAGCACCGCGTTCGATCGCGCCGCATTCAGCTCGCCATAGGTCTGGTAAGCGATGGTGAAGGGAGCCAGTACGGCGCCGGAATCCATCTGCAACGGCATCGACACAGGGAAATGCGCAAGCCGACCTTTTACAGCGTCGAATTCCTCGCGTACGCCGTCAACGTCCGTCTGTTCGGCAGTGTCATGCGCCATGTCGTGCGATTCGCTCAGACTCGACCCGTCCGTCCGGGCCCGTTAACCAAGCCGTTCGGTTTGCCGAACGCTTTGTGCGATATGTAGGAGCGGACTTGCCGGCAAGTCAAGGTATTCACGGCCACGGAACGGATGCGCAAAGCGCTCGTTCCGGCGCTTTGCCTTCAAAGGCCGGAGCCTCTACAAAGTCCGGCGTCACAAATTACGCGAAAGACTCCAGAGTGTCCGCCGATACAGACCTTGCCGCTTCCCTCAACTCCGATCTTGGCCGGCTTCGCGACGATATCGACCGTATCGATCTGGCGATGCACGAATTGCTGATGGAACGCGGACGGATCATCGACCATCTTATCGCGATCAAGGCAAAACAGGGCGGCGGTTCGGCCTTTCGCCCCGGGCGCGAGGCCTCGATGATGGCGCAACTCGCCAAGCGTCACAAAGGACTGCTGCCGCTCGATACGGCCGAGGGCATCTGGCGCATCATCATTGCGACATTCACTTACGTACAGGCAAACTTTTCGGTCCATGTGGACGTATCGGCTGGCGATGCCAGAATGCGCGACAGCGCCCGCTTCCATTTCGGATTCACGGTGCCCTACATTCCCCACGACGGCGCCCGCGAGGTGATAGCGGCGGTGGCTGCCTCCAGCGGCGATCTTGGGATGGTGCGGATCGAGGCCGGCATGGCTGCGGGCCCCTGGTGGCGGGCGCTGGAGGGCGAACGCGCGCCGAAGATCATCGCCCGTCTGCCCTTCGTGGAGCGGCCGGATCATCCGGCCGGCCTGCCGGTCTTCACCATTTCCCTGCCGCTGAACGAGGCGGCGGCGCGCGACACGATTATCTGGTCCGCAGAAGTCGTACGCTGGCGGGAAGAAGCGCTGGAGCAGCTCGGCAAGCTCGGCGTCGAGGTGTTGGGCGATGCGGGAACGGCGCTGGGTCTGGCGATGATGATCGCCGCTCCCGGCCTGGTGACACGCGACGCCATCGCTGCGGCCTTCGCGCAGGCCGGCATCAGCGACGTGCGCTTGCGCGAAATCGGCAGCCATGCGGCACGATACGAAGTGCCTTGAGCGCATTGCGCATTGAGGCGGCTTCTTGCCGTTGCGCCGGAAAAGATATCCGCTGACGCACTGTCTGTGCGGAAGCGCACATTTCCGGCTCCGGTGTTACGCCACCCTTTTCCGGTCGCACTTCGAATTTGCGGGCAAAGCTTCCTGGCAAGAATTCCTGGCAAGAATTCCTGGCGAGGATTCCTGGCGAGAATTCTTGGAGCGACGCATGCCGCTGCCGCATCCCGATTGCCGACCATGGGTTGCGGCGGTGCGGGGAACGGGAAACCGGGAACCGGATTTGGCAGGCGCTAGACATATTGACGCCGGCGTTCGCCACGGTTCTTCCGGAAGCGGACGCCGGCTTTTTATTCAGCGCTTGCCGTTTCGTGATGCCGGACATGGATCTCCTGCGTCGGGGAGGCGCTTACGCAGCCTGCCGCCCCTTCGACAGCCGGGCAATCACCTCCTCCGTCGTATGCAGATCGGCGTACTTCTGCTCCATGTCGAAAAGGTTCGCTTCGTGCGGGCCGATGGCGCGATCGCCGACGGCGTCTTTCACGACGATTGTCCGGAAATTGCGGCTCATGGCGTCGATGACCGCCGCGCGGACGCAGCCGGACGTGGTGCAGCCGGTCACCAGCAGCGTGTCGATGCTGCGCATGGTCAGCCACGAGTCCAGGCTGGTGCCGAAAAACGGCGAGGGCTGGGTCTTGCGGACGACATACTCGCCCTCGGCCGGCGTGAGTTCGCTCACGATCTGGCTGGCATGGGCGTTCTCGGTCAGCTTTCGGAGGCCCGGCGCTTTCAACGCGAACACACCCAGGTCGGAGCCATCGTCGGCATAAACGACACGGGTGTGCACGACGGGAACCTTTGCCTCGCGGCAGGCTGCCAGAAGCCGCTCCGTATTCGCGATGGCTTCGGCGATATTGCCGCCGCCAAACTGGCCGGGATCGGCGAAGCCATTGACGAAATCGACAATCAGAAGCGCCGGCCGCGCGCCGAATCCCGACGACTGGCCGAAGCCCTGTTGCTTGTAGACGTCGAGATCACCCATCGCGCTGCTCCTGCGACCCTGGCTTACGCCTTCCACAGATCCGCGAATTGCGTCGCAACCACGTCCTCGTATTTCGGATGACCTTCGATCAACCCCATCGTGCGCTGGAATTGCGTCATGCCGTCGACGAACTCGTGGCTGATCGAGGCGTCGTAGAAGGGCAGGTCGCGCTCCACGACTTGCGCGATGAGCGAGGTTTCCAGCTCAGGGAAATATTTCTTGCCGACCTTCGTCGCCAGCGACACGTCGGCCTTCAAGGCCTTCTGCGTCTTGACCAGCGCACGGACGGCGGCAGCCACGGCATCGGGATCGCGCTGGATAACGGCATCGGAGGTGATCAGCGCCGGCATGGTGTAATGGATCGCGCCGGGAGGTCCGTCGCCGCGCCGCGCATCGATCACCATTGTGCCGGCCCCGGAGGTCACCGCCACTTCCGCACCCATACCGTTGGCCCAGAAGCCGTCGATAAGACCAGCTTCCAACGCCTTGGCGGCGGCGACGCCGAAATTCTTGTTCTCGCCAAGAAAGGCGCCCGGCACCGGGCCGATCTTCACCCCGTCGCGCTCCTCGTCGATGCCTGATTCCGCCAGCAGCCGTTTGAGGCCGAGATTGACCAGCGGAGCAGCGCCAATGTTGAGGCCCTTGATCGCCTCGATATCGCCCTTCTTCGCCTTCAGGTCCGAACGCAATATCAGGAACCAGTACATGTTTTGCGCCAGAGCGCCGATGAGCTTGCCGCCCTTCCATTCCGGAAAGGCGTGCGGAACGGAATGGGCCGATCCGCCGACGAAATCGATGCCGCCGTCGCGCAGAACTTCCAGCGTCTTGTCGACCGGGAAGATCAGCTCCAGCTCCATGTTCAGGCCCTCGTCCTTGAACATTCCGAGCTCGACGGCCGCCACGGCCGGGAAGTAGGAATTGGAAATCAGGTCGGGGATGGCGATCTTCATGTTTTTCTCCGAAGACGATGCGTTGATGTGTGCGTTCAGGCGATGGCGAGCGAGCGGCGATAACCTTCGATCATGGCCACACGCATGAGATAGGGCAAGAGCTTGTCGCGGCTGGCCGCAATGGACCGCAGTTCGGCGTGGAATTTTTCGCGCTCTGCAGGATCGGTCTGCTCGATGTTTTTCTTGTTCTCGATGGTCTGGCGCTGCAAATATTCCTGCGCCACGGTTCGGCGCTGCCGGTCATAGAGATCAAAGAGGTCTTCGCTGGCGCCGTCGAACCAGACCTTCGCCAGCTTGTCCACGAGGTTGAAAGCGTCGTGGAAACCGAAATTCATGCCCATGCCGCCAAGCGGATTATTGATATGCGCGGCATCGCCGGCCACGATCAGCCGTCCGTCGCGGTAGCGCGAAGCCACACGCTGGTGCACGTCGTAGATGTTGCGATGATAGACTGCGTAGTCGTCCTCTTTCGGATGGAATCCCTTGATTCTGTCCTGGACCGCACGTTCCTCGAATACCTGTTCGACCGGCAAGGCAGCGTCGGCCGGAAACACCACGCGCCACATGCCATTCTCGTCGAAGCCCGGCACCTTGAAAAGGGCGCACCACTCCTGCGGATCGGCAATGTAATTGGTCAATGCGTAGCCATGCTGTGCAAAATCGTAGCGCGTGGACAAGACGAGAAAACGCTCGTTGTAGGTGAATCCGTCAAAGGCGACGTTCATCGACTTGCGCACCTGCGAACGTCCGCCGTCGCAACCGATCATGTAGCGGCCGCGAAACTCTTTCTCGCCCCCGGGCGTGTCCACCCATGCCGTTACGCCGTCCGCATCCTGTTCCACGCGCGAAACGCGATGCTGCATCAGGATCTGGTGGTTCCCATAGGCCTGGAGCATATCCTTCAGAATATAGCAGATCTTGTGCTGTTCGAGCATCAGGCGAAAGGGAAATGCCGTTTCCTGCGCCAGAACGCCCAGATCGAAATCGGCGACAACCCCGGTCTTGCGGTCGCGGTATTGGTAGTTCCGCACGATGTAGCCGCGCTTCAGAAACGTGTCCGTAACGCCAACCTTGTCGAATAATTCCAGCGTCGGCGGATGAATGGTGCCCGCGCGTGGATCGTCGAAAATCCTGTCGCCGGCTTCCAGCAGAACGAAGGGAATGCCCAGCCGCGCCAGATTGAAGGCGATCGTGTAGCCGATAGGCCCGCCGCCTGCGATCAGGATGCGGTCGTCTCCGGTGCGCGCATACGTCGCCATTCACCCTCCTGTTGTTGCAGCCATCGCGCCGCCATACTATGAAATACCAAACATGTGAACGCGCAAGTTGCGGCTTGGCGATATTCGGCAGGAGGATGGGATGAATCAGCCGGTTGTCAAACTCACGAAAGCGCAGGCGCCGTGGATCGGAAAACGGGCGCGCATCGGCGTGATCATCCCCTCGACGAATATCGGTGTCGAATACGATTGCCAGCGCCTCATTCCGCCGGGCGTGACATGGCACTTCAGCCGCTTCTGGGTCGGCCAGCCGGACCTTTCGAGCGACAACATGTTTCTCGCCTTCATCGACGAGATCCGCAAGACCATTCCCGACGCCATGCGGAATGTCATGACTTGCGAGCCGTCCTACATCATGATGGGCATGTCCGCAGAAACCTTTTGGGGCGGACTCGAGGGCAATCAGGAATTCGAGGCGCGTCTGCGCGATATGATCGGTCCCGAAATCGGCCTGACGAGCGGCGCCGCCGCTCTCAAGGCGGCGCTCGACAGTTTCGGCGTCAAACGTGTAGCAGCGCTGACTCCATATCAACCCGTCGGCGATATCCAGGTCCGGCGTTTTCTGGAAGAATCCGGCTACGAAGTCACCAAAGTGCTCGGCCTGAGATGCGATACCGCGACCTCTATCGCGCATACGCCGCAGAAAGAAGTGATCGACGCGGTGGTGAAGGAACTCGATGGTGCGGACGTCGACGCCATCGTCCAGGCGGGCACGAACCTCTCTACGCTCGACCTGTTCCCGGCGCTGGAATACCAGCTGCAGAAGCCGGTCATACCCATCAATGTCGCGACAATCTGGCATGCGCTGCGCGCGCAAGGCGTGAACGATCAATTCCAGGGCCGCGGCTGGCTGCTGGAACGGTACTGAACAGGACAATCATGAACGATTCGAAACGGGTTATCATTGTCGGCGCAGGGCCCGTCGGCTGCTGCGCTGCGCTCATTCTCGCCGACGCCGGCATCCCCGTTACCCTGCTGGAAGCGGCGCCGAGCCTGCCCGAGGACATGCGCGCATCCACGTTCCATCCCCCTACGCTTGATCTGCTCGACCGCTTCGGCATTTCGGACAAACTGAAGGAAATCGGCCTGGTCACGCCCACCTTCCAGTTGCGCGACCGCTACGAGGGCCTCATCGTCGAGTTCGATCTGGCGGGCATCGCCGACAAGACGAACCATCCCTACCGGGTGCAGTGCGAGCAGTTCAAGCTCACCGGCATCGTCGTGGACATGCTGGCGGATTATCCCCACGCAGACGTTCTGTTCAACGCGCGCGTCACTGGCGCCGCCCAGAATGGCGATAGCGCCGAAGTGAGCGTCGAAATCGGCGGCGAGAAGCGCACCCTGCGCGGCGCTTACGTCATCGGGTCCGACGGCGCGCGCAGCGCCGTCCGGCAGTCGGCCGGGATCGACTTTCCGGGATTCACCTTTCCCGAACTTTTCGTCACCGCGAGCCTTGCCGAAGATGTCACGGCTACCGTGCCGGACATGGGGAACGTGGCCTATATCTACGATCCCGACGAATGGTGCGCGGTCATCCACGCACCGAAGATGTGGCGCTTTCTCATCCCGACGAAGCCGGGTGCCGACCGCGACTACGTCATATCCGACGAATATCTGTACCCGCGCGTAAAATTCTTCGCCAAACTGGATCACGAACCCAATCTCGTTCACCGGACGCGCTACGACGTGCACCAGCGCGTCGCGGACACATACAACAAGGGCCGCTTGCTGATCGCCGGCGATGCGGCGCATCTGAACAATCCGGTCGGCGGCATGGGGATGAACGGCGGCGTGCAGGACGCCTACAATCTTGCCGACAAGCTGGTGTCCATTCTCAACGAGGGTGGCGACGAGGCCCTGCTGGACCGCTATACACGCCAACGACGTGAGATTGCGGTCGAATACGTCAACGCCCAGACCGCACGCAACAAGAAGATGCTCGAAGAGCGCGATCCCGAGGTCCGCCGCAAGCACTACGATGATCTTCGTGCGATTGCCCAGGATCCGAAGCGGACCCGCGAGCTTCTTATGCAGACGACCATGCTCAACGCCGTTGCGCGGGCCGATGCCATCGCGTGAAAGTTTGGACCGGTCCGCGCACGCGAGCCCAGGTCGGGCGCGCGCCATTGGCCTTGTGTCAACCGGCAGATAAAATAAATGTTCGGATTTGAACCAATCCGGCGCAAGGCAATTAACTTCGAACGATCTTCCCGGATACCAAAGTACGTTGCGTCAACAAGAATCATGATACTTTGATCCGGGGTCGGACCTACACTCGTTCGCGAGGGCGAATATGAGTTTGCAGGACCATGTCTACTGGCGTTCGAATATCGACGATGCCGAGATGTTACGGCTCGTCGAACGCAAGCTTTTGTGGCTTTCGAGCTGGACGATCCATCATGCGAACCACATCCGTCCGAGCCGCGACGGTTTGAAAGTCGGCGGACACCAGGCATCCTGTGCTTCGGCGGTGAGCCTGATGACGGCGCTCTTCATGCGCAGCCTGAAGCCTGAAGACCGCATTGCCGTAAAACCCCATGCCGCGCCTGTGTTTCACGCCATCCAGTACATGCTCGGCCGTCAGACGCAGCGGAAGCTGATGGATTTCCGTGCGCTTGGCGGCGCCCAAGCCTATCCGTCGCGCACCAAGGACACCGACGGCGTCGACTTTTCGACCGGCTCCGTCGGCCTCGGCGTTGGCATCACCCTGCTGGCGACGATTGTCCGCGACTATCTGTTGGCGCACCGGCTTGCAGAACCGGCGCAAACCGGCAAACTTGTCGCCATAATGGGTGACGCCGAGCTCGACGAGGGAAATGTCTTCGAGGCGCTGCTTGAAGGCTGGAAGCACGACGTGCAAAACCTCTGGTGGGTGGTGGACTACAATCGCCACAGCCTCGACGGTACGGTGAACGATCATCTCTTCCAGAAAATCACCAGCTTTTTCGAAACGGTGGGCTGGCGCGTCGTCAATCTCAAATACGGCAAGCTGCTGCAGCAGGCCTTTGCCGGCCCGGCGGGCGAAGCTTTGCAACGCTGGATCGACGAGTGCCCAAACCAGCTCTACTCGGCGCTGACCTACAAGGCGGGCGCAGCCTGGCGGGAACATCTCAAGCGCGATCTTGCCGGCACACAGGGGATCGCAGAGTTCCTCGACAGCCACAGCGACGATTCCCTGCACACTTTGATGACCAATCTGGGCGGTCACGACATGGAAACGCTGATGGAGGCGTTCGACACCGCGGGCGACAATCCGACGCCGCATTGCTTCATCGCCTATACCATCAAGGGCTGGGGCCTGCCGCTGGCGGGACATCGCGACAACCATGCAGGCTTGCTCAACCCGTCCCAGATGGAGGAGTTCCGGCGGCACAACAACCTCGTGGCGGGCGAGGAATGGGACAAATTTGCCGGTCTCGGGGAAGACGGCGCTGCGGTCGAGGCGTTTCTGGAAGACGTACCCTGGCGGCGCAAGCCGCTTGTCGCGAGCAAGCGGCCTCTGGTTTTGAAGACGCCGCTGCGCTCCCCGGCGGGGACAACGCAATCCACGCAAGGCGCGTTCGGCAACATTCTCAACGCCATCGCATCGGAAGAAAGCGAGCTGGTTTCGCGCATCGTCACCACATCGCCGGATGTCGCCGTATCCACGAACCTCGCTCCATGGATCAACAAGCGCGGCGTTTTTCATCGCTCCCAACGCGCCGATACTTTTCAGGACGAGAAGGTTGCTTCGCCGCTGAAATGGGTCATGAACCCGCAAGGCCAGCACATTGAATTGGGCATAGCCGAGAACAACCTGTTCCTTATGCTCGCAGCGCTGGGCCTGAGCGAAAGCCTGTACGGCGAGCGGCTGTTTCCCGTCGGCACCGTCTACGATCCCTTCGTCAATCGCGGACTCGATGCGCTCATATACGGCTGCTATCAGGGCGCGCGTTTCATGGTGGCGGGAACGCCGTCGGGAATCGCGCTTGCGCCCGAAGGCGGCGCGCATCAATCGATCAACACGCCACTCGTTGGCATGTCGATTCCAAATCTCGTCTCTTTCGAACCCGCCTATGCCGACGAACTGGCGGCGATCATGGAATGGGGCCTTGGCCACATGCAGCGCAGCAACGGCGGCTCGGTCTATCTGCGGCTGTCGACCCGCGCCATCGAACAGGCGCGGCGCGTCATCGACGAGAAGATGCGCGAACACATCCTGTCCGGCGCCTACTGGCGCGAACACCCCACGCCTGGGTCGACGATTATCGCCTATACCGGCGCTGTCGCCCCGGAAGCCGCCGAGGCGCACGCCATCCTGCATGCACAGGGCGGAACCCCCGGGCTGTTGGCGATCACGTCGCCCGGCAAGCTGCATGCGGACTGGCTGGCGCGCAGGTCACAATCGCATATTGCGCGCCTGCTTGCCGATGCCGGACGGGATTCGCGACTCGTCTGCGTCGCCGACGGCCATCCGGCAGGCCTGTCCTGGCTGGGCGCGGTAGCCGGCAACCCGGTCCATCCGCTGGGCGTTACGGCCTTCGGCGAATCCGCGGATATTCCCGATCTCTTCGGCAAACACGGCCTCGACGCTGCGGCCATCGTTCGGGCGGCGACGGCTTAACGCGCGGACCTTCCCCGCCCGGTTTCGTGCCAAAGCCGCGTGCTTTTCGCTCGATCCGTCAAGAATTCGCCTGCGTCTATCAATTCTGGTCCACATTTGCGCTCGATGCTATAGTCTTGGCCGATTGCGCTGGCAGAAGCGCGGCATGAGGACGCTCAGATGAAATTTGGCCTGTTCGGCGGCGCGGTGGCGATGCGCGGTGGCGAGAGTGCGGACAGTTCCGGCTATACGCGCGTTCTGGACATGATCTGCGAGGCCGACAGGCTGGGCTTTCATTCCGTTTTCATGGTCGAGCATCATTTCACCGGCATCGGCCAGATTTCCGCAACGCTCTCCACGCTGTGTTATCTGGCGGCGAAGACCGAACGGATACGGCTGGGCACGGGCGTTACGGTTCTGCCCTGGCATAATCCGGTGCTCGTGGCCGAGCAGGCGGCGACGGTCGACCTCCTGTCCGGCGGCCGGCTCGATTTCGGCGTCGGCAAAGGCTACCGCGACCTGGAGTTTCACGGCTTCTGCATGCCCAAGGAAGAAGCGCAATCGCGTTACGACGAGTCGCTTGAAATCATTCTCAAGAGCTTCACCAGCGACGAGCGGTTTTCCTACAACGGCAAATACTGGCAGTTCGAAGATATTCTCGTCGAGCCGCCGACAGTGCAAAAGCCGCATCCGCCCATCTGGATTGCGGCCGGCTCGGACGGCTCTATCGAAGCCGTCGCGCGCTCTGGCCACAACGTGATGTTCGACCAGTTTGCCGGCATCGGGCGCACGAAGGAGCGGCTCGACATCTGGAAGCGCGCCTGCGCTGCAGCCGGACGCGCTTTCGATCCGATGCAGATGACCGTCGCGCGCGGATTGACGATCGTACGCACGGACGAAGAGCTGTCAAAAGCGCTCGAAGCGCGCCGCATCCGCAACGAACAGTTCGTCGCCCGGTTTGGAAATCTTCCAGGACAGGAGGGCGCGGGCGCGCAGCCGCAGACATATTCGGATCCGCTGTTCGCAGACGCCTCGGGCGCACTCATCGGCAAGCCGGACCAGATCGTCGAACAGGTTCGCGCCTTGCAGAAAATGGGATTTGGCTATCTTATCTTCGCCATGCCAGCAGATGCGGAAACGCTGCGCATTTTTGCCAACGAAGTCATGCCGGAAGTGCAGGACGAATTGATGGCCGCTGAATAGGCCCAAACGGGAGGCTGTTATGAACGTCAACGTAAAAGCGCAGGGCTACGCGCCGGCAAAAATAGACGCGCCGTTCCAGGTGGAGCCTCTTGGCCGCTATCTCGGCGCCGAGGTTAAAGGCCTCGACCTGAAGAACGGTTTCGACAAACCGCTGTTCGACGCATTTCTCGCCGCGCTTACGGAACACAAGGTGCTTGTCGTCCGCAACCAGCATCTGTCGACGAAACAACATGTCGATATCAGCCGCTGGTTCGGCGATCTCGAAGTGCATCCGTTCCGCCCGGAGGGCGAGTTTCCCGAAATCATGGTGCTGGACAATCACAAGGACAATCCGGTCCTGTCCACCGATGTCTGGCATTCGGATACGACATTCCGGGTGAAGCCGACGAAGTACACGATCCTGCGTAGCCAGATCATTCCAAAGCTCGGCGGCGACACGCTCTGGTGCGACATGCAGGCCGTCTACAATTCCTTGAGCGACAATTTCCGCGCTTTTATCGATCCACTGAAGGCGCGGCACGATTTCAAGAATTTCCGCACCCTGTTCACGCGATCGGACGAGGACCAGAAGCGGCTGCGCCAGATGGAGGAACTTTATCCAAACCCGGTTCATCCTGTCGTCCGCACACATCCGTTGAACGGCCGGAAATGTGTCTACGTCAATCCGCAGTTCACGCTGCATATCGAGGGGTTGAGCCGCGAAGAGAGCGACGCCATTCTTGACGTTCTCTACAAGCCGGTGCACACGCCCGAATTCCAGTTCCGCCACTACTGGCAGGAAGGCGACATCGTTTTCTGGGATAACATGTCGACCCAGCACTATGCGGCGAACGACTATTATCCCGAGCGCCGCCGCATGGAGCGCACAGCCGTGTGCGGTGAGGTGCCATTCTGAGATGGCTTGCGGCAAGCAGTGGATCCTGGCGGCGGCGCTGGGATCAGGCGTTTGGCTGGCGGGCTCGCCCGCAGGGGCCGAACCGATGCTGGGCTATTGGCAATCGCGCACGGGCCTCATCGCCAGTGTCGCCAGTTGCGGCGGTGCACTGTGCATCACGCTGCGGAACAGGGAATTCGCCGGCCGCACAATCGGCAAGATGTCCGGATCGAACGGGAATTATTCCGGTTCGATCCTCCATCCCGGATGGAACTGGACATTCAACGGTTACGCCAAATTGAACGGCGATACCGTGCGCATCAGCGGCTGCGTCGTCGGACAGGCATTCTGCAGGACACAGGTCTGGCGGCGGCTGAGGTCGCGAAGCGTTGCAGAAAGGTGAAACAAGATGAAGATATTTCAGTTGGCATTTGTCGCAGCTTCGATGATTACACTTCCCGCCAATGGCGCTTACGCTCAGGCGATAGCCGGCAACTGGCGCACGCAGTCCGGCGAAACCGCACGCATCGCAAAATGTGGCGCCGCATATTGCATCACCTTGCGCAGCGGCAAGCACAAGGGCCGCACCATCGGCCGGATGCGCGGTTCGGGCTCCAGCTATTCCGGATCGATCACCGACCCGAACAACAACAAGACCTATAACGGCAAGGCAAGCGTGTCCGGCAGTTCGATGTCTCTCAGCGGCTGCGTGCTGGGCGGATTGTTCTGCCGCTCGCAGACCTGGACCAAACGCTGAAACATCGCGCCCGCAACGGAGCGCCTGTCACAACAGGTGCCCGATGCCGGCTTCTTTCGCCCAGAATTCCCAGCCGCGTCTCATCGCGGGAGCTTCGGGGTCGAGCGCGAGCCTCGCCTCGATCTCGCCGCGCGATAGTGCCTTGTATTCACCCATCTGCATGGCCGCGAACTGCGTGCGCGCATTGCGCGGGATGTATACGGACAGACGCACCAGATCGTTGATCGTGCGGCCGACACAAACGAAACCGTGCGCCCGCATCAGCGCCATGCGATTGCAGTCGAGACAGGCGGCCAGATCGCGTCCGTGATCCATGTTGGTGACGAGCAGTGTCGTATCGTCGCCAAACTTGTCGGCGATGTCCCAGACCGGAATGTTCTCCCCCATGTCGCCGCAGGCGTGAATAACCGGACGCAGACGAGTCGTTTTCGAAATCGAAAACGGCAGGATTTCGTCGGCATGGGAATGCAGGGTTGCCATCACATCGGGACGCTTCTCGAAGACGCCGCCGTGAATGAAGCGTTCCAGATAAAGCGGGCGGCGCTCTTCCTTGTCCACCGGCGTGCCATCAAGATGGAATTCGATGACATCCTCCGGCTCGACAATCGCCGGGCTTACGGAGCGCGCCAGAAAATAGCGATCCGCGCGTTCCGGGTGGCGTATGGCGACATGTCCATAGGCGTCAAGAACATTGTTGCGTGCGAGAATGCGGTTGGCGATGACGACATCGCGGATGGTGCGTTCGATTGCGTCCATGTTTTGATCTTAGTCCACTTTGACGAACAATTCGTCGAGAGAGGGAATGCGGTCGATCATGTAATCGCGGTGCATTATCCTGAGCTGCGTTTCCAGGGTGTTGCGATTCGCCTCGATGCCGTAAGGCCACGGATCGCCGTTGTCGAACACGCCATCCACCTCGTCGATATCGTCGTAAAAGATCG
>JBFWRC010000018.1:0-94122 GCA_050249115.1 Beijerinckiaceae bacterium
CGCAGATCGACTGTGTCGTTGCGGGCGATAGCGTCGGCGACTTCGTGCGCTTCTTCTATCGTGTAGGGCGCGATGGTCTCGAAGGTCTGCTCAATGTCCCACGGGCAACCGCCGTCCGGATCGCGCAAGTCGGCCATGATCGTCAGAAGCGCTTCAATGTCGCGCGCGGATTTCCGGGATTTTTTCATGCGCCCTCGCTCAACAATTCCATTCTCCGGCGAGATGGTTCCAGAGCATCGTGCGAAAAAGTGGCTCCGGTTTTTCGCGCACAACGATGCTCTACATTTGTGAAATCGATCAGCTTCTGTGCATTCAAACGGTTCCACTTGAATGCACGCTGATCTACCGGGGCAGGCGCGGGACGCACAAACGAAAACGGGCGCCGCAACAGGCGCCCGCAGTCTTTCCAACAGAGAAAGCCGGCCGATCTAGAGCATCGCGCGAAAAGTGGCTCCGGTTTTTTCGCGAATAGCGATGCTCTACTATCAGGAATCGATCAGCTTCCGGGCGTTCAAATGCTTCCAATTGAACGCACGCTGATCTAGTCGGCGCTGACCGACACCGCTTCGCGGCCCTTCGGTGTTTCGACTACCCGGACAACCACAGCCTGGTTTTCCGCCAGCGAAGCAAGGCCGGCGTCGCGCAGGGTCGAGACATGGATGAAGATATCCTTGCCGCCATCCTCTGCCGCGATGAAGCCGAAGCCCTTCGCTACATCGAACCATTTGACCTGGCCGTTCAACTCGACAGCGTTCGACGTGTCCATCGGAGGACGTCCGCCACCGCCGCCGCCGCCGCGCGGGCCGTCGAAAGCACGGGGAGCGCGCGGGGGAGGCGCACTGGCCGTCGAGGTATCGACTTCGAGGACGTTGCTGACCTGCATACCCTTCATGCCGCGGGCGGCAATGACTTTGAGCTTCGAGCCGGGGGGGACGGAATCGTAGCCAGCGCTTTGCAGAACATTTACGTGCAGAAAGGCATCGCCGCTGCCGTCGCCGAGTTCGACAAAGCCGAAGCCCTTGTCGGCCTTGAACCATTTGACAGTGGCGTCAACTGTCGCGCCGGACGGCGCGGGACGCGCCATATCGGAAGGAGGAAAGCCTTCGCCAAAACTAGGGCGAGGCTGAAACCGGTTCGGCCGGTCGTCGTAGGGCATGGGCTCGTCGTCGTCAAAACCACGCCGCCGGGGCCGAAAATCCTTACCTTTGCTCATGACCTGGAAACATCTCCATGGCCGCGGGGAAGCCACAAACGTGCCACATAACGCGAATCCAAAACCCGCACGGCGTGAAGTTACCGTCGATCCGCCTTTTTACGAGGCTCAAAAGTCCGCCGTTTCAATGATTTAAAACCGGTCAACCAGCGCCTGCAATAGCTATTGTAACAGCACAAGTAACTTTTCGCTACGAGATTCATCCATACGCTCGCGAAATTTTGATTGAGGTCAAGAAAACAAGCCGCTTTTGGCTTGGCCTTGCGGTCGGGCAACTTATCCCCGGGAAGTGGCGGCGATACCGGCGGCAATGAGCGCAATGCCGGCAAAATGGTATCCGGCGAGATGTTCGCCAAGCATGGCCAGCGCCAGCAAAACCGTGAACGCGGGGATCAGGTGGAGGAATTGCCCAGCCCGTATCGCGCCCATGCGCCCAATGGCGTAATTCCACAGGAACATTCCCGCTGCGCAGGAAAACGCAGCCAGAAAGAGTACCATGCCAACCGACATGGCCGTCACCGGCATGGCCCGGACCAGGATGGTTTCGGCCATATAGATCGGGAAAAGGAATAGCGCGCCGAGCCCGACGATGGTCAGCAGCATGGCGCGCGGGTCGAGATCGCGGGGGAGTTTGCGCAGGAGTACGGCGTAGAGGCTCCAGAAAATATAGGCGCAGGTTACGATGAGATCGCCTGTATTGAAGTTGAGCTCGAACAGCCGCGCGAATGTCCCCTTTGTCAGCAGCACCAGTACGCCCAGCATCGACAGAACAATGCCAAGGCCTTGGAGGCGGGAAATCCGGTCGCGGAAGAGCAGGGCCGCCGCAGCGACGATGAACACCGGTTCGACGGAGTTGATCACCGCCGCGTTGATGGCGATCGTGTACTGGAGCGCCAGGAAAAGAAGCGCGTTTCCTCCGACCCAGAGCAGGGCAGCCAGCAGGCAAAGCAGCGGCAGATTTGCGCGGATGACCGGCCACTCGCGCCGGACGGCCGAATAGGCAAACGGCAGGATCAGGAGGAATCCCACCGCATTGCGCCAGAAGGCCAGAGCGAAGGGCGGCACCTCGCCATGTGCATACCGGACGATGATCGTCGTCGTCGCCCAGAAGAACATGGTGACGACCAGTGCAAGGACCGGGGATCGATACCAGGTTTCACCGGACGCAGCAGCGCCCTTTCCGGTGGCCGGCTTCGTGTTGTCCTGCGATGCGCTCATGATACCCCGCTTCCCGCTATCCCTTAAGTCGCCGTTTCCAGGAAGGCAATTTTTGCCGGGTCGAATGCGTCCGCGAACAGGCTTGACGAGATCATTAAATCCATTATTCTGGATATATGGATACGACTTCTGCTCTAGCTTCGCTCGATGCTCTTTCGCACGAGACCCGCCTCGAAACGTTCCGCTTGCTGATGCGCGCGGCGCCGGACGGGCTGGCGGCGGGTGACATCGCGCGGAAACTGGAGGTAGTGCAGAACACGATGTCGGCGCATCTGGCCGTGCTCACCCGCGCCGGGCTTATCGAAGCGCAACGCGCCGGCCGCTCGATTGTCTATCGCGCCTCGCCCGGTGCTATCCGGGAATTGCTGCTGTTTCTGATGGAGGACTGCTGCCAGGGCGATCCGGAAATCTGCGCACCCTTGCTGGAGGCGGTCCGCTGCGGCCCTGCTGGTGGTAGCGGCTGCGAATAGATTCAATTTCGCTGCGAGGAAATCCCATGACCGACCAAGTCTACAACGTGCTGTTTTTGTGCACCGGCAATTCCGCCCGCTCCATTCTGGCCGAGGCCATTCTTACCCGGGAAGGACAGGGAAAATTCCGCGCCTTTTCGGCTGGTTCGCAACCCAAGGGCGAGGTTCATCCGATGGCGATCTCGCTGCTGAAGAGGATGAACCACCCGGTCGATGCCCTGCGCTCGAAAAGCTGGGAGGAGTTCGCCGGGCCGGACGCGCCGAAAATGGATTTCGTCTTCACCGTCTGCGACAACGCCGCCAACGAGGCGTGTCCGATCTGGCTGGGCCAGCCGATGACGGCGCATTGGGGCATTCCCGATCCGGCGGCGGTCGAGGGCAGCGAGAGCGAACGCAATATCGCCTTTGCCGACGCCTACCGGATGATGAGCAACCGGATATCGATTTTCGTCAATCTGCCCCTCGCCAGTCTGGACCGGCTCAAGTTGCAGAAGCAGTTGGACGCCATCGGCGCAGCCTCCCGGACGCCTCCGGCCAGGGAAGAGGCGTGAGGGCATGCGATTCAATTTGAACCGGCGGCTTGCCGCCGAAGCGCTCGGGACGGGGCTGCTTGTCTGCACGGTCGTGGGTTCCGGCATCATGGCCGAGACGCTGACAAAGGACGTCGCTCTCGCGTTGCTCGGAAATACGATCCCGACGGGGGCGATACTCGTTGTCCTGATTACCATTTTCGGCCCGGTCTCCGGCGCGCATTTCAATCCGGCGGTGACGCTGGCGTTCGCGGCGCGGCGAGACATCCGGGCCGGGGAGGCGGGCGCTTATATTCTGGCACAGATCGCCGGAGGAATTCTGGGCACGATCGCGGCGCACGCGATGTTCGACCTCTCAATCCTGCAAGTGTCGGCCAAGGTGCGGACTGGCTGGCCGCAATGGTTTGCCGAATGGGTGGCGACGTTCGGCCTGATGGCGACGATCCTGTGCGGCATCCGGTTTGCGGCGCAATCCATCCCGTGGCTCGTCGGTTTGTATATTACGGCCGCATACTGGTTCACGGCCTCGACGTCCTTCGCCAACCCGGCTGTCGCCATCGCCCGCAGCCTGACCAATACGTTCTCGGGCATCCGGCCGCTCGACCTGCCGGCATTTATCGCGGTGCAATGCATCGGGGCGCTGTGCGCGGCGGCGCTCATGGGTTGGCTGCTCCTGGATTCAAAGGGGGTCGCAGAGGCAATGCGCGAGACCGGGGAGGTTTGAACGTACGCGCGCGGCGCCATTGCCGACCGGGAAGACCAGATGCAGGATTCGCATAATCTATATTATGGAACTAATGCGATAGATCAGATATTTTGCACAAGTGCATAATATTTCTTCATAAATCGACACTTACCTCCATTCCGTCATACGCTGGCTCCACATTGTCCGGCAGTTCCGCCGCCAGCTGCGCGTAGTCCATATCCGTATGGAGGTTGGTCAGGATAGCGCGGCGCGGTTTCATGCGATCGATCCAGGCCAGGGATTCCTCCAGGCTGAAATGGCTCGGATGGCGCGTGTAGCGCAAGGCATCGATGATCCAGGTGTCGAGCCCGGCGAGATATTCGACGCTGTCGTCGGGAATGGCGACCACGTCCGGCGTATAGGCCAGATTGCCGAAGCGAAAGCCGAGCGCGGAGATATCGCCGTGGTCGAGCAGAAACGGGATGGCATCCACGGCCCCGCCGGCTCCCTCGATCCGCACGGCGACGCCCGGGTGCAGGCTGCGCAGTGTCAGCAATGGCGGATACTGGCTGCCCGGCGGCGTCTCGAAAATATAGCCGAAGCGCATGCGCACCGCCGCCTCCGTCGGCGCGTCCATGAATATGTCGATGCGCTTGCGGGCCTTGATGACCAGTGGGCGGACATCGTCCATGCCGTGCGTATGGTCGGCATGGGCGTGGGTCATCAGGATGCCGTCGAGGTGACCGTGTCCCGCCCGGCGCGGCCCGGTGGCGAGCCATTGTTCGCGCAGGTCCGGCGATGTATCGACCAGAACGATGGTCGAGCCTTGCGCCGACTGCCGCTCCACGAGCAAGGAGCAGCGGCGGCGGCGGTTTTTCGGGTTTTCGGGATCGCACGCGCCCCAGCCCTGGCCGGGACGCGGAACGCCGCCGGACGATCCGCAACCAAGGATCGTCGCGCTCAGGCTCATGCGGCAAGCCCCGGCATTTTCGAGAAGAGCCGCAGCACATTGGCTGTCGTGGCATCTGCTATCTGCTGTTCGGTTACGCCCTTGCAGTCCGCCAGAACTTTTGCTGTTTCAGTCACATAGGCCGGCTGGTTGCGTTTGCCGCGATACGGAACGGGAGCCAGAAACGGTGCGTCCGTCTCGACCAGCAGGCGGTCAAGCGGCACGTCCTTGGCGATATCGCGCAGGTCCTGCGAATTCTTGAATGTCAGTACGCCGGAAAACGACACGTACAAGCCCAGTTCCAAGCCGGTTTCGGCGAGTTGCCGGCTAGAAGTGAAACAGTGGAGCAGGGCCGGGAAAGCCCCCTTCCCCGCTTCGTCGCGCAAGATCGCAGCCATGTCCTCGTCCGCATCGCGCGAATGGATCACAAGGGGCAATCCGGTCCGCCGCGCCGCTGCGATATGCTTGCGGAATACTGCGGCGGCAACGTCGCGCGGGGCCTTGTCGTAATGATAATCGAGCCCGGCTTCGCCAATGGCGACGCATTTGGGGTGGCTGGCGAGCGCGATCAGGTCCTCGACGCTCGTGTCCGGTTCCTCATGGGCACGGTGCGGATGGGTTCCGGCGGAAAACCAGACGTTATCGTTGGCATCCGCTATGTCGCGATAAACGTCATAGCGGTCGACCCGCGTCGAGATTGTGATCATCCGGGCGACGCCGGCTTCCCGGGCGCGCTCCAGCGTTGCCGGCATGTCTTCGGCGAATTCGGGAAAATCCAGGTGGCAGTGACTGTCGATCAGCATGGTAGCAGACGGTTTTCCCCGGCTCATTCCGGCCGGATTTCTCAGCTTTTGGCTTGTTCTGGCTCAATATAGCGCGGAAACACGGGAGCAGGAGGCGGCAGGGCCGATCCACCTTGCAGAGCGTGATCCGGTACGGCATGTGCGAAATTCCGGCCGCCGGCGGGCGCGCCGACCAGATCCAGCAATTTGCCGGCAGCGGACGGAATGGCCGGCTGCGCCATGATGGCGACCACACGCAGCACTTCCGCAGTAACGTAAAGGATTGTCCCCATCCGGGCCGGATCGTCCTTACGCCGCGCCCAGGGCTCCTGCGCCGCAAAATAGCGGTTGGCGTCGGCAACGACCTGCCAAACGTCGGCCAGCGCCCGGTGCAGTGCGAAATCCTTCATCGCAGTGCGCGTTTTTTCCGGCAGCGCATAGGCTTGCGCGAGAATGGTCTTGTCGTCGTCCGTGAAGGAACCGGGGGTGGGCGCCCGGCCCTCGCAGTTCTTGGCGATCATCGACAGCGAACGCTGGGCGAGATTGCCGAGATCGTTTGCGAGATCGGCATTGATACGGTTGACGATGGCCTCGTGCGAATAATTGCCGTCCTGACCGAACGGGACTTCGCGCAGGAAAAAGTAGCGCAACTGGTCGACGCCGTAGTGGTCGGACAGTGTAAACGGGTCGATCACATTGCCTACCGACTTCGACATCTTCTCGCCGCGGTTGAAGAGAAAGCCGTGCACGACAATCTGCTTCGGCAGTTCGATGCCCGCCGACATCAGAAAGGCCGGCCAGTAGATGGCGTGAAACCGGGTGATGTCCTTGCCGATGACATGGGCGTCGGCCGGCCAGTAGCGCCAGTTGGCGGCGCCGGTATCGGGATAGCCGCAGGCAGTGATGTAGTTCGTCAGCGCATCGACCCAGACATACATGACATGCTTGGGATCGCCGGGTACCGGAACGCCCCAGTCGAAGGTCGTGCGGCTGATCGAAAGGTCCTGCAGGCCACGCTTCACGAATGAGACGATCTCGTTGAAGTAGTTGCGCGGCGTTACGAAATCCGGATTGGCCTCGTAATGCGCGAGCAGCTTGTCCGCATAAGCCGAAAGCTTGAAGAAATAGCTTTCCTCTTCCACCCATTCGACGGGCGTGCCGTTCGGCGAAAGTTTGCCGCCTCCAGGCGCATCGGTGATTTCCCCAGCGTCGAAATAGGCTTCCTCACGGACGGAATACCATCCGTTGTATTTCGACAGATAAATGTCGCCGCGCGCCGACATCGCTTCCCATATCGCGCGGCTGGCTTCGTAATGGCGCGGCTCTGTCGTGCGGATGACATGATCGGCGACGGCGTCCAGTTTGCGGCCCATGTCGTCGAAACGTGCAGATGTACGGTCGGCCAGCGCCCGCGCGGTGATGCCGTCGCGGTTGGCGGTCTGCTGCATCTTCAATCCGTGCTCGTCCATTCCGGTGACGAAATAGACGTCGCGTCCGTCCAGCCGCATAAACCGGGCAATCGCGTCGGTGGCAATGCGCTCGTAGGCATGGCCGATATGCGGATTGCCATTGCCGTAGGGAATGGCCGTTGTGATGCAGAATTCTTTACGCAATGACATGAATCGCAGGAACCTGAAGAGGGCATGGGGTCGGAGTTAGATCGAAACGGCGTTCATTGCACCGGTATGCGCGCCGCGCCGGCCAGATCGTTCAACGCCGTCAGCATGAAAGGACGCCGATCGAGATTGTAAATCTCCACCTGCCGCGCGGATTCGGCGATCTTGTCCCACAGGTCCGCAAGCTGTGCAAGGCCCGCACCCGATGCGGGCAAGGTCCCTGCCCGGGCCCGGACTTCCACAGATATCCAGTCGAACATGGCCGCGACGATCGCTTCGAAATCTTCCGTTTTCTCGCGCGAGGAGACTTTTTCGGCAAGCGAATGCGCCGTGCGCCAGTCGACCTCGGGGAATCGGGCGGCAATGGCGTCGAAGTCGTCGAGGACGCCGGAGTCGCTGTCCAGAAGCCGCAGGGCCTGCTTTACGGAGCCGCCAGACCTTGCAGCGGCTTTGTCCAGCGCATCGTGATCGATGTCGAGCCAGTCTTCGCCAAGCGCCCGTACCGCGGCTATGGTGTCGGCTACCGATAGCGGAGCCAGTGAAACCATGCGCGAACGCGAGCGGATTGTCGGCATGATCCGTGCCGGACGATTGGCGACGAACAGGAACAGGGAACGCGGCGGAGGCTCCTCGATCAGCTTCAACATGGCATTGGCCGAACTCCGGTTCAGATCGTCGGCGGCGTCGACAATGGCGATACGCCAGCCGCCGGATGCCGAAGCCTGGTGAAAGCGTTCGATCATATGCCGCACGTCGTCGACGCGAATCTCCGTGCGCATGCGCTTTCGCTCGCTGTTCCATTCCCGCCGCAACAGGAATACATCGCTGTGGGCAAGCGCTTCGATCCGGCGCGCTGAAGGGTCGGTTGGGGCCACGAAGAGGTTCTCGGCTGCTGCAACTTCCGGCGATGCCGGATCGGGATGCGCCAGCAGAAATCGCGCCAGCCGCCACGCCAGCGTTGCCTTGCCGATTCCTTCCGGCCCGCCCAGAATGATGCTTTGTGGCAGGCGCCCTGCCCGCCAGGCGTCCAGCAATTGCACTTCCACGGCCGCATGTCCGAACAGATCGAATGTTTCGCGGGGATGCGGGGTATCGGCAAAACGGTCGCTCTCCGGGGGGGCGTCGTTGGCGGTCCGTTTCATTTCTTGTTCCTGTCAGACGGAGGAAATCCGGACGAGCCTTCTATGATGCGCAAGTTTGGCGTGCGGACAGCGGGATCGCGCGGCGGTCTTCCCCGGCGCTTATGTTCGCCGGCTTCAGTTTTCAACAAGCGCTCCGAAACAATGTCCCATACGGCGCCGGAGACCGTTTCGATATCCTGGTCTGCGTCGACAATTGCGCATCGCCCGGGCTCGGCTTTCGCGATGTCGAGAAACGCCTGCCGGACAGTTTCGTGAAAGGCGAGATCCTCGGCCTCGAAGCGGTCGGCCTCCCTGGCGCCCCGGCGCGCGGCAGCGCGGTGCATCCCGGTCGCCGCGGGAAGATCCAGTACGATAGTCAGATCGGGCCGGAAGCCTGCGACAGTCACCTTCTCCAACTGGGCGATCAGGCGCGGATCGACTTTGCCCTGTGCGCCCTGATAGGCGCGCGTCGAATCCATGAAACGGTCGCACACGACAAAACACCCCTCTTCCAGGGCAGGCCGGATCGTATGGTCTATGTGGTCGATTCGTGCTGCGGCAAAAGCGAGCGTCTCGGCCTCCGGGCCGAAGGGCGCAATCGCGCCGGACAGAATGATTTCACGAAGGCGCTCGGCCTTGGGCGAGCCGCCGGGCTCGCGTGTGGCGACAGTCTCGATGCCCAGGCTGGCGAGACGCGCAACCAGGCGCTGGATCTGGGTGGACTTGCCAGTCCCCTCGCCACCCTCGAACGTGATGAAACGTCCCCGCGCCGGACCCGTTCCGTTGGCCGGATTAGCGTTCATGTCCGGCTCTTTGCGACAGGTTACTTGTTCGATTTGAAGACATAGGTTCGCACCAGATTGACTACGCCTTCGTATGCGGCGTCGAAGGCGCGCGAATGAAGCGGACCCTTCTTGATGTCAACAGCCGTATAAAGAGGCGCGTCGAGCGTCAGCTCCTTGCCGCGGTAGATGCGCAGATTGGCGACCTTGCGGCCTTTTTCGATAGGCGCCAGCAGGGGGCCGACATATTCGATCCGGCCCGAGAGGCGGTCGGTCGAACCGCGTGGTACGAGAACGCGGACCGGGGTTTTTGATACGAGCGGCGCACGCCCGATGTCGCCTCCGTACACGCTCGCCGTTCCGACAATTTCGCCTGTCTTGAATACATCTTTAGAGTCGAATGTGCGAAAGCCCCACGCCAGCAACTTGCGCCCCTCTTCCGCCCTGTCGCGCGCGCTTTTCATGCCGTTGATGACAACGACAAGCCGCAGGTCGCCGCGCACGGCAGAACCGACCAGCCCAAATCCGGCGTCGGCGATATTTCCCGTTTTCAGTCCGTCCGCCCCTATTCCCATCGTCAGCAAGGGATTGCGGTTGAGCTGGCGGATCTTGTTCCAGGTGAATTCCTTCTCGCCAAATATCTTGTAGAGGTCCGGATAGGTCTTGATGACGTGGACAGCCAGCTTGGCCATGTCGCGCGCCGTCGTCTTCTGATCGGGATCGAATTTGCCCCATGCGTTCTTGAAACGCGTGTCGCGCAAGCCGATTTCGCGCGCGCGCTTTGTCATCAGTTCGGCGAAGGCGCTTTCGTCGCCGGAAATTCCTTCCGCGAGCGTAATCGCCGCGTCGTTGCCGGATTGCACGATCAATCCGCGTAACAGGTCGGCGATCTTGATCTGCTCGTTCACCTTGGCGAACATCGTCGAGCCGCGTGCGCCGGCTCCGCCTTCCTTCCAGGCTTTGGTCGACACGGTCATGGTGTCTTCGAGACGCAGCCGTCCTTCCTTGATCTCGCGGAAAACGATCTCGGCTGTCATTATCTTGACGAGCGAAGCGGGCGACATGAGTTCGTCGGCGTCGTTCTGCAACAGGACGCTGCCTGTATCGGCATCCATCAGGATCGCGTATTTCGCCGACGTGCGAAAAGTCTGCGCGTTGACCTGAGCCGTCACCGCCACCAGGGCGGCGCAACACAGGGCGCGCTTCAAAAGTGTAATCATCCGACTTGCGCCTGTGCCTTCTTTACGAGGAACGGTGCGTCAGACTCGCACATCCGGCCCAAGAGAATCAACGCAAAAGGCTCGTTGATGCATAAAGTTGGCAGTCTGCCAGCACGCGCTCAGCGTTCGCTGCGGCGCAGTGGTTTCAGCCCGGTCAGATCGATCCCGTCGAAAGGTCCGCGTTTGCGAAGTTTCCGGGCATAACGGGTATCCGGATCGAACGGCGCGAAGAACGTTACGCGGCGCAAATCCAGCGCCTGTCCCCCCGGCTGCGTCCGGGTGGAAGCTGCGATTGGCGTATCGGCTCCCGGAATGGTGGCAAGGTCGAGCGGCCGGGCGGCGGGGATCGGCGCCGTCTGAGGCATGCTGGTTTGCGGAGCAAAGCTGCGCGCGACGGTGGTCTCCTGCGGTTCGCGGACCGGAGCGGAGGTCGTCACGACGGCAGGCTGTGGCGCGGGATCGCGCTGCGGGGGCCGCGGCGCCGGAGTGCGTTGCGACGGCGACGGCTCGGCTGCCGCAATCATCGTGCGCTGGGGCGGCGTGTAGCCATCGAGCTGCGCGGGCGAACCGTCGGTGCGCAATGTGGCGACGAGCCTCCGGTCGTCTGAACCTGCGGTGCCTGCCGGACGCAGATACTCGACTTTCACTGTCGTGGTACCACTGCGGCGGTAGTCCAGAAGATCGGCAACGCGCTTGGACAGATCGATTACGCGCCCGCCATGATAAGGGCCGCGATCGTTGACGCGCACGATGATGGAACGATTGTTGCGCAGGTTTGTGACTCGCACGTAGCTCGGCAGCGGCATCGTCGGATGCGCCGCCGTCACCGAACTCATGTCGTATATTTCGCCGTTGGCCGTCTTGCGCCCGTGAAAGGCATCGCCGTACCAGGAGGCCTTGCCGACCTGGGTCTGTCCCGGCTTGTATTGACGCGGATAGTAGCGCTTGCCCGCGATCTTATACGGACGGCCTACGAGATAGCGTCCCCCACCCTTGGGGATCCGGCGTCCATTGCGGATGACGCGTGGGCTGGCCTTGCCGTAACGCTTCTGGGAAAAATATTCATTCGTGTTGTCGTTGCGCCAGACGCCGCTGCTTTGCTCCTGTGGCTCTTGCGCGCAGCCGGCCAACAGCAGGCCGCCGGCCAGACCGGCAGCGACCAAAACCGAACGAAAGAGCGCGGAAAATTGGCGCGGCGCAGGCGTGGCGCGGCAATCAGGGGCTTGAAATTTCATCAAACGCGACACTCTACTCGTAACCAGCACCAGGGCGTCCTCCCGAAACCGCGGCATGCGCGTGCGTCCGGGATTCGGTCGGGCGAGCAAACCGGCAAACAACCGGATCGGAAATCGGACTTGCTGCAGGTTCACTCTAGTTCCTTATGCCACGTATCCGGTTTCCGTCCCGTTAAGCACGTTCGCGCTTTCACCCGTATACCTGCTCCCCGGCAGATACGGGCAGTTTGTCCGGCGCAGCCTTGTAAAGCCTCGTGGCAAGTTTGGCCAGATGGTGGCGCCGACGTACAAAGATCGAACGATCTCGCGGGAATCCCCATTCGCCTGCGAGAAAGCCGTCCAATTGGGTCCAAATTACGGCCCGCACGCCTCGTGGCGGCCCGGCTCGGGCCTGGCGCTTGCCTATGGTTAATTGTTCGCTTTGGACCGAAGTCCCTTGAAAAATGCGCGCGGTTCTGGTCAACCTCGTGCCGCTCCGGCCCGCAGGACCGGAAGGGTGGCCGAGTGGTTGAAGGCAGCGGTCTTGAAAACCGCCAGGGGTGCAAGCCTCTCGTGGGTTCGAATCCCACCCCTTCCGCCAATTTTTCTATTTTATGTCTTAAATACAATGTGTTGATATCGAGAAGGGATCGTCAACCCGCAACAAGGCCGACGTTTGCTGTTTGCCGTGACCTGTTCCGACGCGGAGCGGAGACCTATTCCACGGATCATTGTGAAAACCGTCGGAGAGACCTTCAACGGCCTCGGCTCCGCCTGCCTTCGCGAAACGGCTCACTGATAGGAGCCGAAGCTGAACTGCTTCCATTCAAATTAGAATACTTCCAAAACACTGTTTTTATTTGCGATAGCGCGATCGGACATAATATTGAAACTCGAAATCAATCGGTCGCCAGGAGCTCGTAATGTCCAGACAGTGTCGGAATGTTCTAGCAGGTGTCTTGTTCGCCTTACCCACATCGCTGATCGGATTCTCCACCGCAGCTCAGGAGGCAGTGAACCTCTACACGACCCGCGAGCCAGGTCTGTTGAAACCGCTGCTGCAATCCTTCACCAAAAAAACTGGCGTTCGGGTCAATACAGTATTCATCAAAGCTGGACTTGCCGAACGTGTAAAAGCGGAAGGCGCCCGCTCGCCCGCCGATCTGTTGATGACAGTGGACTATGGAAATCTGGTCGATCTGCTGGATCAGGACGTCGTGCAGGCGGTGAAGTCGCCGGAACTGGAACGCAGGATTCCCGCAAATCTCCGCGATTCCGAGGGCCGGTGGTTCGCACTTTCAACGCGCGCGCGCGTCGTCTACGCAGCGAAAGATCTTCCGCTCAAGTCGATCCGATACGAAGATCTGGGTGATCCGAAATGGAAAGGCAAGATCTGCATCCGGTCGGGACAACATCCATACAACACCGGGCTCATCGCCGCCCATATCGCTCATCACGGGGCGGCGAAAACCGAGCAATGGCTGAAGGCGATAAAAGCCAATCTTGCACGCAAGCCCGGCGGTAATGATCGCTCGGTTGCGCGCGATATTCTTGGCGGCATCTGTCAGATTGGCGTTGCCAATTCTTACTATGTTGGCCTGATGCGCTCGGGCGCCGGCGGCGAGACACAAAAGAAATGGGGAGCCGCGATAAAGGTTCTGTTGCCATCTTTCGAAGGTGGTGGAACCCATGTGAACATTTCCGGCGCGGCCGTGGCCAAACATGCGCAGAACAAATCCGGCGCCGTAAAACTGCTCGAATTTCTTGTTTCGGACGAAGCTCAAGTGCTATATGCAAAGGCCAACTTTGAGTATCCCGTCGTCAGTGGCGCTGCAATCCATCCTGAAATCGCTGCGCTTGGAAAACTCAAAGTCGATGCGATGTCGATCCCGCAAATCGTAAAGCATCGGAAAGTGGCGAGCGAACTCGTGGATAAGACCGGGTTCAACAATTAACTATGCTTGGGGAATGCGATCCGCTTTGCCGGGGACAGGGATTTAGATTGGCGGTCGCGACCTATGAAGCCATTTAAGGCACAGCTTTTCACGCCGTGGCGATTGCCTGGCGCGGTGAGCGTGTGGACGCTTCCGGCTGCCGTGGTTTCTGCGCTGGTTGCTGTGCCGATACTTGCTCTGGCCGTCATCGCAGCAGGCGGCTCCGGCGATATGTGGGCGCATGTCACGCGTTATGTGCTTCCGATAGCCATTCGCGATACCGGCATCCTCCTGGCAGGTGTCGGGCTCATGGTCGTGAGCCTTGGAAGCGTACTTGCCTGGCTCGTGACGGCGTATGAATTTCCGCTGCGGCGAATCCTGGAGTGGGCGTTGCTGCTGCCGCTGGCGATGCCCAGCTACGTCATTGCGTATGTCTATCTTGATCTCCTGCATCCGACGGGGGCTGTTCAGGACACGTTGCGCTTCGTGTTGGGCGTTAGCGACCCTCGACTTGTCCTGCTTCCGGATATCCGCTCGATGGGCGGTTGCATCGTCCTCCTTGGTTTTATTCTGTATCCTTACGTTTATTTACCGGTGCGGGCCGTATTCCTGATGCAGTCGGGATCACTGCTCGAAGCGGCAAGCACGCTGGGCGCGGGACAATCCCGCATATTCTTCCGTGTCGCTCTTCCGCTCGCCCGTCCATCGATCGCGGCCGGCTCCGCGCTCGCCCTGATGGAAGCGCTCAACGACATCGGCGCATCGGAATTTCTTGGCGTTCGCACGCTTTCGGTTGCCATATTCTCCACCTGGATCAACCGTTCGAGCTTGCCGGGCGCTGCGCAGATCGGTCTGGCCTTGCTTGCCATCGTCGTCGGACTGGTGCTGATCGAACGATGGGCGCGGCGCAACCAGCAATATGCCACGTCTGCCAGAAGCTCGCGCAGCAGCAGCCGCCTTCGCCTGTCTGCGGGCCGTGGCCTCCTTGTCGCAGGATTGGCATTTCTGCCGATATTCGTAGGGTTTCTGGCGCCAGTCTCCTATCTTGCCATTGAGGCTGGACGCCGCATTGCAACCTTTGGCGTTACGGAGGAGATCGTTTCGGGGGCCCGAAACTCGATGACTGTAGCCTTTCTGGTTATGGTTGCGACGATCGCCGCCGGCTTGCTGATGGCATTTGTCGTCCGCATACGGCGCGGGCCGGTTGCGGAGACCTGCCTGCGGATTTCCATGCTTGGCTACGCAATGCCGGGAACCGTTCTGGCCGTGGGTCTTGTGTCATCGCTGGGAGCTCTCGACAACGCGATGGCTTTCGTGCTGGAACGGTTTTTCGGTCTGGCGCCTGGCCTGCTTCTGACCGGTTCGGGCGCGGCGATTGTTTACGCATGCGCTGTGCGCTTTTTGGCGATTCCTGCCGGTGGTCTTGATGCCGCCCTGACAAAGACGCCAATCTCGCTCGACCATGCCGCCAGGAGCCTCGGAGCGACGAACATGCGTATTCTTCGGCGCATTCATCTGCCCCTCTTGCGGCCGGCGATTCTGTCGGCCGGATTGCTGGTGTTCGTGGATTGCATGAAGGAATTGCCGGCCACACTGCTCTTGCGCCCGCTGAACTTTGAAACTCTGGCGACTCATCTTTACGCCGAGGCCTCGCGAGGGGTATATGAAGACGGTTCGGTGGCAGCACTGGCGATCGTCCTGTTTGCGCTCCTGCCCGTAGCCTTGCTTGCCGGTCTTACCCGTTCGCCTGTTTCCAGCCGCGCAGACAGCAGGATGTCCGGCATGGCGGTGATACGACCATGAGACCCGAAAGCTCCGACTATGGATTAACGATCCTGAAAACCGCGATGCCGGGTACAGAGGCGGTGGCGCAAGGGTCGTCATGCGCCGGTTCGGCTGACCAGGCAGTTCCACAGCAGCCACGTGCGCTCGAAATCGAAGAAATTTCGCATCGTTATGGAAATGTCCTCGCCCTCGACCGCGTGTCTTTCTCGGTTGGCCGCGAAGAAACAATATGCCTGCTGGGTCATTCCGGTTGCGGAAAGACGACTCTGCTGCGAATTATCGCGGGCATCGAAAGGCCATTCGCTGGCACTGTGCGGCTCAATGGCCGGCCCCTTACCGGTCCCGGCGTGTTTGTCCTGCCGGAGCGGCGCAATATCGGCTTCATGTTTCAGGACTATGCGCTTTTTCCACACTTGACGGTTGCTGCCAACGTAGCCTTCGGACTGCACGCCTGGAACGCCGGCGACAGGCGCAAGGCGGTCGCTGAAGCATTGCAGCGCGTCGGTATGAGCCGCCATGCAGATGCCTATCCACACACACTGTCTGGCGGAGAGCAGCAACGCGTAGCGCTGGCGCGCGCTTTGGCGCCCGCTCCGGCGGTTCTTCTCATGGATGAACCATACTCGAACCTGGACCAGCGTCTGCGCGAAGGCGTTCGGGAGGAGACCACCCGCATCCTGCGACGGAGCGGCACATCCGTTCTCATGGTCACGCATGATCCGGTCGAGGCCCTGTCCGTTGCCGATCGCATCGTGCTGATGCACGCCGGCGCGATCGTGCAGAGCGGGACACCGAAAGAGCTTTATTGCAACCCTTCCTCGTTGTTCGCTGCGCGGTTTTTTTGCGACTTCAACGAAATCGAAGGTACAGCCTGCGCCGGCTTAGTCGAAACTCCCCTGGGTCGTTTGCAACCGCTAAACGACATAGCCGACGGTCCCTGTCTGGTCTGCATCCGTCCGCAATCGTTAGCCATTTCTCCCGCCGCAGCGAACAGCGCCAACGCGATCGTCAAAGAGACACGGTTTCTTGGTGAAGCCACGCAGGTTGTCTTGTCAGTGAACGGGACAGACTATCGGCTTCGTGCGAGAGCGGCGCCGGATTTCGATGCAAAGTCCGAAACTGCCATGCGGATTTCCGTCGATCCTGCAGGCGTTTTTGCCTATCCCCTTCCGAGCGGACGTGACGCACCCCATACTTGACCGGTGGCGGACAACCAGTTCAGGCTCTGCTCACCGAAACCAGAGGCAGGCGCCGCAGGTCTGTTGGCGTCATGCATCCTGTCAGCGTCATCGCGATCGTCAATTCCTCCGTCAGCGTACGGACCACATGGGCGACGCCAAGGGGTCCGGCGACCGCCAGGGCCATCGCATAGGCCCTGCCCACCAGAACGGCGCGAGCGCCGCGCGCCAGCGCCTTCGCGACGTCGCTCCCACGGGAAACGCCGCCGTCCATGAGAACCGGGAAAGCATCGCCGCACGCTGCAACAATGTCTGGCAGCGCATCGATTGCCGGCTGCAAGCCGTCAAGGCAGCGACCACCATGATTGGAGACGATTAATCCTTTAACGCCAGCCGATGCGCCACGCCGGGCTTCCTCTGGTGTAAGCAATCCCTTCAACAGCAGCGGCAAGCCCGTTTGCGCCGCAAGCCATTCGACGTCGCGCCAGTTTGCAGCATGGCGCGAGGCAATCGTTGCGGCGCTGTCATGCACGGATGTCGCGTGGGCGTTTGCCGGGACATTGGCCGCCGTCACGTCAGCCGGCATCTGAAAGCCACTCCGAAGCAATGCGTAGCGGCCGCCAGTGACGGCCGCATCGATGGTAAGAACGATCGCTGCGTAGCCCGCTGCCTCGGCGCGCTGCAAAAGGGATTGCGTCAAACCGCGATCCGGTTGCCAATAAAGCTGAAACCATTGCGGAGCCGATTCCCGCAATGCTGCGATGTCTTCCAGACGCTCGCTTGCCAGATTGCTGAGGATGAAGGTCGTGTCGGTCGCGGCGGCGGCCATCGCGCTCGCCCGTTCGCCGTCCGGACAAAGCAGCCTCTGATATGCGACAGGCGCGAGAATCAACGGATGGGCAAGCTTTCGTCCGAAGAGTTCGACAGAGCAATCAAATCTTGCAAGATCGGCCATACGCATGCCGGCATAAGCCAAGCGATCGAAGGCTTCGCGATTCCAGCGGCGAGTGAGGCCGTCCCCGGCCGGCCCGTCCAGCCAGGCCCAGATACCGGGATCAAGCCTGGCGCGGGTATGCGCTTCGTAGTCGTCCGCGCATAACACGTCCGGCGGTATGACGCCGAAAGGTGCGTCTTCCGGCATGGTCTTACCTCAATCTGTAACGGATCGGCAGGACGACATGGACCTGCGCCGCGGACATGCGCCCGGAGAATTTCGGCAGCGGCTGTGCGCGTAAAAGCATCTCCATGACTTCCTTGTCGAGCAGGGCCGACCCCGATGACTTCATCAGTTTGCGTGAAACGACACGACCTGTTCTGTCGACAACGAATTCGACCAGTACTTCGCCCTGCTCCTTGCGCGCGCGCGCCTGCCTTGGATAACGCTTGTTGCGGCCAAGATGCGCCATCAGCGAGCGCTGCCAGTTGTGCGGCGCTTCATGGGCTTCCATCACGCTGCCAGTCTTTTTTGCGGCGGAGGTTTCGTCCACGTCCTTGGCTGGTTCGCCTCCCGTCTCGGCGGCGGCTGAAGCAGGCGCAGGTTGAGCCGGTGTCGCCTTCGCCGCATCGGTCGCCTCGGCTTCGTCTTTCTTCTCGTTGTCCTTCTTTTCGGTTTTCTTGCGCGACAATGTATCGGGCGGCGTCTCATAGGGCGTCGCATCGGCCTGCGGCTGATTGTTCTCGGATTTGGCCGCGAGCTTCTCTTCCACTTCCGGCGCAGGTGGTGTCGGCTGCGCATCGGGAGCTTCCTGCCTTGTGTCGCCAGGCCCCTCGCCTTCCGATGACACGGGAAGCGGCGCCAGTTCCACAACGAATGGTATGCCCTCATCCTCGATGAAACGTGCCGGCCGCTCCGGTTCGGCAAGCGCAATCAAGGCGAGCGAGGCATGGAAAGAAATTGCCAATGTGGCGGCGACAGCCCAGCCCGTGCGGGAAAACGTGCGCATGGAATGTTCGCCGTACGTGTTCATCATTGCACCGTCTTCGCTGGTGCGCCGGGGGCTGGTTTATCGGGAGGCGGATTGCCCGAACTTTCGAGGCCGACGAATGCAACCTTAAGATAGCCCGCCGCGCGCAGCGCATTCATCAGCCGCATGATTTCGCCGTAGGGCACGCTTTTGTCCGCCCGCAGGAACAGCCGGTGTTCGCGATTGATGCGGGTTTCCACATCCAACATGGACGCAAGGTTATCGATCTTAACTTCCGTTTCGTTGACCAGCATGGTCAGATCCGCCTTGATCGTTACAAAGACGGGTTTGTCCGGCCGCGGTTTCGGCTGCGCCGTGGAAACCGGCAGATCGACCGGCGCATCAACAGTCGATAGCGGCGCGGCGACCATGAAGATGATCAGCAAGACCAGCATCACATCGATAAATGGCGTAACGTTGATCTCGCTGTTCTCGGCAAGATCGTCACTGTCGTTCCCGAGGCTAACGGCCATGAGACGCCTCCGGCATGCGTGCCGCTCTGATTGAGCTACGATCGAGATCGCGCGAAACCAGCCGCATCGTTTCTTCAGTAAGGTCGGTCACCAGCGCCCTGTACCCGGCAATCGAGCGCGTGAAAAAATTGTACACTATGACAGCCGGAATGGCTGCAACCAGGCCGATGGCCGTGGCCAGCAGCGCTTCGGCAATGCCCGGCGCAACTATTGCGAGATTGGTTGTTTGTGCTTTCGAGATTCCAATGAAACTGTTCATGATTCCCCAGACCGTTCCGAACAGGCCAACGAATGGCGCGGTCGATCCTATGGTGGCGAGAATTCCGGTGCCTGTTGCGATGGAACGGGTGGCATGCGCCTCCAGCCGCCCCAGACGCGAGCGAACCCGTTCCTTGATGCCGTCCTTGTCGAAAGCAAGTTCCGAAGCGACGATTTCGTCATGAGCCGCAGTCGTCAAAGCCTTGCCGAGGCGAAATTTGCGCGGCAGGGAATCAACTGCAGCAGAAAGGGACGGCTGGCGCGAAAGAACCGCGCCGGTGCGCCGCAATCGGGCCTTGGCGAGGGTAATCTCGGTCCACTTCGCGAGGAATATGGTCCACGTCACGACCGAGGCAAACGCAAGGCCAATCATCACCGCCTTTACAATCACATCTGCCGCCACGAACATTGCCCATGGCGACAGGTCGGATGGCAATCCCGGCACGATATCCTTGGCAAACCCGTTGCCAGGCCACAATGCAAGCACCGCGCAGCTTCCGGAGAGACCCGATATTCGAGAAGTCATACACATTGGAGTTCCTACGTTTCGGCCCAGCGACGCACAAAATTGTGGTAAAGACCCGACAACGTTATGCATGCCGGATCGGTGGTTCCCCGCTCGACTTGAAGAAGTTGGATGGTCCGGTCCATGTCGAACAGGTTGGCGCGATCCTCGTTGTTGCGGATCATGCTTTGCGTCCAGAAGAAGCATCCCAAGCGTTCGCCCTTTGTTACAGGCGTAACCCGGTGCAGGCTTGACGCGGGATACAGAACCATGGAACCGGCAGGCAATTTCACGCTCTGGGCGCCGAAGCTCGTCTCGATGGTAAGTTCGCCACCATCGTAATCTTCCGGATCGCTGAGAAATATCGTCGATGACACATCGGCGCGAATGCGCCCTTCCGGACCCGTCCTGATCGAATTATCGATATGCGCACCGTAGGTCTGTCCTACGCGATACCGGTTGAACATCGGAGGAAGAATCCTCACGGGAAGCGTCGCGGACAGAAATACCGGATTGCTATAAAGCGCATCCAGCACGATGCGGCCTGCGCGCTCCGCAACAACCGAATGGAGCGGAATCTGCTCGTTGCACTTGACGCTCTGCGCCTGTTCGCCGGCTGTCGCTGCGCCGTCTTCCCATTGAGCAGATCCGGCCAGCATGCGCACCTGCTTCAGTGCGCTGGCGGGCAGAACGTTATCGATGCACAGTAGCATAGCAGTTTCCGATAGTTTCGGGCGCGCCCGTCTGGAGGAAGCCGGACGCGCCCGGCAGGTCAGAACTTGAACTTCAAGCTCCCCGTAACAACGCGTCCGGGCGCCATATAGACGTAGGGCGTTCCGGACCGGTAGAACGCGTCGTAGATGACAGTATTGGCGATGTTCTGCACCATCAGCTTGGCGACGACGTTCTTGGTAATCTTGTATTCAGTGAATACGTCGAAGCGCCAGCGGCCCGGCAGCGTGTTGTAACCGCCGTCGGCCTGGAGAACGGCTGCAAGGGTGCCGCCAAGGATCTTGCCCTTCCACGTCGCCTGTCCGCCGATGGTCCATTTGTCGGTAACATCGTACTTGCTGAGGATGTTGAAGCTCGTATGGGCGATGTTGGCGAGCTTTTTGCCGAGGTTGTTGGCGTTCGCCGAAGCAGTGACCTTCGAATCGAGGAACACTGCGCCGCCGTGAATGCTCCAGCGGTCGGTGATCTTGCCACTGACGCCGAATTCGACGCCGTGCACCATGTAGGCGCCCGACGCCTGAACCGTCGCAGTTGCTCCGCCGCCGACTTGCTCGCGGGCATTGTCCTTGGTGGTCTGGAACGCCGCGGCCGTCAGCAAGAGCTTCTTGTCGAACAACTCGACTTTCGTGCCGGCCTCGATTGCCGTGTTCTTTTCCGGGCCAAGGACCGCGTTGGTCGCCGTAAGGCCGCCGTAGTCGTTCCCGCCGCCATCGACTTCCGCCCCGACTGGATTGCTTGACGTTCCGTAAGCAGCATAGATCGCCCAGAACGGCAGTATCTTGTAGGTAACGCCGAGGTTGTAGTTCCAGAGGCCGTCATGCCTGCGGAGGTTTGTCGCGCCTCCGCCCGACACGGCGTTGATCGTATAATCGTCGAAACGGACGCCGGCGGTTACGAACAGCTTGTCGCGCCAGTTGATAGTATCAAGCACGTAGAAGCTCTTCGTGTCGATCCGCAGCGTCGTAGCATTGCCGCTAAGAACCAAGGGTGTTGTCCACGGAATCGCGCCTGTATTCGGCGTCCACAAGTTCAGCGTGACGCCTGGTATATTGGTCTGCTGGAAGGTTTCCGTGTTGAGCCCACGGTAGCTGTCGCGATATATGTCTTCGCGACTGACCTCCGCTCCAGCCACCAGCGTATGTTTCAAAGCGAATGTGTTGAACTTCGCGGTGAAGTTGGACTGGTTGGCGAGGATTTCGTTGATCTGGTACCGGCTTTTTGCGGAAGATGTGACTGTCCACAACGCGGGATTTGGATTGGTCAGGTTCGGCGATCCCGGCGCTCCGACCACATAGTCCATGATCGTCTTGCCATATCGCAGCTTGTTCTCGAAAGTCAGCCAGCTCGCGACGTTATATTCGATCCGCGCCGTTGCAATGTCCTGCTTAGACTTCTGGAAGTCGCGATTGGGCAGGCCGTAGTAATTGTTGCGGCGCAGGCCGGACTCCGTAAAGGGCATGTTCGTGCGCGTGTCGAACGGAACGCCCCAGTCCGGCAGCTGGTCAAGGTCGAGATGCTGGTAGTCCAGCGTTACCTTGAACCAGTCAACGGGTTTCCATGTCACCGCAACCAGTCCGCCCCAGCGCTTGTCGAAGACGTGGTCGCGGCCGGCTACGTTCGCGTCCTGCCACATGCCGGTGGCGCGGATTGCGAGCGTATCGGTCAGCTTGCGATTGACGTCGAATGTGACGCGTTTTGTATTGGCAGTTCCGCCGGTGACCTCCATCTCGTGGAAATTCACGAAGGCCGGCATTTTCGTCACGAGATTGACCGCGCCGCCTGTTGTGCCGCGACCGCCAATTACGCCGCCCGGACCTTTCAGGACTTCAACCTGCTCGTAGAGGAACGTCTCGCGTATCGGCACGCCTGGATCGCGCACGCCGTTCACATATACGTCGTTGCGCGCGTCGAAGCCGCGAATGAACAGCCGGTCGCCATACGCATTGCCGCCTTCGCCGGTACCCAGCGTCATGCCCGGCATGGTGCGAACGAGATCGCGGAAGGACGTCGTTCCCTTGTCGGCGATTACTTCCTTCGGAACAGCCGTTACCGAGCGAGGCGTGTTGATCAATGGCTCCGTCAGTTTTGAGGACGCCGAGCGTTCGACCTTGTAGGGCGCTGCTGCATTTGCGTAAGGGTTGGCGTTGGGTGCGCCGATCGATGCGGACGGTCCGGCGGCGCCGGCTCCACCCGCAGTTTGGCCTGCTGCAGGATCAGGCGCTGCGGTGCGGACTGTTGACCGGCGTGCGGTGGACGGTCTTGCGCCCCTTGCGGGTGCCCTGCGGGCTTGTGCCGGTCGCGTGCGTGCGGGTCTTGGCTTGCGGGCGACGCGTGGCTTTGCGCGCGGCTTGCGCTTGATGACTGCCGGCGCCTCGACGGTCAGCGCGGGCAAGCGCGGACTGGCCGTTCCTGCCGATTGCGCGATCGCGCTGTCGAGCGCGAATGCGGATGTGAAGCAAGTTGTCGCCAGCGCTATGGCTTTTACCGTTCCCGCTACAGGCGGAATAATAGCCGGCTTGTTGGACGCCTTTTCGCGTGGCGCTGCGAATAAACGCAAGGAATCCGGTGTACGAACGTTACTCATCAATGCCCCCAGTCAGGTGCTGTTCTTGGTTTGTGTGTTGGGTGGAAACGCTCGTGGGTGGCTGGGGGCTGCCTTGCTGCCTGGGAGCGGGAACGGTTCAAATACAGGGCGAATGCGAGAGTCAAGTGTATTCGATGTAGTGGAGATGGAATGATTCTAAACTGTGTCTCGAACCGGTTACTTCGTGAGTATCAACTTGTTGTTCGACGTAAGCCGCAGGACGTATCTCTCGCCATCATGTGACAGAACGACACAGCGCGCGCCCTTGAAGAGATGCTGGACGTCGAACACAGGCATGTCCTTGGTGGGATCGGGCGACGTGTTGTTCTGGACGCCGGTTGGCTGCTCGGGTGGTTTTCTAGCGTTGCTCATTCATGCGGGCTCCTTTCCGGAACAGCGTTGATCCTGGAAGTCGCGCCTATAACCGCACCTGAGCAGATGCAAGCATCTTGTTGTTGTTTGGAATGCTTCAAAGCATCCGACCAACTTTTTGAGACATTTTATAATTATTAAAAATTGTATTGCCCTTGTTTTGATTGACAGTCCCTGTGTGCGCCCGGATTGTCGGTTTGCACCAAGCCGTGAGGACCTCATGAAAGCCGCAAATCCGCTCGTGTACGAACTGAAGTCTTCAGACGACAATTTACGCTTTTATCCTCGCCAGCCCTCGGCGATTGGCCAATCGCTTAGCCAGGTTCTGGCTGGACCGTGCATTCCGTTCCGGGAGCTGGAAGCAAGTGAAGCAGCGATACGGCATTTGCACCTTCTTCGTCTTGTCATCGATGGCATGTTCCGCCGGAATGACGGATCGCTCAAGCTGGCCCGGGAATTCGCCGCGCGCCTGGCGGACGAGCCCCGGCGCGACTTGCTGGTTGCGCGAATGTCCGCGTTTGCGATGGCGCTGTGGTGCGCCAATGCTGACAGGCTCGCTTTTCTGCCTGCGCCTTGCCGTTGCGCAAGTCCGCAGGAAGTGATGGTGCTTGGCTTATGGGGGGCATTTCTTAAGCGCGACCCGAGGCAGTTCGCCGCTGCGGTGGACAACCTTGCGGGCCGGGCGGATCCTGCAGCCATTATCGACTTGGGTTCGCGTCTGGCCCTTGAGCTTGAACGGTCGCGGATAGTCGCGGTTTCGCCGAATGGTGCGACATCCCGTCCCATCCATTGATATCCGATCGCCGGGACTTGCAAAGGCGCCAAACTTAATGCAAGATACTGAAAGTAAACGAGATTTAGAATTATTCTAAACTAGGAAGGCCCATGATCGTCTGTTCGTGCAACGTCTTGTCGGATCAGCAAATCGCTGGTTGCCTGCGTGCGCAGGGGGGACAGTGTCGCGTGCGTGACGTGTATGAAAGCCTTGGTTGTCAGCCGCAATGTGGCCGGTGCGCAAGAACGATAGCAGCGCTGATCGACATGCATGCAGATGCCAGCCTCGAGTTGGTTGCTAATGGCCCGGAGGCAATGCCGGCGCTTCTGGAAGCAAGCGTTTGAACGTGAAGGACCCAGACGTATGAAAGGCGACTCCAAGGTACTCGACTATCTTAACCGCGGACTGCGGAGCGAGCTTACCGCCATCAATCAATATTGGCTTCATTATCGGTTCCTCAAGAACTGGGGCTATCTCGATCTTGCGAAGGTATGGCGCACCGAGTCGATCGAAGAGATGGGCCACGCCGATGGTTTCGTCGATCGCATATTGTTTCTCGACGGCTTTCCGAACATGCAGAGCCTGGATCCCTTGCGCATCGGGCAGTCGGTCAAGGAAATCATCGAATGCGATTTGGCTTCAGAGCTCGAGGCGCGCGCGCTTTACATAGAAGCCGCCAATCATTGCGCCTCGGTGAGCGATCGCGTTACCAAGAATTTTTTCGAGAAACTGGCTTCCGACGAGGAAGAGCATATCGATTTTCTTGAGACACAGCAGGAATTGATCCGGCAGATCGGAATTGAGCTTTACATGCAAAAGCATGTGGGTGGATTGACGGATTGACGTTCACAAGACCCAAGCCGCCGCCAGGGTCAAGGAATGCGTCCATAGCAACAACGGGAAGTTCGATGAGCAAGGTTGTGGAATTCAAGTCTGGCGGCGAAGAAACACGGATCGAGAACTGGGAGCGCCTGCTCGCGAACTCTGCCGCGTGTCCTATCAGCTCAGTTCGTGAACGACTGACCGGAGCCGGCCTAATTCCAACTCGCCAGCGCGTTTACATCGGCTGGCTGCTCTTCGGTGGCGGCGACCGGCATGTCACAGCAGACATCCTGTTTGAAGAGGTTCGCCGGAAGGGTATAACCTTATCTCTCGCGACTATTTATAATACGCTGACGCAATTCAAGGCAGCCGGCCTTGTTCGCGAAGTGGCGATATACGGCGGCAAGACCTGGTTCGACACAAATACCGGACCGCATTATCATTTCTTCGACGAAGAAAACCGAACAATGGCCGACATTCCCGATGATGTCTTTCAGCTGCCATCTATTCCGAATGTACCGGAAGGGATGGAGGTCGTCGGCGTTGACGTGGTGGTTCGCATAAGAAGCAAAGCCAAACCGACGGACGAACATTAGCCAGGCTGCGTGCCTGCCAAGGCGCATCATCTTCAGGACACTGCGGCGCGCTTGCGATCCGAACACCGACGCTGTTGAAATGCCTGCGGCTCTATCCGCATGGCAAGAACAGCCGACATCCATGCGGACCGTCAGATTATCTCAGTTGATCCCATAATTACTCAGATTTCTGTATGCACGAACTGTGCACGTGACGTCGCCGCTTATTGAGGTAGATCGAAAGTCACGCTTTGCCAGCAGCGGACGCTTTCGACCCGATGTCCAGTTCGGGGAGTAATGGACCGCCCTGCCCCTGGTCCCACTGACGTCCGGCTCAGTGCGAATGTCCTTAACCGCACAAAAAATGACACCGGCGTGGTTATACCCTGTCATAGTCCCCGAATTTGTAGACGCCTTCTTTCCTGAATTTGAGGCAAGGAGGGCATAATGGGCAGAAGTGATTTCACCGAAGAGTTCAAGCGGCAGGCTGTCGCGCGGTCGCCGTGCCGGGCTGTTCAAGGGAGCGATTTCGATCGACGTCTTAATCGCCTAAATTATTGATAACGAGAATCAAAATGGAAGCGTAACGTTATTGCCCGGACGGTGCTGGATACGCAAAGGGCGGGCACCCCTTCGGCCATTTTATGGCGCCTGCCTAGCGGAGATATAGTTAACAGATTGCACCTGGGGCATGGGCGACACCCTCTGGCCAAACGGGTTGTCAATTGTTTGCAAGGTTCTTTGTTCCGATTCAGCCTGCCCTGATGTATGTTCTGCCTTTCGACCCCTCCGCTGGCGGCGCATGGCGCCAAATTTGCGAGCGGGGAGATTGGCGTTTGTATCGTTGGAAGGGGCGTACATTGGCACGGAAAGAATCTGCAGCAGAGGACACGCAAAACGGGGCAGAGCGTAATAATGCGAATGGCAGCGGCCACGATGTGACGCCGGTGATTGATCAGGTTCGGGAATTGCTGTTCGGCGACGCAAACCGGACTATCGATACCCGGCTGGAAGCGCTGATGGCGAAGGTGGACAGGCAACATGCCGAGATCATGGACCGCTTTGCACAGATCGAGGCGCGCATGGTTGTGTTGGAAAAGGATGTCGAGGATCGCAGGCTGGCGTCGATCGAACAGATCGGCGAAGCTATCGCCCAGCTCGGCGCATCGGTCCGCAACATGAGTACTGCCAAAAAAGGTTAAGGGGTCTTGTCCACGGACCTGCCACTCAAACAGCAAGAACTCGGGCGCTTGAAGTCGCTTCTGCTCCGCCCGGAACAGTCGCAGCTGGAGGACTTGCAGACCGGGCTCGACGCCATCGCTGCGCGCGTCGGGACGGCCGAAGGTCTCGAAAGGGCGACCGCCGAAATACTTGTCGAGGCATTCCGGCGGGCCGAGACCGAGCAGCATCGTGCCCTGGCCTCGGCAGTGGCTCCGGTGGTGGTGGCGGCGATCCGTTCCGAGATCGCGAATTCCAAAGACATGATGGTCGAAGCCCTGCATCCGATCGCCGGGCGCATGGTGGCGGCCGCGGTTTCGAGCGCATTCGCGGATCTCGTACGCGGGCTGAACGCCAAGATCGACGCCCTCATGTCCGCGCGCAGCTGGCGCTGGCGTATTCGCTCCCTGATGACCGGCCGCCCGGTCAGCGAAATCGCGCTGGCAGAAGCGCACCGGCCGATCGTGTCGAAGATCCTGGTTGTCGAGCGCACGACCGGACTTTTGCTCGCCTATTGGGACAAGGATGGCGACACCGGCAAAAAGCCGGACCTGATCAGCGGCATGATTACCGCCATAACGGATTTCTCGGCCAATGTTTTCAACGACCGCTCCGGCGAATTGCGTTCGCTCGATTTTGGGTCCGGCCACTTGTTTCTGCACAGCTCGCCGTCGCGCATAGTCGCGGCCGAAGTCACCGGTCCGCTCGCTTTGGGCGATGAGGCGCATCTGAGCGAAACCCTGGAACAATTGCTGGAGCGTCGCGACACGGAGGCTGCTTTTGGCCAGGAAAATCTTGGCGGGCTGGCGCAAGCGGTGTTTCTGCAGGCGGCAGAGGAAAAATCCGGCCCCCTCAATCTCAAGCCCCTTTTCGCCCTTTTGGCGGTAGCGTTGGCCGGGGCCGGATATTGGGGCTACCGGGAATATGCCCGCAGCCAGACCGAACAGGCCGTGCGGGCGGCAATTGCGAGCCAGGCCAGCAGCGATGAACGGCTCGCAGCCTTTCCCGTGTCTGCCAGCTTCGATCATGCCTCCAAAAATCTCATATTAAAGGGGTTGGCGCCCACCGGGCAGGCCGTTGCGAACTTTCAATCGGCGGTGCGCAAGGCCGCTCCCGGATATTCCGTGGTCCCCAGGCTCGCTGTTGTCGCCACTTCCGGCGATATTCAGTCGGAGGCGGCAAAGCGGCTTGCGGATATTCAGGCCGCGTCCGCGACTGCTGCGGCCGCCAGTGCAGCAGCATTGCGCGATTTTGGCGACCGTGACCGTCAGCGGGCCGAATTGATCGAAAAGCTGACCCGGTCGCTTGCCGAACTTCGGACGCAGGTTGCGGACCTCGCCTCCAAGGATGCGCAGCTGGATTCGAGCCTTGCCGATGCGGCTGGAAACGGAAAAAAGGCGTTGGCCGGCATAGGCGCGCTCGAGACCCGGATGGCAGCCATCGCATCCGCCCTTTCGGCCCTTCAGACAAACCTCGAAAGCGACAAGAACCGCCTGCGCAGGGTATTGCGGGACAGCGCGATATTTTTCGCCAGCGACGTTTCGTTGCGCGACGTCGAGGCCGCGGCGGCGAAAGTCAAGGCCATCGCTGCCGTGCTGGCGCAAACCGGGTTGCCTGTTCGCGTCGTCGGCTATGGCGACGAGAGCGGTTCCGAGCGAATCAACCGCGAGATTTCCCTGAAGCGGGCCAGAATAGTCGCGGACATGCTGGTTGAGCGCGGCGTCCCGCGCTCGCGAATCGTGACAGCCGGGCGCGCGGCGCAAATGGCGTTAGTCAGCGGCGATGGGGCTGTATTGGCCTCCAACAGGCGGGTGACGTTCGAACCGCTGTTCGACCAAGAAGCGGTAAGGCCATGATCAAGGCCAAGATCATGCTGTTGGGCGATATCGGCGTCGGCAAGACGTCGATCGCGCGCCGGCTGGTTTTCGACCGCTTCGAGGCCGACTACAAGACGACGATAGGCGTCGATATTCAATCCTGCACGGTTGCGGCGGACGCCGATACAGGCATCGAGGAGACCCAGCTCATCCTCTGGGACACTGACGGCGATTTCGGCAGTTCGATCTTTACATCGGTCTATATCAAGGGCGCTGCCGGCGCGGTGATTGTGGCGGACCTGACCCGGCCGCCAACGATCGAAAAGCTGAGGCATCTTGCCGAACGGTTTCTGACCGATTTTCCCGGCCGGCCCTGCATGCTGGTTTTGAACAAGACCGATCTTGTGGGCCCGGAAGGCGGACACACCGCGGTCGAGGGTATTCCGGCTGACCACGTTTTCGCCGCCAGCGCCAAGAGCGGCAGCGGCGTACGGGAAGTTTTCGTTCAGATCGCAAAAGAACTGGCATTCAGACGCTGACTCGCGGCCAGACCCCGGCGTTGGCCCCTCCACAAACCTCATTCAGGACGAAACGCGGGCCGTTCTGCAAGTTGCGCTTTGAGAAAAGCGATTGCCAGGCCCGTTCGGTTTTGCAGCCCGTTCTTGCGCAAAATTTCGCTAACACGGTTCTTTATCGTGCCTTCGGTTAGTCCCAACGCCAGGGCAATCTCGGCGTTGCTGAGACCATCGGTAATCAGCGCGACGAGCTTCCGATCGCTCGAAGACAGGTCGAGCGGCGCAAGGTTCATGCGATGTGTCGCCAGGGGTTTCATCGAATAGCCTATACCCGTCGCGATAGTTGTGTGGGGGCCTTGCCTTGCCAGCTATGCGAAAGTTCTGGCCCGGCCATTGAGGCTTGCGACGACCCGCTCCGGCTCGTCCTCGGCCTCGCTATCGCTAAGATGCGGATTGAGTTGTTCGATGACGAGCGGAGAGGGCCGGAACGAGATCGAACGCCGCGCGTGCACCACCGCAAACTCTCCGGTGCGGGGATTGCGGGCGGGCCGCTCCGCCTTGTCGCTGACCCGGAAAATGCCAAATCCATGCAGTTTGACGATGCCGTCGTCCTGCAAGCCTTTCACAACGCCCTCGATGACGGCTTCCACGAGTTCCCTTGCTTCCGCCACCGATATCTTGCCGCTCGACCTGTCGCTGAGCGCATGGGCTAAAGCTTTGCGGGTCAATGTCGTTTTGCTCATACGGGATCCCCCTCACTGAAGAAGTGATAGGGATGAGCGGGCCTGCGGCGATACTCACTTTAGTCATATTCAGGAAAGTTTAGCCGCTTACAGGCGCTGCGACAGGCTCATGGCCTCCGCTGGACGGCGAGCATGGCCAGTTCCGTCCGGTTTTTGGCCTGAACCTTCTCCAGGATACGGCTGACATAGTTTTTTACGGTTCCCTCGGCGAGGGCCAGTTCGGTAGCGATTTCCTTGTTGCTGCGGCCGTCTATGATGCGGGACAGGATCGTCGTCTCCCGCGCAGTCAGCTCCTCGAAGCGGACATCGGACGTTCCTGAATTGGTGGCCGGCAAGAGCTTTCGCATCGCGTCGAGCACTTTGCGGGCAACGCCGGGCGACAGATTCGCTTCATTCCTGTGCACGGCCCGGATCGTGCCGGCGATTTCGGCTTCCGAGGCGTCCTTGAGCAGGTAGGCGTGCGCGCCTGCCGAAATTGCGTTGAAGATCAATTCGTCATGATCGAAAGTCGTAAGCATTATCACATGACATCCGGGAAGCTCCGTGAGGATTTTCCGCGTTGCCTCAATGCCGTTCATGCGCGGCATTTCAATATCCATAAGTACCACGTCTGGCCGGTGCGCCCGCGCCTGCTGCAGTGCGTCCACACCGTCGCCCGCCTCCCCGGCTACTTCAATATCCGGTTCGAGCGACATCATTTTCGCCACAGCACGGCGAACGATCGGGTCGTCTTCGGCAATCAGGACGCGGATTACGTCGGTCATTCACCTCGTCTCGCAACTCATCTGGACTGATACTGCAAACTCCCGCCGCGGCGAGGTTTGGTAACGCTACGATGGCGCGTCCGCAACTGCGCGCGGCGTGGACGCATCATAAAGCATTCATGGCGATATGGCCGCCGCGGAATAACTCTCTACTTTCAATACAATCGTGGTCCCCGCGCCCGGTGCGCTGCGAATTTCGAGATCGCCGCCGAGTTGTTTGGCCTGTTCGGCCATCCCTGTCAGTCCGAAGTGCATAGGCTTGCGTATCGCAGCGTCGAAACCCACACCGTCATCCGCGATGCGGGCGGACAATGCCGCCTTGCCGTCCGCAATCGCCACATCGATCGCGATGTCTATCTTGCGGGCCCGTGCATGCTGCTCGATATTGCGGACAGCTTCGCTGACGATACGGTACAGGCCCTCGGCCTGGCTGTCGTGAGCGGCGGCGAGCGTTTCCGGAATGTTGACATCAAAGGCAAGGCCGGATCGCCGGGCGGCATTGTCCGCAAGCTTTTGCAGCATTTTGCCGAAGGGGTGCTCTGGCGACAGTTCCAGTCGCATTTCGAAAATGGCTTCGCGCGCGGCGGCAATGCCGGAGCCGGCAGCTTTCTCGGCCAGCGCAACCTCGGACCTGAGTTCTTCGAGGCCGGCCGACGACCAGAGCCGGCCAATCAGACGCAATTGCGCATGGACGGACAGGATTGCCTTGACGAGCGTGTCGTGCAGATCCCGGGCGATCCTGAAACGCTCGTTCGAGATTGCCGCTGACAGCGCGATCCGGTTTGCCCGCACACGTTCAAGATCAAGCATGCGAGCGTCGGTCACATCGTGGGCCACGAGCTGGAACTGCTGGACGCCGCTTTCTCCGAGCCACGTGACGGTCCATGCCAGCCAGCGCGATTGTCCGGCGGTATCGACTGTTTCGCTCTCGAAGGTGCAGACTTCGCCCGCCCTCGCCTGCCGGAGGCGCGCGGACCAGGATGGGGCAACCTGGGCGCCCGGAAAAAAGCGGTCGAGACCGCAATTCTGCAACTGGCCGGATTGGGCGTTCGCGCTGCGCACTGCGGCAGCGTTGGCAAAAACGATTACGCCTGCTTCGTCTGTCCGCAGGATGATGTTGCTGCTTTTTTCGACAACGTCCCGATACATGAACTCGACGCTGCGCACCCTGTCGAGAATGGCTTGCATCTGTTCGCGTTCGATCCGGTCCTTGCGCTCGACCTCTACGACCGACCGTATGATCCGGACATTGTCGTCTTCCTCAAGCACAAGCATGAGGAACTTCCGTTCCGGGCGGTTCCAGAACAGTCGCAGCGAAAAAACGTATCGCTGGTTGTCCGCGCCCTGCCCTGTGCCTATCGACAGATTCGGAACGTGCAACATTGCAGCTTCCTGGGCCTGCATTTCCAGCAGGCTCTCCTCCATCCCGGCGAGCACCCCGTTTTCGCATGCAAACGCGCCCGTGCGCAGACCGATGACGGCCGCTGCTCCCAGCGCCTCGGTCACACGCAGTTGCGCATCGAGAACGGCGATTCCGGAGGAACCGCCGCCTGTAATTTTTGCGAAAAGATCCGTTGCCGACATTCCGGTCAGCCGCATCCTTCGCGTAGATATCCCGATTTTGACATATCATCCGCCTGCGCCAGCGGGCAGAATAGCGTGAAGCCGGCCGTCTGCAACGGATAAAGCGCGTCAGCTCGCCAGCATCGCGGCGATTTCGTCCTTCAGTGCGAGGCGCTGCTTTTTCATTTCCTCCATCGTTTCGTCCGCGGCCGGTTCGACATTCGTTTCCATGCGATGAATCGTACGGTTCACCTCGTGATAACGGTCGGCCAGCTTTGCGAAATGCGCATTGCCGAGTTTCAAGGCGTGGATGCGTTCGGCGGCTTCGGGGAATTCTTCGGACAATTCGTGCGGTACATGGCTCATGGGCGGTTTTCCTTTCGTCAGTCCATATGCCGTACTGTCGCTCCGGACCGCTCGCAACGCTTTGCGCTCGGTCAAAGCAATAAGCTTTAGGATTGCCTGCCGCCGCTTTGCTGCGGAGAATGAAGGCGAGAATTTCTTTTTTCCGGAGTTTCGTCGCCATGAAGATTTCACGCAAGAACCTTGTATGGGGATTGATCGGGCCCCCATTTGCGCCGCACTGCCGGTGGCTGTCCCTGCCGCTCTCGCGAAAGCAAGCCGCGATTCCGTGATCGCAGAAGTGCAGCGCGGATCGCAGGTACTGATCGACATCCGCGAGGCCGAAGAATGGATGCGCACCGGCGTGGCGCAAGGCGCAAAACTGCTTTCGATGAACGATTTCGACTTCGACAACGAACTGCAAAAATTGACGGCAGACGACCGTGCGAGGCCGCTGGCGCTGATTTGCCGCACCGGTGTACGTGCTGCCGCCCTGCGTGCGAGGCTGATCGCCCGGGCTATCTCAATGTCGGGGTCATTCCTGGAGGGCTGGTCGGCAAGGACGGCGCTCCTGGTTGGATTGCAGCCGGATTGCCCAATCATCCGTACAGGCCGGATCAGGGCGCGTCCCTCTGTTGTCCACGTTTGCCTGCCCGCTCTTGTCTTGCAGGCCAAGGAAAAGTGGAAAATCTTCCCTGCGAATAATGCCAAGGGTGCATTTGCGCTGCGCGCAAACTACGCTACGCTCAGCCTACGCCAGATCATGCGTGGCGCAGTTCAGCCGTTTGCCGCTGTGCAGGGAGGATGGAATGATGTCAGTTTTCAAAGGAAGCATCTCGGCTACAGGATTTGCCGCTGCTGCAGCGTTCGTGCTGGGCGCTGGCCAGGCCGGGGCCGTCGATCTCGTCTACGGTTCGTGGCCGCCGGCGGTGGAATATGTCAACTCCAAAGCGATGCCGAAGCTTGCAAAGGAAGTGGCCGAAGAGACCAAAGGCGCGCTGAACTGGAAAATCATTCCCGGTGGGCAACTCGCGAACGCCAAGACCACTTTCGACAATGTAAAAAACGGCGTCATGGCCGCGGGGCTGGCGATACCGACCTATGCTCCCAATTTGCTGCCGGCAACGTCCAGTCTGATCTACAGCAACGTCGTGTTTGGCGACCACACTGTTGCGGCGTCGGGCGCTGCGGTTGAGACCATGGTGCTGAACTGCCCGCAATGCCAGGAAGAGTTCCGCAAGCAGAATGCCGTCGCATTGTCCGGCTGGACCACATCGCCCTATCGCCTGACATGCCGTACGCCTGTTGCAACGCTCGCCGATCTCAAAGGCAAGCGCGTACGCGTCACGGGCAACGGCAACACAAATCTCATCAAGATGCTGGGCGGCGTGCCTGTCGGCGCAAACCTCGTCGAGGCTGTCGGCCTGCTGCAGCGCGGCGGCATCGACTGCACCTTCGGCGTCGACTATTGGCTGAAAGCCTTCGGTTACGCCGATTTCGCCAAGTACATCACCGAGATCGACCTCGGCCTGACCGGCCCGGCCATTGGCCTTTACATGAACCGCAAGGTCTGGAGTTCGTTTACGCGCGAACAGAAACTGATGCACATGAAGAAGGCGGCCTACATGTCCGGCGGCCTGGCAATCGGGCAATTCATCATCGATAACGAAGCCAACTTGCAATATGTGATTAAAGAAAAAGGCGTGAAGCTGGTCAAACCGACCAATCCCGCCGAATGGCAAGCCGTTGTCAATAAATTCGACGAAGAACAGCAGAAAATCAACCTTGCCGCCGCCAAGCGCTTCCGCGTGAAGGACGGCGAAAAGGTGATTGCCGCCTATCGCAAGAATGTGGAGAAGTGGAAAGGTTTCGAGAAGGAAATCGGCCGCGATATACAGAAGTTTGCCGACATTCTCTGGCGCGAAGCCTATTCGAAAGTCGATCCGGACAAACTTTGATCCGGCGCCAGCTTTTCCATTTTATAGTTGTCCGGGCGGGGAGGACCGCCCGGAGCAGGCCTGTGCGGTCTGTCTGCTCAGCGGCGGAGAGCTGGAAAAGCGCGCCCCGGGGGGAAATCGATGAATAGCCTGAAGAAATGGCTGGAGTTTCCGATCAACGCGCTGTTGTGGATCGCGATCTTCGCCGGGATAGCCATGATGATCCACGTATCGGTGGACGTTGGCGCGCGCTTTTTCCTCAACATCACCTTCGGCGGGACCAACGAGATCGTATCGGCATTTTACATGGTGGCTATCGCTTATCTGCCGTGGATATGGATTTGCCGGAACGAGGGACACATCACCGTCGACCTGTTTACCCAGATGATGCCCGGAGGCATGCGCCGATTCTTCGATATCGTCGCCCGGATCGGGACGATCGTTTATGTAGGTGTATTCACATGGCAGACGGGCGTCGAAGCCTTCGTCAAATATTCCGAAGGTGAGGTGTGGGAAACATCCTACGGGTTCGTGCCGGTGTGGCCTTCGCGATTCATTCTGCCCGTCGCAGGCTTCCTGATGGCGGTCTACGTCCTGCTCGATCTGCTCAGTCCATCCAGCGAACCGCGCAAGCACGCGGCCGAGGAGGTCTGAGCCATGGGCACACTGACAACCGCCATACTTAGCCTGGCAGTGGCGCTCGGGCTTATCGCCATCGGGTTTCCGATCGGCGTTGCACTCGGACTTGTCGCATTCTTCGGTTTCTGGTGGCTGACCAATCTCGATGCGGCGCTGTCCATCGTTCGCACCGTGCCGTTCGAATTTTCCGCCAACTGGGACCTCACCGCCATCCCCATGTTTTTGCTCATGGGCTCGATCGTCGTGCAATCCGGCATCGCCGCAGCGCTGTTCCGCGCCGCCCATGTCTGGCTGAGCGGCCTTCCCGGCGGTCTTGCCTTCGCCACGAACATGGCCTGCGCGGGCTTCGGGGCGGCTTCGGGATCGAGTGTGGCCGCCGCCGCCGCCATGGCCCGCCTGGCTGTTCCCGAAATGCTGAAGGCCGGTTACGACAAGGCGCTGGCTGCCGGCGTCGTGGCCTGCGGCGGCACACTTGCCGCGCTCATCCCTCCCAGCATTCTGTTCGTACTGTACGGCGTTTTCGCCGAAGTTTCGGTGGCGCAATTACTTATGGCCGGCGTTTTGCCGGGTATTCTGACCGCGGTCGTCTACGGCGCCATGATCGTTCTGCGCTGCTGGTGGAATCCGGCTTTGGCTCCGGCCATTGCGGTCGAGAACCGGGCAGAATTGCGGAAGGAGCGCTGGAAGGCGCTGTTCGAAGTCTGGCCACTTGTCCTGTTGATCCTCGCGATTATCGGCGGGCTTTACGCCGGCGTTTTCACGCCGACGGAAGTCGGCGCGGGCGGAGCGCTGATGGCGCTGATCATTGGTTGGGTGCAAGGCCGCATGAACCTTGAAAAGCTTGTCGCGGCCCTGAAAGAATCCATGGCCGCCGCCGCGCAGATCTTCTTCGTCGGCATGGGCGCGGTGATGTATACCAAGTTCCTGGCGCTGGCCGGAACTTCGGCCATGTTGACACAGATGGTTGGTTCCTGGGCGCTCGATCCGCTGCATCTCGTTATTGCCCTGTCGGTTATTTATCTCATTCTGGGAATGTTCCTGGATCCGCTGGGCGTATTGCTCATCACCATGCCGGTGTTCATCCCGATGTTCAAAGCGCTGAACATGGATCTGATCTGGCTCGGTGTGATCGTGGTCAAATATATTGAGATCGGTCTGTTGACGCCGCCGGTGGGCTTCAACGTCTACGTCGTGAACGGCGTTGTCGGCGACCAGATCCCGCTGCACACGATTTTCCGCGGCTGCTTCTGGTTCCTGGTCTGCGAGGTCTTCATCATGGCGTTGCTGATCGGTTTTCCGCAGATCTCGCTGTTCCTGCCGAATTCGATGTATTGAGTTCAGGCAGCGATGCTTCCCGGGCAGCTTCGGCCGGCTTGCGCCATTGGTTCAGCGCAGTTCGATCAGCGCGTCGACGCCGATTACGCCGTCTTCGCGGATCAGCAGAGGGTTGACGTCGACCGAGCAAATCTTTTCGCCGAAGTGACAAAGGAGATTTTGCAGCGCGAGCAGATTATCCGTGACTGACTCCAGAAGCCTGTCCGTGACCTCCGGCGACTTGCCGATCTTGGCAAGCAGTGCGCCGATCCTGCCACCGGAAATCCGCGCGCGGATCGTCTCGGCGCTTGACGGCGCGGGGATCAGCAGGATTTCATCCAGAACTTCGGCATAAATGCCTCCAAGTCCGGCGACGAGGAAGTGACCGAGAGGCGGTTCGTGCGCAATGCCGATAATCAGCTCGGCCTTTGCTGCAATCATCGGCTGCAGAATTATTTCGGCCTCGCCATCGCCGGACGATGTCTTCGCAAGCAGTCCGGCAATTCGCGCATGCGCTTCCCGCAGCGCCGCTTCCCCTGCGAGCCCTGCGGCCACGAGTCCGGCGTCGTTCTTGTGCGCAATGCCAGGGGCAAGTCCTTTGAGGACGACCGGATACCCCGTCGCTGCCGCGGCGTCGACAGCAGCTTCGAGGGATGGGGCGCCGGTGGATTCGACCAGCACTACGCCAGCCGTCCGCAGGATATCGGCACTGCGGCTCTCGCTGAGCATTGTCTGCCCTGCGGCGTCCGACAGCATGGCGCCTACTGCATCGGCAGCCGTAGCCGAAAGTCCGGCAGTCTGGAACGGCTGTTGCGGCTCGAACTCCAGCGAACGGTACAGCGCTCGAAGCGACATGAAGCAGGTCGCCATGTCGTTGAAGACCGGAATCGCATGGGAGCGATAGGCCTCCTCGACATCGGGCCGCAGGCCGCCCGGCGCCACGCAAACGACCGGCGCGCCAGTCCGCTCTTTGCGCCGGGCGAGTATTTCCTGGACGAACATGTCCATCTGGCCGCGCGGCAGCATATGCCCGAAGTACAAAACCGGTCCGGAATGACCTTCGCTTTCGAGCGTATGAAGCAATTTTTCGAGCCGGTCCCAACCATGCAGGTTGCCGCCGTCTATCGGATTGAAGACCGGCCCTGCCCCGTCAAAAGTCGCAATCAGATCTGCCGCTTTCCCGGACCACGATCCGTCCGGATTGCCGGCGAGCGGGATCCCATACTCGGACGCGAAATCGGCAACCAGGCCGCCGCCGCCGCCGGACGAACTGACGCAAATCAGGCCGCGCTTGTCCGGTTCCACGGAAGGCCGCTTTCCGGAAAGCAGCGCGCAGGCGCCGGCCAGCGCTTCGATTGTCGGCACCTGCAGAATGCCCGTCTCGCGGAACAGTGCGTCGTAGGCCCGCGCGTTGCCGGCCATACGGCTGGAATGGGCGAGTGCGGCCCCTGCCCCCGCCGCCGAGCGGCCCAGTTTCAAGGCTACAACAGGCTTGCCGGCCGCATGCGCCTTAGCGGCAAGCTTCTTGGCACGCTCGCCGTCACGCAAAGCTTCGACGATGAGGCCGATGACCCCGGTGGCTGGATCCTCGATGAAATATTCGAGGAAATCCAGCATATCGAGATCGGCTTCGTTGCCGACCGGGATGAATTTGGACAGGCCTGCCCCGAACCGGCGCAGCGACGGCGCGATGGAATTGAACAAGGCTCCGCTATGGGCGGCGATCGACACCGGGCCTGGTGTCATGGAATCGCCGTGCGAAGTGTTGTAGCCGAGCGAAAGCCGGTCGGTCGCGTTCCATATTCCGTTGGTGTTTGGCCCGACAATGCGGATGCGATTCTCGCGCGCAATACGGGTCAGTTCGCGCTGCCGGGCGAAGCCTTTTTCCGTGCCCAGTTCGGCGAAACCGTTGGCGCCGATCACGACGGATTTGACCCCGGCCCTGGCGCACTCCTCGATGGCGGGAATGACGGCGCCCGCGGGGATTACGAACAGGGCGCAGTCGACCGGCGCGCCGATATCGGCGATCGAGGCATATGCTTTCAGTCCCTCGATTTCGCCCCCGGACGGATTGACTGGATAAATTCCGCCTTCGTACCCGCCAGCGACAAGATATTTCAGAGCCGAATTGCCCTGTTTGAAGGGTGTCGAGGACGCTCCGACGATCGCCACGCCGCGCGGCCGGAACAGGGGTTCCAGCGATGCGAAGAGGCTCGAAGGTTTTGCTGCCGTTGCCGTGTCGTTTGCCATGTCCGTATGCGATCCCGCCCTGCCCCGATGCGCCGCTGTGCCGCGCGTTACTTGCCCTGCCAGACCGGCGCACGCTTTTCCAGAAAGGCCCGTGCGCCTTCCTTGCGGTCTTCCGAAGCGTAGACGTCCGGCCCTGCGTCCAGCCGCAGGCCGGCATGCAGCGGCATGCCCCAGGCCTTGCGATAGGTCAGCTTCATGCGCTGCAGCGACAATGGCGCCGAAGAGACAATCTCGCGGGCCAGTTCCATGGCTACATCCATCAGCTTGTCCGGCGCCGCAATCCGGTTGACGAGCCCCCAGCGCTCGGCTTCCTGCAAATTGATGCGTCGTCCGGTGTAAAGCCATTCCATGGCGATGGCTGGCGGCACCATTTGCGGCAGCACAACCGAGGCGTAGTGGGCTCCCATACCGCGCTTGGCTTCGGGCAGGCCGAAGAACGCGGTATCGGACACGACCCGCAGGTCGCATGACAACGCCAGTTCGCAGCCGCCAGCCATGGCCGGGCCGTTGATGATGCCCATAATCGGCTTGCGCGAATCCAGCATGACTTCGAACAGGCTGCGTTCGGGTTCGTGCAGCGGACCGCGATAGTCGCCGGTGGATTCGTCCGTCGCCCGGGCGTCCTTGAGGTCGGCTCCGGCGCAGAAGGCGCTTCCAGCTCCCGTTATTGCGACCAGCGACACGTCGTTATCCGTATCGGCCTTGATGATAGCCCGCCGCAGCGCCGCGCCCAATGCGCGCGACATCGCGTTGCGGCGGTCGGGCCGGTTCAAGGTCAACAGGCAGATGCGATCCTTGATTTCGACCTTCAGAACATTGTCTTCTTCGCTCATAATGCCTCCCGGACGATGTGTTATTTGGTTCCGAATGTTGCGCGCCATTCGGTGCTGTAGGGGATGCGCACTTTGACCCAATGTTCGGCCGGTACGGTCCACAGCTTGTCTTGCGTCGGAAAATCGACGTCCTTCGCCTGGGGCGGCTTGGCATCGGGATGCGATCCGTAATTTCCGGTGGTCGCGATGACATCGCCGCAACGCTTGCTCATAATCCAGTTGAGATAGAGCTTCGCCGCGTTCGGATTTTTTGCCGATACCGTCGCCCCGCCCGACTGCGGAAACGCCGGCGTCCCCTCTTTGGCGTAGACAACTTTCAGCGGCGCGCCCGCGCGCATCTGCTGAATCACCGTCGAAGCGCCCACGATTGCAGCGGCGAACTCCCCGCGCACGAGATTGGTGACCGTCGGCGCCACGGAGGGGTAAACCCGTGGATTCTGCGTCTTCAACGCCTTCCAATAATCGCCGGGCATCTTCTCTTTCAGGAATGCCTGTACGGCAAAGGAGCTGCCGCCCGCATCGATGGTCGGCATGGCCAATCTGTTCTTCCATTTCGGAGCCAGAAGATCGGCGAACCCCACGGGCATATCGGCCGGTTTGACGATTGCCGTGTTGACGCCGATCGCCTGCGTCAGACGCATGAACGTGTACCAGCGCCCCTGCGGGTCTTTCATCACGGGGGCGATGGCGTCCCAGTTCGGGATCTTGTGCGGTACGGTCAGAACGCCCTTTTCGACAAGCTGCAGAACGAATGTCAGGTCGGTGAAATCGACGAAATCCGCGCCAAGCCGGCCTGCATTGTGTTCGGCAAGGACGCGCGGAAACAATTGTCGGGACGTCGCCCGCACAAAGGTGACCTTGATCCCCGTATCCTTGGTGAAGGCCGTGCTCATGACCTTCTGGTTGGCGGGCGTACCGCCGCCGTAAATATTGAGTACGCCCTCTTTTTTCGCCGCATCGAACAGGGCTTTATCCGCGATCGTCTCGCCGTCCACGACGAGTTGCGCACGAGCCGTTCCGCTGGCGATAGCCAGAACGGCGGCGCCCGCAAGCGCCGCCTTCGAAGTTGTTCTTGCCATGGTTCGTTCCTCCCTGACTGATAACCGTTGCGAATTTGCGATCCGCTTACTTGGTCCCGAAGGTCGCCCGCCATTCCTTGCTGTAGGGATCGCGTACCTTCACGTAATGATCGCCAGGCACCGTCCAGAGCTTGCTTTGCGGCGGATAGGCGACGTTTGGATTTTTTTGGCGGGACGGCGTCCGGATGGGTGCCGTAGTCTCCAACCGTACCGATGACAGATCCGCCGCGCTTGCTGGTGATGTAGTTCAAATATAGTTTTGCGGCATTGGGGTTCCTGGCAGACTTCGTCACGCCGCCCGACAGCGTGAAGGCAGGCACGCCTTCGGACGGGAAGATGACTTTCACCGGCGCGCCGCGTTTCATCTGGGCGACAATGGACGAGCCGCCGGCAAGGATGGCGTGCACTTCTCCGCGCACAAGATTGGTCACCGTCGGGGCGATGGACGGATAGACACGCGGCTCCTGCGCCTTCATCTTTTTCCAGTAGTCCTTGTCGACAACTTCGCGCACGAAGGCCTGCACAGAAAAGGCGCTGCCGCCGGCGTCGATGGTCGGCATGCCAATGCGCCCTTTCCATTTTGGATCGAGCAGTTCGGCAAAGCCTTTCGGTTCCTCGCCCGGTTTGACGATGGCCGTGTTGACGCCGATGACCTGAACCAGCCGCATGAATGTGTACCAGCGCCCTTCGGAATCCTTCAGGCTGGCTGGTATCTTGTCCCAGCTTGGCGTCTTGTGCGGCACGGCCAGAACGCCCTTTTTCGCAAGGTCGAGGACGAAGGTGAGATCGGTCAAATCGACAAAATCGGCGCCGAGGCGGCCCGCGGCGAACTCCGCCAGCACGCGCGGATACAACTTGCCCGAAGTTGCCCTGACGAATGAAATCTTGATTCCGGTATCCTTGGTGAAGGCGTCGCTGAGGATCTTCTGGTTCGCCGGCGGCCATGTGCCGTACAGATTGAGCTGGCCTTCTTTCTTCGCGGCCTCGAATAAGGCCCTCTCCGCGATCTGCTCGCCGTCGACGACCAGTTGCGCGGCCGCCCCGCCGCAGTAGAGGCTGGCGGCTGCAATCCATGTGAGCGCCGCCGTGCGTTTTTTCCACTTGCCGTATGCCATGTGCGTTACCTCCGAATCCGGCCCGTTTGCGGGCTATTTACTGTGTTCCGAAAACCGAGCGCCATTCCTTGCTGTAGGTATCGCGTACCTTCTCCCAGTGATCGGCTTCGACGGTCCACAATTTGTCCTGCGCCGGATAATCAAGATTTAGCAAGTCCGGCTTCTTCGCGTCCGGATTGATCGAATAATTGCCCGTGGTCGCGATCACGTCGCCGCCGCGTTTGCTGGTGATGTAATTGATATAGAGTTTCGCCGCATTGGGGTGTTTGGCCGCCACCGTTATGCCGCCGGTAAGCGGAAATACGGGCACGCCCTCTTTGGGAAATACCAGCGCAACCGGCGCACCCGCCTTCATGCGGGCGATAACGGTGGAGGCGCCCGCCAGCGATATCTGCGTTTCGCCACGCACCATGTCCGTCACCGATGGCGCGACGGACGGATAGATGCGTGGGTTCTGCGCCTTGAGTTTTTGCCAGAAGTCTTTGCCCATTTCCTCCTTCAGGAACGCCTGCAAGGCAAAGGACGATCCGCCCGCATCGATCGACGGCATACCGATCTTTCCCTTCCACCGGGGCAGGAGAAGGTCGGCAAATCCTTTCGGCATGTCTTCAGGTTTGACGATGGCCTTGTTGACGCCGATGACCTGCGACAGGCGGATGAAGGAAAACCACCTTCCCTGCGGGTCCTTCAGTTTCGGCGAAAGCTTGTCCCAGCTCGGTGGTTTGTAGGGAACGTTCAAGACGCCCTTTCGTACGAGTTGCTTGACGAAGGTGAGGTCGGTCAGGTCGACATAATCGGCATTGAGCCGCCCGGCCGCGAATTCCGCGAGGATGCGCGGATACAGCTTTCCCGAGGTTGCACGAACGAACGATACGCGTATGCCGGTGTCTTTGGTGAAAGCATCGCTTAGCGTTTTCTGGTTCGAGGGCGGCCAGGCGCCGTAGATATTGATCTGCCCTTCTTTCTTGGCGGCTTCGAACAGGGCCTTGCCGGCGATATTCTCGCCACCGATCACGAGCTGCGCATGGGCGATGGTCGGCGCCACGATAAGGAGCGCGGCCGCCGCAAGGGTCTTGACCATCGCGGCCGGTGTATTGGCGCTTTTTTGCATGATCGCTTCCTTCCCTTGTTGAGGCCGCCTCTCGCGCAGGAGCTAGAGATCGGCCCGCATGAAGCGCCGGCCTATTATTGTCAGAACGACCAGCACAGAAGTGTAAATCAGGCTCAACGACGCAACCACCGTCCAGAAACCGTTTTCGTACGCCTCGTAAATGACGATCGACAGCACCCTCGTGTCGCTGGTGTATAAAAAGAGCGATGCGGTCAGCTCCCGCATACCCAGAACGACCATGAGAAACATGGTCGAAACGATAGTACCGCGCAACAGCGGAAGTGTGATGCGCCGGATAGCTTCGGCCCGGCTGGCGCCAGCGACCATGGCCGCTTCTTCCAGATCGTCGTGCAATTGCGACACGCTGGAGGCCATCGAACGGTAGCCTTGCGGCATGAAGCGCGTGGTGAACGCTATAACGAGTATCGCAAGTGTGCCGTAGACCGGCAGCGGGATGTTCACCCAGGTCCACAGAATGCCTAGTCCCATGACAAGGGCCGGCAAGGCGAGTGGCGTCATGGCCAGATATTCCAGATAATGGCGGCCCGGGAGTTTGGTGCGGTTGACTGTGTAGGCCAGGGCGAAGAACAGGGCGCCGCCGAAGAGCGCCGTCAGACCGCCGGCCAGCAGGCTGTTCTTCAGGCCCTGGTGCATGTCGGGATTTTTCAGCGCCTCGACGAGAAATTGCGTCGTGAGCTGGCTCGGATCGAAGAGGGCCTTGGCGTTGGGAATGTACAGGCTGGCGCGGGTTGCGCCCTGGATCAGCGCAAGAATGGGCAGCACCAGCGCGACAAATCCGTACAGCAGAACAAAAGCGATGGCCGGGCCTTTCAGGCCGCGCAGGCGCAGTAGGCGCTGTTGCACGCCCTTTCCCGTCACTGTGCGATAGTCCTTGCCCTGCAACACGCGGCGCTGGGTATAGACCAGAGCGAACACGATAGCGGTCAGCATGATGGCGACGGCGCTGGCGCCATTGGGATCGCCGGGAACCTGTGTCGCCAGCTTGTAGATGCGGATCGACAGCGTTTCGATTCCGACCGGCGCCCCGAGAATGGAGGGTACGGGAAATTCTTCGGCCGTCGAGACCATCACCAGAAGCATCGCGCCGATAACTGCCGGCTTGACCAGCGGGAACGTGATCGTGCGCAGGCTGCTCCAGAGATTGGCGCGATGCACGGCGGCGGCCTCTTCCATGTCAGGATGGACGAGCGTCAGTGCGCCATAGACGAAGATAAAGGGATACGGGACGTAATAGAGCCCCTTTACGAACGATATGCCTGCGAGCGACTGAACGTTGATGTGGAACGGCAGTCCCAGTGAAGTAAAAATTATATTAAGATATCCGGTGCGGCCCGCCCCCAGGAGCGACCAGGTGATCGATGCGACGACCAGCGATATGAACAGCGGCGTCAGCGCTATGAGATGCACCATCGGCTTGAACGGAATGTCCGTACGCGCCACCAGCCACGCCAGGGCGCAGCCGATCGTCATGGCGATGGCCGTCGCGCCGATGGACGTTATCAAAGTATTCACGATGGCCGCGCCGAGTTCCGGGGTAAACAGCGAGCCATAGTTTGCCAGGGTGAACGTGTAATCGGCATTACCGGAAAACGGCAGACCTCTGATGAAGGAGGTATAGACCAGCGTCGCAAATGGCATCACAACGAGAAGGCCGAGAATTGCGAACAGCACGAACAGGACGCCCCGTTGCGCATTGGCGCGCCGGGCAGCCGATCCGTGGGCGCGCAATTCCGTCCTTGCAGGGATACTTGAAGGGATATCTGTCATTGCGTCGGCAGCAGTTTGACATGAGCCGGATCGACGTGCACCTGCACCGTCTCGCCGAGTTTCCGCAATGTTTTGACGTCGGTGCTCAATATCTCCCAGATTTCCCCGGCTCCTGCCCGAACGCGGTATTGCATATGCGTGCCCATGAAGCTCGCCAGGATGATTGTTCCGCCAAGGACATTGCCTGAACCGGCGCCCTCTTCACCGGACGAAATATGCACGTCGTCCGGACGGACGCAGACGGCAATGTCGCCATCGCATCGCTGGCCGGCCGCTGCCTTCAGCTTGCGGCCTCCGGAGACGAATTCGGCCACGGCAAGGCCGTTGTCCTCGCCGGCGAGTCTGGCGGGAAATATGTTGCTGTAGCCGAGAAACTCGGCGATCTCGGCGGTTTGTGGACTGTTGAACAGCGAGACGGGGTCGCCGGACTGCAGGATTTTTCCCGCCTGCATCATGACGATCCGGTCGGCCAGGGCGAGGGCCTCGCGCTGGTCGTGGGTAACGTAGACGCTGGAGATTTTCAGTTCGGTCTGGATTTCGCGCAATTGTACGCGCAGATGGTCACGCAGGCGGGCATCGAGATTGCTCAGCGGCTCGTCGAACAACAGTACCGCAGGCCGCATCACCAGCGAGCGGGCGAGCGCGACACGCTGCATCTGTCCGCCGCTGAGATAGCTCGCGCCGCGTTCCTCGAAGCCGGCGAGGCCCACCAGTTCGAGTATCTCGCCGACGCGGCGTCGGATTTCCTCGCGCGGGCGCTTTTCCATTTCCAGCGAAAAGGCGACGTTCTCGAAGACGCTCATGTGCGGCCAGATCGCATAAGACTGGAACACCATGCCGACGTTGCGCCGGTTGACGGGAGTATTGACCCCGCCGGCGCGATCGAAAACAGGTTGTCCACCGATCGAGATCGACCCGATATCCGGCTCTTCCAGTCCGGCTATGCAGCGCATGGTCGTCGTCTTGCCGCAGCCCGACGGGCCGAGCAGAACGAGCATTTCGCCTTCGGGAACTTCCAGATCGATGCCCGCTACCGCCGCGGTCTCGCCGTAGTGCTTCCACAGGTTCTTGACGGCAATGCTCATCGGCCCTCAGCCCAAATGCGCGGCCGTGGCAGCGCCAGCAACAAGACGTTTCCTCACAGGCAGGTGTGTGCGCAAGCGCCTCTGGTCCCCGCCGTTTGCGTCAGCGTTGCAAAGACGCTGCAAAAAAGCAAGACTGCATTCCAAGCCGTTGCACCGGGCCCGCGCGCAAACGCAGGCACGCGAAAGGCCGGCAAAAGGAGGACGCCGCACAATGGATATGCCGAGCCGCATTCACGTCGTGGAAGAAGGGCCGCGCGAGGGTTTTCAGATCGAAAAAGGGCCGATTTCGACGGCCCGAAAGATCGAGCTGATCGATGCGCTTTCCCATACCGGCCTCGATCACATCCAGATCGTGTCGTTCGTCAACCCGAAGAAAGTGCCCGGCATGGCCGACGCCGAGGACGTGGTCGCCGGCATTCATCCCGTTGAAGGCGTGCGCTATACCGGCCTGTGGCTGAACGATCAGGGATTCGAGCGGGCGCGCGCGGCCGGCCGCCTCGATATCAAGGGCTCCATCACTGTTGGCGCATCCAGCACGTTTCTCAAACGCAACCAGAACCGCACAATCGAGGAACAGATCGCATCCCAGCGCGAGATGATGAAACGCTACAGGGAACTCGGCGTTCCGGTCGTACGTGGCGGGATTATGGCGGCTTTCGGCTGCAACTTCGAAGGCGATATTCCTACCGACCGGGTTGTTTCGCTGTTCGGGACCATTCTGGCCATTGCGGACGAAAACGATATCGAACTCGATTTCATTTCGCTTGCCGATACGATGGCCTGGGCGACGCCACAAAAGATCAAGCGCACCATCGGCGCCATTCGCGACAAATATCCAGACCAGGCGATTTCGCTGCATCTGCACGATACGCGTGGCCAGGGCATAGCGAATGCCTATGCCGGACTGGAAATGGGGGTCGCCCATTTCGATGCCGCCGTCGGCGGGCTTGGCGGCTGCCCCTTCGCCGGGCACGCCGGGGCCGCCGGAAATGTCTGTACCGAGGATCTGATTTTCATGTGTCAGGAAATGGGTATCGAAACCGGCGTGGATCTTGATGCCCTGGTCGAATGCGCCCGGCTGGCGGAGGACATTGTCGGCCATCCCCTGCCCGGCAGCGTCAAGACCGGCGGCACGCTAGACGCCTTGCGGAAGAAGGCGCAGGCCGCTGTCCATTAGGCGGGATTTGTGGAGGCAGGAATGGGACAGCTGACGGCTGACATCGCGGCGTTCGTCGCGACGAACCGATACGAGGATATCCCCTCGGACGCGGTGCGCGCGATCAAGAACGCCCTCAGCGACTATGCCGCTGTGACGGTGCTGGGCGCGGACGCCGAGGGAACGCAGATCATCGCTGGCTTCGAGCCCGCCGGCGCGGACAGCGGGGAAGCGCGCTATGTCTTCTCCCGGAGCATGGGCCCTGCCCGTTCGGCGGCTCTGATCAATGGCACGTCCGGCCATGCGCACGATTACGACGACATCGGCATCGCCTTTCATCCGGCGCATCCGAGCGTCGCGATGGCGCCCGCGATTTTCGCCCAGGCCGAGAGCATGGGCGCATCCGGCAAGGACGCCATCTGCGCTTTCGCCACAGCCTATGAAGTCTGGAGCGAGCTTGCCTCGCGGGACCGGAAACCGCATCACCTGCGCGGGTTTCACCCGACCGGCAATTTCGGCACGGTGGCTGCAGCGGCGGGCGCAGCGTGGCTGCTCGGACTCGACCAGAAACGCGCCTCCAACGCACTGGCCATTGCCGCCTCGCAGGCGGCCGGTCTCGTGGCCAATTTCGGGTCCATGACCAAGCCTTTTCATGCCGGGCGGGCGGCATCGGCGGGACTGATGTCGGCGCGCTATGCCGCGGCGGGTCTGACCGCCTCGCCGGAAATCTTCGAGCACAAGCATGGATTCCTGCGGGCGTTGTCGCCCGAAGGCGAGGTCGATCTCGAGCGGCCCTGCCATTTCGGCAAAAGCTGGCACCTGGTCGACCACGGGGTTGGCGTGAAGCTCTATCCGCTTTGCTACGGCAATCACCGGATCATCAATACGCTGACCCGCTATGTCGCCGGCAATGACCTGCCGGCGGAGCAGATCGAACATGTCGCCTTCAAGACCGCACCGTCGCGCGTCGTGGCGCTGGTCCACACCAATCCGCAAACGCCGCTCGACGCCAAATTCAGCGCCGAATTCGCTGTAGCCATGTCGGTGATTGCCAAGCGCGCCACGCTGGCCGAGCTGACGGACGAATTCTTCGACCGCCCTGACGTGCGCACGCTGATGGGCAAGGTCAGCCGCGATCTCGATCCGGCGCGCGAACCGGCTCATTTCAACGCCGAAGCCGACGACGAACTCGAATTCAGGATGGCGGACGGCTCCGTCCGCACCCTGCGCCTGTCGAGCCCGGACGACGCGGCGATCAGCCTCGATACGAATGTCCTGTGGACCAAGTTCCTTGATTGTACGGGAAAGGCGATGAGCGAATCCGAGGCGGCTGCGCTGTTCGGCGCATTGCAAAACCTGGAAACCGCCAAAGACATCCGCACTCTGCCATCGTACAAGGCGCAACAGACGAAACACTGATCCCGAACGCACCGAAATGTCCGACACGAAAACCGATCTTCCTCCCGCTGCGCCCCTGCAGGGCATAACCGTCGTCGAACTCGGCCACAGCGTCGCCGCGCCCTTCGCCGGACAGACGCTCGCCGACCTTGGCGCGACCGTTATCAAGGTCGAAAATCCGGAGCGTGGCGACGATGCCCGCAACTGGGGCCCGCCGTTCTGGAACGGTGCGGCCGTCATCTTCCAGTCGGTCAACCGCAACAAGATGTCGGCTGCCGTCAATATGAAGGACCCGGAGGAACTCGCGAAATTGCGGGCCTTCATCGTCGAAAAAGCCGATGTAGTCATCCAGAACATGCGCGCCGGGCTCGTGACGCAATATGGCATCGGGGCCGAACTGCGTGAGCAGAACCCGCGGCTGATCTATTGTAATCTCGGCGCATTCGGTGCGAAGGGGCCGTATGTCAGCCGGCCCGGTTACGATCCGCTGATGCAGGCGTTCGGCGGCATCATGAGCGTCACCGGCAACGACGGCGAACCGCCGGTGCGCGTGGGAGTATCCATCATCGACCAGGGCGCCGGTATGTGGTCGGTGATCGGCATACTCTCGGCTCTGCATCGCCGTGACGTCACTGGCGAGGGCTGTACGGTGGACACCTCGCTGTTCGAAACGGCGCTCGCCTGGATCAATTCGGCGTCCGCCACCGTGCATGGCACCGGCAAGGCGCCCGGCCGCCGCGGCACAGAGAATCCCGGTCTCGTGCCGTACCGTGTCTTCGAGGCTTCGGACGGTTATCTGATGATCGCCGCGGGCAACGACAATCTGTTCCGGCGGCTCGCGGGTGCAATCGGCAAGGCCGAATGGCTGGAAGACGAGCGTTTCGCTAGCAATCCCAAGCGGGTGGAAAACCGCGCATTGGTCAATCAGGCGGTGCAAGCCGTGATCGGGACAAGAACCGTCGAGGAATGGCTAGCGATTATCGAGCCTGCTGGCGTGCCGGTTGCACCGTTGCAGACCATCGACCAGGTCGTCGCTCATCCGCAGACCCAGGCGCTTGGCATGCTGCAAAAGGCGCCGGATGCCGACATGACGCTGATGGGCCTGCCGCTGGCATTCGACGGGCAGCGCCCGGCGCTGCGCAATGCGCCGCCGAAACTGGGTTCGCACAGCAATCTGGTGTTGGGGGCCGACGCCAAAAACCAAAAATGAGAGCGGGAGCGACCCGCAGGAGGTAGCGCTATGGACGGTGCAGGGATCGATACGGGTGAAATGACCAATGTCCCGCTTGGCAACGACTATCCGGAAATTCGGGAAGCCGTTCGCGCCATCTGCAAGAGGTTTCCGGCCGAATACTGGCGCAAGCTTGAGGACGAGGAAGCCTATGCCTCCGAGTTCGTAGCCGCCCTTACCGAGGCAGGTTTCATGGCCGCCCTCATCCCGGAGGAATATGGCGGCTCGGGCCTGCCCCTGCGCGCCGGCGGCGTCATACTGGAGGAAATCAACGCTGCCGGCTGCGAAAGCACGTCCTGCCATGCACAGATGTACATGATGAAAATGTTGCTGCGGCACGGAACGGACGAGCAGAAAAACAAGTATCTGCCGGGTATTGCCTCCGGCGAAATCCGATACCAGTCCTTCGGTGTGACCGAGCCCACAACGGGCAGCGAGACGCTGCAACTGAAGACGCGCGCCGTGCGCGACGGCGACCATTACGTCATCAACGGCCAGAAAATCTGGACATCGCGGGCGCTGCATTCCGATCTGATGACGCTGTTGGTGCGCACGACGCCGCTCGACCAGGTCAAACGCCGGACGGAGGGGCTCTCGGTTATCCTCGTGGACATCCGCGAAAGCGTCGGCAAGGGCATGACGATCAAGCCGATCGATACGATGGTCAAGCACCAGACCAACGAGGTTTTTTACGACAATCTGCGGGTGCCGGCCGAAAACCTGATCGGCGAGGAAGGCAAGGGTTTCCGCTACATCCTCGACGGGATGAATTCCGAACGCATTCTCGTCTCGCACGGTTCGCTCGGCGATTGCCGCTTCTTCATCGACAAGGCCGTGCGCTACGCCAACGAACGGGTCGTCTTCGGCCGGCCCATCGGCCAGAACCAGGGTATCCAGTTCCCCATCGCCCGGGCCTATTCCGAATACAAGGCCGCCGACATGATGGTGCGCGCCGGTGCGGCCCTGTTCGAGGCTGGCCAGCCCTGCGGCGAGCAGGCCAATCTCGCACGGCTGCTGACCTCGGAAGCCGCTTGGAATGCCGCCGAGGCCTGCATGCAGACCCACGGCGGTTTCGGCGTGGCGCGCGAATACGATGTCGAACGCCGCTGGCGCAGCGCCCGCATGTCGCGCATCGCCCCGGTCTCGACCAACCTGATCCTGGCCTATCTCGGCCATGGCGTGCTGGGGATGCCGAAGTCGTATTGAGGGTCGGGCGCGCCCTCGCATCTGTCAGAATGTGGGACGGAGAAGCCTGGACACCTTAGGCGGCGTACGGCGTTCTTGGTTAAAAGCGATTATTTCAGCCACTTATATGGTGAATGAGAAGTTAATCCTCCTAGGAATGAATGCCGGCGAGTAAATATTCGGGATTATATACATGACAAAGCAAGCCGAGCAAGCTACAGCATCCGCTGACAGGCCGACGCGGGGATTAGATTTTGAGGGGTTGTTAGAGCCTGCCCGTGCGTTCGCAGAGCCTTTGAATATCGTTGTAGACTTCGATGCACTTCTTGAGCATGGCCGCATAATGGCCAGTAGCCCTAACCATTGGAAAGTTTTTGACGTTGGCGAGGGTTATGTAGCCGGAGACATGAATTTTAGAATCCGGGGATTTTGGGCGAAAGATGCCGTTTGGCAAGAGGTCGGCTATAACCATCCCGTCTCTCAAGTTGTGAGCTCCTCCTGTAAGAACGATGCTGGCGTACCCATTGGCGACTATGTATCCGTCGATGCCTCTGAAGTGCCCGGCAGGGGCATCGGGGATCAGCTCAAGATGCTTATCAATTTTCGCCATTTGAAAGACGGAGCGGAATATATTGTCCCCTCCATCGTAACAATTCGTGTTTTTGATGATATCAGCAAGGTCGGTATCGAACCCCACGAGGTATCTGCGGCAGGCATCCTGGAACCCTTTAAGACTATCCCCGGTTGGGAAATACAAGTCTCGCACAGGCGGCTTGGCGGCAGACATTCGTGCCAAAGCGACGGCAATCTGATCAAAACAGGACCGCAGTTGGTAGATAAACTCTCCCCCGACAATGGCAAAGTCTGTTGGGGTGCTTTGCATTCTCGCTTTTACAAGTTTGTGGCCGGGTTGGGATTGAGTATCAAAGACGATCTCAACAGGGTGTGTCTGGAAAAAACTAGCTTCGATGGTGCAGAGGTTTTTGAGGTGGGCTTCTGCTCTAATTAACTTCGCTCTTGGTCCCACGAGATAGGGTGGCATCGGTGACGGTCTCCCAAAATGATAACGACGACAAAAAGCGCGATGAGGTCCTTCGCCGGATGCTGAACACGCCGCCGAAGAAAGAGAAGCCAGCGGCGAAACCGGCGCGCGAAAAAAAGAAAAAGGCCCCGGCAACGAAGCCGAGGCCCAATCGTTAACCGATCACTGACGATTACATGGTGGATTGAGCCCATGACGCAAATCGGTTTCGATCTTCAAACGCTCGGCCAACCCGCCGACGACAACCATAGCGCTGATGTGTGTGGCCCCGGCGCGGGCTATACTGTCCCACGCATGATGCGCCGCAAGTTCATTGGAAAGACGGCGGGCAAAGTTGTCTGTCTCTCCGACATACACCGCATAGAACAGGCCGTTGAATTGGCGGGAGAAGACATAAACCCCCGGCTTTTCAAAGAAACGGGCCGTGCCAAGTGCGTAGTTCTCGAATTGATACCGAATGCCGCTGGCGCCGGTCCAAACGAGATCGCTTGACGGGTTTACATTTTGTAAGGGCTGTGTAGACATGTTGTCCACATCTCCTTGTGTTGGGGATGGATGATTCTGACCCCGCCCCGAGCTTCCTACGGCAAAATGGGGCGGGGTCAGAATGCACGCCGAATCGCGTGCACCCTTCAGGATACCACCAAAGCTAGAGTCTGACTATTTGCGGCGATGCTTGTTGATAAAGCGCGCCAGCACTTCGTCCAGATCGCGCAGCGCGTCCGCCTTGGCTTTCTGCTTAGGCGTGTAGCTCGCCACCAATCCGCCGATAGGTCAGGCGCTTCCCACCGATCTGTGACAGGGCAATATCGCGGCGCATGGCGTCGGTATATTCGAGCTTGGCGCGGGTGTTGTAGCGGAAATCAAATTCGGTCAAGTAACGCTGCAAGTGTTTCTCGCCGCAATGCTGGTAAACACCGCGCATACCGCGCTTGAATACGCTGAAAACGTTTTCGATTGTGTTTGTGTGGACTGCGCCGCGAACGTATTCATCGGCGGAATGCTCCACGGTGTCATGTCCGGCGAACGTCTTGCCAAGCCCGGTGTAAAGGGCGCTTTCATCGGTAAACAGCGTGCTTTTGCGGTTGGCGTTCTTGAAGATGATTTCGCTTACGGTGAGAATGTTAGCGCTGGCGACATGGAAGGAACGAACGGAGCCGCCACGCTCCACAAGGGCGACCACAGGACGCTTGCCAGCAGGACCGGAGCCGCGCTTGTTGATATAGGGGCGGCCCTTTCGCTGCGGTGAGGGCGTCGGATCGCCCTGCTTCCCGTAATAGGTTTCGTCGGCTTCAATGACCATACCAGCCCCGCCAATGGGGCCGGACGAAGCGGTATCGGAAATCATGGCCTCGCGAATGCGGTGGCACATGAACCAAGCGCTCTTGTAGGTAACGCCAAGCATACGGTGGACTTGGTGAGCGGAAATGCCCTTCTTGCTCGCGGTCATCAGGTGGACGGCAAACAACCACTTGTTCAGCGGGATTTTGGAGCGCTCGAATACGGTTCCCACGGTGACGGTGAATTGCTCACGGCATTCGGCGCACTGGTAGAGGCCGGGACGGTGGGATTTGCCAGCTAGGGCTTTAATCCTGTTCTGGTTCACGTTGCCGCAATGCGGACACTCCGGCCCATTAGGCCAGCGTTGTTTTTCCAGATGCTTACGGGCTGCATCGGCGTTCTGGTAGATGGGATCGTTGAAATCGGTCGCCATGACTAAAGTCCTAGAAACGGGTTGCGCAATCGGCAAAGCGGGTCGCGCGTCTAACTCATTGAGTTGACGGTACTTAATCGGGTCTGCTTTGTCAAGTATATAATTCCGTAAATATTCCTATAGGAATATTCTGCCAATCTCAATCCTTACGTCCCCTGCTCAGCCGTCGCGCGCGCGTCTCGCGCTTGCGCCGGCTGATGCTCGTCGATCTCCCTGGAAATACTCGTCAGGCCGAAGTCGTCGAGGATCAGATAGAGCGACGGCACGACCAGCAGCACCAGCAGACTTGACGACAGAAGGCCGAACATCAGCGCCGTCACCAGCGGGATGAGCACCTGCGCCTGCAGGCTGGTCTCCGACAGGATCGGCAACAGCCCGGCGATAGTCGTCGATGTGGTGAGGAAAATCGCCCGGAAGCGCGCCCGGCTGGCCTGCCTGGCCGCCTCGGCCAGCCCTGTTCCCGCGTCGAAACGGATCTTGGCGAAATTCACCAGCAGGATCGAATTGTTCACCACCACGCCGGCGAGCGCGACGAAGCCGAGCATCGAGGGCATCGACAGATCCAGATCCATGATCCAGTGGCCGTAGACGACGCCGATCAGCGCCAGCGGGATCGCGATCATGACGACGACCGGCTCGACAAAGCTGCGGAACTGGAAACTGAGCAGGATGAAGACGCCGACCAGCCCGATGATCATGCCGCGCAGCATGGATACCTGCGTCTTTTGCGCCTCGTCGTTCTGCCCCCGGACTGCAAAACGTACGCCGGGATAGCGCTTCAGCAGACCTGGAATGAAGCGCGTCTGCGTGTCGGAAACGATGGCCGAGGCGTTGCCGATGCGCGTGTCCACCTCCCCCTGGATCGTTACCGCTTCGGCGCCGTCGATGCGCTGGAGCCGGGCAAAGCCGCGACCGTATTCGAGATGCGCCACATCGGTGATGGGAATCCGCCGCCCGCCGGAAACGCTGATCGTGAAGTTCCGCAGGTCATCGATACTGTCCTTCTCCGCCCTGCGGATGCGCACGTCGATTTCGTACTGCTCGGGCCCGACCTGTATCTTGTCGACGGTGGTTCCGAGATAAGCGCCGCGCATTTGCGTAACGATCATGTCGGTATCGACGCCCAGGCTGGAGGCTCCCGGTTTCAGCCGTATACGGATTTCCGGCTTGCCAGGCCGCAGGTCGTCTGTCAGGTCCCGAACGCCCTTGTAGCGCCGCAGCCAGGCGGTCAGTTCGCGCGAAGCGGCTTTAAGCTCGTCGATATTGCGGCCCTCCAGCCGCAGGTCGATAGCCAGCCCTGCGGGGCCAAGCGTCGGTTCCACGAACTTGATGAAGACGATATCGGCAACACTGCCTGTTTCCCTGCGCCAGTCGGCTATCACCGTCGCCATCGATGTCTTGCGCGTCTCCGCCTGCAAAAGGTCGACGGTCACCGTCGCAACATGGCTTCCGGTTTCGAATGCGTCGACATTCTTGTTGTAGCTGATGGTGACGTTACGGACGAGCTTCTTGCCGTCCGGCTGGTCCGGCGAATACCGCTCGTCGATCCGCCGCATCGCGGCAACCACCCGCGCCGCGACCTCCTGGGTGCGCGAAAGCGGCGTTCCCTGAGGCAGGAGAATCCGGGCCTCCACCGTATCGCCCTCTATCGCCGGAAACGCCCGGAATTTCACGGCGCCGCCGACTATCATGGCGATGGCGCTCATGAACAGGGCGATCGCCGCGCCGATCGCGGCATAGCGCCAGTTGATGCACCAGTCTACGGCCGGTCCGGCGACCCTGTCGCGCACAAACGAAAGCCCCCGCTCCATCGCGCGCTGCAGGCGGCCCTCGCCTATCCCACCGTGCGCGATGGAATGCAGCAGATGGTGCGGCAGAACGAGGAAGGCTTCAATCAGGCTTACCGCCAGAATGACCAGCATGACCGCCGGAATGACCTTCAGTATCTGGCCGATGTCTCCCTTCAGGAACAGCAGCGAGCCGAACACGCAGGCAGTCGTCGTAAACGAGGAGACCACGCTCGGCATGACCTCGCGCGTCCCGTCCACGGCCGCATCAAGCGGCGATTTACCGCGCTGGCGGTGCGCCGCGATGTTCTCCGAGATCACGATGGCGTCGTCCATGAGCAGGCCAATACCGATCAGAAAGCCGATCATGGTCAGCATGTTGATGGACTGGTCGAGGCCGACCATCACGCCGAAAGCGCCGGCGAAGGAAACCGGCAGGCCCATCGCCACCCAGAACGAATAGCGCAGGCCGAAAAACAGGAACAAGACGAGTGCGACCAGCGCGAGCCCCTGCAGCATGTTGGAGCCGACAAGGCGCAGCCGGTCGCGGACGATGGAGGACACGTCGCGCGTCACCGAGAGTTCGATACCCTTCGGCGCCGTCTGCCGTTCCTGCGCAAGGAACTTCTGCAAGGCGTCCATCGCCTCCAGCGTGTCCTCCGCCGCGTTTTTGGTGATTTCAAGCACCGCCGCAGGCTTGCCGTTGAAAACGACCTTCTCCTCGTCCAGCTCGAACCGGTCGGTGATTGTCGCAATATCGCCGAGCTTGATTTCGCCTCCGCCGGGGGCCGCCACCACCACGATGTTGGCGAACTCCCTTGGCCTTCGCCGTTCGTCATTGACCCGCAGCAGGAGTTCCCGGTCTGCCGCCTGCAGGATGCCGACCGGAGAATCCTTGCTCTGCCGCCGTATCTTGCCGGCGACGTCGGAAACTGTGACGCCATACTGGCGCAGAAGCTGGTCGGACAGTTCGATCCGGATCTGATGGTCGGAAAATCCTCTGATCTCAACCTTGCTGATGCCCGGCGTCTGCTGCATGCGGGCCTTGAGGTCTTCCGCGTAGGCTTTCAGATGCGACCGGTTTTCCGGCCCGGTCACTGCGACGGCAGCCACGAAATCTGTCCGGCCGAGTTGCTTGATGATCGCGCGCTCGGAGGACTGCGGGAAAGAGGTGATGGCGTCGATCTGCGTCTTGATGTCGGAGGTGAAGCGGTCGAGATTGGCGCCCTCGCGCATCTTGACGGTCGCCCGGCCGATCCCCTCGCGCGCCTCGCACTTGGTCTCCAGCACCTGGTCGACCTTGCCGATAGCGTCCTCGATCCGGCCGCAGATTGCTTCCCTGACATCCTCCGCACGGGCGCCGGGATAGACGACGGATACCTCGACCCGGTTCGGCTCCAGCCGCGGGAAGGTCTCGCGCGGCAGCATGGGCAGAGAGACAAGGCCAATCGCCAGAAAGCCGATCATAACCAGATTGGCGGCGGTCGGATGGCTGGCAAAGTACCGGATCACTGCACCGCTCCCTTGCCCTGCGACCCCTCAGGGCCCTTTCCGGCCGCAACGCCCGCAATGTCGGCTTCAAGCAGCTTGTCGCGACTCGTCTGCAGCAACATGCCCGGCAGGACATAGGCCAGATCCGACACCACAATCCGCTCTCCGGCCTTCAGGCCCGACCGTACGACGACCATGTTGCCGATCAGCAGACCCGTCTGCACCTTCCTCGTGACCAGGCGATTGTCCTGACCCGCCACATAGACCGCGCCGTCGTGGATCGCCGAAGTGGGTATGACGATGGCCGGCGGCAGCGGGTTGCTGTGCAGCGTCATCTGTACGAACATGCCTTTGGTAAGCGGCGGCCGTTCGCCGGGCACGGATGACGCATAGGAATCCTTGACAGCAGCGATGATCCCCATTGTGCGCGTTTGAGGGTCGAACGTGTCGCTGATGCGCACGATCTGGCCACGCCATTGGGCGCTTGCGGGACCGCTAAGCAGGCGGATCATGGCGTAAAAGCCGCTCTCCCGCACCAGCTTGGCGAAATCCTGCCGGGATTGCGGCACACCATTTCCGGGACCATTACCGTTATCCGCCCCGTTCATGCCCGCCGCATTGGCGCGCGCGAACTGTGCCAGCGGCGCGATCGGGAACTGCGCCTCGATTTCGGCGACGTCAATCGAGTCGATGACGGCCAGGCGCGACCCGGCCTGTGCGAATTGCGTTCGCTCGATCGGCGCCTCGGCTACCCGACCGGCGAAGGGCGCCCGTATCTCGGTACGCGACAGGTTCAGTTCGGCGCTTTCCAGCCGCGACTTGTTGACTGCAATCTGCGCGCGCTGCACCTCCTGCTGCGCCGGAAGGACCGTGAGCTGGTTCTGGATGTCGATCACGCGGCGTTCCTGCGCGAGCGTATCGCGTTCCTCCTGCTCTACCGACAATGGCGTCGCCGAGCCCCGCTGGCGCAGGGCCTTTTTGCGCTCAAGCTGGGACTTCTTGAGCGCCAGCGACTGGCGCTCCACTTCCAGTACCTTCCTCAGGTTGCTCTGGTTGGTGGTCAGTTCCTTGAGTCGCGCTTCGGCAGCTTCAATATTGGCGGTTGCTTCGGCAATGGCCATCTTGAAATCGGCCTGATCGATGCGGGCGATCACCGTCCCGGCCTTGATAAGCGCGCCCTTCTTCAGGTCCGTATCGACATAGGCGATCTTGCCGCTGACCTGGGTTATCGCGTTCCAGACCCTCGCCGGCCTGACCGAACCGTAGCCAGTCACCTGCGGCGCAACGGGTATGGAAGCCACTTCGATGATACGCACATGCGCCGCCTGTTCGGTTGGCGGATCCTGCGCCGGCGGTTTGCGCGACTTCACCGCCAGTGCGACGACGCCCACCCCGGCAACCAGCGGCACGATAAAAAGCAGCTTGCGCCAGATGCTTTGTCGAGGTTCCATCCGGGTAGGCTCGTCATTCATCGCTGGTTCCCTTCGCCGTGACACCAAGACGTGCTGCGCCGCGAAGATTGCCGCCCGATGTCCGGCGCGTTAAGTACCGTAAAGCCGGCAGATTGTTCAGTGACGATCCCGTCACGCCCTGTAAGCCGGCAGCGGCGCGCGGTCCTGCATGTCGATGGTCTTGCGCAGCAGCATTTCGTGCAATTCGGAGCGCACCTTTGCGTGGCCCGGATCGTCCCAGAGATTGACGTTTTCATCCGGGTCGTTTTCCAGATCGTAGAGCTCGCTCCAGTCCTCTCCCGTGCGGATGGTCATGCGCCAGCGTTTGGTGACAAGCGTGCGCAGCCGCTGCGGACGCGGGAAGCCCAGCATAGGCCGCTGGCTGTCTTCCTCGACAATCAGGCAATCCGGCCCTTCCGCTTCCGGCGCCAGCACGTCGCGGCCCTGGTTGCCGTTGAACGGCTGGATGCCGGCGCGCCTGAGGATGCTGGCGGACAGGTCCAGCGTATTGGTCAGGCTGCCGTTGCTTGCCGCGCTCATGCCAGCCTCGCTCCAGATCAGGGGCGTGCGGATCAGGCCCTGATAGTGCAGCAACAGCTTCAGCATGATGCCGTGATCGCCCATGTAGTCGCCGTGGTCGGAGGTGAAGATCACCACCGTGTCTTCGTCCAGCCCGAACCGCTTCAGCGCCGCCAGTACGCGGCCTATCGTGTCGTCGATCATGGTGATCGAGCCGTAGGTCAGCGCGATGATGTCCTTCACTTCCTGCTCGGTCACGGCGAAGGGGTTCTGGTTGTCGCGCGGGTCGGCGCCGGCCTTGAAGGCTTCCTGCATGGCCTTTATCGGCGGCAAATCGTCATTGTGATAGGAGCGCGGCAGCGGCATGTCCGCCGGATCGTACATGTCCCAGTATTTGCCCGGCGGCGTGAACGGATGGTGCGGGTCGGGGAACGACATCTGGATGAAGAAGGGCTCGTCGCTCTTGGCCTGCGTTTCCAGAAAATCGATGGTGCGCTGGCCGATCCAGCTCGTGGAATACAGCTCTTCCGGCACTTTTGTCCGCCAAGCCTGCGGCGCATTGATGCGATTGTCCGGCGTTGCGTTTTCGGGGCCGACAAGACTGTCGAAATCGGGGTGCTGGCTGCGCGCCCACAGCAGATAGTCGCCCCCTGCCCGGTCGGCGTGGTCGTCGGCGATCTCGACATGTTCGAAGCCGTAGAAATGCTCGCCCATGCGCGAAGACAGCGGCGTGTCCCATTTGGGCAAAACTTCGAGTTCGTAGAGCGGGCCGCCACGCGGGTCCTTGTAGGCGTCGCGCATGCCCTCCGGCGGGGGCGCCAGGCCTTCCTCCACTTTGAACGTCAATGTGGCCGGCATGCCGGTCATCGCCTGCAAATGCGACTTGCCGACGATGGCGGTCTTGTACCCGGCTCCGCGCAGCACCTCGACGAAGGTCGTGTGTTCGCGCGAAAGGGCGATGCCATTGTGACGCACGCCGTGCAGGGACGGCAACCTGCCGGTCATGATCGAAGCGCGGTTCGGGCTGCAGATCGGGTTGGCGACGTAATTGCGGTCGAAGCGGATGCCGCGTCCGGCGAGAGAGTCGATGGAAGGCGTTTTGACGATCTTGTTGCCGTAGCAGCCCAGATGATCGGCTCGGTGCTGGTCGGTGATGATGAGAAGAAAATTTGGCCGCTTCGCCATTGTGTCGAACCTCCAGGCGTTCGTATTTCGCTGGAGGGACTGTCCCTTTGCGCCGCTTCGGCGTCAAGCTCCCGCCGATTGTTTTGAATTTCGCGCCGCGCAGCGGTATGCAATGCAGCCAGCACAACGTTCAGCCATCCAGAGGCGCCGGATTGATATGGTGAAAGCAGCACGTACCAGAAGAAAGATCGCAGCGGACGATCCGGGCCTGCAACTCGGCCACCAGTCGGCCCTGCCCGCTTCGCCCGAAGAGGCGCGCCTCGACCGCGTGCCCAATCCGCATGCAGATACGGACTATCTCGCGCGCTTTACGGCTCCCGAATTCACCAGCCTGTGCCCGGTTACGGGCCAGCCGGACTTTGCGCATCTCGTCATCGATTACGCGCCCGGCAAATGGCTGGTCGAGTCAAAGTCGCTGAAACTCTACCTGGCCTCGTTCCGCAATCACGGCGCCTTCCACGAGGATTGCACGGTGCGGATCGGCAAGGAACTTGTGGCCCTGCTGCGACCGAAGTGGCTGCGCATCGGCGGGTACTGGTATCCGCGCGGCGGCATACCGATCGACGTGTTCTGGCAGCATGGCCGCATGCCGTCCGGGCTCTGGGCGCCGGATCAGGGCGTGGCGTCCTATCGCGGGCGCGGTTGATCTTCCTTTTTACCGCTTCGTTACGAAAGTCATCTTGATCGCGCGACGATGCCGACTTTATCTGATGCCGTAAACTTTACCTAAAGCTATATCCTGTGTCCTGTTTGCCGGACGAGGGTATCGGGGGCTCAGGGTCTGATGCGGCCGGTCAGTTTCGACAGGTGTTTCGCAATGTTTCATCCCGGCGCGACGCGAGCGGGCGTGGTGCTGCTGAATTCGTTCGGGTTGGAATCCCTTCGTTACCGGTCTTGCCTCGATGACCTTGCGGCAAGGCTCGCTGCGCGCGGCGTCAATGTCCTGCTGCCCGATCTGTATGGCGCTGGCGATTCCATAGGTTCTACGCTTGACCCGGATGTCCTCGATACCTGGGTCAACAATGCTTCGGCCGCCGTCCGGTGGATGCGCACCACGGCCGGATGCGACAGCGTCTCGCTCGCGGGCCTGCGGCTCGGGGCAATCGTCGCTGCGCGCGCCGGCATGCAATCCGCGGGTCTCGACAGTCTGTTTCTGCTCGCGCCGCCAGCCAGCGGTGCGACCTACGTGCGCGAAATGCTGCATGCGCGTGAATTGCTCGGAGAGCATCCGCAACCACCGCTCCCGTTCGACGGGGTCAGCATCGCGGGATTTCGCCTCGGCGGCCGGGCGCTTGCGCAGCTCGAGACATTCGAATGGCGGGATACGGCAAGTGTGGCAGCCAAAGACATTCGCATTCTGGCCGAAAACCGTTCCGGCGACAGGCAGGCTATCGAGGCTGCTTTTGCCCCGTCGCAGGCCAAGGTGCGTGTCGAAGCATTTCCGGCGTTCGAGCGGGCGCTTGCCGACACGCGGGCCGAACGACGCGCCTCTCCGGTTTGGGACGCCGTCGCAGACATCATGACGCCGCGGCGCGCGAACGAGGGCGGCACAAGGGCTCCCATTTCCGTTGAATTTCTGCCCCTGTCGGGACCAGGCTTTATCGAAACCGCGTTGATGCTCGATTCCGGGGATACGTTCGCGGGCATCATCTGCCAGGGCAACGATAGCGGGAGAGGCCGTCAGGCCGTCGTTTTTCTTCCCGGCGCGGCCAGTTGCACCGCACTTTGGCCACGGTTGCCGGTAGAACTTTCGCGCCGTCTCGCACGCAAGGGGATTACTTCGGTCCGCCTGAGAGAGCCTGCGGCGGTGTCTTACGGCGCCGCCGCCGGGGAAACGTCGAACACATTTGCCCGCGTGCTCGATTGGCTCGCATCGCATGGATACGGCGAAGTGCTTCTTGCCGGCGTTGCGTCCGGCAGCGACGGGGACTTTGCACTGGCGGCAACCGATCCGCGGATAAACCGCGTGTTTCTTCTCGACGAGCCCGAAATCCTTAAAGCCCTTGCAGAGGAAACCGGACGGGCGGAAGACAATGCCGCCCCAGCGGCCGCCGACGGCGCAGCGCTGCATGAAGCGATGCGGGCATCGCGGCGAACTCTGGCCGCCCTCCGAAATCTTGTCGATCATTCTGCCAATGGGGAGCAGCGGCGACCGGCATTGAAAGACCTGCTCGGGGTGTTGCAGGCAAAGCAAAAGCCGGTCCTGATCGTTTCGCCTGGCGCCGGCAGCCGATCGCGGCAGCTCCAGATCTTTGTTGAATGGCGTGAGGTAAGACCCGAGGCGATGCCGCTGGTTGAGGTCCTCACCTTGCCCGACACCCTGTGCGCCTTGTCGAGCGACCCTGCGCGTTCCACATTCGGGGACGCGCTGCTGGCATTTGCCATGGACGGCGAATTGCGCCCCGCGGCGGCCGGACAACGGCTGGCTTCGTCGGGCTAAATCCGGGGCCTTACGTCTTTTATCGGCCCTCCTGCGGTTTGATTTCGCGAATGATTGCTGGCACTGTCGGCGAGCCAAAAGCTTAATCGCGCCGGAAGCAATGCCATGAAACGAAACGTTCCGCCCTTTCGCGCCGATCATGTCGGCAGTCTGCTTCGCCCGCAAAGTATTCGCGACGCGCGCTCCGATTTCGTAGCCGGTCGTATCGACGCATCGGCTTTGAAGGCGGTCGAAGACGAGGAAATCAAGCGCGTTATACGGAAGCAGGAAGACATTGGGCTGATGGCGGTGACTGACGGCGAATTTCGCCGCAGCTGGTGGCATCTCGATTATTTATGGGGGCTCGATGGTCTTGAACGCTATGTCATGGATCAGGGCGTTGCATTTTCCGGGATGAACACACGCGCCGAAGGCGTTCGCGCGACAGGAAAGGTCGGATATTCCAGCCATCCGATGATCGAGCATTTCAAATTCGTGCGCGACAACACGAACCGGATGCCGAAAATCACGATACCCGCGCCATCTGCGATTTACGGCCGGACAGGACGGGCGGCAGTGCCGGAAAGCGTTTATCCCTCGCTGGAGCAGTTCTTCGACGATCTTGGCCAGGCGTACGCCAAATCGGTCCGCGACTTCGCCAATAACGGTTGCCGATATCTGCAACTGGACGAGGTTTTTATCGCCATGTTGTGCGACGAACAGTATTGCGAAACCGCGAAAGCGCGGGGCGACGATCCGCACAAGATGGCGAACATCTACGCAGACGGGATCAATGCGGCGATGTCGGATATTCCCGGAAACATGACGATCACGATGCACTTGTGCCGCGGCAATTACCGTTCGACCTTCATGGGGTCGGGCGGCTACGAGCCGGTTGCAGAGGTAATGTTCAATCGCATCAAGGTGCACGGCTATTTCATGGAATTCGACACGGACCGCGCTGGCGGCTTCGAACCGCTGCGGCTCGTGCCGAAGGACCGCACCGTCGTACTCGGTCTCGTGACGTCGAAAACCGGCAAGCTGGAAACCCGCGACGACGTCATGCGCCGGATCGACGAGGCTGCTAAATACATCGATCTCGATCAATTGTGCCTTTCGAGCCAATGCGGTTTCGCGTCGACCGAAGAAGGCAATACTCTGAGCGAAGACGAGCAATGGGCGAAGCTCGAATTTATCGTCAATGTTGCGAAGGAAGTGTGGGGCTGAGAAGGGCTGCCGGCTTCCTTTTCCGGAGTGGAAAGCAAAGGAAAATACGTGGGCAATAACCTGCTTCTGATCGGCAGCATTCCGCTGGCCAGCAACGAGGACGTTTTCCGTGTGTTTGGCGGCAGGCTGGCACGGCACTTGCCGGCGGTTCCGGACGGAGAAACCGGCGAGCGCCGATCCTGGGTCAACCGCTTGTGCTACCAGATCCTGAATGGCCATGCGGATCTGGAAACCCTGCGCCGCCCCGCGCCGATCGACGGAGTCGAGCAATTGTTGCCGCGCACCCGGGACGAGGCCTGGAATTTCCGTGTCCGTCCGGGTGTCGAGCGTGTGCGGTTCGGCAATCCGGGTATGCGCCTGGGCTATGCGCGCGATGCGGCCCATTCCTATTTCGTGTTCCGGACCTTGCGAGAGAAAGGCGTTTTACCTCAAGGGCTTCGGTTCCAGATTGCCATACCTATGGTGAACAGCGTTGTGAGGCCTCTTTACTTTCCGGTTCCCGGCGATCTCGAAAAGGTCCGCCCCGGCTACGAGGAGGCCCTGGAGGCGGAAGTTTCGGCTATCCTGCGGCAGATACCGAATGAGGATATCGCCATCCAGTGGGACTGCGCATGGGAAATTTCGGCTGTTTACGCCACCGCCAAGGACCATCCAGGCGAAGCTGAATTAACTACCCATACCGCTGCCATCGAGCGGCTTTCCAGGAATATTCCGGACTCCGTCCAACTCGGTTTTCATTTTTGCTTCGGCACTTTCGGGGGGTGGCCGGCGTTTGCGCCCGCCAGTCTCGATCGGGCCGTGGCGCTCGCCAATGCATCGGTCGCAGCGACACACCGCCGTGTCGACTGGGTTCATATCCCGACACTCGATACCGTCAGCGACGAGTTTTATGCGCCTCTGGCCGATCTCAACTCTCAGGGCGCGCGGGTCTATCTCGGCGCCATCCACAATATGGCGACCCTGAAAGACAGACTTGCGGTGGCGCGGAAATATCTGCCCGATTTTGGATTGGCCGCCTATTGCGGATTTGGCCGGACGCCGCCCGAACAAATGCCCGCCATTCTGCACGATCATCTCGCGGCGCTCGATATAGCCGGGCTGGCTTAGCGTTAGAGCGTTTTCGGCGGAGCTAAACGCAGATTTCGCCGGGCGGCATCGAACGAAAAAACCCGCGGGGGTTGCCCACGGGTTTATGAAATCGTCCGCCTCTCCGAGGGGAAATGCCAACCGGCGAATTACGGCGATACTACTGGCGGTGCGAAGACGTTACTATTGCTGCTGCCGTTCCGCGTCGCGGCGTAGATGCCGATACCGAGCAGACCGGCGCCAATGGCTCCGGCGATCCATACGCCGTTACCATCGAAGAAACCGCCGGCGCCATTCTGGTCATTGTTGCCCTGCGCTTTGGTAACGCACGGCGACTTCGAGCCGATCGTTACGATGCCAGGCTTGAGATTGATCGTGCAGCCGTCCTTGAACGAAATCTTTGCGCTAGCCTTGGGGCCGACCATGATACGGGATCCGGACGTGTAAACGCCCGACTGCGCCTGGACATATCCTGCTCCGGTACTCGCCAGAACGCTGCCCTGGATGTTACTCAAAGATGCTTCTGCAAATGCATTGCTGGCCAAGGCCAAAGAAAACGCAACAGAAGTCAGTCCACACGCGACCTTCTTCATTACTGATCTCCCAAATAAGGACAGGCGACACTGCTCCGACCGCTGCTTCTAACAATAGTCCAGTCCGGGCACAAGCAGTATTACATTCGGTTAATGAAAAATTAGCATGTGACGGATGGATTGGCGAGCGTAAGCGATGCCAATGAATTCATCTGCTTAGATCGAATCGCAAGGCCACAGGCGCCGCAACTTCTGCGTGTGTCTTGCGCCTCAATCAGCCCGTTTCAAGAAATCGAACATTTCCGCAAACTCATCTGGTGAAAAGACAATCTCAATTATTGCAAAAATCTTACCCGAACGGATTTGGCCAGGGCGTCGAACTCCATCAGGTTACGAACCAAACTCTCGAACTCTTGCAGCGGAACCTGATTTGGGCCGTCGGAAAAAGCGTTCGCCGGGTCGTCGTGCGTCTCGATAAAGACACCGGCGACGCCAACGGCAACGGCCGCCCGGGCCAGCACCGGAACAAATTCGCGCTGGCCACCCGATGAACTCCCCTGCCCGCCGGGTTGCTGGACCGAATGGGTGGCGTCGAAGATGACGGGAGCTCCGGTATCTCGAGCCATGATCGGCAGGGCTCGCATGTCGCTGACGAGCGTATTGTAACCAAAGCTCGCGCCGCGTTCGGTAGCCATGACATTGGGATTGCCAGCGCCGGTAACCTTGGCCAGCGCATGTTTCATGTCCCATGGCGCCAGAAACTGCCCCTTTTTGACGTTGACCACCCTGCCGGTGGCTGCAGCTGCGACAAGCAGATCGGTCTGGCGGCACAGGAAAGCCGGAATTTGCAGAATATCGACCGCAGTTGCCACCTGCGCGCATTGAGACGGCTCATGTACGTCGGTCAGAGTGGGAAGGCCGAACTGGCTGCGAATTTCGTCGAAGACGGGCAAGGCTTCTTCGAGCCCGCAGCCGCGCCTTCCTTCGAGTGATGTTCTATTCGCCTTGTCGAACGATGACTTGTAAACCAGCCCGATATTCAGCTTTTCGCTGATTGTCTTGAGCGCATCGGCCATTTTCAGCGCGTGGTCGCGGCTCTCGAGGGCGCACGGACCGGCGATCAGGGCCAGCGGCAGGTCATTGCCGAATACGACAGCTTTGCCGCCGGCCTCTACGCTCACATGCTCGTTTGCTTTCATGATATCCGGGCTTTCCTGACTTGTTCCCGAAATGGCCGCTTATTGACGATGGTTGTCGTATTGAGGCTGGAACCGGATCACCGCATCGCCGGCGCCCCTCGCCACGCGCCACGATGTTGGAACCGGTCCGGCCTCGCCCGCGGCACTGCGCTCCATGCACTTCGGCCAATGCATATTGCACTCCGTGAGGGTGGGATAGGACGGGCCGGAAACGCTGGCAACATCTTTCGCCCGCGCGAATGCTGTCTTGCAGAATTGCGGCGAAAAACCTTGCGCGCGGGCGCAGGCGGCTTCGTTGGCAACTATCTGGCCGCCAGGACAGACTGGCTGGAGCCAAATATAGGCCAAGAATCCGGCGATGGCGGCGATAATGCCAAGCACGATGGCGCGCATTCGGACGTTCAGCCGATTATGGCGTGTGGAAGATACCGGGAATCGTCGGTCGTGATCAGTTTGGTATCTTCGCGGATGCCGAGGCCACATGCCGCTTCACCGACGATCCAGCTCCCGACTACCGGAAACTTTCCGCCAAAATCCGGCAGTTTGGCCAATGCCTGACGGATGTAGCCCTCCTCCCCGTAATCGCCGCCGGAACGGCCTGCAACCTCCTCGCCATCGACCAGGAGGATGTTGGCGCCTTCGCGCGAATACAGCGGCTTCTTTGCAAAATGTCCGCCCAGGGCGGATTTGGCCGGATCATCCTCGTAATAGGCTGGCAAAAGATTGGGATGCCCCGGCTCCATTTCCCACAGGTGGACCAGCATGCCCTTGTTCGACAAAAGTGCTTTCCAGGGTGGCTCCAGCCAGGAGGTCTTTGTCATCGCGGGCGACTTGCCGAATTCGTCTTCCAGCATCCATTCCCAGGGATAGAGCTTGAACATCCACTCGATAGGCCGGTCCTTCAGATCGACGAAAACCCCGTCCGGGCTGAGTCCGATGTCCGACACCTTAAGCATGCTGGTGCGGTGCCCGGCCTGCAGGGCACAATCGGCGATATAGGCAATGGTGCCATTGTCCTCGATGGAGCCTTCCAGGCAACTCAGGTGAAGAAGCCGATTGCGGCCCATCTCCCGCAAACCGGCGATCAGCTTTTCGTGCACCGAATTGTATTGATCCGCGTCGGCCTTCAACCGCTTCTGCGCCATGCAGTCCTCTAGCCAGACCCACTGAAAAACGGCTGCCTCGTAAAGCGAAGTCGGCGTATCCGCATTGTATTCGAGAAGTTTCGCCGGGCCCTTGCCGTCGTACGCCAGATCGAAGCGGCCGTAGAGCGTCGGATCCTTGCGGCGCCAGCTATCGCGGATCAGGTCCCAGGCATGCCGGGGAATGCACAGGCTCTCCAGGATTTCCTCGCTCGCCACAGCCTTGTCGACGAATTCGAGGCACAGCGCAGCCAGATCCTCGCTGGGGCCTTCGATATCGTCTTCGATCTCCCTCAACGTGAAGGCGTAGTAGGCCGTCTCGTCCCAATAGGGATAGCCGTCGATAGTATGGAAATCGAAGCCGAGTTCTTCGACGCGCGCCTTGAAATTGGCCCGCTCGGCTATGGGGATACGTTGCATTGCCGCCTCGCGTGAATCGGTGCGGGCAGTATAGCACTGGTGCAAACTTCGAGACCTGAAAACCGTTCGGGTTTAGCCGCTGGCGCTGGCCGCCCGTGCGCCGCCGCCGAAACCACCCCGTGCGGCGCCGGGTTTCGATGCACCGGTCTTGCTGGCGAAGAGCGACCGGCCGACCGGCTTGGCAGCGGAGGCGGCAGCTGTCCTGGTATGCGACATCCAGACGAATGCGCTTATGCGCCTGCCCTGCTGATCTTGGGCGGGTTCCGGCGTAGCCGTCATCCGGTGCTGCATGGGGCCGTCGGACTTCATCTTGAACAGGGGAGCCGCCTGGTAGCTGCCGCTGGCGAGACGGCCCATCACATATCCGGTCATGCGCGGAATGTAGAGGTTGCGCCGGGCTGGATCGCCGTCGCTGGGCTGCGTGCAACGCCCTGCCCCGTGCTCTTCTTCGCATTTTTGCAATGTCGCGAACGAAGGAGCCCTGGCAGCATGCAACTTCAGGGATGCATTCCACAAATGGTCGCAGTGAACCGCTGACAAAGCGCCGTCGCGGGCGCAATCCTGCGGCGAGGCATAGACTTTTCCGTGGGCGTCCTTGCCATTGCCGGTGCTGGCGAACGCCCACACGCCGAAAGCGCCGGCGCCGATCGCCACAAGGGTCATAGCCGCAGTGCGCTTGGTTTCAGCCGGATCCTTGACCGCCGAGCGCTTTCTTTTCGATTGCCAGGGCCGCGCCTTTTTATCGGCATCCGATCTGTCAATTCCACGCATGCCAAACTGGGACCGCGGCGGAACGCTTGTACTCTCGACGGACATGGGTCCTCGCAACTGATACGCGCGTCACAAGGGACGCAAAAACCGGACTCGGGCGCAATGCCCCTCGTTCGGAAACGTAGCGGTGCAAGGTTAACGCAGGGCAAATGGAAACGCGGCGCGCGGTTTATCAGGCCGTTTCGCCCAAAGCGACGCCGCGGATGGCTAACGGAGCGTAAACGGGGCCAATCCATCAGCTGCCGGAAAATCCGCGCGACGACCTCCCGAAGCCGCCTCGCGACGTGCTTCGCGATGGTGAAGTCACCCGCGTGGAGCCAGCGCGGCTGGACCAGGTGCGGGTACGGTACGAGCTGGTGGAATAGCTGCGCGAACCCGAAGAAGAGCTTCCCTGCCTTTGCGGCTCGGGTTGGGGAAACGGGGCCATCTGGCGGAATTGGCCGGGCGGGTCGCCGCGGCGCTGATACAGCGGCGCGGACTGCCATGCACCTCTGGATGAGCGGCCAAGGAGGTAAGCAGTCATCATCGGGCTAAAATAGCTCTGCGTAGTGCTGGCCGGTGTCTCGCATTTGCCTTCCCCGTAAACGCTTTCGCAGACCTGTTTGCTCTGGAAATGCGGGGCGCTCTTCTGATGCGCGGCTTGCGCGGCCTGAAACTGCCGGACGCATTCTTCCCTGGGCACCGCACTGTCCCGCTCGCACTCGGCAATCGACCGGAACATCTTGTTGCTGGATGCCACGGTGCCGTCGGCGTCGGAGCCATTGACGGCGCCATAAATAGCGGCGCCTGCTCCCAGCGTCAGTACGGAAATAATGACGGTGCGTTTGCGCAGGCCCTGATGCGGTGGTTGCGGTCTTGCTGGCGGAGGGTTGTTCGCGCGCTTGACCCGTGGTGTTTTGGCCATCCTATCCTCCAGACGTATCGATGCGCTCAATAAGTCATGGCGGCTGCGTTCAGCAGACCTGCCGACAGGGAGACGAAGCCAACCCACAAGGCGGCGGCCGTAGCATTATTGCGTATGGCTTCGCCGAGATTGGGATGGGCCAGCCAGGCCAGCCAATATGCGAACAACTGCGCCGCGAGCGCGACAATGCCCCAGATGATGCAATCGACGATGTTCGAGGAGTGATAAATCGCACTTCCCAGTGGCAGGGAAAATCCCAGCAGACTCAATCCGAGCGCAATGGCTGCGGCCGAATTGTGCTCTTTGAGTATGAGATCGAACTCCCGGTTCGGCGTTATCCGCGTGTATATCAACAGGAAAATCACGGCCAGCGCGATCGCCGTGCAGAAATACGACAGAAAATCCGGCAGCCCCGTCAGCGAATTCATGATCATCGGCATTACCCCCTATTCTCGGATTGTCCGCAACCGGGACTAGTTCGTCCGATGCCAGCCGATATCCCCGAAGTCTTCGCGAAAGGCAAAGCGTTTCAGGTGATTGACGACGGTCTGTTGCGTCCGTTCGAGTTCCTCGTCGGTTCCGGTTTCCACGCACAGTTGCAACGCGCCGGGCGTGGCCTCAAGCGAGCATACGCGGCCGCTGTCGAATTCGATGCGGCCCTTTTCATCGTCCCAGGCGACATTGAGTTTGTGGCTCCAGTGTTTGCAAAGCTGGATCATGTATTTTCGGGCCGAGTCCGTGGCGACCGAAGCTGTCGATGCGGGCATGGCTATGCCTTTCTGCGCTAGTGTTTCTTGCTCGTTATCCGTTCCGCCAATGTGCCCGGAAAACCGGGAAAAATCCACGTACTTCGCACGGCATGACGGTGATCCTTTGACATAACTTGGACCGGTTCATCATATTGAATAAAAATGACTGATATGGCTATTTTGGCTTGATACGGGCATACTCACGCTCACTACCCGCGCCGGCAAAGCGGAGGGAGGCATTTATGCAGGTCTACGATTCAGTCCCGCTACAGCGGCCATTGCGGTTTTGCCAAGTTATCCGGCTAACAGACCAAATCACTCTCGCCGGCAAGGCTGTCAAGCGCAAGGCCATCGTCATGGGGACGGCCTGCACGGTGAAGGGCCCGGGTGACAACGAGGTTGCGGTCAGCATCGACTGCAAGTAACCGCCGCCATGCGTATGGCGGCATGGCGGCTCATCCGATTGGCGGCGTGGGGAACCAGTACGCGATTGGGCGTTTTCACAGGCATCGCCCCGTGCTATCGCCCTCTCCGGCAAAGGTTTCAATCCCGACAGACCGAAAGGTAACACAAGATGAAATTCCTGATCAGCGGCAGCGGCGCAATGGGCGTCGCCCACCTCAAGGCAATCGCGGCCATCGAAGGTTCGGAAGTCACGGTTCTGCAAAGCCGGACGCAGGAAGGCGCGGAAAAAGTCGCCAAGGAATATGGCGTGCCAGTCGCCACGACCGACTATGACGCCGCCATCAAGCGCGACGACGTCGACGCCGTGATCATCACAGGTCCGACGCAAATTCACGCCGATCAGGCGGAAGCGGCCATGCGGGCGGGCAAGCACATCATTATCGAAATCCCGATCTGCGATTCCGCAGCCGACGCCGAGCGCATCGTCCGCGTGCAGAAGGAAACCGGCGTTACCGCGATGGCCGGCCACGTCCGGCGCTTCAATCCGAGCCATCAATATCTCAACAAGAAGTTCCGCGCCGGCGAAATCAAACTGCAGCAATTGCAGGCGCATACCCACTTCTTCCGCCGCAAGAACATGAATGCCCTCGGCCAGGCGCGCTCCTGGGTCGACCATCTTCTTTGGCACCATGCCTGCCATACGGTCGACCTGTTCGCCTACCAGACCGGCGAGAGCGTTTCGGAAGCGTTTGCGGTGCAAGGCCCCTATCATCCTGAACTGAAGATCGCGATGGACATGGGCATCATCATGAAGGTGCCGTCGGGCGCGGTCTGCGTGCTGTCGCTGTCGTTCAACGACGAGGGGCCGATCGGTTCGCCCTATCGCTACATGTGCGACAACGGCACCTGGGTATCATTCTACGACGATCTGACCGACGGCTTCGGCAAAAAGATCGACCTGACCGGCGTTGCGCCTTCGATGAACGGTTTCGAGAACCAGGACCGCGAATTCATCGCCGCAGTTCAGGAAAAGCGTGAGCCGAATTCTTCTGTCCAGAACGTGCTGCCGACCATGCTGATGCTTGGCAAGCTGGAAGACCAGCTCATCGCCGCCAACGGCCATCCGAAGTAAGGCGGCTGCCATCGTTAACAAGAATTAAGGGGCGCTTCGGCGTCCCTTTTTGTATCCTGAGCGGACTTGCAGCCTGACTGGCGGCGATACCACCCGGAGACGTCGTTGATGGCCGAAAATGCGTCTGGTGCGCGCCCTTCCCTGCTCACGCTCGTGATGCGCGTACTATTGGTCGCGCTGCCGCTGCTGACCGGGCTCGGCTTCGGCTATCTGCATCTGGCGTGGCGCAAACAGTTTCGCGAGCAGGAAACGATTTCGCAATTGGGCGCTTCGGTGATCGCCAATATCGACAGCTTGCAGATGATCAAATCCGGCAATGGCGAACGTTGTCTGGCCATTTTCCGCTACGAGGAGCCTGGCAAGGGCGCCGTGGTGCGCCGGCAGATATTCATGCCGTCGGCGGATTATTGCTCCAGCCACAAGGCCAACGAAAACGTCAAGGCGTGGATCGTGCCCGGCGATGCGCGCATCTTCGTACTCGACGAACAGCGTATTTCGCCGTGGTGGCAGTGGCTCAGCCTTGCGCTTTTTGTTCTCTTGTGTGGCATTGCCATCATAATGCTGCGCAGCATGCTGGGCCTGCGCCGTACGCCCGTGAGGCGCGGGAAATAAATCAAATTATATCGCTATGCGATAAGAAGTTAACATTGGTCGCCGGACTTGACGTCCATGCGGTTAGCGACAATTGCTGAACTGCTGCGGGTGCGGATGGATAACTCGTTTGCGCCAAGCATTCTTCAGGGGAGGGAAATATGAAATCGCACGCGCGTATATCGCCAGTCCTTGCCATGGCGTTGGTCTCGGCGTTGGTCTCGGCGCTGGCCACTTCGTCTACATCCGCGCAGGCGCAGACCTGGCCCGAACGCTCGATCAAGTTCGTTGTGCCGAATGCTGCCGGCGGCGGCTTCGACATTATGGCGCGTATCCTTGCCGAGCGCCTTCAGAAACGTCTGGGCCAGTCCATCGTCGTGGAGAATCGCGCCGGCGCCGGCACACGTACTGGCTCCACCTATGCCGCACGCGCGACGCCTGACGGTTATACCTGGCTTTTCGGAGCCCTCTCGAACATCGCCCTCAATGCGGGCCTGTATAAAAATCTTGCCTACGATCCGCTGCGCGATTTCAAGCCGGCGGGTCTGACAATGATCGGCGGATACACGCTTGTGACGCACAAGGATGCGAAGTTCAATTCGCTCAAGGAGTTTGTAGCTTACGCCAAGGCCAATCCGGATAAGGCGACCTATGCATCGGCCGGCAACGGCTCGGGGCAGCATATAGCGATGGCCGTAACGTCGGGACTTGCCGGAATAAAGCTTGTTCATGTGCCCTATCGCGGCGCGCAGCCGGCCTATCAGGATCTGCTTGCCGGCCGCGTCGATGTGTTTTTCGATTCCAACTCGGGCGCGCGCGGATTGTTGAACGGAGGCCGCACCAAGGCGCTCGCAGTTTCCTCGGCCAAACGCGTACCGACGCTGCCCAATGTCCCGACCCTGCAGGAAACTGGAGTCGCCAATTTCGCAATGGAAAGCTGGTCCGGAGTTTTCCTGCCCGCTGCAACACCCGCTGCGGTCTTCGAAAGGCTTGGCAAGGAGATCAGGGCCGTCATGGCCGAGCCGGGCATGGCTGAACAAGCGCGCAAGATCGGTCAGGAACCCATGATCATGACCGGCCCGGAGGCAGCAAAGTTCGCGGAAACCGAAATCCTGCGCTGGAAGAAGCTGCTCGCCGACAATGGGCTGGCTCAGTAGCCCAATTGATCGCGTTTAATTACACGACATCGTTTCACCGCTTCGCAGAGCGGTGAAACGATATGACGCCGCCCATGCCCTCGGCGAAAAGCGATTAGCCAAAATATTTCATGGTCGCGATTTTTGCGCCATCTACCAGCGCCTGCAGCTTCGCCCAGGCGATCTGCGGATGCGCCCGGCCGCCAAAGCCGCAATCGGCGCCAGCTATCACGTTCTCCTTGCCGACTACTTCGGCATATCGGCCGAGGCGTTGCGCCACCAGTTCGGGATGTTCGATGGTTTCGGTCGAGTGGCTGATGACACCGGGCATGAGAATTTTGCCTTTTGGCAGCTTGACCGTTTCCCACAATTGCCATTCGTGCTCGTGCCGCACGTTGCCGCCTTCGATCAGATAGGCCTGCGCCTTCACGCCGAGCATGATGTCGACGATGTGTTTCAGTTCGAGATCGTAGGCATGTGGCCCGTGCCACGAGCCCCAGCACAGGTGGTAGCGGACCTGCTCTTCCGGGATGCCCTTGAGTGCATGGTTGAGCGCGTCGCAGCGAATCTGGCAGCGCTTACGAAACGCTTCCATACCCATATCCATGCCGATGCGGTCCCACAGCGCCGGGAGCCAGGCGTCGTCGACCTGCAGGGTCAATCCGCTATCGGCGATGGCGCGGTATTCGACCGCCAGCGCGTCGGCGAGGGCGTAGAGGAACTCCTCTTCGGACTTGTAATATTCGTTGCGGCGGTAAGGTTCGATGCTGGCGGGAGCCGTCGAAGTCAGGAACACGTTATCCGTACCGGCCGCGCTTTTCGTGATCTCTATTTCCCGTTTCAGTTCGTCCATTCCGGTATAGGTAACCGGTTCCGTGCAGACCCAGATCTTGCGTTTGGCGTGCTGGATCTGGTCGCCCGGATTGTAGAAAAGAATGCCTTTCTCCGTAGCGTACTGGTAATAGGCGGCGAAATCCTCGCGGTCCTTGCCGCGCGCCAGCAAGGGCTTTTCGCCTTCCGGCCAGTCGCGCGCCTCGAAGCCGCCGAAGCGGCTCTCGACGAAAGACAGCCAGTCGCCACCCTTGGTGTATTCGCCCTCGTTGACGATATCGATACCGATGGCGCGCTGCTTTGCGACGACTTGCGATACGGCATCGCGCAGTTTCGCATCATGGTCCAGTGCGTTTTCATCCACTGCGACAAGACTCGGAAGCGAACCGACATGGGTTGTTAGCATTTTCGTTTCGCTGCGATTCATGACGCTTTCCTTTACTGGAGTTTCGGCGATCGTAACGGCCCCTGCGCCGGCTTGTCGAGACTACGGCCGGACGGGCTGTTTAAAAGACGGTTCAGGGTTTGCGCACCGAGGCCACGCAATCGTTGTTGAGATGGAAAAATTCTTCGTCGACTTTCGCGAGGTCCACGCCCTTTGCCGGGTCGACGGCGCCGGCCCTGATGAGCGCTTCAAGATCGCGCACAAGTTTCGTGTAGCGATCGCGGCGCGCGCCCTCGTTGTAATTGGCGAGATAGGTGGCGACGGCGGCAAAGCGCGCCACGGTGCGTTCGGCCTCGAAAGCGCGCTCCTCTTTCAACACCGCATCAGTAGCCGTTTGAGACAGCGCCAGCCGCTTGATGCGAAGCCGGGCTTCCATGAAATATTCCACCGCCTCGCGGCACGCGCGCATGGTCTCGCGGTATTCGACATCGCGCGAGAAGACGCCAACTGCGCGTGTGTTGAGATAGCCCTGATACATCGCCGTGCACAGCGACAGGGCTGCGACGAAGAGGGAGATGGTTGTGGTGTTCACAACCGGTTTACGCACATCGGGCGCGCCGGTCATTGCGTCTTCCCGTCCGGCGGCACGTCCAGCGGACGCCAGATGATGTCGGGCGCTCCCGTGTACTTCAGATAGGCAAGAATGACTTTGTCGGATTGCGGCCCGTTGCCCCTGTCCAGAAGTTTCGCGTTCTCCCGCGCCGAAACGCCTTGCATGATGGCCGGGTCGAAGACCAGGCGCCCATCGTCACCCGCAATCACTTCGCCGCGCAGGTTCCAGGCCACCGAAAGGACATATGTCAGGTAAGACGGTACCTGCGCTGCGCCGATCCATACGCTGACGCGCCCTGGCCCGGTCGGTATCCCGAACAACGGCGCATATCTGGGCGGCGGAGCGCCACTCAATTTCGCGTTGGCGCTCAGAAGGGCTACATGCAGTTCGGCCGGAGAGCCCTGTTGCAGGACTTTGAGGTCCAGCCGTGTGTCGATAACTGCGGCGCGGAAGGTCAGCGCGAGCAACCTATCGGCGAACGGCAGCCTGCGAACTTCCTGCTCAGAGCTGAACAACGCATGCTTGCGTGCCCGGTCGAGGTCCGAAAACACGCCAGGGGACGATAGACGGGAGAGTGTTGCCGCATCCTTTGCTGCCAGCGCTGCTTCGTATTCCACGGCAAGGGCAAGCGCTTTACTGACAGGCGGAACAAACTGCAGCGAAAAGATCGCAGCGGCCATGACTGTCAGCAAGACAACAAGGTACTTGACGATCGTCTTCATATCCGGCGCACCCCATGCGCGGATCGCGCAACGCTCGGGACAAAAGTGCCTACACCAGCATCCCCACGGGATTCTCGATCAGGTCCTTGAATGCCGATATCAGCTGAGCGCCCAGCGCCCCGTCAACCGCTCGGTGGTCGGTCGAGAGCGTCACGCTCATCATGTTGGCGACGACCATCTGGCCGTTTTCCACGATCACGCGCTCCTCGCCTGCCCCGACTGCGAGGATTGTTGCATGGGGCGGATTGATGACGGCGGAAAAGTTCTTGATGCCGAACATGCCGAGGTTCGAGACCGCCGACGTGCCGCCCTGATACTCTTCAGGTTTCAGCTTGCGGGCGCGGGCGCGGGCGGCGTAGTCCTTCATCTCGGCGGAAATCGTAGCGAGCCCCTTGGTTTCGGCCTTGCGGACAACGGGCGTGATGAGGCCGCCGGGGATCGACACCGCAACGCCGATATCTGAGTGCTGGTGTTTCAACATCGCACCTTCGGTCCAGGTGACGTTGGCGTCCGGCACGCGCTGCAGGGCAGCTGCCAGCGCCTTGATGACGAAATCGTTGACCGAAATCTTGTAGGCCGGCTTGCCGTCCTTGTCCTTCGGCGCTGCGGCATTGATGGCCTCGCGCGCGGTCAGCAATTCGTCGAGCCGGCAGTCAACCGAGAGATAGAAATGCGGGATGGTCTGCTTGGCCTCGACAAGACGGCGGGCGATGACCTTGCGCATGGAATCGTGCGGAATTTCTTCGTAGCTGCCGGGCTCGAAGAATTTCTTGATCGTCTCGTCGGCCATGCCGGTAGCCATCGGTGCTGCGGCAGTCGCCGCAGGCGCAGCCTTTGCGCCGCCGCCGGCCTTCGCCTTCTCGACATCGCGTTCGACGATGCGGCCATGCGGACCGGATCCCTGCACTTTCGACAGGTCGAGACCGGCGTCTTTCGCGAGGCGGCGCGCCAGCGGCGAGGCGAAGACGCGGCTTCCATCCGCCTTGGGCGCTGCGGGTGCAGAAGCTGAAGCCGCGGCGGATTTTGCTTCCGGAGCAGCAGCAGGAGCTTCTTTTGCCGGCGCTGCAGCGGCGGCTTTCGGGGCGGCTTTTGCCTCCCCTTCACTGCTCGCGGCGGCGCTCACGTCCTCGCCCTCTTCGGCGATCACCCCGATAACGGCGTTTACGGCTACGTCCTCGGTGCCGGCGGCAATTACGATCTTGGCCAGAATGCCTTCGTCGACGGCTTCAACCTCCATCGTAGCCTTGTCGGTTTCGATCTCGGCGATCACATCGCCCGACTTGATCTGATCGCCTTCTTTCTTCAACCACTTGGCGAGATTGCCCTTTTCCATCGTGGGCGACAGGGCGGGCATGAGGATATTGACGGGCATGCTTGTATGTCCTCGAACTGGATCAGCCTTGCGCAGGCGGCGAATTGGGGTCAATTGGTTTGTCGTATGGCCAGAGCAGGCCGAGATTGAAAGGCGCCGCGTCGAATGGCTCCAGTTTCACTTCCTGATCGCCGGTAACGGTCGCCTGCAGGAGCCATTGTCCGGCTACAAGCTGAAAGGCTTCGAGTTGCTGCGATGCAGGATTGACCAGCCACAGGTAGCTGACGCCCGCCGCCGCATAGATGTCGCGTTTGGGACCGCGATCGTAAAATTCCGTCGATGGCGAAATCACCTCGCACAGCCAGTCCGGCGGAGTGGTGATGTAGGCTGTGTCCGGCAATTGCGGCAGCCGTTCCCGCCGCCACCCGGCGATATCGGGAACGACGACGTTTTCGCCGAAGTGAAGCTCCGGTTCGACCATGAATATCCAGCCGCCGGGCCCTCCCTGCCGGCGCTGGAACGATCCGGATATCTCGCCGCCGAGGGCAATGGCTGCTATCGCATGCCGCGGCGCAGGCCTTGGATGCGTCACCAGCGCGCCGTTGATCAGCTCCGCAACAAGATGCGGATGGACCGCTTCGAGGTCCGCGTAGGTCGCCCTTCTGGTTGCAGCTTCGGCCATTTTTGTGTCCGGCTATCCGGGATGCGCGAATTCCGTCCTCAGCGATACAATACGGCCTTAGCCGCTTCGACAACTTCCGCAACGCTCGGCAGCGCCAGCTTTTCGAGATTGGCGGCATAGGGCATCGGGACGTCCTTGCCGGTGACGCGGATGACCGGCGCGTCGAGATAGTCGAAGGCTTCGGTCATCAGGCGGGCAGCAATTTCCGCGCCGACGCCGCATTGCGGATATCCCTCGTCGACGGTGATGCAGCGATTGGTCTTCTTCACCGATTCGATGATCGCCGGCATGTCCATCGGGCGGATCGTCCGCAGGTCGATGACTTCCGCTTCGATGCCTTCCTTCTGCAGTTCGGCGGCAGCGTTCAGCGCATAACGCATGCCGATGGACCAGGATACGATGGTGACGTCCTTGCCAGGCCGCGCCACTTTCGCACGGCCTATCGGCACCAGATAGTCGTCCATCTCCGGTACGTCGAAAGACTGGCCGTACATGATTTCATTTTCCAGGAATACGACCGGGTTCGGGCTGCGAATGGCGCTCTTCAGCAGTCCCTTCGCGTCGGCAGCGGTATAGGGTGCAATCACGGTCAGTCCGGGCACGCTGCAATACCAGGCGGTGAAATCCTGGCTGTGCTGCGCAGCCACGCGGGCCGCCGCGCCATTGGGGCCGCGGAAAACGATGGGACATCCCATCTGGCCACCCGACATGTAGAGCGTCTTGGCGGCAGAATTCACGATCTGGTCCATGGCCTGCATGGCGAAGTTGAATGTCATGAATTCCAGCACCGGGCGCAATCCGGACAAGGCGGCGCCCACCGCGACGCCGGCAAACCCGTGTTCGGTGATCGGCGTGTCGATCACGCGCTTGGCGCCGAATTCCTGCAGCAAGCCCTGCGTCACCTTGTAGGCGCCCTGATATTCGGCGACTTCCTCGCCCATGACGAAAACGTCGCCGTCGCGGCGCATTTCTTCGGCCATGGCGTCGCGCAGGGCTTCGCGGACGGTCTGGCTGACCATGGCCGTGCCTGCGGGGATATCCGTGTCCGGCGCGATCGCCACTGCAGCGGGAGCGGGCGCTGCGGCCGATTTGCCGCCGGTGTCCGCGGACGCTTCCGGCGACTCGCCGGCAGGCGCGGCCTCGGCCGCAGCGGCAGGCGCAGAGGCGTCTGCGTCTTCGCCATCAGCAGTTATAACGGCAATCGGTGTATTGACGGCAACGTTCTCCGTGCCGTCGGCAATCAGAATTTTTGCCAGCACGCCTTCGTCGACGGCTTCGACTTCCATTGTCGCCTTGTCGGTCTCGATTTCGGCAAGCACGTCACCGGACTTCACCGTGTCGCCCTCTTTCTTCAGCCACTTGGCCAGCTTGCCTTCTTCCATCGTCGGAGACAGGGCCGGCATCAACACATTGGTCGCCATGGAACCACCTCAACCTCGGCGCATGCGAGCGCCACCTGTTCGATACTTTTTTGGACCGCGTCCCTAGAGCAGAACGTCCGTATACAATTCCGACGCATCCGGTTCCGGATCGTTGGTTGCAAACTCCGCTGCCTCGTTGACGATGGCGCGCACGTTCGCATCGATGGACTTCAGGTCATCCTCGCTGGCCAGCTTGTTTTCCAGAATGCGCTTGCGCACCCATTCTATCGGGTCCTGCTCGTCGCGCACTTTCTGCACTTCTTCGCGCGTGCGGTATTTCGCCGGGTCCGACATGGAATGGCCGCGATAGCGATAGGTCAGCATTTCGAGGATGTAGGGGCCGTTGCCTTCGCGGCACCATTTCATCGCCTTTTCCCCGGCTGCCTTGACGGCGCGCACGTCCATGCCGTCAACCTGTTCGCCCGGAATATCGAAGGAAAGACCGCGGCGGGAAAAGTCGGTCTGTGCAGACGCACGCGTAGTCGACGTCCCCATGGCGTAACGGTTGTTCTCGATCACATAAACGACCGGGAGCTTCCACAGCTCGGCCATGTTGAAGCTTTCGTAAACCTGGCCCTGATTCGCTGCACCGTCGCCGAAGTAGGTCACCGAGACCGTGCCGTCTTCGCGGTAACGATTGGCGAAGGCAAGGCCCGTCCCAAGCGATACCTGCGCGCCGACGATGCCGTGGCCGCCGAAGAAGTTCTTCTCCCGCGAGAACATGTGCATCGAGCCCCCCTTGCCTTTCGACAAGCCGCCGCGCCGGCCCGTCAATTCGGCCATGACGCCCTTGGGGTCCATTCCGCATGCAAGCATATGGCCGTGATCGCGATAGCCGGTGATCACCTGATCCCCGTCTCTCGAGGCCATCTGCATACCCGTGACAACTGCTTCCTGACCGATGTAGAGATGGCAGAAGCCTCCGATCAGTCCCATGCCGTACATCTGGCCGGATTTTTCCTCGAACCGGCGGATGAGAAGCATCATCCGGTAGGCTTCGAGTTCCTCCTCCTTGGTCAGGTTGGCGGGCGGGGTCACAGGCTCGTTCGACAAGCTCTTTCTGGCGCCTGCACTGGTGCGGGCTCCCTGCTTCTTCGCAGCGGTACGGGATGCGGCCATAGGTTTCCTCGACACAAAAGACACCCCGTTGCGGGGGACTTGTTGCCTTGAAACTACCTGAGAGTTGAGGAGAAAGCGAGCGCCAAGATGCGCTGGGCAAGTGTCCGTAGAATATTGATTTAACGTTCGTAAATTCGATTAACTGGATATCGGGTAATTTAAAGATTTAACTTGATATGCGTTAAATCGCGATTTCGTAATCTCTTTCTTCGCGCGGCGCGAGCCGATGGCCTATTCAGCCGGACCGGTTGTTTCGTGCGGCAGGAAAATCACGACGTCCGCAGCGTCGACCATGCCGAGCTGGACGCGAGCCTGTTCGTCCAGAATGTCGCGATCGACGGCCTGCGCCCGCATCAGCGCAATTCGCTGCTCCAGGCTTTTCTTTTCGCGCGCCAGCATTCCAGCCTCCGCTATACGCTCGCGCATTTTCTCTTCGTACAAGGCGCGGGTCTTGAGGCCACGCTCGCCGTTCAATGCATGCCAAAGAAAGTATCCCGTGACCGGCGTGGACACGGCGTACAACGCGAGAGGCAGCATGAATGAGCGCAGACGGCGGCGAATAACCATGCGCCGACGATTGCGCAGGAAGGTTACCGCGCCGTTAACGAAGAACGCGGGCCTTTTGGCCGCTGGCAGGAATCTCGAGGACGTGAGAATATCGCTGCGTCCGCACCAGGCGGAGATCGCATCAACCGGAACCCTTCATGACTCACACGCCCGTTGCGCAAGGCCAGTCAATGCCGTCATCGGCAAGGGAACAGGCCCATGTCATGCTCATCAATATCGGCCATTTTTTCGATCATTTGACCACGCTGGTCTTCGCTACGGTTGCCGCTCTCGCCCTTAGCCGCGAGTGGGGTCTTTCCTATGCACAGTTGACAGCCTACGCGACGCCGGGATTTGTTTCGTTTGCCCTGTTCTCCCTTCCGGCGGGCAAACTGGCAGACCGCTGGAGCCGCGAAGGCATGATGGCCGTCTATTTCTTCGGGCTCGGCTTGTCGTCCATGGCAATCGCGATGGCGCAGTCTCCGTTGCAGATATCCATCGGCCTTTTCGTGCTGGGGATTTTTGCTGCTATTTACCATCCAGTGGGCCTCGCTTTGCTCGTGCAAGGGCGCGCGCGCACCGGCATGACCATCGCGGTCAACGGGGTATTCGGCAATCTGGGCGTCGGCTGCGCAGCGCTGGTAGCCGGATATTTCATCGACCACGGCGGCTGGCGTATGGCCTATATCGTGCCGGGCGCGATCTGCGTTGTGCTGGGCATCGTCTACACCTGGCTAATGCGTGGCGAAATTGGCGAGCGCAACGCGCACGCCACGCGCCGCGATGCAGCGCTGTTCGCCGCGCGTGGCGAAACCGCTCCCGTGGACCGTCAACTCATAATCAGGCTTTCGGCGATCATATTCCTGACCGCCGCACTCTCCAGCCTGATATTTCAGGCGGTAACTTTCATTCTGCCAAAAGTGTTCGACGAACGCCTTCACTCTATCGTTGGCTCGGCAACGCAGCTCGGCTGGATTGCTTTCCTTGTTTTCGCCGTGTCGTCGATGGCTCAACTGGTGACAGGGGCAACGCTTGATCGTTTCGGTCCACGAAACGTTTTTGTGGTTGCTGCGCTGCTGCAGACCGTCTTCTTCGGCCTCATGCCCGGCCTCATGGGCTGGCCTGCGCTGATCGTGGCCTTCGCGTTCATGTTCGGCGCTTTCGGCCAGGTGCCGATAACGGACTACCTGATCGGCCGCATGGCGAAGAGCGAATTGCGGGCGCAGGTTTATGGCGCGCGATACGTATTGAGCTTTACCGTGATGTCGCTCACCCTGCCCTTCGTGGCCTGGGTCCATGCAAACTGGGGATTCGACCGGCTCTTCCAGATCCTCGCGGTTTGCGCCGGTATGATACTGCTTGCTGTCACGCTTCTTCCACGCAAATTGCCGGACGAGGCTGCGGCGCCGGCACAACCCGCCGCGGCGTGAATGCGTGGCCCAGGGTACGGCTTGCCACAGGAAAATATCCGGCGCAGATTGACATCCAGAGGGTGACCTTCCGGCCGCGGCCGGAGGGTTCGGTCAGCACAAGACAACGTGGCTGCCGTTTGCGTTCTGCGCAGTGTCAGCTGTGTTGCCCGCCGGAGGAAACGATGAAAATCTTGAAATTTTCCGTGGCTGCGGCCGCGGCTCTGACAGCTGTGTGGTGCCCCGCTGCTTCTGCGCAGCAGGTGAACTGGCCCACGCGCCCTGTCACAGTCGTCGTGCCTTATCCTGCCGGGGGAGCTACTGACGGCATCGCACGCCTTGTCGCGGCGCAGTTGCAACAACAACTGGGGCAGAGCTTCGTCATTCTTAACAGGGGCGGCGCCGGCGGCAATATAGGCGCGAGTTCCGTAGCGAAGGCGCCTGCAGACGGATATACGATCCTCTTCAATATCAACGGGCATGCCATTGCGCCTTCGATCTACAAGAAGCTGAACTACAGTCCCGACGACGATTTCATTCGTGTCACGCAGATCGCTTCGACATCGACGGTGCTGGTGGTCAATCCGAAGGTTCCAGCCAAAGGCCTGCAGGATCTGGTCAAGCTCGCCAAAGCGAAACCCGGCGATTTGAACTACGGCTCGACCGGCGTCGGCAATTCGCTCCATCTTGGGATGGAACTCTTGCAGCTGGCGACCGGTGCGAAATTCACAATGGTGCCCTTCCGTGGCGACGCGCCATTGTTCCAGTCCCTGTTTCGCAACGACGTCCAGATTGCGCTGGTGCCGTCCTCGATCACCAAACAGCACATCGAGTCTGGAGCCGTTCGTGCGATCGGCATCACCACCCTTCAGAGGTCTCAGTCGATGCCAAAAGTTCCGACGCTTGCCGAACAAGGACTGGCTGGATTCGAAAACCGCGGCTGGATGGGCCTGTTCCTGCCGAAAGGAACACCAGATGCCATCGTGCAGAAGCTCTATGCCGAGACGAAAAAGGCCATCGAAACCGACGCGATGAAAAAACGTTTCGCCACATTCGAACTGGAGCCGGTGGCCTCTTCGCCCGCTGAATTTGAAAAGCTGTATCGCGCCGACCGCGAGAAATTTGCGCGCATCATCCGGGACGCGAAGATCCCGCAACAATAAGCGGATTGCCGGGTTTCGGGCCTGGCCTGCGCCATGTTCGCGGAATGCAGCGCGCTATTTTCGCGCCAGCGACGGTCCCGCAACAGCGCCGGCAACGCCGCCTACGGCAGCGCCAACCGGCCCCGCTATGACGGCGCCAGCGGCGGCTCCCGCGCCTGCGCCGGCCAGGCGCGTGTCGGTCCGGTTGCAGCCGGCAAGCAAGAACGACAGCGCCAGCACAGAAGCCGCGAGTGCGAATTTGGTTGGCATTTCAATCTCCACGCCAAAGGCCCCTGCCCGCGCGGAATGTTGCAACGATTCGGGTTACGAACACGTTTTCGCCAAGGCTGCGCCACCGGCGTGACGCGCCTGAACTTTCCCGGTACGGCAGATTTCAGCCAGACCATCAAAATGGGAATTGCCATCGCCGGCATGTGGTCTTCGGACGCAGCGGGCGGCAGACTGCATCCACGCTTCGCATTGCCATCAGTGGCCCGTCTCCTATATGCAATAACGCTGCAGGGGCCGGAGATTCGGGATATTGGCGAAGGTTTCGGACTCTTTTTTTGGACGCAGGGCCATTTTCTTTCGAATTTTCAGCCGCCGAGGATTGCTGGCGCTGGTTACCGTTTTGTTGTTCGCGGCCGCGACGCTGGTCGCGCCAAAATGGCACCCTTACAGTTTGACAGCCCGGACCGTTTTCTGGATCAGCGCCGCGTTGATCGCCATAGCCGTGCTCGGACGGACGTGGGCGATCTTGTACATCGACGGGCGCAAGTATTACGAGTTGGTCGACACAGGGCCCTACTCGATATGTCGCAACCCTTTGTATGTTTTTTCATTTTTCGGAGCGGCCGGCGTCGGTGCAGCCAGCGGCAGTTATACGCTCGCGCTTGCCACCCTGGCGCCGACGGCAGCCGTCTTTTACGCCCTTGTGCTCAGGGAGGAGCGTCTTCTGCGCGAGCGGTTCGGCGAGGCATATATCGCCTATTGTGCGCGGGTTCCGCGATTTCTTCCACGATTTCGAAACTGGCGCGGAGTCGACTGGGTCCAGATCAGGCCGTCCGCGGTCGTGGCCACGTTTTTCGAGGCGCTGCTGTTTGCGCTCGCCTATCCTGCGTTTTTCCTCATTGACCTGGCGCAGGATAACGGACTTTTCCCGATCATGGCCGTTCTGCCATGATATTCCGTCAGGGCTGGTGCGGATCGCGCCTGCCCGCGGCAAGGCAGCGCCAGAGCGCGCCGCCTAAGCTCCGTACGCCGGATAGTCGCTGTAGCCCTGTTCGCCACCCCAATAGATCGTCTTGGGATCGGCTTCGGCCAGTGGAAGCCCTTCCTGCAGCCGCCGCGGCAGGTCGGGATTTGCCAGATAGGGCTTGCCGAAAACGATGGCGTCGGCCGCGCCGGACGCAATTGCAACATTGCCGGTTTCGGCGTTGAAGCCAGCCCCGGCCAGATATTTTCCCGTGTATCCGGCGCGGAATGCGGTGTGGATATCGTATCCGCCCTGCTTGGCGCCGTGGACATACGCCAGATTCAGGCCGGACAATTCACGGGCCAGATGCGGGTACATCTCCTCCGCATCCGGTTCGGCGACATCGTTGAACTTGATGCGCGGCGACAGTTTCAGGCCGGTCCGCCCGGCGCCGATAGCCGAAGCGACCCGGTCAGCCACGAGCAGAAGAAAACGCGCGCGGTTCTCCACCGATCCGCCGTAGATGTCGGTACGCTGGTTGATGCTGGCGTCCAGAAACTGATGGATCAGGTAGCCCGAGGCGGCGTGAATCTCGACGCCGTCAAATCCCGCCTCAATGGCGAGTTCCGCAGCAGTAGCGAACTCTGCCGCAACGCCCGGCACTTCGTCGGTCTCCAGCGCGCGCGGCACGACGAAATCCTTCGGCCCATCGTCGGTCTTGTTCTGGCCCTTGATCGCGATGGCAGACGGCGCGACGGGCTGCGCCCGCATCGGCAGAAAGTCTGGCAGAGCGACACGACCGGTGTGATAAAGCTGGGCAAAAATTCGCCCCCCGGCCGCGTGCACGGCCTTCGTGACAGGCATCCAGCCCATGACCTGCTCGTCGGTGACCAGTCCGGGCGTGCGGACATAGCCCTTCGCCATCCGCGAGACGTAAATCGCTTCGGTGAGGATCAGGCCGGCAGAAGCGCGCTGGGCGTAGTAATCCTTGACAAACGGCTGCGGCACGCCATCCGCATCGGCGCGCGACCGCGTCATGGGCGCCATGACGATGCGGTTGGGAAGCTCGAGATCGCCAAGGCGGACGGAGTCGAAAAGGGTTGGCATTGCGGACGCCTGACTTAAGGGTTGCTGTAGAGGTCAGCCCTTATCAGGCCTTCGTCTGCAGCGCCAGAGGATAGCGCCGATCGCCAATTGCGCAAACGGCGGCCAGATCAGCGTGGGTACGAATGGGATCATTTGAACGCACAAAAGCAGATCGATTCCCGATAGTGGGGCATCGTTATTCGCGAAAAACCGGGGCCACTTTTTCGCGCGATGCTCTGGCCCCGGAGACAGATCTACTTCAACGCTTTCAACGCGCTGCGCCCCGCATAGATCGCCTGCGGACCCAGTTCCTGCTCGATGCGGATAAGCTGGTTGTATTTCGCCAGCCGGTCCGAGCGGGCAAGCGAACCGGTCTTGATCTGCCCGCAATTGGTGGCCACCGCCAGGTCGGCGATGGTGGCGTCCTCGGTTTCGCCGGAACGGTGCGACATGACAGCCGTATAACCGGCGCGGTGCGCCATATCGACCGCCGAGAGCGTTTCCGTCAGCGAGCCGATCTGGTTCACTTTCACCAGGATCGAATTGCCGGTGCCGCTGTCGATCCCCTGCTTGAGCCGCTTGACGTTGGTGACGAAGAGATCGTCACCGACAAGCTGGCACTTCCCGCCGATGGCGTTGGTGAGCTCTTTCCAACCGGCCCAGTCGTCCTCGGCCATGCCGTCCTCGATGGAGACAATGGGATAGTCGCCGACCAGTTTGGCGAGATAGGCCACCTGTTCGTCCCGGCTCCTTACTTTTCCTTCTCCTTCATAATAATAGCTATCATTTTTGAAGAATTCGGTTGAAGCGCAATCAAGCGCCAGGAACATGTCCTTGCCGGGCTCGAAGCCTGCTTCCCTGATCGCGGACATGCAGAAATCGAGCGCCGCTTCTGCACTCGGCAGGTTCGGTGCGAAGCCGCCCTCGTCGCCGACATTGGTATTGTGGCCGGCCTTTTTAAGCCCGGCCTTGAGCACCTGAAACACTTCCGCGCCCCAGCGCACCGCCTCGGCGATGGAGGCAGCGCCGGCCGGCATGATCATGAATTCCTGGAAATCGATGGGATTGTCGGCATGGGCGCCGCCATTGACGATGTTCATCATTGGCACCGGCAGGACACGCGCCTGCGTGCCGCCGACATAGCGGTAGAGCGGCAGGGTCGTGGCGTCCGCCGCCGCTTTGGCGACCGCGAGCGAAACACCCAAAATAGCGTTGGCGCCCAATTTTGCCTTGTTCGGAGTGCCGTCGAGGTCGAGCATGACCTGGTCGATCATCGCCTGTTCCTCGGCTTCCATACCGGTCAAGGCTTCGAAAATTGCGGTATTGACGTTTTCGACTGCCTTCAGGACACCCTTGCCGCCATAGCGGGACTTGTCGCCATCGCGCAGCTCCACCGCCTCATGCGCGCCGGTGGAGGCGCCGGAGGGCACGGCGGCGCGGCCCATGGAGCCGTCTTCCAGCACGACCTCGACCTCGACCGTCGGATTTCCGCGAGAGTCGAGAATTTCGCGTCCGCTTATGTCTACGATGGCAGTCATGATGTCCTCGTGTTGCGCATGCGTTGCCGGAATACCGGCAAATGCGTCCGATCTGCAAATCTTACCTTCAAGCCAGGCCCGGAAATGGCCCTGCTCTATCGCGATTCCGCACTTCCTGCTACTGCGTCCCTTCAGGCGGCCTTGCCGGACCGCGCCTTTTCAATCGCGCGCCAGACCCTTTCGGGGGTCAGAGGCATGTCGATGTGTTTGACGCCGAGGTCCTTCAGCGCGTCGGCGACGGCGCCGACAATTGCCGGTGGCGCGCCGGTGGCTCCCGCCTCGCCCGCGCCCTTGACGCCGAGCGGGTTGGTCTTGCTCGGAACGATGTTGAAATGGCCATCGATATGCGACAGGTGGTGAGCCCGTGGCATGGCGTAGTCCATGAACGAGGCCGTCAGCAGCTGGCCCTCCGCGTCGTAGACCACGTCCTCGGTCAGGGCCTGACCGACGCCCTGGGCGATGCCGCCCTGCGCCTGACCATGGACGATGAACGGGTTGAGTACGACGCCGCAATCGTCGACCGCGACATAATTGACGATCTCGACGACGCCGGTATCGGGATCGACTTCCACTTCAACGACATGCGCGCCGTTGGGGAAGTTTTCGCTGTCGCCTTTATATGTCACTTCCTCGTCGAGGCCGGGCTCCATGCCTTCGGGCAGTCGGGCCGGATCGTGCGCGGCGGCGGCCACCTCGCCGAACGTAATGCTGGCGGTCTGCGCCTTGAAGACGCCCTCGGCGAAGGTCACCTGCTCGGCGTCCGTCTGCAAAAGGTGCGCGGCGATCTTTTTGCCTTTTACGATGATATTGTCGCAGCTCATCCGGATGCTCATGCCGCCCACCATTGACGAGCGTGACCCGAAGGTTCCGATCGAGGTCTCGGGGGCGAGTTCGCTGTCGCCGTTGACGAGCGTCACCTTGTCGAAATCGACTCCGAGGAACTCGTTCACAAGCTGGGCGTAGACGGTCTCGTGCCCCTGCCCGTGCGCATAGGTTCCGGCAAACAGCGTCACCGCGCCTTCCTTGTCGACGACGACGCGCATGCCTTCCATCGGCCGGCTGCCGGCCCCTTCAACGAACGCCGCCAGTCCGATGCCGCGGTATTTGCCGCGGGCGGCCGCTTCCTTGCGGCGGGCTTCGAAGCCGCTCCAGTCGCCGGCATCGAGCGCCATCTGCATCGTGCCGTCGAAATCGCCCGTATCGATAACGAAACCGAGATGGGTCTTGTACGGCATCTGCTCCGGGCGGATGAAATTGCGGCGGCGAATTTCCTCGCGCGGGAGATTGCAGGCTTCGGCAGCCGCATCCATCAGCCGCTCCATGATGTAATTGGCTTCCGGCCGTCCTGCCCCGCGGTAGGTATCGGTACAGATCGTGTTGGTAAACACGGGTTTAACGGAGAAATAGAAATCGTCGACGTGGTACATGCAGGGAATGATGCGCCCGCCGCCTTCCATTGGCAGGCGAACGCCGTTTTCGGAAAGATAGGCGCCAACGTTGAGCAGCGTCTCGACTTTCAGCGCAACGATTTTGCCGTTTTCGTCGAGTCCCATTTCGCAGTGGTTCACCTGGTCGCGGCCCTGATAGTCGGATACGAACGTTTCGGATCGGTCGCCGCTCCATTTCACGTTCGCACCGAGCTTGCGCGCCGCGAAAGCCACCATCACCATTTCCGGATACATCTTGCTGCGAATGCCGAAGCCGCCGCCGGTATCCTTCGATATGACGCGGACTTTTTCCTCCGGCACATGCAGCATTGAGCCGGCCAGCACGCCCTGCATGCGTTTGGCGCCCTGGCTCGGTGCATAGATGGTGAGATGGTCTTCGGCCTTGTCATACACAGCCGTCACGACGCGCGGTTCCATCGGGCTGACCACAAGCCGGTTGTTGACGAGGTCCAGGGAAACGCGCCTGGCGGCGGCCGCCAGTTTCTTGTCCACCGCGGCGCGTTCGCCATACTCCCAATGGACGACGAGGTTGGTTCCGAATTCCGGCCAGACCTTGGGCGCATCGGTGTCCAGGGCTTTTGCAGTCGAGGCGATGGCCGCCTCCGGTTCGAAATCGAATTCGACAGCTTCGGCGCCGTCGCGCGCCTGCGCGTGCGTGTGCGCAACAACCATGGCGAGGCATTCGCCGACGAAGCGCGTCCGGTCGACGGGCATGATCTGCCGCGCCGGTTTGTGCATCGGTTTGCCGTCGCGATCCTTGTAGTTGGCCTCGTTGATATAGGGGCCGAGGCCGGCTTCGACGGCGTCCTTGCCGGTGAATACCGCCACTACGCCGGGCATCGCCAGGGCCGCTGCCGTATCGACGCCGATAATCTTGGCATTGGCATGGGGCGAGCGGACAAATGCTGCGTGCAGCGCGCCTTCGACGTCGACATCGTCGGTAAACATGCCGCCACCTGTCAGCAGCCGGACGTCTTCCTTGCGGCGGACGGGCTGTCCGATACCGAATTGACCCATTGAATTCCAACTCCCCGAAAAATCCGATTATCTTGACAGGTTTGCCGCGATTGACCGCCGGAGCGGCCGCCGGCCGGCACAAGCATGCCACGCGCTTATGACAAGGGTTTGGACCTGTGCCAAGCCGCTTTCGAAAGCCCCTGCCCGACGGTTTGCGCGGCTTCGCTCAATGGGCTTCCGCGCCGACACTGAGATAGGCGTGCTGGGCAGCTTCGTCGGCCTTCAGCGCCTCGGTTGTCCCGCGATACACGACCTGGCCACGGTCGAGGATTATGGCGTCGCGGGCGAAGTCCATCGCCAGGTCCACCTTCTGCTCGACCAGGATGATGGTCATGTCGCCGTCGTCGCGGATTTTCGAGAAAGCGTCGAACAGGGCGTCGACGATGACCGGGGCGAGGCCTTCCATCGGCTCATCAAGCAGCAGCACTTTCGGCGCTCCGGCCAGCGCCCGGGCGACCGCAAGCATCTGCTGTTCGCCGCCGGAGAGCTGGTTGCCGGCATTGTTGCGCCGGGCCGCAAGTCCCGGAAAGAATTCATAGATCTGCTCGACGCTCCAGCCATTCGGCTGCAGCGAAACCAGCAGGTTTTCGTGCACACTCAACGATGGAAATATCCGCCGTTCCTGCGGCACCAGCGCCAGTCCGTTGCGGCTGCGCATATGGGTCGGCATGTCCTGAATGGGGTCGCCATTCAACGTGATCGTGCCGCTGTGGCGGGTCGTGAGGCCCATCATCGTGCAAAGCAGCGTGGTCTTGCCAACGCCGTTGCGGCCGAGCAACGCCAGAGTTCCGCCTTGCGGCACTTCCAGCGAAATACCGTCCAGAACGATGGTCGGACCGTATCCGGCCACGATGCCGTCCACTGCAATTGCGCTGGTCATACCTGCTGGCTCCGCCCCAAATAGACCGACCGGACCTCCGGATTAGCTGCGATTTCCGGGGGCGTGCCGCTGGTCAGCACCTGCCCGAGCACAAGAACCGTGATCTCCTTGGCGAAACGGAAGACCAGATCCATGTCGTGTTCGATCAGCAGGATGGCGATATCCTTCGGCAGACGGTCGAGTGCCTCGTCGATCATGTGGGAATCGGTTGATGGAATGCCCGCCCCCGGCTCGTCCAGCAGCAGGACTTTCGGCTTGAGCGAAAGGCCTATCGCAATTTCAAGCAGACGTTGCTGGCCGTAGGGCAGTTCCGAAACCAGCCGGTCGCCGGCTGCCTCGATATTCATCTCGTGCAGATAGTGATCGGCCTCTTCCAGGCACTGGCGCCATTGCCGTCCGTAACGCAACGTGCGCCAGGCAAAACCAAGGCGTTCGGCCACCGCAATGGCGACATTGTCGCGCACTTTCGTTTCCATCAGCAGCGTATTGATCTGGTGTGTGCGGACTAGCCCGCGCTTGACCCGCTCTTCCGGCCGCATGCGCTCGATGCGCTCGCCGTTCAGGGTGATCGTGCCGGAATCGGCAGTCAGCATCCCCGTCAGGAGATTGACCAGCGTCGTCTTGCCGGCCCCATTGGGGCCGATCAGGCCGAAACGGGCGCCTGGCGCCAGATCGATACTGACACTCTGCGTAACGGCAAGCGCGCCGAAGTTCTTGCACAGGTTTCGCACAGAAAGGACTGACTGCGCTGCCTTTGCCTGCTGCGGCGCAGCGGTAGTGGCGGCTTCGCTCATGGCGCGCCTCCTTCCGATTTGGCTTTGCGCCGTCCGGGCCAGAAGCGATCAATAATACCCATGATCCCGCCCTCGAAGAACAGCACCAGCGCCATCAGCAGTATCCCGATGAAGAACTGCCAGTAGAACGGGTCTTTCTCTGACGCGTAATGCTCGATCACCGTGTAGAGCAATACGCCGATGAACGCGCCGTAGAGCCGCCGTTCGCCACCGAGCACCAGCATCACAACGACGATGCCGGATTTCAGCAGGTCAAGCACCGACAGCCCGACAAGACGCGTCGTCTGCGCATCGAGAGCGCCGGCTGAACCCGCCATGGCCGCGGAAATCGTGTACATGGCGACAAGACGCCACCACACGGGAGTGCCAATGGCGCGCATGCGGCGCGGATTCTGGCGGATGCCGTCGAGCGAGCGTCCGAATGGCGAATGCACAACACGCCAGGAAATCAGGAACCAGACGAACAGAACCGCAAGGCAATAAAGGAAGGCGGTCTTTCCATACAGATCGAACCGCCAGACGCCCAACAGTTCAGTGACCCGTATGCCGGACAGACCGTCGTCGCCCCCGGTCACGCTGCGCCATTGGTTGGCGATCTGGCGCAGGATTTCGGCAATCGCCAGCGTCAGCATCATGATGGTGACGCCTTCGGTATGCAGGATCAGCATGCCGGTGATGAAGCCAAGCAACGCCGCCAAAGCCGTACCGAAAAGCAATCCGATGATCGGGTCCTTGAGTGCCGGATAATCCGGCCCCAGCTTGGCTGCCAGCGCTCCGGCGGCATAGGCGGCAAAGCCGTAGAATGCCGCGTGGCCAAGCGTCACGATACCCGCATAGCCTAGAGCTAGATCGACGGACAGCGTGAACAGAACGGCGATCAGCACTGTCCGGCCGAGCCCGAGATAGCCGCCGTCGAACGTGTACTGGTGATAAAAGAACGCCAGGGCCAGGACCCAGGGCAGAAGATGCCAGACATTGCCGATATCGAAGCGTCCGGCGAGCGGGGCTGTCCCCGTCTGTCGTGTCGTGTCGCTCATGATACGTTCTTCGGTGGAATGAGCCCGTGCGGGCGCCACAGCAGGAGGGCGAAGACCAGAAACCACAGCAGGAAGGAACCGACTTCCGGTAACAGGTAGGTGCCGATGGTCTGAATGATGCCGATGGCCAGGGCGGCCACGAGAGAGCCCCGGAAGCTGCCCATGCCGCCGACCGCGACGACAACGAGGAAATAGACGAGGTTCCTCAGGGCGTATTCCGGATCGAGCGGCAGAAAGCCGATGCCGACGGCGCCGCCAAACGCAGCCAGCGCGCAGCCGCCGACAAAGGTCAGTGTGAAGAGCAGGTTGACGTTGATGCCAAGCGAGCGCGCCATTTCCGGATCGTCGACAGCGGCGCGCAGACGGGCCCCGAACAAAGAATGTTCGATCAGCAACCACAACCCGACGGCCATGATCGCGCCGACCGCTATCAGAAACAGACGGTAGAGCGGATATTGGCGGTAGCCAATGCTGACCAGTTCGTCGAGCGCGGTAGGCAAAGGCGCCGGGTATGGTTTGGGGCCGTAAATGAAGCTCATGGCTGCAACGGCGACGAACACCATGCCGATGGTCATCAGAACCTGCGCCAGTTCGCCCTTGCGGTAGAGCGGCCGGAATATCGTGAATTCGCAAATGGCGCCGAGCAGCGAGACGATTGCCGTGGCGAAAACGACGCCGCCGACAAAGGCCCAGATTTCGGCTGAACCGGATGCATTGTCGCCGCCGGCGAAGCCGAGCAGCCATTTCGTGATGCCGACGGAGACGTAGCCGCCCATCATGGCAAATGCGCCGTGGGCCAGATTGACCACGCGCATCAGCCCCATCGTGACGGTAAGGCCGACGGAAATGATAAATAGCACCATTCCGTAGGCCAGACCGTCAAGCAGGATCGTAATAGCCTGCATTCGTAATCGCCCCCTCCAGGCTTCCGGCGACCTGGGACCAAGTCCCCCAGGTATGCGCCAGACGTATATTCGATGCTCCGCCACGCATGTCCGCGACGGAGCTTTCCTGCGTTCCCCAGACCGCTCCCGCCGTTACTTGGCCGGGTGATCTTCCTTCCAAGGGTCTTTGACCATTGGCGCGGTATAGAAGTCAACATTTACCAGTTTGCCGTCCTTGCGCTCGACTTTGCGCAGATAGACGTTTTGTACAATGTCGCGCTCTTTCGGATCGATCATAACCGGGCCGCGCGGGCTTTC
>JBFWRC010000019.1:0-92742 GCA_050249115.1 Beijerinckiaceae bacterium
CGGATGTTATGACCTGCGTTCGTATCGGCGAGCAATTCGTCCAGCATGTAGCGGTAGCTGCGATCCCACAGGTGGTGGTGCGGGTCGATAATCGGCAGATCCGGTTCGAGGATTTCCGCTTCTCGCGCACGCGCCAGCCATTCCCCGTCGACGCATTGAGGATCGGTCTTCGGCGGCTGGGTCGTATCGGCCATGTCGTCCTCCCGCAGTTTGGAGGCAGTCTATGCCGTTTGCGCGGCCATGCAAAAGATGTAGGCTGCAACGAAATTACGGAGGAAGCGGTGAAGACGCATGCGCAGGTGATGCACGCCTATGGCGATGCATCGGTGTTCCGGTGGGAAGAAATCGACGTGCCCGAACCGGGGCCGGGGCAGGCGCTGATCCGGCATACGGCGGTGGGCATGAATTTTGCCGACATCTATATGCGCGAGGGCCATCACGCCGTGCTGCCTTTGCCGGCCGTTCCGGGCCTCGAAGGCGCGGGCGTTATCGAAGCCGTCGGGCCAGGCGTAACGGATTTCGCTATCGGCGACCGCGTGGTCTATGCCAGCGGCGACAGGCCTGGCTCGTATTGCGAGGCGCGCATCCGCTCGACCGACGGGCTCGTAAAAATTCCGGACTGGCTCGACGACAAGACGGCGGCGGCCGCCTTCACCAAGGGCACAACAGTCGAGTATCTGTTCAACCGCACCCACAAGCTTCAGGCGGGCGAGACGATACTTCTGACGGCGGCAGCCGGGGGCGTCGGCCTCATCGCCTGCCAATGGGCAAAGTCGCTCGGCGCAACGGTTATCGGGACGGTCAGCACCGACGCCAAGGCGGAACTGGCGATGGCCAATGGCTGTACGCACGTCATCGTCGCGCCGCGCCAGAACGTGGCGGAACAAGTCAAGCGCATCACCGGCGGCAGGGGCGTCGACGTCGTCTACGATTCCATCGGCAAGGACAGCTGGGCCGACTCGCTGGAAGCGGTGAAAGTGCGCGGGCTTGTCGTCGCCTTCGGCAATTCGTCCGGCGACCCGCCGCCGTTCGAACCGATCGAGGATGGCAGCGTCAAGTCGATCTATCTGCATCGCGCGACGACGAAGCATTATCAAACGAGCGACGAAATTCGCCGCCGGAGCGCTGCAAGCCTGTTCGAAAAAATGCGATCCGGCGCAGTGAAGATCACCATCGGACATGAATATGCTCTGCGCGATTTGCCCCAAGGCCATCGCGACGTCGAAGCACGCAAGACTGCAGGCTCGGTGATATTCGTTCCGTAGGATCGGGCGCCGCACATTGGAGGACGCCATGGACGGCAATGCAAATCGCGAAGCACCAGGCAAATCGGCGAAGCTGCTCGCGCGTGCGCCGGAGCGCTTGCATCACTATGCTTTCGTCGTGAAAGATCAGGAAATCAACCGGCAGTTCTTCGAGGATGTGCTCGGCATTCCGCTGGTCGCGACATGGTGCGAGAAGGGCCACCACCGTGTGCTCGGGCGCGAGGTGGAATTCTGCCACACTTTCTTCGCCCTCGGCGATGGCGGCGCGATAGCGTTTTTTCAATATGCCGACGACGGGGCCTACGAACAACTCAAATGCCAGAGCCCGGATCGCGGCCAGCACATTTCCTTCAAGGTTGACAACGCTACATTCGAGGAACTGCAAACGCGGATTAAGGCGGCAGGGCACGAACTTCGCGTGATCGATCACGGCTATTGTACGTCGCTTTATGTGCCGAGCCCGGACGGGCTGACTGTCGAGTTTACAATTGACCCGCCGAATGTTGCGAAAATCGACGCCTGGCAGAAAAGCGTCGCGCATGACGAACTGGCGCGCTGGATGCAGGGCGACCGGCGGCCGAACAACAACGAGCGGCCAGACCATTGAGGCTGCAAACGGGGAGGCGCAAAGCGCATGGCTGAAACGGGACGTTACGATTACATCGTTGTGGGTGCGGGATCGGCGGGGTGCGTTCTCGCCAATCGCCTGACGGAGGATGGCGGCGCGAGCGTTCTGCTGCTCGAAGCTGGCGGGCAGGATCGCGATCCGCTCATCCACATTCCCATCGGCGTTGGCAAGATACATCAGTACCGCCTGCACGACTGGGGCTTCGACACCGAGCCCGAACCCGGCCTCTACAATCGCGAGATCGAGGCGATGCGCGGCAAGGTGCTGGGCGGCTCGTCTTCGATCAACGTCATGGCTTACACGCGTGGCGACAGGAACGACTACAACCGCTGGGTTCGCGAAGGCGCAGCCGGCTGGTCCTATGCGGAGGTGCTGCCTTACTTCAAGCGTGGCGAAGCATGGGAAGACGGCGAGAATACCTGGCGCGGCGGCGCCGGGCCGATGAAAACCACATGGTCGCGCGCGCAGGATCCGTTGTTCGACGCCTGGATGGCGGCCGCGAAGGACAAGGGCTTTCCGGTAACGGAGGATTTCAATGGCGCGCAGCACGAAGGCTTCGGCCGCATCCAGTGCACCATTGGCGACGGCAAGCGTTATTCGTCTGCAACTGCCTACCTCAGGCCCGTGATCGGCCGCTCCAACCTGACGCTGGAAACCGGCGCGCTGACCAGCCGTGTCGTCATGAACGGCACAACGGCGACGGGTGTCGAGTATGTGAAAGACGGGCAGACCCGCATTGCCCATGCGGACAAGGAAGTGATACTGGCCGCAGGCGCGTTCAATACGCCGCAATTGCTGATGCTGTCAGGCATCGGCCACGCGGATCATCTGAAGGAAATGGGGATTGATACGATTGCCGATCTGCCCGTTGGCGATAATCTCGTAGATCACATCGCCGCCTGGATAAGCTGGACACGCAGCAGCCCGGGCGACTTCGCGCAACTGCTGCGTTTCGACCGCATCGGCCTTGCCATGTTGCAGGCCTATTTCATGGGCTCCGGGCCGGCCACGCGCCTGCCCGGCCCATTGTTCGCCTTCATCAAATCCGAAGCCGGACTCGACGTGCCGGACGGCGAGTTCATTTTCCGCATGACGCGGCCCGATGCACGCCCATGGTTTCCCGGCATTCAGCCCATGCTGGAAGACACGTTCGCCATCCGCCCGACATTGCTGCAGCCCAAGAGCCGCGGCACGGTGCGGCTTCGCTCGAACAGGCCGGACGAGGCCCCGCGCATCCGCTTCAATTTTTTCGACCACCCCGACGACATGCCGCGGCTTCTGCGCATCGCGCGGCAGGCGCTGGATCTGGCGAGCCACAAGGCCATCGACCCCTATCGCGGCAAGGCGTTCGGTCCGCCGAAGGAAATCGAGAGCGACGCCGACATCGAAGACTGGATCCGCAAGTCCGCGCTCACCGTGCATCATCCGGCATGCTCGTGCCCTATCGGCCCGGTGCTCGATCCCGAGCTGCGTGTGAAGGGAACCGAGCGGCTGCGTGTGGTCGATGCTTCCGCCTTCCCCAGCATACCAACCGCGCATATCAACGCCGCCGTGCTGATGATGGGCGAAAAAGCCGCGGACCTGATCCGCGGAAAAGCACCGCTGGCAGCGGCCAACGACTTCTGAGAAGGCAAGGCCATGACCAAACGCATCCTGACCTGCGCCGTCACCGGCGGAGCGCCGGTAACGGGGCGAAATCCGAACGTACCGGTAACGCCGAAGGAAATTGCCGATTCGGCCATCGGCGCGGCGAAGGCAGGCGCGGCGATCGTGCACCTGCATGCGCGCGATCCGGAAACGAAAGCCGGCAGCATGCGCGTCGATCTGTTTCGCGAGATCGTCGCGCGCATTCGCGACAGCGGCGTCGACGTGATCATCAATCTCTCCACCGGCGACGGCGCGATGTTCGCGCCGGACAAGAATGATCCGTCGAAAGCCGGTCCCGGCAGCAACATGCGCCGCGCTGTCGAGCGCGTTGCGCATGTGGTCGAACTGAAACCGGAAATCTGTTCGCTCGACTTCAACACAATGTGGTTCCGTACGCGCGCCTTCGTCAACTCGCCCGAGATGATCGGCGAAATGGCGCAACTTATCTACGACGCTGGCGTCACGCCGGAGCTGGAGATTTTCGACACAGGCGACCTGCATCTGGCCAAACACATGATGGCGAGCGGCGCGATCCGCACGCCGGCGTTTTTCCAGATCGTGCTGGGCGCCAGCTTCGGCGCCAGCGCGAGCGCAGAGACCATGCTTTACATGCGCGGCCTGCTGCCGCCGGACATGGAATGGGCCGCCTTCGGCATCGGCCGCGACGAATTCCCCATGCTGGCGCAGGCGATGATTCTCGGCGGCCACAGCCGCGTCGGCTTCGAAGACAATCTGTATCTCGGCCGCGGCGAACTCGCGCCCAGCAACGCCGCGCTTGTGGAGAAGGGCGTGCGCGTGATGGGTGACCTCGGCTTCGAGCCGGCGACGCCAAAAGAAGCGCGCGAGATTTTGGGTTTGCCGTCGAATTAATGACAGCAACGGACATTTTGGCGCGAACCGATGGAATCACGCGGTGAGTGCATATCCAGCCGGCCGATGCGCCTCCGGTTCAATACCCCAAGCGTTGACAGCGCCACGCCCAAAGCCGATCATTGCGATAGAGCGGATCGGCGCAATGGGTGCCGATTTCACGCTCCAAACCGGCCGTGTCTGCGCGGCAACGCGCGCCGGAACCAGAAAAAGCAATCCAGCGGAGGATTTCATGAAACCCATCCATCTGGCCAAAGCGCTGCTTGGCGCCGCCTTTCTCGCATTGCCGGTCCTGGCCGGTGCAGCGTATGCCGAGGATTTCTACAAGGGCAAGACGATCAGTCTCATCACCTCCACAGGTGTTGGCGGGTCCTTCGACGCCGCGGCGCGTTCGCTGGCGCGGCACATGCCCAAATACATTCCGGGCAATCCGGTGATCGTGGTCAAGAACATGCCGGGCGGCGGGCACACCCGCGCGGCCAATTACATGTACAATCAGGCGGCGAAAGACGGCACCGAAATCGCCACCATTGGCTATACAATTCCGATGCATCAGGTTGTCGACGGCCGCGGCGTTCGCTTCGACGCCTCGAAGTTCAACTACATCGGCACCGTTGGCATCAGCAATCTGGCGATGATGGTGTGGCACACCGCAGGCGTGAAGTCGGTCGATGATCTGAAAAAGAAGGAAGTGACCACCGGCGCGACCGGCACGGGCTCGGCAACCTATCTTTACGCCAATGCGCTCAACCGCGTCCTCGGCACGAAATACAAGATCGTAACCGGCTACAAGAAAAGCATCGATATCGACGTTGCGATGGAACGCGGCGAAGTGTCGGGCCGCGGCGGGCAGGGCTATTCCTCCGTACCGCGTGAACACCCCGAGTGGGTCAAGGACAAGAAGATCGTCGTGATCGCGCAGGTCGGCGCGAAGCGCGATCCGCTGTTGCCGGATGTGCCACTGCTGACGGAACTCACCGACGACAAGGACAAGAAGCAGATCCTGCGCTTCATTTCGCTGCCGGTGGATGTCGGCCGAATGTATCTGGCCCCTCCAGGCGTGCCGGCAGACCGCGTTGCGATCCTGCGCAAGGCCTTCGACGAAACCAACAAGGACAAAGCCTTCATCGCCGAAACCGACAAGCAGGGTCTCGACATCCGTTACAATTCCGGTGCGGAACTTGCAAAGATCGTCGACGAAACCGTGAAAGCCTCACCCGGACTGATCGCCAAGGTGAAAGAAGCAATCGCGGTTCCTGCCGACGCCAAAAAGAAAAAGAAGTGAAATCCGCAGCGGCCTTGCGCATACAGGGCCGCAGCCTTTTTTCAGAATGGCCGCCATCTGCCGGAGTAGGGTATGAGCGAACTGGCTTCGAACGATGCGGCCGTCTCCGCCGCCTGGAACAAGGTTCACGTCAGCCCGCTGTGGGAAAACCGCGCGGCGCATAATACCCGGGGTGATGGACCGGAGCGCGCGCATCTGTGGCGCTGGGGTGATCTGCAGCCGGCAATAGAGCAGGCGCTGGCCCTGCGCGACACACGCGCCATCGAGAGGCGCGTGCTGTCGCTCGTCAGTCCTCATTCGCCTGAGGTCGCCGGGCAGGCCGGCACGACCCTCAATCTCAACGCCGGTCTGCAAATCCTCAAGCCCGGCGAGACCGCGCGGCCGCATCGCCATTCCATGAATGCGTTGCGCTTTGTGCTGCAAGGCTCCGGCGCAGTCACCAAGGTCGACGGCAAAGAATGCGTCATGGACGAATTCGATCTCGTCACGACGCCGGGCTGGTGCTGGCACGAGCACATTCATCGCGGAGACGATACGATCGTCTGGCTCGATGTGCTGGATGCTTCGCTGCATCGCTATTTCGGCACCGACAGGTTTCAGCCCGGACCGGGCAACAACGTGCCTGCAGTAACGCCGGACGAGGCTTTCGCCTATCCCGGTCTTACACCTGTTGCCGCGTCGACCGGGGATCGCCCTGGCGCGGCCTGTTCGCCTCTGTTCCGCTATCCCTATGCGCAGGCCGCTGCCGCCGTCGCCGCTGCCCCACCGGACCGCGACGGCGCGCGCCGCATCCGCTATTCCAACCCGCTCGACGGCGGGCCGGTCATGTTCTCCCTCGATTGTTATCTGGTGGAACTCGACCCGGGCCAGCAAACCATTCCGTTCCGCTCCAGCGCCAACGCTGTTTGCGCCATAGTCGGCGGCGAGGGCGAAAGCACGGTTGGCGGCGAGAAACTGTCGTGGGGTCCGCGCGACGTTTTCTCGCTGCCGCGCAACAACTTCTACTCGCACAAGGCCGGCAGCAACCAGGCGCGGCTGTTCATTGCAACGGACCGGGATGTCCTGCGCCGGCTTGATCTGCTTACCGAAGAATGGGGCGAGTGAACGCTCCGGCGCGTGCGATGTCTATTCCGCCGCCTGCGCCGGCGGCATCGTCACGCCTTCGTCACTGGCAAGCTGCGCCGGCGGATGCACGGCGCGGGGATCGTCCGCCTCGCGTTTGATCATTGCGGCCAGCAGCCGCCGCCCCTGCACGGGAGCGACATCCACATTGACTGCCAGTTGCGGGATCTGCGGCATGCCCGCGGCTTGCAGCCGCTTGTCCTGCGCTTCCACCAGAGCCTTGTCCTCGTCGAAGGTGCGGAACACGCTCTTGCGCATGGTCTCGGTGATGTCCGGCTCGCCGAGACGGAAGTTGCGCGGCACGCCCCAGAAATAATGGCTCGTATGTTCGGTTTCCGGTGTGATCAGGTGCAGCGGGCGATGCACGAAAGCGCTCTCGCGCGGACTGCCGACGGGATGAAAGCCCGCTTCCGTCATGTTGATGCCCGGCGGCATGTATATGGCGATTTGCCAGCGGTTGATATTGCCCTTGCTGCCAAGGACGGCTGCAAACATTGGCGGCGGTTCGATATCCGGCATTTCCCGGTGCGCACGCACCACGCGCCCGTCGATCACTTTCGGCATCACAGGCGCATCGGCCACAGCACGATTGCCGATCGTGTGCTTGTGAATATATGTCTCGTGCGAGAGGTCGAGCAGATTGTCGTTGATGAGCCGGTAGTCGCATTCGAAACGATGATAGCCACGGGCGACTTCCCAGCCGGGGCTGTCGAGCCAATGCAGGTCGGGAATCAGGCTTTCGTCGGCAAGATCGGCCGGGCCAAGCCATATCCACAGCAACGTATGTTTCTCGGAAACGGGAAACGCCTTCGCCCCTGTTCCCTTCGGCGTGTTGCCCTGACCGGGAACAAATACGCAGGAGCCACTGCGGTCGAAGCGCAGGCCGTGGTAGCCGCATTCAATCGTCCCGTCCGCCACCCTGCCGGTCGATAGCGGCGCAAGCCGGTGCGGGCAGCGGTCTTCAAGCGCAGCAGCCTTTCCGTCGCTGTCGCGCCAGATGATAACGGGTTGATCGAGATAGGTCCGTGCGACAAGTCCGTCGTCGATCTCGGAAGCGAACCCCGCAACGTACCAGCAGTTCACCGGCCAAATCTTCATCGCTTCCTCCTCATGATCGCCATGCTCTGCGCAGCGAAGTCGCGCTTAAAGGTCGAACAGATTTATGGCGTTGTCGCGCAGGATCTTGTTTTCGGTATCGGGCGTAAACCTGCAATTTCTGATGAAGCTTACGGGATCGGGATTGCCGACAGGATAATCCGATCCCATGACGATTCTGTCGTCGCCGACGATCTCCACGAGCCGCTGCAGTACGTCTTCGTCATAAACGCAGGAGTCATACCACAGCGCGCGCAGGAACTCCGCCGGCGTGCGCGGGAGTGCCGAAGCCTGGCCAAGCTTTTCGCGGTAGTTCCGGTTGATGCGGCCGAGATTATAGGGGAAATAGCCGCCGCCGTGGCAGACGCAGATTTTCAGGTCCGGATATTTGTCGAGCACGCCCTCGTACATCAACGACGCCAGCGCCATCGATTCCTCGAACGACTGGCCGATTGAATTCCAGATGTAATTGCGCAGGAAGCGCTCGCCGCGATTGCCGCGCGGATGGATGTAGACGACCGCATCCATCTCCTGGCACTTGGCCCAGAATGGATGCAGCACCGGATCGCCGACTTCACGGCCGCCATCGAAGCTTGCAATCTGGATGCCGGAAAGTCCCAGTTCCCCCATGCAGCGCTCGGCCTCGGCGACAGCCTTTTTCGTATCGTGCATCGGCACGCCGCCCATACCGCGATAACGGCCGGGATATCTCTTCACGACCGCGCTCATATGATCGTTCGACTTGCGCTCGAATTCCTCGATCTGTTCCGGGCTCGCCCAGTCATGCGTCTGATGCACCGTCGACACGGTGAGGATCTGCATCGCGACGCCGGCCTTGTCCATGCGCTGCTGGCGTTCCTCGACATCGTATTGCGTATCGACCATGCGATTGTGCCGCTCGAGCGCCTGTGCGCGCTGTTCTTCGGTCAGCCCCGGGTCCTTCAGCGGCAGTGTCGGCAGACTGTGCGGACGGCAGAACTTGTGCACGTCCGGCACAAGGATATGGGCGTGAATATCGATGGCGCCGTCGCCAAGTTCGATTTTCGATACGGTCATTTGGCCAGTCTTCTCCCTCGTATTTTTCTATTCCCGGAAAATCACGGCTCTCCGCTTCGCTCCGGCCGGGATGACGCTCTTACAGCCGCGGATCGAGCGCCCGGCCGCCGAGCCGCACCGCGCCGTAACTCGTCGTCTGCATGTCCCAGACCAGGGCTATATGTTGCGCCACCGCATGCACGTCGCGCCAGGCGCGCTGCACCGGGCTCGCCAGCTCGAGCCCGCGCCCGCCCGTGACGGGCAGCAGGCATTCCATGGCCTGCACGCAGAGCTTCACGGCAAAGCCCGTATTCAAGCGCCAGCGCGCGCGGGTTTGGTAATCGGGCAATTGTCCGGCCTGCGCCATGCGGTTGATCTCGGACCTGTCCACCGCCAGCAGGGCAAATGCTGCATTGACGTGAGCCGTCGCCTCGCCTAGCCGCATCTGGATCGCAGGCTGTTCGGCAAGGCGTACGTTGGCGACGGATCGTTTGTCCGCCAGTCCGTCGGCGACGAACTCGATGGCGCCAAGCGCCGCGCCCAGCGCCGGGCCCGCGAGCGAATGCGCGAAGGGGGCGAACAGCGGCATGCGGTACAGATAGTGAGCGTTGGCTGTTGCTCCGGGCGCCGCGCCGTCGCGCGTGGTCATGATATCCAGCAGCCGGTGGTGCGGCACGAACGCGTCCTTGACGATCACATCGTTCGAGCCGGAAGCAGCGAGGCCGATGACGTTCCAGTTGTCCTTGATCTCGTATTGGCCGCGCAGCAGCAGGGCGAAATACTGCTTCATCTGCCCTTCGCCCTGGGGAACCATGATCTGCAGCATGATCGCGCCGCAATTGTCGACGTTCGATGAAAATCGCCAGGTCCCGTTGAGCTGCACACCGCCGTCGACGGGCACAGCGCGAGCGTTCGCCGCTAGAAACGAACTGGCGATAGTCGCTTCGGGATCGCTCTCCCACACGTCGGCCTGTGCCCGTTCCTCGTACATGCCCAGTATCCAGCTGTGGCAGCCGGTGACCGAGAGCGCCCAGCCGCTTGAGGCGCAGCCGCGCGCGACCTGCGCCGCAAGCATCGTATGCAGCCCGTAGCGCATCTCGTAGCCGCCGAAACGGCGCGGCTGGTACAGCTTGTAAAAACCCGCCTTGCGGAAATCCGCTTCCGTCTCGTCCGGAATGCGGCGCAGCTTTTCCGCTTCGCGCGCGCGTTCGCGCAGCACCGGGGCGAGGCGCGCGGCCTCACGGATCAGCGCTTCTTCCTGCGCCGTCCATTCGCCGTCGAGCCCGGCGGCGGGAGAATAGGATTGTGCGATCGAATCTAGCACGGTGCAGGCGTTTCCTTTCGCTATCCGGGCGGACCCCGCGTTCCGCATATTCCCCCGGCCAAAGTTCAAAGGCAAATCCAATCGCCATCATCGACGGTTCCGGCGCTGTCGCAATAACCCGATCTGGTCTATCCTCAACCCGGATTTGACAGACAAGGGAGCGCCGCAATGGGCTATTTGCAGAATGGCGAGTGGAAAGACGGCAGGCTTCCGCAGGAGACCGGCAAGACCGGCGAGTTCCTGCGTGCCGACAGCGCCTTTCGCGATACGATCACTCCGGACGGCTCTTCCGGCTTCAAAGCCGAAGCGGGGCGCTATCATCTCTATGTCATGCTGGGTTGTCCCTGGGCGCACCGCACCCTGCTCTATCGCGCCGCCAAGAAGCTGGAAGACCTGATAACCGTCGACTATACGCTGCCAACCGATCGGCGGCAGGGCTGGACATTCGGAGCGGACGCGCGTTTTCCCGAGACGGGCGAGGACAGCCTGCACGGTTTCCGTCACTTGCATCAGGTCTACACGCACTGCCAGCCGGACTATACCGGCAAAGTGACCGTGCCGGTTCTTTGGGACAAAAAGACAAGCCGTATTGTCAATAACGAATCCTCGGAAATCATCCGCAATCTCAACCATGCCTTCGACGGACTGACCGGCGACAACACCGATTTCTATCCGCCTGAACTGCGCAACGAAATCGATGCATGGAACGAGAAAATTTACCACAACGTCAACAACGGCGTGTACCGCGCCGGCTTCGCCAAGACGCAGGAAGCCTACGAGGCGGCCTACGACGGCTTGTTCCGCACGCTCGACGAAATCGAGGACACGCTTGCGCGGCTGCGCTATCTGACGGGTAATCGCATTACGGAAGCCGACTGGCGTTTGTTCCCCACGCTGGTGCGCTTCGACGTGGCGTATTTTTCGCTGTTCAAATGCAATCGCAACCGCATCGCCGACATGCCCAACCTGTCGAACTATACGCGCGATCTCTACAGCCAGCCAGGCGTGGCGAAAACCGTGAGCCCGCGCAATTACGTCGCCAATTATTATTCCATAACGGATGTGAACCCGACAGGCATCATCCCCAAGGGCGTTCCCGCCGATTTCACCGCTCCGCACGACAGGGAACGTTTCGGCAGCGCGTGAATGTCATCGCGTGAGTATCTGCCGGAACATGCGAAGCATGTATCCGCGGCCGGCCTGTTGCGGTTGAAGGTCCTGGCCCTTCGCTTCGGCCGGGATGACGATTTCACTGCGCGCCGCGAATAATATCCGAGGCCTTGTCGGCAATCATGATCGTTGCCGCGTTGATATGCGCGGATACGAGGTCGGGCATGATCGAGGCATCCACCACGCGCAGGTTTTCGATCCCGCGCACGCGGCACTGCGGATCGACGACGCAGGTTTCGTCCGAGCCCATCTTGCAGGTGCTGGCGGGGTGATGCGCTGTCAGCGCCGTGCGGCGGATGAATGCGTCGATCTCGTCGTCGGTCCTGCAATCGGGACCGGGCGAGATTTCCTTCTCGCGGTAGGGCGCCATCGCTTCGGCCTCACCGACTTCGCGTGCGAGTTTGAATCCCTGGCGCAATTTCGGCAGGTCGCGCGGATCTGAAAAGAAATTGAAAACGATGCGCGGATGCGCTTTCGGATCGGCGGATCGCAACAGGATTTCGCCGCGGCTGTGCGGATGCAGCAGCGTCGGCCGTATGCCGTAGCCATCCTTGTAGGGCGCGACGACGCCGGGAAACCACAGCCGCGTCGACGGCGGCACGGAATGGAACATGAATTCGATGTCGGGAACTTCCTGCGACGGATCGGTGCGCACGAAAGCATGCAAGCCGCCCGGGACAACCGTGCCCGGCCCGGTTCCGAAGAAATACGCCTGCAGCATGCTGACCGCCATGCGGTCGAAACGCATTTCGCGATGGAATGCACCCGGCTCCCTGCGCGAATAGGTGATCCAGATGCCGAGATGATCCTGCAGATGCTTGCCGACCGGCAGATCGGCGATGCAATCGATCCCCATCTCGCGCAAATGCCCGGCTGGCCCGATGCCCGAAAGCATCAGAATCTGCGGCGAATTGAACGCGCCGGCGCAAAGGATGGTCTCGCGCGCGGCATGGGCGGTATGGGTCAGCGAATCCTTCTCGTATTCGATGCCCTTTGCGTGCGTGCCGCTTGTCAGGATTCGGCTGGTGTGCGCGCCGGTAATGACCGTCAGGTTCTTGCGGTCCTTCGCCGGACGCAGGAAGGCGCGGGCGGTGGAAGAACGGCGGCCGTCGCGGATCGTGTACTGGCCGCGGCCGAAGCCTTCCTGTTCGCCGGCATTGTAATCCTCGTTGACCGGATAGCCGAGGCTGCGTCCGGCTTCCGTCCAGGCCGGATAGAGCGGGTCCGGCGTGCGGGCGTATTGCGTGCCGAGCGGGCCGTGCGCACCGCGATACTGGCTCTCGCCCGTCCCGCCCTCGAAGGTTTCGCAGCGGCGGAAATAGGGCAGGACGTCGTTATAGGACCAGCCCTTTGCTCCCATCCGCTCCCAGCGGTCGAAGTCCTTGGGGTGGCCGCGCGTGTAAGCCATGACATTGACCGCCGACGATCCGCCCAGAACCTTGCCGCGCATGGCCTCGAGCCGCCGGTTGTTGAGGTTCGGGACGGGATCGGTCTCGTAGCCCCAGTCGTGCATCTGGTACTGGTGCATTTTCCCCATGCCGAGCGGTATGGAAATCAACGGGTTGATGTCGCGCCCGCCGGCCTCCAGCAGCAGCACGCTGGCGCTGCCGTCCTCGCTCAGCCGGTTGGCGAGCACGCAGCCGGCAGAGCCTGCGCCAACGATCACGTAATCGAACGTCTTATCGGCCATGGCTGGCGCTTCCCCCGGATTTCTTCCCTGCGGCGATTGAACCCGTTTGCCGCGCGTTCTGCAAGCCGCGGCGTTTCGATGCTGGCGGCCCCGGCCCCTTTTCCCCTCGCCGTTTCCGCGTCATAAGGGGCGCGAAAGGGACCGGTCCCTGCCGGTCCGGCGCAAACGCCGAATTTCGAGGAAACGCCGATGGCCGACGATACAAGCCCCCGCTCCAACTACAAGCCGATCCAGGACCTGCGCGAATGGCTCGCCAAGGCCGAGGAGATCGGCGAAATGGTCACGGTCGACAAGCCGGTGCATATTGAGGAAGAGATGAGCGCTATCGGCTACCTCGTCGCCAAGCAGAAGCCGTCGCCAACCGTGCTCTTCACCGCGCCGGACGGTCCACACGAAAACACGCTGGGCATCAAGCATCTGTGGAACGTCTACGGTCCCAGCGTGCGCCGCATCGCCATGTCGCTGGAAGAAGATCCCGACACGCCGACGATCGAACTCATCCGCCGCACCAAGGACAAGATGAAAAAGCGCACGCTGCCGGAGGAAGTCCCGGCGTCGGCCTGCGCGGCCTACGAAAACACGATTTCGGGCGAAGACATCGATCTGACGAAACTGCCGATCCCGCGCCACTGGCCGCTCGATGGCGGCAATTATGCAGGCACCTGCGACGCCGTCATTACCCGCGATCCGGCGACCGGTTATCTCAACATCGGCACCTATCGGATGATGATACAGGACCGCAACCATGCGGGGCTTTATCTTTCGCCCGGCAAGGACGCGCGCCTGCACATCACGCGGGCGTGGGAGAAGGGCGAATCTGTGCCGGTAATCGGCTGCTGGGGCATCGATCCGCTGTTCATGCTGGTCGGTAGCCAGGGCTTTCCGAAAACCATCTCCGAATACGAATATGCAGGCGGCATCAAGGGCGAACCGATCAAGGTGGTGAAGGCGCAGCACAGCGATCTGCTGTTTCCTGCCAGCGCGGAATTCGTCGTCGAAGGAATTATCCGGCCCAATTCCATGGCGCCGGAGGGCCCGTTCGGCGAGTTCACCGGCTATTACGGCAAGCCGGAAGCGGCCGCGCCGCTGGTGGAAATTCTCGCCATTCATCACCGCACCAATCCGGTGCTCACCAACGCGCTGATGGCCGACTATCCGAGCTGCGAGCAAAGCGGGTTTTTCTCGATCCTGCGCGGGGCGAAAATCTGGGACGATCTCGACAAGCTCGGCGTGCCGGGCATCGCCGGCGTCTATTCGCACCCGGCTGTCGCCGGCGGCTTCGGCATGACGATCGTTTCGATGAAGCAGCAATACGCCGGCCACGCCTCGCAGGTGTTGTCGCTTGCCGCACAGGTGCCGGGCGGGGCCTATTACACCAAGTTCATCATCGCCGTGGACGACGACATCGACCCGTCCGACATGGATCAGGTGCTGTGGGCGATGGGCGGCCGCTGCGCCCCGGTGAACGATTTCGACATTCTGCGCAACACGTGGTCGACCGGGCTGGACCCGAGCCAGAACCCGCCGGAAATCCGCCCTTACGGCTCGAAAGTGCTCATCAACGCCTGTATCGAGCACCGCTATCTGCCGACCTTCTCCAAACGCACGAAGCTGCGCCGGGCAATGTACGACCAGGTTTCGGAACGGTGGAGCGAACTGGGCCTGCCGGGCGCCGCGCCAAATATCATCGCCTTCGAGGATGAAGGCGGCAACGCCGCGGCGAACGTCTACCACGACGAAAAATCCATGCGCGATGCAAGGGATATTGCGCAGGGCAAGAAGTAGTTTCGTTACGCAGGGCAATCCCGGATAAATTGCTACGCAATTTTCCGGGAGGACACGCCCGTCTGGATGACCCGGTGGCGCTCCAGCCGCATGGACAGCTTTCCGTCCAGGGCCTAGAACACTGAAACCTAACGCACGAGTACGGGTGCGACAGCCATGCATTTTTCGTTTTTCCATCTCATGCCCTGGACGGATCTGGAGGAAACTCCGACGCAGTGGCCGGCGCGCAATGCACCGTTCGACGGCGAGCGCGGCACGGAACTCTACAAGGCCTATATCGACACGATGGCCAAGGCCGAGGAATGCGGCTTCGACTGGGTCGGCGCAAACGAGCATCATTTCTCGCCCTACTCGCTGATGTCGAATTGCAACCTGATCGGCGCGGCGCTGACCCAGCGCACGAAAGGCATCAAGCTTGCGATGCTCGGCAACCTGCTGCCGCTGCTCAATCCGGTGCGGGTCGCCGAGGAATACGCCATGCTCGACGTCATGAGCGGCGGACGTCTGGTGGCCGGCTTCGTCCGCGGTATCCCGCACGAATATATCGCCTATAATGTTTCTCCGGATGAATCGCGCGGACGCATGCGCGAGGCGCTGAACATCATCCTGAAAGCCTGGACGGAACCGGAACCCTTCGGCTGGGAGGGCGAATATTACCAGTATCGCGCCATTTCCATATGGCCGCGCCCGCGCCAGACGCCGCATCCGCGCATCATGATGTCGGCATCCAACCAGGAGAGCGCGGCGTTCGTCGGCGAGTTTCCGGCCATGGTCGGCCTCACCCTGATCGCCGATCTCGACATTGCGCGCGGCAATATCGAGGTGTGGCGCGAGAGCGCGAAGGCGCATGGCCGCAATCCCGGACCGGAGGACATTCTGATCGGCCAGCAGACCTGCATCTGCGAAACGGACGAGGAAGCGCACGAGCACATGGCCAGCGCGCTGGCCTATTTTCACGGCGTGCTGATGCGCCCGCAACAGGACGCCCAGCGCATCGTGATCCAGAAGACGCGCTTCTTCGGTGAAGCCAACGCCAATGCCGGCGAGTATTTCGTCAAGCGCCTGCAGACGCTGAAGGAACGGTCGATCAAGGAGCAGATCGAGGCTGGCACGATCCTGTGCGGTTCGCCGCAATCGGTTGTGAAGCAGATCAAGCGTCTGCGCGACACGCTGGGCGCTGGCCATATCAACATGAACATGAAGCTGGGGACCATGCCGGACGAAGTCGTCTGGAAGAGCATGGAGCTTTTCCGCGACAAGGTGCTGCCGGAAGTCGCTGCGCTGTAGGCCTTTATGCGATTGGAGTAGACCGGATGGATTTCTTCACCCATGCCACCTACGAGATAAACGGCGGCTCCCTGACGGTGCGTGTTGCTGGCGAGGGCCGGCCTCTGGTGCATCTGCACAGCGCTGGCGGGCCGCGCATTTCCAAGGTCGTGGAAAGGCTGGCGCATCATCACACCGTGCATCAGCTTGTTTGCCCCGGCTTCGAAGGTACGCCGAAACACCCGGCGCTGAATGCGATTGCCGATTATGCAGATCTGGTGGCGCAATACATTCGCGAACATTGCGGCGGCGAATGCGATCTCGCCGGCGAAAGCTTCGGCGGCTGGGTCGCGCTCTGGGTCGCCGCTCGGCATCCGGACCTGATCGGCCAGCTCGTGCTGGAAGCACCCGCCGGCCTTTGCCCACCCGGCAAGGGCGGCCTGCCCGCCGATCCGGCCGAACGCCAGCGCAAGCTCTATGCCCATCCCGAACGCGCACCGCAGGAAACCCGGCCCGTCGAAATCCTGCAAGGCAATGCGGCCGTTTTCATGGGCTTCGGCGGACTGATCTTCGACGAGGCGCTGGCGGCCAAACTGCCCGGGATAAAGGCCCGCACCCTGGTGCTGATGGGCACGCTGGACGAGATCATCCCGCCGGAAACCGGACATTTGCTGAAAGCGAAAGTTCCGTTGTCGCACCTCACCTATATCTGGGACGCGGCGCATTCGCTGGAAATCGACCAGCCGGACAAGGTCGGCCCGCTTGTGCTGGATTTCCTCGACCGCGGCGAGAGCTTCATCGTACGCCCCGGGAAGGACGCGGCCTGAGGCCGCAACCTTCGTCATCCCGGAAGCGGCGCAGACGCTATCGCGGACCTACCTGTTACGGCGAGCCTGTTACGGAGAGCGGTCCCGCACAAACGCTTCGCGTCTTGCGGGAGATGCTCCTTACCGCACGGCGACTTCCATCTCGCCGATCTTCTCGATCCAGCAATGCATGACGTTGCCGGCCTTCACCTCGTTCACGCCCTGCGGCGTGCCGGTCATGATGATATCGCCGGGGAACAGCCGGTAGATTTTCGAAGCGCGCACGATCAGGTCCGCCACGTCGCAGATCAGCATTTTGGTGTTCGACTTCTGGCGGGATTCGTTGCCGACGCGAATTTCGAAATCCAGATTGTCCGGATCGTCGATCTCGTCCGCGGTCACCAGATATGGCCCCAGCACGGAGTAGGTGTCGGCGGCCTTGCGCATGGAGCGGTCTTCCGGCCCGCGCACGGTCATGTCGAGGCCGATGGCGTATCCGGCGATATGTTTTTTAGCATCATCGCGGGCAATGTTCTTGCCGCCCGCGCCAACAATCACCGCCAGCTCCAGTTCATGGTCGTTGCGCCGCTCCGGCCAGTGCAACTCGACACCTTCGCCGGCGCCGACCAGGCCCGTCGCGCCTTTCAGGAACAGGCCGTATTTGTCGATCGGCGTATCGAAGCCTTCATAGGCCGTGCCGTGGACGCCATGGGTGATCGCCAGGTTGTTTTTCGATTCCTCGATATGGTCGTGATAGTTCAACGGCGCGCCGATGATCTTCGTGGGATTGGCGACCGGCGAAAGCAGTTTTACGTCCGACAGTCTTTTCACCGGCGCATCCGCCAGCGCCTTTTGCATCAGCGGGCGCATCGTGGCGAGATTGGCGATAAAATGGTCGCCGTGCGGCACCGGCCATTTCAGCGACGGCAGCGCATCGAGGACTGCCGTGACATCCTTCACCATGTCGCCCTCGACAACGCCAAGGCGGTTATCGTCGAATCTGCAGATGCGCATGCGTCGTATCCCTGTATTGTTTCGCGGCGGCAGCGCCGCATTCCGGCGCTGGCCTAAACCATCGGAGGCGCGGCGGCAACAGCCTATCCCCCGGGCGCATCGACGGACCGCGCGCGCCGCCGCGCCTCAATTTCCTCGGTCGTCAGTTTGTGCCCACCTATGCCCCACATGCCGCTCTCGACCTCTTCCACCAGCACGGCGACATTGGGACGTATTCCCTCGCCGCCCACGTCCGCAAAAACATCGGTAATGCCGTCGATGAGTTTTTCCTTCTGCGCCTTTGAAAAGGCCCCCGCGAGAACTTTGACGGAAACGATTGGCACGGCGCACTCCTTTCGCGCGTGGAAACGATGCCGCCATCCTGCCCGAAAATCCCCGGCGCGGGAATGTGCGCGTGGCCCCTCGAATTGCGGGCAAGCGTCTGCGTCGCCGCCGGATGGCGGGTTGATGGGGCAGGCGGGTAACGGGGCGCAGGACGCCGGGTCACCATATGGAAACAGAATGCGGTCACCCGGCATCCTGCGCGCGGCATTATGCGGGCGCCTGGGGGAGGGGGAAAAGTTCTGAATGTTATTTGGAGTCAATAACTAACGGGAGTCCTCATCCTGAGAAACAGGCCGAAGGCCTGTGTCTCGAAGGATGGGCCGCACACGCATTCCACAGATAAAACTGCCCGTGACCCGCCCTCGTGCTTCGAGACGCCCGGCCATGCCGGGCTGCTCAGCATGAGGGCTGGTGGCTTTCTCCACATTCCCGGGGCCTTGCCGGAGGCAAGGAACCCGGACCCAGCGGCCACAATCATGTCAGCTCTACTCAGCCCCTGGGCCCGCCCCTCGATACGCCGCCTGCGGCGGCTACTCGGGATGAGGTCTCCGTTACGCTCCGCCCGGGGATGTGGAGAGTGCTTGGCATCCACCTCCCATCACGACTTCGCGGTTTCCGGCGTTGCGGTTTCCGGCTTCACTTCGCTCGCTGCTTCCGCCGCAGGCCTATCTTCCGGCTTCGCCGATTGCGCCTTGTCCTTCGGCTTCTCTTTCTGCTTCTCTTGCGCCTTGCCGTTGCCGATGGCTTCCGCAAAGCCTTTCGGTGCGGTGCGCAGCAGGCGTTTGACAGCGCTGGAAGCGACGATTTCGCCGGTGTTGGCGTAGGCCTCGTGGTTCTTTTCGATCTCGCCGAGATCGTAGAGGTAGTTGACCATCGTGCCGGCCGATTCCTTCAGCCCCTTGGGCGAGCGATCGCCGAGCCAGTCGATCCGCTCCAGCCGTGCGCCATTGCCGAGATGGAATCTGGCGACGGGATCGCGGGCGCGGCCGTTTGGCGAACGTGCTTCGAGGAAATAGACGGCGGCCAGCGGCTCCAGCAGCGGCTTGATCTGCGCCGCGAGGTTCTCGTCCTCGGGCCAGTCCTCGTCGGCGAGATTGCCGAGCAGCGTGCGTTCGGCCTCGCCCAGATGCGGCATCGCTTCCTTTTCGAGCCACGCCATGAAGCCGGGCACGGGCGATAGCGTGACGAAGGCTTCGAGGTTCGGCGCTTCGCGGCGCAATTCCTCCACCACCTGCTTGATGAGGAAATTGCCGAAGGACACGCCGGCAAGCCCGTCCTGACAATTGGAGATGGAATAGAACACGGCGGTCTTTGCCCGGTCCGGCGCGACCGGCTCGCGCTTTTCGGCGAGCAACGGCTGCACGGCGGCGGGTATTTCCGGCGTCAGCGCGACTTCGACGAAGATCAGCGGTTCGTCCTTGAGTGCGGGATGGAAGAAAGCGTAGCAGCGCCGGTCCGGCGGATCTATGCGGCGGCGCAGGTCGTCCCAGTCCTTGATCTGGTGGACGGCCTCGTAGCGGATGATCTTTTCGAGGATCATCGCCGGCGAGGACCAGTCGATGCGGCGCAGTTCAAGAAAGCCGCGGTTGAACCAGGAGCTCAACAGATGCAGGAAGTCGCGGTCGATGGCTTTCAGGCTCTTGTCCATGCGGCAGGCGCGCAGCAAGTCTTCGCGCATGGCGACAAGCGCCGCCGTGCCGCCCGGCGCGCGGTTGAGGCGTCGGAACAATTCCTGCCGCTGCGCCTCCGAGGCGAAATGCAGATCGGCAATGGTTTCGGCGCTCGGCTCGTGCTGCCAGGCGAATGTCGCGGCGGCGAGCCGCTCCGGATCGGCGCCGAATTTTTCCGCCAGAACGTGGAAGAAATCGAGCTGGCCCGCGGTGTCGAGCCGCGCGTAGCGGTCGAGCACGGCCCGCGCCAGCGCCGCCCCGGAGGCCTCGCCGCGGCCGGAGAGAATTTGCTGGCACAGGTCCACCAGCCCGGCGACGAGTTGCTTCTGGTCGGCGGTCTCTTCGCCCAGTCCGAGGATCTGGCGGCCCCGGTCGGCGATGGAATTGAGCAGGTCGGAGAAGAAAGTTGTCGCCATGAAGCCGCCGTGCGTGTCGAGTTTCGTTCGCCCGCGAACGTAGCGCTTTGCCGCGAAAAGAAAATCCATTCTTTCGCACAAGCCGCGCCCTGCCTCCGGACCCGGAATATCCGGCGAGCAATCTACGGGCCAAATGCTGCGGAAAATTGATTTCTTGTCGTTCTGTAGAGGGCCGCCCGCCTGGCGCGTGCGCCAATGGCCAAAATCGCGCTAGTTTTGGTGCAATGACCGATTCGCATCGCACCAATTCCGAGCGCACCGCCCTTGAAGCGCAGCTGAACTCGCCATCCTATCGTCTCGCGGCGCTGGATACGGATTTTCTGCTCGGCGATTCCATGCGCGGGGTCCGTTTTCTGCTGGAATACGCCAAGGCCGAGGAGATCCTGCGGCGCTGGAAAATCCTGTCCACAATCGTCGTGTTCGGCTCCGCGCGCGTGCGTGACGGCGAGCCGGGCAGGCGTGGCCGCTGGTACAACGAGGCGCGCGCCTTCGGCCGCATCTGCTCCGAGCGCGGCGGCGCCCTCGACGGAAACGGCCACGAGCGGCGCAACGTCATCGCGACGGGCGGCGGGCCGGGCCTGATGGAGGCCGCCAATCGCGGCGCATTCGAGGCCGGCGCACCCAGCATCGGCTTCAACATCGTGCTGCCGCACGAACAATTCCCGAACCCGTACACGACGCCTGAGCTGACGTTTCAGTTTCACTATTTCGCCATGCGCAAAATGCATCTGGCCATGCGCGCCCGGGCGCTGGTAGTGTTTCCTGGCGGTTTCGGCACGTTCGACGAATTGTTCGAGCTTATGACGCTGGTACAGACCGGCAAGACGCACCCGCTGCCTATCGTGCTTGTCGACGAGGAATTCTGGAGCAAGGCGGTGAACTTTGATGTGCTGGTGGAAGCCGGCACCATTTCGCCCGGCGATCCGGACCTGTTTTGCTACGCCAACGATGCCGAAGACATCTGGAATACGCTCATCGCCAGCGGCCTGCAGGCCATGCCGGACGAACCGCACACGACGTGAAAGGCGTTTTTCCGTCGCTGTGGCGTTTTTGCAGTAATCAGGATCCGGTCAATGCGCCAGTTCCCAGCGAGCGGTGCAAACTGATATTTTTCAGAATTTTATTACTTAATTGAAGTCAAGTTCAGGCGTTTCAGTACACTATGAGTCAATGAAGTAAAAGCGGGCCAGAAAATACTGTTTAGATAAGTTAGGCCAAATTAGGGTTGCGAAACCAAAAAAACTGTGTTGCTGTCATGCAATTGGGAGCTGCTGCCTCATAAAAATAAGTTTCCAGTAACCGGGGGGGTCATGACAACCAAACCGATCGCGCGAAGCATGGCGCTTGCTTGCGCTCTGGCCGTTGCCGTCTGTCTGGCGCCGGTGGAACGGGCCAGGGCTGCTGTCTTCCATGTCTGCCAATTCGACACGGCCACATTGTCCTTCGGCGGGTCGCCGCAGGAACAGGCGGCCTGCCTGCTGTCCATGCCCGGGCAGAAACGGCATGTGCGACTGCCGGCGGTGTTGCAGCGCCTCGTGGGGCGCGATGCCGGCGGCGTCGCCCAGCGGCTCGAACGGCTTCTTGCTGCACGGGGTTATGACAGCGCGCATGTGGGCGGCGATGTTCGCGCGCGATTCTCGAAGGCACGTGCCGGTTATGCGTCGGCGCCCCTGCCGCGGTATTTCGTAATCCACGATACCGCAGCCCCCGTTTTTAGAGGCTCTTTCCCGCGCGATATCGACACCTCGCCGCGCGTCAACCGGCTGGATGGCTATCTCGGTCCGGATGCGGTGGCGCATGTGTTCATCAATCGCCTCGGCGCATCGCGCAGCGGTCACGATTTCGATGTTCCGTGGCGGGGCACGAAGTTCGAAGTGTTTGTCATGCGCGAAGCCGGCCTCGGCATGTTCCTGCATGTCGAACTCGTTCAGCCGCGCCGCATCGCCCCGTCCGGCCGGACAATTGGGCTTCGACCCGGGTTCACGCAGCGGCAATACGAAAGACTCGCCCTGACTTATGCGGCGGCGAGCGCGCGCGCCGGCCACTGGCTGATACCGGCGTTGCACGCGCGGGTCGATCAGGGACTGCAGAATGCCCACACCGATCCGCACGATTTCAGTTTGCATGCTTTTGCGAAGGCGCTGCAGCGGCTTCTTGCAGACTTGAATGCGGGTTCGTAGCGCTGGCAGCAATGTTCAGCCGCATCTCCGCGATGCACGGGCTCCGGCGCCAGAATACGATCGACGGGAAAACGTCGTAAGGGAAGCAAAAACATGAAACAGGCTGCCGTAAAAATTGCCGGCATAGCTGCCATCGTAACAGCAGCTGCCATAAGCCTTTCGTCCCGCGGGCAGGCGTCGGATCTGCGTGTCGTTCCCGAATGCGTGGACGTGGAGGATATGGAGGACCGCTTCCGCTGCTATCAGAACCCGCAAGCCTATTCGAAAACGGCCAATCTGCAACGTTTCCGGCAAGGCCCAGGAGGCTCCGAAGGACCGGCGCCCGTCGAATACGTTCGGATCTGCGATGCATACGGCTCGAGCTTCTTCTACATACCGGGAACCGAAACCTGCCTGTCGGTCGGCGGCGGCCCAACATACCGCGGACGCACGATTCCGCGCACCTATGCTGGAACGCAGTTTTCGCCAGCGCTGGGCCGGGAAGTCGGTATCGTGGGAAGTCAGCGCAGCATGCGCGGCGCAGGCCTGACGCTTGCTCTTTTCTTCCCGCTCTATCTACCGCTGCTGCGGCAGACCGGCGCCGAGAGTTCCACGCTCGCCCTTGCGGGCTATGTCAATGCAAGCTACGTGAGTTTCAACGACGCGAACAAGGCTGCGGAAGTTCCCAACGGCGCGAACAATGTGGCCTTCACCTATTACAGGCCCAATCCTGCAACGGGCTCAACCGGTGTCTTCTTTGGCAATACCGGACAGACCGACAGGATTCGCACCACAGGATCGTGGTACGAAGTGGAAGGCGGTTTCAATGTCCCGCTGACGACGTTTTCCGGTGGTCCGGCGCAACAGACCGGCGCGTTTGTCGCCGGCGTATTCATGCGCATTGGCGCCGTCTTCAGCGGATTGCACGTCGACCACAAGGTAACGCAGCAAAGCATTGCCTTTCCCAATCACGGCATGGCGACGGGAATGAAGACGCAGCAATATTTCGCGGCGCCCGTTGTCGGTCTGGGGCTTGGCGCGGGGACCGGCAGGTTCAAGATCTCCACGGTGGCGTCGATAGCGCCCGGCGTTCTTTTCGCCAATGGCTCGATCACGCAGACGGTACAATGTCCCTTCTGCGTGGCGCCGGGCGATCAGGCGTTCTCGCAAACGCAGAGCTTCAACAAGAGCTGGTTCTCCTATCGGGCGAGCCTTGAAGCGACCGCGTCCTACGCCATCACGTCCAATCTTCAGCTCAGCGGCATGGTGCGTTACGACCGTTACGCGCGGACGGCTTACGTGCAGAATCCCATTACGCCGAATGAACAGCCAGCCCGTTTGCGCGCCAAGCAGTCCGAAGGCATCAGCCTCCGGATGCGGCTTCTGCGTTCATTCTGAGCAATCTCAGAACTGCGCCAGATATTGCGCCGGGTCGATCCTGACGCCGATGACCAGCGGCCGGTCGTGCGGGGCCGGCTGCGCCAGAACCTTTTCGAGTTCGCTTTCGGTTGCGACGGTCACGCCCTCGCAGGCCATGGATTTGGCCAGCAGCGGCATGTCGGTCGGCTCGATGCGTGTGCCGGTGGAGGGGTATTGCCGCGCCATCTGCTTCAGCTCGATGCGGTTGAGCGCGTTGTCGATGAACACGACCGCCTTGAAGGCAAGGCCGCGCGCCGAGGCGGTGCGCAGTTCCGGCTGCATCATCGCCATGCCGCCGTCGCCGCAGAAACAGATCGATTCCCGTTGCGGCTCCAGCAGCGAAGACACCATCGCCGCCGGCAGCGCAAAGCCCATCGACGACAGGCCGTTGCTCATCAGCACAGCCTTGTCCTCGTAGGCGGTCCAGCCCTGGCCGACGAGCAGCTTGTGCGAGCCGATATCGGTGGTGACGCGCGCATTACGCGCCGCTGCGGCGCGCACCGTGCGGATGACGTCTGTCGGATTCAGCGCGCCCGATATGCGGCCCGCCTCGTAGGCCTCGCGCAGGGCGGCACGGTGCGCGGCGATGGCCTTGTGCGAGAAAGCTTCGCGCTGCGGCGTGACGGAGATCAGGAAATCGCACAGGGAAGGGATGTGGCCGGTAAGCTCTGCTTCGGCGGCGTAGATCTGGTCGGTGTTCGCCAGCGAGTCGATGTGGATGACCGGCGCAGCCACAGTCCAGGACTTGATCAGCTCGACGCAATCGAAACCGACAGCGAGAATGAGATCGGCCCGTTTCAGAAAATCCCAGACGATCTGGTTGCAGGCCATGTCGATCACGCCGGCGAACAGCGGATGATCTTCCGGCACGAGGCCCTTGGTCATCGGCGAGCCGATGATCGCCGCGCCGATATGTTCGGCCAGCCGGGCGATGGCCGGGCCCGCACCGGCGCGCTGGGCCGAAAGTCCATACAGAACGACGGGCCGCCGCGCCGCCGCAATGCGGGCGGCGAATTTCGCATCGCCGGCGACGAAGACCTGCCCGGCCACGGCCTGCGGCGTATCCGGCGGCAGCAGGATGGCGTCGTCGCTGGCTGGGGCGCCGACGACGTCGGCCGGCGTCGTCAGATGCACCGGGCCGGGCCTGTCCGCCATGGCGATGCGCCAGGCCTTGCGCAGCACATGCCCCACCGTATGCGGCGCGACGTCGGCCTGCCACTTGCAGATGCCGCCGAACAGGGCGGCGTGATCGACAATCTGGTGGGTGAAGGTCGGCAGCCGCTTCGTGTCGATCTGGCCGGAAATCGCCAGCATCGGCGTGCGGTCGAGATGGGAATTGGCGACGGCGTTGACGAGGCTTGTTGAGCCCGGGCCGAGCGTCGAGACGGCGACGCCCGGCTTGCCGGTAATCATGCCGTAGGCCTGCGCCATGAAGCCGGCCAGGCCCTCGCGCGTCGCCAGCACGAACTCGCCGCCTTCGCGCCGCACGCCTTCCAGAAACTCCACGGACGGATCGCCCGGATAGCCGAACATGTGGCTGATGCCGGCGGCGGAAAGATAACGGGCGATGACTTCGGAGGTGTTCATGGCAGGGTTCCGGTGATTGCTGCCTGATACCGGAATTTTCGCCTGCGGGGAAACGGGAACTATTTGCCCGGCGGCTCCATGCCGCGTCCGGCGTAAAACGCCTCGCAGGCGTCGAACTCGGCCTGGATGCGCGCGTGCCGGGCGTCGAGCATGTCGCGCGGCCAGACGTGGGTGAAGATGAAGAACTCGCCCGTCCGCATGGCGTGCAGCACACGCTCGCCGACAAGGTCCGGCGGCAGCCCGCCTTCGAGCAGATGCGCATATTGCTCGCTTTCGGGCCGCGACCCCGCGCCGCCGAAACGCTCCGGCCGCGCCTTGGCGGAGAGGAAAATGCCCGTATCGACGGCAGCCGGGGCCAGCACCGACACGCCGATGTTCGAGCCCGCGCATTCCTGCTCCAGCGCCTCCGACAGAGCGACTACGGCGTATTTGGTCATGGAATAGGGCCCCGTGACCCACGCCGGATTGACCTGAAAGCCGCCGATGGAGGCCGTGTTGACGATATGGCTTTCCTCGCCATGCGCGCGCATATGCGGCACGAAAGTCTGGATGCAGTGGATGACGCCGTAAAGGTTGACACCGAGCACCCAGTCCCAGTCCTTCGCAGGCAGGCTTTCCACCGGCACGCCATGCATGGAAATGCCCGCATTGGGGCAGCACACATGCACCTTGCCGAACACGTCGAACGCCTGTTGAGCAGCCGCCTCCACCTGCGCACGGACGGAAACGTCCGCCTCCACCGCGATAGCCTGCGCGCCGAGCGCGTTGACTTCGGACAACGCCCTGTCGAGCGCATCGCGGCGAATATCGCACAAAACGACATTCATGCCGGCCCTGGCGAACGTCCGCGCCATGCCCAGCCCCATGCCGGACCCGGCGCCGGTGATGAAAGCGGTTTTGGAGCGGAAGGTTTGCATGGGGGACCGAAATTAATTGTCTGACAAAACGAGCTTTACGAAGTCATCTAATGAGAGAATTTTGTGATGATCCTTCCTGACCTGCTTTTCTTGATCGCTTATCATCGTTTCAATTAAATCAACGAAGCTATTTATCAATTTACGATCATAGTCAGCAAGTTTATCAATTATGGATATTGCGCTTGAGCGAACTTTGTTTCTCGATCTTTTGTATCTCGGCGCCGATTGCATAGCGATTAATGGAAACGGGATATCATAAATGTATCGACCAGCATAAGAAAAACGGAAGGGCTCCCCTGATAGCGTGCCAATAGAAGTGCGTTGAGCTGGCTGATAGCAAGTAAATTTTCCGAACTTTATTCCTGCCTCTTTCAGTTTAGATTCTAGGCGACCCTTGATGAATTCGGGGTTTGATGAATTTAACTCACTAATACTGTTTGGTTTTAAGATCACAATTTTTCGCTCTAGACCCTTGAGGGTGTCGAGTTCAGAATCGCTTGAAAACTGAAGTAAATTAGCTTCTTTTGGAGATCCTTTCTTGGCGTCTTCTATTGCAGTGAATATCTGAAATTCAGTAGAAATCCAAATCCGAAGGAAATTATGAAAGTATCCGGTGGCTAGTCCTTGTGTTGAAGAAATATCAACTAAAGCGACGTCGTTGTAATGTTCCGAAATTGGATTGCTTCTCCAATCGTCAATTTCTTCGTGATAGTTCAAACAGAGGTCGGTGAGGGTTTCTCGCAACGCGGTCAACAATGTGTCAGTTTCGAAGTTCTTGACAAACGTAGTGTGGTATTGTTCAAGATAAAATTCTTTTCTTCTACCTTCTAATGAGATCGGGATTGTCGGTACGCCAAGCGCATGTAGAAAGCCCAGTTCATATATGACATCAGGACTAGCACGAGATTCAAATATGGAGCCGTCACTGAGTGTCATCGAAGGGCCTGTCACATCCATGATCGCGACGTCGGCTTCGTCAATTGCGCTAAATATCTTCTTTTTTATCATTCCTATATTGGCGCCGTCAGTCGGCTTCATTGAAGGGCCGACGAGTTGAACAGGATCGTAGCTAAATTCGCTCCTATTCGGCCAAGAAGCATTGATGTCTTTTATAATCTTGCCAATGGCTTCCCTCAAATTTGGTAGATAGTCTTTCATTAGCAGGCCAGCCCCATCTGGATGTGTATTGTTCAGAGGGCCTCCGACGAAAACATCGATCGTACGACGCGGGTCCAGAACGCTTGAGCTACTCATTTTGCACCATCAAGACTTTTTTAACCTTTCTTAACCATAAACACGAATAATCCTTCCGAGCAAGAAGTAATGAAGTCGAGCCGAATCGGTGGTGAGACAATCGTGTTTTTGATCTCGGTATATACATCCAGGAGAGTTTGGATGCCCATTAGCGCGATGCGGGTTCTGGACCCGAAGGCAGATATTGATTGGGTGAAGAATGCAGTTTGGGCACAAGATTCCGCGACCGTTATATGCACGGGCAAGAAAGACAAGTGGGGACGCATGGAGTTTATGCGCGGTGATGACTTTGAACGCATTTGGTTAAGTACGGAAGCATTAGAGAATACGTATTCTCCACTCTACGCAACGAATACCTTCAAGCCAGTGTATTCTCCACAATTGGTTCATATGCTTAGACATGATTGCAAGATCGCGCTCAATGGCGAAATAACGTATATGAAAGCCGGCGAATGTCTTATTCGTGAGCAACATTCTGAGTTTAAAAGATTATCATTTGACGACTACTTAGCAAACTATGTGCCGGTATCTAGCTTCGGGTGTGTGAATGCACCTTTGTATCCTTACTGCGACGATCATCGTCAGTGGGAATACGACTGAAGTCCAATACCTGTACAGAGTCAGTAATCACCTGTACCCTCACCCCTCCCCCATAGCCGCCCTCAGCGCTTCGATCTGCTCTCTTGCGCCCGGGGCGGCTTCGGCGGCGGTTGCGCCTTCGAAGGCGAGTTTGCCCTTGAAGCGGGCGCGGCCGAAATCGGCGGGGCCTTCGAACCGGGCTTTCTGAAACCAGGCGGCTTTTTCGAAACGCGCGCTCTGGAATCCCGCCGGGCCTTCGAAGCGGCAGGAATCAAAGCCCGCCCCGCCGTGGAATACGGCCCCGGAGAAATCCGCGCGTCCGGCAAAACGGCTTTGCCCAAACCCGGCTTCGCCGGCGAAATCCACCTTCGTAAAATCCGCTGCGCCGCCGAACTCCGCCGGTCGCGCCCAGATGTCCCCTGCGAAACACGCTTCGGCGAACGACACGGCGGCCTCGAAAGTAACATGCCGCGCTTCCACCCGGGCCTCGAAGGACACGCGGGAAAAGTCAGCCGTGTCCGCAAAGCGGGCGTGCTCCAGATTCAGTACGCCACCGAAAGCGGTGGCGCGCAAATCGACCTTGCCGCCGAACACCGCCGCATTGCACCAGACGTCCGCAGCGAAACGGGTATTGGCTGCGCGAAAATCGCCGGGCAGTTCCACGCCCGCCAGTTCGACCGTGCGCGCGAATGCTTCGCCCGAAACGTCCACAACAGCACATTCGCGGATCGCGATGGCCGTAACGCCTTCGGAACTGTCTGCGCACAGATCGCGCATTTCCGCGGCCCACAGTTCGAGCGCGCGTCCGCCAAGTCTCACCCGTTCGATGCTGGCGTCCCGGCGAGCCTGCACGAATTCCGCCGACGCCGCGATTTCGCGCACCCGGTTGACGCCGATGGCATTGCCGTTGGCGCGCGAAACCGTGGAAATCGCATCGCGAAAAGCCCCGGCCCACGGATTGACGGAAAAAAGGCGGTCGAGGGAGGAGCGGCTGAACAGGCCCATGCGCGTTACTCGTTTACTGCGGGTTAACTGTAACAGAGCGGAGGCAGCTTCCGCAAATCCTCCATCTGATGAATTATGCCGGTCAGCGGCGGCTTAACCCGCGATTCACCTTTGCGTTCCAGGCTGAAAGCGTCCTGCTTTCATGGAACGCCGATGAACGAGCCGAGGAAGATCGTCCCATTCTCCGTCGAAGCACGCTCTCGTCCGAAGCCTGCCAAAGGCGAAGCGCGCGGCGAGTTGATCGTGTTTCCGGCGCGAATGCGCCAACTCGCCCAGCCGTTTTTCGTCGCGCTCACGGTTAGTGAACAAGCGTCTACGGCCAAAGGATCGGCATCGAACCCATCTTCCGGGAGATAACCGACCCTACCCCCGCCGCTTCCCCTCGATCGCGTCCCAGATATCTTCTGCCAGATCCGGCCCGCCGACGTTCTTTATCGCGCGCAGGCCTGTTGGCGACGTCACGTTGATTTCGGTGAGATTGCCGTCGATCACGTCGATGCCGACGAACAGCAGGCCGCGTTTTTTCAGTTCCGGGCCGATGGTCTCGCAGATTTCGCGCTCGCGGTCCGAGAGCTGCGTGTCCTTCGCCGCGCCGCCGCGGACCATGTTGGAGCGGATGTCGTTTTCCGCCGGCACGCGGTTGACCGCGCCCTTGGCGACGCCGTCGACGAGTATGATGCGCTTGTCGCCGAGGGTGACCTTGGGCAGAAAGCGCTGGATCACCCAGGGTTCGCGCCATGTCTGCGCAAACAGGTCGAACAGCGAGCCGAAATTCGGGTCCTTCGGGGCGATCTTGAACACCGCCGAGCCGCCGTGGCCGTGCAGCGGCTTCATCACAACGTCGCCGTGCTCTTCGCGGAAGGCGTTGATCTCGTCCTTGTCGCGCGAGACCAGCGTCGGCGGCATGAGTTGCGGGAAGTTCAGCACGAAGACCTTCTCCGGCGCGTTGCGCACGCTGGCCGGGTCGTTCACCACCAGCGTATCCGGGTGGATCGTCTCCAGCAGATGGGTCGAGGTGATATAGGCGAGGTCGAAGGGCGGGTCCTGCCGCAGCAGCACGACGTCCATCTCGCGCATGTCCGTGCGCTTTGCCGCGCCGAGTGTGAAATGGTCGTCCTTCGTGTCGCGCACCTCGATGGGGGAGAGCGGCGCGACCACCTTGCCGCCGGCGAGCGACAATTGCTCCGGGCGGTAATAGTGCAGCTCGTGCCCGCGCGCCTGCGCCGCCAGCATCAGGGCGAAGGTGGAATCCCCGGCAATGTTGATCCGCTCGATGGGGTCCATCTGGACCGCGACGCGCAACGCCATGCATAAACTCCCTGAAAATATGGCCGGAGGGCCGCTGCGGCGGTCCGGAAAACACAGGCTCCGAGAGCGTTTGTATAGCTTTCCGGTACAAGCGGAAACCGCTTTTCCGGCACCGCCGCCATCGGACTTTACTCGCCTTTGCCGCGCCGCCTTAAAGCTTAATTCACCATTGATAAACCATATTGGCGGCCTGATTTTTCTCAGGATTCAGCCAGGGTATGCGACATCTTTCCATCGCCGCACGGATTTTTTCCCGGCAACTGATCTTTTTGCTGGTTGTCGGCGGCGCGGGCGGTTCCTGCTGCTGGTTGACGTTCCACGTTGCGGGGCTGGCGGCGGAGGTAGCCGCGCAGAATCCTTCTTCGGCTCTTGCCTCCCAGCTTGCCGCCGGCGCCGACTACCTGATCAAGTTCATGATGGTCATGACTGCCTTTTGCGTGGGCGTCATCGCCGTGTTTCTGCCGCTCATGCATCGCGCCATCGCCCAGCCGCTGCAGCGCCTGTCCCGGCAGATGAAAGATCTGGCGGCTGGCAGGGATATAGGCCAGGTCGTGGATACGGCTCGCAAGGACGAGATCGGCGCGATCGCGAAGTCGCTGGTGCAATTGCGTAACGCCGTGCGGCGCAACGAAGAACTGGCCGAGGAAGTCCGGCAGAATGACGAGCGCCTGGCCGCCCTTCACCGCAACGCGCAAATGCTGTCGACGGTGGAAGAATTCAGCACCGGCCTTGCCGAAACCGCGACCCATCTCGAAGAAGTGATGCAGCGGCTGAACCATTCCTCGCAGGCGCTCACGGCTTCGGCCGCCTCTGCCGCGACCTCGTCGTCGCAGGCCAAGAAGGCCTCCGGTCATGCCGCCGACGACGTGTCGGCAGTCGCAGTCGCCTCCGAACAATTGCAGCAATCGATTGCGGAGATCGACAAGCAGGTGCTGCAGGCTACGCACATTGTCGCCGGCGCCGTGCAGGAGACCCATCGTTCGGCGCAAAACATGTCGAATCTTTCGGCCAGCGCCCAGCGCATCGGCGATGTCATCGAATCGATCTCGCGCATCGCGGCGCAGACCAACCTGCTGGCGCTGAACGCCACGATCGAGGCCGCCCGCGCCGGCGAGGCTGGCCGCGGTTTTGCCGTCGTCGCGCAGGAAGTGAAGGCGCTTGCAAGCCAGACTGCGCTTGCGACGGAAGATATCTCCGGCCAGATCGCCGACATCCAGAACGCAACACACAGTTCGGTGGAAGCCATCGAGAACATTCAGAGCCGTATCTCCGAGGTCGAGCATATTTCCTCGATTATCGCTTCGGCCATTCACGAGCAGGCTTTGTCCACCCGCGAAATCGCCCGCAACGTGCAATCGGCGGCTGGCGGCACCGCGACCATGAGCGCCAATGTCGACATGGTCGGGGATTCTGTGGCGCAGACCAGCGCCAGCGTCGCAGAAGTCGTCGCCCTGATCGAAGACCTCGATACGATGGCGGCGAAATTGCGCGAACGCGTCAACGCCCTCGGCAGCACGCTCGAAGCGGCGTGATCCTGCCGGTCAGCCGGACGAGATAGCGCCGGCGGCCGACGCAGCCGTGCGGCAAACGCGCCGTTGCAAGCCCGGCGCGGCTGCGGCAGACTACGCCCGGAAATGGCGTCCGGAAAATGCGGCGCAGAACGAACTGGGGGAGGCGATGATCGATCCGGTCCAGCTGTATTGCTGGCATTTCATGTCCTATCCGTTGCTCGCGCCGGATTTCGACGAGACCCAGCCAACCGGATGGGTCACCGTACCCAATTCCCTTTGGGACAAGGACCGCGCCCGCGGTCTCTACCGGCAATATATCGACCAACTCGTCTACGCCGACGAACTCGGCTTCGACGGCATGGTGCTGAACGAGCATCACCAGAATATCTACGGGCTGATGCCCTCGCCCAACATCATCGCTGCCGCGCTGACCCAGCGTACCAGCCACGGCAAGATTGTCGTTCTGGGCAATCTGCTTCCGTTGCACGAAAATCCGCTGCGCGTGGCCGAGGAATACGCCATGCTCGACAACATGTCGGGCGGGCGCATCGTTGCGGGTTTCGCACCGGGCTCGGGGCCGGAGACGTTCAATTACGACGTCTCCTCCGCCGCTTCGCGCGACCGCTTCTGGGAATCGGTCGATCTGATACAGCAGGCATGGACGCGGCCTGGTCCCTTCCACTATGAAGGCAGGCACTACGCGCTGCGCTACGTGAACCCCTGGCCGCAGCCCGAGCAGAAGCCGCATCCGCCGATCTGGATTCCCGGCGCCCGCTCGAAGGAGACGCTCGTCCAGATATCCAGGCACGGCTATTGCTACTTCCTGTCTTCGCGCAGTCACGGACGTGGCACGGCGATTGCGCGGGAGCGCTTTGCCCAAACGCTGGAAGCGCATGGCGACAGGTACCTGCCGCGGCGCATGGGCATCCTCATGTCGACCTATGTCGCGGAGACTGACGAACTGGCGCAGAAGGAAGCGCAGGAAGGCATCTGGTACTTTTTGAAGAATTGCCTCAAGGGCCACCAGCGCCGGGTTGGCCGCCAGCTGACCTTCGGGCCGGGCGTTCCGTATATTCCTGCGGAAGAATACCGCGCCTATCTGCAGAACACCGATCCGACGACGCCCCTGCTGGGCGATACCGAAGACTGGGACGATCTCGACCGCTCGGGTTCCATCATCACCGGCTCGCCGGAGACGGTCTACCGCAAGTTCATGGAAATACTCGAGCGCGCGCCGGTCGGACATTTGCTGATTCAGTTCCATCTCGGCAACATGCCGGACGAATATGCCCGCAAGAGCATGCGGCTGTTCTGGACCGAAGTTGCGCCGCGGCTCAAGCAGGCGACGGCGAAAATGTTCAACGAAAAATTCGCGGCGACGGCCTGACCGGCTGCGCCCGACCAACAAATATCCCGCTGCGGGAAGCTGGAGGAATGCCGGATGGCGAAGAAGTCGATCGAAGTTGCAGGACGCATGGTGTCGTATATCGAGGAAGGTTCGGGCGAACCGCTACTCTACCTCCACGGCTATGCCGACGTGCACGGTGTGGCGGGCGACTTGCAGCCGTTTCATGACGCGCTGGCGAAAAACAACCGGTTGATCGCGCCAGCGCATCCCGGTTGCGACGCCACCAGCGACCTGAACGATGGCTACACGCCAGACGATCTCGTCTTTCACTATCTCGAATTTGCAGATGCGATGGGGCTGAAGCAGTTCGATCTCGTCGGCCACTGCGCCGGCGGCTGGATTGCGGCGGAAATCGCGGTGCGCCATCCCGAACGCGTGAAGCGTCTGGGCCTGATCGGGGCAAGCGGCCTGTTCGTGTCGAACGAACTGATCGGCGACATTTTCATGCATTCGCAACCCGAGCGCGGCGTCGATTACACGACGCTGCGTCAGATGCTCTTTTCCGCCGCGGACTCGCCGCTGGCGCAACGGTTTTATCCGGACGGGCGCGGCGATATCGACGAGGAAGTCCGCCGCTACCAGATGCTGCGCTTCGGTTCCTACATCGGTTTCAAGCCGCCGTATTTCTACAACCGTTCGCTTTTGTCCCGCTTGCACCGCGCATCCATGCCGGCATTGATTGTTTGGGGCGCGGAGGACCACATGGTCCCCGTCGCCCATGCGCATGCCTATGCAAAGGGGCTGCCGGGCTCCGGCGCGGCGCTGCTCGTGCCCGGCGCGGGCCATGCCGTCCATCTGGAATCGCCGGACGCGGTGGCCAAGGCTTTTGCAGACTTTCTGAAAAGCTGAAGGCGTTCGCGCGACGCACTTGTTGCGCGGCGCATAAGGCGTTCGTCCTTCCCGGCATTCGCTGCTTGTTCCAGCGCCGCCAGTGCGCGTAAACTGTCTGTCTCAATGGGAAGGCCAATGGCGGGCGCAGCACGAGCTGCACTGCCAGCGGGCAAGGAGGACGTCATGCAAGGAATGAAAGCGCTGTTGCCTGCCGCGATTGCGGCGGCTGCGCTGACCGGCCTGCCGGCAGCAGCCCAGAGCGATGCGGATTTTTACAAGGGCAAAGGCATCACCATCATGCTCGGCCATCCGCCGGGCGGTTCTTTCGATCTGTACGCGCGTCTCGCCGTCGAGTTCATGAAGCGCTACATCCCCGGCAACAACACCATACTGATTCAGTACAAGCCGGGTGGCGGCGGCGTTGTCGCGGGCAATTACTTCTTCGCCAATGCACCGCGCGACGGCTCCATGATCGCGCTGTTCCCCGAAACCATCGCGCATACGCAGATGATGGAGTCCAATATCGCCAAATGGGACGTGGCGAAAATGGCCTATATCGGCTCGTTCGCGCCGGTCGGCTCGGCTTTCGTGCTGCGCGCCGGCGCGAATGCGAAAACAATTCAGGACGCCAAGACAATCGAGACTACGGTCGGCTGTTCCGGCAAGGCCTCGCAAAGCTATCAGTATCCGGCGATGCTGAAAAATCTCGGCGGCTACAATCTGAAACTGATCTGCGGCTACAAGGGGTCGAAAGCCTTTGTGCTGGCGGCCGAACGCGGCGAGGTCGATCTCGTGTCATCGGCGTGGAACAACTGGCGCTCTTCCGGCAAGCAATTGCTGTCGAGCGGCAAGATGAAAGTCGTCTTGCAGACAGGACTCAAGCGCGACAAGGAACTCGCGGAAATTCCCTTGATGCAGGAGATCGTGACCGATCCGCAGGCGAAAAAGGTGATCGAGTTCGTGTCGTCGGCAGCCAATATCGGCCGCGCGCTCATTGCCCCGCCCGGTGTTCCCGTCAGCCGAATCGCACTGCTTCGTAAGGCGTTCGACGATATGTCGAAGGACAAGGACTTTCTCGCAGCCGCCGAGAAGCGCGGCGCTGTGATCGATCCCACCCCGGGCGCGGAGGTGCAGGAACTGGCCCTGAAAATTCTCGCAGCCCAGCCCGATCTTGTCGCCGCAGCGGCAAAGTCCATGCAGTAAGCGCAGGGGAGCGGAGCTAGGCTCTTCTCTTTATTTATTTGGCGAAGAGCTTCGCGCCGATGGCCGGCAAGATCGTGGAATAATCGTCCGACCACGGGCGCGATTGCATATCTGCGCCCAGCTTCTTCCAATAGGGACGTCCCGCAAGGGGACCCAGGTCCGCGGACCTGCGCGCTATCGCTACGGCGGTGCTGTTCGCCCGTAAATCCCTGTCGGCGCCACCCGGAACAATATCCTCGCGGCGGTACGCCACGAGCCCCTTGGCTGCTGCGACCCGCGCGACGATCTGCGAAAGGTCCATCGTCTTGTTCGTGATGTGGATCACGATTGCGCCGTTTGGCTCCAGGCGGTCGAGATATACGGCGAAAGCTTCCGTTGTCAGTAGATGAACCGGTATGGCGTCGGACGAGAAGGCGTCGATCACGATAATGGACGCCTTTCCCGAGGCGCGGGCAAGCGTGAGCCGCGCATCTCCCAATACGACGCTTGCGTCCGGAGCGCAGTCCGACATGAACCGGAACTTGCTCGCGTCGCCTGCAATTCGGGCGACTTCCGCATCGATTTCGAAATATGTCAGCTTTTCGCCTTCGCGCCGGTGACAGGCGAGAGAGCCCACGCCCTGCCCGACGGCGAAAATCGTCTTCAGGCCGTTTTGCGCCTCGCGCACGGAGGCGATGGCTTCGCCCATAGGCCCGGCATAGGAATAATAGACCGCAGGAAGCGGTTTGCCGGTATAGGGCGAGCCATCGTCGTTCCGGATACGCATAACGCCATGGATGGTTGTGCCGTGGCTCAGCACGCGGAATGCGCCGTTGCCGATCTCCCAGATTTTATGCACGCCGAAGAAGGAACGATACGTCTCCTGTCCCGAGACGACTGGTGCGGCCAGCACCAGCGCCAGCGCACTTGTAGCGAAAACGGCAAGGCGGGCAGCGGACGTGCGCCATACAATGGCGCACGTTATCAGAGCGAGGAATGACAGGACTCCGGCGCGCGCATGCAATGCAATACCGGCTGTAAGAAGGATGGCGGCAACAGCTAGCGGAAATGCGAAACCTGCCACAGTCTCCCGGCGCAATGCAGACCAAACCCCTGGGGCACAGAACAGAGCCGCGACGACCAGAACGGGATACTCGACGATGCTGCTGAACAGAACCGGTGCGGCAAGCGCCGAGAACATGCCGCCGCAAACGCCGCCCAGCGACATGGCGACATAAAACAGCGTCAGATCGCTGCTGCGCGGACGAAGATTGTACAAGGTCCGGTGGCAGACGAGCGCGCTGACGAAGAACATTTCCAGATGCAGGACGAGCGTGAGCCACTTCGGCAGAATGTTGATGCTGATCGTCGCGAGAGCCAGGCCGGCGAGCCAGACTTGCGCGGGGATCAGGAAACGTTCCAGAACAATCTTTCTGTCGCGAAATGCGATTACGAAGGTCAGCAGGAACAATGCCAGCGGGATCGCCCACAACAGCGGCGCCGCGGCAATATCCGTGGATATGTGAGCGGTCACGGAAACCAGCAGGCCGGACGGCACAAACCCGAGCGCTACCCAGGCCAGGAAACGCGGCGCGGTTGCCACGTACGATCCGGCGCGGCCGTGGGCGGCGGCATCGCTGATCGGCGCAGCCGGCGCGGCTGCAGCGGGATTGCGCAATGCCAAGGCGGCACTCGCGGCTATCGCTGCCGCCAGAAGCAAAAATCCCCCGGACCATGCACTCGACTGGCTTTCCAGACCCGACAGCGGCTCGATCAGAAAAGGATAGGCGAGCAGCGACACGAACGAACCGATATTCGAAGCGCCGTAAAGAAAATAGGGATCTTGCGCCCGCGCGTCGGCGGTCCGGGCGAACCAAGCCTGCAGCAGCGGACCGTTGGCGGACAGGGCGAAGAAGGGCAGGCCCACCGAGCATGCGAAGACGGTCAGCAGCCACACGGATTGCCCCGACGCCGGCGGGGCGCCGATATTGGACGCGGCGATCGGCAGCGCAAGCGTGGCGAGGCAACACAGCGCGAGATGCAGACCGGCCGCCACCGGCAGGCGGAACAGCCGCGTCAGGACATGCGCATAGAGATATCCCGCCAGCAGAACGCCCTGGAAGAACACCATCGCGACAGACCAGACCGCCGGCGATCCGCCGAGAACCGGAAGCACCATTTTGGTGAACATGGGCTGGACGGCGAACATCAGGGATGCAGACAGGAACAAGGTCGCCGAAAAGACCATGCGAAGGGCATGGGCGCTGCGCGCACCGGGCAAGGCGCCGGCGCTGTTCGGGCTCGCGTCGAGCGGAGACATTTGCACTCCCGGGTATCGGCTGGCGCCCAATCGCGGGTTTTGGGCGGTCTGCGCTGGCGTGCCAGACGCGTGCGCAGACTCTCGGAATCTACCGGCCTCCGGTAAAATGCATGTTAAGATTTATCAGCCGCCTATGTTGAACGCGGCAAGCGCCGCCATGTTCACGATGTCGGAGTCCTTGGCCCCCAGCGGCACGATCTGCACCGGTTTGTCGAGACCGACGATCATCGGGCCAATGACTGTGGCGTCGCCGAGTTCGAGCAGCATTTTCGTCGAGATCGACGCAGAGTGGAAGGCCGGCATGATGAGGACGTTCGCCGTGTCAGACAGGCGGCAGAACGGATAGGCCTGCATCTTGTCGCGGTTGAGCGCCACATCCGCAGCCATTTCGCCATCGTATTCGAAATCGATGCGCATGGCGTCGAGAATGCGCACGGCTTCCTGAATGTGTTGCGTGCGCTCGCCCGGCGGATGGCCGAACGTTGCAAAGGCAAGCATGGCGACACGGGGATCGTAGCCCAGACGCCGCGCCACGCCGGCTGCTTCGATGGCGATTTCCGAAAGTTCCTGCGCCGTGGGATTTTCCGTGATCGCTGTATCGGCCACGACCACGGCGCGACCGCGCGTCAAAACCAGCGATGCGCCCATCAGCCTGTGGCCGGGGCGCGGGTCGATGACGCGGCGGATTTCGTCCAGCGCGATGGAGAAATTGCGCGTCACGCCGGTGACCATGGCGTCCGCATCGCCCAGCGCCAGCATGGTTGCGGCGAAGGAATTGCGGTCCTGGTTGATGAGGCGGAAGCAGTCACGCAGCAGGTAGCCCTTGCGCTGCAGGCGTTCGTACAAAAATTGCGCGTAGATTTCATTCCGGTGCGACAGCCGCGCATTGTGGATTTCCACCTGCGGCGGCAGCTCGACGCCAGCGCGTTCGGCATTCTCGCGCACGAGTTCCTCGCGGCCGACAAGAATGGCCGTCCCGAGTTCCTGGTTGACGAAAGAAACTGCGGCGCGAATGACCTGCTCTTCCTCGCCCTCGGCGAACACGACCCGTTTGGGATAGCGGCGCACGCGCTCGAATATGCGCTGCAATGCGCCGGCCACCGGATCGCGGCGGGCAAAGAGCGAGGCTTCGTAGGCTTTCATGTCGGCGATCGGCTTTTGCGCCACGCCGGAATCCATAGCCGCCTTCGCTACGGCAGCCGGAATGACGCTGATCAGGCGCGGGTCGAACGGCGCCGGGATGATGTACTCGCGCCCGAAGCGCGGACGCGATCCTTGATAGGCGAGGGCCACCTCGTCCGGCACGTCTTCCTGCGCCAGTTGCGCCAGCGCCTGCGCGGCGGCGACCTTCATTTCCATGTTGATAGTTGTTGCCCGCACGTCGAGCGCGCCGCGGAAGATATAGGGAAAACCGAGAACATTGTTGACCTGGTTCGGATAGTCCGAGCGCCCCGTCGCCATGATCACATCGTCGCGCACGGCTGCCGCTTCCTCCGGCGTGATTTCAGGGTCCGGATTGGCCATGGCGAAGATAATCGGATTCTTTGCCATTGAACGCACCATCTCCGGCGTGACTGCGCCCTTGACGGAAAGTCCGAAGAAGATGTCCGCCCCCTCCATCGCCTCGGCAAGCGAACGCGCCTTGGTGTGGACCGCGTGGGCCGACTTCCACTGGTTCATGCCCTCGGTACGGCCTTGATAAATCACGCCCTTGGTGTCGCACAGGATGACGTTCTCGTGCGCGAAGCCCATCGCCTTGATGAGATCGAGACACGCAATGCCCGCAGCGCCCGCCCCGTTGCAGACGAGCCTTGTTTTCTTGATATCGCGGCCGGTCAGTTTCAGCGCGTTCAACAGGCCTGCGGCGGAAATGATCGCCGTGCCGTGCTGGTCATCGTGAAAGACCGGAATGTCCATCAGCTCACGCAGGCGCTGCTCGATGATGAAGCATTCCGGCGCCTTGATGTCTTCGAGGTTGATGCCGCCGAACGAGGGCCCCATCAGCTTGACGGCATTGATGAACTCGTCCGGGTCTTCGGTATCCAGCTCGATGTCGATGGAATCGATGTCGGCGAAGCGCTTGAACAGGACTGCCTTGCCCTCCATCACCGGCTTGGATGCAAGCGCACCCAGATTTCCGAGCCCGAGAATGGCGGTTCCATTGGTGATGACAGCCACGATATTGCCGCGCGCCGTATAGTCGAAGGCGGTCGCCGGGTCCTTCGCGATCTCGAGGACTGGCACGGCCACGCCCGGCGAATAGGCCAGCGACAGGTCGCGCTGGGTCGCCATTGGCTTGGAGGAGATGATTTCGATCTTGCCGGGCCGTCCGCGGACATGGAAATCGAGCGCTTCCTGATCGGTAATAAGCCGGCGGGCGGGCCGGGCGGGCGTATCCTCGGGCATCTATATACTCGTGATGCGTGTTATTGATGGATTCACCTTAGCACGGCGGCGGAATGCGGCAATGGGCGGGAGCAAGGGCGGCCCCAGACCGCGCAAGTGCGGGCATCGGTTTTGGGTGCAACCGGGTCTTAAGGATAACGCGGTATCAATACAGGAGCTTACCGGCAGCGAATGTGGCCGGGCAAAGTAATGCGTTGCGGGTTGAGAATGCGTATGCGTAACAATTCTTTCGTTTTTGTCTTGCCGCTGGCAACCGTGCTGGCGTTCGCAGGCGCCGCAAGGGCTGAACCGCTCTGGTCGCCCCTGAGCGGCGAATGGCTCGTCACGGTCAAGGGCAATCTGACTGGCTCTCCGGCCTATCCTGGCGCTCGCGATCTGGCGTTCTTTCCTTACCCCAGCCTTTCCGTCCGCCGCGCCGGAACGCCACTGGCGTTTTCCTCGCCGGACGACAATCTCGGCTTTGCCGTGATCGATAACGGCTGGTTCAAATTCGGTCCATCGGCCAAATTCGTCGGCGCCCGCCGCGCGGCCGATCATAGCGAACTGGTTGGCCTTCGCGATGTGGACTGGACGCTGGAGGCCGGCGCTTTCGCCGAACTCTGGGCGCATGAAAATCTGCGTTTCCGGCTCGATACCCGCTACGGCTTTCACGGCCACAAGGGCATGGTTGCCGATGTCGGCGCCGATTACGTCCACCGTACCGGCAAGTGGACGCTGTCGGCCGGGCCGCGGCTTGCTCTGGGCAGCGTGCGCTACATGCGTTCGTACTTCGGCGTGACGCCTGCCGAGGCTGTACTCAATCCGAAACTGACGCCGTGGCGGCCCGGCGGCGGCATTGCCTCGGTGGGCGTAGCCGCGGCGGCCAGCTACGACTTCACTGATCGCTGGCGCGGCACCCTGTGGGGCCGCTACGATCGTCTGGCCGGACAGGCCGGGAGCAGTCCGATCCCGACCAACATCGGTTCGCGCAATCAATTCACCCTTGGCGCGACCCTCGCCTATTCGTTCAGTCTTCGCATTCCCTGATCGCTGTTGGCCCGACCCGATTGGCCGCCGGATGGCGGTTCAATACGGTGCATCGCCCGCAATCACCGTGCGGTGCATCAGGCGTACATCTGGATAGGTATAGCCGCCCGTCGCCCGGTGGATGACGCAGCGGTTGTCCCACATGACGAGGTCGTTGTCTTTCCAGCGATGATAATAGACGAATTCCGGCTTTGTCTGGTGTTCGAACAGGAAATCGAGAACCGGATCGGCTTCTTCCTCGCTCAAGCCCTCGAGGCCGATGGTGAAGCGCTGCGAGACATAGAGCGCCTTGCGTCCGGTTACCGGATGGGTCCGTACGGCCGGATGCAGCGCGTCGGGGATCGCCAGCTGTTCGGTGTATTTTTCCTGCGCGTCCGGCCGCCGCTCCGACGCGCGCACCCGCTTGTTCTTGAACTTGCTGACCGCCTGCACCGCGCGGCGGCCTTCCAGCAGCTTCTTGATGTCCGCCGGAAGCGCCTCATAGGCGGCGTACATGTTGGCGAAGCCGGTGTCGCCGCCCTCGTTCGGGTTCTTCAGGGAATAGAGGATTGTCGCCATGCTCGGCAGCGGCCGGTGCGAGGAATCGGTGTGCCAGAAATCCCCGGCGTCGATCAGACCCACGGGCGAGCCGTCCGGCTTGATATCGTTGGACAGGACGAGAATTTCCGGATGCTCCGGCAGGATATAGCGGGCGTTGAGCTGGTCCTCGAGCGTGCCGAACCGCTGCGAAAAAGCGATCTGGTCGGCCGGCGACAGATGCTGGCCGCGGATCGCCAGCACCTGATAGTCGTAGAATGCCTGCAAAATGCGGGCGAAATCGTCGTTGGAGACCGGTTTTGAAAAATCCGCGCCGACGATCTCCGCACCCATGCTGTCGCTGAGCGGATTGACCTGGATGGGCATGGTGTTCCTCCCGTTGGACGGCGGGCCGCGCCGAATGTTTTTGTACGACCGTTTTTACAAGTCCCGACTGCCGGTGCAAGAGCCGAAAACACCGCTTCCGGTGGATGGAATGGCCGATACCCGTGCAAAGCCAGCCTCGCTTTGCTAGGAAGGCGCATGCCGCAATCCGATCCGACGATATCAGATACCGGGCAGGAACCTTTCGAAGCGCCCGCGCCCGAAGCGGCAGCAGGCGCGCGCGCTAAGCCGCAACCGGCCGAACGCAGGTTTGCGGCCAAATCCACCCCCGCCGACGACCGCGTTACGCCCATGATGGCGCAATATATCGAGATCAAGACGGCCAATCCGGGCAGCCTTTTGTTCTACCGGATGGGTGATTTCTACGAATTGTTCTTCGAGGACGCCGAGACCGCCAGCCGCGCGCTGGGAATCGTGTTGACGAAGCGCGGCAAGCATCGCGGCGAGGACATTCCCATGTGCGGCGTGCCGGTGGAGCGCGCCGACGACTATCTGCAGCGGCTGATCGGACTTGGCCATCGCGTTGCCGTTTGCGAACAGATCGAGGATCCTGCCGAGGCGAAGAAGCGCGGGCCGAAGTCCGTCGTGCAGCGCGATGTCGTGCGGCTGGTAACGCCGGGCACGATTACGGAAGACCGCCTGCTCGACCCCGCGCGGCCAAACCTGTTTCTCGCCGTCGCGCGAATCCGCGCCAGCGAAACGGAGTGGAGCTACGGCCTTGCTGCGGTCGATATTTCCACGGGCGCATTCACACTTGCCGAAACGCCGGAGCGCGGCCTTGCCGCAGCCATTGCACGCCTCGAGCCTTCGGAAGTCGTCGCCAGCGAATCCATCTGCGAGGACGATGCAAGCCATGCGGCGTTGCGCGATTTCGGCGCGCCGGTCACGCCACTGGCGCGTGCTGCCTCCGATGCATCCGCCGAGCGGAGGCTGACGGATTTTTTCGGCCTGGCGACGCTCGACGGGCTCGGCGCATTGACCCGGGCCGAAATCGCCGCGGCGGCGCTGGCTGTGACCTATGTTGAAAAGACCCAGTTCGGCGCGCGCCCGGCGCTGGCCCTGCCGAAACGCCAATTGCGCGGCGCGGCGATGGAAATCGACGCCGCAACGCGGGCCAACCTCGAATTGACGCGCACGCTCTCCGGCCATCGCGACGGCTCGCTTGCCGCTGCCATCGACCTGACTGTGACGCCCTCTGGCGGGCGGCTCTTGCTCGAACGGCTGGCGGGGCCGCTTACCGATGCGGAGGAAATTCTTCGCCGTCAGGACGCTATCGCGCTGTTTGCCGACAGTATGGATGTGCGCAGCGAAATACGCGCCCGCCTCAAGGCGGCTCCCGACTTCGCCCGCGCCCTGTCGCGTCTGGCCTTGCAGCGCGGCGGACCGCGCGATCTGGCTGCCCTGCGCGACGGGCTGGCGGCCGCGCGCGAGGCCGCCAGCGTTTTGCAGTCGGCCAGCGAATTGCCGGACACGCTGGCGGCAGCGGCGGCGGAAGCCGCAAGCGTCGATCCGGCGCTGGAGGGAGAGCTTTCTGGCGCGCTGGCGGACGAGCTGCCGCTCAACAAGCGCGACGGCGGTTTCGTGCGGCCCGGCTACGATAGCGAACTCGACGAAGCGCGCAGCCTGCGCGATGAAAGCCGCCGGGTTATCGCCTCGCTGCAGGCGCGATATATCGAGCAGGCGGAGACGAAGCAGCTCAAGATCAAGCACAACAACTTTCTCGGCTATTTCTTTGAAGTGCCGCAGGCGCACGGCGAGCGGTTGTTGCGCGCGCCGTTCAGCGAAACCTTCATCCACCGCCAGACCATGGCCGGCGCGATGCGCTTTTCGACCACGGAACTGGCGGAACTGGAAGCGAAGATCGCATCGGCCGCCGACCGGGCGCTGGCGCGCGAGTTCGGTATTTTTGATTCGCTCGCAGCACGCGTTCTTGCGGCTTCGGACGCTATCAAGGCCGCCGCCGATGCGCTGGCGCTGATCGACGTATCGGCGGCTCTGGCGGAACTTGCGGCGCTGCGCGGCTGGACGCGCCCGCGGGTAGACAATTCGCTTGCCTTTTCAATTGAGGGCGGCCGCCATCCGGTCGTCGAGGCCGCGCTGAAGGCACGCGGCGAGGCGTTTGTCGCCAACGATACAGATCTTGGCGCCCGCGAAGCCGGCGCGCCGGGTAACATTGCCGTGGTCACCGGCCCCAATATGGCGGGCAAATCGACATACCTGCGCCAGAACGCGCTGATCGCCATTCTTGCCCAGATGGGCGCATTCGTGCCGGCCGCCAGAGCGCATATCGGCATCGTCGACCGGCTGTTCTCGCGCGTCGGCGCCGCCGACGATCTGGCGCGCGGGCGCTCGACCTTCATGGTCGAAATGGTGGAAACGGCCGCCATCCTCAACCAGGCCGGCGAACGCTCGTTCGTGATCCTCGACGAAATCGGCCGCGGCACGGCCACCTTCGATGGCTTGTCCATAGCGTGGGCGACACTGGAGCATCTGCACGAACACAATCGCGCGCGCGCTTTGTTCGCCACGCACTTTCACGAGCTGACGCAGCTATCGGCGAAATTGCCCCGCCTGACCAATCTGACAATGCGCGTAACCGACTGGAATGGACAGGTTGTGTTCCTGCACGAAGTCGCGCACGGCGCGGCCGACCGGTCCTACGGCATCCAGGTCGCGCGGCTTGCCGGCTTGCCGGAAGGTGTTGTGGAACGGGCGCAAATTCTGCTTCGGGAATTCGAAGCTGCCGAAAGAGGCGCGCCTGTCACGCGGATTATCGACGATCTGCCGCTGTTTGCCGCGGCCCGTCCGCTGGCGCCGCCGCCGCAACCGGCTGCGGATGCAAAATTGCGGCAGGCGCTGGAGGAAACCGACCCGGACAATCTTTCTCCGCGCGAAGCGCTCGATGCGCTCTACGCCCTGCGGCGTCTGCTCTAAGTATTGTGGCCAAAGGCCTATCTTGCGTTTACCCGGCATTAACCGGGAGCTTCGCAAATACGCTTTTGCCGCGCATTTGCAGGTTGAATTTAAGCTCGATTAAGGCTTGACGGATAATCATTCGAACTGAATTTTCTCGCTCAGTTCCCCAGAAGGTGCGCCGGAAACGCTCATGTTGAACCAGCCCATCAAGATATTGCTTGGAGCCGGCGTCGTTGCCGTTCTGGGCTCCAGCCTGCTGTCGCACAACTATCAGGCCCCGCCGTTGCCGGCCTCGGCTGCTGCCGCTGTCTCGAACAAGCCCACCGTTCCGGCCAATCGTGGCTGGTACTCCAACTGGTTCGAAGGCATCAGCTTCCGGCGGGCCGGCCAGTCCGCACCTGCACAGCGCCCGGCAGCCCCCGTTCAGACGCCGCAGCAGACCGGCGCCTCCGGCTTTGGCGCTGTGACCATCGCATCCGATCCGGGCGGCCAGTACAGCACGGCGGCGGAAATCGACGGCCAGTCCATTCCGATGCTGGTGGATACTGGCGCGACCGTGGTTGCACTGCGCTTCGAAGATGCGCAACGCCTCGGCATAATGCCTATGCCCAGCGATTACACGGTCAAGATTTCCACGGCGAACGGCGAAATCGCCGCCGCTCGCACCCATTTGCGGGAAGTTCGCGTGGAAAACATCCGGGTCGCCGATGTCCAGGCCGTCGTGATGCCGCAAGGGGCCCTGAGCAAGAGCCTGCTGGGCATGACGTTTTTGAAACGGCTGGCGCGTTTCGAGGTCGCTTCCGGCAATCTGGTTCTGCGCCCCTGACCGGACTTCGCTGCGATTGGCGCCGCGCATAATCCGGTTAACGATTGCTCTGCTAAACTTCCCGCCCAACGATTCGTCGCAATTCGGTCGTATCCGGATTGGCTTAGCCGCTTCCGTGCGGCGGCGTTTCGGTTGGGCATGACGCGTACCCGTCCGCAGCGTAGCAGCGCCGCCATATCCCACCTTCGAGGCCAGCATGTTTCCCAAACCCGCCGCCGAACTTCTTCCGAATACCTACGACTACGAATCCCGGCCAATGGTCAAAGCCACCGGCTTCCGCGAATACGATGCCCGCTGGCTGTTCGGCAAAGAGATCAATCTCATGGGTATCCAGGCCCTCGGAATCGGCCTCGGAACATTGCTGCATGAAATGGGCGTAAAGCCGGAACTGGCGACGGGCCACGATTTCCGTTCATATTCTTCCTCGATCAAATACGCTCTCGTGACCGGCCTGATGGCTGCGGGAGTCAAGGTGCACGACATTGGCCTGGCGTTGTCGCCGATGGCCTATTTCGCCCAGTTCGAACTGGATGTGCCCGCCGTCGCCATGGTCACCGCATCGCATAACGACAACGGCTGGACCGGCGTGAAGATGGGGGCGCAACGTCCTGTGACATTCGGTCCGGACGAAATGGGCCGCCTGCGTGACATCGTTCTGGAAGGACGCTTTCGCTTTGCCGACGGCGGCTCCTATCGCTATGTCGAAAACTTTCCGGCGCGTTATCTGAAAGATTTGACGGACCGGCCAAAGATCAAACGCAAGCTGAAAGTGGTCGCAGCCTGCGGTAACGGAACCGCCGGAGCCTTCGCGCCGCAGATGCTGGAAGCGCTTGGATGCGAGGTTGTGCCGCTTGACGTCGAGTTGGATTACAACTTCCCCAATTACAACCCCAATCCCGAAGACATGAAAATGTTGCATGCCATGGCGGACAAGGTGCGCGCGAGCGGCGCCGACGTTGGTCTCGGCTTCGATGGCGACGGCGACCGCTGCGGCGTTGTCGACGAGAAGGGGCAGGAAATTTTCGCCGACAAGATCGGCGTCATGCTGGCCCGCGACCTGTCGCTTCTGCATCCCGGCTCGACGTTCGTGGTCGACGTCAAGTCAACCGGCCTGTTTGCGACGGATCCGGTTTTGCAGCAGCGCGGCGCAAAGGCCGATTACTGGAAGACGGGACACTCCTACATCAAGCGGCGCGTTACCGATCTGCAGGCGCTCGCCGGCTTCGAGAAATCGGGCCACTTCTTCTTCAACAAGCCCGTTGGACGCGGCTACGACGACGGACTCGTCACTGCCATTCAGGTGATCGACATGCTCGACCGCAACCCGGGCAAGACGATGTCGGATCTCTATAACGAGTTGCCGAAAACATATGGTTCGCCGACCATGTCGCCGCACTGCGACGACGAAATCAAATACGGCATTGTCGACAAGATCACTGAACGCCTGAAGGCGATTGCTGCATCGAAGACGCCAGTCATCGGTCAGCAGATTACCGATATCGTCACCGTCAACGGCGTGCGCATCATGGTGGAAGACGGCACCTGGGGCCTTGTGCGGGCATCCTCGAACAAGCCGGAACTCGTCGTCGTGGTGGAGAGCCCGGTTTCGGACGCGCGGATGCGGGACATGTTCAAGGCAATCGATGGCTTCGTCCGCGAGCACCCGCAGGTGGGCGATTACAACCAGACCATCTGAAGCTTGCGCTCAGGGCAAAACGAAAACGGCTCCGGAACGCCCGGAGCCGTTGCTTTTTTAGCGGGGAATAATTCCGGTCAATTGTAGGTCGCAGGCGGCGCCGGACTGCAAACGCTCTTGTAGCTCATCGAGCTGGCGTTGAACTTGACCTCGTCCTGGGTGCGCGGCTTCATGTAGGTCGTGTGTGACATCGGGATCGACGAATCGGTCGAACTCCACGATAGCAGGCCACCGCCGAAATTCGGGCTGAACGTATATTTCACATCGGCCACAATGATGGTGCCGGAAGTGTAAAGGCCGGAAGGCATCGTCGTGCTGCTCGCGGCGGCCGTATTGGCGACTTTCGTAAGAGCGTTGTTGCCGCACGGGCGCAAGGTTGCGCCGGAGACATTGCCGACGGACCATACCGTCATGGCCGTATACGAAGTGCCGGCCGCGTTCGGTACGAACTTGATGCTGGACACGCTGATCTTCAAATTGGTCGTCGAATACGGAGACATTATGCCGGACGCAGCATTGAAGACGTTTGTAAGTGTCGGCGCAGAAACGCCGGTATCGTCGCCTTCCTGCGCGACCAGGTCGGATACGGCGCGAGCAACGAGCGTCATCTTTCTGTTGGCCATGAGACCGCTCGTCAGTTCGGCCGTGCCGATGTAGAGGAGAAGCATGACCGGCAGAATGAGAGCGAACTCGACCGCCGCAACGCCGCGCGTATCGGCTCCGGCGCGACCGGCCCGGCGTGACAGCGCCGTCGCAGCCCTGTGCAGCAGATTCGTGAGCTCGATTTTGAAAAGCTGGGACATTGCAACCTGCTTCCGGCTTTGAACGCTGAACGGCAAAGGCACTGACTTCTCTTAGCAGGACGCGACGGCGCGTGTGCCGTCGGGGAAAGGTTCGTTGCGGAACACCGAAGTGCCCATGATCATGTGAACCCAATTGCCCTTGTACTGCGTTTGACCGAAGTTATAACTCTGGACGCCGCTTGCGCCGAGATTTGTCTGCGACAGGAATGAAAGATAAACCGGCATCGGATAGATCACGCGCATGACAACGATGTCGCCGCCGCTGCCCGTGCAGTATGTTTCCGCCGTCGAATAGTCCTTCGTCGTCACTGCGCTCGAGAAGCTCGCCGCCTTGTCGATATGGACGATCAGATCGTCGCAATTGATGAAGCTGGGGAGAATGCGGCCGTCGGCAGCCGAACGGCACAACACCTTGGTCCGAAAGTCCGACGCGCTCTTCACATCCGAATTGTATTGAAGCTGCCCTGTCATGACCAGGCGCGCAGCGTCATTGACGGCGGCATCGACGCCCTGGGTGACGAAGAAAACGAACGCTGTCTCGAAAATTGCGAACAGCAAGCCAAGAAACGGAATCGAAACAAGCGCGAATTCGACCATCGTCGCGCCGTCCTTGTTACGGCCAAAACGCCTCAAAAGCCGGCCGGTTCGGGTGTAAAGCCGGTCTTTCACCCACTCAATGCCGATACTCAGACCCATCGGGCCCCCCATACTCGTTCCGATCTGCGAAGGTCTGCGATGCAGACGCGTCTCAGCCCATGACACTGAGGGCAAGTATAGGACCGAAATGTTTTAGCTTCGGTTACCCGAACGAAAGCCACAAGCAGCAGTGACGGTAATAGACGGTTAACTACTTTGCGGCGCCAGATCCGGCGGACGCTGTGGCGCGAGCCCGTGCCGCTGTGAGCGCCTGCCCGGCAAACTTGTTATCGTCGCCCAGCGTTACCGTAGGCTGACAACGGGGTTGGCAAGAATAGGTTTCCTGAACCATGCCGCGCTGAACGACCAGTCCATGCGAAGGCGCACGCACCACGACATTGGATTCGCCGACCGAGTTGCCCTTGGCGTCCAGCGCAATCATGTTTGTTTGACCGAACGATTTGCCGGTGAGGATCAGCTGGGTATTTCGGTTGATCATCGTGACATCGGCGATCAGAGGATTTCCGACAATCACCGTGGCGGTCGCCGGCGGAAGCTGGAGCACTTTCGCCTGATCCAAAATTACGTCAATTCTGTCGGCTGCCGAAGCAGGAACCGAAGCGACGGATATGTAGCCGGCAAGCGCGATAGCGGCCACCGAAATCAGCGCATGCGAAGCGGAGGAAAAGAGGTAAGTGCCGCGGCCGGATTTCGCTAATGTCTTCATAATGGAATACCCGTTCGAACTGGGCCCTCTCCAAAAGAGGGCTAACTGCCGATGCTCAATAAATCGCAAATTGGTGAACGAACCTTGAATCGTACGAGCAATCCAGAGTCCGGATATCGCACATCCCGAAAGAAAGGAACTTACCCTGCGGCGAACTGACGCTGAGGAAATCCGTTGGCGAGGACAGCCAGAACGCTGTGTCCGAAATGAGGAGCTGACCTTCCTGCCCGGTATACGGAGAACAGAAGCCGGGTTGCTGCATCCATATTGTATGGAATTTGCGGCGCCAGAGTGGCGTTCGGGGCTGGTGTGTCCAAAAGCTTGAAAAGCATAAGGTTGCATTTCCGGTGCGGGGCTGCGTAGAGAACTGCATAAGGGCGCCCGCAATCCGGTTGTCGCTGTTACGGCAGCCTCCGGGATACTGCGGAAGAGTCAAAAAAAATTGCGCGGCGGTCACTGGAGTTAATGCGGCGTTACCGGCGAATGACTTCGAAACACACTGAACTTTCCACTGCGTGATGGGCGCGAATCCACAGAAAGCGCCGAAACCCCAATAAATAATGGAGAATTGCAATTTTGCTCGCGATTGCAAATTTCTTCCGGACGGCTACGCCATTAATTCGTGCTTAATTTGTCGAAGTGTAAGTTTCCTCACCGGGTAACCGGTAAGCAAGAATTGTTTGCTACACAAGCTCATGCGCGGTCGGGAGACATTCGGCCGTATGCATGGAGTAAGACAAGGAGCACCTCATGAAGAACCTGTTTGCGCGTTTTGCCAAAGACGAGTCTGGCGCCACTGCAATCGAATACGGCCTCATCGCCGGTCTGATCGGCGTTGTCATTATCGGCGCTGTTACCGCTCTCGGCACCAGCATCAACGCCAAGTTCTCGACGATCGCCGACGCCCTGAAGTAAGACTTCACGGAACGCATCGTTCTGAAATCGAAGGCCCCGGCATTGCCGGGGCCTTTTCTTTGGCGTCACCGACGGGTCTTGCGGTTAACGAAAGTTATACAACCTGACCCTATTGTGATTCTGGTCGCCCCCGGAGGCGGCAGGCGGCATTTGCGTTTCGTCGCAAGCCGGCGAGATCGAACGGAAAAGGCGAATGATTCAATTTCTGGCTCTGTTGTTCTTTCCCTTGCTCATGATCTGGGCAGCCGTATCCGATCTCATGACCATGACGATATCGAATCGGATATCGATCGCGCTTCTTGGGTTCTATCTGCTGATGGCACTGCTCACGGGACAGACCTGGCCAACCATTGGATATCATCTGGGCTGTGGCCTTGTGGTACTCGCCATAACATTTGCAATGTTCGCTTTCGGTTGGATAGGCGGGGGCGACGCGAAGCTCGCAGCAGCGACAGCCGTGTGGTTCGGATTTTCTGGCGTGATGGCTTATGCGATGGTGGCAGCCATTTTCGGCGGCGTGCTGACACTGGTTTTGCTGAACGCCCGCCGATTTCCTCTGCCGAATATTCTTGCACGCTATCCCTGGATCGCTCGTCTGCATCACCCTGAGACGGGTGTTCTGTACGGCATCGCGCTCGCCGCCGCGGGCCTTTTCATGTACCCCGAATCGCGCATCTGGCTGGCGGCCGTCGCGGCCTGAGTCTGCGTGCGGTTGCGATTATGTGAGCATCGGCCGGGCGTTGCCAGACGCCGGCAGGGGATTGCTTCGCTGCGGCATGACTCTTTTGTGAAGTATTGCGTCCCGGTTTGCGGGCGGGCGCGCACTTTAACCGCCCAGGCAGGCATTTATTACCGGAAGTTTAATGCAAGAGTTTACGCAAGACAGCTTTGATTAACCTTAATTTGACGTTTACCTGATTCAATCTCCGAAGTTCCGCCTTCGGGCTTTCACGAGTGGATTTAAGTTCATGAAAAAAAGCGCACGCTTTCTTTTGATGGGTGTAGGCCTCGCCGCGGCTGGTGGCGCGTATATGCTTATGAACCGCGCGAAACCGCCACAGCCGGTCATCGTGCAGGCTTCTTCGATCGTGACAAAAGTCGAATCGGAACAGGTTCTTGTCGCTACCAAGGATCTGGGTCTTGGTACACTCATCGGCGATCTCGATGTGAAGTGGGTCGATTGGCCGAAGGAACAGGTTTCCGAAGGCATGATTCGCAAGTCCGATACGCCGCAGGCTCTGGAAGAAATCAAGGGCGCTGTGACGCGCGCGCCGTTTTTTCGCGGCGAACCGATCAGGCCGACGAAAGTCGTGAAATCAAGCAATGCCGGGTTCATGTCCGCGATATTGCCGTCTGGCTCCCGCGCCGTCGCGATCAATATCGATGCTTCGGGTGCGACGAGCGCAGGCGGCTTTATCCTGCCGAACGACAGGGTGGACATCATACGCACATCGCGCACCGCAGGTTCCAAGGGCGATTATTACAGCGAAACGATACTGCGAAATATTCGCGTTCTGGCAATCGGACAGCGTGTCGAGGAAAAGAACGGCGAGCGCGTTGTCGTCGGATCCAACGCAACACTGGAGCTGACACCGCGTCAATCTGAAAAGGTTGTTCTGGCGCAGCGTGTCGGGCAATTGTCTCTGGTGCTGCGCAGCATGCTCGATCAATCGGTAAAGGAATCCGAAGTCGAAACGGCCCAGGACGATCCAACCTCTGCGGGCGTCACCATCGTGCGTTTCGGAATTCCGTCGTCGACAGGAAACTAGTCAACAGTTGAACGCCTCTCACGAGGTCGGGAGAATATTATGAGCAAGCCTGCATCTTGGCGTCTCGCTATCGCACTATTCGCATCCGCAGCGGCGGGCGGTGCAACTTTGACCCTTTTTGCGCAGCACGCAGTCGCGGGCGAGCGGGGCGGTCATGCCACCAAAATTGGGCGCAGCGGCGGAAGTGCGAGCAGCCTGACGATGGGGGTTGGCAAGTCGGTCATTGTCGATCTGCCCAGCGATGCGTCTGAGATTTTCGTCGCCAATCCCAAGGTTGCCAACGCGGTCGTGCGGTCGTCGCGCAAACTGTACATCATCGCGACCGGTGGCGGGCAAACGACGATCTTTGCAATGGACAAGGCCGGGCGTCAGATCGCCACGATCGAAATCTCGGTTGGCCGTGACATTGGCCAGCTCGAGCGGATCATACGTACGGCGATTCCCGACTCTGCGATCGTTGCGAAAACCGTCAACGACACCATCATTCTGACAGGTTCGGTTGATTCGGCCGGCGATGCTCAAAAGGCAATGGATATTGCCAGCGGTTTCGTCGGTGGCGGTACGAACTCGAGCAAGGTAATCAACTCGCTCAGCATCCGCGGCAGGGACCAGGTGATGCTGAAGGTCACCATCGCCGAAGTTCAACGGCAGATCATCAAACAGCTCGGTGTCAGCGCGATTTCGGCAAGCGGGGGATGGGGGTCTGTCAACCTGGATCATCCCTTGTCCCTGAATCCGGTTAGTCCCTCGAACACTGCGATCAATCTGCTGCGCAACAGCAGAACCAATCCGATATCTTCGACGCTTCGCGCATTCGAACGCAACGGTGTGTCTCGCATCCTTGCCGAGCCGACCGTCACTGCGATTTCCGGCGAAACCGCGAAGTTCATCGCCGGTGGCGAGCTTCCTGTTCCGACGAGCCAAACGTGTACCGGAACGTCCTGTACGACAGGCGTTTCGTTCAAGCCTTACGGCGTCTCGCTCAACTTCACGCCTGTCGTCGTGTCGCCCGGACGCATTCTTCTGCGCGTTGCGACGGAAGTGACCGAAATCGACCCGACAACCGTTGTCGCCTTCCAGACCGCCAACATCCCCGCCATGCGCACGCGCAAGAACGAGACCAGCGTCGAACTCGCCTCGGGCGCCTCGATCGCCACGGCCGGGTTGATCCAGAACAAGTCACGGCAGGTCATCAACGGACTTCCGGGCCTCATGAACCTGCCGGTTCTCGGTACGCTGTTCCGCTCGCGCGACTACCAGCGCGAGGAAACGGAGCTTCTGATCGTCGTCACGCCGTACATCGCAAAGCCGAGCAATGAAAAGCAGCTCGTTCGTCCCGACGAAGGGTTCTCCGACCCAACCGATCCGCAATCGTGGCTGCTCGGACGTGTGAACCGCATCTATTCCACCAAGAGCAACCCGCAACTGATCCAGAACTTCCGTGGACGCGTCGGATTCATCACAGATTGATTCGGCCATGCTGCCCGCAAATTGCGTAGCAAGAGGAATGTAGAGCAATGCGCATCAAGTCAAAGTTATCGCAGCCGGCCAGTCTATCGCGCGGACTCACGCTCGCGCTGCTCGCGGGATTGCTCCCGTTGATGGCTGCGTGCGGAAAGGTTGACAGACTGTCGACCGTTTCGTCGACCGTACCATTCGATTATCAGAAGCGGCATCCGATTCAGATCAAATCCGATATCTATTCCATCAAGGTCTATCCGGCTAACGGCGGCCTGACACGTCCGGATCGCGCCCGCATCGCCGATCTGGCGCAACGGTATCGCGAAAATGGCCGCGGCTCCGTGGTTGTCGAGTTTCCGCAGGAGAGCGCTGGCGATCGCGGCGTGCTGCAGGCCATTCGCACGACCCTTGCAGCCAATGGCGCCCGCGGCCGACTGCACGTAACCAGCTATCGTCCGGCCGACGAGGAAATCGCGCCGCCGGTGCGTGTATCGATCAAGGTGCTTCAGGCATCGGTCGCCACCCGTTGCGGCGAATGGCCCGACGATATGGCTTCCGCGAGCTCGCTCAATGGCTGGAACAACAAGCCGTACTGGAATCTCGGTTGTTCCTACCAGAACATGCTCGCACAACAGACCGCCGACCCTCGCGATCTTGCAGGTCCGCGCGGCGAAACGCCGCCCGACGTCGTGATGCGCACCCGTGCGATCAGCAACGTCCGCAAGGGAACGGATCCATCCACTAAGTGGCAGGTCAAGAATACGACAATCAACAACGCCGGGGGCAACTGATGGCGGATGATTCCGACATGATCGACATGGACGGTTCGAAGGTCGAAAGCGCGCGCGTTCAGATTGCACCGATCCCGCGCATCTCCATGCAGGCGTTTTGCGAAACGCCGGCAGTCGCCGAAATGATCGACGATGCGAGCATCGACAGGCGAATGGCGAAGGCCCACGTCAAGGTGCACATGGGCGGCGCCGGAGCAGCTGTCGAAGCCTATCGCAGCGCGCCGACGCCGAATCTGATGGTGCTGGAAGCCGGCGACAATCGCGACGAACTTCTGCAGCATCTTGACGATCTAGCGGAGCTTTGCGACCCGGGTTCCAAAGTCATCGTCATCGGCCGCATCAACGATATCGTTTTGTTCCGCGAACTGATTGCACGTGGAATCAGCGATTACCTGATAACGCCGGTCGACACGTTGACGTTCATTCAAACGATCTCCACTCTCTATGGAGATCCCGAGGGAGAGCCGCTCGGGAAGGTTATCGCGGTAACCGGGGCCAAGGGCGGCGTTGGGGCCTCGTGCCTGGCGCACAATCTCGCCTGGGAGATATCGCGCGAGTTCGATCTTTCCACGGTCATCGCCGATGTCGATCTGGCCTTCGGCACGGCGGGTCTCGACTTCAACCAGGATCCGCCGCAAGGCATAGCCGAAGCGATTTTCGCACCCGATCGCCTCGACGCCAACCTTGTCGACCGCTTGTTGTCCAAGTGCACCGACAGGCTGAGTCTGCTTGCAGCTCCTGCGACTCTCGATCGAGTCTACGATTTCGACGAAGCAGCTTTCGACGGTTTGATCGATATTCTGCGCTCTACGACGCCGCTCGTGGTCATGGACGTTCCGCAAATGTGGATCTCGTGGTCCAAGCGGCTTCTTGTCGGCGCCGACGACGTTGTAATCGTTGCATCACCGGATTTGGCAAACCTCCGAAATGCGAAGAACCTGATCGACACGCTTCGCGCAGCCCGTCCCAACGATTCGGCACCCAAGCTGGTGATGAATATGGTTGGCGTGCCGAAGCGACCGGAAATTTCCGTGGCGGACTTCGCCAAGGCGCTGGAGCTTGCGCCGGTCGGCGCCATACCGTTCGAGCCCAAACTGTTTGGTACGGCGGCGAATAACGGCCAGATGCTCGGCGAGGTGGAGCAGGGCAACAAGATCACCGAGACGGTTGGCGAAATTGCCATGTCGCTCATGGGCCGTGCGGAGCAGAAAGCGCCGAAGAAAAAATTGTCGTTGCCTTTCGTGTCGCGTTTGCGCGGCAAGTAGCTGCCGCTACGGAGTCGAGGCCCCCGGTTAATGCCGGGTCGAGATTATTCTTTCGGCCGGTGTGAGGATTGGATCGAATGTTCGGTAAGCGCTCTAGTTTCGGAAGTGGCGGTGGTGGCGGCAAACCTGCAGCACCGCCTCCTGCTGCGGGCAATTCCGCAGCGGCAGCTCCAGCAGCAGCTCCTGCGCCTGCGCCGGCCAAAGCGCGTGCGCCGGAACCGCCGCCTCCCCCGAAAAAGGAAGTGACGCGTTCGGACGACTACTTCATCACGAAAAGCATGATTTTCGGCGCACTGATCGAAGCCATCGATCTGTCGCAGCTTTCGCGTCTCGACGCCGAGAGCGCGCGCGAGGAAATCCGCGATATCGTCAATGAAATTATTTCGATCAAGAACGTTGTCATGTCGATCTCCGAGCAGGAAGATCTGCTCGACGACATTTGTAACGACGTTCTCGGCTACGGCCCGCTGGAGCCCTTGCTGGCGCGCGACGACATCGCCGACATCATGGTCAACGGCGCACTGAAAACCTACATCGAAGTTTCCGGCAAGATCCAGCTAACGAATGTCAAGTTTCGCGACAATGCGCAATTGATGAACATCTGCCAGCGAATCGTCAGTCAGGTCGGCCGCCGCGTCGACGAATCCTCTCCGATCTGCGACGCGCGCCTTGCAGACGGTTCTCGCGTCAACGTCATTGCGCCGCCGCTGGCCATCGACGGTCCCGCGCTCACCATTCGTAAGTTCCGCAAGGACAAGTTGCGACTGGATGACCTGATCAAATTCGGCGCCATCAGCCCGGAAGGCGCCGAAGTCCTCAAGATCATTGGCCGCGTGCGGTGTAATGTTCTGATCTCCGGCGGTACTGGTTCGGGCAAGACGACGCTTCTGAACTGTTTGACCAACTACATTGACGAAGACGAGCGCGTAATTACCTGCGAAGACGCCGCAGAACTGCAACTTCAACAGCCTCATGTGGTACGTCTGGAAACCAGGCCGCCAAGTTTGGAGGGCACCGGCGCGGTAGGCATGCGCGATCTGGTCAAGAACTGCCTGCGTATGCGCCCTGAACGCATCATCGTCGGCGAAGTTCGCGGACCCGAGGCATTCGACTTGCTGCAAGCGATGAACACGGGTCACGATGGTTCGATGGGGACGCTGCACGCCAACTCGCCGCGCGAAGCACTCGGACGTCTCGAATCCATGATCACCATGGGCGGCTTTTCGCTGCCCTCGCGCACCATCCGCGACATGATCGTCTCGTCCGTGGATGTGATCGTGCAGGCCGCCCGTCTTCGTGACGGTTCTCGCCGCATCACCCACATCACCGAAGTGCTGGGCATGGAAGGTGACGTTGTCACGACGCAAGACGTCTTTCTGTACGACATCGTCGGCGAAGACGCGAACGGCAAGCTCATCGGTCGTCACCGTTCGACGGGTCTCGGCCGTCCGCGCTTCTGGGAACGGGCAAAGTATTACGGCGAAGAGCAACGGTTGGCTGCCGCACTGGATGCCTCCGATACCGGCGAAGGCCCATAGTCCTGCCGGCAAGCTGGCAAACCAGTACAGCGTTTAAGGAATGGCGCAATGGAAATGAATCAGATTATCACGATCGTGCTGGTGCTCGTCGCCGTCGGTGGCATCGGGGTGGTCGTGGCGCCGTATCTCAGTGGCGATATACGCGGTGAGCAGCGTCAGAGCGCGCTCATCAACGGCTCAACCGGACGCACCAGGGCCAGTGGCGACAAGCAGCGCGAGGCCAATCAGCGGCGCAAGCAGATTGCCGACAGTCTCAAGGAAATGGAGGCGACCGGACAAGGCAAGAAGAAGAAGCAGACCCTGGAAGCAAAGCTCATTCAGGCGGGTCTGGACTGGCCCAAGTCGCGCTTCTATCTTTTGTCTGCCGTTATGGCGCTTGTCTTCTGCGGCGGCGTGTTTTTCGTCACGCGCAATCCGATGTATGCGGGCGCGGGCTTGATCGTCGGCGGTCTCGGATTTCCGAACTGGTTGATCGGCTACCTGCGCAAGCGCCGTATCAACAAGTTCATCCAGGAATTTCCCAACGCGGTCGACGTCATTATTCGCGGCGTCAAGGCCGGCTTGCCGCTGGGCGACTGTCTGCGCATCATTGCGGCTGAAGCTGCCGAACCGGTACGGTCGGAATTCCGCCGCATCGTGGAGGCCCAAAGTATCGGTCTTTCCATGGGCGAAGCGGTCAACCGCCTGTACGAGAGTATTCCCACGGCGGAAGCCAACTTCTTCGGCATCGTCATCAATATCCAGCAGAAGGCAGGCGGCAATCTGTCCGAAGCGCTGGGCAACCTGTCGCGGGTCTTGCGCGAGCGCAAGAAGATGAAGCTCAAAATCCAGGCCATGTCTTCTGAAGCGAAATCGTCAGCCTACATCATCGGCGCTCTGCCCTTTATCGTCAGCGGCATGGTCTACCTGACGAGCCCGCGTTACATGGAAATTCTGTGGCTGCATCCAACAGGCCGCATGGTGATGGCGATCGCGGGCTTCTGGATGTTCATCGGCATCATGGCCATGAAGAAAATGGTCAATTTCGATTTCTGAACGGGGTTAGTATGTTTGATCTGATATCGGAGAAGGTCAACGACCCGCAGTTCATGCTGGCGATTCTGCTTGCCGTTGCCGCTGCGGCCGCCGTTCTGACCGTGGGTACGCAGTTCCTCGAAAGCGATACGCTTGGTTCGCGCATGAAAGCCGTATCGACCGAGCGCGACCGCATTCGCCAGCGCGAACGTGAAAAACTGAACGAGAAGAAACAGCAGCCCAAGGGCACTCTGCGCACGGAACCAAAGGCGTATTTGCGGCAATTCGTAGAAAGCTTCAATCTTGCGAAGTGGATGGGCACCGACAATGCCAAGTTGCAACTGGCGATGGCCGGATATCGTGGACGCCAGGCCGAAATGCTCTTCCTGGCGGCGCGCGCGGTGCTGCCTATCACATTATTCTTTGTCGCGCTGATCTATGTGTTTCTCATCGGCAATATCAATCAGCCGCCGATGATCCGGATCGCCATGGCGGTTGGCGCTGCCTATGCCGGCATCAAGCTGCCGGAACTTTTTCTGAATAATACTATCGCCAAGCGCCAGTTCTCCATCCGGCGCGCATTTCCCGACGCGCTGGATCTTCTGCTGATCTGCGTCGAATCCGGTATGTCGATCGAGCAGTCCTTCCGCAAGGTGGCCGTGGAGATCGGTTCGCAATCCGTACCGCTCGCCGAAGAACTGCAGTTGACGACTGCGGAGCTGTCCTTCCTTCCGGACCGCCGCATGGCGCTGGAAAATCTCGGTGCGCGCACGGGTCTGGATGGTGTGAAGCAGATTGTCACCGTTCTCATACAGGCCGAAAAATACGGAACGCCTCTCGGTCAGGCGCTACGTGTCGTGTCGCAGGAAAGCCGGGACAACCGCATGATGGAAGCGGAAAAGAAGGCAGCGGCCTTGCCGCCGAAGCTTACCGTGCCGATGATCGTCTTCTTCCTGCCGGTTCTTTTCGCCGTCATCATGACGCCGGCTGGAATCCAGATCTCGCAGACGCTCTCCAAGTAGATCGTCCAAGTAAACTATTCAAGTAAACTGCGAGAAACAGCCAGTGCTCAAGACAAGGCGTGCAGCGAAAGACAGCCCGCGCGCCGAATGTATGCCGATCTGTGTTGTGCGACAGGTCGGCAACATAACGCTGCCCCATATGGCTGTCATGCTCGGCGAAGTGCGAATTTCGCGATAGTGTTTAGTGTGGATATTCGGCAGCAGCGCGGGAAGTTCAACCGTGCGGCTTGCGCCCGGTACGGCGCGATCTGTTCTCCGCATCCAGTTTGCTGATCTCTCTCCAGGTATTCGACTGGGCGATCATGCGACGGATCGAGGCAATATTGGCGGCGGCGTCGCTCGCCGGCAGCACTTGCCGCTGCAGGTTTTCGGCCTCGTCGAATTTTCCCTGCAGCGCGAGAACGAGCGACAGGTTTTGCAGAACGCGCGTGTCGGAACGCGGGTGCGCTGCAGCCTGCCGCAGAACCTGTTCGGCCTTCGGCAAATCCTTGCTCAGCGCGTAGGAAAGACCGAGGTTGGAAAGGATGCGCGGTTCGCTTGGTGCGATCTTCAGCGCCTGGCGGTAGTAATCTTGCGCCAGCGCCTGTTGCCCCAACTGATCGGCGACCGAACCCTGTACATTGAGGATCGACCAGTTCGGAGTTTCCGGCAGCTGCGCCCGCTCCAGCACTTGCGAGGCTTCCTGGAACCTCCCGGCGTCGGCGAGCGCCTTGCCATAGTCTGCAAGCAGGTTGATGTCCTTGGGATGGCGGATAACGGCCTTCTGCAATACGGCGACGGCCTGCTCGGCGCGCCGCACCATCCGCAGGGCGCGGGCAAAGCTGCGCGCAATGTATTTGTCGTTGGGATTGCGTTTGTAGCGTGCATCCCATTTCGCAAGATTCTGCCGGATTTCGGCCTCGCCCTGTGGCATCTGCGCCGTGGTCTGGGCGATGGAACCGGTGACGTCCGCCGTCGAGGCGCGCATGGCGCGAACCTTTGCGCATCCCCCAACGGAAACCGTGGCGAGTACCGCTGCGCCAAGCATCAGGACGCGTATGGACGGAACGATGTGGCGCTCGGGCTCTGCTGATAAGACGTGCTGAATTGGCTTCGGCATTTTTCCACCCGGACCTGATAAGCAATCCACCTTGCGCGAGGACGTCTGCCGATCAATAAAGCGTTAACCCTAATCAAACGTTAAGACCCGCACCATTCCGGCACGGAGACACCATATGACAATCGAGTTCGCCCGCGCGTCCGCCAGCACCATTCCCGTCCATTTCGCCGACAGGACGTCCTGGCCAAAGCTGGCGAAGAGCCTGTCCGCGGCTGCGCGCGCCCTTGCCGCCGCCTCGGGATTCAAGGCGGCGCCCGGAGAACTGCTGTTTGCGCCTGCAGCGGGCAAGCCCGGCCATGTTGCGGTTTTTGGCATCGACAAGGCAGGCGGCGATCCCCTGGCGCCCGGCAGGCTCGTTCAGCTTCTGCCGCCCGGGACATATCGCTTTGCCAATTCGCCGCCCGGCGCGGAGGATGCGCTGGAAATGGCGGCACTCGCCTGGTTGATGGGGGCTTATCGATTCGAACGCTATCGCAAGCAGGACAAAGCGCTGCCGCGGCTTGTGGCTCCGAAAGGTATCGATACGGCGCGCGTGTTGCGGCTGGCCCAAAGCATCCACCTGGCCCGTGATCTGGTGAACACGCCCGCCAACGACATGGGCGTTCCAGCCCTGACGGCCGCGGCATTGGAGGTCGCGAAGGACTACGGGGCCAAAGCCCAGGTCATCCGCGGCGACGATTTGCTGAAACGGAACTTCCCCCTGATCCATGCTGTCGGCCGCGCCGGGGCCGATGCGCCCGCGCTCGTTGATATCCGTTGGGGCAAGGCCAGCGCGCCAAAGGTCACGCTTGTCGGCAAGGGGGTCTGTTTCGATACCGGCGGTCTCGACATCAAGCCGGCTTCGGCCATGCTGATGATGAAGAAGGACATGGCCGGCGCCGCCGTCGCGCTGGGGCTTGCCCGCGCCATCATGGATGGCGGTCTCAACGTCAACCTGCGGCTGCTGCTCCCGGTGGTCGAAAATTCGGTCGCCGGCAATTCTTTCCGGCCCGGCGATGTCTACCCCAGCCGGCAGGGTATCAGCGTGGAAATCGGCAACACCGATGCCGAGGGCCGCCTGATCCTCGCCGACGCCCTGTCGCTGGCCGGCGAGGAAGAGCCGGAGCTGATGTTCGATTTTGCAACCCTGACAGGTGCAGCGCGCGTGGCGACCGGTCCCGATCTGCCGGCGTTTTTCTGCGACGACGACACCCTCGCCAACGCGCTCATGCAGACCGGCGCGGAGATTTCGGATCCAGTGTGGCGGCTGCCCCTTTGGAAACCTTATGAAGCAATGCTCGCCAGCAAGGTCGCCGATACAAACAATGTCTCTTCGGGGCCTTTCGCCGGGGCGATCACGGCAGCGCTTTTCCTGAAAAAATTTGCAGGCCAGGCGAAGACCTGGGCGCATTTCGATATCTATGCCTGGAACCAGTTCGCCAAACCCGGCAGGCCGGAGGGGGCCGAAGCCCAGACCTTGCGGCTTCTCTATCGCTATCTGGAGGGCCGGTTCGCGTGACGGGCAGAGGAACGGCGACAGCTTGCTGGGCGTGTTGCTGGGAGTCTTGCAAAAACATCCGGAATAGAGAATAATTCGCTTCCGTAACAAACGCGGCAGGCGCGGAAACCCGTCCGTTTAACAGGTTAGACCGGTCCGGTTGGTTGCTCGGGAAGATTGGGCAGGGCGAAATGTCGGTTTCGATGAGCCACGGTCAGGCCTTGAGCCTGTTGCGCGGCACAGCTTTGACGATCGTGCGCGAATCGACGCCGGATGGCATGGCCGATCTTTCCATGCGTCAGTTGTCGATCCTGTTGACCGTCTATCTCGAACCGCCGCCGCATACTGTCCGCGGGCTGGCTGGCAAGCTCGGCGTGACGAAACCGGTCATTACACGCGCGCTCGATTCGATGGGGAAAGCGGGCCTCGTATCGCGCCGCCGCGACGAGGCGGACGGCCGCAACGTCATCATCCAGCGAACGGTGGGTGGCGCGCTTTACGTTGAAAAGCTTGGCGATCTGGTTACCCGGACAGCCGGAAGCCTGCGCGGATAAGTTGCATGAGCGGCGATAAGACATTCGATCCCCGCCTGACCCCGGCGCGCCCCGGCCTGGCGGCCGCGCATTTGCGCGGGCAAGTCGAGGCGGCGCATTTCGTCGAAGGACGGCACGAGCGCGTCGTGGCCGGGATAGCCGATCTGCGCGGCGAACCCTCGCCGGGGGCGGGCGTCACAACCCAGACCCTGCGTGGCGAAAGCGTAAACGTCTACGAAATCGAGGAAGGCTGGGCCTGGGTGCAACTCGATGCCGATGGATATGTGGGCTACATGCCGGCCGCCGCGCTTGCACCGGAGGGACAGCCCGCAACGCACCGGGTCGCCGTTCTGTCAACATTTCTCTACCCCGGGCCGTCGATGAAAATGCCCGTATCCCTGATCCTGCCGCTCAACGCGCGTTTGGCCGTCACCGGGATTGAGGGCGACTTCGCGCGTATCGAAGACGAGGGGTTTGTCTGGGCCGCGCATCTGACCGGGCTGAATGAGCACGAGCCGGATTTTGTCGCCGTCGCCGAGCGTTTCATTGGCGTCCCATACCTCTGGGGCGGGAAGTCCGCTCACGGAATAGATTGTTCCGGGCTGGTGCAAATCTCGCTGGCGGCCGCCGGTATCGCAGCGCCGCGCGACACCGATATGCAGCAGGCAGCGCTGGGAACCGCGTTGGCCGAAGGCGAAACCGCGGACGCGCCGTGGCTGAGAGATTTGCGCCGGGGAGACCTGATTTTCTGGCGCGGACATGTCGGCATCATGCGCGATGTACAAACGCTGCTGCACGCCAACGGCCACCACATGCTGGTGGCAAGTGAGCCGTTGGTTCAGGCGCTCGAGAGGATACGCGGCAAGAGCTATGGCGAGGTGACGAGCGTCCGGCGAATCCGATTCCGGTCCGGAGCGTGATCCCCTGCAGGATCGTGAAATCCGTTTTGATCATCAATAATTATTTCAGGCGCATATGTGAATTTCAGGTCACAATGGCCCGATAGTTCGCCAAGTTTGCCAGGGTTGCCAAGGTTGACAATTCGATATTGCGCAACGGCGCGATTCCATGCCCGCCCAGGTGCGGCGACGATTCCTGGCCCGACGACTGGACGTGTGTGCCGGCGCACATCGGCAGGGCCATGGGTTCACTACTCTCCAATCATCGCGAAACGGCAATTATTCGTTTCGGCAAACAGGAGAGAGAGCCATGAACATCGTTGCAAAGAAATTCGCTGCCGCCACCATCGCCGCCCTGTCCGTGGGCGCCACCCTCGCCGCCACCGCCTCGCCGGCGGAAGCCCGTTACGGCCGCAAGGGCGCGCTGTTCGGCGGCATTGCTGCCGGTCTCGTAGGCGCCGCCATCCTCGGCAGCGCGGCTCATGCCCACGCCGCTCCGGTCTATTCCGACTGCTGGCGCGAGAAGCGTCCGGTCTACAACCGCTGGGGCGATTTCCGCGGCTATCGCTACATCCGCGTCTGCAACTGATTTGGCTGCTATGCCGGGAACCAATTCGCCGGTCCTCCGTTACGGGCCAGCAACCGGCAAGTCCGCAGGGAGCATCGCGCGAAAAAGTGGTCCCGGCTTTTCGCAACCAGCGATGCTCACAGTTCAAGAAAGCGATCAGCTTATGTGCAATTTGGGGGGACCATCAAAGTACACGCTGATCTAGCCTCCCGCTGACGTTTCCCGCAAAACCCTCCGGTCCCCCCGCCGGAGGGTTTTCGCGTTGGTGCGGCGGCGAAGGCGGTTTGCAATTGCGGACGGCTTCCTCATTATGGTGCGCAACAGCCAACTCAATGGAAGCACACCGGAGGAAAGTCCGTGAAATTTCGCTTGATCACTTTTGCCGCCGCCAATGCTGCTGGCCTGCTCGCGGCCGGAGCACCTGCGCAAGCACAGGATGCCGCCGCCTTCTTCAAGGACAAGACGGTGACAATGATTATCGGCGCCAACTCCGGTGGCGGTTACGATACCTATGCTCGTTTGGTCGCACGCCATATAGGCAAACACGTTCCGGGCAAGCCAAATGTTGTATCTTCCAACATGCCCGGCGCAAGCAGCAACACGGCTGCAGCGGCATTGCAGCAGCGGCTGGCGAAGGATGGCACTTATATTGGTGCGATTTACGCGAGTGCTTTGTTGGCGCCCTTGCTCGGGCAAGGCAAAATCATCAAGCACGATCCGGCGAAGTTCCGGCATCTGGGCTCGGCCAGCCGCGAAGTCTATACCTGCGTCGTCCGCGCCGACGCGCCGCTCAAGACTTATGCGGATGCAAGGCAAAAGGAGATCGTCCTGGGCGCAACGACCAGCGGCGGCTCCAACCTCGATTATCCGGTGATCGCCAACCGTTTCCTCGGCACGAAGTTCAAGGTCGTGCGCGGATATCGCGGGTCGCGCGCCGTGACTTTGGCCATCGAGCAGGGCGAGGTGCAGGGCGCCTGCGGCCTCGCCTGGTCGACGATGTCGGTACAGTATCCGGATATATTCACGTCGGGAAAGTTTCGCGTTCTCGCGCAGGAAGACATGGACGGCATAACTGCACTCAACGCCCGCAATGTTCCCGTTACCGGCAAGATGGACATGAATGCCGGAACAAGGCAGGCGCTTGATCTTTTTTATGCGCAAGGCGTTCTCGGACGCCCTTATGTCGTGGCGGCCGAAGTCCCGGAAGACCGCGCCGCAGCGCTGCAAAAGGCATTCATGACAGCGCTCGCAGACCCGGCGCTGCTCGCGGAAGCGAAGAAAATGCGTATCGAGATCGCCGCGACGTCCGGCAACGATGTGCAAAAGCTGCTGACGCGCCTGTACGCAACGCCGAAGCCGGTCATCGATAGCGTTGTCCAGGCGTTGGGGCGATGAAGCGCCGGCCGTCACAGGAAACATCGCCTGACGTTCATGTGCGCCCGCGCACATCGGCGGGGTGAATGCTTCGCTACTCTCCAATCATCGCGAAACGGCAAGCAACGTTTCGCAAGACGCAAGGCCAGGAAAAGTGGTCACCGGTTTTCCGCCCGGGCCTTGCGCAAACAAGGAGAGAGAGCCATGAACATCGTTGCAAAGCAATTCGCTGCCGCCACTGTCGCCGCCCTGTCCATCGGCGCGACCCTCGCCGTCACCGCATCGCCGGCTGAAGCCCGCTACGGCCGCAACGGCGCCTTCTTCGGCGGTCTCGCAGCCGGTCTCGTCGGTGCGGCTATCGTCGGCAGCGCGGCGCACGCCCACGGCGGCGGCTACTACTACGGCGGTTCGTGCTGGCGCGAAAAGCGTCCGGTCTACAACCGCTGGGGCGACTTCCGCGGCTACCGCTACATCCGCGTCTGCAACTGATTTACGGAACACGGGCTGCGGTTGCCCCCAACCATCGCCGCGGTACCGGGGAAACCCTCCAGCGCTCTCGCTGGAGGGTTTTTATATCTGGCGAGCGCGATTTCCTTCGGTTACCTTCCGGCAAAACATGCAGGAGGAGAGGAAACCCGTGAGCCAGGCCAGCCCCGCAGAATTGTCCGAAATCGCCGCCGCAGTCGAAGCTGCGGGCAAGGTTTTTACCGAAGAGACAATCGCCGCCTTTGCCCCGCGTTACGGCAGGTTGCACGCAAGGATCGCCCGGACGGGCATAAGCGTGACGCACGATCTTGCGTACGGACCGGACCAGGACCGTAACCTGCTCGACGTTCACGCCCCTGCGGATGCATCGCAGAAGAAGCCGGTCGTCGTCTTCTTTCACGGCGGCGGTCTGGTGCGCGGGCACAAGACGCAGGACGGCTCGCCGTACTACGGCAACATCGCGGATTTCTTCGCAGCGAACGGCGCGGTCGGCGTCAACGCGACCTACCGCCTCGCGCCGTCCATACAATGGCCGGAAGGCTCGCGCGATGTCGGCGCTGCCGCCGCCTGGGTGAAGGACAACATCGCGCAGTATGGAGGAGATCCACAGAAAATCGTGCTAGTGGGCCATTCGGCGGGCGCCACCCACGTGGCGAACTATGTTTTCCGCAAGGAGTTGCACCCGACCTCCGGTCCGGGTTTTGCCGGCGCGATCCTGATGAGCGGCGTCTATGGCATAGATGCGGACAATCCGCCGCCCAATCACGTCGCCTACTACGGCAAGGACAAGGCGGGCTACGCGCAGCGCCAGATGAACGGCAATGTCACCTGGTGCGATTTTCCCATGCTATTCACGGTCGCCGAATACGATCCTGTGCGTTTCGAAAGCGGCGCCTATCGCCTGCTCGCCGAATGCGTCGACAAAGGCGCGCCGCGTCCGCATTTCAGGCAGTTTCTGCGCCACAACCACATCACGCCGGCCATGGCTGTAGGTGCGGGCGACCGCCAAGTGGAAGAAGCGCTACTTGATTTTCTGAAGCGGATCTGACGCTGACGCGTCCAGCCGCGATCAGCCCGGATCGTTGGGCCCCTTTTTCGGACCTGCCGGCCCTTCTGCGGGTTCGATGGCGACGACGCCGAATTTCGCGAGGCGCATCAGCATGGCGAGCCGTTGCGCCCGCTCCGCATCGTTGCCGTCGCCGACAACCGATCCGACAGTCGCAACACCCGGGCCTATCGTTTGAACAAGCGCCCGGGCAGCGGCCATCACGGCTTCGCTGCTGTCGAGCGCCGGATTGGCGTCCTTGCCGACTAGGGCAATAAGGTTTTCGGTGTTTCCTGCCGCGATGCGGATGTTGTCGGCGGCCGCTGGCATCCGCGTGGGATAATTGCCGAAGAGTTCGAACGGCGACAGCCGCGCGGGCCAGACCCGGCGGACGTTTCTGTCGCCGGGATTGGCTGCACGCCGCCGTGCCGCCAGTTCCACTGCCAGCCGGTCGTATTTGTCGAGGACGTAGCTCCAGTCGTACTGGCTGCGCGCCCGTTCCAGGCCTGCCGCTGCCATGCTTGCGCGCAAGTCGGGTTCGACGATGAGCGTGTGAAAGGCAGCTGCAGCGGCTTCGACGTCAACGCTCACAAGGTAGGTCGAGCGCGCCAGATAGACGTCGTAACTGTCGATGTCTGCAGCATAACGGTCGATCAGCGGTTCGCCGAACAATGGCGGCGCCGACAGGGTCGGTACGCGCAACCCATCGACGCCGTGCCGGACGGTTTCGCGATAGCCGTCCCAGTCGGACACCACTGCCGGCAGGCCGGCCGCCATCGCTTCGATCGGAGTCAGGCCGAACGTTTCCTGGATATTGTCCACCAGCGAAACGAAAAAATCGCCCGCGCGCCATGCGCCCGCCAGTTCCTCAGGTTGCCTGCCGTCTACAACATGCACCGTGACCGAGGGACAGATTTCGGCCGCGCCTGCGCGAAAGACCTTTTCGATGCCGGGCGTTGCGAACCAGCCCGCGAGGATCAGATGCAGCCGCTTGCCGCTGCTGCGCGCAGCGCGTTCCAGCGCCAGAAACATCGGTAGCGGATGCGCCTTGCCGTAAATCGACAGGCGTCCGACGAAAAGCGCGGCGACGTCGCCGTCTTCGATCCCCAGCCGGGCGCGCGTCGCAGCCCGCAAAGCCGGGTCGGGCGCGAAAGATGCAGTGTCTATGCCTAGTGGTATGACCGGCAGTTGCGGCCGGGTAAAGCGGGTCGCGCCCAGCCGCCGCGCCAGATCGTCGGCCTGCCGCGCAAGCAGGAGATCGACCGAGGCGCGCACGGCCTGCGATGTGCAGATGACCGCGTCCCAGTCTTCGACAGGTGCGGTAAGCCAGTCGGCAATGCCGTCCATCGCGGCTTTGGTGCAGATCGTGTGCGTGACGCCGAGGATGCTCCAGCCTTGCGGATTGCGGCGATAGCGCCGCCATGCATTGAGGCCGATGTCCGGACCGGGGAAATACAGCGTGCCTGTCTGCTGCAGAAGCTCCGGCCGGTCGAGCGGCAGCCAGATTGCCTTTCCCGCTGCGCCCCGCGATTTCGCGTGCGCCGCGAAGGTTTCGAAATGAGCCTTGGAGCCGGTGTGGCAATGCAGTTCGCCGCCGCTGCGCCGCTTGAACCATGCATCGAGCAGGCTCTTGCCCGCGGCGCGGCGGCCCATCAGCGGGCGGCCGCCAGTTTCGAATCCGTCCGGGTGGTAGAAGATCGCTATCGGTGGATAGTCCGCCACGCCCGCCCTCCCGGATGTTTCGTTGGCGGCGCTACACCGCCATCTGCTCCAGCCGGTACGGATGGGCTGAATAGACGCCCAGTATGTTCATCTCCCGCGAGAAGAATTGCAATTCCTCCAGCGCGTTCTTCAGCCCCGTATCGTCGGGGTGGCCTTCGACATCGGCAAGGAACATGGCAGCCGAAAATGACCCGTCGACCATGTAGCTTTCCAGTTTCGTCATGTTGACGCCATTGGTGGCGAAGCCGCCAAGCGCCTTGTAGAGCGCAGCCGGCACGCTGCGGACGCGGAAGACGAAAGTCGTCATCGTCGGGCCGTTGCCGGCGGCGGCCCATTGCGGCGTTCTCGACAGGATGATGAAGCGGGTCGTGTTGTGCTTTTCGTCCTCGGCTTCCTCGACCAGAACCTTGAGCCCGTAAATCTGGCCGGCCAGTCCCGTGGCGATGGAGGCGCGGGCAGGGTCGGCCCATTCGGAAACTTCACGCGCCGAACCCGCCGTATCGCCGGTGACGATAGGCGTCAGGCCCAGCTTGCCAATAATCTTGCGGCACTGGCCGAGCGCGTGAACGTGGGAATAGACCTGTTTGATCGTCGCCAGCGACGAATCCTGCGTGCCCAGAAGCTGAAAGCGGATGGGCAGAAAATATTCGCCGATAATGTGCAGTCCCGAGTTCGGCAGGAAATGATGGATATCGGCGACACGTCCGGCGATGGAATTCTCGATCGGGATCATCGCCAGTTCGGCGCGGCCCTCCGTGACCGCCGAAAACGCGTCCTCGAACGTTGCGCATGGCAGACTCTTCCATTCCGGATACATGTCGCGGCAGGCGATGTCGGAATTGGCGCCGGGCTCGCCCTGATAGGCAATTACGCTGTTGGTGTTCATGTCGCTCTGCGTTCCATCGTCATGCGGGCGAAACGATCGCCTGTGGCGCGCTGGCTTTACCTTGCTTTCGCCGGTTTTGCACGCACAAGCTGCCGCACCCGCCGCTTCCCGGCCTTGCCGACGCCGTTTTGCTTTCATAGGCTGCGCTCATTGCAAATTTTGGCACCGGACGAAGGGACAGGATATGGCGCAGGATTTCGACGATTTGGTCAAAAACCTGACGGCGAAAATGCTGGCAAAGAAATTCTACGCCGTATTCTGGAAGGCGCACGACAAGCCGGAACTCATCCGCGAGAAATTGCCCGATCATCTGAAATTTCTGATCGCCCTCGAGAAGGAAGGTCGCGTCTTCGGTTCCGGCCCCTTGACGGGCGCCGGTTCCAGGCCGGGCGATGGCCTGACGATCCTGCGCGCCGAGGACGCCGACGAAGCGCGCGCCATCGCGTCGCAGGACCCGTTCGTCGTCGCCGGTGCGCGCACCTTCGAAATCCGCGAATGGACCCTGATGGAAGGCTCGTTGAACCTGCGGATCGATTTTTCCGACCAGACATACAGGTTTGATTAGATCGCAGGTTTGATCAGAGCGCAGGCTGTATTGGGCGCAGACCGTTCAGCCCAGCATGCGCCGCGCCCGCTCCAGATCTTCCGGCGTGTCGACGCCCAGCGGTACAGTCTCGACGATTTCCACGTCGATGCGCATGCCGGCCTCCAGCGCCCGCAATTGCTCCAGCTTTTCCCTCTTTTCAAGCGGCGATGGCGGCAGCACCACGAAGCGTTGCAGCGCCGCGCGGCGGTAGGCGTAGAGCCCTATATGGTGCCAGAGAGGTCCCTCGCCGTGCGGTGCGGTGGCGCGGGTGAAATACAGCGCGCGCTGGCGGGCCGGAGCGATCTGCGCGCCGACGACTTTCACAACGTTCGGGTTCGTGCGCTCTTCGGGCCGCGTAATTTCCGCTGCCAGCGTGGCAATGTCGACGGCCGGATTGTCGAGCGGGGCGAGGGCGGCGCGCACCGCCTCCGGCGCGATCGTCGGCAGGTCGCCCTGGACGTTGACGATAATGTCGTGCCGGCCTTCCGGATCGGCCAGGCCGATGGCTTCGAAAATGCGGTCGGACCCGGATTCGTGATCGGCCCTGGTCAGCACAGCCATTCCGCCGGCCGCCCGCACTGCTTCGGCGATCTCTGCCGTATCGGCGGCCACGATCACGGGTCCTGCGTCCGCCTCCATGGCCCGCCGCCAGATGTGGACGATCATCGGCTCGCCGTGAATGTCCGCAAGCGGCTTGCCCGGCAAACGGGTCGAGGCCATGCGTGCGGGGATCAGGATGACGGGATTGGGCATGGAAATTCCATGTTTTAGATGTGGATACCGCGGCTGGCGGCAAAAGGTAGCAAGGTTGCGCCGCTTATACGTGTTGCCATGAGCGGGGCAAAGCGGCTAATCAGGCCGCACGTTTGTTAGAGGCTGGTGGCGGCAGGCGGGTTGTGCCGTGCCGTCCTGCGCGCTTTTCCGCCGACCGCCGGGTCGCCGGGGACGCCGCGCCGGCCTGAACGCTGCTATACGGGGCGGAGCATGATCGATTCTTTCGAGTTCAACAAAATGTTCGGCGCGGTGCTGGCCAGTCTGCTTTTCATAATGGGCCTGGGCATCGTTTCGAACGCGATTTTCGCGACCCATGCGCCGGAGAAGTCCGCCTACGCCCTGCCGGAAGCTGCCGAGGGCGGCGAAGGCAAAGCTGCGCCGGAAAAGAAATCGACCCCGCTGCCCGTGCTTCTGGCCAAGGCTGACGCCGCCAAGGGCGCCTCGACGGCCAAGTCCGCCTGCTCGGCGTGCCATACGTTCGACAAGGGCGGCGCCGTGAAGCAGGGCCCGAACCTTTACGGCATCGTTGGCCGCGCCATGGCGACGGTCCCGGGCTTTTCCTATTCCAACAGCATGAAGGCCGTTGCGGAAAAGGACAAAACCTGGTCGTTCGAGCATCTGCACTCGTTCATCAACAATCCGAAGGGCTATGTCTCCGGCACAAAGATGGCCTATGGCGGTCTGAAGAACGAAGAGCGTCTTGCCGACGTTCTGGTCTATCTGCGCTCGCTGTCGGATTCTCCGGTCGCATTGCCGAAGGCCGAAGCCGCGCCGGCGGCTCCTGCTGCACCGGCCGAAAAGAAATAAGCGCGAGCACATATTTTCCGAGCCAGGGCGGGATTTTCCCGCCCTTTTTCGTGCGCCGGGCGAAGTTTTTCCGGCGAATTGCGGCCGGGCTGTTCGCGCCGCCAAAAATCGACATAATCGGCACGAATCACGTGGGTTGAAATTTTTCCGCCGGGCGCGACGTCCGGACTGTATACGCCATTCAACCGGGAACCGCCGATGATACTCACCCGCCGTCACATGCTCGCGTCCGGACTTGCTGCCGGCGCTGCCGCCGGATTTGCGCCGGTCTCACGCGCGCTGGCGCAGGCCGCTTCGACGCAAGGTGCGTCTGCGGCTCCCTCCGAAGGCGCCGCCTGGACCGAGAGCCACGGCCTTTCGACCTTTGGCGAACTGGCGCTCGGCCCGGACTTCAAGCATTTCGGCTATGTCGATCCCGCTGCGCCCAAGGGCGGCAAGCTGTCGTTTCAGGTGACGAGCGGCGGCGGCAACATGAACCTCGAGACCTTCGACACGTTCAACACATTCATCCTGCGCGGCGACGGCGCAGCCGGAATGGACGCAACCTTCGACACGCTGATGTCCAGCAATGGCGACGAGCCCGGCTCGCTCTACGGACTCGTGGCGCAAAAGGTGGCCTACAGCGCCGACAAGTTGACTTACCGGTTTTTCTTCCGTCCCGAGGCGCGCTTCCACGACGGCTCGAAGATCACCGCCGGCGATGCGGCTTTCAGCTTCATGCTGCTGAAGGACAAGGGCCATCCGGTGTACAAGATCATCCTGCGCGATCTCGTTTCCGCCGAAGCGGCGTCGGACAGCGAACTCGTCGTGAAATTTGCAAAGACCCGCAGCCGCGATTCCCACCTCACCGTCGCCGGACTGCCGATCTTCTCGAAAAAATACTGGGATGGCCGCGACTTTCAGCAGCCGACGCTCGATGAGCCGCTCGGCTCCGGCGGCTACAAGCTCGGGACTTTCGAACAGGGCCGCTACATCGAATTCAACCGCGTGAAGGACTATTGGGCCAAGGATTTGCCCGTGAACGTCGGCCACAACAATTTCGACATCGTGCGCTACGAATATTACCGCGAACGACAGATCGCGTTCGAGGCGTTCAAGTCCGGCGCGATGAACTTTCGCGAGGAATATACTTCCCGCACCTGGCACACCGCCTACAACTTTCCGGCAATCCAGGAAGGCAAGGTCAGGCGCGAGGAACTGCCGGACGGCAAGGCGGTCCCGACGCAGGGCTGGTATTTCAACCTGCGGCGCAAGCAATTCGCCGACCCGCGTATCCGCGAAGCCATCGGTCTGGCCTTCGACTTCGAATGGACCAACCGCAACATCATGTTCAATTCCTACAAGCGGCTGGAATCGTATTTCGAGAACACGCCGATGAAGGCCGCCGGCAAGCCGGGGCCGGACGAATTGAAGCTTCTGGAAAAATGGCGCGGCAAGGTTCCGGACGAGGTCTTCGGCGAGCCGTGGCTGCCGCCGAAATCGGACGGATCGGGTTCGGACCGCAATCTGTTGCGGCAGGCCAACGCCTTGCTCATGGCGGCCGGCTGCAAACGCAAGGGCCGGCAGCTCGTTTTGGCGGACGGGACGCCGCTGGAAATCGAATTCCTCGAATCGAGCCCGGCGCTCAATCCGCACACCGAGCCGTTCCAGGCCAATCTCCGCAAGCTCGGGATCGCTTCCACCATTCGCAATGTGGATGCTGCGCAATACAAGCGCCGCATAGACGATTTCGACTTCGACATGGTGGTGCTGGCCATGGGCGGATCGCACACGCCCGGCGACAGTTTGCGATTCGTCTATTCCTCGCAGGCGGCCAAGACCAAGGGATCGCGCAACGTCGCCGGCATCGCCGATCCTGCGATCGACGAGGTCGTCGATATTATTGCCGACGCCAAAACGCGCGACGAACTGACGACGGCGGCAAAAGCGCTCGACAGGCTTTTGCGTGCCGGCCGATACTGGGTGCCGCACTGGTACAAGGCGACGGATTTCGTCGCCTATTGGGATGTGTTCTCGCGGCCGCCGCGGCAGCCAAAACTGGGGTCCGGCGCGCCGGGAACCTGGTGGTGGGACGAAGCCAAAGCCGAAAAGATCGGACTTGGCATGAAGAAGCCGGGCTGAGCCGCAATGCTGGCATATATTGCACGGCGACTCGCGCTCATCGTCCCGACGCTGATTGGCATCATGCTGATCTCGTTCGTCATCGTGCAATTCGCGCCCGGCGGGCCGGTCGAGCGGATAATGGCTCAATTGCAGGGGCTCGATCAGGGCGCCACCGGCCGCTTTACGGGCGGGTCGGGCGATCTCGGCGCAGCACAGCAGGCGCAGGCAATGGACAGCCGCTACCGCGGACGCCAGGGCCTCGACCAGCAGCTCGTGAAAGATCTCGAAAAGCAGTTCGGCTTCGACAAACCCGCGCACGAACGCTTTTTGAAAATGATGAAGGACTATTTCACTTTCGATTTCGGCAAGAGTTTCTTCCGCGGCAGTAGCGTGGTCGAGCTCATCAAGGACAAGCTGCCGGTATCGATCACACTCGGACTGTGGATGACGATCCTGTCGTACATGATCTCGATTCCGCTCGGCATCCGCAAGGCGGTGCGCGACGGAACGAACTTCGATATCTGGACATCGGCAGTCGTGATCGTCGGGTATGCGATACCCGGCTTTCTGTTTGCAATTCTTCTTGTCGTCCTGTTTGCGGGCGGATCCTTCTGGCAGATATTTCCGCTACGCGGACTGACCTCCGAAGGCTGGGAGAGTTTCTCGCTGCTGCACAAGATCACGGACTATCTTTGGCACATCGTTCTGCCTATCACCGCGATGGCGGTCGGTGCCTTCGCGACGACGACTTTCCTGACCAAGAATTCCTTTCTCGACGAAATCCGCAAGCAATATGTCCAGACCGCGCGCATGAAAGGCCTGACAGAGCGGCAGGTGCTGTATGGGCACGTGTTCCGCAACGCCATGCTGATCGTGATCGCCAGCTTTCCGGCGACCTTCATTCATGCTTTTTTTACAGGCTCGCTGCTGATCGAAACGATCTTCTCCCTCGACGGGCTCGGCCTGCTGTCGTTCGAAAGCATCGTCAACCGCGATTATCCGGTCGTCTTCGCCAATCTTTATATTTTCGCACTGATCGGATTGATCGCCAATCTTATCTCCGACCTCACCTACATGCTGATCGATCCACGCATCGATTTTGACACGCGGGAGGTGTGAGGTGAACGAGCCGCGCCCGCAAATAGAAACTGCTGCCGCTGCGCCATCAGGCAATCTTGCGCCGCCCGTGCCGAAGGAAGGCTGGCTGCGGTTGTCGCCGATCAACCGGCGGCGCGTCGATAATTTTCGCGCCAACCGCCGCGGCTATTGGTCGTTCTGGATTTTCATGGTCCTGTTCCTCCTGTCGCTGTTCGCCGAATTCATCGCCAACGACAAACCGATACTCGTTTCCTACAAGGGCGAACTTCTGTCGCCAGTGTTGAAAGACTATCCGGAAGAAAAGTTCGGCGGCTTCCTAGCCATTACCGATTACCGCGATCCCGTCATCGCAAAAGAGATCAAGGACAATGGCTGGATGTTCTGGCCTCCGGTGCGTTATTCCTATCGCACGCACAATCTGGCGCTGCCGACGCCAGCGCCCTCGCCGCCGACGTGGATGCTGTCGCCGGAAGTATGCAAGACCGCCGCGCTGCGGCTGAAGAAAATCGACAACGGCTCCTGTCGCGATCTCGAAACCAACTGGCTCGGCACCGATGACCAGGGCCGCGACGTGTTGGCGCGCCTGATCTACGGCTTCCGCATTTCGGTCCTGTTCGGCCTCATACTGGCGGGCGTTTCGTCCATCGTCGGCATTGCTGCCGGCGCGGTGCAGGGCTATTTCGGCGGCTGGACGGACCTCATATTCCAACGCTTCATCGAAATCTGGTCCTCGCTGCCGCATCTCTATCTGTTGATCATCGTTTCTTCGATCATCACACCAAGCTTCTTCGTTCTACTGTTCATTTTGCTGTTGTTCTCGTGGGTCTCGCTGGTTCAGGTTGTGCGCGCCGAGTTTCTGCGCGCCCGCAATTTCGAGTATGTAAATGCCGCCCGCGCGCTCGGCCTGTCGAACGGCAAGATCATGTTCCGCCACCTGCTGCCCAATGCGATGGTGGCGACACTTACATTCCTGCCGTTTGTCGTAAATGCATCGATCACAACGCTGACCTCGCTGGATTTTCTCGGCTTCGGGCTGCCGCCCGGCTCACCCTCGCTGGGCGAACTGCTGCTGCAGGGCAAGACGCATCTGCAGGCTCCGTGGCTCGGCCTCGCTGGCTTCGTCGTCATCGCACTGATGCTGTCGCTGCTCATCTTCATCGGCGAAGCTGTGCGCGACGCTTTCGATCCGCGCAAAACCTATGCATGAGCGAGGTAGGCAGGACATGACCGGCGCCCCGTTGCTCGACGTCAAGAACCTCTCCGTCGCCTTCCGTCAGGGCGGCGTCGAAGCCTATGCCGTGAAGGGCGCTTCCTTCACGCTTGAGCCGGGCAAGACGATGGCGATCGTCGGCGAATCCGGCTCCGGCAAATCAGTGACGGCGCTGTCCATTGTGCGCCTTCTCGGCTCGACATCGGCGACATTTCCCACCGGCGAGATTTTTTTCCGTGGCCAGGACATGTTGCGCGCGGGAGACGAGGAATTGCGCAAGGTGCGCGGAAACGCCATCACCATGGTGTTTCAGGAGCCGATGACCTCGCTCAATCCGCTGCATACGATCGAGCGGCAGATCGGAGAAATCCTGTCCCTGCACGGCATGCGCGGTGCATCCCGGATCCGGGCGCGCACCGTCGAATTGCTGGGGGAAGTCGGCATTCCCGATCCGGCCGCGCGGCTCGGGGCCTATCCGCATCAATTGTCCGGCGGTCAGCGCCAGCGGGTGATGATCGCCATGGCGCTGGCCAACCGGCCGCAGCTTTTCATCGCAGACGAGCCGACGACGGCGCTCGACGTGACTGTGCAGGCGCAAATTCTTGCGCTGTTGAAAGACCTGCAGGCAAAGCACGGCATGGCGATGCTGTTCATCACCCATGATCTCGGCATTGTCCGGAAGATTGCCGACGAGGTCTGCGTCATGCAGAGCGGCGCCATTGTCGAGGCGGGGCCGGTCGCGGAAATTTTCGAGAACCCGCAGCACGCTTACACGAAGATGCTGCTCGCTGCCGAACCGAAAGGCGAGCCGCCGGCCTCCGATCCCGGCGCGCCGGAAATCGTGAGCGGGGACAATATTCGCGTCTGGTTTCCCATCAAGAAAGGCCTTTTCCGCACGACCGTTGGCCACGTCAAGGCGGTGGACGGCATCGACGTGCAGATCCGCGAAGGCCAGACGCTTGGCGTTGTTGGCGAATCCGGTTCCGGCAAAACGACACTTGGTATGGCCCTGTTGCGGCTGATCCGCTCCGAAGGACCGATCTGCTATCTCGGCCAGAGGATCGACGGTTATAACCGCGCCGCCATGCGGCCCTTGCGCAAACAGATGCAGGTCGTCTTCCAGGATCCATACGGTTCGCTCAGCCCACGCATGTCGATTGGAGAGATTGTCGCCGAAGGGCTGAAGATACAAAAGCCGGAGATGGGCTACGACGAGCGCCGCGAGACGGTGGCGCGCGCGCTGGCGGACACCGGGCTCGATCCGGCGGCGATGGACCGCTATCCGCACGAGTTCTCTGGCGGGCAACGCCAGCGCATTGCCATCGCACGGGCGATGGCGCTCGAGCCGCGCTTTGTCGTGCTGGACGAGCCGACATCCGCGCTCGACATGTCGGTCCAGGCACAGATCGTCGATCTTCTGCGCGATCTGCAGAAGCGCCGCAAACTCGCCTACATGTTCATCAGCCACGATCTCAAGGTCGTGCGCGCCCTCGCTTCGGACATCATCGTGATGCGCCACGGCAAGGTGGTTGAAGCCGGGCCTGCGCGCGAAGTCTTCGCCACGCCAAAATCCGATTACACGCGCGCCCTGTTTGCAGCCGCCTTCGATATCGAGGCCGACACCAGCGGCGTGGTAAGCCAATGAAGCGCCGCGTACTGTTCATCGTTCTGGACTCGCTGGGCTGCGGCGGTGCGGAAGACGCCGCAAAATATGGCGATGAAGGCGCAGACACGCTCGGCCATATCGCCGCGGCCTGTGCCGCAGGCAAGGCCAATGGCGATGGTTTGCGGCAAGGCGCGCTGCGCATGCCGGTGCTTGCCGGGCTTGGCCTGGGCGAAGCAGCAGCAGCCAGCAGCGGCGCGGCGCTGGCCGGGCTCGGATGCGCCACGCCTGCCGGACTTTGGGGTTACGCAGTCGAGCGCTCGGCCGGCAAGGATACACCCTCGGGACACTGGGAACTGGCGGGCACGAAAGTGCCATTTGCGTTTGGCTACTTTCCTCCGGGCGAACCTGCATTCCCGCGCGAACTGATCGCTGACATCGTCGCAAAGGGCAAACTTCCGGGCATACTCGGCGATACGCATGCTTCGGGTATCGCCATCATAGATGTTCTCGGCGAAGAACATCTGGCGACAGGCAAACCCATCCTCTACACGTCTACAGATTCGGTCCTGCAAATCGCCGCGCACGAAGAGGCCTTTGGCCTGCAGCGGCTGTACGACTTGTGCGAAATCGTGCGCGAACTGGTGAATTCGCTGCATATCGGCCGCGTCATAGCGCGGCCCTTCCTCGGCACGGACCGCAGCAATTTCAAGCGCACGCCACGCCGCAAGGATTACGCGCTGCAGCCGCCAGCCGGAAACATCCTCGACCGTGCCGCGGAGGCAGGCCGCGCCATCGTGTCTATCGGCAAGATCGGAGACATTTTCGCACATCGCAACACGGGCCGCGAAATCAAGGGCGCGGGTGACATGGACCTCTTCGACAGGATGCTGAGGGAATGGGATGCGTTACCCGATGGCGGATTGATGTTCGCCAATTTTGTCGATCTCGATACGGATTTCGGACATCGCCGCAATGTAGCGGGATATGCCGCCGGCCTGGAAGGCTTCGACAGACGCATGGTGGAACTGACGCCGCGCCTGCGCGCTGGCGATCTCGTTGTCTTCTCCGCTGATCACGGCAACGATCCGGTGTGGCCGGGCACGGATCATACGCGCGAGCACGTACCGTTGCTCGCGTTCGGCCCGGACATTGCATCCGGCTCCATCGGCCGCCGGGAAACATTCGCCGATGCGGGGGCGACGATAGCGAAATACTTGAACGTCAAGCCAACCGTCGACGGGACGGCGTTTCTTTAAGGTTCGTTCGTTCAATACCCCACCGCGGCGCCGCCGCGCTGGCGGGTGTCGCTCGCGCCGAACAGCAAGCCGTCCTTCCGGACGATGGTTTGCGTCGAGCCCATCGAGCGCCGGATGTGGATTGCGTGGCCCTCCCGCCGCAGCAGTTCCAGCGTGTCGGGTGAAACGCCGCGCTCAACGTTGAGAACGTCCGGATACCACTGGTGATGCACACGCGGCGCAATCGTCGCTTCGGCGGCGTTCATGCCGAAGTCGATTGTGTTGAGAATGATTTGCAGCACCGTGGTGATGATGCGCGAGCCGCCCGGCGAGCCGGTCACAAGCTCCAGCTTGCCGTCCCTGAACACCATCGCCGGCGACATCGAGGAGAGCGGGCGCTTGCGCGGTCCGGGCGCATTGGCGCGCCCGCCCAGAAGACCATAGGCGTTGGGCGCATTGGGCTTGGCGGCGAAGTCGTCGAGTTCATTGTTCAGGAGAATGCCTGTTCCTGCCGCGACCATTCCCAGACCATAGGAAAAGTTCAGCGTATAGGTATTGGCGACGGCGTTGCCCTTGCTGTCCACCACTGAGAAATGCGTCGTCTGATCGCTTTCGTAAGGGCCAAGTGCGCCGGGCTTTATGGTTGAAGCGCGCGTTGCGCGGCCGGTCGAAATGGCTTCCCGCAGTTTTTCTGCATAGGCTTTCGATGTCAGCGCCCGCAGCGGGACGGGTGCGAAATCCGGATCGCCGAGATATTCGGAGCGGTCGGCATAGGCGCGCTTCATTGCCTCGGCCATCACGTGAATGGTCGCGGCCGAATTGTGCCCGGACTGCGCCAACGGGAAGCCCTCGAGGATGTTGAGGATCTGGACGATATGTACCCCGCCGGAGGAGGGCGGCGGCATCGACACGACCTCATGCCCGCGATAGCTCCCGCGCACCGGCGCGCGTTCCTTCGCTTCGTAGTCTTTGAGATCGGTCAGGGCCATGGTGCCCCCGGCTTCCGAAATCGCCGCGACGAGGAGTCGGGCCGTTTCGCCTTCGTAGAAGCCCTTGGGTCCTTCGCCTGCAATGCGCCGCAACGCCTTCGCAAGATCTCTTTGCACCAGCCGGTCACCCTCGCGCAGCGGGCCGCCATCGGCGCGCAGGAAGATCGCGCGGCTGGCCGGATAGCGCTGAAAGCGCTGCACCGCCCAGGGCAGGGAATCGGCAAGGTCTTCGTCCACGGTGATGCCGTTCTCGGCCAGCACGATGGCAGGCGCGATCAATTGCGCCAGCGAGAACTTGCCCGATCCGTATCGCGCCAGCGCCAGAGCCATTCCTGCGACCGTTCCAGGCACGCCGACTCCCAATCCGCTGGATTGCGATTTGCGCCGGTCGAAATTGTCCTTCTCGTCCAGAAACATGCCGCTTGCAGCCGCAGCGGGGGCTGTCTCGCGATAGTCGATGGCGCTTGTCTTTTTGCGCTCGGCATCGTGGACAAGCATGAAACCGCCGCCGCCAATATTGCCGGCGCGCGGCAGGGTGACGGCCAGCGCGAAGGCGGTGGCGACGGCGGCATCAACGGCGTTGCCTCCGCGCTTCAGGATATCGCGCCCTATCGTTGCAGCGCGCGCTTCCTGCGCGACCACCATGCCGTTGCGGGCCCGCACGGGATGTATGCGCGCTGCGTTCTCGTAAATAGGGGGCCCGCTGCCGGGCGACCCGCGCGTTGTCTGTGCATGCGTCGCTTGCACAACGGCGAACAACGCAACCGATGCAAATGACACGCGCAAGGCAAGGCGCTGCGCCGGCCAAACGTTGACTGTCGGAAAGCCACTCTCAAACACGAACTCAATTGCCCCAGCGTTCGCGCCACATCTGTTCGCCGATGAGGCAGGAAACGCGCGGAACCTTCCGCTTTGCTTGCGCCCGCATGACCGGCATGTCCTCCGGCCGGAACAAATCCTGGATCGAGGGCAGGGGCGAGGCGATTTCCATCACCAGCTTGGTTCTGGTCGCGCGCACGAAATGCGCCCGGTCGCGGATCGGGATGACGAAAGAGCCGGGACCGCCGCTGACGCAATCCTCGTAATACTCATCGAGATTGGAGATATCGCTGAAGCCCCAATTGGAGGGACGCAACATAAGGGGCAGACCATTGATGACGACACCCTGCTTCAGGGCTTCGCTGCGCGCCTCTTCCACCGGCCTGCCATCGTTGTTGGTACCGTCCCCGGATATGTCGATGACGCGCCGCAAGCCGCTGTAGCCGTTGTTCTCGTACAGCGTCATCGCCTTGTCGATCGCGCCGGAAATCGACGTGCGCCGCGCCCGGCGGTAGGGCGCTTCGGCTAGCTTGTCGGCGGCTGCGATCGCAGTCGCCGCGCCGTCGATCAAGGTCCAGGGCAGCAGGACGTCGGTGTCGTAATTCGACGCCCACTGGAAATACGTAATGGCGATCTTGCCGTGGATGCCGCTTTTCAGGGCCTTGATGAATTCAGGCGACTTGAGCGCTTCGACATAACCGGCACGCTGCAGGCGCTGCTCCTCGGGATCCATGGAAAACGAAATGTCGACGGCCAGGATGAGTTCCAGATCCACCTTGACCGGCCCATCCTTGGCGTAAGTCTGCTTGGTTGAAAAAGAAAGCCCGGCAAGTGCAAGGACGGCGGCTGCGGCGGCGAATATCGTCCGTCGCGGAACAACCCCTATCGATCCGATTGGCATGACATGTCTCCGGCCCCGCCCGGCGCCGATGATTGCACAGGTTCGCTTTGCGGTAAATCGAGCGAATTGGCCGACTTGCTGACGCTGCGATCCGCGGAAAGGCGGAAACCGCTGCAAAATCGGCAAGTAGTTGCCGACATATGCAATTTGGACGATACTTGTGATTCGAAACTGTGACCGCGGCATTCTTCCAGTGTTCCGTGGCGACAGGCGTGCCGCCAGCGAGTCACGCTAATGAGTCAATCGGGCGCTGGATGAAACCTCGGGACGTCGGCTCCTGAGCGGGACAAGGCAGGAATATGTCCGAGGACAAACTGATTGCGGCTTTCGAAGCAGTCCAAGCCCGTGGATTTACCGGTTCTACAGATATTGGCATCGTGCTGGGAACCGGCCTTGCGAGCGCCGTCGAAGGCATCGAGGAAATCGTTTCCATTCCCTACGCCGAGTTACCCGGTTTTCCGGAAACGTCGGTGTCCGGCCACCAGGGACGCTTCGTTATCGGCAAGCTGGAAGGCGTTACCGTTGTTTGCATGATGGGGCGGGCGCACTATTACGAAACCGGCGACAGCCGGGCGATGGCGCTGCCTATCGAACTCATGGCGATGCTGGGGGTGAAGCATCTCATCCTGACCAATACTGCCGGGTCCGTGAATGCGGACATTGTTCCCGGGTCCATTGCCCTCATTACGGATCACATAAATTTCAGCGGCCTGAATCCGCTCATCGGACAGAAGGGCGATGGCGGTTTCATTTCGATGGTCGATGCCTACGATCCGCGCATCAACCGGCGCTTCAAGCTTATATCGGCAACCGCTGGAGTAACGGTCCGCGAGGGCGTTTACATGTGGTTTTCCGGTCCCTCGTTCGAAAGCCCGGCCGAAGTGAAAATGGCGCGCACGCTCGGGGCCGATTTTATGGGCATGTCGACGGTTCCCGAGACAATCATAGCGCGGACGCTGGCGCTGCACGTGACAGGCATTTCCGCCATCGCGAATTTTGCTGCCGGCTTCAAGAACGCCGATCCGACGCATATCGAAACGCGGGAAGTCGCGCGCCAGGCCGCCATTTCGATACGCCGGCTCCTGCGCGCGTATCTTGCCGCCCGGGAAAAGGGTGCTTCCTAAGCCGGACGTCGCAGCAATCGCCGCATCAGCGACATCAAACGCCCGTCCATGATCGCCAGACCGAAGACGATGGTCGCGATGCCCAGCACGTGCCGCGTTTCCAGATGCTCGCCCAGAAAAGCCACGCCCAGGAGGATTGCCGACACCGGCATGAAGTAGGACACGAGCGAGATGTTGGTGGATCCTGCTGTCGTCAGAAGTTTGAAAAAGATCAGGTGGCCCAGCGTCGATGATAGCAGGCCAAGGCCCAGCAGCGCCGCCCAGGTTCCGGCGCTCGGGACAGGGAGGGTCCAGGGCCGGTCCACGATCAGAAGGACCGGCAGCAGCAAGATGCCGGCGATAACCGCTTGCGCTGCGACCAACTCCGTCGGACGGACGCCGCTGCGCGTGAATCGTCGCGCAACGATGTTCGCATAGCCGTAACTGACAGTGGCCAGGACGCAGACGCATTGCGCCGCAATGTCGACATTCATCGCCTGCAATGCCGATGCACCGATCATGATCGCCATGCCTGCAAAGCCGATGACAATGCCGGCAAAGCGCCGCGTCGTCATCTTCTCGTCGTGGGTCAGGAAATGCGCCAGAACCAGCGTCACGATGGGGCCGGCCGCGTTCAGGATGGAAGCGACCGCGCTAGGTATGTGGCTTTGTCCCCATGAGATCAGCGAGAAGGGCACAAGCTGGTTGAACACGGCGAGAAAAAGTCCGGCCCGGATCACGGCCCCGTCCCAGGGAAATCGCTGGCCGAGCCACCAGATCAGCGTCAGCAATATGGGGGCGGAGACGGCATAGCGGGCCATCACTATGGAAAAGACCGGCAGTTCCTTGATAGCGATTCCGGTGAAGAAATACGAGCCGCCCCAGAAACCGGCCACGCACAGCAGCATCGCCCACTCTGCGAGGCTCAGAGGGCGGTGGACTGCCGGCGCAGTCGCGGGAGCGCTCATGTTGTTCTGTTCCACAACATGCTTTTCAACCTGGCGATGGGCCGGCCGTCCACGATCGCAAGGCCAATGGCGACTGTCGCCATGCCAATCAGGTGATGGACATGAAGCGTCTCGCCGAGGATCAGCGAACCGAGCAGAATTGCGCTGATCGGCGTCAGGACGGCGACGAGGGAAATATTGTTTGCACCTGTCTGGGCAATCAGCCGGAAAAACAGGAACTGCCCGAGCGCCGTTGACAGGGCGCCCGCCCCGACGGCTGACCAGATAGCCGCAGCGCCGAGGACCGGCAGCGTCCACGGCCGGTCGATTGCAAGCGAAAGCACAAGGAAGATGATGCCGGACATCAGGATGAAGCCCGTCGTTGCCGTCAGCGGTTCGATACCCAGCGTGCGGAAGCGGCGGGCGAACACCGTGCCCAGCGCGAAGAACACGCTGGCAAGAACGGCTGCCAATTGCGCCCAGATGGCGAGATCGAAACGCGTTCTGGCGTCGAGCCCTATCATGACCGCAACGCCTGCGAAGCCGACGGCCGTGCCGGCGAGACGGCGGCTGTCGAGCTTTTCGTCGGAGGTCAGGAAATGCGCGAGAAACAGCACCAGCAGAGGCGTGAGCGCTGTGATGATGGAAGTTACGCCGCCGCTGATGGTTTTCTGCGCCCACGACAGAAGAAACAATGGTGCGACCGAATTGACGGCCGCGACGATCGTAAACCAGAGCCACGCCTGCCGGTTCCACGGCAACCGGCGGCCCGAACCGTAAAGTATCGCCAGCAAGATCGCGCCGCCAATGAGAATGCGCGCGGCGCCGAGCGTCATGGGCGGCAAGTCCTTGATCGCGATTGAAACGAAAAAGAACGCCCCGCCCCAGAAGAGCGCAATGACGAGCAGCACGGCCCATTGGCCTGCAGTCATATGGGAATTTGCGGAATGTGGCGACATACAGGGCGGATTGGCGAACCGGACGGAGAGATAGCGCTGAATAACGCATATTCCGTCGCAAGGCGATGGCAGACGCCAAATTCTCTGGCGGCGTCGCGGCCCGCCTATTCGTGTTCGCCGCTGTGGATGTGCAAGTGCTCGTGCACATGCGGATGCCTGTGCAGGACAGCGTCTTCAAGACGTCCGTCGCGAAGCAGAAGGGCGCGGGTGGCGATCCGGTCGAGGACAGGACGATCGTGCGAGACGATGATCATCGCTTTGTCCAACCCTTCGAGAATGGCGATCAACTTCTCCACATGCGCCGCGTCGAGACTGTTTGTCGGCTCGTCGAGCAGCAGAACGTCCGGATCGAGCGCGAGAATGCCGGCTAGGCAAACGATTCGCTTTTCCCCGCCGGAAAGCTTGCGCGTCAGCCGGTTTTCCAGGTGCGAGAGGCCGAGCGCCGCGAGCGTTGCCCGCGCTTTCGCCATTGCCCCGGCATCGGACAGCCCCGTGTTCAGCGGTCCGAACGCGACGTCTTCGATCACCGTAGGACAAAACAACTGATCGTCCGCATCCTGAAACAGATAGGCGGCGCGCAGGCGTACCTCGTGGAAATCCGCTTCGCGCTCGCGCGATCTGCCGAACGCTTCCACTGTCCCGCTGCTGACCTTCTGAAGGCCGGCGATCGTGCGCAGCAGCGTTGTCTTGCCCGCGCCGTTCGAGCCGATGATCGCGAGCCGCTCGCCCGGCCCCAATGTCAGCGATACGCCGTCCAGCACACGCACGCCGTCACGCTCGACGTGGACATCGTCGAGAGTGATCAGCGCGCTCACAACAGGCGGTCCATGATGAGGAGGGCCAATGCTGCCGCCACCGAGATTGCTGCGAAACGATAATCGATCGGATCGAGCGGGCGCGGGGCGCGCATCGGGAAACGGCCCGAGAATCCACGGCAGCGCATGGCCTCGTCGACACGCTCCGCCCGCTCGATGGAACGCACCAGAAGCATGCCGGCAAGATTGCCGTAGCTTCGCAGGGTGTGGCGCGACAGACGCGGCGCGAAGCCGCGCGCGCGCATGGATTGCAGACTTTGCGCCAGCTCGTCCCGGAAGATGCCGAGATAGCGGATCAGGAAAAACAAAAGATGCGTTAGCGCAGTCGGCAGGCCGAGGGCGCCGAGCCCGCGTGTCAGCCGCGCGGGTTCCAAAGTCGCAAGCAGGGCCAGAACCGCCAATACCGCAGCGTTGACGGACAACACGACAGAGACCGCGCGTGCAAGACCGCGGTCCGTCACGGCGAAATATCCAAACCGTGCGATTTCCGTTCCAGGAACAGTGAACGGCAGCAACAGCAGCAGAACGACCATGAAGCCTTCGACATGCGCAAGACGCCGCATGACAAGCCGCAGGTCCGGCGCCACGGCGGCGGTGAATGTTGCGATGAGAACAAGCGCAGCGAATTTGCTCCAGAGCGACTGCAGTGCGACTACCGTGACGACGGCCAGAACGGCGCCGGCAATACGCATGCGCGGATCGAGGGCTTCGACAACACGCCCCACCAGGCGGACGGGTTTGCCCGCAACGGAGGCTTCGGCAGCTGCCTTGGTCTGCAGCGTGCTCATGCCGAATCTCTCCCGTCGCCGCCACGCTGACGGCGGCGGCCGGATGCCCACATGGCCAGGCCGGCCAGGCCGATCAGCATGCCGATGCCCCCCATCACATCGTTGAAGCGCAACCGACCTTCCGCCTTGTCGTAGGCTTCCAGCAGAGGTTTTATTTGCCGCGCAACGGCTGCATCGACTTTCTTTTCGACGAGCGTCGCGAGCTCTTCGCGCGTCATGGCGGAAAACGGAACAGGAGTCTTTGCAGGCGCGGCGGCAGAGTTTTCGGCTGCCTTGGCGCGGGGCGGATCGTTGTTCGGCGCAAACTGGTTTGCGGCAACCGTTGCTTCGGCTGCGTGTCCGTCGCCCGCGTTCAAAACGATCTTTACATCCTGCGCCTGCGGGGGCTTCCAGCGAAATTCCCCGTCGCCATCCACTTGCATCCGATGCAATTCGGCGCCCTGTGCATCGCGGAAAACGACCGTCGCTGCGTTTGCCCTGCCGCCGCCGATAAAGAAGCCGTAACCGGAGATGCTCCCGCTTTCGACGGATACGAAGAGTTTCAGCCGGTGCGCGAGCGCCGGACCGGCGAACGTCAGCAGGATAGCCGCCAGAGCGGCGCCGAGGGCGAGCCGCTTCATGAACGCGCCTCCACCAGCCGGTCGCTCAGCAATTCCGGTTTGACGCGTTTCACGAACGAGACGCAAGAGCCGGCCACGAGCCCTTCGATGGCTGCCAGCGGCAGATATGTCGCGATCATGACTTTCGCCGATGCCGCGTAATCGGGCGACGAAAAATACAGCGCCGCCGCCACCAGGGCCCCGGTCGCCAACACGGCGAGGCCGCTGCCGAAGCCTGCAAGCGCGGCGGCTTTTGCGCTCCCGGCGCGCGCGATCGCCGGCGCAAGCAGAAGCCCCATCAACGCTCCCGGCATAGCGATATTGAAAGTGTTGACGCCGAGCGTCGTCAACCCGCCGAAACCGAACATCACCGCCTGGAGAAGGAGCGCGGCGAACACCGCCAGGAAAACGGCGGATCCGAGAATGAGCCCCATCAGCCCGCCGAGGAGAAGATGTGCCGACGTCGGGCCAAGGGGAATCGCCACAAGAGACAAGGCAAAGAAGGCCGAGGACAGGATAGCCGCCCGTGGAATGGCGCGCTCGTCGATCCTGCGCAGGGCAATGCCGATCCCCGCCGCTGCCAGAACGCCTCCGGTTACGAGAACCGGTACCGATAGAACGCCGTCGGGTATATGCGCCAAATCCCCTGTCCCGATATGCTTGCTGTGCCGATAGCCTGGCCGTCGCGCCTAGAGCATCGTGCGAGAAAAGGCTCCGGCTTTTTCGCGAATAACGATGCTCCACACGCTGATCTAGTGCTTGTGTCCGTGATTGTGCGTTGCGGATTTCCCGTGCTTGCCGCCGGTCATCGCCGTCGCCTTCACCCAGATAAGCCCGCCGAGTTCCACCGGCGCGTCTTTCCCGTCCGGGCTTTTCATCTTGTTCTCCCCGTCGACCAGCGCGGCGAACCCCCACCAGCCGGCCCGTGGCATGGCATAGGCGAAAACGCCGTTCCCGTCAGCCTTGATGACCTGCGTCACAAAGGCATCATTGGGGGCCTTCACCGCGCCGTCATTGATGAACTCGACCTCGATTTCCGCGAACGGGACCGGCTTGCCGTTGTGCCGGACCACGCCGCGGAAGATATTTCCAGCCCAAAGACCCGTCGGACGGGTGAGCGGTTCGATTTCGACCGGCAGGCCGGCCATCGCATCCCAGCCCTTGCCGGAAGCGAAGCCGTCGACCACTACTTTGGAGTAATGGATGATATATTTGCCCTCGCCCGGCTCCCAATAGGGCTGCGGTTCGACGAAGACCACGGACGCCCCGGGCGCCTTGATGTCGAGAGTACCGGCCCAGCCGGTCTTGCCCTGCTTCTTTACGGCCTTCAGCGTGCCCGACAGATCAACGGTCTTGCCGCCGGTCACCGCGCCGAAGCGCGCGGGCTTCTTCATTTCCATCACCGGGCCGCGTTCCATCGGATGCGTGAACAGCATCTCCAGAGCAACCTTTCCGCCTTTTTCAGGCACATCCGTCGAGGGGATGATCTGCTGGAAATGCGCTTGCGCCACGGGAAAACCGGCCAGCGAAACACCGAGCGCTAGCAGGATGGCGGTCATCTTAGTTTTCGAACGCATGGCGACCTTTCTTCGTGAATTGTTCGCGGACGGCATTGCCGTCTGCGTGTTGTAAGAAGTTTTGACAAAGTCTGCTTAAAGATGCATATCGAACTCGCTGCGGCGAGTCCAGTGGGTCTGGAGCTATCTAGGAAAAAAGGCGTATGCCGAATTTGCCAGTCCCTCATACCTCGCCTAACGCAATTTACAGCCACTGCGACAATCGCAAACGATGAACCGGACAGGAAATTTGGGGACGTGGGAATGGTTGAGAAATATAATGATTTGAAAATGATTTTGGCGATTGCGGCTGGCCTGGTTCTGGCTCCGCCTGCGTTTGCAGCCGACCCGGCGCAAGAGCAGAAGGCCGATACGGCAATCGCCGAAGTGCCGGGCGGCGACATCTTCGGGTTCACCTCCGGGACCGATGTCGGGAAGGTCGGCGATCACGGCGGAGGCATTGAATTCGACGGTTCCTACGGCGCCCGCGGCGGATCGCTGAAAGTCCTGTCGCAGAAATATTTCTACGAACGTGTCATCGCGCCGAACACCACGCTTGGCCTCGGCGTGTTCACCGCCTGGCATTCCGTCCGCAACGTTCCAGCAGAGCCAATCAACCGCTCCGACTTCCAGTTCGACGGACTCAGCTTCGAGATCGGCCATCGCCTGATCGAACGCAGCGCGACCAATCCCTTCGCCGTGAAAATCGCGCTTGAGCCGCGCTGGGCGCGCCTGACCGGCGGCGGCCGCCACACCAACGCCTATGGTGGCGAACTGAAGTTTTTCGTCGATGCGGCCGTCGTTCCCGGCAAGCTCTATTGGGCTGGCAATCTTGTTTTCGACTACGGCGTCGAGCGTGATCCGGAGATGAAGACCAAATATTCCCGCGGCTCAGGGCTTAAGCTCTCGAATGCCCTGAGCTGGCAATTCTCCGAAGCCCTGTTCGCCGGTGTCGAGGTGACATGGCTCGCCGCTTTCGACGGCTTCTACGGCAAGTACGCGGGGCAGGCCGTGTTCGCAGGACCGACGCTGTACTGGAAGTTCGCGAAGAATGCGTCCCTGAACCTGACTGTGGCGCCGCAACTGGCTGGCCGCGCCAAGGGCGTCCCCATGACACTCGATCTCGATAATTTCGAACGCGCCGTATCGCGGGTGAAACTGGCGGTGGATTTCTGAATTGCTTACGGCGCCGGCTACTTCCGGCGAGACTGGAGGAAACAATGCGAATAGTGACTTTGCTTGCAGTTGGCGCCATGGCGCTCTTCGCCGTCCCGGCAAAGGCGGAAACACCGGACGAATGGGTGAAGTTGGGGGCGCGCGTCCATGGCGGATTTGGCGCCTTCATTCCCCTGGGTATCCGCATCGGCCTCGACGCTGTCGAGCGGCTCAAGGCGCAACCGCGTTCGCTTTCGGTGCTGTATTACGACAACCCGAAAGTCCCATGCGCCTGCTTCGCCGACGGCGTCGCGATCGCGACGGTCTCGTCCTTCGGCCAGCGCACGATCCGCCTCGCTAGCGAACAGGCTTCGCCGGACAAGGCGGCCGTCATCGTGATTCGCCCGCGCAAGGGCGGTCCGGGCTTGCGCTACACGATTCCAATGTCGGCGCTCGGGCAATTGAGAACGATGAACCAGACCCTGAAACCGCGCCAGCGCTACGACGCGGTGATGGCGGCAAAAGATCTGTTTGTCGTGGAGCCGGTCGATTAGGGCGAAACTGCCGGCGCAATCGCGAACCTCACGCAAAAACCGGTGTTTCCCCATCCCTCCAGGCGCGCAGCAGGTGGTGGGCGATGGCGAGCTTGTGCGGCGCGAGAAATCCGTCCGGGTGGTTGCGCTCGAACATCTTGACGACGTCGTCGTGAGAAAACCAGCGGCAGTCTTCCAGTTCCGTCTTGTCTACGACGATATCGCGGTTGAGCGCTTCGCCGACCGCGCCGATCATCAGCGAGGACGGGAACGGCCACGGCTGCGAGGCCAGATAGGCCACGCGCCCGATGCGGATGCCGGATTCTTCCCAGATCTCCCGCCGCACCGCGTCCTCGATGGTTTCGCCCGGCTCGAGAAAGCCCGCGAGCGCCGAATACATGCCCTTGTTGAAGCGCGGCTGGCGGCCGAGCAGGCATTGCCCCTCCGACACCGCGAGCATGATGACGACCGGGTCCGTGCGCGGGAAGTGCATGGACTTGCACGCGGGGCAATCGCGCCGCCAGCCGCCGGCGGACATTTGCGAGGGCGCACCGCAATTGCTGCAGAAGCGGTGGCGGCGATGCCAGTGCAACAGACTTTTCGCCTGGCCGAGCAGGCCGCAGACTTCCAGTGGCATGCAGCCTTCGATGGCCATCGCGCGCAGATCGTGCACGAAAAGATCGCTGCGGCCGGGAATGAGGAACTGCCGCGTGTCGACCAGCCCGCCCTCGTCGGCGACGTCCTGGATGACGACGGTCTCGTCGTCGAGCAATCTGGCGAAAAAGGCGATGCCGTCGCGCACGCCGAGCAGCGCGCATTCCCCGCCGGCGCCTGCAGCCTCCATTTCGGCGCGGGTGAACAGCGCGTCGTAACCCTCCTCCAGCCGCTTCAGCACCGGCCGGTCGCGCCCGATCACGATGAACCGCGTCGCCGGCGCGTCCATGAGCTCGGCCAGATAGGCGGCATCGTCCCGCCGGTTCGACAGCCGGTCGAGCGGATTCACCGCATAGCCGGTGGACAGCGAAAGTTCGGGCGGAAAAGGCTGCCGGTCTTCGGGCATGGGCGGGCCTTCGGGCTTTGATTCGGGGACGGAAACATACTGCGCCGCTGCGGCAGGCGGGGCAAGGGCGGGAAAGCGCGGACGCGATTGCGCGCAGCCAGTATTCTAGATATACTCTTACAGAAATCTAGATAGTATAAGGTACAAAATGGGTCTCAGCATCAAGAACGCCGATGTCGAGAAACTGGCCCGCGAGCTCGCCCGGCGGCGCGATATGGGCGTCACCGAGGTGATCCATGCGGCGCTGACGGAGATGGCCGAGCGAGACCGCGCGCGCCTGCCGCTTGCCGAGCGTTTGAAACCCTTGCAGGAACGGATAGCCGGCGCGGGCGCGACCGGGCTGAAAGCCGACAAGGCATTCTACAATGCGCTGAGCGGCGAGGACGAATGATTGCCGTCGACGCTTCGGCCATCGTCGCGATCCTTTGCCGCGAAGACGGCTGGATGGAGCTGGCCGCGCGGCTCGACCACGCGCCGGACGCAGACGGCGCGCGCATCGCCTCCACAATCACGATCTGGGAAGCGGCGCTCGGCGTAGCGCGCCTGCACAACATGTCCCGGCCGCAAGCGCTTCAGGCGGTCGAGGAGTTTCTCATCGAAGCGCGGATCGAACCCGTCGCGCCCGACAGCGCGATAACCCGCGCAGCGGTGGACGCGGCCGAGCGCTACGGCATGGGCGCGGGGCAGGACTACCCGGGCATCCTCAACCTCGGCGACTGTTTCTCCTACGCCACCGCAAAAGTCCGAGGCGCGCGCCTGCTCTATAAAGGCGATGACTTTCCGAAAACGGATGCCGAACCGGCATGAGGGGTGGCGTTGCAAGCTGGGCTGCCGCGTCATATTTTGTGATCTGCGATTAGAGTCGTCGCGGAGGAACGTCAAATGGTCAAGACTGCAAAACCGGCCAGAAAAGCTTCCGCAAAGAAGAGCGCGGCCAAGAAACCCGCACGAAGCAAGTCAGGCGTGCGAAAGACCTCCAAAAGGACCGGCGAGGATTTGTGTTTCGAGAAAGTGCCAGACGACAAGGACCATCTCGCGCAAATCGCAATCTGGACCGACAAAAACCAACTCGGCGGCAGTTTCCCGCTATATGGCCGGGCGATTCTCGGCCCAATATCCATAGACGCAGGCGGACGTAATTATACTATGCATGTTCGCTCGGCGATGCTGCATGTCGCTGCCAAGGGTTTCCGGCAGGACATGACAAAAACCTCTTACAAGAGACATCTGTCTGCGAAGGAGGTGAAAGCGCGGGCTAACACCGTTTCCAAAGAAGAACGTAGCACAGGCTGGGGCGCCAAATTTAAGGTCATGCTCAAGGCATACGGCATATCCTTTCAGGGTACGGCAGGTCACGATCAATTTAGGTCCTTCAGCGACACCGAT
>JBFWRC010000020.1:0-89930 GCA_050249115.1 Beijerinckiaceae bacterium
GGACGCCGGGATAAATTTCGAACACTATCGCGACATCACCCTCACCGCCGAGCGCGGCAAGATGGATATTATCTTTCTTGCGGACAATATCTCGGTGCGTGAGGCGCATCCGGACGCGCTGGCGCGTTCGGCGCAGTATATCGCCAACATGGAGCCGATAACGCTGATAGCTGCGCTGGCTGCAGTGACAACGCGCATCGGCATTGTCGCTACCGCTTCGACGAGTTTCAACGAGCCCTATCACGTAGCGCGCAAGTTTGCTTCCATCGATCATATCAGCCACGGCCGTGCCGGCTGGAATCTGGTGACGTCCGGCGTGCCGGGCGATGCGTATAATTTTTCCCGCACGGAGCATTACGAACACGATGTACGCTACGACCGTGCGCGCGAATTCGCCGAAGTCGTAACGGGCCTGTGGGATTCCTGGGACGACGACGCTTTCATGCGCGACAAGGAGAGCGGACTTTTCCTGGATCCGTCAAAGATGCACGCGCTGCATCACGCTGGCGAATGGTTTCAGGTGAAAGGTCCGCTCAACGTGCCGCGTTCGCCGCAGGGTTGGCCGGTGATCGTGCAGGCTGGCGGTTCGGAAGACATGATGCAGGTCGCCTCGCGCTTTGCCGAGGTGATCTTCTGCGCGCCGCTCAATCTCGAGCAATCGGCGACGTTCTATGCGGACATCAAGGGCCGGCTTGCGGAGCACGGGCGCACAACCGACGACATGAAGATCATGCCGGGGCTCAGTGCCATTGTCGGGCGGACGATGGAGGAGGCGGAGGAAAAGCAGCGGCATCTGGATTCGCTGACGCATCCGGTGGTGGCGCGGGAAATCCTGTCGCTCATACTCGGCGGCGCCGACCTTTCCGGCTACGACATGGACGCGCCGATGCCGGAGTTCAAACCGACGAAGATTTCCGGCCAGAGCATCATCAATCACGTCATGGACATTGCGCGCAAAGGCAATCTCACCTTGCGCCAGACGGCGCAGGTGGTGGCGGGCGCGCGCGGCAAGTTCGTCGTGAAGGGCACGCCGGAGCATATCGCCGACGTCATGGAGGACTGGTTCCGCAGCCACGCGTGCGACGGGTTCAACGTCATGCCGCCCTATCTGCCCGGCGCGCTCGACGATTTTGTCGATCAGGTGATCCCGGAACTGCAGCGGCGCGGCCTGTTCCGCACCGAATACGAGGGCAAGACGTTGCGCGAGAACCTCGGCCTGAAGCGGCCGGTGAGCCGGTATGCGGATCGGACAGGCTCATAGCTCGCGATTTGCAGACCCTGCCCGTGCCCAAGCGGAACGTATGGGTGCAGTTTGCGTTGGTGAAGGCAAATTCATCCGCAAAACGGAAAGGAGCCGAACATGGCCCGCGCGCCCGATTATGTCGCAGAAGACCGCGAAAAGATTTCCGAACAGATCGCTCATCCCGAATCCCCGGTCATTTCTTCCGCCGAAGCGCGGCACGGCCTGAGCCGTTCGAACGTGCTCATTGTGCTCATCGCCGGTCTTGCCCTGGCGGGTGGCGCCTGGCTGATAGCGGAAGCCTTGTTCTGATTGGGTTTGGGCCGGTGACGCTTCCGGCGTGCTTCCGGAAAATCGCTGTTCAGCTGTTTCCGTCTGCGGGCAAGGAATGGTGGGCGCGACAGGGATCGAACCTGTGACCCCTACCATGTCAAGGTAGTGCTCTCCCGCTGAGCTACGCGCCCGGGCCATTTCCCGGTCCGGCATCGCCAGGGCGCGCCGGAATGGACGGGGTATATGCAATGTTGCCTGCCTGCGCAAGCGCGCTCAGGCGTGGCCAGCAAAAAAGCGCCGGGCCGGACTGGCAAGGCGCTTTGTGCGATTCCAGATTCCCGATCCTGTGGATCAGGCGGCCAGCATGCGCTGCACTTCGCTGACCAGTTCCTTGAGGTGGAACGGCTTGGACAGCACTTTCGCGTCTTTGGGGGCATTGTTGTCCGGGTTCAGCGCGACCGCTGCGAAGCCCGTGATGAACATGACCTTGATGTCCGGGTCGAGTTCCGTTGCGCGCCGGGCCAGTTCGATCCCGTCCATTTCCGGCATGACGATGTCGGTCAGCAGCAGCTCGAAAGGCTCTTCGCGCAGACGGTTGTAGGCCGAAAGGCCGTTATCGAACGAACTGACGTCGTATCCGGCGTTCTTCAGCGCCTTTACGAGGAAACGGCGCATATCGTCATCATCTTCGGCAAGCAGAATCTTCATACTCGGTCCCGGTTTGATTTTCGTGCAGATACTGCACCATTTAGCGCCGGGAGAGTAAAAATGAGGTGAAGGAAAAACGATTATCGGGCGCTCGTTTAACACTTCATCGCGTCCGGCCCTATGCGGACCTGAAAATCCGCAATCGCGTTTCAGGCGACCGTCGTTTCGGATTATCCGCCCGGAAATGCGTCGAGACTGTATCTTGCTTGCTTCAATGCAGTCGCCAAAGTGCGAAGCATCCCGGCGATATCTTCGGATTGCTTCATTTTCCGGCTATTTTCCGTAAGAGCCCATTGCGGATTTGTTCGCGGGGCTTATTGTAATCGTTTACGGAAAAGCCGGGCGGGCGTCCCTGAGGCGGTTTATCATGGCGGGGCATGGGCAGGATTGGGAAGCAGACATGGGCCCCGCCGGGCGGACCGGTGGCGAGGCGCCGTTGTTTCCCGATTTCGATCCGCCGGTCGAAATTGTCGAGCCGGCGGAGCATTCAACGCCACTGATCGTGTCTTCGCCCCATTCCGGGTCAATATATCCCGAGAGTTTTCTTGCCCGCTCGCGCCTCGATGCGCTTGCGCTACGCCGTTCGGAAGACGCCTACGTTGACGAATTGTTCGCAGGCGCTGTCGATTGTGGAGCGCCTCTGCTCCGGGCCCGGTTTCCGCGCGCGTTTCTCGATGTCAATCGCGAGCCCTACGAACTCGATCCGCGCATGTTCGACGGCCGTCTGCCATCCCAGGCCAATACAAGGTCGATCCGGGTTGCCGGCGGCCTTGGCACAATTGCACGCGTCGTCAGCGAATCGCAGGAAATCTACAAGGGCCGGCTGCCGGTCAGCGAGGTAGAGCTACGTATCAAGGGGCTTTACGAACCCTACCACATGGCGCTGCGCAGCTTGATCGAGCGCGCGTGGCAGACGCATGGCAGCGCGGTGCTTCTTGATTGTCATTCCATGCCGTCTTTGTCGCAAACCGGGACGGCGTTCCGGGCGGGCGAGCCTGGCCGTGCCGATATTATTCTCGGCGATCGCTACGGTACGAGTTGCGAACCCAAATTCGTAACGGCGCTGGAAAGCATGTTTATCAGACGCGGCTTTTCCGTCGGCCGCAACAAGCCCTATGCGGGCGGTTTCATTACCGAGAACTATGGCTCGCCGGCGCTGGGCGCCCACGCAATACAGATTGAGGTCAACCGCGGTCTCTACATGTTTGAGACAACGCTGGAAAAGCGCCCGAGCTTCGCGAATTTGGCGAAGGTCATGGCGGAAGTCGTGGAAGAGTTTGCGGCATTTGTCCAGAACGCGGGAAGCGGGATGAGCGCCGCTGCAGAATAGCGCAGTGTGCAACGTGGCGGGATCAAATTTGCTGCAGCGCAACAACGGTCGTTTTACGCAAAACCTCCGAAAAACTGGCTTGATCGTTTAGTTATCAACCAAATTTCTGAAACCGGTATCAAACCGTATAATTTCAGATACATATATTCGAATTATTCGATGTAGTATCTTTTCTTCAAAAAGCTGGTCAATTTCCCACAAAAGTCGATGATGATACGAAAGTTGTAGAGGGAGCCTCAGCCTCCCGAGGCCGGAGCACAAAAAGAAAGGAGGCCGCCTGTGTTGCCACGGCGGCCCCAAGTCTAGGGAGGAAACGCCCAAGGAGGGCTCGGCGATGACAACGTCATCGCACCGTTTGAATGTATATGTGCGGTGCACAAAAAGCAACCCCTTGTGAACTATTTTTCACTTATGTGTCGTATTGTCGCATATGCGCGAAAAACCAGCTAAAATTCAGAAGCTTGCAATGGATTGCACAAACGATTGCACGTATGGTGGCGCTTGTTCGCGTGCCGGGTAACGAATTTTCGGCAGTCTCAGGGCGCAGCTGCTGTCATGTCTGGTCGGTCGCCATTCTCGATGGGTGCCGGTCGATCGTCCGGAAATAGAAAACGATCGCAATCGCGATTTCGGCAGCCAATAGCCCGAACACCCAGCGGTAGGCTTCGGCCGGATAAATATGCACGCCGTCGACGATCTTCGAATCGAAGGTCTCGATGACGGCGCCGGTCAGAATTTGCTGTAAAAAGACACCGCCCATCGCCGCGATGTTCATCAGCGACAGGCCGCGGCCGGTCAGCTCCGGCGGAAACAGCGATTTGCCGTGAGAGGTCATGACGGGCGAGAATCCGAACACGAGTCCCAGGACGATGAGATAGGGGAGCAAAAGCGAGCGCGGAATCGGAAAAATTGCGCCCACAGCCAGAACAATTGCGCACAGGAAAGCGCCCAGAAGGCACGGGATCTTGTAACTTCCGAATAGTCTGTCCGCCATGCCCCACGCAAACAGCGAACCGATCTGGGCAAGCGCCAAAGCGAACAGAAGGCTGCCGCGAGCGGCCAGATCGAGTCCGTATACCTGTGCCAGCCAGGGCCCGCTCCACAGGCCAAGGATCGCTGCAAAGGCCGGATAGGTCACGAGCTGCATGAAGAAGATCGGCCAGAATGAGCGGGTCCGTGCCGCCGCAACCACGCCCTTCATGAGCGAGGCGATGGTTTCCGCCCGGTCCTTCCGCCGTTGTTTGGCGCTCTCGTCGTCGCGGACCAGCACCATGACCAGAACGGTCGCAATGGCGACGACGGCGGCCACCATCAGGAAGCCGTTGCGCCAGCCCACCCATCCGGCGACGAAGGCGAGCGGCTTGGTGGCGCCAAGACTGCCGAGATTTCCGGCGCCCACCTGGAGCCCGACCATTGTTGCAAACATGGCCGGCGGAAAGCGCTCGGCATAGATCGTCAGCGGCGCCATCAGAAAGCTGGAACAGCCGAGGCCGATGATCAGGCGCGCCAGAACGAGATCGGAAAAGTTGCGGGCGAAGGCAAACAGCAAGGTTCCGGCCAGAAGAATTGCCGACGGCGCCAGCAGGCAGATTTTCGGCCCGTAGCGGTCAATTGCCATGCCCAACGGAATCTGGACCAAAGCAAACGAAAGAAAGAAGGCCGAGGCCAGCAGACTGAGATGCGAGGCTTCGAGCTGAAATTCGCGCGCCAGGTCGGGACCGATCACGCCGATCGAATTACGGAAAAACTGGCTGACGATGTAGACCAATATGAGCACGCCAACCAACGCATAAGGCGATGATGCGGGTTCGCGCCTTTTAGATAGGCCGGTGAATGTGTTCGCCACAATATTTGCCTGGAAAGTGGTGGACGATGTGCCCGGAAGCGCAAGATGCCCACAAACAGGCGGAACGGCAAGTGTTCCGGCGGATCGTCGAACCGTTGCCGGGAGCCGCACGTATCCTGCCAGAAAGTGGTTCCGGTTTAGTGCACGTTCATCTATGGAAGGCCGTCTGCAGAACGCATTCGATACCGGGACCGCATACGGATGAAGCTTGTCGAGTTCGCCACATTCGTCGATCAACTGGCCGCTGCTTCGGGCGAAGCGATCCTGCCGTTTTTCCGTTCGTCCATCCACGCCGTCGACAAGTCCGGCGGCGGCGTCTTCGATCCGGTGACCGAGGCCGACCGCGCCGCCGAAACCATCATGCGCAGGATGATCCACGACGTGTTTCCCGGTCATGGCATCATCGGCGAGGAATTCGGATCGGAACGTCTCGACGCGGAATATGTATGGGTGCTTGATCCTATCGACGGGACAAAGAGCTTCATTTCCGGCGTACCGGTTTGGGGTACGCTGATCGGACTCAAGCACAATGGAGCCGCGTGTTACGGCGTCATGCATCAGCCGTTTACCCGCGAAATGTTTTCCGGCGATGGCGCAAGCGCGCGCTGGCGGGGCATCGGGCCCGATGGCAAAGCGGCGTCACGCAAACTTCACGTTCGCGAATGCGCTTCCATCGGCAATGCGACACTCATGACAACGCATCCGGCGTTGCTGGTCGAGGGAACCCGCCCGGCGTTCGAGAATGTCGAAAAGCGTGTGCGATTGTCGCGATATGGTTGCGATTGTTACGCGTATTGCATGCTGGCGGCCGGACATATCGATCTGGTGATCGAGAGCGGGTTGAACGCTTACGATATCGTGGCGCTTATCCCTGTTATCGAAGGAGCGGGTGGCATCGTCACGACATGGACTGGCGGGCCGGCAACCGAAGGCGGCGCAATCGTCGCGGCCGGTGACAGACGCGTGCACGACGAAGCATTGGCAATACTCAACGCTTGAAAGCCAAAGCGGCGAGACGCTGGGGGTCGCGCCTCGCCGCCACGGTTCGCACCATAATCGTCACAGGACGGTTACGGACGTTCCGATTTTGACACGGTTGTAGAGATCGCTCACGTCCTGGTTCAGCATGCGGATGCAGCCGGACGACACGTTGCGGCCGATCGTATCGGGCTCGTTGGTGCCGTGAATGCGGAACATGCTGTCCTTGGAGCCCTTGTAAAGATACATGGCGCGTGCTCCCAGCGGATTGCCGATGCCGCCTTCCATGTGGCGCGGCAAATCCGGGCGGCGCTTCAGCATGGCCGGAGGTGGCGTCCATCCAGGCCACTTGGCCATGCGCCCGATGCGGACATTGCCTTGCCAGGTAAACCCGGGCCGCCCGACGCCGATCGTGTAGCGCATCGCCTTGCCGCTGCCGAGCGACAGGTAGAGAAATTTCGACGACGTGTTGATGGTAATCGCCCCCGCGGGCTTGCCGGTCGGATCTGCGACAATGGTGCGAGTCGATACGGGCGACTGACTTTGCGGCCGCGACAAGTCCATCAGGGCTGCCTGACGGATGCGCTTTTCCTGCGCGAAATACAGCCCCGGGCTATTGTCGCTTTCGTAGGCATAGGCCGCAGAAGCCGCGGGCAGCATGGCAGCGCCAGCCAGTGCGAGGGCGGTAAGCGTTTTGGCAAAGGTGTTCATTGGCTCTCTCCCTGTTTCGATGAGGGCAGTGTGCCAATGCGTGCAGCGTCTGGATGTGCGAAATGTTCCACGCCGCGCTCTGTGGGCATCGACAGGCGGCATGTGCCATCGGTCGGATATGCTTAAGGTCTTGGCCAGCGGAAATCGTCGGCACGGCCGGGACGCGCGTCGGCCGGGCGGCCGGATGCGATGGTTCGCTGTGCTGCCGAAGCGGACGTTGGCTTGCCGGGTTGCAACAATTCGCCGCCGGGGGCCAGAGGCGCCGCTGTCAGCGGCACAATCGGCCCGGCCGCCGGACGTTCGCGGATGACAACGCGTGCAGGAGCATCTGGCGGCGGCAATGCAGCGCGCATGGAACCGCCTGGCGGCAATTTCGCCGCGTCCGGTTTGGGAGAGCCGGACGGTTTCGCGAGCGCGGCAGGATTTTGGGTCGCAGGAGGTTGTGTTACCGCCGCAATGGCGGCATCGGGCGTGACCGGCTTGCGGCGATCCAGAATGCGCTTGATGTTGATCTCGGCAAAGTGCGCAAGCTTCCGTGCGCCGGCCTTGGTGAAATGAACGCCATCTGCAACGCGCAATTTCACAATCTCGCCGTTGACGTCCGGGCCGTAAAGCGTGAACCGGTTCCGGTCGTCCAGGAAGGCTTCCCAGATATCGACATAAGTCCCGCCCGCTTTCTGAACAATTTCGCGATACATCTGGTTGAAAGCGACCATATCGTTCGACAGGCGCTCATTGCGCATAACAGGCATGCCGACCCAGATCAGCGGGATTTTTTTCACCTGAAATTGGTCGACCAAATTCTTGACCCGGGCGAGATAGATTTTTTTCCAGGGGTCGCTGCCGGGGGAATGCACGCCGTCAGCGTCACGAATGGACTGACGATCGTTAGAGCCGATCATCATGACGGCGATGTCGATCTTGCCGTTGCCGGAGAGGATCGCCCCGAGTTCCTTGTTCCAGTCGTAATAATCCTGACGCACCAGGCCCGAGTTGTCTTTGGTCAGGCGCACAATCTCGATCTGTGGCCGGTCATCGTAACCGGTCGCCAATCCCCGGGCCAGCTGGCTGCCGAGGTTGTCGCCGATGACGACGATTTTCATCATTGGAGCCGCCGGTCCGGGCGTAACGGCAACCGGCTTGGGTTCGCCGGGAACCGCCGGAGCGCCGGAATTATCAGGCTTGGCGTCTTGTTTGGGCACGGATGCGGGGGCGCCTGCCTGTTGCGGCGCATCGGCGGGAACCGCGGCAGGGGAAGGCGTGATTGCCGGGGGGAGCGCCGGCGAAGGCGCGTCTGCGGGCGAAGCGGGTTTGTGTACCGCCGGCCCGGAGGGTACGGCGACGCGTGGCCGCGCGTTTCGCGGCGCAGTCGGAACAGCAAGCGTGAATCCTCTTCGTGGCCGGGCGCGGCGGATCAGCCGTGTCGGACGCTGGATCACGCGCCGTGCCGGACGGGCGGACTCGCGGCGTTGCCGCAATTTCTGCTGGCGCGCACGCTCCATGCGCCAGTAAACAGCCGGATTGGAATCGTCGTATTGCGCGACGGCCGGGGGGCCGGAGGTTGTCAGCAGAAAGAGCGACAGAACAGCCAGACATGCCAAAGTCTTCAGCCAGCGCAGCCCGCCTGCCAAGCCTGACGGCTTGCAGGTCGTGGTAATGCTGACATTGATGGCCCGGCGCAGGAACATTCGGGAATTATACCCCAAGCCGGCGGCGAATGGCAGGGGGTGAAGAGCCGGTGAGTGCGGGAGAAATTACCGGGCTTTGCGCATGGCCTGGAGCAGGCCCGCGGTCGGATACCCGTCAGCAACCATTCCGCGCGACTTCTGAAACGCCCGGATCGCCACTGTCACGTTTTCGCCGACCTTTCCGTCGACTTTTCCCGCATTGAACCCATTCCGGTTCAGATAGCGTTGCATTTCCATGACTTGCCGTGTCGATAGCGGCCGGTCTTTCAACGGCCAGCTGGCGCGCAGGGGACCGGCGCCCGCGATGCGGTCGCTAAGATGGGCGACGCCAAGGGCGTACGCATTGGAGCGATTGTATTCCTTGATGACCTTGAAGTTGGGCGTCATCAGGAAAACGGGTCCGCGGCGGCCCGCCGGCAACAAAATTGCAGCCGCGCCCGCGCTTGGCATCGCCCGTCCGTCCGCGCGCCGCACGCCGATCGAACTCCAGTAGGAAAACGGGCGCTCCTGCCGCGGATCGTGGGCAGCAAAGTCGAAATTGCCGGGCAGTACGATTTCGTAGCCCCAGGTCAGACCGCGCCGCCAGCCGAACTTCGCCAGGTAGTTGGCTGTCGAAGCGAGTGCATCGGACACGTTCGTCCAGATATTCTTGTGACCGTCGCCGTCGTAGTCGACCGCATATTTGACAAAGCTTGTGGGCATGAACTGGGTTTGCCCCATTGCCCCGGCCCACGAGCCCGTCATGCCGCCCGGCGATACGTGTCCCTGCTGCAGGATCAGCAGGGCTGTCAGCAGCTCCTTGCGGAAGAATTCCTCACGCACGCCCGCATATGCCAGCGAAGCCAGCGCGCGAATGACGCTTTGGTTGCCGGTGAAGCCGCCGTAACTCGTTTCCATGCCCCAGATGGCGAGAACGACGTAGCGGTCAACGCCATAGCGCTGTTCGATGTTCGCCAGCGTATCGTTCCAGCGCCGTGCATGCTCACGGCCTTGCGAGATGCGCCTCGGATTGACGCTGCCGTTGATGTAGCTCCAGATGGGCTTGACGAACTCGGCTTGTGCCTTGTGCGGACGCAGAACGGATGTGTTGAGCGTCATGCCTCGGAATGCGTTGTCGAATACCTGCCGGCTGACGCCCATCGCCCGGGCCTGCGGCCAAAGCGCCTCGATGTAAGCGCGGAACTTCGCCTGCGAGGCGTCATTGCGTGGCGAAGTGCGCCGGGCCGCGTCTGCGGATTTCTTGCTGGATGCGCCCTTCTTCGCACGGGTTGTCTTGGCGGGCGGGCGCGACTTCGGCCTCAGATCGACCTGTGCGAGCTCAATGCGGCCGGCATTTGCGCTCATTGCCTGCGTTCCTGCAGCCTGGGCCGGCCGGTATCCCGCGACGGCGATGGCGATCGCCAGACCCGTCAGCAACACGATCGCGCGCAAGATCTGTCCCATATGCATTGCGGGGCGACATAGAAACTGCCCTGATTTCAACGGCGGTTCGGCCTCGAGAAAAGGGGTCAACTTGCTTCGGCTATTCATGGGGCGCTCCGGCCTGACTGTCCGGCTTGTGAAGAATCCGCTTCGAAACGAGCCTAGGGAGAAGTCGTTAAATATTTGTTCACCATAATTGCCCGGCAAGATGGCGAAAAATTGCGCTTTGCTCGGAGCCGTAACTTCCCGCACACTGATCGAAACGATTCTCGCTATATTCCCGGCGAGCCCTGACGGTATCAAAGCCGGAGCGCAGGGCGTTCCGCCATTTGAACAGGAGGCGTTCATGGACGAGCCAAGTCTCATCGTCGGCATTGCGATAGTCGTATTGGTCTTAATTCTTTTGTTGATGGGCGTACGCCAGGTGCCTCAGGGTTACGCTTATACGGTCGAACGCTTTGGCAAATACAGGACGACTTTGTTTCCCGGCCTGGGTCTGATCATTCCGTTGATGGATCGTATCGGCCACAAGATGAACATGATGGAGCAGGTGCTGGACGTTCCGACGCAGGAAGTCATCACCAAAGACAACGCCACTGTCGCGGTGGACGGCGTCGTCTTCTATCAGGTCCTGGACGCCGCACGCGCCTCCTACGAAGTGGCGCAGCTGGAAGTGGCTCTGCTCAATCTGACGATGACAAACATCCGCACGGTCATGGGTTCGATGGACCTCGACATGCTGCTGTCGCATCGCGACGAGATCAACAACCGCCTGCTGGCGGTGGTCGATCAGGCGGTGCAGCCGTGGGGCATCAAGATGAACCGCATCGAGATAAAGGATATCGTGCCACCGCGCGATCTCGTCGAGGCGATGGGCCGCCAGATGAAGGCCGAGCGCGAGAAGCGCGCGAATATTCTTGACGCGGAAGGCCATCGCGCCGCGGAGATTCTGCGCGCCGAAGGGCGCAAGCAGGCGCTGATACTGGATGCGGAAGGGCGGAAGGAATCGGCGTTCCGTGACGCGGAAGCGCGCGAGCGCCAGGCCGAAGCGGAAGCGGCGGCAACGCGCATGGTGTCGGACGCTATCGGCGCGGGCGATATCGCTGCAATCAATTACTTTGTCGCCGAGAAATATGTGAAAGCCATCGACTCGCTGGCGAAATCCCCGAACCAGAAGACGTTCATCATGCCGATGGATATGGCCGGGATCGCCGGCACGCTCGGCGGAATAGCGGAAGTCGCGCGGTCTGCTCTTGGCCCCGAACGGGCAGAGGGCGCAGGGGCGTCCCGCACCAATGCGTCGCGCGCTTCGTCTTCGGGCATACCTCCTGCAGGACGCAGCGGCTGACATCCGGCATTCGCCAAGCGCAATCGCTTCCGCGTTCGCGCTTTTCAACTTGATACGATTTCTTCCGGCGGAGCGGATTGTCCTGCGCCGGAAGCCGCGACGAAACGGGGGTCCGCATGAGCATGTGGCAGAGCTTTATTTCACAGGCGCACTGGGTCTGGATCGCTATCGGCATCTTGCTGTGCGCGGCGGAAATGGTTGTCGCTGGCGTATTTCTGATCTGGATCGGGCTCGCTGCGATAGCCACCGGCCTGTTGCTGGCGTTCGTGCCAATGAGCGCCACGTTTTCGCTCGTCGTGTTCGCGGTGCTGGCGGTCGGTTCGGTTCTGGCTGGGTGGAAAATCTACGGTTCGCGCGAAGATTCCAGCGATGCGCCATTCCTCAATCGACGCGCCGACGCCATGATCGGCAAGACTTACATTCTGGCCGAACCTGTGCGGAATGGCGAAGGACGTCTCGCCATAAACGATACGAGCTGGCGCCTGCGTGGACCGGATATGCCTGCCGGAACGCGCATTCGTGTGACAGGTGTCGAAGATGCCGTGGTTCTGCTGGTGGAGCAGGATTGAAGCGCTGTACAGCGGGTTTCTTACTATAGTTTATTGCGGCGCATTGACGGCAAGTCGTCTGTGCGCAGTTCCTCCATGTATTGTTATACTGAAGTTGCTTGACGCGAGCAGCGCCATAAAACCCTTGCAGGCGGCGGTGTTGCATGAATCTTGCCGTCGTTCCAACACATTATCGTGAGCGCCTGACAGGCCCATTTTGGAACCCAAGTTCTACCGCTGCGTTCTCCGGTCATCTTCACAATGCAAAGGAGAAATCGATGAAACGCGTAACATTTATTGCCGCCGCTGCTGCTCTTGCTCTTTCCGCGCCGGTTGCACTTGCGCAGGCCAAGCCGGAACAGCAGAATCACACGGGCCAGAACGTCTACAAGAAGTCCTCGCCGTCCTCGATGGCGCCGAAAGGCCAGAAGCCGACTGGCGCACAGATGAATCCTGTTGGCAAAGACAAGCAGACCCATACCGGCCAGAACGTTTATCGCTCCAGCAACCCGTCCGCAAAGGCGCCCATGGGCAAGAAGCCCGATGGTTCCGGAATTCAGAAGACCGTTGGCGGCAAAGAGAACTACACCGGCCAGAACGTCTACAAGAAGAGCAACCCTTCGAAGTAAGCCGAGGCCTGGGCAATAGAGACGGGAGTAAAGGCTAACCGCATCCGGAGACCTCCGGGTGCGGTTTCGCATGTCGATCCGCCTGTTATTCGCTGTCTCCGATCGTTTGGCCAACGAGATCGAAATCTCCGCGCAGCACGGCTTCCAGGCGCCCCGTACGCCAGCCTGCTTCCATATCCCGCACCATCGGTGATGGCTCGCGGCGATAACGTCTGATGATGCGGTTGGAAGGAAGTTTTTGCTCAAGATGGCGTTCGATAGCGCGCAGATGCTGGGCCGGAGGCAAGTCGTTAGCGGAAGGTTCTGCGACTTGCACCCGCGCCGCTATGCGGCCTGTCTCTTCATCGTTCTCGAAAACATGCAGTCCTTCTTCGCGGGACAGCGTGCGCCAAGCGCCAAAACCGGAAACGATCAAGATTGTATCGCCGGCGCCAGGCAGGGCCTGCACTTGCATGTGCCGCCGTTCGCACCATCCGCGATACATCGCCACCATTTCGCGCTTCCACTCCCGCGAACGCACGGAGTTTTCATTGGCGCCCTCGAAAGCAGGCACGATGCACAGCGCTACGTCCACTGGCGCATTGCCTTCAATGTCTGCGATGCCTTCGCCAACAAGATGAGCCTGCAACGCAAGGCGTGCAATCAGCTCGCGCGGGCGTTCGTTCTTTCTGTTGCGCGTTCCGGCGATCCGCCGCTGCATGGCCTGTGCGGTTTCCAGGGCGGCGCGCACCCTGTCGATGAGGGCGTAGCGGGACAACACGTCCCGCCTGTCCTGCGTCTCCCAGAATCCGGGTTCGGACATGCGGGTTGCCAGCCGGTCCTTTTCACCGGATATGCCTGGACCGTCGATAGCGGCGGCGTATTCCTGCAAGCGCATTGCTATGGCAGCGATCTCCCTGTCACTGCCAGCGGGCGAAAGGATGATCTGCGCCAGCGGCGGGGCATGTTCTGCGCCCGATTGCGCGCCGGCGATTGCGGCATCCAGCGTTGACGCGCCTGTATCGTCGGCGTCGGGGTCGACGAATTCAGCCTGTATCGCGTTCCCGTTGCTGCGCATGAAAACGAACTGTTCCCCGTCTGGAAAGCGCTTTTCCACGATAGTGGCGGCAAGCGGCGACAGGACATAGCGATCTACTGCGCGCTTTAGCGGACGTGCGCCCATATCCGCAGAGAAGCCTTTTTCCAGCAGGAACTCGATAGCCGAAGGCTCCCACTCGATCGCCCATTGCCGGTCCTTGAGGCCGCGGCGTTGATGCAGGTCGTCGAGCTCCTTGTGCAGTATGCTGCGCATGAGATCGCGGTCGAGCGGGCGAAACACGATGATCCGGTCGATGCGATTTTGAAATTCCGGCCGGTAGGTCTGCGATATCGCGCGCATGACCTGTTCCGACCCGAACGAATCCGACGGTGGGGCAAAGCCAAATCCGGCGGACTGGTGGTCAGTCGCGCCGAGGTTGCTGGTCATGACGACGATGCAATGGCGAAAGTTCGCGGTTTGCCCGCTGGCGTCGCTCAGGCGGCCGTCGTCGAAGACCTGCAGAAACAGATCCCAGATGCGCGGGTGGCTTTTTTCGAATTCGTCCAGCAAGACGAGCGAAAAAGGTTGTTTGCGCACACGTGCAATCAGCGAGCCGCTATCGGCCGGATTGCCGTCGCCGATGATTTTCGCCATCGCCTCCTGCGACTGGAATTCGCTCATGTCGAGGCGTATCAGCCGGTCGGGGGAACCGAACAGATATTCGGCGGCGGTTTTCGCCAGTTCGGTCTTGCCCGTGCCGGTGGGCCCGGCGAACAGAAAGACGCCGATGGGCTTGCCCGGATCGTTCAGTCCGGCTTTCAGCATGACGATGCGATCGACGATAGCGTCGATGGCCTCGTCCTGCCCGATGACCCTTTTGCGGAAGAACTCGCGCGCCTCTTCGACGGCCAGGCGTTCGTCGATATCCAGGATCGAGAGTGGAAGGCCGGTCAGTTGTGACAGCGTTTCGAGCACGTCTTGTTGCGTAACTTCCTTGCTTTCCCGCTTGGCGGCCCGCGCGACGGTCAACTTGAGCAGCGTCAGCGCAGCGCCGGGCAAATTGCCGTTTGCGATGTAGTGAGGGGCGGTTTCGATTGCCGTGGCGATTGCGTTTTGTTCAACTGTCACGCCAGCACCGGCCGCCATGCGTTCCGCGGCGGCTTTTGCCAAATCCGTCGCTGCATCCTTCGTCATCGGTTCGACGCGCAGGACTTCGAGCAGGTTGCGCAGCACCGGGAATGACTGCAACAGCCGGCTAAGAATTGCTGGCGTCGTTTCGGTCCACAAAATCAGCTTGCCGCTCGCGATTGCCGGCAGCATCTGCTCGAAAATACTGGCGCTCTGGCCCTGGTGCGTTCCGCTTGCGGTCAGTTGCAGCAAGTCCGGCACATACCAGATCAGCTTCTTTTCGGCCGAAACCTCTTCGATTGCGCGCTTGATGCGCTCTTCGAGCTGACCGAACCATTGCTGGCCGGCCATCAGGTCGGCCGCCCCGGCTTCGAAGATCTGCCAGCCGCCGGCTTCCAGCCTGTGTGCGAGGAGGCGCAGGATCGATGTCTTGCCGACATGCTGTTCGCCGCTGACGGCCAGCGAACGCGGGGGCGTCCGCTGGACGGTCAATGCCGCAGCATCCAGGCCTTCACTCCAGCCGTCTGCCTCGACGGGCAACGACGGTTCGTCCGCAGCTTGCCACAAGCGTCCGAAGGTCGTCAGAAATGCGCGGTCGACGGTGGTTCTGCGGATGCGTTCGAGTTCTTCCGCCAGCCGGCCGGCGAATGGGCAGCGCAACGAGTTCAGAAAGTCGAGGCTGAACTTGTATTGTTCGGCGGTCAGCGAACTGGCGGATTCGCCGAAGACTGCGGGGTCGCCAAATTCCTCGCGCTTGTCGAAATGATCGCGGAAGAAGCGCTGCATGGCCGGGTTCTCCACCCACCATTCGTTCACCACCGCAACCGGCGCGCCGGCGGGCAAGCGATCCTTCAATCCGTTTAGGCAATCGAGAATGAAATACACCGGCCACGGTGAAAGAATGCGCAATTCCGGCAACAGGCGCTCGCATGCCTCGCGTGCGTCGGCGCGGTGTTGCAACGAGGCAGCGGCTGCGCAGGAAAGCGGCCAGCTTCCTCCGGTCACATATTGCAGAACTGTCTCCAGCGGTGTTTCCGGCCTCGCGAGCGCTTCCATCGCCTGACGGAATGCGGGATTTTCGACGCATTCGGATGGATGGGAGGCGTCGTCGAGGAACGACGAAATGTCGTCCGAGACACGGCGCAGTAGCGCAGGCAGCTCTTCGGAGGTGAGGTATTTCCGTTCGGCATCCGGGCTCGCGCCGGTGGGGTCTGCTCCGCTGCCATCTCGCGGCCGCGCGATCCAGCGGCGCCATCCATAGTACAGGGCGATACCGACGATCAGCAGATAAACGTACTTGATCACGCAGGGGCTCCTGCTTGCGCGTTTTGCGCCGTTCAAAGGAACGGGAAGATATCCCGTTCGAGCGCCAGTACTAACCCGCGCTGGCTCAGGCCAGACCGAGACGCAGCAGGTCGTGAAGATGAACGATGCCCAGCAGCTCGCCGCCTGCGCCGGTTACGAAAAGCACGGAGCCATATTTGCGGCTGTTGAGGATATTGAGCGCTTCGACTGCCAGCGCATCGCCGGAAATCGTCTTTGGGTCCGGAGTCATGACATTGCCGACAGTCAGTGTCGTCAGGTCCGGGCGCATGTGCCGGCGCAAGTCGCCGTCGGTCACGATGCCTTCCAGCTTGCCGTCGCCGGACAGAACGCCGACACAGCCAAAACCCTTCGCGGATATCTCGACAATGGCCTCGCCCATTGAGGCGCTGTTGCCGATCAACGGCATGGCCTGGCCGGTGTGCATGATGTCGCGGACAAAGGTCAGGCTCGCACCGAGCTTGCCGCCGGGATGGAAGTTGCGAAAGTCCGCAGCGGTGAAGCCGCGCGCCTCGAGCAGCGCCACAGCAAGCGCGTCGCCAATGGCGAGTTGCATGATCGTGGATGTCGTCGGGGCGAGCCCGTTCGGACAGGCTTCCTCGGCTTTTGGCAGGAGCAGCGTCACGTCCGCTTTCGCCGCAAGGGTCGAGTCTGCACCGGAGGTGACGGCTATGAGCCCGATTTCGTGGCGGCGGGAATAGGTGATGATATCGGCGAGTTCTTTCGTTTCGCCAGACCAGGATAGCAACAGCAGCGCATCGCTGGTTTTGATCATCCCGAGATCGCCGTGGCTGGCTTCGCCGGGATGAACGAAATAAGCGGGGGAGCCGGTGGAGGCCAGCGTGGCCGCGATCTTGCGGGCGATGTGGCCGGATTTACCCATGCCCGAGACGATGACACGGCCGGTCCGACTGCGAATCAATTCCACTGCGCGGGCGAAATGGGCTGCCAAACCGTCCGGTGCGGAGCTTGCCAGTTCCAGCTCCAGCGCGGCAATGCCGCAGCGCTCCAGCTCGAGCGTGCGTAGAGCGGATTGGGCGGGGGCGGCTTGGGCCGGCGGCTGGGCAGGAAATGGCGTCACAGTCATGCGGCTGTTTACCACCGAACCGGCGGCGCTGTCATGATGGGCGTTTGTGCGCCGGCAATGGGCTCGGGAACTGCCGGTAACCACCTGTTAACTATAAATCGTTAACGCTGCTTCACCATTGCACCGGTGCGTCCGGAACGGCGAGGTAACGTGTCTGTCGGTCAATCCCCAGGGCATTTGCGCATTAGTCTGGCTCGTTTCCGGGCGGGTTGGTTCGTGTCTGCGGGGACGGCTGCCGGGCTAGTGCTCTTGCTGCTTCAGGGAGCCGCAGGACCCGCGCTGGCGCAGGACGCCGCCGGCTTGCGTCCCGTGATCGGCCCTGACGGCGAAGCGGGCACCGACCCCGGCCAGATCCCGGCAAACCAGGCCGATCCCTACGACGAAGTTGATGGCGGGCCGGCCCCGCGCGACGACCGCACGGCTCCGAATTTCAAGAAGCCGCGGCCAATGCCGGACAAGCGCAAGCTTTATCCCGGCAGGCGCAAGGAATTGCGCCGGACCCTGCCGCCGCTCGAACCCTATCAAACAGCCCCGAGGCAAATTCGGGTGGCGCCTGCCGATGCAGGTCCGCCGCCGCCGCCCTATGCTGTTCCGAAGCAGATTGTCCGCAAGCAACGGCCGAAGCTCGAAGACAATCCCTATGCACCGCTCGGCATCGACATGGGGTCGATCCGGGTTCTGCCATTCGTCGAATTTGCCGGTGGCTACGACACCAACGCCAATAGCAGCTCCACCGCGCCGAAAGGCTCAAGCCTGGCGCGCATCGACGCAGGCTTCACGGCCTTCTCGCTCTGGTCGCGGCACGAATTCCGCGCCGACGTGAAAGGCGGCTTCGTGCGCTACTTCGCTGACAGAAACGCCAACCGGCCCGACGGATCGGCAAGGGCGACCCTGCGGCTGGACGTCGACCGGACAACGCAATTGAACTTTGAACTGCGCGGAACGCTGACAACGCAGCGTCCGGGTTCGCCCGAACTTACGGCGGCCGTGGTCGGCCGTCCGGCTGTGATAAGCTACGGCGCTTCGACCGGCGTCACCAAGACATTTGGCCGGCTCGAAACAACGGCCGCCGTGCAGGCCGACCGCACGGAGTTCGAGAATGGCAAACTCACGAACGGCAATACCGTTGCCTTGTCGCGCGATAACTTCACGGCTTACGGACTGCGCGGCCGTATAGCTTACGAGATTACCCCGGGCATCAAGCCGTTCGTGGAAGCGGTCGTGGATACGCGCAAGCGCGATCAGCCAGTCGACAGCAACGGATATGCCCGCAACTCCACCGGCGTTCTGGCAAGGCTGGGCACGAGCTTCGAGCTGACCCGTACGCTGAGCGGCGAGGTTTCCGGTGGCTATGCGAAACGCAATTACGCAGATCCGCGGCTGACCAGTCTCGGCGGGCCGACGCTCGACGCCTCGTTGATCTGGAGCGCAACGCCGTTGACGACAGTGACCTTCAAGGCTCAGACCCTGCTGAACGAATCGACCATCGCGGGAGCGGCAGGCGCAATCAGCCGCCGTGGTTCGGTGGAGATCAATCATGCGCTGCTGCGCAATCTCAATCTCGGCGCGAGTGCGGTTTGGCAGAACAACAATTACCGCGGCATTGCGCTTACCGAGAACCTCTACGAAGGCACGCTGAAGGCCGAATACAGCCTGTCGCGTTCCGTCGTCGTGAAGGGCTCCTTCACGCATACGCGTCTGAAATCGAGCCAGCCGGGATCGGACTTCACCGCTAACACATTCCTGCTCGGACTGCGGCTGCAGCGTTGATTTGAACTGGCAGAAAAAACGAAGCCTTCCGCAACAGGTTGCAGAAGGCTTTGTTGTTCTTGCGACGGGCTTGTTTATGCGGCGCCGACGATCTTCCGCAGTTCCTGCAGAAAACCGGGACGGATATCGTCGCGAGCCATGGCGAACGCGACGTTTGCGGCGAGATAGCCGACCTTCGAACCCGTGTCGTAGGTTTTGCCATCGAAGCGCACGCCGTGAAAGCCCTGGCTTTGCGACAGAATCTTCATGCCGTCAGTGAGCTGGAATTCGCCGCCGGCGCCCTTTTCGATGGACTCGAGAATGCCGAAAACTTCCGGGGCCAGAATATAGCGGCCGGAGATGATCTGGTTTGACGGCGCCGTGCCCTTCGCGGGCTTTTCAACCATGCCGGAGATCTCGAACGTATGGCCGTGATCCTGACCCACGGCGACAACACCGTATTTGTCGGTCTCTTCCATCGGCACTTCCTCGACCGCGATAATGTTGCCGCCGTGCCGGTCGTAGGCTTCGATGCACTGGGCGATGCAGCGCGTACCGCGTTCGCCAGGCAGAGTGATCATGTCGGGCAACATCACGGCGAAGGGCTCATTGCCGATGATTTCGCGAGCGCACCAGATGGCGTGTCCGAGACCCAGCGGTTCCTGCTGACGGGTAAAGCTGGTCGCTCCGGCTTTCGGCAGATCGGCCATGAGGCCTTCCAGCTCTTTCGTCTTGTTGCGGCGCTTCAGCGTGTCTTCCAGCTCATACGCCATATCGAAATGGTCTTCGATGACGGCCTTGTTGCGGCCGGTGACGAATACGAAATGCTCGATTCCGGCTTCGCGGGCTTCTTCCACGCAATGTTGCAACACCGGCCGGTCAACGACCGTGAGCATTTCCTTGGGCACGGTTTTGGTCGCGGGAAGCACCCGCGTTCCGAGGCCGGCGACAGGAAAGACCGCTTTGCGAATGCGTCGAGCCATAATCAGTCCTTTGTTTTCCAGATGAACGGTCTGCAGGCGACCGTTGGAATTCGAACAATTGCGTTACGTCTCATTAGGGTAAAAGCGTTAAGATCGCGTTTGAGACCGGAAATTCGGATTCTTCAAGCGCCACCGCCTTGCGTTTCGCTGGGGAATTTATGGCGCGGATCCGATTCTTGAAGGTTTGCATCGCAAAAGGATCGTTGATTATGACAGTTCTGGTTACCGGCGGCGCGGGCTATATCGGCAGCCACATGGTCCATACGCTGGCCGATGCCGGCGAAGACGTCGTTGTTCTGGACGATCTGTCGACGGGCTTTCGCTGGGCCATACCGGCGCAAGCAAGACTCGTTATCGGCGATTTCGGCGACGAAGCTCTCGTGAAGAAACTTCTTGTCGAGAACGGCATCCGGTCCATCATTCATTTTGCCGCCAAAATCGTGGTGCCGGAATCGGTCGCCGATCCGCTTGGATATTATCTGAACAATACCGCCAAGGCGCGTGCGCTGATCGGTTGCGCAGTTGCTGCTGGCGTGAAGGAGTTTATCTTTTCGTCGACTGCTGCTGTCTATGGCAATCCGGAACAGAACCCGGTCACGGAAACAGAAACCCTTAAGCCGATGAGCCCCTACGGACGGTCCAAGCTCATGGTGGAATGGATGCTGCAGGACGTCGCACACGCGCACGACCTCAAATATGCGATCCTGCGCTACTTCAATGTCGCCGGAGCCGACCCGCAGGGCCGCACCGGGCAATCCACACCCAATGCTACGCATCTCATCAAGGTTGCCGTTCAGGCGGCGCTTGGGCATCGCCCGGGCATGGAAGTGTTTGGAACCGATTACGCAACGCCGGATGGATCGTGCGTGCGCGATTACATTCAGGTAAACGATCTGGCACAAGCCCATATGGACGCATTGAGCTATCTGCGCAGCGGCGGTGACAGCCTCACGTGCAATTGCGGTTATCAGCGCGGATATTCGGTGCTTGAGGTGATCGATTTCGTCAAGCGCGTTTCGGCGGTGGATTTCCCGGTCAAGATATCCGGCCGGCGTGCAGGAGATCCCGATGCGATCGTGGCCGCCAATGCGACCATCAAGTCGGTGCTGAACTGGCAGCCGCGTTACGACGATCTGGAGACGATCGTGCGTCAGGCGCTGGATTGGGAACGTCAGCTTGTGAACCGCAAATCCGCAGCCTGAGACAGCGAGAGCTGGCACGTCCGCTGTGATTGAATTTTCTCTCAAGCTGTTGTCCAACAGGGCGGCGGCGTCAGCCAGGCCAAGGACGCTGCATTAAACCTGCTTGCGTCCGCGTATCGCTGGAGCCTTGCGCGAAAAAGCTGCTGCGGCAGCGATGTTCCAATCTCAGAAATCGAACGGCATTCGTGTGTTCCACTGCTTCCATCTGAATGCACGCTGATCCATGACGATCAAGCTACTTCGCGAGCCGGATCATCCAGGGACAGTTTATTCAGGGACAGTTCATCCTGGGACTTGGCGACGAAATCTGCGAATTCGTCCGCCGCCAGCGGTTCGCTGATGAGGTAACCCTGTACTTCGGCGCATCCTTCGGATTTGAGCACTTCGAGTTGTTCCTGCGTTTCCACGCCTTCGGCTGTGATGCGGATCCCCAGCTCGCGCGCGAGGCCGGTCACTGCGCGGATGATCGCAGCACAGCTCTTGTCGTTCAGCATGTCCCGCACGAAAGAGGCGTCGATCTTGATCTTGTCGAAATCGATTTGCCTGATGTAGGCCAGCGATGAATATCCGGTGCCGAAATCGTCAAGGGCGATCCGCACACCCAGCCTGTCCAAAGTGTCGATGATTGCCGTTACGCGGTCGATGTTCGACAAGAGAACGGATTCGGTAATCTCTATTTCCAGCCGGCTGGCTTCAAGTTCGACGTCGTCGAGGGCCTTCATGATAACCGGCAAGAGGCCGGGACTCTGGAACTGGACCGCGGAAAGATTGACCGCCACTTTGGTATAACCGGGCCAGCGAATGGCCTGTCTGCAGGCTTCGTGTATGACCCATTCCCCAATTCCGATGATGAGGCCGGTCTCCTCCGCAATTGGCACGAAATCGGCGGGCGAGACGCGACCGAGCCGTGGGTTTTCCCATCGCAGCAAGGCTTCGCAATTTTCCACGCGGCCGGTTTCTACGTTCAGGATCGGCTGAAACACCAGCTGCAATTCATTGTTCTCGATAGCGTTACGCAGTTCGCCTTCGATCTTGCGGCGTTCGCGCGCGTATTCGTCCATCTCCGCTTCGTAACACCGGAATACGCCGCGGCCATCCGCCTTTGCGCGGTACAGCGCCAGATCTCCGCTAACCATCAGCTTTTCGCGCTCGACTCCGTCCTTGGGCGCAAAGGCAATTCCGATGCTCGCTCCCGCTTTCATGGTGTTGCCGGCGTAAGAGAAAGGCAGGCTGACGGCTTCGATGATGCGGCGTGCTAGTTCCGATGCGTCCTGTTCCGCTTCCGGTTCGGCGAGTATGACCGAAAACTCGTCGCCACCAAGACGTGCGACGAAGTCCTTCTCGCCCAGACATTCCGATATGCGTTTGCCGACTTCGATGAGGAAGGCGTCGCCGATGGCGTGGCCGAATGTGTCGTTGATTTCCTTGAAGCCGTCGAGATCGATGCACAGCAGCGCGAATCCGCGCTTCTTGCGATTCAGAACGCGGAAACTCGCGTCCAGCCTGTCGCCGAAGGAGACCCGATTCGGCAATCCGGTGACGGCGTCGAACCGTGCAAGATATGCGATTTTCGCTTCGTTCTCGCGCTTGTCGGTCACGTCGGTGCAGAAGCCGCGAAAACCCGTGAACTTGCCGGATTCGTTGTAGATGGGCTTGCCGGTAAGACTGCACCAGCGAAAGGCTCCTTCGGCGAGGATTTTTAGTTCGATGCTGCGGAATGGCTGGCGTTGATGCATCAATTCGGTAATCCGCCGCCAGGCCGCTTCGGGTTCCGGGGCGCCCTCGAAACCGCGCGCCATCACGCGCAGGAGAGATTTGCCTTTAAGATTCTTCAGTGAGAGGCCAGCAAGTTCGGAAAACTTGGCGGAGATGTAAACGATGCGGCCGAGAGCATCGGTCTCCCACAGCCAGTCGTTCGCGTTCTCCTCGAACTCGCCAAGCAGGATGCCAATCATGTCGCGCTGCTTTTCCTGCTCGTATTCGCCGATGATTCCGGAAGCGAACAGGCTGGCTTGCGAATAGGACGTGCGCACTATGACGGCCGAAAAAAGCAGCAATAGCAGGCTGAGGTGAAGGCCGAACTCAAGATGGTGAATGTAGCAGGCGACAAGTGCCGCCGTTACGATGGGAGCTACGAAAAACACCGCGGCGCTGGGTACAGTCGAAAGCGCAAAAGCGCCGCCGCAGATCATGCCGACCGTTATGGCGATCACAATCAACTGCTGACCGGATGCTGCGGATCCGGTGAACACGAGAGGAACGATCGCCCACATGCAGCCCAGCAGGGCTGCATTCCATGTCACGCGGCGGGGGCCGCGCGTCGAAGCATAGTTCCGTCGCGGGCGTCCACGCGAATTGCGCCAACGCAGGAATGCATACAGGGCGAATATGGCAACCAGAGCCGACCAGGCGAGAGCGGCCGTCTGTTGTTCGGTTCCCGCAAGCGCCAGCGAAAGCACCATGGCGTTGATGAGGTTAGCCATGAGCATGTAAGGGGTGTAGGTCAGTATAGAGGCGATTTGTTCGGCGCGAATGCGCCCGGCCAGCGGCTCGTCGTTGACGGTCGCTCCAAAAAGCGATGGGTCGTTGTTCAAGAAACGACCCAACCAATTCGCATTTAACTGTTTAGTCATAAAAATCGCGACCGCGACTGCGCTGGCACGGATGCCGACTATGGACACTCAGGGTCGGACAATAAGATTTACGGACGGTAACCAACGGCCCCGCATTGCACCCGAAGGCCACGATATTGGTTGCCGGAACGTTTAGACGGGGGCCTGCTTGCGATATGCGCGATGCAGGTGGACAGCGCCGTGCCGTGGATACGGCAACGGGAACCGCGAATCCCGGCAGCGGATGGCTAAACGGATTTGCGGACGAACCGTACCGGCTTCAGCGCGGCAGTACTGTCGAGCCCATAAGGAACTTGTCGACCGAATGGGCGCACTGCCGTCCTTCCCGGATGGCCCAGACCACCAGCGACTGGCCACGGCGCATGTCGCCACAGGCGAAGACCTTTTCGGCGCTTGACTTATACGCCAGCGTGTCGGCCTTCACGTTGCCGCGCGGGTCCAGATCGACTGCCAGCGCCTCGATCATTCCCTCGTGAACGGGGGAAACAAAGCCCATGGCGAGCAGGACAAGGTCGGCGCGCAGATCGAATTCCGAACCCGGCACGGGCTGAAATTTTTCGTCGACCTTCACGCATCTCAGGTTTTCGACATGTCCGTTCGCGCCCCGGAACTCGACGGTATTGACCGCAAACGCCCGCTCGGCGCCTTCCTCATGGCTCGACGACGTGCGCAGCTTGAGCGGCCAGTTCGGCCAGTTCATGAGCTTGTCTTCCTTTGCCGGAGGTTGCGGCATGATTTCGAGCTGCGTTACCGACAGGGCGCCCTGCCGGATAGACGTGCCTATGCAGTCGGAGCCGGTATCGCCGCCACCGATGACCACGACGTGCTTGCCACTGGCCAGAATCGGCTCGTTCGTCCCTACCGGTTCGCCGCCGACGCGGCGGTTCTGCTGCGGCAGGAAGTCCATGGCGAAGTGGACGCCGCCGAGGTCGCGGCCGGGGATGGGCAGATCGCGTGGCTTTTCAGCCCCGCCAGCCAGAATGACGGCGTCATGCCCGGCCACAAGATCTTCGATCTTTGTGTCTTTGCCGACATGGCAGTTGTAGTGAAACGTCACGCCCTCGGCGGTCATCTGTCCGGTGCGGCGGTCGATGTGATGCTTTTCCATCTTGAAGTCGGGGATGCCGTAACGCAGAAGCCCGCCGGCCTTGGCGTTCTTCTCGAAGACATGGACGTCGTGCCCGGCGCGGGCGAGCTGCTGCGCCGCAGCCATGCCGGCGGGGCCCGATCCGACGATGGCGACTTTCTTGCCGGTTTTGACTTTGGCCGGCTCCGGCTTGACCCAGCCTTCCTTCCAGGCGCGGTCGGCGATGGAGCATTCGATCGTCTTGATGGTGACGGGAATGTCTTCCAGGTTCAGCGTGCAGGAAGCTTCGCAGGGCGCCGGGCAAACACGGCCCGTGACTTCCGGGAAGTTGTTGGTCGAGTGCAGATTGCGCGCGGCCTCTTCCCAGTCGCCATGATAGACGAGGTCGTTCCAGTCCGGGATCTGGTTGTTCACCGGACAGCCGTTGTGACAATAGGGTATGCCACAATTCATGCAGCGCGCCGCCTGGTCCTTCGTCGTTTCCTCGGAGAGGGGAATGACGAATTCCCGGTAGTGGCGAATGCGGTCCGACGCCGGCGCATACTTGCGGTCCTGACGGTCGATTTCGAGAAAGCCGGTTACCTTGCCCATAACTTATTCCCCCGCAGCGGCCATGCCGGTGGCGGCCTCTTCCTGGGCCATCATTTCATGCAAGGCGCGGCGATATTCGACCGGCATGACCTTGCGGAACTTGCCCTTGTAGTTTTCCCAATCGTCGAGAATTGCCCTGGCGCGATCCGAATTCGTGTAGCGCATGTGGTTCGAGATCAATTGATGCAGGCGTTCGGCATCGAAACGCGTCATGTCCGCCATCACGTCGACGCGTCCGTGCGAAGCCAGATCGCCGCCCGCGTGATGGATGCGCTCGTTGAGCATCTCCTCTTCCGCAACCGGTTCGAGATCGACCATGGCGAGATTGCAGCGGCTTTCGAACGTGCCGTCCTCGTCGAGGACGTAGGCGATGCCGCCCGACATGCCGGCTGCGAAGTTGCGGCCCGTCGGACCGATAACGACGACGACACCGCCTGTCATGTATTCGCAGCCGTGATCGCCGGTGCCCTCGACAACCGCGATCGCGCCCGAATTGCGGACAGCAAAGCGTTCGCCGGCGACGCCACGGAAATAGCACTCTCCGTTAATGGCGCCGTAGAGCACGGTATTTCCGACAATGATCGATTCCCTGGCCACAATCTTGTCCGCCTTGGCTTGCGGATAGACGATGACGCGGCCGCCAGACAGGCCCTTGCCGACATAGTCGTTACATTCGCCAGCGAGTTCCAGCGTCACGCCGCGGGCAAGCCATGCACCGAAGCTCTGGCCGGCGGTGCCGGTCAGCTTGATGTGGATGGTATCGTCGGGAAGTCCGGCATGGCCGTAGCGCTTGGCGACTTCGCCCGACAGCATGGCGCCCGTCGTTCGGTCAACGTTGCGGATCGTTCCCTCGATCTGCACCGGCTTGCCGCTTTCGAGCGCCGGGCCGGCTTCTGCGATCAGGCGGCGGTCGAGCACGTTCTGCAGCTTGTGGTCCTGGACCATCGACTTGTGTGTGCCGACGTTGTCGGCAACCGCGGGCTTCTCGAACAGTCTGGAGAAGTCCAGACCTTTGGCCTTCCAGTGTTCGACCAGCTTGGACTTGTCGAGCATTTGAGTCTGGCCGATCATTTCATTGAACGTGCGGTAACCAAGGCTCGCCATGATTTCCCGGACTTCCTCGGCGACGAAGAAGAAGAAATTTATGACGTGTTCGGGCTGGCCGACGAAGCGCTTGCGCAGGACCGGATCCTGCGTGGCGATGCCGACCGGGCAGGTGTTGAGATGGCATTTGCGCATCATCACGCAGCCCGCCGCGATCAGCGGCGCGGTCGAAAAGCCGAACTCGTCCGCGCCAAGCAAGGCGCCGACGATGACGTCGCGGCCGGTACGCAGGCCGCCGTCCACTTGAACGGAGATACGCGAGCGCAGGTCGTTCAGGGTTAGCGTCTGATGGGTTTCGGCAAGGCCGATTTCCCATGGGCTGCCGGCATGCTTGATCGATGTCAGCGGCGAAGCGCCGGTGCCGCCTTCGAAACCGGAGATCGTCACATGGTCGGCGCGGCCCTTGGAAACGCCGGCGGCGACAGTGCCGACGCCGACTTCCGAAACCAGCTTCACGGAGACGTCGGCTGCCGGATTGACGTTCTTCAGATCGTAGATGAGCTGGGCAAGATCTTCGATCGAGTAGATGTCGTGATGCGGCGGCGGCGAGATCAGACCGACGCCGGGTGTCGAGTGGCGGACTTTTGCGATGACCGCGTCGACCTTGTGGCCGGGCAATTGACCGCCCTCGCCGGGCTTTGCGCCCTGCGCCATCTTGATCTGCATCATGTCGGAGTTGACAAGATATTCCGCCGTCACGCCGAAGCGGCCGGACGCGACCTGCTTGATGGCAGAGCGGCGCGAGTCGCCGTTCGGCATCGGCTTGAAGCGGTCGACTTCCTCGCCGCCTTCACCCGTGTTCGACCTGCCGCCAATGCGGTTCATGGCGATGGCGAGCGTCGTGTGGGCTTCACGCGAAATAGAGCCGTACGACATGGCGCCCGTTGCAAAGCGCCGGACGATATTCACCGCCGGCTCGACTTCTTCCAGCGGCACAGGCTGGCGGCCATCCTCCGCCGCATCCTTGATGCGAAAGAGGCCGCGAATTGTCAGATAGCTTTCGCTTTGCTCGTTCAGCAGCTTGGCGTAAGCGCGATACTTGTCCTGGCTGGAACCGCGCACGGCGTGCTGAAGCAGCGATACCGTATCGGGCGACCACGAATGCGCCTCGCCGCGGATGCGGAACATGTATTCGCCGCCAACGCCGAGCATGTGGCGGTAGACCGGCGAATCGCCGAAGGCATCGGCGTGGCGCATGAAAGCTTCGCGCGCGACTTCTTCCAGACCGATGCCCTCGATGCGTGAGGCTGTGCCGGTGAAATACTTGTCGATAAACGGCTGGTTCAGCCCGATGGCGTCGAATATCTGGGCGCCGCAATAGGACTGGTAAGTGGAGATGCCCATCTTCGACATCACCTTGAGCAGCCCCTTGTTGACCGCCTTGATGAAGCGGTAGCAGACCTCGTCCTCATCCACTTCCTCGGGGAACTCGCCGTTCTGGCGCAGGGCCTCAAGCGTTTCGAATGCGAGATAGGGATTGACCGCTTCTGCGCCATAACCGGCGAGACACGCAAAATGCTGCACTTCGCGGGCTTCGCCGGTCTCGACCACTAGGCCGACAGAGGTGCGCAGACCCTTGCGGATCAGGTGATGATGAACCGCGGCCGTCGCCAGCAACGCCGGGATCGCAACCCGGTCGGCGCCGACCATGCGGTCGGACAGGATGATGATGTTATAGCCGCCCTTGACCGCTTCCTCGGCCCGTTCGCACAGACGCGTCACCATTTCGCCCATGGCCTCGACGCCGCGCTCGACGGCATAGGTCATGTCGAGGGTCTTGGTGTCGAAGGAATCTTCGAAATGGCCAATGCAGCGGATCTTTTCGAGATCCTCGTTGGTCAGGATCGGCTGGCGCACCTCGAGGCGCTTGCGGGTGGCCGCGCCCTCCAGATCGAGAATGTTCGGCCGTGGTCCGATGAAGGAGACGAGGCTCATCACAAGCTGTTCGCGGATCGGATCGATCGGCGGGTTCGTCACCTGTGCGAAGTTTTGCTTGAAATAGGTGTAGAGCAGCTTCGACTTGTTCGACAGCGCCGAGATTGGCGTGTCGGTGCCCATCGAGCCGACCGCCTCTTCGCCGGTCAAGGCCATCGGCGAGAGCAGGATGGCGAGGTCTTCCTGCGTGTAACCGAAGGCCTGCTGGCGGTCGAGCAGCGATACGTCCGTGCGCGAGGCGCGGGCTTCCACGGGCTTCAGGTCTTCCAGAATGATCTGCGTACGGTCGAGCCATTCCTGATACGGATGCAGGGCGGCAAGTTCGCGCTTCACGTCCTCGTCGGAAATGATCTGGTGCTTTTCGAGGTCCAGCAGCAGCATTCTGCCCGGCTGCAGCCGCCACTTGGTGACGATCTTCTCTTCCGGGATCGGAAGTACGCCCATCTCCGAGGCCATGACAACGAGGCCGTCGTCGGTCACCAGATAGCGCGCGGGCCGCAGGCCGTTACGGTCGAGGGTCGCGCCGATCTGGCGTCCATCGGTGAATGCCATGGCTGCCGGACCGTCCCACGGCTCCATCAGGGCTGCATGGTATTCGTAGAAGGCGCGGCGGTCTTCGCCCATAAGCGGATTGCCGGCCCATGCTTCCGGAATGAGCATCATCGCGGCATGGGCGAGCGAGTAACCGCCCTGCACCAGGAATTCGAGCGCATTGTCGAAGCAGGCGGTGTCCGACTGGCCCTCGTAGGAAATCGGCCACAGCTTCTGGATGTCGGAACCGAACAGGTCCGAGGAAACGGAAGCCTGCCGCGCCGCCATCCAGTTGACGTTGCCGCGCAGCGTGTTGATCTCGCCGTTATGCGCCACCATCCGGTAAGGATGGGCCAGCGACCAGGCCGGGAACGTATTCGTCGAGAAGCGCTGATGGACCAGCGCCATGGCGGTCTTCATCCGCGGATCGCGGAGATCGTGGAAGTAGTCACCCAATTGGGTCGCCAGCAGCATGCCCTTGTAGATGAGTGTGCGCGAGGACAGCGACACCTGGTAGAAACCGATGGTGCGGGGATCGGCGAGAAGCGCATTCTTGCCGGAAATCGACTTGCGCAGGATATAAAGACGGCGCTCGAAATCGTCCTGATCGGCGATGTCGGGATTGCGGCCGATGAAGACCTGCATGTGAACGGGCTCGGTCGGCTTGACCGAATAGCCGAGAATCGAGGGATCGACGGGAACTTCGCGCCAGCCGAGCAGCATCTGGCCTTCCTCGGCTATCACTTCGGCGGCAATATCCATGATGATCTTGCGGCCTTCGGAGTCGCGGGGCATGAACATCGCGCCGACGCCGTACAGGCCGGGCTGCGGCAGCTTGAAGCCGAGCTTTTCGGTTTCCGCGGCCAGGAATTCGTGCGGAATCTGGAGCAGCATGCCGCAGCCGTCGCCGGCCTTCGGGTCCGCGCCAACGGCGCCGCGATGGTCGAGGTTCAACAGGATTTCCAGACCCTTCTCGACGATGTCGTGGGTCTTCTCGTTGCTGAGACGGGCGACGAAGCCGACACCGCAGGCATCGTGTTCATAGGCGGGGTCGTAGAGCCCCTGAGCGGGCGGGAGGGCCGGGTCGATATGGCGGGTCATGGCGTCAATTCCGGAATGGCGTGAAACAGAAGAAAGGCATCGGCGTGGGTCTTGCGCGCAAGCATCTGCGCGCACCGTTTTCGGCGCGTTCGAGCAAGCCATCGCGGACGTCCGATACCCTTCCCTCTCAATGTTCCACTCGCATTTGCCCCCGCAGGGGAATGATGTCTGTAGCGAATGCAGTTCGCAGGCACCGCCGCCGCATCGTCCGCAGCCGCATTGTTTAGCGGTCTGAACCGGTTCGAAAATCGACTGTTTCACGGTGGCAAAGCCGGACCGCCGCCAGCTTGGGTATGGACCTTTGCTGGACGCCATCAAATGGTCAGCAACACTGTCCTATTAATGGCGCGCGACCATGCCAGATTTAACACGGCGGCACAAGCGTGGAAATCTCTGGAACGTCGGGTTTCGGAAGGTTTTTGGCTGGCGGTACGCGACGGGCGTTGCGCCGCGGCAGGCTTACGGCAATATGGCTGCGTTGCACAGGGAATTTGCCGCAGCCGGAGTGTTGCGCAAACGGGGAATCGCGATGTTTTTTGCCAGCGACAACGGGTCCGGAGCGAGCCCGGCCGTCCTCGATGCGCTCGTGCGCGCCAATACCGGCTTCGCCATGCCCTATGGCGCAGACGAGGCAACCAAAGCCGCCGAAGCGATGCTCTCTGACCTTTTCGAGCGGGAATGCGCGATTTTTCTGGTCCCTACCGGCACCGCGGCGAATGCGCTCTGCCTCGCATCGCTCTGTCCACCGTGGGGCGCAATTTTCGCTCATTCGGACGCACATGTCATGGACGACGAATGTGGCGCGCCGGAATTTTTCACGAATGGCGCCAAATTGGTGGGACTGGCCGGCGCCTGCGGAAAGATCGGTCCGGCCGCGTTGCAAGAGGCCATCGCCGCCTATCCCGCTGGTCTGGTCAAGCAGGTCCAGCCGGCGGCCCTGACGCTGTCGCAGGCGACCGAAAGCGGGACGCTTTATACATTGGACGAAATCGCCGGGCTGTCGGACATGGCCCATGCGGCCGGATTGAAAGTCCACATGGACGGGGCGCGTTTCGCAAACGCGGTTGCGGCGCTTGGGGCAAGCCCGGCGGAGATGACCTGGAAAGCAGGCATAGACGTCCTCTCGTTCGGGGGCACGAAAAACGGCGCCCTGATGTGCGAGGCGGCCGTGTTTTTCGATCCCGGCCTCGCGCGCGATTTTCTTTTCCGTCGCAAGCGTAGCGGCCACACGGTTTCCAAGGCGCGATTTCTCGGTGCGCAAATGCTGGCCTATCTCGAGAAGGGCCATTGGCTCGAACTGGCAAGCCATGCCAACGCGATGGCGCAACGGCTGGCTCTCGGGCTTGGCGCGGTCTCCGGCGTGCGCCTGCCCTGGCCGGCAGATGTGAACGAGGTGTTCGCAATTCTGCCGCCTGGGGCGGATGCGGCATTGAAAAAGGCCGGAGCTGTCTATTACGCCTGGTCTGCCGCTGCTCTGCCTGCCGCAGACAGGCCGGGCGACGGGGAAACCTTCGTGCGGCTGGTGACTTCGTTCGCAACCCGTGCAGAGGAAGTCGACAGCTTTCTCGAAATTGTCAGCACCCATAAAGCCTGAAACCGGTCGTATCCTCGCCGCATTTTTTGCCGACGTTGCTGCCCGCAGCGGGCACAAAGACCCGTCCCGTGACAGAGTTCGCTTAACAGCAGCGTGAAGATGGAGTGCGGCACATGCAGCGCAGCTTCGACAAGCCGTCCCGGCACAAGCCGGCCGGCATCGGTATTCTTGCACCGGCAGCATTGGCGGCCGCCGTTCTCTGTGGCCAATCCGCGCCGGCACAGGCGCAAGTTTTTTTCGACTGGTGGTCGCAACCGACAATCGTTTACGAGCGCGGCTATAACGAAATGCTCGGCCGGCGCGATATCCGCCGCATCGTTGCCGCGGAAGGTTATGCCATGCGCAGGCCGCTGCGACGCAATGGCAGGGTATATGTCGCCGACGTCGAAAATGCGCGGGGCGTTCCCTTCAGGTTGATTATCGACGGCTTCCACGGCGAGGTGGTTCAGCGTTTCCGCCACGGCGGTCCGCCGCGTCCCCCGGAGAACCTGCGGTCGCGCCGCTACTCCGTGCTGCCGGAACCCCAAGGCCGGGATTACGACAATCCGTATTACCGTGGCGGCCCGGACAGGGACCTCGCGCCGCCGGTGTTGGCTCCGCGGAAAAAGGCCGAGCCGCCACGACGGGCCAAACGCAAACCGGCACGGCGCAGCAAGACCAGAACCGCGAGCCGTCCCGCGCAGAACGTTGCGCCGAAAGCGATCGAATCGCGTCCGGTCGCCCCGCCTGTCGTGCCGCCTCCTGTTCCGGCTGCCGCTGCCCCGAAGCCCGCCAAAGCTACCGCTGGCCGAACGGTAACTCCGCCGGAGACGAAGAGGAACCGGACAAATACAAGCGTTGCTGCGCCTCCGGTTGTACCGCCGGGGGAAGCGCCTGAGGCTGCACGCAAAACCGTTCGTTCGAATTCTGACCCGGCGCCGAAGCGCTCTCCGGTATCGAAGCAGAAAGATGCACCGGCAGCCGTGACCGCAGCGCGGAGCGGCGACGAAACGAGTGTCGAACGCACGCGCAAGCCGAAAGTCCGTTTCGTCAAACCGAAGCAGAAACCGGAAGAAAAGCCCGCGCAGCCGAAACAGGCGAGCCGGACAATCCTGCCGCCGCCGGCAGCTCCCGCTGCGGTAAAGGTGCCGGTGCAGAAGCGCGAGGCCAGCCGCAAACCGCGCGTGGTGTATCCGGGTCCGCAGCAAAGCAACGTCGCAAGGCCGCGAGTTAAAGTTGCTCCGCTGGACGATCCGGGCAAGCGGCGGGACATTGCCAAACCTGTTCCGGTTGCGCCACTGCAGTAACGTTCGACGGACATGTAAAAACACATCGGGCGCGTCCTTCCGGACGCGCCCTATGTCTGACTGGAGGATCAGAAGCTGCTGAAATCAGCCCTCAGGCAGCGTTCTTGACGCTGTCTTGCACGTTGTCCCGCACGTTGGCTTCGACGACTTGGGCGCCGCCGATGGGAATCTGGCGCGGGCGCGCAGCTTCCGGGACTTCGCGAACCAGGTCGACATGAAGGAGACCATGCTCCAGCGCGGCGCCCGTCACCTTGACGTGGTCGGCGAGCTGGAAGCGGCGCTCGAAGGAGCGGCCGGCGATGCCCTGATAAAGGACTTCGCGGTCTTCACGCTTTTCACGGGTTTCTTTCGCGCCGCGAATAGTCAGTGCGTTCTGCTTCTGCTCGATGTTGAGTTCGGCTTCGGAGAATCCGGCGACCGCTACCGTGATGCGATAGGCATCCTCGCCGGTGCGTTCGATGTTGTAAGGGGGGTAGGCGTTGCCGCTGTCCGGGCCGGACATCTGGTCCAGCATCGAAAACATCCGGTCGAAGCCGACGGTTGAACGGTAGAGCGGCGACAGATCAAAATGACGCATTTCACATCCTCCTCAAGAAGCGACATGAGCTTTGCTATGGCGCCCGGCCCCATTGCGTCTGCAGGCGGGGCGCCGGGTGATTGCACGTCCGCGATTGGCCCGTGCAGAACATAGGTGGTGAGGGGTCCGGCGTTGCACAAGGGGTAAGGGAGAAATCCCGTGCGCCTCGCCCAACTCTTGCTACGGAATTATTTTTTTTCAATTAGATATAAAGATTCTGCCGCATTGAAATTTGGCCGTTCCGGACGGCAGCGCAATTGCCTGGCAGGGCGCGTCGGGCAAACCGGAGGGCAGGCCGGGTCGCATCGCGCACAAGGCTCGTCTTTGCCGCGCGGAGCATAATATGCTGCTTTCCCCGGACTGCATTTCCCGCTACTTCTTCTCGAAAGAGGCAGTACGGGAGGACGGCATGACCGATACCATGACTCAAAGCAGCGGGCCGAAGGTCTGGATGGACATGGACCAGGCGGCTCTGGATGCTGCCTACAATCAGGCCGTCTGGGCCCCCAACTCGGAAGCGGTACACGCCCGGCGCAAGGCGCTGGCGACCGAATGTTTCGAACGGCGCAAACCGCAGCGGCATCAATACGGCGAAACGGCTATCGAGGGCTTCGATTTCTATCCCGGCAGCGACGGCGCTGCTCCCGTGCAGATTTTCACCCACGGCGGCTCGTGGCGGAACGGCACGTCGCGGACGGTGGCGCATCTTGCCGACACATTCTGTTCGGCCGGGGCGCATTTCATATCCATGGATTTCATCAGCGTCGACGATGCCGGCGGCAATCTTCTGACCATGGTGCAGCAGGTGCGCGCGGGCGTCGCCTGGATCTACAAGAACGCCGAAAAACTCAAGATCGACCGCAACCGCTTTTTCGTTTCCGGCCACTCCTCGGGCGGGCATCTGGCGGGCTGCATTTCGGTGACCGACTGGGCCGGAGACTTCGGCCTGCCGGCGGATATTCTCTCCGGCGCCACGCTGATGTCGGGCATGTACGATCTCGAACCGGTGTCGCTCTCGGCGCGGCGCAAATTCGTCAACTTCACGCCGGAGACCATCGAAAAGGCCAGCTCCATCCGGCATCTGGACCGGCTCCATTGCCCGGTGGCCGTCGGCTACGGCACGGACGAATCGCCGGAATTCCAGCGCCAGTCGCGCGATTTCTTCGCTGCCCTGCAACAGGCAGGCAAGGATGCGAAACTGATCGCCGTGGAAGGAGCGAATCATTTTGAGATGATGGAGCAGTTCCACAATCCGCACGGTTTCCTGGGCCGCGCCGCGCTGCAGCAGATGGGTCTCGTTCCGCACGCGTAAGCCAGTCCGCAGCCGGCGGGCGCTTTTTGCAAACGATCGTTTCGCCGAACGGCGGAATCGCATTAGAACTGCGCTTCCCGCCACCCAGTCGAATTGCGGCGAGCGATGGACCTGGTACTGACTCCCGACAATCCGGCGCCGCCGGATTCCAGCGTAACGTCGATCCGCGTTGTGGACGGGATGACATTGCGCGTCGTGCGATGGCATCCGCCGGGAGAGTCCGTCGGAACGGTGGTCATCTGTCAGGGACGGGCCGAGTTCGTCGAAAAATATTTCGAGACGGCCGCCGATCTGCTCAAACGCAAGCTTACCGTAGTCGCTTTCGACTGGCGCGGGCAGGGACTGTCCGGGCGCGAACTCGATAATTCGCGCAAGGGCCATATCGACGATTTTTCGCTCTACGAGCGCGATCTCGACGCAATTCTGGATCAGGTCCTGCTGCCGTTCTGTCCCGAACCGTGGTTCGCGCTCGGGCATTCGATGGGCGCGGCAGTGCTGTTGCGGCAGGCGCGGGCATCGCGCTCGCCTTTCGAACGGTTAGTGCTGACAGCGCCGATGATCGACATTCACGGTCTTCGCTTTCCCGGTCTGGCGCGTGCTGCCGCGAAATTTCTCGATCTGGCCGGCCTGGGATCGGCCTTCATTCCGGGCGGCGGCGCCACCGCGCTCCAGACCAAGCCGTTTCTCGACAATCGCCTGACATTCGATGCCGCCCGTTATCAGCGCAACAACAATATTGTTGCAGCAGCGCCGGCCGTTGCAATCGGAGACCCGACCATCGGATGGGTCGATGCCGCGTTTGCGCAAATAGAGGAATTCGCTGATCCGGAATATCCGCGCCGGGTGCTGACGCCGGCTCTGGTCTTTGCGGCGGATAACGAGACGGTGGTGGACGCGGCGGCGCTGGAGCGTTTCGCGACACGCTTGAAGGCGGGGCGGCTGGTGACGCTGTCGCCTGCGCGGCATGAAATCCTGATGGAGCGCGACAATATCCGCGAGCAATTCTGGGCAGCCTTCGACGCTTTCGTCCCGGGAACGCGGGATGAATACGACGCCCTCATCCATGCGCAGGCCGCCATTGAAATGGCGCGCGACAGGCGGCGGTGAGGCGGAATTGCATGAGGCCGCGGTTGCGGCCGGCAAACTTCAGCGCGCCGTAATTTTGCCGATCCATTCCAGATAGGCGGAATGACCCTCCGTCACGGGAAGGCATATTATTTCCGGCGTCTCGTAGGAATGGATCGCCAGGATCGCTTTTTCGAGCTCCGCGTAAAGTGGCGTGCGCGTCTTGATATGCAGCGCGAATTCCTTGTCCTGCTGCACTGTCCCGTCCCAGACATAATGGCTTTCGACCGGAAATATCTGCACGCAGGCCGCCAGTTTCTGCTGCAGCAGGCTTGCAGCCATGGCGCGGGCGCTTGCCTCGTCCGCGGTGGTTGTGATGACGAGACAGGCCTGCGCCGTCATGGGCGTGGCTCCTTCATATCCACCCAACCTGCCAGTTCCCGCCGCACGACATCCTCGATCACGTCCATGCCGCCGTCGCTGTCGTTGAGGCAGGGCACGAAGGCGAAATTCTTGCCGCCCGCGTCCAGAAAATTGTGGCGGTTTTCGACATCGATTTCCTCGATGGTTTCGAGACAATCAGCCGTGAAACCCGGGGTGATAACGGCGACATTCTCGACCCCTTCCGCGGCGAGCCGTTTCAGCGTTTCGTCCGTGTACGGCTTGATCCACTCGGCCGGACCGAAGCGCGACTGAAAAGTCATCAGCAGTTTTTCAGGCGGCATGTTCATCGCCTCGCGCAGCAGGCGCGTCGTCATGGCGCAATGGCAGTAATAGGGATCCCCCTTGTCGAAATATTCCTGCGGTATGCCGTGATAGGACGCCAGAACCACATCCGGTTCGAATGTCAGGCCGGCGATTGCCGTGCGCAGCGAATGGGCAAGTGCGTCGATGTAGGCGGGCCGGTCGTACCACGGTGCGGCGACCCGCAGGGCAGGCTGCCAACGCATGCGTTTCAACGCGTCGAAAGCCTTGTCGCAGACCGTGGCCGACGTCGCGGCGGCGTATTGCGGATAAAGCGGCACCAGCAGAATCCGGTCGCAACCCTGCTGCTGCAATGCCTCGATCCGGCTGGCGATTGGCGGCTGGCCGTAACGCATGGCCCAATCGACGACGACGCGTTCCGGACCCTCAAAGCTCTGAATTCTCGCGGCCAGTTTTTCCGCCTGCGCCCGGGTGACGGTCTTCAGCGGCCCCTCGTTGCGTTCGCGGTTCCAGATGGCGTCGTATTCCTTGCCTTTTCTGCCGGGCCGGAAAGTCAGGATAATCCCGTTCAGAACGGGCCACCATATCAGCCGGGACGTCTCGATAACCCGGCGGTCGGACAGAAATTCTTTCAGGTAACGCCGCATGGACCAGTAGTCGGTCGCCTCGGGGGTGCCCAGATTGACCAGAAGGACGCCAACGCGACCGCTGCGGATATCGGGATGACCGGCCGGCCGGTGGCCTGCGGGCTGCGTCGTCGTCTGGCTGTCGGTTGACATCAATGTTCGGTTCCGTATTTCGCCTTCAGGGGCGCAACGCCCTGGCCGGATCAAGGGCGATTTGCCGCTTTTCGTTAGCACATCGGGCGGCTTTCGCATCCGTCAAGATGAACGGATTTTAACTGGCGCGCGGGGCGGTTTCCGGGCTAGTTGGCGGCGGCTGCACGATGCGCCGGGAGGCTGAAATGGCGGTGACAGGTTGGCTCAAGGCCCGGCTTGATACTGCGGGCATCGCCAGCGATGCCGAGCGCGGGGCCGTCGTCTGGTCCTTCCTGTATTTTTTCTGCCTGCTCGCAAGTTACTTCATATTGCGTCCGTTGCGCGACGAGATGGGCGTCGCCGCCGGTCGCGACATGCTGCAATACTTGTTCACCGCGACTTTCGCCGTGATGCTGGTCGCCGCGCCGCTGTATGCGTTCGTCTGGTCGCGCCTGCCGCGCCGCCTGTTCATTCCGCTTGTCTATCACTTTTTCGTCGCAAACCTGCTGGTCTTCTGGCTGCTTTTGTATTTCGGCGCAGACCGCACGCTTGTTGCGCGCGTATTCTTTGTTTGGGTCAGCGTTTTCAACCTGTTTGCTGTATCGGTGTTCTGGTCGTTTCTGGCCGATATTTTTCGTACCGATCAGGGCAAGCGGCTGTATGGGCTCATCGCTGCCGGCGGCACCGCGGGGACATGGCTGGGCTCGTCGATCACTGTCGGTCTGACGCATTTCACAGGCGTGCTGAACTTGCTGCTCGTGGCCGGCCTGCTGCTCGAAGTGGCCGTGTTCTGCGCCCGGCGTCTGGAAGCCAGCGCGGCGGGCTTCCGGCCGGCGCCGGCTGCCGCTGCGCAAAGCACGCCACCAGACGCCAGCCCGGGTGCTAATTCCCGGCTTCAGGCCTTCGGTGCGGTTTTTCGCGACATGCTGGCCGGCTTCCGGCTGGTTTTGTCCTCTCCCTATCTTGCCGGCATCGCCGCGTGGGTAGCGTTGTTATCGCTGGCGGGAACATTTCTCTATTTCGTCCAGCGCGACGTGGTGGCGGCGGCCTCGCCGGACCCGGCGGTTCGGACGCAGATTTTTGCCGGTATCGATCTTGCCGCCAATGTTCTGACCTTGCTGATACAGGCATTTGTGACCGGAAAACTCATCGAACGCATGGGCACAGGAATTTCCGCCGCAGTTTTGCCGCTGGCTTTCGCTATCGGTTTCGCGGCTCTGGCGGTCTCGCCTGTTCTGGCGGTGATTGTCGGATTTCAGGTGCTGCAGCGGACGGCGAATTTTGCTGTCTCCAATCCGGCGCGGGAGATCTTCTTCACCGCGGTGGACCGGGAGGAGAAATACAAGGCGAAGAACGTCATCGACACCACGGTTTTCCGGGGCGGCGACGTGGTCTTTGCCTGGCTGTTTGCCGGTTTGCGGAGTCTCGGGCTTGGCGTGCCAGCCATAGCGGTGGCGACCGTGCCGGTGGCGCTCGCATGGGCAGGCCTTTCGGTTTGGCTCGGCCGCGAGCAGGAAAAACGTGTTTCGCAGAATGCCCCACAGGGGGGAAATGTTTCAAACGGAGGTTAGACATGGATTGTCGGGATTTCGGGAAAACAGGCATCAGCCGCAGACAAACGCTGGCGCTCGGTCTGGGAGCGGCGGCAGCGCTGACAGCAGCCGATTGGGAAGCTCTTGCGCAGGCGGCGGCGCAGCCATTGATTCAACGCCCGATTCCGCACAGCGGCGAGATGCTGCCGGTCGTCGGCATCGGCACCGCGCGGCTCTACGATTTCGAAACGACAGATACGGTGCGGATGGCCGAGCGGGCGCAGGTTCTCAAACTGCTGGTCGAGGGCGGGGGAACGATGGTCGATACCGCGCCGTCCTACGGCGAGGCCGAGACCGTGCTGGGCAAGCTGTTCGAACTGACCAAGCTGCGCGACAAGATTTTCCTCGCCACGAAGGTTGCCGTCGACGAGCCGGCCGAGCAGGTGAAATCCATGCGCGAGTCGCTCAAGGCCATGGGCGTGAAAAATGTGCAGCTCATGCAATTGCACAATCCGAAGAAGCCGGAACAGGACATCGCCACCCTGCGCGCCTTCCAGAAGGAAGGGCTGTGCAAATATATCGGCATTTCCTCGTCATTCGACCGCGACTACAAGGCGGTGGAAGAAGTGTTGCGGAGAGAGAAGCCGGATTTCTTCCAGATCGATTATTCTCTGGTCGACCGCAACGCCGAAGAGCGCCTTATCCCTGCAGCGAAGGATGCGGGCGCCGCGGTGCTGACGAACCTGCCGTTCCGTCGGGGCAGGGTTTTCGCCAAGGTCAAGGGCAAGGAACTGCCGGACTGGGCGAAGAAGGAGATCGGCGTCACGACGTGGGCGCAGTTCGCGCTGAAATGGCTGCTCGGCAATCCAGCGGTCAACGCAGTCATTCCCGGCACTGACAAGCCTAAATTCATGGTCGACAATCTCAAAGCCGGCCGCGGCGTCATTCCCGACGCCGCCATGCGCAAGAAGATGGCGGAACATTTCGACAGTCTGTGAGAAACAGGCTGGCGGTTTGGGGAAATCGAGTGCGCCGGGCGGGAGACTGCCCGGCGTTTTCAATCGTCCATTACGCTGCAGGATGTATGCCGAATCTTCCGCTCACCGGAATGCGTGAAAGTGGTGCACGGGGCCGTGGCCATTGCCCACGGCTAGCCGGTCCGAGGCTTCCAGCGCAGCAGTCAGATATATCTTCGAGGCCGAGACCGCGTCCTGCAGCGTGTGGCCCTTCGCCAGATGCGCGGCGATGGCCGACGACAGTGTGCAGCCGGTGCCGTGGGTGTTTTTCGTATCGACCCAGGGCCCTGTCAGGGTACGCAGACCGGTTTCGTCTCCCAGCACGTCGTCGGCGCTGGCGCTTTTGACGTGTCCGCCCTTCACCAATACGGCCCGGCAGCCCTTGGCGAGCAGGGCGCGGCACAGACTTTCCGCACTCGTGTCTGCGATACCCGCCAGCCGCTCGGCTTCCGGCAGGTTGGGGGTGACAAGCGTAGCCAGCGGAAACAGATGCTCGAGCATGGCATCCACCACGTCCGGCGCGCCGAGGCTGTCGCCGCTCGTTGCGACCAGCACCGGGTCGAGAACAACGTTCTTCGCACCGTGCGTGCGCAGGCGATCGGCGACCGCCTGTACGATCTCTCCCGTGGCCAGCATGCCGATCTTGACGGCATGGACCTCCACATCGGCAAAAATGGCGTCGATCTGCCTGGCGATGAAATCGGCCGGCGGGACATGCACGCCGGTTACGCCCTGTGTGTTTTGCGCCGTCAGCGCCGTGATGGCGGCCATGCCGTAGCAGCCGAGCGCAGCAAATGTCTTGAGGTCGGCCTGGATGCCGGCGCCGCCGGACGGGTCGGACCCTGCAATGGAAAGAACGTTCGGGATCATGCTTCCTGCGCCTGCGTTTTTCGGTCGCGGCGACTGAACCGGTTCAGAGGCCAGCTGAGAAGTTTCCATAGTCCGAAACCTGCGAGAAAACCGGCGAGGCCAGCGATCAAGCCTTCCGCGGTCAGCGGCAGGGCCGGTTCGAAACTGCGGTAGGTCCTGCGTGCGAGCCCCGGGTCGAAATTGTCTGCCAGCACCGCGATGCGCCGCACCGAACCGGCCGATTTGAAGGACTCGCTTTGCCGCTTGAGGCGGGAGAGCCGCGCTTCGGTCTCCCGGATGCGCCGGCCGCGCTGTTTCACGAAGGGATCGGGGTCGCCAGCGAGGCGCTCGAGCCCTTGTGTGCGCGTCATGCGGTAATTCGTTACGTCGCGGTCGAAATCGTCGATGATCCGCTGCAACTCGTCGATAGCCCCGCCAATACGCTGGCGGTACTGCTGGGCGAACTCCGGAGCCTGCGATGTGATCAGTCCGGCGATTACTCCAAAGAGCAGGCCGAACTGGCGCAGTATGAACATGGATATGTGTCCTCCCGCGCGCGAAGGCGCACGCCTATCTTTATACGGGCAATGTCAAAATTCCAGCTTCGCCATTCTCTGCCCCGAACAGCAACCGTTTGCCGTCGCCATCCCAGCATAGCCCCGATATTGCAGGGCGGATCTTGCCCGTCTGCTTTTCCTCCGGGCGTTGGCGCACCAGAAGTTCGGCTCCGTCGGCGAGACGGCAGAGCAATATCCATCCATCGTCGTAGCCGAGCGCTATGACATGGGAATTTGGATGAAATGCGACTCGCGTGACTTTGGGCGTGCGGATGCCGCATTCGCGGGGCGCTTGCCCCATCGGTCCGTCCTTGGACTGGAATGGCCACACGACGCAGGCGTCTGCGCCGGAGGTGGCAAGCCATTCGCCATCATGCGACCAGGAAAAAGAGCGCGTCTTTGTCGGGTACCCGGTCATGCGCATGTCCTTTTTGTCGGACACGCGCCAGCCATGCAGGGCGTTCTCCTGCATGGAGGTGACGACGAAATTGTTATCGGCCGATACGGCGATATCCAGATGCGAGCCGGCCCATTTCAGCGTGTCGGGTGCGCCGGCAATGTTGGGAAACCAGAGCGTCACGCCGTTGTAATGCGCCATCGCGAGGCGGTAGCCCTTCGGCATGAAGGCGAGGCCGCGCACGGTGGTGGGCGCTTCGAACGTCTTGACGCCGCCCTTGGCGTCGCGGGCGCGGACCGTTTTTCCGGCAGACCACGCGCTCGCGCCATCGTCGCGCACGGCGACTGCGTCGATCCATTTGCCGTTCTCCGAGCCAATCTCGGCCGGTTCGCCTTTGGCTCTTGTTTCGACGATCCGGCCGTCGTCGCCGCCGGTAACGAGACGTTCGCTGTTTGAAGAGGCGACAAGAATGGTTGCGTCGGCATGGGCCTTCCGGCGTTCGCCGCTGTCGCAGAACAGCACTTCGCCCTCCGCGAGTGCAAGCACCGGAGCGCCGCCCAGAAATGCGGCTGCGATAACGTGATCGCCGGCCTCAAGCGCAGAGACATGCGATGTCAGCGACGTATCATAGTCCACCTGGTCCATATTCATTCCGAATTCCGCTTTTCCGTTTAGCCGGCAATTCCGCATGCGGGGTCCGGTCAGAGGTCGTCCTCGCTTCGCGGCTCGCCGCCATCTTCCGTAAAGGGATAGTGCGTGACGATCAGTTCCGCGTCGGCGTCGCCGAGTATGCGCAGAAAATCCGCCGGCCATGACGTTGCGATCCGCCCGTCCGCGGCATCGTACATGAATCCGACCTCGAGAGTGAAGCGGCGGGCGAAGGCGCCTTCGCGAAAGGGTGACTTTTCCGACACCAGCATCCGCTCGAGCCGCGACCAGATACGGTTGCCGAAATCCGCCGCTGTCATGTCGTGGTCAGGCGGGCTGACGTCGTAGTAAAGCGTCAGCATACCGTCGCGGCCTTCTTCCATACGGATCGGCGGCTTCGGGAGTTCCGGCGGCGGCTGGTTCCAGCCGCGCAGGTCGATCTTCAAGACCGCGCCGATTACGATTGCTTCAGCCATGACCGGCGCCGCTCGCCATCCAGCTGCCGACTCAGGCTTGCGGCTGTTCCACGGCGCACGCCATGAAACCGTTGCGCAGGGCCTCTTCGTTCAGCTCGCGACCGATGAAGACTATCTTCGACTTGCGTTTTTCGTCCGGACGCCATTCGCGCTGCAGGTCGCCGTCGAGGATCATGTGCACGCCCTGGAACACGAAGCGCTTCGGCTCGTCCTTGAAAGCCAGAATGCCTTTCGAACGCAGGATGTTCGGCCCGTCGCGCTGGGTGATGAGATTGATCCACGGCATGAAGCGGTGCGGATCGACATCGCCGTCAATCTCGAAAGCGACCGATTGCATTTCTTCGTCGTGATAGTGTTTCAGGCCCTTGCCGTGTCCGCCGTGGCCGTGGGTATGATCATCATGCCCGTGCTTTTCATGGCCGTGCTTTTCATGGCCGTGATGATCATGGCCATGATGATCATGATGATGGCCATGATCGTGATCGTGGTGGTGATGGCCATGATCGTGATCGTGATCGTGGTCATCCGCTTCCAGAAATGCCGGCTCTATCTCGAGAATGCGATCGAGATCGAACGCGTTGCGGCCGAGGACCGTGTCGAGCGGTACGGCGCAGCGCTGGGTCCGGTGCAGCTTGGCGTAAGGATTGATGGCGCGGATGCGGCCTTCGACCTCGGCCAGTTCGTCGGCGCTGACGAGATCGGTCTTGTTCAGCAGGATCACGTCGGCGAAGGCGATCTGGTTCTTGGCTTCTGGCGCGTCCTTCAGCCGGTCGGACAGCCACTTGGCGTCGGCGACGGTCACCACAGCGTCAAGGCGGGCCTGATCCTGCACGTCCTGATCGACGAAGAAGGTCTGCGCCACCGGCGCCGGGTCGGCAAGGCCCGTCGTTTCGACGATGATCGCATCGAACTTGCCCTTGCGCTTCATCAGGCCTTCCATGATGCGGATGAGATCGCCGCGCACGGTGCAGCAGATGCAGCCGTTGTTCATTTCGAACACTTCCTCATCGGCCCCTACAACGAGATCGTTGTCGATGCCGATTTCGCCGAATTCGTTGACGATGACTGCGAACTTGTGGCCGTGGTCTTCCGAAAGAATACGGTTGAGCAGCGTCGTCTTGCCCGCGCCGAGATAGCCGGTGAGCACGGTGACGGGAATTTTCTCTGCATTGACTTCGGACATCGGGCACTCCTGGGGCGCTTGCGCGCCAGATCGCGTTATTCGGCAGCGCCTGCTGGCGCGTGCATTCATTAGGCGGGGATGTGAGGCCCCCGCGCTCTCAGGTCAAGCCCTTCCGGCGCGCCAGCCGGATTGTTCGCGCGGCCGGCGGGCGTCGCGGCCAGCGCGCAGAAGCTGTTTGCCGGCCTCAAGAAGGCTCGCGGTGTCCATGTTATATGTTATGTTATTACATAACATATGGATAACCAGCGGATCATAATTGCCAGGCGGCCCGATACCGGGTCTGGATGCGGAGTATGGCAGCGTCCGGCGACGCGACGAACAATATGAAGCATTTGGCTCTGATTCACGAGGGTTTGGCGGCGCGACAGGCAGGGCAGGGATCCGCACGTTCCCCGGGCATCATTGCGGCAGTCATTGTCCCCGCAACCTGCCGGAATTGCCGAAAGAAAGTGGTGCAGCCATCGCTGTCACTTGCGGCGCGGCGGCATGATGGTCCTGACCTGGCCGACATTCCATACCCCGACCGGATGAAGTGTGAGGCTGTGAGGCGGTACGAGGGCGCCATCATCGGCGTCGTGCTGATTGCGCTGGGCATGTTCCTGCTCGCAGGCGAGTACTGACGGCCTTGCTTCTGCGGTCGTTGTTTCCCGCTGTGCCCGTCTATACGATGCGATTCAACCGGACGCGGAAACGGACAAGAGGAAACGGGTAAGGGGCGTGAACTTTCTCATCGCAGGCGGCGATTGCGCCGCGCTTTACGCCGGGCTGCTGCTGAAGAAGCGGCTGCCTGGCTGCAATGTCACCATCGCCGGGACGCACGATGGCACACCGTTCGGCCCGCAGGCGCTGGTCAATCCGGTGTTGGGCGAGATGTTTCTTGCCGATTCTGCCGTGGCGCAGGCCGCAGCGCGGCTGGTGAGGCGCTCGGATGAGTTCAGCGTGTATCGCGAAGCCGGCGGCGGACGGAGCGAACGTGAAACAATTCCCGGATTGCACTATTCCTTCGCCGATACGGAAGGCTTGCGCGGCGTGCTGGAAGCGCTGGCGGTGGATGCCGGTTGCGCGATGCGCTGCTCTGTCGGGGCGGAACTCGTGGACTCGGCACATTTCGTTCTGGTGTCACGCTGGAGTGAGCTTGAGGACCTGGGTTGCGACCCGGCCGGCTTCGAAATCGACAGTCAGAACAGTGGACGCTTCTGCGCCTTTTTCACGGTGGATCGCCCGTCCGCCACCCAGACATTTGCGTTTTCGGAAACTGCCAACGGGCCGGTTGCCGCGATGGTGGCCCCGGCCGGCGCCAACCGGTCCTTCCTCGTTGTGGAAGCTGCAAACGGGACAATCGCGGCGGCGGGTTTGACCGGAACTGTTGCCAGCAAGATCGAGCAATTTGCCGCGGAGGTATTTCGTCCGGCGCTTGAGGATGCAACGCCCGTTTTGCAAGGCAACAGCTTCCGGCAAACCCCTGTGCACCGGACCGGCCGCCGCCAGACAGGCAAGACGATAGTCTTCGGCGCAGCCGCAGCAGCCATGCATCCGATGCTCGGATTGCAGTTGCGGTTCGATCTGGAGGAAGCGCAATCGCTCGCCGCAGCGCTGGTCCGCTACGTCGACGGCGATGGATCCGCCGCGCTGGAGGGATGGGCGGAGGAACGCCAGGCAAAAGCCGCCAGCCTCGCCCGCGCCGCTGCGGCGGGTGCCGAGTGGATCGCGCATGCGCATCGTGCATTCCATTTGCCGATGGAGCAGTTCGCCTTCGCTTGCGCCACGCGTTCGCTACGCATGGGCTACAAGCGCATACGCGAAGCATCGCGGGACTTTGCCAACCGTCTCGATGCAACGGTCGCTGCTGTACCGGTTGCCGGCGTCAACGCGCCGCCGCCGCCAATGTTTGCCCCCTACGAGTTACGCGGCATGCAGACGATCAATCGCATGGTCTTCTCGCCGATGTGCATGTATTCGGCGGTCGACGGCACGGTGAACGATTTTCATCTCGCCCATCTTGGCGCGCGCGCCGTAGGCGGTTTCGGCCTGGTCATCGCCGAGATGACCAATGTTACGGCGCAGGGCCGCATGACGCCGGGATGCGCGGGCATGTATGCGCCGGAGCATGTGCCGGCGTGGAAGCGCATCGTCGATTTCACGCATGAACACACGCAGGCGAAAATCGGCATCCAGCTCGCCCATGCCGGCCGCAAGGGTTCGATCGGAAGGTCATGGGACAAATACGTTCCCGTGAAGGACGACGATGTCTGGGAAGTCATCGCGCCGTCCGCGATACCCTTCACGCCCGACCGGCCGCTGCCGCGCGAGATGACGAAAGCCGATATTGTCGCAACCGTGGAGGCTTTCGCCAAGGCCGCGCGCATGGCGGAGGAAGCGGGCTTCGACATGATCGAGCTGCATTTCGCACACGGCTATCTCCTGTCGGAGTTCATTTCGCCGCTGGCCAACAGACGCGGGGACGCCTATGGCGGAAGTCTCGCCAACCGCATGCGCTTTCCGCTGGAAGTGTTCGAGGCCGTCCGCGCGGTCTATCCTGCCAACAAGCCGATAGCAGCGCGCATTTCCGCTAACGACTTCCGCCCCGATGGCGTGACGCCGGAAGAATCCATCGAAATTTCGAGGATGCTGAAAGAGGCCGGCGTCGATATCGTCGCCGTTTCGACTGCCGGGGTAACAGCGGACAGGCGGCCTGCCGCCATGAGCCGCCTCTACCAGCTCGCCCTGAGCGAGGCGATCCGGCACGAAGCGCAAGTGCCGACGATGGCCATTGGCGGCATCGTCAGCCATACGGACTGCAACATGATCGTCGCCTCGGGCCGGGCCGATCTCTGCGTCATGGCGCGCGGGGCGATGAACGAGCCCTATTTCCCGCACCACGCGGCCAACGAGCAGGGCTACCGTTTCCCCTGGCCCATGCCCTATACGCGGGCGGACGAGACGGTGATCCGGCAGTCGTGACAACTGGCATTCACATGCCGCGGCCGTTAAGGTAAGGCCGTCAATCCGAATCCGTGTCCTGTTCTGGAGCCTGTATTATGAAAACCCGCGCCGCCGTTGCTTTCGCCGCCAAGAAACCGCTTGAAATTTGCGATATCGAGCTTGAGGGACCGAAAGCCGGCGAAGTTCTCGTCGAGGTCAAGGCGACCGGCATCTGCCATACCGACTATTACACCCTGTCCGGCGCAGACCCGGAAGGCCTGTTCCCGGCCATTCTCGGCCACGAGGGTGCGGGGGTTGTTGTCGATGTTGGCCCCGGCGTGACGTCGCTCAAAAAAGGCGATCACGTCATCCCGCTCTACACGCCCGAATGCCGCCAGTGCAAAAGCTGCCTGTCGCGCAAGACGAATCTGTGCACGGCGATCCGCTCGACGCAGGGACAGGGCCTGATGCCGGACGGTACGAGCCGCTTCAAATGCGACGGCGAGCCTGTGCTGCATTACATGGGCACGTCGACCTTCGCGAACCATATCGTGCTGCCGGAAATCGCCCTTGCGAAAGTGCGCGAGGACGCGCCCTTCGACAAGATCTGCTACATCGGCTGCGGCGTCACCACCGGCATCGGCGCGGTGATCTGGACGGCGAAGGCCGAAGCCGGCTGCCGTGCGGTCGTATTCGGCCTCGGCGGCATCGGCCTCAATGTCATTCAGGGCCTGCGCATGATCGGCGCGGAGCAGATCGTCGGCGTCGATATCAATCCGTCCAAGAAGGCGATGGCGGAAAAGTTCGGCATGACCGACTTCGTCAATCCGAAGGAAGTGGGGAAGGATATCGTTCCGTATCTCGTCGACCTGACCAAGGGCGGCGCGGATTATTCCTTTGACGCCACCGGCAATGTCGACGTGATGCGTCAGGCGCTCGAATGCTGCCACCGCGGCTGGGGCCAGTCGATCATCATCGGCGTTGCGCCGTCGGGAGCGGAAATCTCGACGCGGCCGTTCCAGCTTGTCACGGGGCGGGTCTGGAAAGGCACGGCCTTCGGCGGCGCACGCGGGCGCACGGACGTGCCGCGCATCGTCGACTGGTACATGGACGGGCGCATCAACATCGACGACCTGATCACCCACAAGCTGCCGCTCGAGCGCATCAACGAAGGTTTCGACCTGATGCACGAAGGCAAGTCGATCCGGTCTGTGGTGGAATTCTGAGCCGCTGTTTATAGAAAACGCCGCCGGATCGCTCCGGCGGCGCTTTTTATTCATGCAGCGACTGCATCACGCCTGGGGCGTGAAGGCGTAGCCGTTGCCGTCCTTGGCGAGCGTGCCGCATCCGGGCATGCCCCAGTGATAGCCGGCAACGACGATCTTGTCGGCGACGACCCGGTCGAAGGTCTTCCTGCGGGTCGCTTCCGCCGCCGCTGCGTTCATGTCGAACATGACGTGCCAGCCGGGGTTGGGGACGAAGAGTTGAAGCACGTTCGTCACGTCGCCGAGGACCATCATCTGGGCGCTGCCGGAGGCGACGTGGAAGCTCGTGTGGCCGGGCGTATGGCCGTAGGTTGCGACCGGGCGGATGCCGGGGGCGACTTCGCCCTCGCCCTCGAAGCGGCGGACGTTCTTCCACTTCGCGATGGTGCCGGAGACGCGCTTGCCGAGGCCCTGCAGGCGCTCCGGCAATTTCGCCAGCTTGCTCGCGTCGGTCCAGAAATTGAGTTCCGCAGCGGGAACGATGATCTCGGCTTCCGGATACATCGGATTGTTGCCTTCGGCGTAGAGGCCGAAGATGTGGTCGGGGTGGAAGTGGGTGACGATGACGCGCTTGACGTCTTTCGGCTCGATGCCTGCCGCCTTCATGCCTGCCAGATGACGGCCGACCGCCGGCATGCCTGCAGGCGCATTGCCGGAATCGAACATGGTCAGCACGCCGCCGGCGCGCACGAAGGTCATCGTGTAGGGCACGGGGATGTCGTTGCCGGCGAAACCGGCCTTTTGCAGCGCCTTCTTGACGTCATCGTCGGAGGCGTTCTTGACGAAGCCCTTGATCGGCCGGGGCGTTTCGCCGTCGAACACCTGCGTTACCTCGATGTCGCCGATCTTGAAGCGATGAAACGCCTTTCCGGCCGGATTCTGCTGATCCTTGCCCCTGCCCTGGGCGAGGGCGGACGGCAGAAATTCCATCTTGCCATTGAGGCCGAACACGGCGGCGGCCGTACTTGCGCCGACTACGAAACGGCGGCGGGAAATATCGAACATGGTCTTCCTCCGGAATGATGCGTCCGCTAGTGCGTCCGCTTCTCGACCCTCCCAATCTGGATCGGAGACGCGAGAAAACTAGCACCGGCAAGAGATTGAGTCGCCTGCCGCACATTTGCTGTGGCAGACGGTAACGAACTTGTGATGTTGTGTCCGGGGAGTGGCTCTTGGCGAATGTTCATGCCAGCCCGCGCTTTCGCATCAGCGCGTCCGGGCTCGGCAATTGACCGCGGAAGGCGATATAGGCTGCATCCGGCTCCTGGCGTCCGCCCGCCGAATAAATGTGCTCTTTCAGCCGCGCCGCCAGACCGGGATCGAAGACGTCGCCCGTTTCTTCAAAGGCGCTGAAGGCGTCGGCGTCCAGCACTTCGGACCAAAGGTAGGAGTAATACCCCGCCGCGTAGCCGTCGCCGGAAAAGATGTGACTGAAATGCGGGGTCCGGTGACGCATCGTGATCTCGTCCGGCATGCCGATTTTTTCCAGCGAGTCCCGCTCGAACCGCCGCGCATCGAATTTCGCCGGATCGCCAATGTCGCCGGCGCTCATCTCGTGCAGATCCATGTCGACCAGCGTCGAGGCGCAATATTCCACGGTCATGAAGCCCTGGTTGAACGTGCGCATTTCGAGGACTTTTTCCACAAGGTCACCGGGTATGGGTTCGCCGGTTTCGTAATGGGTGGCGAATTTTCCCAGAATTTCCGGCGTCAGCAGCCAGTGTTCGTAAAGCTGTGATGGCAGTTCGACAAAATCGGTCGAAACGCTGGTGCCGGATATGCGCGGGTAGGTCACGTCCGACAGCATGCCGTGCAGGGCATGGCCGAATTCGTGGAACAGCGTGCGCGCCTCTTCCAGCGAAAGCAGCGCAGGCTTGCCTGCGGGCGGCTTGTTGAAATTCTGCGTATTTACGACGACGGGCCGGACATCTCCATCGAGCCGCTGCTGGCGGCGGAAGGCGCTCATCCACGCGCCGGACTGTTTGCCGGGCCGGGCGAAGTCGTCGGCGATGAAGAGCGCAACATGCTTGCCGTCCGTATCGCGCACATCGAAAGCCTGCGCATCCGCATGCTGCAAGTCGAGCCCCTCCACCGGCTCGAAATTCAGGCCGAACAGCCTGTTTGCGACGTAGAAGGCCGCCGCACGCACCTGCGGCAAGGGGAAGTAAGGCTTGAGTTCGTTGTCGTCGAGCGCATAGCGCTGCTTGCGCAATTGTTCAGTGTAATAGCGCCAGTCGTGACGGGCGATATCGAAATTCGCCCCTTCGGCATTGGCGATTTCCTGCAGCGCCTCCCGTTCTTGCAGCGCCTTGCGGCGGCCGGCTTCCCACACGGCGTCGACGAGCGCGTGCACATTGGCGGGCGTCTTCGCCATCGTGTTGTCGAGCTTGTATTCGGCGAAAGTCTTGTATCCGAGGAGGGCAGCGCGCTCGGCGCGCAGGGCGATCACTTCCGCGATGATGGCGTTGTTGTCGGTCTTTCCACCGCTGTCGCCGCGGCTCGTCCAGGCTGCGAACATCTTCTCGCGCAGATCGCGCCGCATGGAGGATTGCAGGAACGGATCGGCGTGGCTGCGCGTCGTGGTCAGCGCATGCTTGTCCGGCATGCCGCGGGTGGCGGCCGTTTCCTTCGCGCTGGAGATGAGGGGATCGGGCAAGCCCGCCAGATCGTCCTCGGTTTCGAGCACGAGCAGGTAATCCGTCTCGTCCTTCAGCACGTTTTGCCTGAACGCTGTCGTAAGCTCGGCCTGGCGTTGCATGATCTTGGCGAGACGTTCGCGCCCGGCCTCGTCGAGCTGCGCGCCGGAGCGGACGAAATCCTTGCGGATGAGATCGGCAACGCGCTGCTGCTCATTGTCGAGGCCACTGGTTTCCCGGCTTTGCCAAACCGCATCAATGCGCGCAAACAGCTTCGGATTCATGTAGATCGCAGCGCGGTGGCGCGCGAATTTCGGCGCGAGCTCGCGCTCGACCGCTTGCAGAGCGTCGTTGGTATTTGCCGAGGTCAGGTTGAAAAAGACATGCGATGTCCGGGTCAGCAGAGCGCCGGCCCGCTCGAAGGCGGCAATCGTATTGTCGAAATCCGGCGGTGCGGGATTGGCCGCAATGGCTGCGATCTCGTCCAGATGCTGCGCGAAAGCCTGCTCGAATGCCGGCGCATAATGCGCAGGCTCTATTTGTGAGAATGGCGGCAGCCCATAGGGCGTATCCCAGCTCCCGGCCAGCAGCGGATTTGCGGTGATACCAGATTGTTTTTGAGCGTGTTCGGTCATGGGGCTTTCGCGGGTAGAAATGGTAAAGGCTTCGATTGCGTTTTGCAGCGTTCGAAACTATATAGTGTTATCCCCCGAAAGGATGAAGTTTTGAGGCTTGGCCTCAGCCGGACGAGAGTCCGGCGGGCCCGCAAGCTTGTCCGAAACCGGGTACGGAATTTTCGAACCGGCGTATTTTGCCGCCCATCGCGCATTTGGCAGATGGGTTACGACAGGAGAGATCAATGAGCACGGCGCCCCTGATGCCGAAAGCCACGGCTGTTTGGCTGGTCGACAACACATCGTTGACGTTCGATCAGATCGCCGAGTTCTGCAATCTTCACCCGCTCGAGGTCAAAGGCATTGCCGATGGCGAAGTGGCGGCTGGCATTCGCGGTCACGATCCGATCACCTCCGGCCAGCTTACGCGCGATGAAATCGCCAAGGCCGAAGCCGATGAGGACTACCGTTTGCAGCTGGCCAAGTCGCGCGTCCGGGTGCCGGAAATCAAGAAAGTGCGCGGCCCGCGCTACACGCCGCTTTCGCGGCGTCAGGACCGTCCGAACGCCATTCTCTGGCTCGTGCGCAACCATCCGGAATTGAAGGATGCGCAGGTCATGCGGCTCGTCGGGACGACAAAAGCAACGTTGCAGGCGGTCCGCGAGCGCACGCACTGGAATTCGTCCAACCTGCAGCCGCTGGATCCGGTAACGCTCGGGCTGTGTTCGCAGCTCGATCTCGATTTCGAGGTCGCCCGCGCCAACAAGAACCGGCCGCAGGCCCCGGACGAAGGCGCGACTCTCGTTTCTGCCGAGATCACCACAGGCCCGGACCAGGAAGAAGCCTATAGCATGGGCAGTGAGACGCCCCGGCACGAGGACGTTTTCCGGAAATCCGAAACGCCTGCCGCCAGCCCGGACGAGGACGAAGAGGCTTCCGTCGACGTCAATTCGGTGTTCGCCAAACTGAAAGAACTGAAGCAGCACGACGAGTAGTGTTGCTGGCAGGCCCCCGGTACGTGGCACAGACCGGTATTGCCAGGATCGATTACTGGAGTCATGCTTGGTTGTTTTCGCTCCGGCAGGGGAGGGCAGAGGCCGGGGCAAAGCGCGTAGTGTGGAAGTAAGCGTGGCAGGCGGCGCAATCGTCTGCCGGGAGGGAACGCATGACGGTAGACATACCGCGGCCTTGGCTTGAACATTATCCCAACGGCGTGGAAACGGAGATCGATCCGGCTCCCTTGGGCACGGTCGTCGATGTATTTGAGAAATCCGTAGCCGATTTCGGTCCGCGTCCGGCGCTGGAGAGCTTCGGCGTCCGGCTGACATACGCCGAGATTGGCGACATTGCGAAGAAAGCCGCAGCGGCCTTACAGAAATTTGGCCTCAAGAAGGGCGACCGCGCGGCGATCATGATGCCGAATGTGATGGCCTATCCCCCGCTTGTCTTCGGCATTTTGATGGCCGGGGGCGTCGTCGTGAACGTCAATCCGCTCTATACGCCGCGCGAACTTGCCCATCAGCTCAACGACTCGGGCGCCCGTATCGTCTTCGTCCTCGAAAATTTCGCGCATACGGTTGCCGAAGCGCTGAACGAACTGAAGACATTGGAAACCGCCGTTGTCGTGTCGCCGGGCGATCTGCTCGGTTTCAAGGGCATGGTCGTGAATGCCGTGTCGCGCTGGATAAAGCGCTCCGTGAAAGCCTTTTCGCTGCCGAGTTCGATGCGATTTGCCGACTTCGAACGGGTTGGCGCGCATGCGGCATTCACGCCTGTCGAAATCGGCCGCGAAGATCCGGCGTTTCTGCAATACACAGGCGGCACCACGGGCGTTTCCAAGGGCGCGGTTCTGTTGCACCGGAACATCGTCGCCAATGTCCTGCAATGCGAAAAGTGGATGGTGCCGTTTTTCGGCGAGCGCGACGATCATGTCATGTACACGGCATTGCCGCTCTATCACATCCTGGCTTTGACCGGGTCTTGCCTGTTTATGGTGAAGATCGGCGCGTGCCAGGTGCTCATTGCCAATCCGCGCGATATCGATGGTCTGGCCAAACTTTTCAAGTCACGTCCGCCGACGCTCGTCGTCATGGTCAACACGCTCTACAACGTCCTGGCGCAGCATCCCGGTATGAAGGATTTAGACTTTTCGCGGCTGGCCGCGTGTATTTCCGGCGGCATGGCGACACAGGCGGCCGTTGCCAAACGCTGGAAGGAGTTGACCGGCAAACCCATCATCGAAGGTTACGGCCTGTCGGAAACCTCACCGGTTGTATGCGTCAACCGGCTCGACATCGAGGAGTGGACCGGCACGATCGGCTATCCCGTCGCATCGACCGATGTGTCGGTCCGATCGCCCGATGGAGACCTCGTGCCTTTGGGCGAAGCCGGCGAATTATGCGTGAAGGGCCCGCAGGTCATGGCGGGTTACTGGCAGCGGCCGGACGAAACCGCGAAGGTGATGACCGATGACGGTTTTTTCCGTACCGGCGACGTTGCTGTCTTGCAGCCGGACGGCGAGGTCAAGATCGTGGACCGCCTGAAAGACATGATTGCCGTATCCGGGCTCAAGGTCTTTCCCAACGAGGTCGAGGACGTTCTGGCCTCCCATCCCAAGGTTCTCGAGGCGGCTGTCATAGGCGTTCCGGACGAGCACTCGGGAGAGGCGGTGGCCGCATATATAGTTCCGCGCGAGGGCGAAACCGCCACTGCGGACGAAATTCGCACTTTCGCGCGCGAGAAACTCACGTCGTACAAAGTGCCGAAGATCGTCGAGTTTCGAGATGCGCTGCCAAAGACCAATGTCGGCAAGATCCTGCGGCGCGAATTGCGGGACGAGGTTATCGCGGCAGGCAAGTAGGCGGAGAACGAGGGGCAGTCAGATTTCCCCCACCTCGTCCAGCTTGTTCGCATAAAACGCCAGCCGCTCGCGGATGTCCTTTACCGCTTCGTACGGCTCTTCGTACGTCCAGACAGCGTTTTCTTCCTTCGCCCCGTCAACGCTGAGCGAATAATAACTCGCCTCGCCCTTGTAGGGGCAATAGGTGTGGTGGTCCGTGCGGGCGAGCAATTCCATGTTTACGTCTTTGCGCGGAAAATACGCCACAGGGGGATAGGTTGTTTCGCGCATGACGAGAGCGTTGGCGGTTTCGGCGATGACGTGCCCCTTGTAGGTCGCGCGCCAGGTCTTTCCGGATTTCTCGATGGAAATCGGGTGGTCGGGTCCGGGAATTTTGATTGGCCGTTCCGTCATCGTGCGCTCCCTGAAGGTCGAGACAGTTGGCGCAGCCTAGCATGATTATCGGAACAACCGGAACCGGCATCGCGCCGGATGCCGTTTCTTCCGTCAGAGCGGTGTCGTTGCTTTACAAAAGACCCTTGCCCTTCAGCGCCGCCGCTATTTCTTCGAGAATTGCCGGATCGTCGATGGTGGCCGGCATCGACCATTGCTCCTTGTCGGCAATCTTTTTCATCGTGCCACGCAGGATCTTGCCGGAGCGGGTTTTCGGGAGCCGGTCGATGGTGACGGCGTTGCGGAAAGATGCGACCGGACCGATCTTTTCGCGTACAAGGCCGACGACCTCCTTTTCAATTTCTGCGTGAGGCCGGTTGACGCCCGCCTTCAGAACCAGGAAGCCGACCGGTATTTCGCCCTTGAGCTGATCGGCGACGCCGATGACGGCGCATTCGGCAACGTCCTGATGCCCCGACAGAACCTCCTCCATGCCGCCGGTCGAAAGGCGGTGTCCGGCTACGTTGATAATATCGTCGGTACGGCCCATAATATAAAGATAGCCATCGGCGTCGCGGTATCCCGCATCGGCGGTTTTGTAGTAGCCCGGAAATTCGGCAAGATAGCTTTCGCGCATGCGCTCATCGTTCTGCCAGAGCGTCGGCAGGCAGGATGCCGGCAGCGGAAGCTTCACGACGATGGAACCCATCTGACCGTCCGGCACCGGCCGGGCCGCCTCGTCGACGATCTGCACGTCGTATCCGGGCATGGGAACCGTGGGGGAGCCGTGCTTGACAGGCAGCATGCCGATTCCGACCGGGTTGCCGACGATGCACCAGCCGGTTTCCGTCTGCCACCAATGGTCGATAACCGGCACGCCCAATTTCTCTTCGGCCCATTTCACCGTGTCGGGATCGGCGCGTTCGCCGGCAAGAAACAGCGTGCGCAGGCAATCGAGATTGTATTGTCCAAGCAGTTTGGCGTTCGGATCTTCTTTCTTTATCGCGCGGAACGCTGTCGGCGCGGTGAAGAGCGCAGCGACCTTGTGGTCCTGGATGACGCGCCAGAAGACGCCGGCGTCCGGAGTGCCGACGGGTTTGCCTTCGAAGCAGATGGTGGCCGAGCCATGCAACAGTGGCGCGTAGACGATATAGGAATGGCCGACCACCCAGCCGACGTCCGAGGCCGCCCAGAAGGTTTCGCCCGGGTCGATGCCGTAGAGATTTTTCATCGTCCATTTCAGCGCCACCATGTGGCCGCCGTTGTCGCGAACGACGCCCTTGGGTATGCCGGTCGTGCCGGATGTATAGAGAATGTAGAGGGGGTCCGTCGCAGCAAGCTCGACGCAATCGGCGGTCTTGCCGGCTGCTTTCGCGGCTGTCACGGCTTCGGCCCAGTCTGAATCGCGGCCGGCTTTCATGTCTGCCTTTGCCTGTTCGCGCTGGTACATCAGAACGGCCTGCGGCTTCGATCCGGCGAGCTCGATGGCCTGATCCAACAGCGGTTTGTATTGAATGATGCGGCCGGGCTCGATCCCGCAGGAGGCCGCCATGATCAATTTCGGCTTGGCATCGTCGATGCGGGTGGCAAGTTCTTTCGCCGCAAAGCCGCCGAAGACCACCGAGTGAATGGCGCCGATGCGGGCGCAGGCGAGCATGGCCATCACGGCCTGGGGTATCATGGGCATGTAGATGACGACGCGGTCGCCCTTTTCCACGCCGAGATCGCGAATGACAGCGGCCAGGACCGCCACTTCGTCGCGCAATGCGGAATACGTCCAGGAAGCCTTGGCGCCGGTAATGGGGCTGTCGTAGATCAGCGCCGTTTGCGCGCCGCGGCCGCCATCGGCGTGGCGGTCCAGGGCATTGTAACAGGTGTTGCAGGTCGCATCTGGAAACCAATGTCCATAGACCCCGGCGTTCGCGTCGAAAATCTTCTGCGGCGGTTTGATCCAGTCGATGTCTTTCGCCGCCTCGGCCCAGAAGGCCTCCGGCGCGTTCTGCCAGCTCTTGTAGATATCGTGATAGCGGCCAGCCATGGCGTCCTCCAGATCGATGTCCGATAACCGGTGCGTCGCTTCAGCGAAACCGGTATCGCATTGCGCAAAACGTGGCAGGCGTCTCCGCCTTACCCGCCGGCAAGTTTCGCGCGTATTCTTAGCCGCAGCAGCAAATTTGCCCATAGGCCTTTTGGATAGGATTCCCGCTGCGAGCCGGTATTTGCTGCGAATGCGGCAATTGGCCCCGTAAATATTCTGTTAGGCCAAAGCAGGCAGATTCGGCGAACTGCCATCATGGATTTCGCATGCAGCTTCGGTCCGCATATCCCCACCGTTCGGCGCTATTGCGCCAGTGCGGCGGCTTTCTCGCCGCTGGCGGCGCGGGTTTTGTCATCGATGCCGTGCTGACGGTGGTGTTCGTTCAGGCGGGCGGTCTGTCGCCATTTCTGGCGCGGATACCGGCGGTGTCTATCGCCATCGTGTGTACCTGGATCATGAACCGGCACTGGACCTTTCGCTCCGCCGATCCTGACCGGCTTGCGGAATTCTTGCGTTACGGTTGGGTCAGCCTTTGCACCGCAGGCGTAAATTATCTCGTATATTGTGCCGCGCTTGCTTTGGCTCCGCTTGCCGGATTTTCAGTGAGCGATGCGCCTGCGATCGTTCTGGCAACAGTGTGCGGCTCGGGCGTCGCCGCAATCCTGACTTTCTTGCTGTCGCGCAATTTCGCGTTTCGCAGCGCCGCTTGAATTGGCCGGCCTGCCCGAATTTCAGCGCTTGGCGGTGGAAACGGCGGCCGGGTTATCCGGGGCTGCTGTCGCGGCCCGCGTGCTGGATGGTTCTGCCACTGTTTTCAGGAGGGGTATCAGGCGGGTTTCCTGCAGATCGTGCAGCAGTTTCGTCCGAAGAGGGTCGGCCATCGAATATCGCTCGAGCGCGGCCGGAATGTCGGCATAAATTGCCGGGAACCGTTCCTTCAATGTATCGGCCCAATGACGTGACCGATCGAGAAATCCTGCGCGATGATTGACGATGATGCGCGCCATGAGGCCCAGAGGTGAATAACCTGTTCCCTGAGCCATGCCCCAGCGATAGGTTTCGGCGCGGTCGCCGCGCAAATAGGCATCGGCGAAGTAGAAGAAAGCGAACACCGAAGAAAGACTTTCGTTGCCGGCCGCGGCCTTGCGGATCAGGGGAATTCCCTTGTCGAAATCCCCCCGCAAGATATAGGCGCCGCCAACAATAGTGGCTGTGATGCCGGCGCTCGGATCTATTGCCATTGCGTGCTTGCCGGTTTCGAAGGCAGCCTGGTAACGCTTGTCGTAAAACTGGCTCTTGAACACGGCGATGTGTGCGCGCGGGCTTGAAGCGTCGAACAATATCGCGCGTTGCGCCATCTGGATGGCTTCGTCCAGGGAGGCCGGTTTGCCGTTGTACTGGTAACCGAACAGCCAGGCGTCCGCCGTTATGGTCGATAGCAAAGCAGTGCCCGCCTGAAATTCGGGCCTCTCTTTCATCGCCCGTTCAAGACATTGTCTGGCAGCGGCGTACCGTGCAGAACTCGGCCGGGCGAGGAAATTGTAGCTGGCCATCACGCACTGATACTGCCGGCCGGCTTTGGACGCTCCGCGCCGCTGCAGATCGGAGAAAATGACGCCGAATGGCCTGGCGATGCTGGAGGCGATTTTCCGGGCCTTGGCCTCGGTCGCAGCGCCATCCTGTCCGCCGGGAATTCCGGGGCGGCTCCACACGATTTCGCCGCTGGCGCTATGAACAATGCGTATGAGGTTTTTCGTGCTGCCGTCCTGCCCTTGCACCGGCAATATCTGCAACCGGTAATTGGCCACGGGCGGCTGCGACTGTGCCGCATCCAGCACAACGATATCTTCATACCGGTCGAAAGCATGCTCGATCGCCAGCCTTGTGCCGATCAGCGCGGCGCTCGGCTGACCGCCGGGAGCGGGCGGGGCGATTTCCACGACCAAGGTCGGCAGAGGCTGCGGTTTTTGCGTGTCGGCAATTGACGGGGCGCCCGCCAGATGTTTTTTCTGCCAGTAGCTTGCGGCCCAAAAGCCGACGCCTGCGGCCGCTGCCGTCATGGCTATGGCTGCTGCGATACGTGCGGGACGTCTTCCCGGTTGAACCGGTGCAACTGCCGCGATTGCGTTTGCGGGAAGTTCGCTCGCCGCTGCGTCTTCCTCCGCTGCGCGCGTCACCACGAATTCGGGCGCATAACCGCCACGCGGAATTTCTATTCTGAGAGGGTCGGCGGCTCCCTCGCCACTATAGTAACGTTCCAGCAGCCGGCGCAGACGTGTCGCCTCAACCCTGACGATTGAGTTGGATTGCGCGTCGAAACTTTCGTCCCGGCCGTAGACGGCAACCGCAATGGTAAACGCCTTGAGCTGGGCTGAACGGCCTTCGAGGGCTTCGTACACGATAAAGCGAAGGAATTCGCAAAGCCGGGAGGAGGACTGGAAGTCGGGCTGGCTCAGGATGCGGGATAACGCAGCTTCGACCTCCGATCTCTCCGGAATCGACATCGCGGCTGCGTTGGACACAGGCGTGGCTCCCTCATCACAAAACAAGCCGCCGTACCAACAATTGCTAACCTGGGCGGTCCGGATAACTCGCGGGCAGCCGGACCTGCCGGAAGCGCATAGGCGTTATCCAAGCACAGCGCGTTGCTGCAATGCCCATGATTACAGCATAAGCGCTTGGTTGGCTATCGTTTTTTGGCACGAAGCGCAATAATTGGCAGTATTCGTGCGAAACTGCGCAATGTTCCAGGCGCAAAACCCACGCTTCCATCTAACATGCGCGCCTGGTGTTAGCTGAATGAAGCGCTGCCGTTTTTGGTCGAAAAACCGCGATTTAACACGCTAGCAGATGGGACCTGCCGCAAAGCGGCAGGTCGGATGCGCTTGGCCGCGAGCGCTTGGAACTTTGCGCCGGAACCGTGTCTGCACTGCGCCGTGTTGTCCGGGGGTTAATGCCGCGTCTGGTTCGGCGCCGATGTCTGGATTTTCGAGATTTCGTCGCGAATCTTGAGCTTCTTTCGCTTGAGTTCAGCGATTTTCAGCGGATCTTCCGCGGGATGGGTCTCGCGGTCCTCGATCTCCCGTTCGAGCAATTGGTGACGGCGCTCCAATTCGGCAAGATGGCTTTCGACGGACATGGGATACCTCTCGGTTTCAGAGTCGACGACAGTAGTGTGACACCGAAATTTGCCGGCACAAGTCCAAATTGGAAAAGATTTTCGCAGATTTTGAGCCGAATGGTGAAGAGATTCGAAAATTTGCACGCATTTTTGTGCATTTTCCATGTTTTGCGCTTGAAATGTCTGGAGCCTTCGACCGGTTGCGCCGGTCTCCCGGCCCTCAAATCGCCACACGCGGGGCGCCGCGAAGGGCGTGCGGTTATGGCTTGCAAGTCGCGCAGCGAGGCGGTACTTGCCAGAGGGCTTGGAACAACCCGCAACGACCGTTTTCCCGCCATGGCGCAAGACCAACCGGACGAGCTACGCGCAGGAATCGAGCAGGAGCTCGAGCGGCTGCGGCAGGAACACCGGGACCTCGATGCGGCCATAGCCGCCTTGCAGTCGGTCGGCGCGTCGGACCAGCTTCAGTTGCAAAGACTCAAGAAGCGCAAGCTGGTTCTGCGCGATCGCATCGCCTTTCTCGACGACCAGTTGACGCCTGATATCATCGCCTGACATTGGCTGGCGTCCTGCTATGGCGAAGCTATGGCGGGCGCCCATCGCAGTGGTGCGAAGGCGATGGCATAGCCATTTGCTTGCGCCGGACTTTTCTATGGTCTATCCCCGCGGGCTTCCGAAATAAGCTGACGCCGTACCGGGGCGTACAGGGTCCGTTTGGGAATATTGCCTTGGCTGGAAACACTAAACCTGTCGCCATTATCATGGGAAGCCAGTCCGATTGGGAAACCATGCGGCATGCGTCCGAAACTCTTGCAGCCCTGGAAATCGCCCACGAGACCCTGATCGTATCCGCACATCGCACGCCTGATCGTCTGTATGCCTTCGCCAAGGGCGCGAAGCAGTCCGGTTACAAGGTGGTCATCGCTGGTGCGGGCGGGGCTGCGCATCTGCCGGGCATGACGGCGGCCATGACGCCGCTGCCGGTGTTCGGCGTGCCGGTCGAATCCAGGACGTTGTCAGGCGAAGATTCGCTTCTGTCGATCGTGCAGATGCCGGCCGGCATTCCTGTCGGAACGCTTGCCATCGGCCGCGCGGGCGCCGTCAATGCGGCGTTGCTCGCAGCCTCGGTTCTGGCGCTGAACGACGAACGGCTGGCCACGCGCCTCGACGCATGGCGGCAAGCGCAAACCGCGGCAGTGGCCGAACGGCCCGAGCGCTGATCCAGAACGGAGCAGGTCACATGGGTGTTCCGGTGGTTCCCGGCGCTACGATCGGCATACTGGGCTCCGGCCAGCTCGGCCGCATGCTGGCAATGGCTGCGGCGCGCCTCGGCGTCAAATGTCATGTTTACGCGCCGGAGCGTGGACCCGCAGTCGACGTTTCCGCCGAATTCACGCTCGCTGCCTACGATGACGAGGCTGCTCTCGAAGCCTTCGCGAATAGCGTAGCAGTGGTAACATACGAATTCGAGAATGTTCCCGCCGAAACCGCGCAGATTCTGGCCCGGCATTGTCCGGTGCTTCCGGGTCCAATGGCGCTGGCGACGACGCAGGACCGGCTCGTCGAAAAGACTTTCCTGAACGATCTGGGGATCGAAACGGCGCCGTTTCTCGCTGTCGACGACGCAGGAGGACTGGCGCGCGCGGTCGCACAACTGGGGCGGCCATCCATCCTCAAGACGCGCCGTTTCGGCTACGACGGGAAGGGCCAGGCAACGGTGCGCGAAGGCGCCGACCTTTCCGCCATCTTCAGGTCGCTGGGCGGCGTGCCGTCCATCCTGGAAGGCGTCGTGCCGTTTGCGCGCGAGGTGAGCGTCATCGCAGCGCGTTCGACTGACGGCAGTTTCGCGGCCTGGGATGTCTGCGAAAACGAGCACGCCAATCACGTTCTTGCCATCACTCGGGCGCCGGCGCGTATGTCTGCCGGCGCCGCGCGGGCAGCCATCGATATCGTTCACCGGGTTGTGGACGCGCTGGATTATGCCGGCGTCATCGCCGTCGAAATGTTCGTTGTGGAAACCGGCGGCGCGGAAAAGCTGATTGTCAACGAAATTGCTCCGCGGGTGCATAATTCCGGGCACTGGACTATCGACGGGTCGCCCACATCGCAGTTCGAGCAGCATATACGGGCAATTTGCGACTGGCCGCTCGGCTCGACGCGCCGGCACGGCCGGATCGAGATGGCCAATCTGCTCGGCGACGATATCCAGCGTTGGCGTGAATTGATGCATGAAACGGGCGCCTGCGTTCACATATACGGCAAGCACGAGGCGCGCCCCGGCCGCAAGATGGGGCATGTGACGCGGGTTTTCGCGGAGTAGAACTGCCGTACTGGAGTTTGTTCGAAAAACCGACTGGCGAATCGGTTAAACGTTTCCGGCAAATGCGGCTGGAGACTCCGGGTATGCTTGGCCTGTTGTTCAAAATTCTGGTCCTTCCGCTCCTGTTGCTGGTTCTCCTGGCCGGTGGCGGACTGGCGTATTTGATTCTCACTCCCATCGATCAAGGCAATGTTCAGTCGCGCATTTGGCAGAGCTGTATGGCGGCTTCGGGAGCCCGCACCGTTCTGGGTGCGGGAAGTTCGACGCATCAGCGCGGCTTTTCTTCCGGGCAATGCACGTGCATCGGCGAGACGCTGGTTTCACAGATGGGCGTTTCGGTTGCCGCGACCGGAGCGGAAGCCGTGCGCGGCTTTCTGAAGGAAGGCGTGCAGTCGTGGATGGCAGGGGGGAATTACCGCAGCGTGCAGAATTCGCCGCGCGGCCAGATGGCGGAGGCTTTCGTGGCGACGGCTACCCGGCTCGCCCGTCCTTGCCTGGGGAACTGACGCCGCCTCGATGCTTTCCGGCGCTGGACAATGGCGGTCGATTCTGTTAATCGCCTCCCACGTTCCGGCGCTGCCAGCGCGCGGAGATAAATTCCTATTACATTTCAACCGGTGCGGCTGCCCCGGTTTGGACCAGACAGACAGGAAGACTGCGTGCAAGTTCTCGTTCGCGACAATAACGTTGATCAGGCCCTCAAGGCCCTGAAAAAGAAGATGCAGCGGGAAGGCATTTTCCGCGAAATGAAGCTTCGCGGCCATTATGAAAAGCCGTCCGAGCGGCGCGCCCGCGAAAAGGCCGAGGCGATCCGCCGCGCCCGCAAGCTGGCCCGCAAGAAGATGCAGCGCGAAGGCCTGCTGCCCATGAAGCCGCGGCCTGCCGCCGCCCGCTGAGTTTCGATCATTCGTTTATTCCTCTTGACCGCCAATCTGCGAAGGTTGGCGGTTTTGCTGTGACATTTTGGTAACCATCCGCAGGCAATATGGCCGGCCTGCGCCCGATGGGTCAGAACTGCCTTCGCAGGCCGCATTTCGGCCTTGGTTCGCGCCCAGACGACGCCCGATACCCCGTAATACCGCGACGCTGTTGCGCTGCAATGTAGCGGCAGTGTATGAAACCTGACCCTGTGACAGTACTGGATTGGCAAGATGAGTAGGTTTGCCAGCGCCCGCCCTTTCGGCGCAGCAGCGCGCAAAGCGTTTGTATTTTCGGCCGGGGCCATTCTGGCCGGCTTTCTGGCCGGTTGCGACGGTGGAACGATGATCGACAGCGCTTCGCGCCCCAAGATCGTCGAGGTCGAACAGGCGGGCGAGGCGGCGCAAGTCAACATCCAGTCGCTCAGCGATTACGTGAAGCGCAATCCGCGCGACCCGCAGGGCTACAATACGCGTGGCGCGGCATATGCCCGTATCGGCCGGTATCAGGAAGCGATTTCAGATTTCACGGTGGCCATCCGTCTCGACCCGTCGCATTCGTCCGCGCTGACCAACCGCGGTCTGGCTTACCGTCAGCTCAGCCGAAACCAGCAGGCGATGGCGGATTTCAGCAGCGCCATTCAGGCCAATCCGAAGCAGACATCGGCGTATATCGCCCGCGCCAATCTTTTGCGCGCGCAGGGCAATCTTGATGCCGCGATGGCCGATCTGACCGAAGCCATCCGCATCACGCCGGAAAGCGCTCAGGCATTCCATGCGCGCGGGCTGATCTATCAGCGCCGCGCCGATCACAACCGGGCAATCAAGGACTTCGACAACGCGATCGATCGCAATCCGTTCGTTGCGGCTCCCTACGAAGCGCGCGGCCAGAGCTTTACGGTCGTCGGCAAGTTCGACGCGGCGATCGAGGACTTCAATGCTGCCCTCAACGTCAATAATCGAAATGCCAATGCCTGGGCCGGGCTGGGCCTCGCCTACGAGCGCAAGGGCGACCGGACGAAGGCGATGGAGAGCTACAATCGCGCCCTGATCGTCGACCAGAGCAATGCTTTGGCCAACGACGGGTTGCGCCGGGTCGGCCGCTGATATCGCTGTCAGAGGGAGCGAACGCTTGTCCGGAAAGCGCGGCTGGAACGCATTTGCCGTTGCGATTGCACTGATCTGGTTCGGCGCGGTACTGGGCCACTCCTTTCTGGCGACCCCGGCCGTTTTCCAGTCCACACACATTGCCCGGCCGGTTGCCTTCGACGTGGTGCGGGTGAGTTTTGCCCTTTTTTCAAAAGCAGAATGGGCTTTATGGCTGGCGTTCGGCCTTGGTGTATTGCTCTCTGGCCGGCATGTTTTGGCCGTTGCCGTGCTTGCCGCCCTGGCGGCGATACTCATTCTGCAAGCCGCCTGGCTGCTGCCGGCGCTTGGGGTTCGCGCCGACATGGTGCTGGCGGGAAAGCCGCTACCAGCGAGCGTGCATCACGCGGTGCAGTCTAGCCTGGAGCTCGTTAAAGCCCTGCTGCTGCTGGCTTTCGCTGCTGCCGGATTGCGCACGCTTGCACGAAAATAGAGTTTGACGGCGCGGGCGCGACCGTATAAAGCAATGTTGCTGCATTGCAGCATCGGCCCTCCGGCCGCGTAAGCCACGCGATTGCCCCTTGATGCAAGGGCGCAAACACTTCGTAGTTGGCCCTGCCGGAAGCGCTGCTACTCTCCAAGCGACATGTCCGAGGTACGCGCGGCGGTCTTATTGCTGGTATCCGCCAGCCCGCCCCGGCCGTTTTCCGCCCGCCTTTCGGCGCGGCGGGGTATGTCCTCATTTCGAAAGATATAAAACGTGACAACATTCAAGGATCTCGGCCTCGCCGGGACCATCCTTCGCGCCGTCGAGACCGAAGGTTATTCCACACCGACTCCAATTCAGGCTCAGGCCATTCCGCCTCTGCTTGCCGGACGCGACCTGCTCGGGATCGCCCAGACCGGCACCGGCAAGACGGCGGCCTTCGCGCTGCCGATTCTGCACCGGCTCGGCGCGGACCGGCGTCCGCCGCAGTCGCGCCGCGCGCGGGTTCTGGTTCTGGCGCCGACGCGCGAACTGGCCGCGCAGATCGCCGAGAGCTTCCGCACCTATGGCCGCAATTCGCAGATGCAGGTGGCGGTTATTTTCGGCGGTGTCAGCTATGGTCCACAGGTGAAGGCGCTCAATCGTGGTCTCGATGTGCTCGTAGCCACGCCGGGACGATTGCTCGATCATTTGGAGCAGGGCACATTGCGGCTCGACGGGACCGAAACGATCGTCCTTGACGAGGCCGACCACATGCTCGATCTCGGTTTCATCGTGCCGATCCGCAAAATCGTGTCGCGGCTGCCCGAGCGCCGGCAGACGCTGCTTTTCTCCGCAACCATGCCAAAGGAAATCGCCAGCCTGGCTGCCGACATGCTGCGCGACCCCGTGGAAGTTTCGGTCAAGCCCGCCGGCGCGACAGCCGAACGGGTGGAGCAATCGGTCTATTTCGTCGAGGCTGGCAGCAAGAGCGCCCTGCTGGCGCAATTGCTGACGCAAAAAGGCTTCGAGCGAACGGTAATCTTCACACGCACCAAGCGCGGTGCCGACCGCGTTTCGGTTGCACTGGACAAGCTGGGGATTTCGTCCGCCGCCATCCACGGCAACAAGAGCCAGGGCCAGCGCGAGAAGGCTCTCGGGGGCTTCCGGCGCGGGCATATCCGCGTGCTGGTGGCTACAGATATCGCAGCGCGCGGTATCGACGTCGATGGCATCTCGCATGTGATCAATTACGAATTGCCGGACGTGCCGGAGGCCTATGTCCATCGCATCGGCCGCACGGCGCGGGCCGGTGCTGCCGGGCAGGCTGTTGCCTTCTGCGCGCCGGATGAGCGTGCGAACCTGCGCGGCATCCAGAGGCTGACGAAGCAGGAAATTCCCGCTTTCACATGGAGCGAGGAGACGGGTGCTGTGTCCGCCGAGCCGCTTGGCGAATTGCGCCGTGGTGAGAGCGGAGCGCCGCGCAGACAGCAGAAGCATCAGGTCGACGACCGGAACGGCCGCAGCGAACGGCCGCGCCGCGAGGAGCGTCCGGCCCGCGCAGGCCGGGTAAACGGTGACGGCGAGCGGGCCGCGCGCCCCTTTGCGCACAAGACGCACGGCGGCAAGGGGCCCGGCAAAGCGAGCGCGACGCGCAAGAGCTACGCTCATGGCGAGCGTGATGTTCGCGGCGAGCGTGATGTTCGTGGGGAGCGTGATGTTCGGGGCGAGCGTGACGTTCGTGGCGATCGTCCGGGCGGGGAGCAAAAGTTCCAGCGCAAGTTCGGCAAACCCGGAGGCAAGCCGCAACGCCAGGGCGAACGGCCGGCACATCCCGGCAAGCCCCGCATTCCTGCTTCCGGCGCCGCGACCGCAGCCGTATCCGAAGGCGGAGCGGGCCGCTTCAAGAACCGCGCCGGCCAGCGCCGCCGCAAGCGCGAGGCCGCCGAGCGCCTGGAACAGCACGCGCCGGCCTGACGAAACGTGCATTTACCGGACGAAATAAAAAAGCCCTGCGTTTGCAGGGCTTTTTCCGTTTCGGGTCACGTGGCGATCAGTGCTGCAGCGCCTTGACGATGCTTTCGACCATCTTCTTGGCGTCCGCGAACAGCATCAGCGTGTTGTCGCGGAAGAAGAGTTCGTTCTCGACGCCGGCGTAGCCCGAGCCCATGCCGCGCTTGATGAACAGAACGGTCTTTGCCTTCTCCACGTCGAGGATGGGCATACCGAAGATCGGCGACTTCGGGTCGGTCTTGGCGGACGGGTTGGTCACGTCGTTGGCGCCGATGACGAAGGCGACGTCGGCCTGCGCGAACTCTGTGTTGATGTCTTCCAGCTCGAAGACTTCGTCGTAGGGCACGTTGGCTTCGGCGAGCAGCACGTTCATGTGGCCCGGCATGCGGCCCGCAACGGGATGGATGGCATAGGAGACTTCGACGCCTTCCTTCTTCAGGAGGTCGGCCATTTCGCGCAGCACGTGCTGGGCCTGCGCCACCGCCATGCCGTAGCCGGGCACGATGATGACCTTCTGCGAATTCTGCATGATGAAGGCTGCGTCCTCGGCCGAGCCGCGCTTGACCTGCCGCGTTTCCACTTCGCCCGAGCCCATGTCGACCTCGCCGCCGAAGCCGCCGAGGATGACCGAGAAGAACGAGCGGTTCATGCCCTTGCACATGATATAGGACAGGATCGCGCCGGACGAGCCGACCAGCGAGCCGGTGATGATCAGCGCGAGGTTGCCCAGCGTGAAGCCGATGCCCGCCGCCGCCCAGCCGGAATAGGAGTTCAGCATCGACACGACGACCGGCATGTCCGCGCCGCCGATGGGGATGATGAGCAGAATGCCAAGGGCGAAGGAAATCAGGATGATCAGCCAGAAGACGAAATGGCTCTCGCTGGTGGCGAAAGCGATGATCATCAGCGCCAGCCAGATGCCGAGGCCGATGTTGATGAGATGGCGCTGCGGCAGCATGATCGGCTTGCCGGACATGCGTCCGTCGAGTTTCGCGAAGGCGATGATCGAGCCGGTAAAGGTGATCGCGCCGATGGCCGCGCCGAGCGACATTTCCACAAGGCTCGCCCCATGGATGTGGCCGGGCATCCCGATGCCGAAGGCCTGCGGCGCATAGAGCGCGCCAAGCGCGACGAGAACGGCGGCGAGGCCTACCAGCGCGTGGAAGAAGGCGACGAGCTGTGGCATGTCGGTCATCGCGACCGTGCGGGCGCGCCATGCGCCGATGCCGCCGCCGATGCCCAGACCCAGGATCACCAGCACCCAGCTCATGAAGCCGGACGGCAGCTTGAACAGCAAGGTCGTGACGATGGCGATGGCCATGCCGATCATGCCGTAGAGATTGCCCTGGCGCGAGGTCGAGGGTGAGGACAGGCCGCGCAGCGACAGGATGAACAGGACGCCTGCGACGAGATAGAGGATGGCGGCGAGATTGGCGCTCATGTCACGTCATCCCTTCTTCTTGTACATGGCGAGCATGCGCTCGGTGACGAGAAAGCCGCCGAAGATATTGATGGAGGCGAGTATCAGCGCGATGAAGCCGAATATTTTGGCGTAGACCGGCCCGTCGTCTCCGGGTGCGGAGGCGTCGACGCCCACCGCCAGCAGCGCCCCGACCACGATCACCGAGGAAATCGCGTTGGTCACCGACATCAGCGGCGTATGCAGCGCCGGCGTCACCGCCCAGACGACGTAATAGCCGACGAAAATCGCCAGCACGAAGAGCGACAGGCGGAAGACGAACGGGTCAATCGCGCCGCCGCTCGCCGCATGGGCCGCCGCCGCGGCCGCATCGGTGGCGGCCTGACCCGCGCCGCCGGCGGCGCCTGCGACCTGATCGGCATAGGACTTTGCGGCGTTCGTCACCGCGTCGATGAATGATTTGGTTGCTGCCTCATTGGCCATCGCTCAGCCCCTTCTGTCCGTCAGGATTTCGGCTGGAAATTCGGGTGCACCACTGCGCCGTCTTTCGTCAGCAGGGTGGCGGTGACGAGTTCGTCCTCCCAGTTCACGGCAAGTTCCTTCTTGTCCTTGTCGATCATGGTTTCGAGGAAGGCGAAGAGATTTTTCGAGTACAGGCTGGAGGCTGTTGCCGCCAGGCGTCCCGGCACGTTGAGATTGCCGACGATCTTGACGCCATTGTCCGTGACAACGACTTCGCCGGGTTTGGCCAGCTCGCAATTGCCGCCGCGCTCGACCGCCAGATCGATAATGACCGAGCCCGGGCGCATGGATTTGACCATGTCCGCCGAAATCAGCTTCGGAGCCGGGCGGCCGGGGATCAGCGCCGTGGTGATGACGATGTCCTGCTTGGCGATGTGAGAAGCGGTCAACTCGGCCTGCTTGGCCTGGTATTCCTTCGACATTTCCTTGGCGTAGCCGCCGGCAGTCTGGGCCTGTTTGAACTCCTCGTCTTCGACGGCGAGGAATTTCGCGCCCAGCGACTCGACCTGTTCCTTGGTGGCGGGGCGAACGTCGGTCGCGGTCACGACGCCGCCAAGGCGGCGGGCGGTGGCGATGGCCTGCAGGCCGGCGACGCCGACGCCCATGATGAAAATGCGCGCTGCGGGAACCGTGCCCGCGGCCGTCATCATCATCGGCAGGGCGCGGCCATATTCGGCGGCGCCGTCGATCACGGCGCGGTAACCGGCAAGGTTGGCCTGCGAGGACAGAACGTCCATCACCTGCGCGCGCGTGATGCGCGGCATGAATTCCATCGCGAAGGCGGAGACTTTCGCGTCCGCCAGCGCCTTTACCTCGTCCTCGTGGCCGTAGGGGTCCATGCTGGCAAGTACGATTGCGCCGGGCTTCACGCCCGCAAGGGCGGCGGCCTGCGGCCTGCGCACCTGCAACACGATATCCGCGTCTTTGACGGTTTCCGCCGCGCTGGCAGCGATTTTCGCACCGGCGGCTTCGTATTCGGCGTCGGTGACGCCGGACGCAAGGCCTGCGCCCTTTTGCACCACCATCTCGCCGCCCAGGGCGGCCAGCCGCTTCACGGTTTCCGGCGTTGCGGCAACGCGGGTTTCGTTATCCCGGGTCTCGGCGGGAACTGCAATACGCATGGACGTCTCCGGTGCATCGGGGCGCCGGCCGGCAAGCGCAGGAAGGCCGGATTTGGCAGCGCAACCGCCGGCTTCTGGCCCGGTTAAAGGAGGAAATAGGCCATCAGGGCCAGCAGGACGACGTTGCCGATAACCGTCCATTTCGTGAGGAAGATGAACATGTTGTAGGTTTTTTCATGCTCGGCGTAGTCCATGTCCGGATGTCCGCCGGCCGGCGCGTGATGATCAGCCATATTGCCCTCAAGGTCAGGTTGTTCCCTCTAGCCTTTAGCGGAATTGAGCGCTGCGGGCAATGGCGCGGAGCGATCTGCATGCGGACAGATTTGGCGCAGTGCGTTCGGGATTGGCGTTACGTTTCCGCCGTGCGGGGCGCAGTTCAAAGCCCCGCTTTCTCCAGAGCCGCCTGCTGGCGTGTGGCGAGCGCGCCGACGTCGAAACCCTCGCCAATGGCTTCGTGAAACAACCGGTAGAAGTTGAGCTGCGCGTCGAGATGCAGGAAAGCGCCGCCGAGGCCGATAGCAGCGCGGTCCATGAAGACGAACTCGCGCGGAATGCGCACCGGGCCTTTTTCCTTCAGTTCGCGATGGACCTTCATCGCCTGTTCGCGCCCGTACTGGCCGGGCGAAACGCCCTCGGCGATGCGGCGCACGCGGTCGTCGAGCAGCGGGCCGTAGATGAAGCGGGCCCAGATATTCAGCACGTCGATCAGCTCGCGGCGCAGGTTCCTGAAGCCCCAGGTCTCATAGGCGTGGGCGATGCGCTCGCGGTTGTCCGTGCGCAGGCCTTCGTAGAGGTCGATCACGCCTTGCACGAAGGACGGCGGGAAGATGCGGATGCAGCCGTAATCGAGCAGGTTGATGCCGGCAGCAGGCGCATCGGGCGCTGCGCTTTCCCGGAACACGGTGTAATTGCCCAGATGCGGATCGCCGTGAATGATGCCTAGGCCGATGAACGGGTGCCACCAGGCGCGGAACATGGCCCGGACGATGGCGTTCCGCTCCTCCTGCGGGGCCGACTTGAATTTCAGCAACGGCTCGCCGGCAAGCCAGTCGAGGGTCAGCAGGCGGCCTGTGGACAAGTCCGTGTGGACGCCAGGAACGCGGACGTTGCCGGGGTTGGGGCCGAGGATGTCGCTGTCCAGGATATGGCGGTAGAGAATCGTGTGCCGGGCCTCGCGCTCGTAATCGAGTTCCTCGCGCACGCGGTCGCCGATCTCCTTGACCATTTCCGTCGTGTCGACAGCCCCGTCGAGGCGGCGGCGCAGGGCGAAAATCCATTCGAGCTGTTTCAGGTCCGCTTCGACGGTCGATTTCATGTCCGGGTATTGCAGCTTGCAGGCAAGCTGCGCGCCGTCGTGCGCCGTTGCGCGATGGACCTGGCCGAGCGAGGCGGCATGGGCGGGATGGAGGTCGAATCCGGCGAAACGTTCGCGCCAGTCCGGCCCGAGTTCTGCCTGCATGCGGCGGCGCACGAAGGCCGCGCCCTTCGGCGGCGCGGTGGATTGGAGGGTTTGCAGCTTTTCCGCGAAATCTGCGGGCAATGCTTCGGGGATCGTCGCGAGAAACTGGGCGACTTTCATCAACGGCCCGCGCAAGGTCCCCAGCGAGCGGGCAAGTGCTTCGCCGCTGGCGGCGTCGAGCGCGCTGCGTCCAGCCAGTCGCGCGCCAGTCATTCTCGCCGCCGCGCCGCCGACGCTCGCTCCTACCCGCGCGTAACGGGCGGCGCGGGCCGAAAAGCGGTTTTTTTCAGGATCGTCGGACAAGCGGTTTCTCCGGACTGTCTGCTGTGCGGTGCGAGGGTTTGTGCCCAATTGTCTGCTCGATTGCCGGCACAGGAGCGGAATATAGGCAAGCAGCCGCCTGTTTTCACCGGTACACCGTGCTGCTGCGGCAACGCGAGCGGGGACAGGAGCGGGGCGACATGCGCGGGGTGACAGGAGCGGGGTGACAGGGCCTTGCGCCACCTGTATTGCTGCCGAGCCGTGGCGGGGGCCGTGATTCTCCCGTCTTCGATTGCAACACGAACAATCGTTTCACCCTGTGATCAGCCGTCGCACTTTTCTCAAATGGGCCGCCGGCCTTTTTGCCCTTGGCGCGTCGACCTCGGCCTACGGGGTATTCGTCGAACCGCTCTATCGGCTGCGCGTGACGCGCTATCAGGTGACGCCGCGCGGCTGGCCGGCTGGATTCAAGCTCAAGCTGGCGCTGGTTGCCGATATTCACGCCTGCCTGCCATGGATGGACGACAAACGCATCGGGCGTATTGCCGAAGCCACCAATGCGCTGGGCTGCGACGCCATCGTCTTACTGGGCGACTACGTCGCCACGCACAGGTTCCAGACGCAGCAGCCGCCGGATGTCTGGGCCGCGGCGCTGATGAAACTGAAGGCGCCGCTCGGCGTCCATGCGATCCAGGGCAACCACGACTGGTGGAGCGACAGGGAAGCGACCCGGCGTCTGGCCGGGCCGACGTTTGTCGAAACGGCGCTGAGTAAGGCCGGCATTCGCGTCTACGGCAACGATGCGTTGCGGCTGGAAAAGGACGGCAAGCCATTCTGGATCGCCGGTCTCGGCGACCAGATCGCCTTTGTCGAGGTGCTCGGCTGGCGCACGCCCAAGCGCGGTGTCGACGATCTGCCGGGCACGCTGGCAAAGATAACCGACGATGCGCCGGTTATCCTGATGGCGCACGAGCCGGATATCTTTCCGCAAGTGCCGGACCGCGTGGCCATCACCCTCTCGGGCCATACGCATGGCGGCCAGATCGCGCCATTCGGCTGGCGGCCGGTTGTGCCCTCGCGCTACGGCAGCCGATACGCTTACGGGCATATCGAGGAAGACGGGCGGCACCTGATCGTATCGGGCGGCCTCGGCTGTTCCGGCATACCCGTGCGCATCGGCAGCCCGCCGGAACTGGTCGTGGTGGAACTCGGCGGATAATCAGGCAGCGGGATATGTGAAGAGAGTGTCTCGATGAATGCCGCAACAAGCACTTTCGATATTCGCGTCTACTACGAAGACACCGATTTTTCCGGCGTCGTCTATCATGCGTCCTATCTGCGGTTTCTGGAGCGCGGGCGAACCGAATTCCTGCGGGAACGGGGCGTTCACCAGCAGGCGATCGCCGAAGGTTCGGCCGGCGCGCCGTTCGCATTCGCCGTGCGGCGGATGGAAATAGACTTTCTGAAGCCAGCGCGGATGGACGATATGCTGACTGTCGAGACGGCGCTGGCGAAGGCCGGCGGGGCATCGGTGGAAATGGAACAGCGCATCCGTCGCGGCGGCGATGTCTTGCTGACGGCGCATGTCACGGTTGCTTGCGTGGCCAGCGGCCGGGCGGTGCGGATACCTGCCTGGGTAAGGGAGACGCTCGGCTTATAGCGGCGTCCGGTGTGCACAGCCGCACTGACCGCGCCCGTGATACAGATCATTGGCGCACTGCTTCGCGCAGGCGCAGATTTTTCCGGGACTGCGATGCGTGGATTTTCCGGCGCGTCCGGCAAACCAGGGGCATGCGAATCGTGAACGAGCCATCTTCGCGGTCTTTCCAGCGCTTGCAGCCGGTCTTGCAGCGCATGTATGCGGATATCTTTCCCGACAAGAACGCACCGCGGACGATCGTGGTTTTGCCGAGCCTTTCGCTCGATCGTGAAGTGCTGGAAAAGATTTCCGGCGTGCACCATTACGAAGAACGCATGCTGTGCCTGCTGCTTCTGCTGCGGATGCCGCGGACGCGAATCATCTATCTGTCTTCGACGCCGATTTCCGCTGCGGTGATCGACTATTATCTGCACCTGCTGCCGGGCGTGCCGTCGCAGCATGCGCGTCAGCGCCTGTTCGCTTTGTCGTGCGACGATTCTTCAACCGTCGCGCTGGCGCAAAAGCTGCTCGACCGGCCGCGACTGATGCAGCGCATCCGCGATCTCATTCCCGATCCTGCCAGCACCCACGTCGCCTGCTTCAACGTATCGGAGCTGGAAGCCGAATTTGCCAGCCGGATCGGCGCGCCGATATTCGGCTGCGACCCGGCGCTCGCCCATTGGGGCTCGAAGAGCGGCTCGCGGATGATTTTTCGCGAGGCGGACGTGCCGATGCCCGATGGCGCGGAAAACCTGCCGGATATCGCAGCGGCAGCCAAGGCGCTTGCCGCGCTGAAAACGCAAAATGGCGTTTTGCGCAAGGCTGTCGTGAAACTGAACGAAGGCTTTTCCGGCGAAGGCAATGCGGTCTTCGACTTCGCGGGTGCGCCGCAGGGGCAGAGGCAAGGACAAGCGCTGGAAGACTGGGTGCGGAGCCGTTTGCCGGCAATGCGTTTCGAGGCCGGAGGAATGACGCTCGAGGCTTTCGGCGAAAAATTCCGCGCGATGGGTGGAATCGTCGAAGCCTTCATCGAGGGCGACGAGAAGCGTTCGCCCTCGGCGCAGTTTCGCATCGATCCACTGGGCGTTGTCGAAACGGTATCGACGCACGATCAGGTGCTGGGGGGCAACAGCGGGCAGAAGTTTCTCGGCTGCCGCTTTCCGGCGGACGAGGCCTATCGCATCTCGATTCAGGACATGGGCCGCAAGGTCGCCGAAGCACTGGCGCGCAAGGGCGTGCGCGGGCGGCTCGGTGTCGATTTCATTTCCGTGCGCGACGGCAGCGGGTGGAAACATTTCGCCATCGAGGCGAATATCCGCAAGGGTGGCACGACCCATCCCTATCTGATGCTGGAATATCTGACCGACGGGCGTTACGACGACGCCACGGGGCAATTTTTCACGCCGGGCGGGCGGCCGTGCTTTTACTTCGCGACTGACAATCTGGAATCGGAGCGCTACCGCGGGCTGACGGCGCACGATCTCATTGACATCGCCGCGGAGAACGATCTGCATTTCCACGCCGCTCGGCAGGAGGGTGTCGTATTCCACCTCATCGGCGCGCTGTCGGAATTCGGAAAGCTCGGCGTGTTGTGCATTGGCGCGACGCAGGAGCGGGCGGATGCTCTATACGAGCGGACGGTCGCGGTGCTCGACCGGGAGGCGGGGCGATAATCGTTACGCTGCTTGCGCTTTCACCCATGCAGCCACCACGCCGCGCCTGCGCCGGCGAGCGCGCCGAACAGATGCGCCTCCCAGCTCACGCGGCCCTTGCGCGGGAGCATGCCGAAGATCAGCGTCCAGTACGATCCCGCCACAGCGATGGCGATGACGAAGGACTGGAAGTTGCTGTCGACCCACGCCTGCGCCAGCAGATAGCCGAACCAGCCGAAGACCAGCCCGCTGGCGCCGACATGGACCGCCTTGCGGGCGAACAGCCAGACCGCCGCGCCGCCCGCCAGGATGATGATGGCGCTTGCCGCCGGAAGCCGCGCCTGATCGGACAGGCCCATCAGCGCGCCCAGCGCAATCAGCGGATAGGAATTGGCGCTGGCATGGGCGAAGCTGCCATGCAGCAGCGGCATGAAGGGAATGCCGATGAGGCCGGCGAGCTTGCGCGGACGCAGGCCAAGCAGCGGATTCAGCTTGTAGCCTGTCGCCATGTTGACGATTTGCAGGCCCCAGATGAACACCAAAAGGGCAATCAGAAAATCCAGCCGCCACAGGTGCTGCAGCATTTTCAATCCCGCAACGCCGGCATGACGTGTTCGCTGAAAAGGCCGAGCGAGCGCTTGACCTGCTCGACGTTCAACGTGCCGTAGGCGAATTGCAGGACGAGATAATTGTAGCCTGTCGCCTCGCGCTCCTTCGCGATCGCCGCGCGCACGGTGTCCGGCGAACCGACGATCACCGCACCGGCCTGGACACCACTCTTCAGATCGCCGGCGAGATTCGCCGAGACCTTCACGCCATGTTCCTTCCACAGCCAGTTGAGACTGTTGTACCAATGCTCGTAGGCGGGACCGGCTTCGGCCCAGGCCTGCTCGTCGGTTTCCGCGACATGAATTTGCCGCAGCGCGCCCATCTTCGGCGATTGCGTCGGGGTGAATGCGCGCATCGGATCGGCGCGATGATCCTCCCAGGCTTTCTTGTAGAAATTGCAGATGCCGGCGATGCGCCCGGTCGGGCCGAGGCCGATGGCGTTGATGCCGTGCCGCGCGGCAAACACCATGCCTTCTTCGCTGCCGACGCCGGCCCACATGGGCGGCATCGGGCTCTGCACGGGTTTCATCACCATCGGCACGTTTTCAAACGTGTGATGTGCGCTCTCGTGGTTGAGCCTGTCGCTGGTCAGGCCCTTGACGAGTATTTCCAGGGTCTCGCGGTAGAGGTCGTTCTTGTCCTCGCCGACTCCGTAATAGCCCACCTCGAAGGGCGAGACGCCCGCGCCGACGCCGAGATCGAAGCGTCCGCCGCTCATCTGGTCGAGCATGCAGATTTCCTCGATCAGCCGAAGCGGATGATACATCGGCAGCAGGTACACGAGCGGACCAAGGCGGATCGTACGGGTTGCGTGGGCGACGACGGAAAGAAACACGCTCGGCGAGGGCGCAAGTCCGAGCGGCGTGAAATGGTGCTCGGCCAGATGATAACCGGTAAAGCCCGCCGCTTCGGCTGCCTGGATAACCTCGATGCGGCTCCTGTAGAGCTGGCTGTCGGGCCGGTCGTTGCGATCCATGTGGTCGAAGAGGCCGAATTCCATGATACCTTCCCGTTCGAAAGATGCGCGAAGCAATTTATTGTTGCGTGGCAGGCGGCGGCGAACCGCCGGCGGGTTCGTCGCGGAAGAGCCAGGCGGCGGCGATGCCCGCAAGCGCGCCGAAGAGATGCGCTTCCCAGCTTATCCGCGTATGCAGCGGCAGCACGCCCCATATAAAGCCGCCGTACAGGATACCGACTGCCAGTGCGATGGCGATGGAGCCGAATGTCCGTTCGAAATACCCGCGCGCGATCAAAAAACCGAACCAGCCGAAGATCAATCCGCTGGCGCCGACGTGGATGGAGCTGCGGCCGAAGAGCCACACGGCAAGGCCGCTCGCGATAACGATAAGGACACTGACGAGAGCCAGTCTGCGCGGCGCGCTGAGTTGCATCAGGAGGCCGAAGATCAGCACCGGGACCGTGTTGGCCGAGGCATGGGCGATACTGCCGTGCAGCAGCGGCATCAATGGAACACCGGTGAGGCCCCATGCGGTGCGTGGCAGCAGGCCGAACCATTGGTTCAGGCGATAGCCGGTCGCGAGATTCACGATTTCCACCGCCCAGATCGCGGCGATCAGGATCGCCAGCCAGTGCAATCGCGCAATCCGGTCGTTCATGGTCTCACCAGAAGTCGGGGACGATTTCTTTCAGCCTGCCGCCCAGTTGTACCGAGGACACTTTCGTGGCCAGCCCTTTGCCGCCAATTTCAACCGCAACACCGCAAAGTGTTGCAGGGCCTTCCGCCGGTTCGAAGCGGCCGCCGGGAATTTTGCGGGTGAAGCGCTGAAGAGGTTCGTTCTTCTGCATGCCGATGACGGAATCAAAATCGCCGGTCATGCCGGCGTCGGATTGATAGGCGGTCCCGCCGGGCAGGATCTGCGTATCGGAGGTGGGAACATGGGTGTGCGTGCCGACAACGAGCGAAGCGCGCCCGTCGGCGAAGTGGCCCATGGCGTATTTCTCGCTGGTGGTTTCCGCGTGCATGTCGATGACGACGGCGTCGCAGCCCTGGCCGAGCGGGCAGGCGGAAAGCTCCCGGTCGGCGATGGCGAAGGGATCGTCCATCGCATCCATGAATATGCGGCCCATGAGGTTTATCACCAGAATGCTGGCGCCATTGCGGGCTTCGAAGACATTCGCGCCGCGACCGGGCGTTCCGGCAGGATAATTGGCCGGGCGGATGAGGCGGGGCTGGCGCTCGATGAAAACCAGCGCCTCCTTCTGGTCGAAGGCGTGATTGCCCAGCGTGATGCAATCGGCCCCGGCGTCGAGAAATTCCTGGCAGATCTTTTCGGTTATGCCGAAACCGCCGGCGGCGTTCTCGCCGTTGACGACGACGAAATCGAGCTGCCAGCGCTCGCGCAGGCCGGGCAGGGTTCCAAGCAGCCGCTCGCGGCCGCTGCGGCCGACGATATCGCCGATGAAGAGAAGGCGCAGGGTCATTCGGGTTGCTTACGCCCAATGAACCAAGGTGACAAGAACGAGCGCGCCAGGGTCACCGCCACGCCAGCGAGCAGTCTATCAGCTCATTCTCGGTCAACACAAAATCCAGCGGCTGGTCGTGCGATTCTTCCGGCACGGCTTCGATTTCCTGGCAGGAGAAGGCGATCCCCACCGCGGGGCCGGGACGGGTTGCGCGCAGGCGGGCGAGCGTTGCGTCATAATGGCCGCCGCCGTAACCGATGCGGAAGCCGCGGCGGTCGAAGGCCGCCAGCGGCACGAAGGTGAAGTCGGGGGTCGCCTCCGGCAGGCCGTGGGCGGGCTCGTAGGTTTCCATCGGGCCCTGCTGCATCGGCTGGCCGTAGATGTATTTGCGAAACAGGAGCGGCGTGCCGCGCGGGCCGATGGTGACCGGAAGGCAGGGCGTCAGTTCGTGATGGGCGAGCGCCATCAGTAGAAGTTTCGTGTCGGGTTCGGATCCTATGGGCCAGTAAAGAGCCACGTTCTGCACGAAGGCACGGCGGCACAGTTCTACGCCTTCGACAGCCAGTTTTTCCGCGAAGGTCGTGCGTACGCTGTCCGCTACTGCGGCGCGGCGCTCGAGGGCCTGTTTGCGAAACAGCACTTTTGGCGGGGGTGAAGACAAGGAGCAGGCTTTGCAAAAAGTCAGGTGCGGGCCACATGAGCCGTGGGATTATCGATCCCGGGAAACCTACGAAGTAGGTGGGCGCCGTATGCCCAAGTCCACGGACAAGGGCGGGGACAGCTCCCGTTAGGATCGATAAGGCCCCGGGAATACAAATCCGCACGTACTCCGCAGCGCCGCCTGCACTATGTAAGGCGTGTCCGGCGATTTGACCAGTATGGTTTCACGCCGGCGCCGGGGCGGCGGGGACGCGCCGCCGCAGCAGCAGAAAAGCGGCTATGGCCACGTTGACAAGGTTCCACAACAGTCCGTTGAGGAAGGCGAGCCGGTAGGAGCCGGTGACGTCGTAGATGTAACCCGACATCCAGCCACCGAGGGCCATGCCGAACAGGGTCGCCATGATGATGACGCCAAGGGTGCCGCCGGCGCGCGCTGCGGGGAAATATTCCCGCACGATGACTGCGTACATCGGCACAAGACCGCCCTGAAACAGGCCGAACAGACCGGAAATGATGTAGAGCGAGACCAGTCCGTCGAAGAACAGATAGAGGAACAGGGCCAGACCCTGCAGCGCCGAGCCGAGGATCAACGCGGCAAGGCCGCCGATCCGGTCGGCTATGAGACCGGACAGGACCCGGCTGACAATGCCCAGCCCCAGCATGAGCGACAGCATTTCCGCACCGCGCGCCGCGCCATAGCCGAGATCGGCGCAATAGGCGACCAGATGCACCTGCGGCATGGCCATGGCGACGCAACAGGCTACCCCGGCAATTGTCAGCAGCAGCAACATGGTGCGCCGCGGCAGTTCTATGACGCCGAAGCGGCTGACCGGCACGGCGTTGGCGTTGGCGTCGTCCGGCGGGCGCCGGCGCAGTAGAAAGGCCGCCGGCACGAGCACGGCAATGCAGACTGCGCCAATAGCCGCATGGACCGGCCGCCAGCCGTGCGATGCAATGAAATGCGTGAGCAGCGGCGGCCAGATGACGCCTGCGAGATAGTTTCCGGAGCCCGCTACAGCGACCGCAATGCCGCGCCGCTTCACAAACCAGCGCGAAATGTCGACCATGAGCGGAGCGAAACTGGCCGACGTTCCAAGACCGACGACCAGTTGAGCAAGGGCGTAGACTGTAAGGCTTGGCGCAGCGGCGGCGGCAAAATAGCCCAGACCCAGCAGGAGGCCGCCGAGCACCAATGGCAGGACAATGCCGGTGCGATCCGCCAGCTTGCCCATGAGAACGCCGCCGAAGGCAAAGCCGATCATGGTCATCGTGTAGGGGAACGATGCTTCGCCGCGCGAGACGCCGAAACCCGCCTGCACGGCAGGCAACGCCACGACGAAAGACCACATGCCGATTGAGCCGATCGTGCCGATGCCGATGCAAACGCCAAGCCGCCGCAGGGCGAGCGGGGAGTCGAGCCCGGTCAATTCCGGCTCAGTGTGTTTAGTAATGTTGCGATCCATGCGCCGACCATAATCGCACATTGTTGGGCTGGCGAGAGGTAACGGGTTCGCGAAGCCCGAAAATGGCGAGGGTAGACGCCGATGAAATGTGTCGTTAGTCTACTCTTCAATGATGCTGTGAGCGGCGCAAAGCTGCCGAAGCCCATGGGACTTCAAGACGAGGGAAGGGAGACATCTCGTGAAACGCACAATTCTCGCAATTGGAACCGCCGCCGCGCTGGCAGCCGGTGCATCCGCCATTGGCGCCTCTGCCGCTGTCGCGAAGGAAGTGACGCTGCGCCTGTCCTACTTCGGCGGACCGAAGGGATCGACCTGGGCCGACGTGATGAAGCCCTGGTACGAAGCGATCAACAAGGAAGGCAAGGGCATCGTCAAAATCGAGCCATATCCCGGCGGCGCTCTGGTTCCCAACCCTGCCGCACAGGTCAAAGCCCTGACCGATGGCGTCACCGACATCGCGTTTGTCGTGTTTTCCTACACGCCGGGCCGCTTCCCGGACAACGATGTGCTCGAATTGCCGACGTTGTACGAAAACGTAAAGGAATCGAGCCACGTCATCCGCGCGTTGTACGAGAAAGGCATGCTGCGCGGTTACGAAAAGTTCTACGTGCCGTTTATCGTCACCACCTATCCGTATAATTTTCACACGGCGAAGCCGGTAAAGAAGCTCGCCGATCTCAAGGGCATGAAGCTTCGCGCCGGCGGACCGATTGCTGGCGCGGCCCTGCGGGCGATCGGCGTCGCGCCGGTCGGCCAGCCGATCACCGTTGTTGCCGAGAACATTTCCAAAGGCGTGCTCGACGGTACTGCGACGGACTGGAACGTTATGTTCTCGTTCCGCATCAACGACGTCGCCAAGCACCATTACATGCAGCTGTTCAGCACCGTGCCGATCGGCATGATGATGACGAAGGACAAGTTCAACAGCCTGCCGGCCAATGTTCAGGCGCTGATCAAGAAATATTCCGGCAAGTGGATTGACGACCTGTTTGTGAAGACGACTACCAATCAACAAGACAAGCTCATGGCCATCATCAAGGCCGACAAGAGCCATACCATTGTCGTTCCCGACAAGGCCGACAGGGAGGCCTATAACAAGATCATGGAAAAGGTCGTCGACAAGTGGGTGGGCGGCAACAAGAAGCGGCAGGAAGTACTGGCTGCCGTCAAGGATGAGCTGAAAAAGCTGCGTAGCAGCAAGTAGATCGCGGTGCACATGCTCGCACGACTCGAAAATGCATCGCGCCAGTTCAGCAAATGGCTGGCGGTGCTGGGCCTGATCGGCCTGGTGGTGCTGGCCATGCTGACGATTGCCGATGTGATGATGCGCTGGCTGTTTTCCGATCCGCTCGACGGGATATCGGATCTCTACCGGCTGCTTGTCGCGCTCATCGTCGCGTCGTTCTTTCCCTCGGCATTTGCCGAACGGGGGCATATCTCGATCAACTTTCTGAGCGCCATCCTGCCGCGCGGCGGACGCAAGGCAGTGGCGGTTCTGGCGTCTGTCGTCACGCTCGCGTTCACCTGCGTGATGGGCTGGCAATTCATCCTGTATTGCATGGAAGTGTATGAAGCCGGCGAAACGACGTGGCTTTTGGGTCTCAACGTTACACCATGGTGGATGGGCGTCACCGCGCTGCTGCTGCTGTGCATCCCGGTGCAGCTCATCGTTCTGTTCATCGACATGACGAGCGAGGATGCTGTGTCAGGCGGGCATGGCGTCGAAATAGACGGCGGTCAGCAAGCTTCCGTGTCCGGCGATGCGGATCATGCAAACGCCACGAAATCATCTGGGGCGGGGGCCTGATGGATCCGATTGTCGTCGCATCGCTGGGCATGCTTGGCATGTTCTTGCTGATCGGGCTGCAGATTCCCATCGGTATTTCGATGGCGATTTCCGGCATCGTGGGCTTCGGCCTTCTGTCCGGCTGGAAGGCGGCGTTTTCGCTCGTTGCCGCGAAGGGCGTTGGGACCTTGGCCAGCGAAGAGCTGGCCGTCATTCCGCTCTTTCTGGTGATGGGCAGTTTCGCCAACGTCAGCGGGCTCGCATCCGACCTTTACAGGCTCGCCTACGCATTTATCGGCCACCGTCCAGGCGGTCTGGCGCTGGCGACCATCGGCGGCTGCGCCGGCTTCGGCGCGATTTGCGGCTCGTCCATCGCAACGGCTGCGACCATGGGCCGTGTCTCGCTGCCGGAAATGCTCAAACGCAATTACGAGCCGTCGCTGGCCACGGGCTCGATTGCGGCGGGCGGCACGCTTGGCATGCTGATACCGCCGTCCGTCATCATGGTGATCTACGCCTTTCTGACAGAGCAGTTCGTCATCTCGATGTTCATTGCGGCAATCATTCCCGGCATTCTGGCAGTGTTGTTTCACATGATCACCATCATGATCGTGGTGCGCCGCAACCCTAACGCCGGACCTGCCGGAGACCGTACGGACTGGGCCGGACGCATACATGCAATTCGCGATAGTGGCGGCGTTCTGGTGATGATGCTGATCGTGATCGGCGGCATCTATGGCGGTGTTTTCTCGGTCAACGAGGCGGCTGCGCTCGGCGCTGCCGTGGCGTTCGGTTTTGCCGTCTGGCGGCGCAAACTGAACATGCACACGCTGCTCATGGTGATGCGCGAGACTGCGGGCAATACGGCGATGATCTACCTCATCATCATCGGCGCCGGTATTTTTGCGAGCTTCATTTCGATAACCAAGATGCCTGCCGAAGTTGTCGAAATGATTGGCAAGACCGGGATGCCGCCGGTTGCGATCATCTTCGCCCTGTTCGCCATGTTCCTCGTTCTGGGCTCGATCTTCGATACGATCGCAGCGATGGTCATCACCCTGCCGTTCATCTATCCGATGGTGATCGACCTCGGCTACAGCCCGATCTGGTGGGGCATCATCCTCGTCATGGCTATCGAGGTCGGTATGATCACGCCGCCTATCGGGATGAACGTGTTCGTTCTGCATGGCGTTGCAGGCAACATACCCCTCAACACGATTTTCCGGGGAATTTTTCCCTTCTTCTACGCGGACGTCATTCGCATTTCGCTGGTCATCATTTTCCCGGCGCTGGCGCTGTGGCTGCCGCAACTCCTGGGATACAAGGTCTGACGGGCCTGCTACGGTTTGCGCTGGATCAAATCCCGACGCAGCGCGGTATGCCCCGGTTGCACGCGGCTTTTCGCCCGCGTTATCAATACAGACCGTTCAACAGCATCCGGATGGCGCCGTCATGCCCGTATCGCCGCTCGCGAGTGAAAATCTCTACCGCCGTTGCGATGCCGAACAGCTCGGTTTCCGCACGACGGCAGAACTTGAACCTGTCGACGGATTGATAGGTCAGGGACGCGCCATCGAAGCGCTGGAATTCGGGACCGGACTTCTGGCGCGCGGCTACAATATTTTCGCGCTCGGTATTCCGGGATCCGGACGGCACAATGCGGTGTTGGAATTCCTGCGCGGCAAGGCGCGTTCGAAGCCGGCGCCGCAGGACTGGGTTTACGTCAACAATTTCGAAGAGGACCACAGGCCACTGGCTCTCAGTCTGCCGGCCGGACGCGGCCCCGAGCTTGCGCGCAAACTGGATGGTTTGGTCGAAACGCTCAAGACGGCCATGCCGGCGGTGTTCGAGAGCGAAGACTACCAGGACCGGCGCGGCGCTATCGAGAACGAGTTCAAGAACGCCCAGGAAATGGCGCTGCGAACTCTGGCGGAAAAGGCCGAAGCCGACGCGTTGGGCCTTGCCAGAACGCCACAGGGGTTTGCCGTGTTTCCCGTTGAGAACGGCGAGCCGGTGAAGCCGGAAGATTTCCAGAAATGGCCGCAAGACCGGCGCGAAGCGGCGCAGGAAAAGATCAAGGCCGTGCAGTCGGAGCTGCAGGACATCATGCAATCGATACCGCGTCTCGACAAGGACAGGCGCGAGAAAGTGCATGCGCTGAACAGGCAGCTTGCGGGCGTTGCAGTCGACCGGGCGATGGAAGAAGTCTTGCAGAGCTTCTATTCCCTGCATGCGGTGCGCGACCACATCATGCGTGTCCGCGAGCAACTGGCCGACAGCGCCTCGCTTTTCGTGCGCGCCGCACAGCAAAGCGAAGAGATGCGCGGGGGTGGCGATCCGGGAATGGGCCAGGCGACGCCGCTGGATGCGATGTTCAACAGGTTCAGGGCCAATGTCGTAGTCAGCCACCCCGGTAAAGACGGCGCGCCGGTCGAGTTTCTCGATCACCCGGGGCTCGGGCATCTCCTTGGCCGCATCGAATATCTGCCGCATATGGGCGCGATGCTGACGGATTTCACATTGATCAAGCCGGGCGCTCTGCATCGCGCCAATGGCGGCTATCTCGTGATCGATGCGGAACGGCTGCTGATGATGCCAGGCTCTTGGCAGGCGCTCAAGCGTTGTCTGCGGTCGCAATCCATTGCAATCGAGATGCCGACTACGGGCATGACAACGGCGACGACAGTAACGCTGGAGCCGGAGCCGATACCGCTGGACGTCAAGGTGGTCCTGATCGGCCAGCGCGAAACCTTTTATGTCTTGCAGCAAGCAGATCTCGATTTCAGCGAATTGTTCAAGGTGGCGGCCGATTTCGACGAGGTCATCGACTGGACGCCCGAGGCGAGCCAGCAGTTCTGCCGGCTGTTGGGGGCTATCGCGAAAAAGACAGCGGACTGCGCCCTGACGGCAGGCGCATGCGCTGCCGTGATTGAACGCGCCGCGCGGTTGAGTGACGACAAGGAGCGGCTGACCTTGCGCGTCGCAGTGCTGGCGGACCTAATCCGGGAGGCGTCCTATTGGGCGCAAAAGGAAGAGACAGTTCCGATCGAAAGCAAACATGTCGAACGGGCCATTGCCGAGCAAATTCGCCGTCTCGACCGCATTCGCGAGCGGATGCACGAACAGATACTGCGTGAATACATTTCAATCGATACCGATGGCGTTGCTATCGGGCAGATCAATGGCCTGTCGGTCTTGCAAACGGGCGCGTTCGCCTTCGGAAAGCCGACGCGGATAACAGCGCGCACGCGCGTGGGAACCGGCGAGTTCGCCGATATCGAGCGCGAAGTGTTTCTGGGCGGCCCTTTGCACAGCAAGGGAGTTCTTATCCTGCAAGGATTTCTTTCAGCACGCTATGCGCGCGAAGCGCCAATCTCGCTTGCGGCAAGCCTGGTGTTCGAACAATCCTATGGCGGCGTGGACGGCGATTCCGCATCCTCCACCGAACTCTACGCCCTGTTGTCGTCGCTTGCCGAAGCGCCGGTCAAACAAGGTTTGGCCGTAACCGGCTCCATCAATCAGAATGGCGAGGTGCAGGCCATAGGCGGCGTCAACGAAAAGATCGAAGGTTTCTTCGATATCTGCAAGGCGCGCGGCCTTACGGGCGAACAGGGCGTTCTCATTCCTAAGGCGAACGTCAAGAATCTCATGTTGCGCGCCGATGTGCGCGAAGCCTGCGCTGCAGGACTTTTTGCAGTCTATCCCGTTTCGCATGCCGACGAGGGAATCGAAATCCTGACAGGCATTCCCGCCGGCGCACGCGACAGCAGCGGCGCGTTTCCGGACGGAAGCATAAACCAGCTTGTCGAAAAGAAGCTGATAGATTTTGCAGACACGCGCCGCCGCTTCATTGCCGGTTCTGCGGCGGCAGGCGTCTGATCCGTCGGTCTAATGCAGACGGTATTCGTTTCCGACCAGCGCAATTTCGGCCGGCTTGATCAGCTTGCGGTGGGCGACCCTGACGGAATGCAGCGGCCCTTCCAGCTTTTCCGTCCAGAAATCGAGAAATCTTTTCAGTTCGGGAAAATGCGGGTGCAGATCGTAGTCCTGCCAGACATATGTCTGCAGCACATGCGGGTGATCGGGCATGTGGTACAAGATATTCGCCGTCGTCAGGCTGTAGCCCGCGAGTTGTTTCCTGAAGCTTTCCGATGCCATTGCCAGACTCCTTTCTATCAGGAGAAATTAATGGCGCGCCATGCTCAAGGACAACACGTGTCTGGTAAAAAGTTTGTAAACAAAGTTTGGCACTCTTTATATTGGAGTGCTGATAATATCCGGCTTTGGCTGCGGCTCACACAGGGATGACGAGCAGGGTATCTATGCGCCGGGAGTCCAGCACGATATGCCGCCTGGCGAATTTGAGCCCGTCGCCGGTTTCCGCAATCGTGTCGAGATATTTGCCGCAAGCGAATATCGACATCGCGCCTTCGGACATCGTACGCAGCAGCGTGAAATTGGTGCGCGTTTCGTAGCGGCGGCTACCAGCGGACAAGATTTCCGGCGCGCCCACGATGTGGCAATAGGTATGCGGTTCGTAGATATTCGCGGTGCGTAACGCAGAAATGCGGTCGTCGAGCATCCCGGTCCCGGTGCAATAAACGAGCGCGAGCGGCAGGCCACGCTCGAAATTTTCGCGGCTGGTTATTCGGTATTCGCCATCGGGAAGGAAGAACGAGGACCATTCCTCGAGACGGTCGTCGTCGATGGCATGGGCGTATTGCGCCAGCAGGTTCTGGATGCGCGCGCGCAGCGATGCATCGGCGTCGAAGGAGAGAGTCGCGTCCATGTCTAATATCCCATCAGCTCGCGCCAGCCTTTCCAGAAGCCGCGTACGCCGGCTTCTGTCACGCGCGATCCCTGGCTTGGCTCTACGCCGTAGCCGCCCATCGGCATGATCGTTTGCGCGTTCGCATCGGCTTTCGCCGCGCGTTGCACCCATCCGCCGACACAGCCATCTTCCATCGAAATCAGGCCGGCAGGCCCGACGAGATTGTTCACCTTCAGGCGCAGCTCCGTCATGCTGTCATCGTCGTCCTCGAAGCCGAGGACGGTCCAGATGAGTTCGCTTTCGCTGACGCCGCGCGGAATGAGCTGGCGCACCGCAAGGGCGTTGAGGATCTGCTGGACGACGAGGGTGGGGAAGACCGTCTGGATGGCGTTGGTTATGTTGTCGCCCAACTCCAGCCGGTGCTCCATCATGGTGGAATCCTTGAGGCTGTACTGGTCTTTCAGGGAGCGTACTTTCTCTTTCGCGATGTGATCGTCCTTGAGGTCGGTGCGCTCTGTGTAGCTGAGGTGGTGCCAGCCGCTGCCGGAAATCTTGATGCCGCCGCCCATGGTTGGTCGCACGACGCCGAACGTATTGTGGAAAACATGCAGCAGGCTCGCGTGATAGGAGTCCTTGTTGTTTTCCGCGTAGAGCTTCCAGTTGTTCGGCAGAATCTGGCTGTGATAGCCGAGCACCTTGAGCGGCTTGATGAAAACGCGGTCGATATTGTCCGTAAGTTCTTTGCCGATATAATCGCGGAACGGCGGTGTCTCGTCCGAGAACGTGCCGAAGATCATGCCGCCATAGGTTTCCACGCGCAGACGTTGCAATCCGTGCTGCGACTGGTCGAAGTCCTCCGGAACGCCTCCCTTGCCGCCGACGCCGCGCTTGAAGGCAACTCCGGTAAGCTTGCCGTCGAGATCGTAAACCCAGTTGTGATAGACGCAGGTCAACTCTTTCACGTTGCCGTAGGACTTGTAGCAGACCAGCGAGCCCTTGTGCGCGCAGCGGTTGACGAGCGCATTGATCGCGCCGTCCGGTTTGCGCAGGACGATGACGGGCGTGTCGCCGATCCATGTGTTCTTGTAGTCGCCGGCGTTCTTCAGTTCCGCTTCGAGACCGATGAAATTCCACACCGGCCCGCGGAAGATGCGCTCCTGCTCGAGCGCGTACAGAGATTCGTCCGTGTAAACGCGGTAGGGCACACGGGCGAGGCCGTCTCCAGGCCAGACAAATTGCGGCTGCGTCACGCCGGGCCGGTCGTCCATGGATATCTCCACCTGCTGCTTGTTTGCCCCGAGTCTAGCGAAATGCCCTGCGGTTGCAAACCGCGCACTTGCGTCCGGCAGGGCCGTATTCAGGCGACCTCTATCTTTCGAATGCCCCGGTGCTGCGCATGGCAGATGGCGACAGCCAGGGCGTCAGCGGCGTCGGCGCTTTGCGGGCCGGCCTTCGGCAGGAGAATTCCGATCATCATGGCGACCTGCTGCTTCTGTGCGTGGCCGGCGCCGACGACTGTCTTCTTGATAACGTTGGCGGCATATTCGGCCACAGGCAATCCGGCGAGCGAGGGAACGACCATGGCGATGCCGCGGGCCTGTCCGAGCTTGAGCGCCGACTGCGGATCGCGGTTGACGAATGTTTCTTCGACAGCGGCCTCCTCCGGCATATGCGCGTGAATGACAGCGCTCAGTCCGTCGTGCAACTGGCGCAGGCGCGAACCCAGATCCAGTTTGGCATTGGAATGAATCGTCCCGCAGGCTACGAAGGTCAGGCGCGAGCCATCGGACTCGACGATCCCCCATCCGCAATTGCGGAGGCCGGGGTCGATGCCAATAATGCGAATCGGGCTCGTGCGCATGGGCAAGGCTTACAGGCGGTGGCCCTGTAACGCCAGCATCAGCCTGCAAACGAGGGGGCGCTGTTCGCCATGCTGGCCAATATCGGAGCTACTTTGAGCGCCTTCGGGCACGATGCCTGGGCGCTCCTGATAACGCCGTCAACATGGTTCGTGGCGGCGGTGGTGCTCGTCGGCGGCGTGGTGCGGGGTTTTTCCGGCTTCGGCGGCGCGCTGATCTTCATTCCGCTGACGGCGTCGATCATCGGTCCGCGCAAGGCGGTGGCGGTTTTCTATCTGTTCGACCTGCTCAGCGCGACGCCCTATGGCTACGCCTATATCCCCAAGTGCAACAAGCGCGAGGTAGCGCCGCTCATCGTCGCGGCCTGGTGCATGATTCCGGCCGGCGCCTGGGTGCTGGCCAATGCCGATCCGCTTTATCTGCGCTGGGCGCTGACGATGATCGTCCTGTTCATGCTGGCGGTGCTGGTCTCGGGCTGGCGCTACCGCGGCACGCCGACGATTCCTGTCTCAATGGGGGTGGGCGCGTTCGCCGGCTTTTCCGGCGGTGCAACCGGGGTCTCGGGGCCGGTCGTGATCGCGTATTTTCTGTCGTCGATGTCGGCGGCTGCGGTGATCCGGGCGAATATCATGGTGTTCTATTCGCTGGTTTCCACGATGTCGGACATCATTTTCTTCTTCCGCGGGTTTTTCACGTTCGATGTCGTGGTCTATGCGCTGATTGCCTGGCCGCTCTATTCGGCGGGGCTGGCTATCGGCGCGCGCGTATTCAAGGGCTCGAGCGAGGCCGGCTACCGGACCGTCGCCTATGTTCTCGTTGCGGCCAGCGCGATTGTCGCCATGCCGCTGTTCGACCGGATCCTGGGGCGGTAGCGTTTTCGAATCGTAATTGGCGCAGACGCAACGCCGCGCACCCATCCGCGCCATGTCGATGGCCGCGGGCGAATTGACTCCTCACGGGCAAGTACGGATGTTTTCTTGGCGTTTCTTTGCCATTTCCTCGCCGTGCGGGTGGCAGGAAGATTTTGCGCAATACGGGCCTGAGCGCCTAAAATAAAAGTTACCGGCCTTGCCAAGCGGATAAAATCAAGGCAGTTTTATCATAATAAATCGGTCATCCGGCCATTGCCGGCAAAGAACATATCAAAACGGGCTCAATATGCGCGCCGCGACGCCTGCGCGCCCAAACCGGAGGGAACAATGAACATCATCGGCATCGCAATTACGACGAACGCCAGGAACATCGCCTGCAGTCTTGCCTTGGCGGCGCTGGGATCGGCTGGAGCCACGGCGGCCCACGCCCAGGCGGTCGGCGTCGCCACCGGGCCGCAGGCCTCTCTCACGAATCGCATGGGATCGGCAGTGGCCAAGGTTGTCGCCATGTAAGGCGTGTCCGGCGATTTGACCAGTATGGTTTCACGCCGGCGCCGGGGCGGCGGGGACGCGCCGCCGCAGCAGCAGAAAAGCGGCTATGGCCACGTTGACAAGGTTCCACAACAGTCCGTTG
>JBFWRC010000021.1:0-83326 GCA_050249115.1 Beijerinckiaceae bacterium
CAAGGTTGATCGCCTGACAGGGTCCCTGTCCGACTGTGCCAGACTGGTCGACCTTTTAGACGCCAGCTCAGTCTCCATTGTCTCGGTCACAACTTGCACCCGCAGAGAGAGCTAAGACGCGGAAACTACGGCGCTCCCGAAGAACGGCGAAAGTCGCAGGGTTTGCGAGGAGGGTTTGGTGGCGGAGGCAGTCCAGGCGAACCGGTCTCTCGCGAGCTTTCCCTGATAAACAGGGAAAAAACAAGGAAATTTGGAAAACTGAGAGCTAAAGGCGACCTTGCAACCCATCAAACCGTGAAAGAACAGTGGGTTGGCAACGATTTCCCTACGTCACGGAACAGGGAATTTTTTGCGCACTAACAGGGAAACTTTTGGGGGGGGGAACAGGGAATTTATCGGCAAATGATCATGGAACGTGGTCGTATTGCGGGTTCCGATTGTCACCGTCCGGGACGCAATTGTTGGAACGCGGGATTGGGTTGCAGCTATGCGGGAATTTACCGGCGTATCGCGGGATTGCGATGGCCGGGACCGGGACATGATCGCCGGCAGTTGATCCGTCGGAGTCATTTGGCGGGATACGATTGCCTGAATACTGGATTCTGTGCGGTCGATGCAAAACGACGGGATGGTCATGCCTTCGCACAACATAGCCTGCCCGGCGACGGTTTGAGCGTCGAAGGCACCCGCTAGTTCACGAAAACGAGTCTTGTTACATAACCGCTTCAAATCGCGGCGATCACGCCGCGCGATTCGACATCTGCCAAATCTGACCAATAGTCGAAAGAGACCGATTAAATAGCCAAAAGCACTAAAAGCACTTTTGAAAGCCGTTTAAAGGCCGATTGAAAGGTCATTAAAACAAAAACCTGCACCGTAGCGCTCAACAACAGCTCATTGACGCTGCGGCGATCCCCACTTCAAATCGCTCCGTGACTTTGGCGACAAAGTTCTGCGCGTCCGCCAGCCCGCGTTCTGATCAGCGTCCAGTTTTGCATTCGTGTGTGACCGGGTTCACCAGACTGGAGCGACTAAATGACCCCCATGCCTGATATCGTGCGGATCGCCATTGAGCGGCTGCGCCCCAATCCGCGCAATGCCCGCGTGCATTCGAAGCGACAAATCAGACAGATCGTCGCAAGCATCCGGCGCTTCGGATTCACTAATCCTGTGCTCATCGGCGAAGACCTCGAAATCATTGCCGGCCACGGCCGCGTCGCGGCAGCAAAAGAATTGGGCCTGACGGATGTTCCGACCATTCATCTGTCGCATATGAGCAGCGAGGAACGTCGCGCCTATGTTCTGGCTGACAACAAGATCGCGTTGAACTCCGGGTGGGACCCGGAGATTCTCGCAATCGAATTCCAGGATCTCATCAAGTTCGATTTCGACCTGGACCTGACGGGATTCTCGCCGGCCGAGATTGATCTCACGCTCGACTTCGCCAGCGAATCCTCCGCGCGAAAGAAAGATCCCGCCGATCTTATCCCCGAGCCGCCAAAGCACCCGGTCACGCAGCCGGGCGATCTCTGGTCGATCGGTCGTCATCGCCTGCTATGCGGCGACGCCCGGCTCTCCTCGACCGTGGACAGGCTGATGGGTGCGGACCGGGCTGCACTCATTTTCACCGATCCCCCCTACAACGTTCCTATTTCGGACAATGTCTCGGGTCTCGGCGCGGTGCGCCACAAGGACTTCGCAATGGCCTGCGGAGAAATGACCCGTCAGGAGTTCACGCAATTCCTGACAACAACGCTGGGCGCGGCAGCGGCCCACTGCAGGGACGGGGCCATTGCTTTCGTATGCATGGACTGGCGGCATATGGGCGAGCTTCTGGAAGCCGGTGAAGCCATATTCTCCGAGCTCAAAAACGTCTGCGTATGGAACAAGTCGAATGCCGGAATGGGGACATTCTATCGTTCGAAGCATGAGCTGATTTTTGTGTTCAAGTACGGCTCAGGTCCCCACCTCAACAATTTCGGCCTTGGCGAGTCCGGCCGTCATCGCACGAACGTCTGGGACTATGCCGGGATCAGCAGCCTTTCCGGCAAACGCGCCGATGAGCTCGCAATGCATCCGACGGTCAAACCCGTGACTCTTGTCGCAGACGCCATAAAGGACTGTTCCTTGCGTGCGGACATCGTGCTCGACGTTTTTGGCGGTTCGGGCTCGACGTTGATCGCAGCGGAAACATGCGGAAGGCTTGCGCGTCTCATCGAATACGATCCCGCCTATTGCGATACCATTGTCAGGCGATGGGAGCACCTGACCGGCAAGCAGGCGACGATGGCATCGACCGGCAAGACCTTCGAAGCGATCGACAGCGAACGCGGCATCGATTTCGATGACCGACCGGTTGAGGCGGCATTGCGATCTTCCCTGCGCAAGAAGCGGAGGGTTGGAGGATGAGCCGCCGTAAGAACCCTGCCGACGAGAATCTGGCCCAGATAAGGGAGCATACAATCATGGGAAGAACGCACCCTGCCCCAGCACGCGACACACGATTCAAACCGGGACGATCCGGCAACCCCAAAGGCCGGCCACGCCGATCGGAGCCCGAGGCCCTGTCGATCGAGCAACAGCCAACGAAAAGCGCTCTGATCAGGGCGTCCAGGCAAAAATTACAGGTTCGCGAGGGCGATCGCATCTTCGAGATGGACGCGACGACGGCCCTGGTTCGGGCTGCGCAACAGACGGCGCTCAAAGGCAGCCCCTACATGCAGCACAGAATGCTGGAAACCATCATGAAAATCGAACGGGAGGAAGCCGGAGAACTCGAGTCGAGCCGCACCTTCTGGGCAGACTACAAGAAATGCTGTTACGAACTGCTCGAGTCCGAGCGCATGGCCAGAAATCCGCATACGGCGCTGTATCCACATCCCGACGATGTCATTATCGCGTCCTCCGGCAAAGTCAGCTTCGTGGGTCCGATGGATGAGGCTGGGCAAACAGCCTTGGAGCGCACCATTGCCATTCGCGACCTGCTTGTCCTGCAGGATGAATGGGACTGTCGATCCCGGCCCGAGCCTCGTGGTTCCCGGGATAAATTTATCGGCGCGGCCTACCTGTTCGCCCATGCGCTCAACGGCTCCTTGCCGCCGAGACTGCAGCTGACTAACTCTCGATGGTTTTGGACGAGCGAACGGGCCCGCTATGCGACAACGCGAGAATTGCTGAAGACATTATATCGCGGCTGGCGTGCTCTCGGATTTGCATATCGCCGCGGCCACAGGTTCCCGGATCGCGACATGGCGGTAAAATGTCTGAAATTTGCGTTCGCAGTTGGCCAACTCGACGTCCAAAACGTCCACGAAATGCCCGCAACCCAACTGGAAGACATGTTCATCGACCTGTTGGACGAACAGGGTCTGCAGCAGCAATCGGCGTTAAACGGCTAATTCGGCCTCGCGTCGACGGCGCTTGCTGAACGTGGTTCGTCGAAACGACGCTTATCACAACAATGAAACATCGAAAACCGATGAATGGCAACACGGTCATTTCCATTTGAATCCAGAGACAGCCGATTTCAGGGCATCGTTTTGGACGGTGCTTGGCGACACACTAGCTCATCCCCGCGCTTGCGGGGAACACCTTCCGGGCCGGGTCCTCAGGGACGGTTCATCCCCGCGTGTGCGGGGAACACAGGACCTCAGCCAGCCACCGGCCGGCCCAGGCCGGTTCATCCCCGCGTGTGCGGGGAACACTTCTCGCCCTTGGCAAGCTGGCTTTCCTCGTACGGTTCATCCCCGCGTGTGCGGGGAACACGGCCGCATGAGCAACCCGCGCCAGCGCAAGAACGGTTCATCCCCGCGTGTGCGGGGAACACGTGGCCTCAAATCTGAACGGGCGGGATAAGCCCGGTTCATCCCCGCGTGTGCGGGGAACACGCGCGCGCACAGCAAATTGCTGACGCAGTAGCCGGTTCATCCCCGCGTGTGCGGGGAACACGTGACCACAACAAAGCGATCAAAAGAGATAGGCGGTTCATCCCCGCGTGTGCGGGGAACACGTCAATGACGCGCTGCGCTTCCCCGATTTCATCGGTTCATCCCCGCGTGTGCGGGGAACACCCCGCCCTGGCCGGGTCCTCCGCGCCGCAATGCGGTTCATCCCCGCGTGTGCGGGGAACACCCTCGCCGCGCTCCTCGCCGCGCTCCACTTATCGGTTCATCCCCGCGTGTGCGGGGAACACAATCTGCCGGGCGTCCATTTCGGATAGTTCAACGGTTCATCCCCGCGTGTGCGGGGAACACCGGTCGCCGCCGCGCCGCAGCACGTCGATCTGCGGTTCATCCCCGCGTGTGCGGGGAACACATAAGAACCCCGGTACCGTCCTGAGTCGAGTTCGGTTCATCCCCGCGTGTGCGGGGAACACTCGAAGCCGGACCCTGCCTATATGGGCTATGCCGGTTCATCCCCGCGTGTGCGGGGAACACCTGCGAAAGCTGATCGCGGAAGCGCAGGCGCGCGGTTCATCCCCGCGTGTGCGAGGAACACAGGATGGATGGCTCATATATTACTCGCGCCACCGGTTCATCCCCGCGTGTGCGGGGAACACTGTGGCGGTTCCAAAAAGACCGGCAAGCGGACCGGTTCATCCCCGCGTGTGCGGGGAACACGTCGCAACGCGGTCGCGCGTAGCGCCAGCAGCCGGTTCATCCCCGCGTGTGCGGGGAACACGCGTCCATAACGGCCGCCACCTTGCGCCAGTGCGGTTCATCCCCGCGTGTGCGGGGAACACCTGCCCGTCATCGTACATTTTCTGGCTCATAGCGGTTCATCCCCGCGTGTGCGGGGAACACAACTGATCAAAGGCGACTGGAACGACGCTTTGCGGTTCATCCCCGCGTGTGCGGGGAACACGGCGACGGCGACGGCTCCGGCGACGGCTCCGGCGGTTCATCCCCGCGTGTGCGGGGAACACACGGACGGCTACACGTCGGAAGACGGTTCTGCCGGTTCATCCCCGCGTGTGCGGGGAACACGAAAGAAGCCAGTGGTTATTGATGCAATCCAGCGGTTCATCCCCGCGTGTGCGGGGAACACTTTCCCCTGCCGTCCGCTTCCGTGTATAAAACCGGTTCATCCCCGCGTGTGCGGGGAACACTGGCGATCAATAACCAGCGAACCGTCATCACCCGGTTCATCCCCGCGTGTGCGGGGAACACGCCGCCTGTCGTGTTGTAAATGGGTTCCCCCACGGTTCATCCCCGCGTGTGCGGGGAACACCTTACGACTTCGCACAGGTGCCGCGCTTGCTGCGGTTCATCCCCGCGTGTGCGGGGAACACGGCCACTCGCAACTGATCGAGCACGATCCCGGCGGTTCATCCCCGCGTGTGCGGGGAACACAGCAAGTTCGCCTGCCTGCGAGCTTCAATCATCGGTTCATCCCCGCGTGTGCGGGGAACACGGCGGTCTCGCTGCCTTACTGGTCGCATGTTTCGGTTCATCCCCGCGTGTGCGGGGAACACGGCTACAACCTCTTTTAGGTTGACGGACGGCGCGGTTCATCCCCGCGTGTGCGGGGAACACTTCCAGAATTTCGTCGGGGTCGAACCTGTAGCCGGTTCATCCCCGCGTGTGCGGGGAACACTATCTTGATCTTAAGCAGTTGGACGACGCAACCGGTTCATCCCCGCGTGTGCGGGGAACACAGCTGCGTGGGCATCGTCCGTTCTGCAGAGGTCGGTTCATCCCCGCGTGTGCGGGGAACACGCCGAGAAAGCCATCGCCATCATGGACGCGGGCGGTTCATCCCCGCGTGTGCGGGGAACACGTCGCCGCAGATGTCGATATTCGGTGAGGGCTCGGTTCATCCCCGCGTGTGCGGGGAACACGTCAAGGATGGCGCTGGACCTATCGTGAAGGCCGGTTCATCCCCGCGTGTGCGGGGAACACGCAGCGTTTCTGACTGCGGGCGGTCTCGCTGCCGGTTCATCCCCGCGTGTGCGGGGAACACATTCAACGCCGCGAGAAAGGCAGTTGCATCACCGGTTCATCCCCGCGTGTGCGGGGAACACTTGTTCTTGCAATTTTGGCGATGGACCGCCTGCGGTTCATCCCCGCGTGTGCGGGGAACACGCGTCACATCATCGGCAAACCCAGACCAATCACGGTTCATCCCCGCGTGTGCGGGGAACACGCGTTGCGCTCTGCGTGCTCAAACCAGAAGTACGGTTCATCCCCGCGTGTGCGGGGAACACGGGGCCATCGGCACAATCCGCGAATTTGAAACCGGTTCATCCCCGCGTGTGCGGGGAACACTGAATGAACGAAAGGCAAAACCCGTGTGGTTGCGGTTCATCCCCGCGTGTGCGGGGAACACGACATAGGAATTGCGGACGGGGCGGATAAAACCGGTTCATCCCCGCGTGTGCGGGGAACACAGAACGGCATGATGCCATGCAAAGACGACCACCGGTTCATCCCCGCGTGTGCGGGGAACACCAATCTGCCGCCGATGGGCGGAGAGATGACGGCGGTTCATCCCCGCGTGTGCGGGGAACACAACGAGACCGGGACGTACAACAGTCTATAAAACGGTTCATCCCCGCGTGTGCGGGGAACACTCTTGCGAGAAGCTATTGATTCGCCATTCGGATTTGATTGTCAAACAGCGCACCGGATTTTTGCCGGTGTTTCTGGACAGCTATCAGCGGGTCCTGCCACCCTTGTTAACGTGCCGTTCCTCTGGCGGCAGAGCCGCCTCGGGCAGGAAACTCACCAGCGGCAGGCCGTCGAAATCCACGGGGATACGGCGGTTCGCGCCGCAGGTCGCCAGCGCGAATCCGCTGTCCGTGGGCGCGGCCCAGGCCATAACGGCATTGCCCTCGCCGATGTTCTCTTCCACCTGCTTCCAGATCATGTCGCGCGTTCGCGCGGAGTAAACACCGACATAGACGCCAGCGCGCGCCTCCAGCAGCCAGACGGCCAGACGTCCGCGCAGACGCGGGGGCGCGTTTTCAACCACGATGACCAGCATCGCCACCTCCCGGCGCATCGGCGAAGGCCGGCGGCTGCGAATCGGTCGGCGCTTCCGGTGGGGGGACGCCGGCCGCGGCCAGCATCTCCTCGATGCCGGGTATGAGCCGGCCGAGAATGTCGCTGCGCCGGAACAGATCGCGGCAGGCGCGGCGCACATGGCCTTCCACCGCGCCTTCCAGCGCGCCGCGCTGCGCCTTCGCGGCGATGTCGAAAGCCAGAGGGACGACGCCTTCGAACTTGTAGACATCGGCGACGTCGTAAACGAAGGAAAGCGGCTTTCCGGTGTGCAGAAAACCGATGGCCGGCGCGTAGCCGGCCGCGAGAACGGCGGCCTCCGCAATGCCGTAGAGGCAGGAGGTGGCGGCCGAAATGCATTTGTTGGGCGTGTCGCTCATGTCGAAATCGCCGACGTCGTAGCGACGTCCGCGCCACTTCACGTTGCAGCGCGCGGCATGGCCTTCGTAAATGCGCTTGACGCGAGCGCCCTCGATGCCGCGCAGCTGGTCGATCGAGCGCCTCTCCGGCGCGGGTTCGTCGAAGCGCATGGCGAACATCTTGCGCACAACCGCCAGCCGGTGATCCGGATCAAGCGCGAGGCGCGCCTGATGCAGCAGCCGGGCGGCGCGCGCGCCGCCCGGCTGGCCCGCCGCATAAAGACGCACGCCGCCCTCGCCGACCCAGACGAGCAGGGTGCCCGACCGCGCCGCAAGGCCGACCGCCGCGTGACTGATGCGCGTTCCCGGCTCCAGCATGATGCAGGCGAGTCCACCGACCGGGATATGGGTGCGCACGCCGTTGACATCGACGACGACAAACGCGCCATCGAGCACGTCGACCTGCCCTTTCTCGACGAAGACGATGGAGGCGCGATCCTTCAACGGAATCGGACGCGGCGGAGTGAGGCCCGGTAGCATGGTCACGAACCCGTTTCCTGCAGAGGTGCGGGCGCGAGTAGCATAAGCCCATGCCCAAACGCTTTGGCCCGGCCGAATCCTGCGCGCAGAGACATGGCGAATGCCCGTTCATCCGTAACGGTCAGGATTCCCTCAAAATCGACCTGACCAATCACGGCCGGACGCTCTTTCCCGGATCGCGGCAAAGCCACGCGCCGATAGGAGACGACCTGCGTCAGATCCCGGTCGATCCGAAATCCCTTGCCTTCGCCCTGCCGCGTCAGCCAGTCCAGCGCCGGACGGCGCGGATCCCCGTCCTGCTCGTCGTCGAGCCAGCCCACCAGTGCGTCGCGGAGGAAAGCGCGGCCCTCTCCGGCCCGCAGGGTCGTATGCATTTTCCCGTCAGCGCCGCGCCGGCCCGGCGCGGAATGAAGGGCGTGCATGATGACATCGACCGGCTTGCCGCTCCTGCGCTTGCCGTTCGCCTTGCGCCCGTGCCGCGCGAGCGAAACGGTGGGGTTCGCCCGCAGCGCGAAGGCCAGCCTCTCGCCGTTGCGCGGCTCTCTCGCAAACGGACACGTCTCCACGTCAAATATCGCCGATCCCGGTTCGGGAGCAGACGGCGACAGAATGATGAGGCGACCCGGCGCTTCCTCGCGCCAGAGAAAGTCGCGAACCTTTCCTGGGTTGCCGGAAAACAGCGACCATGCAAGGCGATGATTGGCTGCAATGCGCGCGTCATCCTCGTCAGGTGCGAGAAGACGCGCGATTGCGCCGATTTCAGCATCGCGCTTGAGACTGGCCCGCGTAAGGTAAAACTGCTCCGTCATGGCTTTTCGCTCCGGGCATCAAGAGTCAGTTCTTCCAGCAGGCGATAGCTCCAGGTCGAACGCGCGCCAGGCAGAGTCCGGCGGCGCGAACGGCGCCCGTTGTTCGCGGGATCGAGCCGCGCGTCGGCGATCGCCGCCAGCGTATCGCGCCAGACGATCGGGAACATCGACCGCAAATTTTCTGTCCGTTTACGATAGTCGACCAAGGCATCCGCCGCGCGCTCCGCTTCGATGACAAGCGGATGCGGCGGCGCTGCAAGCGGGCAGGATTTGCGCCCGAGATAGAGCGTGAAGCGCGGCCTCAGCAGCGCCTCGCACATGTCTGCGAGCGTGAACGGGCCGGCCTGGCGCGCGACGGCGACAGTCACAACGACGTCGCAATAATAATCGCGTTCGGAAAGCGTCGTGTAGGGCTCGGCATCTTCCAGCGTCGCCTTGCGCGTTCGCGGCGGCGGACCGCGCCGCTCCCTACGGCTTTGAACGGTGTGAAAATCGCGCAGAGGCGCTCCGCGCGATTCCATAGCAAGGGCAATGCGCAGACCATCCGACAGGGACAGCAGACGTTCGTCCTCGCGCTCAAGCCCGAGCGCCGCGCCGATGAGGCCGACGACAAGGCTGTGACCGGGGACCGCCTCCGTGCCGCGCGAAAAATTGCCGGCGGCGACGCCGAAACTGCCCATGGTCGCCGCGAGTCTGAAGGCGAGAAATTCAGGCATGGGCGACGCCCTCCGCAAGGAAGGCGCAGATCTCCCGCAGAGACCCTTCGCCTTTCTCCACATTCATCGGTTTGCAGGCCTCAGCGCAGTCGCCGTACGCCTTGTTGAGATTTTCACGATAGGTCTTCAGCGCCGTGATCGAGTTATGCATGGGATTTTCGGCGTCAACAGCGCGCGCGAAAGCGCCGCCGAGCGTGCGCGGCGCCATGTCGCCGCGTTCGGCGAGAATGAAGCCGGGCCGGCCGTGATTGGCGAAACTGTTGATCTTGCCGCTCGGCGTCACCGTCGCGAAGGCGTGCGCAAACGCCTCGACCGCCCGTCGCGCAAGACCGGCGTCGCCGCCGAGATTTTTCGTCAGCAGTTCGACGTTGATGCAGACATACGAATAATAAACGCCGGAACCGAATCCGGTCGCACCGATGAAGCCAGCGCCGACATCTTCCTCGACGGGCTTTTCGTCGTCCATCGCGGTGTAATAGTCGCTCTCCACCACGGCTTCGTGGGTGGTGAAGGCATGCGCCACCTGCACCGCAGCCTCGCGGTTGAACTGCGCGTTGTCGGCGAGCATACGGCCGAACATGGCGATATCGACGGCGGTATCGACGTGCAGCAGCGGCGTTTCCTTCGCAAGATCGATATTTTCGCCGTTTGCGATCCGCAATGCGAGCGCATGCGCGCGTTCGCGTTCCGTCGGGCTGACGAAGGCAAGTTGCTCGATCCACGCCTCGTCCTTCTTCTCCGGCTTGTCCGCTGCGCTATCGTTGGCCGGCTTGCCTTTTCCCTTGGCGGACTTCTTGCCTTCCTTGTCCTTGAGCGGCCTGACCTTGCCAAAGACGCTGGCGACCGCGCGCGCCGCTTCCAGCGCCTTGTCGGCGGGAATGCCTTCCCGTGCGAGCGCGGCGAGCAGATCGTCGCCGAGCCGCTGCGTGCGTGAGCCGAGATGGCCCTGCATACTGCGCGCGAACTCTTCCGAGGTGCGGATGGCGCGCTTGATGGCTTGCGAGGACTGGCGCAGGCGTTCGACGCCGCCGATCATGGCGGTTTTGGGACGCCCCGTGTCGTCGCGGTTGATGTTGGAAGGACCGTGAAAGGTCAGGGAATGAATCTGCAGAAAACGGCTCATGGTTGTACCTCCTTTTATGAAGTGGCTTCGGCAGGCGATTCATCAGGTGACGGCGCGGCCTCGTCCGGCGGCTGCGCACCGTGATAATCGAAGAGAAAGCGCGATCGCCTGCCTTCGCTCCTGTTTCGATCGGTCCAGTCGAGCACGCATTCGGTGAGATCGCCGACAGGCGCTTCACCTTTCAGCAGAGCGATCGCCTCACGAAAGCCACGCAGGATTTCCGCCGTGTTGCGTGCGCTGGCGAGACGGCGCAGACGCAGCGGATGCATGACCGGCGGATCGCCCGCGCCGAGCGCCACACCGAGCCTGCGGCCCTTGTTCTCCCTCACATGCGCCAGCGTCATGGCCAGAATGGCGGCTGCTTCGGCGTAATATTCCCGCTGTTCTGACTTGAAACCGAGAGCGCGATAGAGGCGTGCGGTTTCCGGCTCCGCCCAGGCCTCGACAGGGCGTGTCGCCCGCCGCAATCGCGCCAGCGCGCCGGGATCGCCGATCGTATCGTCCGTGATCCGGCGCCACCAGCCGATGGCGCCCCGCACGCGCGCGTCTTTATCGTCTGGCTTTTCTTTCCTGTCGGGGTTTGTGTCTCCGTCGCTCATGCGCGTTATCTCCCTCAATGTCGAAACCTGTTAAATCGTCGTTTCACGCCGCTTTCTTCTCCGGAACCGGCAAACCCAGCTTCGCATAAAGTTCCCCGCCGTCCTTGCTGTATCCGGACAGACAAAGCCCCAACGATTTCGCGGCATTCGCAATTCGCTCGACGCTATTGCTGTCGAGGCGGGACAACTGATCGACAGGTGTCGTTTTGCGGAATATTTCGAGCGCACGCCGCTTCAATTCGGCAAGCCAGCATTGCGACAGAGACGACAGATCCAGCTCGTTCAGGTCGTCTTCGTCAGACGCGGCGGAGAGCTTCTCATGCGCCTCGCCAATCAACCGGAAGAACGCATCGCCGGTATCGATCCAGAACCGTTCCACCGCCGAGGCGACAGTCGTTTTCTGGCCGTCCTCGATGGCAAGTGCGCGGCGCAGCGCCCGCCGCAAAGCGTCCGCCGCGATCTCGGCCGCCGGTACGAACTGCTCCTGCACGATTTCCGCGAGACGCCGGCGCGCCTTCGCGTTTTCCAACAGAAAAAGCGGCGCTTCGCTTTCGGTCCAGTCGAGGCAAGTGTAACTGGAGGTTACGAAACCCGCTGCCACGAGCCGCGCGTGGCGCTGACGACGAAAAGTGTGCTCGAAATTCATGATCTGTTCGGCGCGCAGATCATCATCGCCCTTTCGGAACAGATAGCCCGCCCAATCGCGATAGCCGGCGCGGCCGTTCTGCGCATGAGCAGGCAGGGGCGGCTCACCGGGTTTCGCGCGATAATACGGCGACAACGGATGACGCCAGACGCCGTATCTAATGCCGTGGGGCAGCATCGAAAGTCCGAACGTCACGATGTCGTCAATCTCGCCGGTGATCGCGCAAGGCGCGCAACCATCATTCGGCGCGAAAATAAGGCGGATGCGCCGCGGCATGCCGAAAAAGCATTGCAGATAATGCGCATGGAGCCCCATCTGTGTAATCATATCGTTCTTGGAAACGCGCGTCGGCTTCAGCCAGGGGAATATCAAGCCGGGATCGTCAGGCGGACGTTTCTGGGGGTCGTCGCCCAGAAATGGCAGATTGACGGCGATCCGCCGCCACAGGCTCGGCCTTTCCGGAACAATCAGCGTCGTCAGCGGCCCGCCGCCGCGCATTGAGGTGCGATGCCCAGGCCCCCCAGAGGTCGCAAAAGCCTGCATCGCGTACAGCGCAATGGCCGCCGCCTTGCGCGAGAAGATCGGAAACCTGTCGCGTTTGGCGAAGATATCGGCGCCGTTCTTCAACGTATTATCGCCGGGCGCGTCAAGCAGAAGGGCGTCGAGCGGCCGCGCTTCGCCTTTCAATTCGTCAAAATCCTGCAGAAAACGCGGTCCCGCGCCGTCGAGATCGAAATGAGGAATCAATGGCGCGAGCAGTGCCTCGAGTTCGGAGCGCATGGGCGGCGTCTCGGCCAGCGCGACCCAGTCTTCGCTTTCGCGCAGGCGCGCCGCCAGGGCGACGGCGAATATCCCGATCAGCAGTTCATATGTGGCGATGCGAAACTCGGGCCGTCCCCATTCAATATCGAAGTCATCCGGCAGATCGACGATATCGGCCGGCGCAACCCAGCGCCGTTCGCCTTCGGACGAGCACACGGGAATCCATGCGCGTTGGATAAGGTTAAACGTCATGCGAAATCCTCCACATCGAAGGGCATTATTGCGGCTGATATTGAACCCGTTCGGCCAAACGCACCGGCACTGTCCGGAAACATCTGTTCACCGGCAGGCCTTCGTCATATATTCATAACAGGCTGAACATGCTTGATTGGGAAAATCAAGTAAGCATTTTTACACATCATCACTACATCGAAACACAAATTGGAACTCGAAGCAGAATCATCAAAGATGAAACCACATCTCGCCCTCTGGGCCAAGACCTCCGATCTTGACGAAGGGCCGCGCTGGCACTCGCTTCCCTACCATCTTCTCGATGTCGCCGCCGTTGCCGAGCAACTTCTCGTCTCCTGCCGCTACGTCAGCGAATTCTGCGCAGCACGCGGCATCGACAAAGACAGTTTCTCGCGCTTTCTTCTTCTGCTGGTGGCGCTGCATGACATTGGCAAGGCATCAGCGCATTTCCAGTTCGCATGGACCGGCGCGGCAGACGCGCTTGAGGCGAACGGCTTCGGCCGTGCAAAGCCCCTCGGCAGAATACGTCACGGCGAGATCACCGCCGCCTATCTCGAAGATGAAGACGGGCCCATCGCATCGATCATAGAAACGTATGCGTCCGGGCTCCTGTCCGGCCATCACGGGTTGAAAATCATTACGCCGATCGCCGGCCATCACGGCCGCCCCGTCGGCGCGGCGAAAATTCGAAATGCCGATGCAGCAGCCAACAAACCTTTCCGCGATGCGGCGACAATGTTGACGCGCGACCTTGCCGTGCTGTTCGACATTCGCCCGCTGTCACAACCTCTGCGCTTTACAGAGCGGCAGGCCGCGGGGCTTTCCTGGTTTCTCTCCGCGCTCATTCCGGTCGCCGACTGGATCGGCTCGAAACAGCAATGGTTTGCACCACGCGCGCCCGATCTCGATCTCGGCGCCTACTGGCAAAGCGTCGCCCGTCCGCTGGCTATAGCGGCTGTCAGGAAAGCCGGCATCGTCCCTGCATCCATTGCCATCCCCGGCGCGGATGCCACATTGCCGGGGATCGCAACGCCGACGCCACTGCAACGGCATCTGCGCATATGCGTGCTGCCCGACGGGCCGGCCCTTGTTTTCATCGAAGATGCGACGGGATCTGGCAAGACCGAGGCGGCGCTCACTCTTGCGCATCGGCTGATGCACGCCGGCCGCGCCTCGGGATTCTATTTCGCGCTGCCGACCACGGCGACGGCCGACGCCATGTTCGCGCGACTCGCGCCCGGCTTCGAGAAACTTTTCACCGCAACCGACGCTTCGCTCTCATTGCTTCATGGCCGGGCGCATCTGCCGGTGGATGACGAGACGCCGGTCGCGGCCTTCTGCGCGGATTGGATCGCCGACGATCGCCGCAAGGGCTTCCTCGCTCAGGGCGGCGTCGGAACCATCGACCAGGCGCTTCTGGCGATCCTTCCGGCAAAGTACCAGTCTCTGCGTGTTTTCGGCCTGCAGGACAAGGTGCTGATCGTCGATGAAGCCCATGCTTTCGACGCCTATGTCCTGAAGGAACTGGCGACGCTGATCGAACTGCACGCAACGCTCGGCGGAACGACCATTATCATGTCGGCGACGCTGCCGCTGGCCGCGCGGCAGAAGCTGGCGCAGGCGCATCAGAGAGGGTTGGGTTGCAGGGAATTCGCAAGGCTCGCGGGCCGCGCCTATCCGATGGTGACGACTGTAACGTCAGCGCTGCATGCACACGAACTCCCGCTAGATTTGGCAGAGCGCTCCCGCCGCAACGTCGCGGTCGAGCGCATCGCCCGCGTGGCGGAAGCCGAGGATATGGTTGTTTCGCTCGCCCGCAACGGCGCCGCCGTCGCCATGATACGCTCGACGGTGGACGCAGCGATCGAGAGCTACGAACGCCTGTGCGGCCATCTGGGGTCGGAACGGGTGGAATTGCTGCATTCGCGATTTCTTCCCGAACATCGTGGCAGAATCGAAACAGCGATATTGTCCCGATTCGGCAAGGCGTCGACACCCGACATGCGGCAGGGACGCGTAGTCGTTGCAACACAGGTCATCGAACAGAGTCTCGATCTCGATTTCGATGCACTCGTCACCGACATCGCGCCTATAGACCTGCTGATCCAGCGCGCGGGCCGACTGTGGCGACACACGCATCGCGCTGCACGCACAGTCCTCGCTCCCGTACTGCATGTCATCTCGCCGTCACCGACGCCTGAGGACGCAGCCGGCTGGCTCGATGCGACACTGAAAGAGGCCAGCTGGGTCTATCGCGACACCGGACGTCTCTGGCTTACCGCCCGCAGGCTGTTCGAGGCCGGCGAAGTAATTTTGACGAATCTTGGCGAAGACGAGCCCGCACCGACCCACGCCCGCCGCCTGGTCGACGCCGTTTACGAGGGCGATCAAGACCTGCCAACGGAAAGCCTTCGCCAGGCTAGCGCGCGCGCGGAAGGTATCGAAGAAGCCAACAAGACTATTGCGGTCTTCGCGACGCTCAATATCGGCGCCGGTTACGTTGCAGACTCATTGAAATGGGAGGCGGAAGGCAGTCTCGCGACGCGCCTCGAGGAGCCCAAACGCGTGAACGTGCGTCTTGGCGTTCGTCGGAACGGCGCGATCGTCCCGATCTCGGAAGTCCCATCGTGGGCATCGAGCCAGATCAGCGTAACAGAATTCTGGGCGCGGGATCTTCCGGTGCCCGATGATGAACAGAAAAAATCTCTTCAGCCCGCATGGAGCGAGGCCGATGAGGGATGTCGCCTTCTAATTCTGACAGAAGTCGAAACTGGCTATTGCGATGCGGCAGCCAACTTCCTCTATAGCGACAACATTGGACTATTGCGCCGATCGCCTCCGACAAAGAAATAAGCAGCGTTGGGATTGCCGGAGCCTCCGAACCTTGAGAAGGTGGTACTGACCTGCCACTGAGATTTTCCTCCACGGGGAGTTAGAGTCCGGCCTTTTGAGAGGACGGACAGATGAAGCGTTCACGGCTCACTGAAGAGCAAACATAGGCGCCCCGGGATTGTCGGAGGCTCCAACTCTTGAGAAGATGGAGCCCTTATGAGCAAGACAACAAGCAGATTTTCACCTGAAGTCCGTGCCCGTGCCCTGCAGTTCGTCCTGGACCACGAGCGTGAGCACCCCTCACGCTGAGCAACGATAGTATCGATTGCAGCCAAGATTGGCTGCTCAGCGCCGACGCTGCATGAATGGGTAAAGAAGACCGATCCGGATGGGGATCGCAAGACCGATGTTCCGGCTGACGCCGCCGAGCGGCTGAAAGCATTGGAGCGGGAGAACAAGGAAGTCCGGCAGGCAATGAGTTTCTGCGCGAGGCGTCTGCATATTTTGCTCAGGCGGAGCTCGACCGCCGGTTCAAATCATGATCGCGTTTATTGACGATCAGCGTGAGGCGTATGGGGTCGAGCCGATCTGCAGGGTTTTGCCGATTGCCCCGTCAACCTATCATCTTCACGTGACCAAACGCGCCGATCCCGCCAAAATGTCAGCGCGGGCCAGGCGGGACGAGGCTCTGAAGGACGAGATCAAACGCGTGTTTGAGGACAACTATGAAGTCTACGGTGCGCGCAAGGTCTGGCGGCAATTGCAGCGGGAAGGCTTTGATGTTGCCCGCTGTACCGTGGAGCGTTTGATGCGGGATACTGGCTTGCAGGGCGTGATCCGTGGCAAGCCAGTCCGTGCAACAATCAGCAACAAGGCCTTGCCGTGCCCGTTGGATCGCGTGAACCGGCAATTTCAGGCGCCATGTCCGAATGCCTTGTGGGTTGCGGATTTTACCTACGTCGCCACCTGGGCTGGCTTTGTCTATGTCGCTTTTGTAATCGACACCTTTGCCCGGCGGATTGTCGGCTGGCGTGTCAGCCGTTCGGCGCAGACGGGGTTTGTCCTGGATGCGCTGGAACAGGCCCTGTACGATCGTAAGCCAGTCAATCGTGGCGGGCTGATCCATCACAGCGACAGAGGCAGCCAATATCTCTCGATCAAATACAGCGAGAGACTGGCGGAAGCCGGTATTGAGTCCTCGGTGGGCAGTGTTGGCGACAGCTAGGACAATGCGCTAGCCGAAACGATCAATGGACTTTACAAAGCTGAGGTCATTCACCGGCGCGGACCCTGGCGGTCAATGGAAGCCGTTGAGTTTGCGACGTTGGAATGGGTGGACTGGTTCAATAATCGCCGGCTATTGGAGCCTATCGGCAACATCCCGCCGACCGAAGCCGAGGAACGCTATAACGCCATGCTGGACGAACTAGCCATGGCGGCGTGACTCAAACCAAGAAGCCTCCGACAATCCCGGGGCGGTTCATTGCCGGAATAGCCCCATACCGGCAGGTGAAGATCTGCGCCAGAGGGCCGAGCAATGCTCAACTTGCCGGGTTGTGCTGTAAGGCTGTGTTCCACCGTCGTAGCGCCCAGAACCGTTCCCGGATTTGCAACAGTCACTGCGAGCAAGGCACTCCCGCCCGTCAGAATCCTGCGGCGATCGATATGCAGGTCTGCAAACATGGTTATATCCATTTCAAAAAGATCAACGGTACTACTGCTTCTTCATACGAAACTTGCTGTGGCACGAGCTGCAGGTTTCCGCGACGCTCTTGAAGGCAGGTACAATATCGGCTGTTTTGCTGGCTGTGCGAGCACTCGCAGCAAGTGCGGCAGCAGCGGCCTTCATATCGTCGGCCTGTTTGACGAATCCATTCCAGTCTTTCCAGACATCTGGGGTTGCTTCGCTCGGGTGTCCCGATGACCCTTTCGGGAAAAGCTTCGGAATCTGGCCGGCATGATTGGCGATCGCCAATGCGGCAGCGGCGACAGATTTTCCATCGAATGCTTTTTGTCCATTCACCATTTGCAGGACGGATTTCAGATCTTTGGAAATGTCCTTCATGAGATCCATGCGTTGCTTGACCACACCTTTGGCACCCTGATGTGCACTTGTGAGGTTGATCGCACCGGTTCCGATTATTCCTGCTGCAACGAGAACAACAAGCGCACGCCGAAAACAGTATCGATTGATCTTCGTCATCTGGTCACTTCCTTTCGTCTCGACATATCGCGACCGGGTAAAGAACATGGATGATCGCTACCCGGCCCGTTGGCTTCAATGCTGTTTCACGCAAGAGGCATTAGCGCTTCTTGATCTTGGTAACAGTCAGTGCGCCGTTGATCCGATCGGCATCGAACAGGATCTTGTTACCGGCCTTTATCTGCTTAAGCATTGACGGATCGGAGACCCTGAAAACCATGGTCATAGCTTCCATGTTCAAGTTCTTAATGGGCCCGTGAATTATGGTCATTTTTCCGGCGGAAACATCAACTTTCTTGACGGTACCCGATGCAGACTGCGCCATTGCAGTTGACATCAAAACCACAGAGGCAGCTACAGCGAGCAATGAGGTTCTTATCATCGAATTCTCCATTTCCTTGTCGCTCGATCATGTCAATCGAGAGGTTTGTCGTGCGCGTTCCCTGATCCTTTAGTGCTTGTGACTTTTCATGTGATTTGCCGATCTCCTGCGTTTATCTTTCACTCTCCATGTTTGCCCCCCGGCTTTTCTGTCAGGTTGCTTTTCGCGCTTGATGTCCGGTAGTTGGTTGCCCTTGTACTCAAACGCGACCGTGCCTGGCGGGTTCTTGTACCAGCCTGGATCCTTGTAATCGCCTGAAGCCAGACCAGATCGCACCTTCACGACGGAGAACATCCCTCCCATTTCGACAGGTCCGAATTGTGCATAGCCGGTCATCATCGGAATCGTATTGTTGGGCAGCTCCATTTCCATCGCGCCCATCTCTCCCATGCCCCGGGAACCCATCGGCATGTAGCCGGGCGCAATCTTGCGGATGGTCTTGACGAGATCGCGCTTGTCGACACCGATAAACGTTTTGACGCTGTGCCCCATTGCGTTCATAGTATGATGCGACTTGTGACAGTGAATGGCCCAGTCGCCCTCATGCTCGGCCTTGAATTCGAAAGCCCGCATCTGCCCGACAGCGCAATCCACGGTTACCTCTGGCCATCTTGATTCTGGACGGGTCCAGCCGCCGTCCGTACCGGTCACTTCGAAGTCATATCCATGCATGTGAACGGGATGATTGGTCATCGTCAGGTTTCCGAACCGGATACGCACCCGGTCATTTTTGGCGATGACAAATGGGTCAATCGCCGGATAGATGCGGCTGTTCCAGGCCCACAGATTGAAGTCGAGCATCGTGTTCACCTTCGGCACAAAGGTCCCTGGCTCGATATCGAATGCATTCATAAGGAACACAAAATCTCGATCCACGCGCATGAACTTCGGATCGCGCGGGTGGACTACGAAGAAGCCCATCATACCCATCGCCATCTGCACCATCTCGTCCGAATGGGGGTGGTACATGAAGGTGCCGCTCTTGCGGGTTATGAACTCGTAGACAAACGTTCTACCGGGAGGAATGTGCGGTTGCGTAAGACCGCCGACACCGTCCATACCGTTGGGCAGAATTTGACCGTGCCAATGAACCGCCGTGTTCTCCGGCAATTTGTTGGTGACGAAGATGCGGACCTTGTCCCCCTCGACGGTCTCGATTGTCGGTCCCGGCGATTGCCCGTTGTACCCCCACAGATTGGCTTTCATTCCTGGGGCCAACTCGCGCACAACAGGTTCAGCAACGAGATGAAATTGCTTCCAGTCGTCGTTCATGCGCCACGGCAAAGACCAACCGTTCAATGTAACTACGGGGTTGTAATCCACACCGGAGCTTGGTGTCACAGGCGGCTGGGTTGCTGCACTGTTCATGGAGGGCGCTTCAGGGATGCCCGCCGCTTGCACACGGCCACTGACCAGCGCCCCACCCGCAAGGACGAGACCACTTGCGTGCAACAGGTTTCGACGTGTGAGGGTCATTTGGATTCTCCCGGACAGGATAGGAAGGTTGAGTTCATCAGTGTGCAGCTCCACCGCTCGCAGCCGCCATAGCTGGCGCCTCACCACTGCTGGCACCACCTGTGGCTCCACCTCCGATGATTGCCGTGTGCAGGTCTGCATGCGCCAACCAAAAAGCCTTTTGCGCTGCGATGTAGCTGATGTTTGAAGCAATCCGCTGGCGCGCTTCAGCGAGAAGCGGAAATACGTCAATCAACATCGCGTTGTACCGAAGCAAGCTTTCGTCGGCGATTATCTTCCGGAGCGGGAGTACCTGACGCCGGTAGTGCGCCGCGAGATCGTAGGAGCCGCGGTAGCGCAAGTAGCTCTCCCGGGCTGTGGACCGGACATCGATGGCTTTCGCAATCAGCCGATTAACGGCGCGCTTGTAGGTCTCCTCGGCCTCGCGCTGGCGTGCCTGGCCGAAGTCGAAAATGGGAACGCGAATTTCGAGTTCCACGCCCTTCTTTCGCTTGATGTCTTTCTCCAGGTCTCCGCTAGGACCAACGGATTTGTCGCGATCGAAGATGGACATGCCGCGCAGTTCCAGCACGTTCACAAATCGCGTGGCGTTCGTAAGGCCAAATGTCTTGATCGCGGTATCCACCTCGGCCTGAGCCATCGCGATGGCGATGTTTCGCTTGACGGCTTCGCGCTCGATAAGAGGCTTTCTGGCGGGCCTGCGAGGCATTGCTGGAAGGCGGTGTGGAAGCTTGAACCGTGTCTTGCTGCTCCAGAGTCCCATGAGCCGGGTGAGCTTTTCGCGGTCGGCCTGATGCTCGGTTCTGGCCATGGCCAACTGCCCGGCAAGCTCGGCATAGAACACATGTTCGCGGGCCTGGTCCATCTTGTTGACAGCGCCGGTTTCGCCCAGCTTCTTGAAAAGCTGCGAAACGGTGCGGGCATTCACATTGGCTGACGCAAGGAAGCTCATTTTGTGCCGTGAACCAACCGCCTGAAACCAGGCGCGCCTTGTGTCGGCTGCCAGCTTAAGAGTCTCTTCAATGGCTCGCAACTGAGCTTGTTTGAATTTTGCGCGGGCAATTTCCTGGCGCTTCGGCAAGGTCGCCAGAGCGAGCAGGTTGACCAGTATCTGGCGCTCGATTTCCAGTGTCAGAGAACCTGAAGTACGGGCAATGGAAAAAGTCGGATTAGGCGGCAGGCTGGCCTGCACCATCTGCGCTTCCGAGATGCCCAGTTCGTTGAATGCCGCCTGAAGATTGCGGTTGTTCAAGAGTGCAATCTGAACGGCCGAGCCCGGCGAAAGAGGCCGGGCGAGCAACTTTCTTACACGCAGACGGGCACTTTCCGCCACGGCCGCATCGTCCAGCTTTACTATATCCTTGCGCAAATCGGCGTCCACGACGGAAGATACAAAAGCCATGCCCCCGTCCGGCGAAACCTTTGCGCAACCGGCCAGAAGCAATGATGCCACGAAGAGAACCAGGCTGGCTTTCAGTCTCTGCGAGGAGCGTGACCGCGTGGTTACAACAGGAATGCACGCCGTCATTGGCCTGCTCCCGGAGTGACGCGCTCGTTCAGCATTTTCCAGTCGAGTGGTTCAACAGGCCGATGGGGCTGGAAGCCGGTAAGCGCATGCCGATAGGTAACGGCTTTGGTCTGGGCATAAGGATTGGAGGGGTCATGTTTACCGAGAGGGACCTCAGGTAGCACTGATGCGCAGCCCGATAGGGTCATGGCAACCGCCAATGATGGGAGCAATTTCAACATGTTGATTCCTTCGCCATCCGGACGCACGAGCGCGCATGACCGGGAAAGCCAGAAATGAAGGTCAGGATTTACTGGTATCAGCCGGCGGATATATCCCGGTGCTGAGGCCGCAACAGGACATTACGCCGGAAACAATGCCGAAAAGCGGCAATCAGGCCCTTGGAGGCCGCTCCAGGAGCGCAGGAGTTACGCTCGTCAATGATTGTAAAGTCTTCAGTGGCAACGCCGTGCGATGGAATCTTGGAGGAAATACATGGCACATCGCGATTACGCCGCACGATTGACAGGCCGTGTCGCAACAATCCGATTCCTGCCCGGCAGGAGATGTGCAACCGGCGCTCTCCGGGGCCGACACGAATTGTTTTGAAGTAACGCCTGCATGTTTCGTATACGAGGCAGAACCAACTTGGCCGTCATGGATATGACTACCATTCTGGCTGACGTTGCTGGCAGTGTGCGATCCGTGATGGTGCGGCGATGCAATGGCCCCTTGGCCCTGCAACAGAGCCAATGACAAAGCCAAAAGTAGCGCAGCCAGAAACCGCATTGAGAAACCCCAGATTCGGCGAGAGACAATAATCAGAATTTTGATGCTTGCAACTCAATTCTTTGCGATCCCCGGGATAATTGCCGCGCGGCCACTCACGAGCCCTCCCGGTGACGGAACGTTTTTGTCGCCAACAACTTACATATTACGTATTAAGTGTTAACTCGGGGAAGCAAGAACCATGAAAAATAGATACGGCGTTTTCCTAGCGATGATTGCGACGTCGATTGTCGCCATGTTCATCATGACTTATCTGAATACTTGGGAATTCGGTCATATTTTCTGGAGTGAAACACGGGCCTACATGGTACTTTACATGGGCGCGATTATGGCCCTGATCATGCTGGCTTACATGCAAAGCATGTATGTCAACAAGGCTTTCAACATAGCAATTGTTGCTAGCTCGGTGCTGGTATTCGCTGTAACACTTTATCTGGTTCGTTCGCAAGCAATGGTTGGGGATGTCTCCTATATGCGCGCGATGATCCCCCACCATTCAATCGCGATCTTGACCAGCACGCGTGCGAAAATACACGATCCGCGGGTACGAAAGTTGGCGGACGGAATTATTGAAACCCAAAAACGCGAAATTACAGAGATGAAAGCGTTGATCAGCGATCTCGAGGGTGGACCGAAAATTTCGTCAGGCAAATCAAACTAGATGTGCACCGATCTTAGATTCCGCCAATAAAATATCGCGGGCGCGAATGACCTGTCTAAGGGTGCAAATGTCCCCCGCGCCCCCGTCGATGACGTGCCCGGCTCAGGATGTCAGATCGCGCTTTTTCTGCTGGTATTCCTCGCGATCGATTTCGCCTTTGGCATAGCGTTCTTCAAGAATGGCTAGACCATTTGATCTGGGACCAGGAAGATTATGCCCAAGACTGCCGGACGTACGGCCCGCGTTGGAACGAGTAAAGGCCACGACTGCCCAGACAATCAGGGCAAGGATCACCAGCCAGAATATGCTGTGCAGGCCCATGCCCCATCCTCCATAGCCCCCGTAGCCGCCCATCATTCCATATCCTCCGTAAGGCCACATCATCGCTAACCTCCAATGCGCCGGGTGAATCCTGTGTGCCGGTCGAATTCGAGTTTCTGAACCAGCGCGTTCTCTTTCTTCGTGACGACGGTCGCCTCGATCGTATTGTCGTCCTTCTGCTTTACCTCACCGACCTTGAGTAGGTCGTTCCCGCTGTAGGCTAGCCAGCGCTCGAGATTCCGCTTCACGTCGTCGGTAGAGAGGTTACGATTTGTATTTGCCCATCGCTGATTTTGACCGCCATACATCATACCTGGTCCCATGCCGTAACCAGGCCCGTTTCCATACATCATGCCTGATCCCATACCGTAGCCAGGATTTCCAATCATGCCTGGGTTCATACCGTAGCCGGGCATCATTCCATAACCCGGATGACCCATCATCCCAGGTCCCATCATGCCATAGCCTGGCATCAGGCCGTAACCGGGATTGCCCATCATACCAGGCCCCATCATGCCATAGGGTTGCGCAACGGCGGCTCCGCCCAGCGCCAATGCTGTAGCTACTGTCAATGCAGAGGTATTCACACGTCTCATGGTACTACCTCCTTATTAGCCCGCTTTTCTTGCGGGTATTTTGAGTCCCCCGTCATTGACGCAGATCGTCCTCGCTCGGCAGATCAAACCTTGTCATGGCCGCTATAGCGTTCGAACCGCTTCGCAACCCCATGTCCAAACAGGATCACATCGTAGGTATCGACGGGTCCGCCTTCCATTCCCGGCGAGCCCGAGGGCATGCCTGGGGCCGCCAGCCCGATCGCCTTTGGCCGCTCTGCAAGAAGACGCCGTATTGCCGAGGCCGGTACATGGCCTTCGATCGTATAGCCGCCCACAGTAGCTGTATGGCAGGAGAGCATGTTCTGCGGCACACCCAGCCTTGTCTTGACCGGCTCCATGTCGGCACTGTTGATCACCGTCACATCAAAGCCGTTGCTGCGCATGTGTTGCGCCCAGGCGCCGCAGCAACCGCAGTTCGGATCCTTCCAGACTTTCACTGCTGGTCCGGCGGCAGCAAAGACCGGCGAAACAGCAACACCGGATGCGACTGCAGCGCCCGCGAGCAACGCGCGTCTGGTCAATGGCGTAGTCAACACCTTCATTCGTTCTTCTCCGTTCAATTAATCCAATGAAATTCGAAAACAGTTCAGCGAAGAGACCGGTTGAGAATTTCCATCAGCTCTTCGATCTTTTCGCGCTGATCTATCGCATTGCCGCTTGAGATCGCATGCTCAACGCAATGCGATACATGATCCTGCAGCACGTCTCTCTCAACCTTGCGCAACGCTGCGCGCACAGCCGAGATCTGTGTAACTATGTCGATGCAGTAGCGTTCGTCTTCGACCATCCGCGTGATGCCGCGAACCTGACCTTCGACTCGGTTCAAGCGCTTGACGAGCGCCGACTTGGATTCCGAATTCATAATTGACGAATACCCCCATAGGGTATATATGTCAATGCAAATTATGCTAGGGCGTAGACTTTTTGACTTGGAGGTGAACCATGAACCACCAGTCGCACACTCATGCGCCTCAAGACGGCGCAGAAGCCGGCAACCATCTGGTCAAGGATCCCGTCTGTGGCATGGATGTCGATCCGCATACGGCGCAACATCGGCACGAGCACAACCGCAGAACTTATTATTTCTGCTCCGCTGGCTGCGAAGGCAAGTTCGCGGCCGATCCGGACCGCTACCTGTCAGACGATCAAAAGAAGGCAGCGGCGGCGCCGGAAGGCACGATCTACACCTGTCCGATGCATCCGCAGATTCGGCAAACAGGTCCCGGATCCTGCCCGATCTGCGGCATGGCGCTTGAGCCGGAGACCGTCACTGCAGAAGTAGAAGAAAATCCCGAACTTGCAGACATGACGCGTCGGTTCTGGATAGGGCTTGTACTCACAGTTCCAGTATTCCTTCTCGAGATGGGAGGGCATCTGATGAACCTGCACCGGTTCATCGCGCCGCAGACATCGAACTGGGTGCAGTTGGCACTGGCAACACCAGTTGTTCTTTATGCGGGTTGGCCGTTCTTCGAACGCGGATGGGCGTCGTTGCGCACCCGCAACTTGAACATGTTCACGCTGATCGCGATGGGCACCGGCGTTGCATGGGTTTATTCGATCATCGCAACTATTGCGCCGGGAATCTTTCCTCCAGCCATGCGCAGGCCGGACGGTTCCGTAGCAGTGTATTTTGAAGCAGCCGCCGTCATTACTGTGCTCGTCCTTATCGGCCAGGTGCTGGAGCTGCGTGCGCGGGCACAGACCAGCGGCGCCATTCGTGCACTGTTGGACCTGTCGCCCAAATCAGCTCGTCGCATAAAGAACGATGGAACAGAGGAAGACATCAGCCTTGATCAGGTTCAAGCTGGCGATCGGCTTAGGATACGGCCCGGCGAGAGCGTGCCTGTGGACGGAGAAGTCGTCGCAGGCCGAAGTGCGATCGATGAATCCATGGTCACAGGTGAATCGATGCCGGTCACCAAGTCGGCAGGCGACAGGATAATCGGCGGAACAATGAACCAGTCAGGCGGATTCGTGATGCGCGCCGAAAAGGTCGGCAAAGATACGATGCTCGCCCAGATCGTCCAGATGGTAGCTCAGGCGCAGCGCAGCCGTGCGCCGATCCAGCGGCTGGCGGACCAGGTATCGGGCTGGTTCGTTCCGCTAGTCATTCTGGTTGCTGTCGTTGCGTTCCTTGCCTGGTGGTGGTTTGGACCGGAGCCTCGTCTTACCTTCGGACTTATCGCAGCGGTGTCAGTTCTGATTATCGCCTGCCCCTGTGCCCTTGGGCTTGCAACGCCGATGTCGATCATGGTCGGTGTTGGCTGGGGGGCGCAATCAGGAGTGCTTATCCGTGACGCGGAAGCGCTGGAGCGCATGGAAAAGATCGATACCCTGGTCGTTGACAAGACCGGAACGCTGACTGAAGGCAAGCCGCGCGTCATCGCTGTTGAAACAAGCGGCGATACCGCCGAGTCCGAGTTGCTCCGGCTGACTGCCAGCCTGGAGCGGTCGAGCGAACATCCGCTCGCGCTGGCGATCGTACAGGAAGCAGAAGCACGTGGCCTGAAGTTGAGCCAGTCGGATGACTTCGACTCTCCAGTCGGCAAAGGTGTTACTGGCATCGTTGATGGCCGTAGGCTTGTTGTCGGTAACCGACACATGATGGAAGAGGCAGGTATCGACTCTTCAGATTTGCAGGACGTTGCCGAAACCCTGCGCAAGGACGGCGCAACCGTCATCTTCGTCGCCATCGACGACAAAGCCAAGGGCGTTATCGCTGTCGCCGACCCCGTGAAAGAAACTACCCCGGATGGGATTACCGCTCTAAAGGACGCAGGCGTTCACGTCGTCATGCTGACTGGCGACAACCGGACCAGCGCACAGGCAGTGGCGCGGCGACTTGGAATTGAGGAAGTCGAGGCAGAGGTCCTGCCCGATCAGAAAAGCGCCATTGTTGAAAAGCTGCGCTCGCAGGGCCGCGCTGTCGCTATGGCTGGTGATGGCGTGAACGACGCACCGGCACTTGCGGCCGCCGATGTCGGCATAGCGATGGGCACGGGAACCGATGTCGCAATGGAGAGCGCAGGCGTGACGCTTTTGAAGGGCGATCTTCGCGGCATTGTGCAGGCCCGGCGACTGTCGGCTGCAACGATGGGAAACATACGCCAGAACCTGTTTTTTGCATTTATCTATAATGCAGCAGGGGTACCCATTGCGGCGGGTATTCTCTATCCATTCTTCGGCTTGCTTCTGTCGCCGATCATTGCTGCGGCAGCCATGTCGCTATCGTCCGTGAGCGTGATCGGAAATGCACTGCGACTGCGGTACACAAGCATTTAGTGTACCTGAACCCCTTTAGGCCGCCCCAAAGATGAATCGCCTGAAGGGCAATTGCTTCAGGCCGCCGTAAATTGCCCCATCATGCCGCCATCTTCATGTTCGAGAATGTGGCAGTGGAACATGTACGGCGCTTGTTCGGACGCGGCTTTGTCGAATGTCGCGAGAATTTCCGCCTCCCCGGTCACATAGACCGTGTCCTTCCAGCCGGCCTGCTGGGCCGGCGGCCTGCGCCCGTTCAAACGCAAGATCCGAAAAAGCGTGCCGTGCACATGGAACGGATGGCCCATCATGTTCGCCCGGATGTTCCATAATTCGGGCTTGCCAATCGCGGTTCTGAAATCGATCCGTTCCATATCGAATGCGCGTCCGTTGATACCGAGCGCAGCGCCCCCTCCGCGCTGACCCATCATACTTCCACCCATCATCCCGCCCATGCCCATCATCATGTCGAGGCTGAGAAAGCGGCGGCGAACGGCACCGGGAATTTGGAAATCCGGAACGTTGGCGAGGCGGTCGGGGAGACGGCCGGTGCCGGGCCGGCTCTTGTCCGGAGCAAAGTGCAGAATTGGACCCGCGCCTTGCTGTCTGGTTCCACCCATCATCATCCCCATCATACCGGGTCCGCGAAAGCCGGTATCTGCATCCAGGCTGACGAGGTCGGCCGCACGACCATTGGAGAAATCCACGACGATTTCGTAGCGCTCGCCCGGAGCAATCGTCAGTTCATTCAATTCAACCGGCGCGGCCAGCAGTCCGCCGTCCGAAGCAATTACGTGGAACTTGCGTCCGTCGGAAAAGCCCAGGCGGAACACGCGCGCGTTTGCACCATCGAGAATACGCAGCCGGACCAAGCCCGCTGGGACCACAGCCCGGGGGCGGATTGCGCCGTTGACGATAACCGTATCGCCATAGCTTCCCATCATCGTTGTCATGGGAGATTGCCCGTAGAGTAGCCCACCGTCGGAAGCAAAGGATCTATCCTGAATAACCAGAGGCAGATCGTCGATTCCATAATTGGAAGGCAGAGGGAGTTTTGAGCTTACATCGTCGTCGATGATGATCATGCCCGCAAGACCGCCATAGACCTGATAGGCCGTTTCGCCATGGGGGTGCGGATGGTACCAGGCCGTCGTGGCAGGCTGGTCGATCTCTAGGACTGGCTTCCAGGATCTGCCGGACAGGACCTTGTTGTGCGGCCCGCCGTCCACATTCCCGGGAACTTTCAGTCCGTGCCAATGCACTGTCGTCAGGCGTCCAAGCTGATTTGTGAAATCAACCGCGACTTTGTCACCGCGGCGAACCCGCAAGGTTGGCCCCAAATAGGATGCCGAATAGCCAAATGTCGAGGTAGGCTTGCCCGGGAGGAATGAATGGCGTGCCTGCTTTGCGGTTATCGCAAACCGGCCACCGGTCTTGGTCGTATCGATCAGTGGCGGAACCGAAAGCGGGACAGCTTCCAAAGCACTGGCCCGGCCAACCAAAGACGGCATTGCTAGCGCACCTGCCGCAAGACCTCTAACAAAACCGCGTCGCGTGATCATCTGCTCGACCTTTAAATCGAAAGGAACCAAATAATCGACTGTTTTGGGACCCGCCTTGATTTCGCGCAGGTTGACAGAACTTTTCTTCGCAGACTTGAAAGCATTAAGTATAGCACTCGGCCAACGGTTTCAGTCCGAGACCTGAAGCTCCGATCATCTGAGGTATAAAAAAATGTGGTTGTGGAGATGGCTGCTCGTGGCGCACAGCTGCCGATCTTTGTGAGTGTCTTTGACGTCCGGTTTCGGGAATGAGCTGCCGTTCGCGCATCGGGGGTCTTCGACGCAAATCTCGTGCGTTTCGCATCATTTTCGCGTGCCGAGTGGCACCTCGCAGCCCGGATTTCACCTATTCGACTGGACTTGTTGCCCGTAAGGAGCGGTAGTGTGTCCATGAGCCGGCGCGGAATGGCCGGCGATCCTCCAGGCCTCGCATGTGCATCGCACTGCGAGGTTGCGGTGGTGACAGCGGATGATCGCTGTCTGCCAACATGGAGGACGAATGATGAGCAAACTTTCCGACAGCCAATTGATCCTGCTTTCCTGCGCTGCTCAGCACGAAGACGGGATACTGGAAGATGCCGGGGCCATGAACGCGGGTGCAGCCGCGAAGGTTGTCGCTGCCCTGACCCGAAAAAGGCTGCTGCGCGAGATTCGCAGCAAGCCCGGGATGTCGATCTGGCGTCAGGATGATCGCGGCCGCACTTGGTCGCTGGTCATCACGAAGGCCGGCAAGAAAGCCATCGGTGTCGAGGACGAGCCTGCGCCAGAGCCTGCCTCATCGTCACCAGTGCAAGCGCTGCACGAACAGCGGGATGCACGCATAGCCAAGCCATCAACGGTAACCGCATCTCTGCGGGCCTCGGAAAGCAATCCGGCCGCAACCGATAGCGAACGAGACGATTCCCCAGGATCGGAACTTCCACCAAACCGCGCTGGCAATGCGGGCAACGCACGTTCCAACAACCCGCCAAAACTTCGTCCGGGCAGCAAGCTGGCGGCGATCGTCGATCTGATGCTGCAGGCTGACGGAACAAGCATCGCCGCCATGATGGAGACAACTGGATGGTTGCCTCACACGACCCGCGCTGCCCTGACCGGTTTGCGGAAGCGGGGATTTGTGATCGTCAAGGAGAACCGGGACGGGTCCGGGACGGTCTACCGTATCGTCGAGCAGTCCTCCCCACATTCGGACGCCTCCGCTTCTGATCGGACAACAGACCTCGCAGCGGTGGCATAAGCGACATGCCTGGAGGTCCCTCCAATCGCAATCCCGGTTCCCGAAGCCATCGGGGAACCGGGATTATCGATGCGCATGAGTGCAATCCGGCCAACCAGATCGCGAGCGAGCTGAAAAGGTTGCAGGCGATGGATGAGGAGGTTTTGAAGCATCGCTGGTCGGCCGCCTTTGGCAAGCCGGCTCCCAACGGCTTGCCGATAGCCCTCGCACGGTCGATCCTAATCCAAGGTGTCCAGACAGCTGCGCTCGGGGGGCTGGACAAAGTATCTGCCGAGTTGCTGGACAGGATCGCCAAAGGGAATGCAGAGCGCAATACCAACGGTCGGGACTTTGGCGGGTCAACTCGCTCACCCAAAACCCTGTCCGAACTCGGCATCAACGATGAGCGGCGGGGCCGTCTGCAACCGGGAACCGTCCTGGTGCGCGAACATGATGGCGCCATCCATCATGTGATGGTGCTGGCGGACGGGTTCTCATGGAATGGCGAGACGTACACCAGCTTGTCAAAAGTCGCATTTGCCGTCACCGGCACAAAATGGAACGGCCGGAGGTTCTTCGGGCTCGACCAGCCGAAGCCCGCCCGCGGAACCAAGCCCCCCGCTAAAGCAGTTTCGGAACGGAATCGCCGATCTGCGGGATCGCCTATCCCCTGTGAACGCGAGAAGAGCAGTCCAGCCGCATTACCGGCCGGTCCCTCGTTGGAGATGGAAGGTACTGGACAACCTGCCCCTCTGCCAAAAAGCCCCCTTCACCAAGCCGATCAGGAGGCTGCGCCATGAGCAATGCCAACCTCCAGAAAAAAATCATGCGCTGCGCGATCTACACAAGGGTGTCGTCGGACGCCGGGCTTGAGCAGGAGTTCAACTCCCTCGACGCCCAGCGCGAGGCAGCGGAAGCCTATATCAAAAGCCAGGCCCATGAGGGCTGGAAACTCATCAAGGGTCATTACGACGATGGCGGCTATAGCGGCGGAAGCATGGAGCGCCCGGGGCTGCGGTCTCTGCTTGAGGATATCCGGGCAGGCCGGATCGACATCGTCGTCGTCTACAAGGTTGATCGCCTGACACGGTCCCTGTCCGACTTTGCCAGACTGGTCGACCTTTTTGACGCCAGCTCGGTCTCGTTCGTCTCCGTCACTCAGGCCTTCAATACGACCACCAGCATGGGCAGACTGACGCTGAATGTACTTCTGTCCTTCGCCCAGTTCGAACGCGAAGTCACCGGCGAGCGCATCCGCGACAAGATCGCCGCCTCCAAGAAAAAGGGCATTTGGATGGGCGGCGTCGTGCCACTCGGCTACAGGGTCGAGGACCGCAAGCTGGTCATCGACGCCGAAGAGGCTTCAACCGTTCGCATGATCTTTGAAACCTATGCCGAACTCAGATCCCTGCCCCGCCTTCAGCAGTTTCTGAAGGACAGGGACATCCGGTCCAGAATCCGCCAAATGTCGGACGGACGGACCATCGGCGGAGTACCAATCACCAACGGCCCGCTGGCCGCGATCCTGCGCAACCGGGTGTATCTGGGCGAGATCAACCACAAGGGTCAGAGTTATCCCGGCGAGCACGCCGCGATCATCACCGCAGAGCTGTTCGACCGGGTGCAGGTCATTCTGGACGCCAATAAGACCCACAAGGGAAGAAAATGCGCCAGGTCCAACGCGCTGCTGATCGGAAAAATCCTGGACGACAGGGGCAACCGCATGTCGCCGAGCCATGCCGTCAAGAAAGGAGTCCGCTATCGCTACTATGTGTCCAGAGTCATTTTGCAAGGCGACAAGGCGTCCGCTGGCTCTGCGCCGCGTGTCCCGGCCGTGCAAATTGAAGATTTTGTTCGTGCCGCCATCTTGCGGTCATTCCCCGGGATGTTCACACAACCGACGAAACTGGATCAAGACACCGATCAGTCCATCCAGGAGCTGATCGCACAGGTGGTCGTCTCAAGCGACAGGATCGAGATACGCACCACGAGGGACATTCCTGCGCTAACCAGACCGGCTGCGCGAGAGACAGCCCATGCCGATCAAACCCAGAGCGGCACTATTGCTGGCGAGGACAGCATCACCATCGTTGGTCCGAGGACCCTCGCCATCGTCTGGTTCGGCCCGGTCAAAAATCCGCGCAAGGACATTCTGCGGCCATCGCAAACCTGTTCGCATCCCGACGCGCCGATGCGCGCGCAGCCCCGCACCAAACTGATCCTCGGCATCGCTCATGCCCGGCGCTGGCTCGATCAGATCAGGTCAGGCAATGCAACCGTCGAAGCGATTGCCGAGCGCGAAAAGCTGAGCATCAAGAACGTCCGAACCAATCTGACGCTAGCTTTCCTCGACCCGTCCATCATACAGGCCGCCATCGCAGGCCGCCTACCCAAGGGCTATGGCATCACGCGCCTCACCAGCCTTCCTGCCATCTGGTCGGAACAACGCAAAATACTGGGGCTCTGAAGGAACCAATCCCGGCATTTGGAACACCCAAAATATCGCATCAAAATCGCCGGGCATCTGCCAACATCAATGACAGAGCCGCCCCTTCAGAGACGTACCGGCCTATGCCGCCGGCCATCGGAATGCATCGGGGTTCGGAAGACGCTTCGCAAACGCAATTATCGATCCGCGTCGCCGGCGCGCCCGAGCAATCATTGCCGACATTGTAGCGGACAGCCCGAAATCTCGAACCCGTCTCCGAGCATAGCGAACCGGTCTCCACACACCGCATTCAACCGGGCCGTGGAAAAAAGTTTTGTGGCCCGGAGACAGGGCCCGGAAATCCCCTCAGAAAGTACACAGAGACCGCGCGAAGACAGGAACCGCGCCCACCTACTGCGCTAAACTGCGGAAATTACGGCGCTTCCGCAGAACGGCGAAACTCGCAGGGTTTGCAAGGAGTGTTTGGTGGAGCCAGACGGGATCGAACCGACGACCTCTTCCATGCCATGGAAGCGCTCTCCCAGCTGAGCTATGGCCCCTTGCTGCTTTTCCGGCGACGCTCGCGTCTGCCGCCCGTTGGGACGGGAAACCGGCAGCCTTCCCTGCCGGGGCAAGGCGCTGACGGGCAACGAGAGGCCTTCTACTCACCTTGGACGGGTTTGCCAAGGGTCGATCAGCGTTCGCAACGGTTTTTTTGACAATCGCGTAACGCTGCCACTGACTGCCCCGGCTTGACGGGAATCAAAGGTTTGGCCAGCTCGCGGTCGACATCGGGGAACTCCCGTTCTAGGTAGCGCATCATCCGCCGTCTGCTGTCTCCCCGAACGAAAGCCCCGTATGCGCCTCAACCCGAATTCCTTCGGCATGACGCTGCTCCTTGCCTTCATGTCCGCAATGGGGCCTATTTCGACCGATTTCTATGTTCCGGCCCTGCCGCAGCTCGCGCAGGACCTGCACACGGTTCCGGCGCGGGTGCAGCTCACCATGTCGGCCTATCTGATCGGCTTTGCCTTCGGGCAGATTTTCTACGGGCCGATGGCGGACAAGTTCGGACGCAAGCCGGTGCTGTTGTTCGGCCTGTCGGTCTACCTAGCCGCCTGCGTCGTCAGCGGGTTTGCGCCGGATATCGACACGCTGATCGGCGCGCGGTTTTTGCAAGGCATCGGCGGCGCCGGGCCGGTCATCGTCGCCCGGGCCATCGTTCGCGACCTGTATTCGGGCGCGCGCGCCGGGCAGCAGCTTGCCCTGATGGCGACGATCATGGGTCTCGCACCCATCGTTTCGCCCACGATTGGTGGTCTTATCGCCATTCGCTTCGGCTGGCGCGCCTCCTTCGTGGTCATGTTCGCGATGGTTTGCGTGATTACCGCCGGCGCGCTGCTGGGCCTGCCGGAAACGATCAAGCAGCGCATGCAGGGAACCTTCTCGCTCCGCAACATTCTCGGCAGTTTTTCCATCGTCTGGCGCAACAATATCTGGCGCAGCTACGCTTCGCTGCAGGCGATGGCGCAGACCGGGCTGTTCACCTTCGTATCCACTTCGCCCTTCGTGTTGCAGCCAATTTACGGTCTTTCGCCATTCGAATTCGGACTGGGCTTTTCGGTATGCTCCATCGCCTTTGTCGGCGGCGCATGGTTTTCCTCGCGTATGGTGGCGCGCAAGGGGCTCGACTACGCCATCGGCGTCGGCGTGCTGCTGTTCGTCGCCGGCGGCGTAACGCAATTGATCGGTTACCTGCTGTTTCCGCGCAGCGTGCTGGTGATTTTCATGCCGGAGCTGGTTTTTTTCGCCGGCGTCGGTTTCGTCATTCCCAATGCGGTCGCCGGGCTACTGACACCCTTTCCCGAGCGTGCCGGCGCTGCGACTTCGCTGGCCGGCTTCCTTCAAATGATGTTCTCCGCTGCCGTCGGTATCCTCGTCGCCGCGCTCATTCACGAAAGCGCATGGCCCATCGTGATCTGCACATTTGCCATGTCGGCCGGAGCCGGCGCGATCTTTCTCGCCAGCCGCCGGGTTCGGGCGAGCAAGACGCAGGCGTTCCGGTAATTTTCACGCACCGGCTTGCAGAGATGCCCGCCGCGCCAGCGTGTAGCCGGCTATGCTGATCGACGAACCGAGGGCGATGGCGAGGAAACCAGCCGTCCACGATACGTATCCGAGTGCGATGTTCGACATGTCGAGGACGAAGCCGATGCCGAGGGGGCTGGTCAGGCCGGCCAGAAACGCCACGAAGGAATAGGCCGCCATCGTCGCGCCACGCACTTCCTCGGCGGCGGCGGACATCATGCCTGCGGTCGTCGCCGAACTGCGTCCGAATGAGGTCATGGAGAAGACAAAAGCGACTGCCAGCAGGACGCCATAGGGCATGCTCACCGAAAGCGCCATCGTCGCGGCCAAAACCAACGAGACGGAGGCGACCGAGATCATCAGCGTTTCGCGATTTGTCCGCGCGGCCCACTCGCCGAAGACGACGCTGGCAGGAATGCCGGCCACGGCCGTCGCAAAGGCGACATCGGCCGGCGTCAGCCAGAAGACCACGCTCGCATCGACGGCGCGCTCGGCCGCCTGCCGCCCGGCAAGATAGGTGACGATCCACGAGCGGAATCCGAACACTTCCCAGCCGACGCCGTACATGGCCAGAATATAGGCCATTGCGCGGCGGTTCTCGAATACCTTGCCGAAAGCTGCGCGCTGCGTCGCCGGGCGCGCGGCTGCGCCCGGCCGGGCCGCCGGATCGCGCGGCCGCAGCACAATCGCGACGATTGCCAGCGCGGCGAACGAGCCCAGTCCGGCAATGCCGAAGGCCCAGCGCCAGTCGAGCGCCGCGGCGATGCGCCCGGCGGCGAAGATCGAAAAACCGGAGCCGAGCGCGAAACAGGACGTGTAATAGACAATGCCGCGATTGCGCTGCGCCGGCGGCAGGGCGTCGGTCAGGGCGCGCAGGCCGGGCATATACATGCCCGAAAAAGCAACTCCGCCGAGGAAGCGCAGCACGATGGTCAGCCAGAAGCCGTCCGCGACCAGCGCGAGAAGTATGGACGACAGCCCGCCGCACAGACCCCCGGCGATATAGATCCGGCGCGGATCGATCCGGTCGGTCAGGCTGGCGACGAACAGGATCGCTGCCATGTATCCCGCGAAATAGGCGCTGACGAGCAGGCCGGCCTGGGTCTTGTTCAGGCTCCAGGCCACGATCAAATCCGGCAGAACGGCCGCGACAGTGAGAAAATTCAGCAGGCTCAGGGCCAGCGCCGCCGCGAAACTCAGAATCAGCGACATCGGCTTGAGGTCGATCACTGTTCCCTGCCCCCGGCGCCGGCCTGTTCCGGCAGATTGGCGATCGCGTCGAGCAGGCGGGCGATGTCCTCGTCCCGCGACAGGCGGTGATCGCCGTCCTTGACGAGTGTGATCGCAACCGGATCGCCTGCCATGTGTTCGACCAGTTTCATCGCGTGGCGCCAGGGCACGTCGGGGTCTTCCATGCCCTGCAGAATCTGCACCGGACAATGGCTCCGCACGGGCTGGCCGAAGAGCAGATTGTTGCGGCCCTCCTCTATCAGGCGCATCGTTACGGCATAGGGCTCGGGCGCATATTGCGTCGGGCGCATCCATACGCCCTTCGTAAGCAGGTCTTGTCTGATGTCTTCGGCAAAGGCTGCCCACATCAGCTCTTCGGTGAAATCGACCGCCGGGGCGATCAGCACCATGCCGGCCAGCCGGTCCGCTTCGCCTGCCGCCGCCAGGGCGCGTGCGGCCAGAAGGGCTATCCATCCACCCATGGACGAGCCGACCAGAATTTGCGGACCGGAAGAAAGCGCGCGGATCATCTCGACGCTTTCGGCCGTCCATCCGCCGATGGTTCCATCCTCGAAGCGCCCGCCGGACTCGCCATGGCCGGAATAGTCGAACCGCAGGAATCCCCGGCCATGCTCGCGCGCGAAACCGGCGATGCGCTCAGCCTTGGTCGACAGCATGTCGGACCGGAAACCGCCAAGCCAGACGATTCCCGGCCTGTCCGAACCGGCCGCATCAACCCGCCGCCACGCCAGTTCGACGCCTGGCAGGCATGCAAGCGCATGAAAAGACGGTGGTCCCGGCTCCACTGCGGCGGGTGTTTGCTGTTGCCCTTCGCTCACCATAGTTTCCCGTATGATTCGTCCGATCCGCCGGCCGGCGTTTCGTCCCAAATTCCGGACAAACCCGGCCCGGATGTTAAGACTTGATAAACCATTGTGCATTTCGATGCAGCGCACGAAATGCAGATCGAACGGGCGGCGGACTGTGTCGCGTTTCATAAACAATGTCACAGCGTGGCGCGAGGGGCGATGCGGGTAGAATCGGGGTCGCACACGCGCGGAGATCGAAATGACAATGGCGCAGCGCCTTCGCCGCTCGCTGGACGGACGATTCTTCAGATCATTCCGGAACTTAACGCTGGCGGGGCCGAGCGCACCGCGATCGATATCGCCGCCGCACTCGCCGACGCTGGCGCGCGCGCGCTGGTAGCCAGCGAAGGCGGCCGGCTGGTCAGCGAATTGCAGGCGCGTGGCGGCGTATGGCTGCCGTTCCCGGCGGCCACGAAAAATCCGCTGTCGATGTTCTTTTCCGCCCAGCGGCTGGCCAGGCTCATTCGCGAAGAAGGCGTCGACATCGTTCATGCGCGCTCGCGGGCGCCGGCCTGGGTGGCGCGGGCATCCGCGCGCAAAACCGGCATTCCATTCGTGACGACCTATCACGGAGCCTATAGCGGCAAGTCCGCGCTCAAGCAGAAGTACAATTCGATCATGGCGCGCGGCGATCTGGTCATCGCCAATTCGCATTTTACGGCGCGCCGTATCGTCGAGCTCGATCCGGAGGCGAAGGATCGCATACGCGTCATTCATCGCGGCACGGACTTGCAGATTTTCAGTCCTGGCATAGTCGAAGCCGCACGGGTGCAACGGCTGCGCGCCGAATGGGGCGTCGAGCCGGACGAACAGGTCGTGCTTCTGGCCGCGCGTTTGACCGGCTGGAAGGGTCAGAAAGTACTCATCGAAGCGGCACGCAACTTGACGGCCGGTGGGCTGACCGGCGTGAAATTCGTCCTCGCCGGCGATCCGCAGGGGCGCACGGGCTACGTGCAAGAGCTCGATACCCAGATCAAACAGGCCGGACTGAACGGCATTGTCGTGCGCGGCGGCCATTGCGCCGACATGCCGGCCGCATTCATGGCCGCATCGGTGGTAACGGTGCCGTCGACCGAGCCGGAGGCCTTCGGCCGTTCCGCCGTAGAGGCGCAGGCGATGGGCAAACCCGTGGTCGTCAGCAATCTCGGCGCCGTGCCGGAGACCGTGCTGACGCCGCCGGCCGTCGGCGAGAACGAACGTACCGGCTGGACCGTGCCACCGGACGACGCGGCAGCCCTTGCTGCGGCGATCCGCAACGCCCTGTTATTGGGCGCCGCCGGCCGTGACGCGCTGGCGACCCGGGCTCGCGCCCATGTGGAGCGGAATTTCTCGCTGGCCCGCATGTGCAATGCGACGCTCGCGGCCTACGCGGAGTTGCTCGGCAGCGACCCGAAACGCTAGGAGCCGGAGGAGTGCGGCATTTTCGCTACGGGATTTGCGTAAAATCACGCTGAAGCCGCGATAAACCACCGAAAGCCCGCTGCACCCCGTTGACTTGCAGCGCTTCCCGCACGATTCTAGACGCGGGTCTGGCGCTGGACCGGCCGCATTGTCCGAATGCGGCCCCGCGGTCCGGACTCGATGTGTTTACCAAAGGAGACCAGCCATTCGCAGGCCAAACAGAGCACCCCCGACGCCGCAAAAAGAGGGACCCCGAATCAACGACCAGATCCGGATTCCGGAAGTCCAGTTGATTGACATCGAGGGCAAGAATCAGGGCGTCATTTCGATTGAAAGCGCACTCGAACAGGCTGCAGAAGCGGGACTGGATCTCGTTGAAATCGTTCCAAACGCGAAGCCGCCGGTCTGCAAGATCCTCGACTACGGCAAGTTCCGCTTTCTCGAGCAGAAGAAGGCCGCAGAGGCGCGCAAACGCCAGAAGGTCGTCGAAATCAAGGAAATCAAGCTGCGGCCTGGCATCGACGAACACGACTATGGCGTCAAGATGCGCGCCGTGAAGCGGTTTTTCGACGAGGGCGACAAGGTGAAGGTGACCTTGCGTTTCCGCGGCCGCGAAATGGCGCATCAGGATATCGGCTACCGTCTGCTTGAGCGTGTGAAGAAGGAAACGCTGGAGATCGCCAAGGTGGAGGTCGAACCCTCCATGGAAGGCCGCCAGATGGTCATGATCCTGGCGCCGAGATAGGGGCCCACCCAATACGACATCTGCGCGCCGCTATGCCGGCGCGCCGGCATTTCGGGCCCGCACATTGCGGCAATCCCGCGACGAATCCTCCGACGATTGACGCCCGCTCGCGTTACGTGCGCAATGGCGGTGGAGAAACAGCCAGGGACAAGCGCCTTCGATGACCGCCAATGCCGAGGCCGGAGAAGCAGGCGCGGCCAGCCCCGCAAAACCGCGCCTCACTCATCGCGAGACGTTGTGGATCGTATTTGGCGTTCTGGTGCCGGTGCTCATGGCGTCCATCGACCAGACCATCGTTGCGACTTCGCTTCCGACCATTGGCCAGGATCTCGGCGATATCCATTATCTGCCGTGGGTCGTGGCGGTCTATCTCCTGACGATGACGGCGGCAACGCCGCTTTACGGCAAGTTCAGCGACATCAAGGGCCGGCAGGTCACGCTCGTCACCTCCATCGTCATCTTCATGATTGGTGGCATCGCCTCGGCGCTGGCCCCGTCGATGACATGGCTTGTAGCTGCACGCGCGCTTCAGGGCATCGGCAATGGCGGGCTCGTTTCGCAGGCAATGACCGTGCTGGGCGATGTCGCTTCGCCGAAGGAACGCGCGCGCTATTACACCTATTTCTCGATCACCTATACGAGCGCGGGCGCGATCGGGCCGGCGCTGGGCGGCTTCTTTGCCGAATACCTGCACTGGCGTGCCTCGTTCTGGATCGCCGTGCCGCTCAGTCTGCTATCCCTGACTTTGGCTTTCACGCTTCTGGGCAAGCTGCCGCGGAACGAAAAGCCGCACAGGCTCGACGTTCTCGGCGCATTGTTGATCGTGCTGGCCAGTTCGACCTCGATGTTCGTATTGAACGCTGGCGGGAAAGTCTTTGCCTGGACATCGCCGGAGGTGCTGGGCACGGCCGTTATTTCTCTGACATTCTGGCTATTGTTCGTGCGGCGCTTGCTGACCACGCCCGAACCGCTGATCCCGCTAGGCATATTGCGCAACCCGATCGTGCGCATGTCGACAATGGCCAACGCCATCGGTTGGGGCTCGATCATCAGCCTCAACATCTACCTGCCGCTGTATCTGCAATCGGTTCTGGGAATGTCGCCGGCCTCTGCCGGCCTGCATCTGATGGTCCTGATGGTGACGGTCAATTCGTCGGCGCTGGTCGGAGCGCAGGTCGCGGCGCGGGTCGTCCATTACAAGCGCTATCCGATGGCGACGCTGGCTGTCAGCATCCTGGCGATGATCTACCTGACCTGGCGGCTCGACCGGGTAAGCGCATGGGAATTCGAAATCCTGCTCGCGATCATCGGCATTGGCTTTGGCCCGATGGCGCCGGTCAGCACTGTCGCGACGCAGAACGCGGTGCAATTGAGCCAGCTTGGAACGGCGATATCGATGATGAGTTTTTCGCGCAGCCTGATGGCTTCCATGCTTGTAGCCGGCGTGGGTGCGGTTATCTTGCACGCGATAGGGACTTCGGGCGATGCGCGCGCCAGCGCCGATCAGCTTGTCGCCAACCGGGAAGCCGCCATCGTCGCCTTCCGCATCATGTTTTCGATTACCGTACTGTGCCTGACGATCGCCCTCGCCGCCTTCTGGCGCATGGAGGAGAAGCCGTTGCAGGCGACCAACGAAGGAAGGGGCTGAGAGTTGAATATCCGTTCGCTTGCCGCCATGTGCCTGACATTCGCCGTCGCCGGCGCCTTGCGCTATTTCGGCCATCCACTCTGGCTCGCGCTGCTTGGCGGCGTCACTGCCGGCATTCTCGTGCCGGCGCTGGTGCAGGTCTACATCATGCGGCGGAACCGCCGCTAGCGTTGCGCCAGTCCTTGTCAGGGTCGCAATCTTGCGGCTGTGTTGCGCCTCTGTTGCCAGTCGCACCGCGATGCCCGATGATGCGCCAAGACCCGAACGCAGTTTGCGCGGCGGTAGTACGGAGGATTCCATGACGACTGGCGCTGCAATCGTTTTCGGAGCAGGAGCGGGACTGGGCGCGGCCACCGTGCGGCGGTTTCGGGCCGGCGGGCTGAAGACAGTCGCCGTTTCCCGCAACGAAGCCAAACTCAGAGGCGTTTTCGCTGGCGAGCCGGACGTTCTGTGCATTGCAGCCGACGCCACGGACAGCCGCGCCGTTGCGGACGCCATCGACCAGGCAGAGGCCGAAGCCGGGCCACTTTGCGCCGCCATCGCCAACAGCGCGGCGTGGAAAATTGCTCCGTTGCTGGAACATTCGCCGGAAGATTTCGAAGCCGTCTGGAAGCAGGGCTCGCTCGCTGCCTTCAATATCCTGCACCACGCCGGCAATCGCATGGCCGCGCGGGGATCGGGCTCGATTCTGTTCACCGGCTCGGCCGCGCAAATGCGCGCCGGTTCAGGCTTCGGGCCGATGGCTGTTGCGAAACTCGGGCTTCGTGCGCTGGTGCAGGCCGGCGCACGCGAGCTGGGACCGAAGGGCATCCACGTAGGTCATGTGGTCGTCGACGGGCCCATCGATTCAGACCGCACGCGGGCGAGCAATTCCGATCACAGCAAGCTGATCGATCCGGCCGGCATCGCGGAAGCCTTCTGGTTCCTGCATAACCAACCGCGCAACGCCTGGACGAACGAACTCGACATCCGCACCGGCTCGGAGTGGCCGGCCGGATAGGCGTGATGGTGCAATTGCGCGATTTGCTTCAGGCGAAATACTGCACCTGGGCGGCGTCGAGTTGCGCCGTCGAGAAACCGACCAGCACGATGCGCGCGCCACTCGCTGCATGCGTGACTTCGAGATTGCCACCTACATTGGCGAACGCGTAATCGGAAGCGCTTCCCTGCAAGCGCAAGATGTCTGTATCGCCTGCAGCTTCATGGAAATCGTAGATCGTATCGACACCGCCGGAAACGAATTCAGCCGTAGAAAACGAAAACACATCGTTGCCGGCGCCGCCCGACAGGGAATCGTTTCCGAGCCCGCTGTCGATGAAATCCACGCCTGCGCCGCCGATCACGATGTTTGCCTTTTCGCTGCCGAAAACGAAATGGTTGACGATAAAGCCATCGGAAAACTCATAGGCTTCCACTGCCGCGCCCGAATAGGCGACGTCGAGACGGCCGCCGTTCCAGCCGATGGTCACGAGCGACGTTTCGTCGTTCAGCACCGTGCCGCCGCGCGTGTTGCCTTCGGCCAGGAGGACCGAGCGCGCCGCGTCCTGATGTGTAATCGTCACATCGGACAGGGCAATGTCCTCGAAGACAACGCGGTCCGCGCCGCCGCCATCCTTTTCGCCTTCAAAGCCGATTACCGTCTTACCTGAATTGCGCCGCACGAGATAAAGGTCGTCGCCACTTTTGCCCGCGTCTTGTTGCCAATAGGCGCTGTCGCCTTCGCCAACATCCAGCGTGTCGTCGCCGTCGCCGCCGTCCAGGACGTCCGCGCCTGCCACGCCAAGCAAAGTGTCGTTGCCGGTTCCACCGAACAATGTATCGGCAGCAGGCGTTGCCGGATCGACGATAACCACGCCAGGTGTACCGGTTATCGCCGGCGCGGGGCCGCCGGCGGCGTCCGTCACGGCGCCTGTGGCCGATGTCCGCCAGTCGAGCACCAGCCCGTTTGCCGCGCCATCGATTTGATCGATGCCATATATCTCCGCCGCATCTAGGGCCGTCGCATACAAGCGGATTTCGCCGATGGCTCCATTCACGGGGTTGACGTTCACCGTACCTGTTCCCGAAAGGCTGGCGCCGGTTTTGAAGTTCGAGGCGCCGCCGGTCCGGACACCGTCGAGATAATGCGAAACTGCGCCGGTGGCGCTGTCCCAGCTCATTGTTATCCGGTGTGCCTGCCCGTCGCCGAGGCTGGCTACCCGGATGCCCGAGTAGGTCCATGCGCCGTCCAACAGGACCCACAGTCCCGGCGCGCTGCTATTGCCAGGATCGAACAAAAGACTGACGCCCGGAAGCGACAGAAACCACTGCGATTGCGGCGCGCTTTCGAAATTCACGGTGAAGTCCAGCGTCAGCGCCGTCTGCGGCAGGCTAGATGCATAGGTTTGGCTCAGCTTCTGGCCGGTGGCTCCGTTCATGTTCATGGCTAGGCCGTACCGGTCGCCGTGCGCGCCGCTGCCGCCGTCGCCGATCAGCGTATCAGCGCCCGCACCGCCTTCGATATGGTCCGCGCCCGCGCCGCCGGTCAGAACATTATCAGTCTGGTTGCCGATGATGAAATCGTCGCCCTGTCCGCCGATGGCGTTTTCAATCAGCGAACGCGTGTCGCCAAAATAGAGATAGGCGTTGGCAATGTTGCCGGAGGCGTAGAGCGGATCGCCCGCAGGCGACGTAGCATCGCGCGGCCGATAGGCGTCGCCGAACGAAGTGAAGCGGCCGGGATTGAGGTCGATGGTCAGATCGCTGTGGAAATTGGACAGGTCATATGTATCGGTCCCGCCGCCGTCCCAGATCGTGCGATACGTCTTTGCGTTGGTGGGAACGCCCTGCCCCACGCCATCTATGAACGTCTCGCCGGTGAGACGGTCGAACGTATAGGTTGTGTTTCCTCCGTTAGACCCGAAGTTCGCGCCGAACTGGTATTGGATCGCCGCGACGTCAGCCAGCATCCACGTTTCCGGCCCGTGATTGGGTCCAAACGAAAGATTTTCCGAGTCCGGGTGGCCGCGATAGCTCATCACAGACCAATCGTAGCCTTGATATTGCGCCGGCAGAGCGTCCGTGTCGTGACCATGCGCCAGTGCGAAAGCGTGCCCGAGCTCGTGCAGGATCAGATGATCGGCGTATGTACCGGGTACGGGATTCGTGGTGTTGGTGTTGAACACGGTGATAATGCCGCCGCGATGGCTAGTGACATAAGCGGTCGAAACATTGTCGCGGCTGGCGAAAAACAGGTTCGCGTCCTGGTCGATCTCGTCGACCTCGACGCATTGCACGCCGGTCAGAGCGGTGAACTGCGCCAGCACTTCGCGAACCCGCCGCTCCATTGAAGCGTTGATCGCCTGCCAGTTCAGACCATCGTCGGTCGGCAACGCAGAACTGCGGTCGAACGTATAGGTAATGACAGTGCCGCTGGTGTAGATACTGTCCATCAGCAGGCCATCGATGAGCGAGTCGACTTCGAGATCGCCTGTGTCGATCGTCGCTGGCCTTGCGTTGCGCGCGTAGTTGACGATATCCGTGTCCGCCACGATATCTGCCGTCCCGGCGACCTGGCTCGCCAGCGCCGTTCCATCCGCGGTCCAATAGGCAACCAGCCCCGGTTCCACGGCCGGATTGGCGAGTTCCGCTCCAGCGTTTGCCACAATCTGCGCATCGCTGCGCATGTGGTCGAAAACGCGCACGTCGCCGAAGGAATATTCCGGCGTCGAATCTGCGCCCCCGCCTGCTCCGAGCACGAGCGAACGGCCCCCCGTCAGAGTTTTTCCGATTGTGCCGCTCAGTATCGTGTCGTCGACCAGTACGCCGTCGACCCATGTCTTCACATGCCCGGTGGCGCTGTCCCAGGCGACGGAGAGGCGATGCGGCGTCGAGCCTACGAATGCATCCGTCGGAATATTGGAATCGAATTTCACGCCGGCTATGAACAGGTCGAGCCTGTCCGACCAGGGATTGATGGCGAAGTCCGCACCCGATCCAGAAGCATCGCCATATTTGGCGATGCTGACGTAGCTATTGCCAGGATTGGCAGGCAGCGACAGCATCATTTCGAAGGTGAACGCGCTTTGCGGCATGTCGAACGCCGCGATGTGAAGCTCTTCGTCCTCACCTGCGGGTACGCCGGACCCGTTCACAGCCAACATGTTTATTGTCACGGGCAAATTCCATGATTGCGCGGCGCGAAACGCTGCGCTCGAACTGACGGATTACGGGTGGACGAAGTATGCTGAATGCCGCCGCGCGATGGCCGGCTGCGATCGCCTCGGCGATGCAGCGCGTTCTATTCGATCAAGCGTAAGGCCGGCCGTGTCCGCCCGTACTGCCGGTTACGGAGCGCATTCCATCCCGCAGCAGATGCCGGCAAGCTAGAAGCGACGCCTTACGGAAGATTTAATCGAAACCGCGCCATCTGTGGCCAATTGCGATCCCTGCTGGCGAAGGACCGGGCCAGCCTGTCGCAAGCCTTTTCTTCCGAAGGACTTTTTTCGATTTTGCAAAGGCCCGGGAAGGTAACGCAAGTGTTGACGCGTCTGGCGAAACTCTTGCCGTTCCGGCGCCGGTGGCGACACTAGAACGGCAGCGGACCGGTTTGCCTGCCGGGCGGTGAATGGAATAAGGTGGATGCGCTTCGCAGCGACACCCTGCGCCAGGTGCGGGAACATCCGCAATGCGAACAAATCGAATGACGGAACGGCCTTGCGCACAATCGCAGCCGGTTGATCCGGGAGCTTTTATGACTATCGGTACGGCTAAAATCGACAAAATCGCCGCCCGCTTGCGGGAAGCCGAACGAACTGGCGTCGCCATTGCGCCAATCCGCGACGAGATCGCCGAAGGCGGCGTCGAAGCCGCCTATGCGGTGCAGGCAGCCAACACCGCCCATTATCTCGCACACGGCAGGCGCGCCGTCGGGCGCAAGATAGGGCTTACGTCGAAGGCCGTGCAAAAGCAGCTTGGCGTCGATTCCCCGGATTTCGGGATGCTCTATGCGGACATGGAAGTCTGCGACGGCGAGGAGATCGCCCTGTCGCGCGTCATGCAGCCGCGGGTGGAAGCGGAAATTTCACTCGTGCTCGGCAAGGACCTGACGCACGAGAACATCGGCCTCACCGAGGTCATGTCGGCGGTGGCGTATGCGCTGCCGTCCATCGAGATCGTCGGCAGCCGCATCGAGAACTGGAACATCCGGCTTCTCGACACGGTGGCGGACAACGCATCGTCCGGTCTTTTCGTGCTGGGGGGACGGCCCGTGAAGATCGGCGAACTGGACTGGCGCTTGTGCGGCATGGTGATGGAGCGCCGCGGCGAACAGATTTCCCTTGGCGCGGGCGCAGCCTGCCTCGGCAATCCGCTCAACGCGGCGCTGTGGCTTGCCCGCACGATGGTGGAAGTGGGCGCGCCGCTTCGGGCCGGCGACATTGTCATGACCGGGGCGCTCGGTCCCATGGCGATCGCCGCACCGGGCGATGTTATCGAGGCGCGAATCAACGGGCTCGGGTCCGTCCGCGCGGTATTCGGCAAAGACGCAGACAGTTAAGGGGGTACGAGACATGGCAGCACCCAAGGTTGCAGCACGCAAGCCGGCCGCCGCCCGCAAGGCGGAAAAAAAGGCTCCGGCTCGCCGCGCCGCAACGAAGCCGGCAAAAAGGCCGGCATCCTCATCCGCCGCCGTCAAGGCGGAAAAGCCCGGCCGTCCGAACATCAAGGCCCTTGCCCGCCGTCTCGATCAGGCCGCCCGCGCAGCCGAGCCGGTTTCGCAGATTTCCAACGAGGTGACGCTCACCCTCGAGCAGGCCTATCAGGTGCAGAAGGAAGCGATCCGTCTGCGCATGCTGCGGCGCGAGCAGCGGGCCGGCGTGAAGATGGGCTTCACCAGCCGCGCAAAGATCGCGCAGATGGGTATCGGCGACCTGATATGGGGCCGTCTCACCGACGGCATGATTGTGGAGGAAGGCGCGCCGATCGATTTCTCCAACTACATTCATCCGCGCGTCGAGCCGGAAATCGCCTTTTTGCTGAAGCGCCCTCTGGTTGGCCGGATCACGCCGATGCAGGCGATGGAAGCGGTCGAGGCCATCGCACCGGCGCTCGAAATCATCGATTCCCGCTACAGCAACTTCAAGTTCTCGCTGGAAGACGTCGTGGCAGACAACGCCTCTTCGTCCGGTTTCGTAACCGGGCCCTGGCAATTGCCGGACTTCGACTTCGGCAATCTGGGGCTGGTGCTGTCGTTCGATGGCCGTCCGGTGCAGATCGGCTCGACGGCTGCGATCATGGGCCATCCGCTGCGGTCGCTGATCGCTGCCGCGCGCTTTGCCGAAGAGGCCGGCGAACCATTGAAACCGGGCTGGATCGTGATGGCCGGAGGCGCGACGGCGGCCGAAGCGCTCGGCGCGGGCCAATACGTCGAACTGGAAATGGAAAACATGGGGCGTGTGGCGTTCGGCGTATCGGCCTGACGCACGCCAACGAGAGTACATCGAATGCCGAAACTGAAATGCGCCATCATCGGATCGGGCAATATCGGCGCCGATCTGATGATCAAGATCATGCGCAACGCAAAGCATATCGAAGTAGCGGCCATGGCCGGCATCGACGCCAAATCAGACGGGCTGGCGCGCGCGACGCGCATGGGCGTTGCGACGACGCACGAAGGCGTCGAGGGGCTGAAGAAGCTGCCGTGCTACAAGGACATCAAGGTCGCCTTCGATGCGACGTCCGCACGCGCGCATATAGACAACGACGCGGCGCTGCGGCCGGACGGGATCAAGATGATCGACCTGACGCCGGCAGCCATCGGTCCTTTTACCGTGCCGGCAGTCAATCTGGACGCCAATCTCGATGCGCCGAACGTTAACATGGTGACCTGCGGCGGACAGGCGACCATTCCCATCGTTCACGCGGTGAAGCAGGCGGCGGGACGCGTGATCTACGGCGAAATCGTCGCCTCCATTGCGTCCAAATCGGCAGGTCCCGGCACGCGCGCCAACATCGACGAATTCACCGAGACGACCTCGAAGGGAATCGAGACGGTTGGCGGCGCGGAGAAAGGCAAGGCGATCATCATTCTCAATCCGGCGGAACCGCCGCTGATGATGCGCAACACCGTATTCACGCTGTCACAGGGCGGAGATCCGAAAGCCATTGAAGCTTCCATCGAGGCAATGGTAGCGCGCATCCAGAGCTACGTGCCGGGTTACCGCCTGAAGCAGAAAGTGCAGTTCGAGCATATTGGCGACAATGCGCCTGTAAACATCCCCGATGTCGGCCCCTGCTCCGGACTCAAGACGATCGTCTTTCTCGAAGTCGAGGGTGCGGCGCACTACCTGCCAGCCTACGCCGGCAATCTCGACATCATGACATCGGCCGCGCTGGCGACAGCCGACATGTGGGCGGAAAGAATCATGGCGCGGGAGATGGCGTGATGGCGCGGCCCAACAAGACCAAACTCTACATTCAGGACGTCACACTGCGCGACGGGATGCACGCCATACGCCACCAGTACGGCATGGAGCCCGTTCGCGCGATCGCGCGGGCGCTTGACGACGCGAAAGTCGACGCCGTCGAAATCTGCCACGGCGACGGCATCCGCGGCTCGTCCTTCAATTACGGTTTCGGCATGCATTCCGACAACGACTGGGTCGCCACAGTGGCGCAGGAGTTGAAGCATGCCGTCGTGACTGTTCTGCTTATACCCGGCATCGGCACCGTTCACGACCTCAAGGAAGTCTATGCCCAGGGCGCGCGCAGCGTGCGCATCGCGACCCATTGCACCGAGGCGGACGTTTCGATGCAGCATATCGAGGCTGCACGCAAACTCGGCATGGATACGGTCGGCTTTCTGATGATGGCGCATATGACACCCGTGGAAGACCTCGTGCATCAGGCAAGGCTGATGGAGGCCTATGGCGCGGAGTGCGTCTACATCACGGACTCGGCCGGCGCACTGCTGCCGGGCCAGTATGCCGAGCGGGTGAAGGCCTTCCGTGATGCGCTGAAACCGGAAACGGAAATCGGCGTCCACACCCACCACAATCTAACGATGGGTGTCGCCAATGCCGTCGCCGGTGTCGAACAGGGCGCCGTGCGCGTCGACGCCTCGCTTGCCGGCATGGGCGCAGGCGCGGGCAATGCGCCGCTCGAAGCGCTGGTCGCCGTGCTCGACCGGATGGGAATCGACAGCGGTTGCGACCTCAACCGGCTGATGGACGCAGCCGACGATCTCGTCCGGCCGCTGCAGGACCGGCCCGTGCGCGTCGACCGCGAGAGCCTGTCGCTCGGCTACGCCGGCGTCTACTCCAGCTTCCTGCGCCATGCGGAAAATGCGACGAAACTCTATGGCGTCGATACGCGGACCCTGCTAACCGAACTCGGCCGCCGCCGCATGGTCGGCGGGCAGGAAGACATGATCGTCGACGTCGCGCTGGATTTGCTGAAGCAGCGCGAAGCGGCAAAGTGACTTAGCGAACGGAACACGCCATATGGACGTCAAACGCATCAACGACCGCATCTCCGTCGCGCCGCAGCTTTCGCCGGCGGACATGGCCGAAGCCGCCGCGATGGGCTTCAAGACCGTGGTCAACAACCGGCCGGACGGGGAAGGCATGGGCCAGCCCGCTTCGGCGGACGTGGAAGCCGCGGCAAAAGCGGCCGGTCTCGCCTTCGTCTACATGCCTGTCGTCTCGGGCCGTCTGACGGAACAGGACGTCGAAGATTTCGCCAAATTTCTGGACGAGGCCGAAGCGCCTGTGCTCGCCTATTGCCGCACCGGCACGCGCTGCTGCAACCTGTGGGCGCTGGCGAAGTCTTCGGATACGCCGGCCAGCGAAATCGTCGGCCAGGCGCTCGCGGCGGGCTACGATCTGCGCGGCATGGCGCCGATGCTGGAATCGCGCCGCAAGAGCTGAGCGGACGGCCTGAAACAACAAAACTCCGGGGGAAGCATGACGGACGAAGTTCTCGTCGCGCACGACGTATTGAAACCTTTCGTAGCGCAGATGTTCGAGGCCGCCGGAATGGGACAGGCGCATGCGAACATGGCAGCAGACGTCCTGTGCTGGGCCGAATTCCGCGGCGTCGAATCGCACGGCGTCGAGCGTATTCCACGTTATCTCGACCTGCTCGCCAACGGCCAGATGAATGCGAAGGCCGATATCAAGGTCCGCGATGTGGCCGGGGCGGCGTTCGCCATCGACGCGGACAAGGCTTCGGGGCTCGTCGCGATGACGATCGCCGCCGATGAGGCGGAAAGGCGCGCGCGCGAATTCGGCGTCGCGATGGGCCTTGTCAACCGCACGACACACACCGGCGCCATCGGCTATTTCGCCGACCGCGCGGCCCGGCGCGGGTTTGCCGCTATCGTCATGGCGGCCGGCATGCCGCTGATGGCCTATCCCGGGACCAGAACGCCGAGCATTTCCACTTCGCCTCTGGCGATCGGCGTACCGGGCGGGCCTTCCGGCGCCATGGTTCTCGACATGTCCACGGCGATCGCCTCCAACGGGCGGCTGAAGAAAGCGCTGGCAGACAAGAAGCCCATCCCCGAAGGCTGGGCCCTTGACGAGGACGGCAATCCGGCGACCGATCCGGCGAAGGCAACGGTCTCCATGCCGGTTGGAGGCGCCAAGGGCGCCGGCCTGTCGATGATGATCGAAATTCTCGCCAGCGTATTGGGCGGGTCCCCCATCACGTCGGTGCAGGCGCCGGTGGGGGCCAAACGCACGCATACGGCCAACGGCCTGATCATCGTGATCGATATTTCCCGTTTCCGCGACGTGACAGGCTTCGCCGGCGGCGTGAACGACCTGGTCGACGTGCTGAAGGGGCTGCCGCGCTTTGCCGATGCCGAGCCGGTGCGCATGCCGGGCGAGCGCGGCGCTGCCGATTACGCTGTGCGCATGAAAAACGGCACGCCGCTCAACGCGCGCCTGCGCGCGGCGCTGGCGGCGCGGGCGAAGGGGCTCGGCGTGGCTGTGCCGCAGGGATTTACGCCGGACGCCTGACGCGGGTTGGCCCGGGCGGCGTGACGGATTAAGGTCTTTCCAGGTCAAAGCTAAAACAGAGGGAAGATATGTCCAACCATGCCATGGGCGCGCGGCTTGCTGCCGTTGCGCTTGTCACGCTCATCCCCGCCGCCGCTTCGGCGCAGTCCGTCGCCGATTTCTACAAGGGCAAGACGATTACCCTGCTTGTCGGCTCCAGCGCCGGCGGCAGTTATGCGCTATACGGGCGGGCGCTGGCCGAATTCATGCCGCGCCATATTCCCGGCAAACCGACGATGATCGCGAAATTCACCGGCGGTCAGGGCGGCGGACTCGATGTCGCCAATTCCATGTCCAACACCGTCAAACCGGATGGGCTGACCATCGGCATGACGCAGCAGACCATTGTGCTGCATCAGGTGCTGCTGCCGAAATTCGCCAAATACGACGCCCGCAAATGGTACTGGCTGGGCAATGTCTCGCCGATCCGCAACATGATGATGGTCTCCGACAAGTCGAAGGCACAAACGCTGGCCGACACGAAGAAGTTCGAGGTCATCGTTGGCGCAACAGGCCCGAGTTCGCCCACGGCCATCCTGCCCAAAACGCTCAACAAGCTGTATGGATCGAAGTTCAAGGTCGTCTTTGGCTACAAGGGCATCGGCGGGTTCAAACTGGCGCTGCGCCGTGGCGAGATCGAGGGTTACGGCGGCTCCTGGGTGGCGGTCGTCACGCAATTGCCGACGGAACTGAAGGAAGGCAAGGTCAAGGCTCTCGTCTTCGCCTCGCGCACCCGCGAGCCGACCAACCCTGACGTTCCGACGCTTGTCGAAGTGCTGCCGGATGAAAAGGCCAAGAAGGTCGCCAATTTCCTCGCTGCCGAATCCGACTATGGCCGCAGCCTCTTCCTTGGGCCGGGCGTGCCGGCCGAACGCGCAGCGGCCCTGCGCAAGGCTTTCGAGGACACGATGAAGGATGCGGATTTTCTGGCGATGGCGAAGAAGCTGCGCATCCCTGTCGAGCCCACGAGCGGAGATTCGCTGGCGGCGCTGACGCAGGATATCGTGGCAACGCCGACTGAAATCCTCGATCTGGCTAAATAGCTCTCTGGCCACACGAGGCCGCAGCCCCTTGCCCGGCCCAAGAAATCGGGTAAGACACGGCCTGAAACCAGCGGCAGGCGGCAAACGCCTGCCCGTTTGCGGGAGGAAATAATGAAGGAAGAAGTTTCGTTCAAATCCGGCGATCTGACGCTCAAGGGCACCGTCACCATTCCGGACGATTACAGGGCCGGCGAGAAGCGCCCGGCGTTTATCATCCTGCACGGCTTCGGGTCCAACAGGACTGCCGGAAATGTCGTCCTGCAATCGAAGTTCCTGTCGGATCTCGGCTACGTCACGCTTGGCTTCGACATGCGCGGCTGCGGCGAAAGCGACGGCAAACGCGCCAACCTGATCTGCCTCGAACAGGTCGAGGACACACGGGCAGCCATGACCTATATGCAGTCGCGCGCCGAAGTCGATGCGGACGCGCTGGGACTTCTGGGCTCCAGCTTTGGAGCAGCCGTTGCCGTTTATACGGGCGGCGTCGACAGCCGCGCCAAGGCGGTGATTTCCTCCGGCGGCTGGGGCGACGGTGAACGCAAGTTCCGCGGCCAGCATCCGGGCGAAGAAAACTGGAAAAAATTCACCGACATGCTCGCGCGCGGCAAGAAGCACCGCGAGGAGACCGGTGAATCGCTGATGGTCGACCGCTACGACATCGTGCCGATCCCGCCGCACCTGCGGCATAATCTGGCACAGAAATCCATCGAGCAATTCACTGCCGAGACCGCGCAAAGCATGTACGATTTCCGCGCTGACGACGTCGTCGGAAACATCGCGCCCAACGCGCTGCTGCTGCTGCACTCGTCGGTGGATTCGGTGACGCCGACAGAACAGTCGGTGGAAATGTTCAAGCGCGCCGGCAAGCCGACCGACCTGCACCTGTTCGCCGAGACCGATCACTTCATGTTCGCCGAGGACAACACCCGCGTGCGCACTGTTGTGAAGGACTGGCTGGACATGTACTTCCCGGCGAAGGTGAAAACACCGGCGTGAGGCCAGGCGGTATTACGGCGATAAAAAAGCCCGGAGCCGCTGTGCTCCGGGCTTTCTGTTTGCGCCGTCGCGCCTATTTGGAAAGCCGTATCCCCTTCGAAACGCTGGCGACAACCGTGTTTGCGATCGACTGGTAGGCCGCGATCAACTCGGTCCCGTTGGATGCCGCGATGGCCTTGGCGGGATCGGACGCGCAGCCCTGGAAGAGATTCACCGCTGTCGTGTTGTTGGTGTCGACCTGAAAGCCCACAGTATAGACGACGATGCCCGCTGCTTTCATGTTCGCGCATAGTTGCGCGGCCTGGTAGTTCATGTCGCCGACGCCCCCCTGATAATAAATGTTGAAGTCGAAGTCCGACATCAGAATGGCGATCTTCACCGTCTTGTTGTCGGCAGGGTTCGGTGTGCTGCTTCCGGTCCAAATGCTGCTCCAGTTCGGCGACAGCATGTACCAGGACCAACCGATTCCGATATGACCGGCTGTCGCACCCACCGCTGTAAAGTTGTCGATGGCCGTCGCTAGCCCTGTCTTGTCGCTCGACAGGGGCATGATCACACTGTCCGGCCTGTTCGACGTCGAGCCGGCTTCGTAGTTCGTGATGAAGTAACTGGATCCTTTTACCGAACTGCGCATCGCGTAATAGGTCGGAAATGAGGCCGAAGACGGCGGATCGTCCGTCAGCGTATAGGCTCCGCCACGCTCCACCACGCTCGGCCAGTAAACGGTCGTTGTCGTGCGGCGGCGGCCGCTACCACTCGAAACGGTCGTCGAGGGCGGCGAACCTCCGTTGATCGCCTGATAATAACTGCCGAGATTGACCGCCGAAGAAAATGGCGCCAGCGCAACGCGCGAAGTGTACTTGCTCTGGTCGCTCTGAACGATCGTGTTGATCAGGCTCTTCGCGGCTGTCTGCATGGCTGCCAGCTTGGTAAGGCCGCTGGTGCCGGAATTCTGCGTCATGGATGTCGTGACGTCGAGCATCAACGACACCTCTAGATTTTTGCCGAGGCCATTGCTGGTTTTCACCATCGCCTGCGAATTGACCTTGAGCGAGAAATTGGCGTGGGAAGGCGAAAATATGCTTATGAGCGGCGTGTTAACCGAAGTGGTGGCGATGAGATTGACTTGCGACGTTGCGGGATCGATCGTCGATCCGGTTGTGTCGAACGTGCCGGCCGTTCCGGCAACTGCGGCGAACGTACTGGCCGCAACCGACAGTGCCTTGGCCTGGTCGCTGGATTTCTTGTATTCGATGGCTGAGGCAAGGACAGCCGAGTCAAGTGCTGACTGCAATTTGGTGCGCGCAAGATAGACACGGCCCAGATCGACGCCCATACCCAGACCAGCCGTGACAGGGATCAGCGACAACGCGAAGACAACGGCCGTGGCCCCCCTCTTGTCCTTTGCAAAGCGCCGAAGCCATGTGTGCTGCACGCGAGACGGGCGCATCGCGCGCGCCGTTGGCAATCTTTCAATAGCAGAATGCGATTTCATCATGGCCCCCTTGCTTTCCGTGCGACGGGCAGGGCGCTGCGTCGTTGCAGGCGGCCAGTTATGATTAGGCGCATGACGTTACGTCAAACAAAGAAGCCGAACGCCATGAATTGCTGCTGAATGCGGTCGTTAGAATTTAAACGAACTGTTAGGCACATACGAAATGGGCGCAGGAAAACCGGCGCTGACCGTGAACATGCCGCCAACCGTACTGCGAAAAGATTAACAGCTAAAGCATCGTGCGAAAAAGCGGTTCCGGCTTTTCGCGGAAGAGTGATGCACTGATCTTTGGATTCGATCAGTTTTCTTGTGCGCTCAAATGATTCCATGTGAACGCGCGCTGATCCAGACGGGTTTCCATTGAAGGTTAAACTTCGATAAATGGTCCGGACAGCTTTTGTCTTCGTGCCCGTCCGACTATGCTCTCAACTCATCTTCCGCTGACCCAAAACCGCATCCGCAATTGACCTCCACCTCGAAACAGCCCGAACCCTCCGGCGCGATCTACGCCCGCAACATCAGGCCCGCCTGTGCCGTTGGCCTGTTCAGCATGGGCCAGGCCGAGTTGCTGACGCTGATCGTGCCGCTGTGGGCGCTGCTGCAGGGCGCGCAGCCGGCGGAGATCGGCGCGCTCGTTTCGGCGCGCTCGGCGTTGACGTTTTTTCTCGCCATTCACGGCGGCGCGCTGATGGACCGGCTCGGCACGCGGCGGGTGCTGATGTTCTTCGCCCTGCTGACGGCCGGCCTCGCCGCCGCCTATCCGCTGCTGCCGTGGCTGCCCGTGATGATAGCGCTGCAAATGCTGATCGGCTTTGCCGCCAACATGTCGTGGATCGGCGCGCAGACGATTATCGCGCAAATCTCCGGCGGCGATCCGGGCCGCATCGGCACATTCAGTTTCTTCGCCCGCATCGGCACGATCACCGCGCCCATCCTGATGGGGCTGTTGTGGGATCACGCCGGGCCGGTGCTGTCCTTTCTCGGCATCACCTTGTGGTCGTCCTGTCTCTTCGTTGCGGTGACGCGGCTGGAGCGCCCGCCGGCCGCCGCGCACTACGCCGGCCGCCTGCGCTGGCGCGATGCATTGCCGCGGCTGTCGGATTATACCGGCTCGCTGCAACTCATTGTCATTCCAGCCGTGCTCTTCACGCTGGCCATTTCGGCCATGCGCCATGCGATGAATGCGGCGGAGAGTTCTTTCTTCATCGTCTATCTGCGCGACATCGGCTATGCAGGCACGACCATCGGCGCGATCTTTTCCATCGCCGAAGTTTGCAACGGGCTCGGCTCGCTGGCTTCCGGGCGGATCGCCAAATTTGCGCCTATTCCATGGCTCATGGCGGGTTTCACTGCGCTGTCCGTCGCAACCCTCGGGCTGACGCCGTTCCTCGGCGGCGCGTTCGCGCTGCTGGCGGCGACCCATGCGCTGCGGCGCACCTGCGAGGGCATCGTGCAGCCGTTCATGTTTTCGCTGCAGGCGCGCGCCGTGCCGCGCGACAAGCAGGGCGCGATGGTTGGCCTGCGCGTCACCAACAACCGGCTGTCGTCCATCGTCACGCCGCTGGCGATGGGCGCTATCGTGCAATTCGCCGGGCTCGACTACGGCTTCGTCATCACGTCCGCGCTGCTGCTGGCGGCCTGTGCGGGCCTTGGCTTCGCCATCCTGCGCACGCCCGTCCTCCGCAGCGGGCAAACGGACTACGAAAGGCCACAGCGGTAAGCGCCGGCCTATAACGCCAGTGCCGCCAGTGCGGCTTGCGCGATCTCGACGTCCTGCTCCTGCGTCGCTCCGCCCGCGCCGACGCCGCCGATGACCTGGCCTTCGACGACAATGGGAAAACCGCCGCGCACGTTGGTGAATTCGCCGTCCATGCGGATCTGCATCGACAGCACCCGATGCTCTTCCGCATAGCCGGTCGCCTCGCGCTGGGATGCGGCAGTCTTGGCTTTCTTCGTCGTCGTGCGCCCGGCGAAATGCTTCGCCCCGTCCATCACCAGATAGCCGATGATCTCGCAGGACTGGTTGCAGACAGCCAGCGCCACCTTCACGCCTATTGCGTCGGCCTTCGCGATACCGGCGGCGAGCATTTTCATCGTCGCCTCGTGAGTCAGGCGGTAGGTCGGCACGTAGTCGGGCATGGCGCTTCTCCCTGTACCGGAAAGCCTAGCCTTCCAGACCCAGCGTCTCCTTGGCGAACAGGTCTTCCAGTCGCTCGTTGCCGGACAATATCTTCTGCGTCTTGGCGTGGGCGATCAGGTCCATGATGTTCTTCTCGTTGGACTTGAGGCCGTAGGGCATCGGATCGCCGCCGGTGATGTCCATCACGCGCTTGTGCATGGCGGCGTCGCCCTTCAGCTCCACCTTGCCGGCCTTCAGATCGTCCACATACATCTGCTTGGCCTGCGCGAAGGCGTTGAACACGTCCGTCGCCAGGCCGGGATTGGCGGCGATCAATTCGTCCTTGATGACGATGAGATGGTTGATCGGGTAATGGCCGGTGGCCTTCAGCGCGGCGAAGCCCGCTTCCGTCGCGTTGGGGATGAGCGGGCCGACATCGGGATGATCGACCGACACGCCGATGGCGGCCGCCAGCTCGCCGGAGATCAGCATGTCTTCCATCTTCTTGCCCTCGCCGATGGGCGAGACATTGGCCGGCGCCTTGTATTCCTCGACATGCTCGTCGCCGGACAGCACCCATTGCACCTTCGACAGGTCGAGCCCGTATTCATCCTGCATGATGCCGCGCGCCCATACGCCCGTCGTCACCGTATAGCCGCGGTTGACGCCGACCTTCTTGCCGGCAAGATCGGCCGGCTTCGTCACGCCCGCGTTCTTGTTGACGAGGATCGCGCCGTGATGGAACGCCCGGACGATGAACACGGGAATGGCGGTGAATTTCTTGCCGTAGGCCTTGGCGCACATATAGGTGGTGATGGCCATTTCGGTGATGTCGAACTCGTGCTTGCGCACCATGCGCCGGAAGGCGGCGATCAGCGGATCGACCTCGACGAAATCCGGCGTGAAGGTTTTGGGCTTCACCCGTCCGTCCTTGAGGGCGGCGTTTGCAACCTGGGTACGGGTGACGAGGGAATATTTGGGCAGGGACATGTGCGGGGCTCCTCCGGGGCGTTCTGTTGCGGAGGTTTTAGGCCGGGGATGGGGTATCGCGCAAGGCGCGAGGGCTTGCCTCAGGCTGGCTTGCGCCGGGCGCGTTTGGCCTCGGATGCTCTCAGTCGCGCCGCCTTGCGCTTTTCCTTTGCGGACAGGCTCGCGCCGGCCTTTTCCGCGGCAGCTTCGCGTTCCACCGCCGCCTCGAACCGGCGGCTTAGCAGCCAGGACAGGCCGAGGAACACGACCAGCATGATCACGCCGAGGGAAGAGCTGGCGTCGTTCATCACCTTTTCCGACAAGCGGCCGAATGCGTAGCCGGCGGAGACGATGGCGAGCGCCCATATGCCTGAAGCGACGACGTTCAGCGGCAGGAAGACGCGCCATGGCAGCGGCGAGGCGCCATAGGCGAGGGCCGCTATGCCCCTTATGCCGTGCGGATAGCGATGGGTCAGGATCATCCATGTGTAATGGCGTCCGCTGAGCAGCACCGCCTTTTCAACCGCCCCATGCAGGCGCGGATAGCGCTTCAGCCAGCCGATGCCGAACTTCCGGCCGACCCAGAAACGGAAGACGTCGCCGAAGAAACTGCCGAACCAGCACACGCCCACCAGCGTGCCGAAATGCAGGGCACCCGAAAAGGCCGCATAGCCCGCAAACAGCGTCAGCAGGAGCGAATGCGACGACGCCCAGGCGAAGATAAGGCTATAGGCCACCTCGCCGTTCTGACGGATAATCTCGAGAAAGGACGCAAGGTCCGTGGGGAAGAAGTTCATGGCCGGAGCGTTCATGGCTGGATAATGCCCGGAACGCGGCCGGACGCAAGGGCGCACGGGAGAAAGCCAGGGCGCGAGCCAAAAACTGGGAGGGCGGGATGCAGAACGCGTGCCCTGCCCCCTCCCCTACTTCACGCCCGTATACACGTACCGCAATATATCCTTCACGTTCTGCGGCATGTCGTAGGTTTCGCGCACGACCTTTTCCAAGGCTTCGCCAGTTTGCGGTTGCAGCGCGGTAAAGCCGATTTTTTTCGTGTCCTCGGCAAAAGCCTTGTCGGCGAACGTATCGGCGAAGGCCCTTTGCAGGGCCTTCAGCCGGTCGGCCGGCAATCCCGGCGGGGCGATAAACGGCCGGCCCAGCGCCAGCGCCGCGGAGACACCTTGCAACACGGCCTTTTTGACCGGGTCCGTCACGATGTCCTGGGCGTAGGGCACGCCGGGCAGACCGGGCTCGTTATAGGGGCCCCATTTCACTGGCGTCAGCACCTTCCTGTCACGCACCCAATGGCCGCGGGTCGACATCAGCGAATTGTAGACATGGGGAAATGAGGCCACCTCGCCTGTTTCCATCGCCAGCATGACGGCGTTGGAGCCCTTGTAACCGGCGACCAGCCGCAGCTTGATTCCGAGGGTTTCCATCAGCATCCGGGCGCTCAGCGCCGGATTGGAGGCAATCGCCTCGACGCCGACCGTGATTTCCTTCTTGCGCAGGTCGTCCAGCGTTACCGCCGGCGCGGTGTGCCACACGGCCAGAACGCCGGTTTCGACATTGGGCGAGCCCAACCAACCGAATTTGCGCGGATCGAACTTGGCGTTCTTGTTGCCGATCATCGGCTCGAACGGCATGGAAAACTGGATCAGGCCAATCGTCAGCCCGGTTTTCTCAGCGACGGAATAAAGGTAGTTCGGCGCACGCAGGCCGCCTGCGCCAGGCATGTTCTGCACGATGACCGTCGGCTTGCCGGGAATGTGCCCGGCCAGATGGCGCACCACAACGCGGGCGATGGTGTCGTAGCCGCCGCCCGTGCCGGCGCCGACAACCATAGTGACGGTCTTGCCCTTGTAAAATTCCTCCGGCGTCTGCGCTTGCGCAGTGGCACAAGCCAGCAAAGCCGCGCCAGCGCACAGGCCGGCGAATACGCGAACAGCGTTCTGCTTCATGGTTTCCTCCCGCAATTGCGCGCACCTTTGGCGCATTATGGCGCGGCCATGCCGCTGCCTCCGGTGACCAGCCGGAAAGACAAGAGTGAGCCTGTTGCGGCGACTTGGCAAGGAGGAAGGGGAAGACCGCTTTTTTCCGGCTCGCCACACCAGCGCCGCAGATGACGCCTAAGCGGAGCCGGATCCGCACGCCATGCGCGAGCACGGGGAAATTTCCGGGGAAAGTCCATGTCTGCACGCCACAGCCCTTTCACATGTTTTTCTGCCGGCCTGCTGGCGGTTTTTAGCGGCCTGCACGCCACCCCGCCCGCCCTGGGGCAGACGCTCGCGGGCACGCATTGGCAGATTGCCGAAATCGACGGCCAGAGGCTGGAGGGGGCGGAGCGGCGCAAGACCTCGTTGCGGCTCGACGATACGGCCAGCCGCTTCGCCGCCAGCGCCGGGTGCAACCGGATCATGGGCGGATACAAGCTGGATGGCGGGCAGATCCGCTTCGGCGCGGCGGCAATGACGCGCATGGCCTGCCCGGGCCTTGCAGGCGAACGCGAAAAGGCCTTCGTTGCGGCGCTGGCGAAGGTCCGGGCCGTAGAGGTGACGTCGGGAATGATGACCCTCTCGGACGGGAATGGCGTGCCGCTGATCCGCCTGTTTGCAGCGCAGAAATAGGCGGTGGCGGCCTCGCGCGGTAGCGGCAGCCCGGCTATAAGCGGGCCGATTCGGGAGCCCTGCCTTTGCCCACCGTCGCCGCGATCGTTCTGCCGATTTTTGTCCTTATCGCCGCCGGTTTCGCCGCGGGGCGGTTCGGGCTGGCGGGCGGGCCGCTCGAGCGTTGGCTGAACTGGTATGTGTACTGGATCGCCCTGCCCGCGCTGCTGTTCAAGGCGATGGCGACGACCGATCTGTCCTTGCTCTACGACGGGGCGTTTTTCGCCGGTTTCCTCGGCGCGCTGACGTTGCTGTGGGCGCTGGCGATGCTGGCCGCAAAGCGCCTGTTCCGGCTCACGCTGCAGCAGGGCGCGCTGCACGGCATGTGCGGGGTCTACTCCAATACCGGCTACATGGGCATTCCGCTGGCCATCGCCGCCTGGGGCGAGGCCGCAGCGCTTCCGGCAATTCTGGCAACGGTGGTCAACACAGCCTTCGTCGTCGGCGCGGCGATCGTGATGCTGGAGAGCGGAGCGGATCGCAAAAGCGGCGCTCTGCGGCTGGGGCTTTCGGTAACGGGCAAGCTGCTGCTGAACCCGATGCTGATGGCGCCTTTCGCCGGGCTCGGCTGGGCCGCGGCGGGACTGCCGGTTCCGGCCGCGGCAGTTTCGGCGCTGGGCGCTGCCGGCGTCACGGCCGGGCCGTGCGCGCTGTTCGCCATCGGGCTTTTTCTCACCGGCAAGCCGCTGACGGACGGCTACCGCGAAGTTGGCGCGATGGTGGCGATGAAGCTTCTGTTTCATCCGCTCGTCACGGCGCTGTTCGTGCTGGCGCTGTTTCCGTCCAATCCGCTCTGGGCCAAAACCGCGATCCTGATGGCGGCCCTGCCAACCGGCACCGGCAGTTATGTGCTCGCCCACGCCTACCGCGTCTATGTGCTGCGCACTTCCTCTGCAATCCTGATAACCACGCTTGGATCCATGCTGACGCTTGCCGCATTCTTTGCAATTTTTCCTCCTGTCCGGTGAAGCCAGCTATGCTGACTTCACAACGCAGGAGCGCCGTTGCATTATAGGTCGAAGACAGAGCTCCGGCGCATGCAGTCGAAGCCGTACGAGGGAAGAAACTCCATGACCAGACCGACTGTAACCCCGCGTCATGCCGCCATTGCGCTTTCCGGCGCATGTGCTGCTTTGCTCGGCTTTGGAACGACGCCGCCCGCAGCAGCCCAATCGGTAGCGGAATTCTACAAGGGCAAGACCGTCAGCGTGTACAGCGGACTGAGCGAAGGCGGGTCCTATTCCAATTATGCGCGGCTGGTGCAGCGGCATTTGGGCAAACACATACCCGGCAATCCCGGCACCGTCTTCCGGCACAAGCCGGGCGCGGTCGGCATGGTGCTGGCGCGGTGGATGAATTCGGTCGCACCGAAGGACGGTCTCATCGTCGGCACATTCCACGAGCGCATCGCGCTGGAGCCGCTCATCGCGCCGCAGGGCATTCCCTTCAACGGACGCGATTTCACCTGGATCGCGGCGCTGGGCACCAATCCTTCGGTCTGCTTCACCTGGGCAGCCACGGGCATCAAGACGGTGAAGGACACCCAGTCGAAAGAGGTAATCTCCGGCGCTTCCGGCATTGCCGCCACCGACGCCGTCATGGCGCGGCTGATGAATGCGACACTGGGCACGAAGTTCAGGATCATCTTCGGCTACAAGGGCGCGGACGTGCTGCTGGCGATGGAACAGGGCGAGGTGCAGGCGCGCTGCGGCTTCGGCTATCCGAGCCTGAAGACGACACGCCCGCAATGGCTGCGCGACAAGAAGATCAACATCCTCGCGCAACTTTCGGACAAGCCGCATCCGGAAATCCCGGACGTGCCGTTGCTGATGAATCTGGTGGCGCCGCAATACAAGGCCGCCGTCCGGCTCGCCGGAGCCACCGACGCCATGGCACGGCCCTATGCAGCGCCTCCGGGAATTCCCAAAGATCGTGCCGAAGCCTTGCGCAAGGCGTTCGCAGACATGATGAAAGACAAGGAATTCCTTGCCGACGCTAAAAAGCAGAATCTGGAAATCGACTTTACGCCGGGAAGTGAAATTTCCGGTGTGCTGGACGATCTCTACAAGACACCGAAAGAAGCCGTAGAGCTGTTGCGGAAATTCCGCACGCCGGGCGCGACGGAATCCAAAATCGCCCCGAAGAAGAAATAACCACGGCGGCGACCGAACCTTATTGAAGGAGCGAAACGATGAAATTCGGCTATTTCACACTTAGCGACAATCGCTATCCGGACAACCCGCGCTCGTCGAATGACTTTCATACGGAAATTCGCGATCAGGCCATTCTTGCCGAAAAGCTCGGCCTGCATTCGGCCTGGATCGGCGAGCATCATTTCAACCGGCGCGGATGCGTTTCGATGCCGGGCATGATGCTGGCGAATATAGCGGCTGTGACCAATACCATCCGCCTTGCGCCGGCGGTCGTCGTGCTGCCCATTCACAATCCAATCTATGTCGCGGAGGAATGGGCCACGCTCGATCAGTTATCGAACGGACGCGTGGATTTCGCCGCAGGGCGCGGCTACGACCGGCACGAATTCGAGCCTTTCGGCGTCGATTTCCAGGATTCGGCGGAACAGTTTGCCGAGGGCATCGAACTACTGACAAAGTGCTGGCGCGAGCCGGGGTCGTTCTCCCATCATGGCAAATTCTATCAATGCGAGGACATCGACGTCCATCCGAAGCTGGTGCAGACGGAATTCCGGCCCTACATGGGCTCGTTTTCGAAATTCTCGATGGAACTGGCGGCGCAATGGGACTGGAACCTGCTGCTAGCGCCGTTTGCCTCGACGGTTCTGTTCGGTTCGCTCGCCAATGCGGTCGCGGCGTACCGCGAAATCTGCGAACAAAAAGCCGTTCCGGCGCGCAAAGTGAAATGCAGCTACTTCATCCATATTGGCGATACGCCCGCGGATGAAGACAAGGCGCTGGAACGCATGGTCAATTACATCACCATGGCCGGCCTGCGGAAAACGATGAGCCAGGGCGGCACCGGCCAGCTTCCGCCGACGCTGGAATATTTCAAGAAGATCGGCGCTGCGCTGAACGATCCGCAAAAGGGCGACTTCGACGACAATTCATTGCTCTACGGCACGCCGGCGAAAATTGTCGAAAGCCTGAAGAAGGTCGAAGCCATCGGAATCGACGAGGTGATCCTGTATTTCAATTTCGGCAATGCGGAAAACGGCTACGTGCGCGAGACGATGCACCGCTTCGCCGAGGAAATTGCCCCGGAATTTGCTGAAAACGCAACCGCCGTGCGAGAGCCGGCCGAATAATCCAGCCACCTCTGGCACTCACCCGGCGTTGCCGGATGGAACGTTTTGTCGGCAGGCGCGTATAAGTTCGAACGGAAACGGCGTGCGCCGCCGGCGGCGCTCCGTGTCTTTGCGGGAATGGGCGCCTCGATGATTTCGCGATGGAAATTCTTCCTGATGCAGCTTACGCGGCGCATGTGGTTCCGCGCATCGCTGTTCGTCGTTCTCGGGGTCATCGCCGCACTGGTTTCCAAGCGGATCGAACCATATATCCCGGCCGATCTCCCCGCAAAGATCGGTTCGGAAGCCGTCGGCCCTATCCTGACGATCCTGGCGTCGAGCATGCTGGCGGTGACCACATTTTCCCTTAGCGTGATGGTCAGCGCCTATGGCACGGCATCGAGCAACCTTACACCGCGGTCGACGAAACTCCTTATGGAAGACACCACGAGCCAGAATGTGCTGGCGGTGTTTCTCGGGACTTTTCTTTTCTCGATCGTCGGTATCGCGGCGCTGAACACCGGCTTCTATTCTGAGCGCAGCCGTTTCGTCCTTTTCGGCACGAGCCTGACGGTGATTGTGCTGGTCACCTTCACGATCCTGCGCTGGATCGACTATCTGACCCGTTTGGGCCGGGTTGGCGAAACAACCGCGCGGGTCGAAGAAGCGGCGGCTGAAGCGATCAAGCAGCGGCTCGAAAATCCCTACCTTGGCGGCCGGCCGGATTTCGAGATATCCGATACCAGACTAAAGGCAGGGCGTATCGTGTTCGCTGATAAGAGCGGGTATGTTCAAAACGTAGACAGCGCCGCCATTCAGGCCGCCCTCGAAGATATCGATGCCGATGTGGCGCTTCGCGCCTTGCCCGGTACGTTCGTGCATCGCTCCCGCGCCCTCGCTGTCATCATGCCGCGGCGGACCGACGGCGAGATGCCGGGGCCGGACGCGCTGGATTCGTGCGCGGCCAAAATGCGCAAGGCTTTCTTTGTGGGCGGCGAGCGTTCCTACGAGCAGGATCCGCGCTTCGGAGTCATCGTTCTCAGCGAAATAGCATCGCGGGCCCTGTCGCCGGCAGTCAACGATCCGGGGACGGCTATCGACGTTATCGGCCGCGGCGTGCGTCTGATGTTTCAATGGCTGGACAAGGAAGACGGCGAGCGGTCGCACGAACCGCGCTACGACCGCGTTTACGTACGCGAGATCGGCGTCAAGGACATGTTTGAGGACTTGTTCTCGCCCATCGCCCGGGATGGCGCAGGCATCTTCGAAGTTCATATCCGTCTTCAAAAGGCACTTCTGGCGCTTGCCGCGGCCGGACCGGACGAGGTGCGCGATGCTGCGCACACACAATCGCAAGTCGCCATGCAGCGCGCGGGACAAGCCATGAAAATCCGGAGCGAATTGACAGCCTTGCAGGAAATCGCGGACCGGATCGACCAATTATGCGACGGACGCATACCGGAGGCTAGCAGCCGGCCTGCCTCGCACGTTTGAGCCGAGAAACCGGGAAGGCCCTCGCGGCTTCAGGATCCGGCCCGCCTCTGCACCGGAATGTTCGGATCGCCGAACTTTTGCGTCAATGCCAGCTTGTTGCGAAAGTAATCGAAATACAGGCCGATGTTGCGAACTTCCTGCATGGCAAGCGATTTGCGGGCGCGTTCGTCAGCGTCAGGCACGTCGAATTTCATCCCTGTAGCGGCAATTTCGAGATGGTGCTGACAGGCCGATTCGAGATGCGAGCCAACGTAAATGAGCTTCTCGATCGTTTCGCCAGCGAATACGACACCGTGGTTGCGGAGAAAAATCGCGTAACTTGCGCCCATGATGGCAGCCATTTCGTCGCCGGCCTTGACTGTGCGCACCAGTTCCGACGTTGCCGTGTAGCGGGGCGGCGGCTCGGCGAAGAATGCGCCGGAATTGCTGAGCGCCTGCAAGGGTTCCGCGATAGCGGAAAAAACAGTGCCATAGCGCGGATGCGTGTGCGCCGTGGCGTTTATCTCGGGCCGCGCCTTGAAAACGCCAGCATGGATGGGCCATTCGCTATGGCGCTTGCCGCTGTCGCCGAACAGGAGGTTGCCCTCAAAATCGATGAGCTGGTGGTCGGTCCAGTCCTGCACTTCGCCAAGCGTGAGCCCCCAGCGCTTGATCCACAAACCGCGGCCTTCCGGATCGCGCAGTGCAAGATGTCCGAGGGTGAAATTTCCGTGGCCTTCCATTTCCAGAATGCGACTGGCGGTTGCGAGCTTGTCCAGTTCGGCCTTGAGAGCTTCAGAAATTTCAACAGCGTTCGAGCCGGCGCTTGCGGACATCCATTCCTCCCGGTGTTACATTGCCGACACTGTATCTCTCCGGCTGTTCAAAGCCAACGCGATCGCGCGGACGAGTGTAGACCTGGCTGCGCCGCACACTGGAACGGCGCTGCGTAGCGCAGGAGACATTCGGATGTTAAATCTCCGATTTCCTCGATTCGAACGACCCAGCTTCACATGGACAACAACATGACCGACGACACTTCGCCCCCCACCCTCCCCGACCGGCTTTCGACCGAAGCGGACAGCCCCTTTTTCGATGAGGCGGTGCTCGAACACGAGATCGGTATCAAGTTCAACGGAGCGGAAAAAACCAACGTCGTCGAATATTGTATCAGCGAAGGCTGGGTTCGCGTCGAGGCCGGCAAGTCCAAAGACCGCCGCGGCAATCCGCTGACAGTAAAACTCAAAGGCGCCGTCGAGCCCTATTACAAGTAAGCCGCGAAGCGCCGGCGTCTGCGACGCAATGGCTTGCAATCAACGCCAAATGCTCAACAGGTGGAGCCGGCCCACGTACGAAGGCCGGCCGGTTTCTGCTGCGGTTTCGCCCTGCCAGAGCATCTTGCGAAAAAATGGCCCCGGCTTTTCGCGAACAAAGATGCTCTTATCTGTGGAATCGATCAACTTTTGTGCGTTCAAATGATTCCATTTGAACACATGCTGGTCTAGGCTGCTTCGTTGCAGTTGGCGTCGCTGAAGCGAACTTCGAACAGGAACTGGTTGTTCTTCTTTGCGCGATAGGCAACCACAAAAGTCGCGCCCTTGCGCAAGGTATTGCGCGCCTGGCCGCGGCAGAATTTATTGACCATCTGCTTGCGCAGCTTGTCACCGGCCTTGGTCGAATTGATGTATCTTGGATTGATGTTGACGATATATTCGAGCGTCATCGTGCTGCCCTGAACATACGCCCCATCGAAAACGCTGTGGCCGTTCTTTTCGCCCTTTTTCTTGTTGAGTTTGTCCGCTTCATGTTGCAGCAATTGTCCGATCGTCGGACCGCCTGGCGCCCCGGGCGAACCGGAGTAGCCTGTTTCGGTTGCCCTCTGCAGATTGACGCCCTGAACCGCACCGACACACAGCAGAACCGCGCCAACGGCGAAACCGAATACTTTTGCCATGACAATTATCCCCGCTTCGATTGACGGCAGTGTCGTCGAACGAGATTAATCCGGAATTTCAATTCTGCTGTGGCCAAGCCCATGTGGATGAAAAGATACGGTTTTTTGGGTTCATTCTAAAGGACCGGTAAAGACGTTTCGCTCGTCTGACCGACCCAATCACCGGGTCTCGCGCAGGTTCAAACGACGGCAAATCCGCGGGGCAGCGCATGCATGCGCTCAACGCCCGTTTCGGTTATCAGCAGCATCTCGCCGGTCTGAACGCCGGCTTTTCCGTCACTTGTAACGACATTGGGTTGCACGACAACGAGCTGACCGGCGACGAATTTTTCGTCCGGATCGTGCGGGTTCGCGCGGGTCGTGGAACCAATCACAGGGGGGAAATAACCGCCGCCGTAACCGTGCAAGACGTCGTCGATCGTTTCGAAGCCGGCGTCTTCGATGACGCGCGAGGCCTCGTATACATCGCGGGCGCTGGCCCCGGCGCGCAAGACGCCGGTGATGGCATCATAGGCTGCATCGGCCGCGGCGTGCATATCCCTGTACAGCGCGGGCGGCTCTTCCCCTACAGCGTAAGAACGCAAAACCTGTCCGGAATGGCCATAATAGTGTGCGCTGATTTCGGCAAAAACGATGTCTCCTTTTTGCAACTTTCGCGAAGACGTATATTGAGCGGGAGCGGGAACCGATGGATTTCGCATCGGTGTCGAACCGATGAAATGAATGACGTGGCTCCCGCCGTAACCGACGTAGGCGCGTTCGATAGCGTTGGCGAGTTCGTGCTCGGCTAGGCCGGGCTTGGCGTGATCGGCCAAGGCCTGCATGCCGCAGTCTGACATCCACGCGCCGATGCGAAACCAGTCCAGCTCCTCCGGCGACTTCACCCTCCGCAAGGCGACGTATTCGCGCCCCAGGCTGACAATCTTGCCGAACGCATCGGCAAGTATCTTGAAGCCCTCGTGTCCGAGCGGACCGACGAGGCCGATTCGCCCGCCTCTGGCCCCGCGGGCCTTCAATTCGGTAACCGCATTGCCGAGCGTTGAAGGGCCGCCCCAATCGACATCTGCCTCCCGCGCAAGGCGGCGGGCCAACGGCAGGTGATTGTAGTAATGAACGAACAGACGGTCGCGCTCGCCCGGCGTGAAAATGCCGGCGCATTCTGTCGTGACCGGCCATTGCGTCAACCATTGCACGGCCGAACCGGTCCAGTTTGCGCCGTAAAATACCAGATGATCGAGCCCCTTCTCAGTCATGATCCGGGCCATAGCGTTTCGGCGACGCGCCATTTCAGCATCGGAAAAGCGCGGATATTCGGCGTCGAGCAGAGGCTTCAAATGCTGCGGCAGTTCTGGCGGCATGGATGTCTCCTGCGATATATTGAACAGGTTTTAGACTATCGTACCAAATCCGGAAACCTGGCCGCCACCGAGAACAGCCGCAAGTCAGGACACAATCCGCACCGGGGAGACAGCCGGAAGTTGTCCCTTGCGCGGCTCGCCCGTGGATGCCCGCTTGATCAGTTCCACCGGCAAAATGAGATGGCGGGGCCGGGCATCCTCCGCATGCGCATTCATGCGCTTCAGCAAAACGTCGGCAGCGGCCTGCCCAATCTTGTAGTGCTGAATCCGGATCGTGGTCAGCGGCGGCTCGATGCAATCGACCATAGCCATGTCGTTGATGCCTGTGACCGACATATCCGCCGGGCATGACAGGCCGCGGCGGCGCAGGGCCGAAATGGCCCCAATAGCGAGCCGGTCGTTCGCGCAGAGCACAGCAGTGAACCCGCCGTTCCCGGACAGGAGCTGTTCCATCGCGCGTTCGCCTTCGGCTTCGTTGAATGCCTGAACGAAAGCGACCTGCTCCGGGCCGATCTGAAGTCCCATTTCCACCGTATTGCGCAAGAATGCGTCGTAGCGGCGTTGTCCGGTGGATACGCGCTGATTGCCGGCGATAGTGGCGATACGCCGGTGCCCAAGGGCAACCAGATGCTCCAGCATCAGGCGCACCCCTTCGGTCTCATCGTTGATGATAGACGACACGGAAGCGTCATCCGTGCGCCGGTTCACCGTGACAACCGGTGTGCCCTGCGACGCCAAAGCCGAGAGCGTTGCGTCCTCGCGCTCGGCGCTCGCGACGATAAGGCCGTCGACCCCGCGGGCTGAAAGGGCCGCAATAGCAGCTGCTTCCCGCTTGCGGTTGAGATCGGTATTAACCACCAGCACTGCGTAGCCGTGTGGCGATAGAACATCTTCCACGCCTCGGATCATCGGCGGGAAGATGGAATTGGTAATGTCGGGCACAACCACGCCTATGGTGTGGGTGCGATTGGTCCGCAAGCTGTAGGCGGCAGGATTTGGCCTGTAGTTGAGCTGTTTGGAGGCTTCGACAATCCGGTCGGCTATCTCGTCCGTGATCAAATGGCGAGTCGAGGGATTGAGCGCTCTGGATACCGTCGACACATGCACGCCAACGGCTTGCGCCACATCCTTGAGGGTGGCGCGGCGGACCGATCCTTTGCGGACCGGCGTTTTTGGCCCCGGCGCCGAAACATCCGGTTGATCACTGTTTTTCATCGCGAACGTTTACGATCCCTAGCGGTTTCCCTTACCGGCTTTCGATGCACCTTGACACCCGGCCGCACGGCGCTTTATGTGCAATCGATTGCATTAATTTGACGCCGAGGCAAGTCCTGCTCGCCTGGCGCACATCCGGACCCGGTGAAACCCGGGACATTTGGATGCCCGATGCAACCGGACTAAAAGACTGTGCCCGGGTCCGCCGGCAAGGAAAAAAACCATGAATCCAGGAAACGCACTTCGGCCAAATATCGTAAAACCCGGCGACATCGATCCGCACTGGCACTGGAACCGGCCGATCGGCGCTCCGGGCCATATGGCGGTCGATTTCGAAAGGCGCGTGGACCACGACCGCCTGCGCACTTACCGTCTCGGCCGCGCCCGGCAGGCCCTGAAGAATTCCGAATGCGGCGCCTTGTTGCTCTTTGATGTCAACAATATCCGCTATGTGACAGGCACCAAGATCGGCGAGTGGGAACGCGACAAGTTCTGCCGCTTTGCGCTGCTGGCCGGCGATAGCGAACCGATCCTGTGGGACTTCGGCTCGGCCGCCGTCCACCACAAGATTTACAGCGACTGGCTCGTCCCGGACAATTGCCGGGCCGGTATGCTGGGTATGCGGGGCACCGTGCCACCGTCCGTCGGCCTCATGAAGTATCATGCCGAAGAGGTAATGGACCTGCTAAGGCAGGCCGGCGTGGCCGACATGAAAGTTGGCGTCGACGTCGCCGAAACCGCGATGTTCTTCGAATTGCAAAAGGCCGGAATGCAGGTCGTCGACGGACAGCAGGTCATGCTCGATGCGCGCGAAATCAAGAATATCGACGAAATCATGCTGCTCAACCAGGCTGCAAGCATGGTCGATGGCGTCTATCACATGATCTACGAAGAGCTGAAGCCGGGCGTGCGCGAGAACGATATCGTCGCTCTGGCCAACAAGATGCTCTACGAAATGGGCTCGGACGATGTTGAAGCGATCAACGCCATTTCCGGCGAGCGCTGCAATCCGCATCCGCATAATTTCACCGACCGTTATTTCCGGCCGGGCGATCAGGCCTTCTTCGATATCCTGCAGAGCTATCAGGGCTATCGCACCTGCTACTACCGCACTTTCAATATTGGACGCGCCAACGACGGACAACGCGACGCCTACAAGAAATGCCGCGAATGGCTCGACAATGCCATCGCCCTCATTAAACCGGGGGTCTCGACCGACACGGTGGCGAAAGTCTGGCCGAAAGCGGAAGAATTCGGGTTTCCGAACGAACTGGCGGCATTCGGCCTGCAATTCGGCCACGGCCTCGGCCTTGCCCTGCACGAACGCCCGATCATTTCGCGGCTCGTGTCGCTCGACAATCCGATGGAAATCAAAACAGGCATGGTGTTCGCGCTCGAAACCTACTGCCCCGCGACTGATGGATTCTCAGCGGCGCGCATCGAGGAAGAGGTGGTCGTAACCGACAAGGGATGTCAGGTGATAAGCCTGTTCCCGGCCGAAGACCTGCCAATCGCCAATCGTTACTGAAGCCGGCCGTAAGTGAAATGAAGCGACACAGGGCGGGAGCAGGTGCATGAAGAAACCGACCGGACCAGCCGCAAAAAAGCGGGCGCCCGCAAAGGCTGCCGGGCCGCAAGGTGGCCGTAACGACGACATTGGCGTCGAGAACCGGCTCGAACTTTACCGGCTGCAGTATGAAATCCGTGTCTGCGAGAAAAAGGCCTACGATCTTTTTCTGCAGAATTTGGTGAAAGGCACCAGTCATCTGTCACTTGGACAGGAAGCAATTGCTGCCGGATTCGCCGTCGCCATGAAGCCGGGCGACAAATCCTTCTGCACCTATCGTGGCCATGCGCACACGCTGGCGCGGGGCGTGCCTATGGAAAAAATGCTTGGCGAATTGATGCAGCGCGACAACGGCCTGATGCGCGGCAAGGGCGGCTCGATGCATCTGACCTCGGAAGAACATGGCGTCATGGGCTCCTACGCTATCATCGGAGCTCATCTGCCCATCGCCTGCGGAGCTGCCTGGCGCGCCCAGTATCTGGGAGAAGACGATGTATCCGTCTGCTTCTTCGGCGACGGCACCACGAACATCGGGGCATTTCACGAAGCGCTGAATTTCGCCAAGATCTGGAACCTGCCAGTCGTCTTCGTCTGCGAAAACAACCTCTACATGGAATATACGCCGATAGGAGACGTCACCGCCGTCGAGCATCCCGCCGCTGACCGCGCGCCCGCCTACGGGCTGCCAAAGATCATCGTCGACGGCAACGATGCGGATGCGGTGTACCGCGTCGCGCAGGAAGCATTCGACAAGGCGCGCTCGGGCGGCGGTCCTTCGCTGATAGAATGCAAGACCTACCGCCATTCCGGGCATTCGCGCGCCGATCCCGGCGCCTACCGCCCCAAGGGCGAGCTGGAAGAATGGATGAAGCGCGATCCGGTGAAAATGTACCGCGAGCGGCTGGCGGAATTCGGCGTGAAGGAAGCGCAGATCAGGAAAATCGAATCGAGCATCGACGAAGAGCTCGATCAGGCTGTCGAAAACTGCAAGGCCGCTCCCATGCCGCCGGAAGAGATTTTGACGACGGACGTCTATGCCGATGGTGGCTGGGCGTGGCGGAATTAGCCGCCCGGAGGACGACAGGAACCGACAATGGCCGAACCAAGACGCAAACCAGCAACCTACGCCGATATAAGAGCGTTGCCGGCCAACATCGTTGGTGAAATTGCGTTCGGCGCGTTGCATACGCATCCGAGGCCAGCGCCACGGCATATCCGGGCTGCGAGCGAACTCGGATACGAATTGAAGGGTCCATTCGACCGCGGCCGTGGCGGCCCCGGTGGCTGGGTGATCATCGAAGAGCCGGAACTGCATCTGCTTGAACATGTCCTTGTTCCGGACATCGCCGGCTGGCGAAGCGGACGCCTGACGGCATTTCCAGAAACGCCGTATTTCGAAACTGCGCCAGACTGGGTCTGCGAAGTCCTCTCGCCGTCGACCGTGCGCTTTGATCGCACCGACAAACTGGCTATCTATGCGACGTTCGAAGTCGGACATTGCTGGTACGTCGATCCTGTTGCACGCACACTGGAAGTGTTTGCACGGCAGGGCAACAACTGGCTCCTCACCGCGACTTTCAAGGACAACGACGCGGTCAGCGCGCCGCCCTTTGAAGCGCATACTTTCAACCTTGGCGTCCTTTGGTCGATCGGCGGCGCAGAGCCGGCCGGCGAAACGGCCTGATAGAAAGCGGAATGCAATACATGAGAGTATCACTGCGCGGAGCGTTCGAATGGCGGAACTGACCTATCGCGAGGCGGTGGCCCGCGGCATCGCGCAGGAGATGCGCCGCGACGAGACTGTGGTTTTTCTGGGCGAGGACGTGGCCAAGGCTGGCGGCGTTTTCAAGGCGACCGTCGGATTGTTCGACGAATTCGGCCCGAAGCGCGTGCGCGATACGCCAATTTCGGAACAGGCTATTCTCGGCGCAGCCATGGGCGCGGCGATGACCGGCTTGCGGCCGATCGCCGAAATCATGTTCTCGGACTTTCTCGCCGTCTGCTTCGACTTCATCGCGAACGAATTTCCGAAAAGCCGCTACATGTCGAACGGGCAGACGAAATGTCCGCTCGTCGTGCGCACGGGGAATGGCGCGGGCTCACGCTTCGGTGCGCAGCATTCGCAATCGGTCGAAAACTGGGCGATGATGATCCCCGGTCTCAAGGTCGTTGCACCGTCGAGCCCGGCCGATGTCGTCGGCCTTTTGGCCGCTGCCGTGCGCGATCCCGATCCGGTTATCTTTTTCGAACACAAGTCGCTTTACGCCGTGAAGGGCGAGGTGCCGGACGGCGAAATTCTGGACACCCTTGGCACGGCAAAGATCCTGCGGCCGGGCAAGGACGCCACGATCATCGCGCTGGCGCTTATGGTGCCCCGCGCGCTCGAAGCGGCCGATATCCTGGCGCGCGAACACGGGATCGACTGCGAAGTGATCGACGTGCGCTCGCTGGTGCCGCTCGACACGCAAACGATCCTTGGCTCTGTCGCACGCACGGGCCGGCTCTTCACCGTGGAAGAAAATCCTCGCTTGTGCGGCTGGGGCGCCGAAATCGCGTCCATCGCGGCAGATGAGTGCTTCTACGATCTCGATGGCCCCATCGTACGCATCACGACGCCGCATATTCCACTGCCCGCAGCGGACAATCTGGAAGATATCGTTCTGCCGACGCCGCAGCGCATCGTGCAGAAAATCGTGTCGGCGATGAACTGACGCACAGAACCGGGAGAGAATCCATGAGCGCACTCGATGCAATGAACGCCCCAACCGACCTCTACATCAACGGCGCATTCATTCCTTCCGAAAGCGGCGAACGCTTCGATGTCCTCAATCCGGCCACAGAGGAAGTGCTGGCCTCTGTCGCCAGCGCGAGCGAGGTGGACGCGATGCGCGCGCTCGATGCCGCGAACGCGGCTTTCGGACCCTGGGCCGCGATGAAGCCGCGCGAACGCGGCGAAATCCTGCGCAAGGCCTTCGAACTGATCATGGCCGAGCAGAAAGAACTGGCGAAGCTTATCACACTGGAGAACGGCAAGGCGTTTTCGGACTCGATGGGCGAAGTAGCCTACGCAGCCGAGTTCTTCCGCTGGTATGCGGAGGAAGCCGTGCGCAACATCGGCGACGTGATGATGGCGCCATCGACAGGCGCGCGCATACTGGCGTATCACAAACCGGTCGGCATCGGCGTGCTGGTGACGCCGTGGAATTTTCCTGCCGCCATGGCGACGCGCAAGATCGGCCCTGCCCTTGCCGCCGGTTGCCCGGTGATTTGCAAGCCTGCGTCGGAAACGCCGCTCACCATGCTGGCGCTGATGCCGATGCTCGAAAAGGCCGGCGTGCCGAAGGGCGTTGTGAACATCATTCCGTCGCGCAAGTCCGGAGCCGTCGTCGACAAGCTGCTGCACGATCCGCGCGTGCGCATCGTTTCGTTCACGGGATCGACGGAGGTAGGCCGCAAGCTGTTGCACGGTGCGGCCGATTGCGTGGTCAATACGGCGATGGAGCTGGGTGGCAACGCGCCGTTCATCGTCTGCGACGACGCAGATATCGATGCGGCGGTGGAAGGCGCGATGATCGCGAAAATGCGCAACATGGGCGAGGCCTGCACTGCAGCAAACCGCTTTTACGTACACGAGAGCGTGCACGATGCGTTCGCCGGAAAGCTGGTCAAAAAGTTCGAAGCGTTGAAAATGGGCAACGGGCTTGAGGATGGCGTCGCTGTCGGATCGCTGGTCAATGCGGAAACACGAGACAAAGTTGCCTATTTCGTCGAAGACGCCGTGAAGAAAGGCGCAAAGGTGCTGACCGGTGGAACGCGGCCGAACACCAAAGGCTTCTTCTATTCACCTACCGTGCTCACGAATGTCTCCAACGACGCCGATCTGATGAGTGACGAGATATTCGGGCCTGTCGCGGCGTTACAGACATTCTCAAGCGACGAAGATGTAGTTCGCCGCTCCAACGCCACCGAATACGGACTCGTCGCTTACCTCTATACGAAGAACCTGAAACGCGGCATCGCCATGAGCGAGAAGCTGGAGTTCGGCATGATCGGCCTCAACCGCGGTCTGGTGTCCGATCCAGCGGCTCCGTTCGGCGGCGTCAAGCAGTCGGGCATCGGCCGCGAGGGCGGACACGAGGGGCTGATGGAGTTTCTCGAGACTCAATATATCTCGGTCGAATGGTGACCAGCACGAATTGGGAGACGATGCATGGACGTGCTGATGCCGCAACTGGGCGAGACCGTCAAAGAAGGGACGGTTTCGGCCTGGTTCAAACAGCCGGGCGACAAGGTGAAAGCCGGCGACAACCTGTTCGAGATCGAAACCGACAAGGTCTCGATGGAGGTGCAGGCGATTGAAGGCGGCACGCTGAAAGACGTTTTCGTTTCTGCTGGCCAGACCGCGCGCGTCGGCGAAGTGCTGGCTTTCATCGACGATGGCTCCGGTAAAACTACGCAACGCAAGGAACCAGCGGCAAGTCCGCAAGCGAAGGCCGAAGCGCCCGCCGCAGCGACTGTCAGAGCATTAGCACCCGCGATTGCCATACACGCTCCTGTCACACCTGGCGCTCCGCTGGAAGCGCGCGGTTTTGCGCCGTTCAACGAGGTCTTTACTTCACGCGGGAATTTCGGTCCGGCAAGAATGCCGGACGGCATGCGTCTCTCGCCGCTGGCGCGCAGGCTGATCGCCCAAAACAATCTGGATGCGGCAAGCATAGCCGCACGTGTGCGCGCCGGCGGCCGTGGCAAAATCTCCGCCAAGGATGTTCACGAAGCGTTGATCGCGCCAGCCTCGATGCGCAGCGCCGCCCCGCTCGCGCCTATCACAGGGCCGCGCGATGTCGAATCGCTAAGCCGTGTACGCTCTCAGACCGCCCGGCATCTGCAAGCTTCCTGGCAACAGGTCCCGCATGTGCTACAAACGGTCGAAACCGATTTCGGCCATGTGGACAGTGTGCGTCTCGCGCAGAAAGACGCGTTCCGCAAAGCGCATGGGATATCGCTTACCTATTTGCCGTTCATCGCCCGCGCCGTCTGTCTGGCCCTGCGTGCGTTTCCGAAAGTCAATGCGGCTTTCGATGGCGAGAAGCTGCATGTCGCGCGCGAGATTAACCTCGGCTTCGCGGTCGACATGGAGCATAAGGGCCTCGTCGTTCCGGTCATCAAAAGCGCCGACGGGCTGACCGTTTCCGGTCTTGCGCTCGCGATAGCCGCGCTGGCCGAAAAAGCGCGGGCCGGCAAGCTCACGCCGGAGGATATGGAAGGCGGCACCTATTCCATCACGAACAACGGCAGCTTCGGCACCTTGTTTACCATGCCGCTCATCAACGCGCCCCAGGTCGCGATCCTTTCGACAGACGCGATAACAAAACGAGCTCTGGTGAAGGAAACCGAGTATGGCGACGTCATCGTGGCGCGGCCCGCCGGCATACTGGCGCAGAGCTTCGATCACCGCGCTTTCGACGGCGCCTATTCGGCCTCGTTCCTCAACAAGTTGAAAACCACTATCGAAACGCGCGACTGGAGCGCTGAATTCAACTAGCTGCCAGGCAGCTTCTTTGGGAGATTGACATGAGCCAGAACACGCATCGCCTTGGCTGGATCGGCATGGGGCGTATGGGCACGCCAATGGCCGAACTACTGTTGAAGGCGGGACACGACGTCAAGCTGTGGAACCGCACAAAGTCCAAGGCCGAGCCGCTGGCCAAGAAGGGCGCAAAGCTTGTCGATGTGCCGGCAGATCTCGGCGACGTCGATATCATTTTCACCATGGTGTCGACCGGCAAGGATCTCAAACAAGTCTATTTCGGCGAGAACGGCGTCGCCTCCGGCGGAAAGGGCAAAGTGCCGAAGATCTTCGTCGACTGTTCGTCCATCGGCGTCGAGGATTCGGCTGAAGTTCGCGAGAAACTCAATGCGCTGGGCGCGGACTACCTTGCAGTTCCGGTCTCGGGCAACGGCAAGTGCGTCAAGGCCGGCAAACTCTCGACAGTCGTGTCCGGCCCGAAAGCCGCCTACGACATCGCCAAACCCTATATCGATACGTTCGGCAAGGCCGGAACGTCCTATGTCGGAGAAGGCGAACTGGCGCGCATCTGCAAGATTGCGCACAATGTCATGCTCGGCGTCGTCATCCAGAACCTTGCCGAAATCACGCTTTTGGCGCAGAAGCACGGCGTGCCGCGCCATGCCTTTCTCGAGTTCATGAACAATTCGGTCATGGGTTCGACCTTCACGCGCTACAAGTCAAACGCGTTCGTCAACCTCGACTGGACGACCACGTTCACGCCAGAGCTGCTACGCAAGGATCTCGACCTGGGTCTGGCCGCCGGGCGCAAGTACAACGTGCCGATGCCGACCACTATCGCGGCGCGCGAAACGCTGCAGGGACACTTCGGCGCTGCGACCCTCAAGGAGGATCCGGAACACTACCTCGGGCTCGATTTCGCGGCGCTTCTGGAAACGCAGGCGCTGCTCTCGGGCATGAAACTGGAGAGCGAAGGCGTGCCTGTGCCAACCGGGCTGGAAGTCGACGACCACTGAATTTCAGCATTGAAGTGCGAATGAAAGAAGCCGGGCCACACCCGGCTTTTTTCCATTTCGCGCCCAGTTCACACCGGCGCGGCGCTAGCGCTCTTGAAACGCTCCAGAATGCGGCCGCTCGATGCCGCAAGTTTCGAATGGCAGGCGGCAATATCGCCGTACAACAGTTTTCCGAAACGCTTCTGCAATTTGCCGGCCACCATTACGGTATCGACATTGCCCGGGCCTGCTTGCAGGACGATGGAAGCGATAGGGTCGTTGACCGGGAACAGATTCGGATCCGTTGCAGACAGTAAAACGATGTCGGCCTGTTTCCCTGGCGACAATGACCCCACCTTGTCTTCGAGCCCCGCCATCCGCGCGCCGTCGATAGTGGCCCATGCGAGCGCCTCGCGGCATGACACGCTGACGTGGGCTGGCCCCTTTCCGGTAGTCTCGATTTCGTCGAGCGCATCCACGAATCTCTGGCACTGCAACGTCATCCTTGTGACGGCGAACATATCGCCCGATGTGCCGGATTCGACATCCGACCCAATGGAAACCGGTGAGCCGAGCGCGCGCAACCTGCCCGTCAGCGGCCTTCCGAACGACATTTGCATTTCCACCTCCGCCGTTACGGTGAAAGATGCGCCGCGGCCGGCAAGCAGTTTCAGAGTATCGCCGGACAGGCTGTTTCCGTGAACGATGTTGAAGTGCTCGTCCAGCAAGCCTTCGGCATCCAGCCGCGCGAATCCATCCGGCGTCGTCATTGGACCGCTGACGTGCATACTGGCCACGAGATCGAGTTCGCGCGCCAACAGTGCGTCGGCGCGCGCGACATCGTAGACCCCAAATCCCGGCCCAAGCACTGCCAGTCCCAGGTTTACCAAACCGGGGCTAGCGAACCGGCCTTTACGCAGGCGTTCGACCTCGCTCCGCGGCATCGGTATCTCGCTGAAATGTTTTTGACCCGGTTTCGGATCCGGCTTCGGCGAACCATGCAGAAACAAGGCACGGATGCTGGACTCATCGAGCGCTGAAATGGCTGCATCGGTGTGATCGGGAGTCGGATTGTTGTGGCACCAGTCGACTATCGTCGTTGTGCCGCAATAAAGCTGGTTCAGCGCACCGGCCAGATTCGCGGCATGAATATCTTCCGGACGGAAAAATGTCGCCAGCCCGGCATGCATGGCGCGCAAATATCCGGCAATTGCCCAGTCGGCTGCTATCCCGCGTAAACCTGTCTGCCATGTGTGGATATGCGCATTGACGAAGCCCGGCATTGCAATCATGCCGGAAGCATCGATAACCGTAGCTTCCGCCGGAACCTCGAGCCCGGGCGCAATGGCTGCAATCCGGTCGCCCTTGACCAGGATGTCGCCGGTCAATTCGCCGAGCGCCGGGTCCATCGTGACGATCGTCGCTCCCCGTATCAGATAATCGGTCATATTCCGGCTGCTCCCGTTTGCACCGTTCACTCGAAGTCCAAAGCAGGGGCTAATGACGATCGCCGCCGATGTCCAGTGGATTGCGTTGCGCCGCAGGCCGGGCTAATTACGCATTCGAAACAGACAACTTCCCTTCCCATTTGCCCACCAGCATACAGTGGGATCCGTCACTGCGGTTGGGCCGCACAGGAACTGCCGATAGCATGCCAAAAAATCTCAATCTCTCGCTGGCGTGTGGCGACTATGAAATCGTCCGTGCGCTGAAGGAAGGCAAGGTCGACCCGGACGGGATCGACCTGACCCTGCTCACCGGACTGGATTCGACAACGCGGCACTGGCGCTTTCTGCGCAATGCCGAATTCGATGTCGCGGAACTGTCCTGCTCGTCCTATCTCGTCGCCCGCGACCAGGGCATGGAGATCGATGCCATCCCGGTGTTTCTGCACCGGCGTTTCCGGCATGGATTTGTGTTCATCAATACGAGCAAGGGTATCACGCATCCCAAGGACCTGATCGGCAAGAAGATCGGCGTCAAATCCTTTCAGGTTACAGCCGTGTTGTGGATGCGTGGCATCCTCGAGCACGAATACGGCGTGCCACACAAATCGATAGAATGGTTTGCTGAGTACGACGAAGACGTGCCGTTCGTTGCGCCGCCAGACCTGAAACTGCATCGCATGGCGGACGACCAGTCCTGCGAGGACCTTCTTGTATCCGGCGAACTCGATGCCGTAATCCATTCCGACCTCATCTGGCCTGTCGTTCAAAAACACCCGGCAGTCAGCCGACTTTGGCCGGACTACAAGAGTGAGGAACAGGCGTATTTCAGGAAAACGCAAATCTTCCCGATCATGCACGTGATGGGCATCAAGCGCAGCGTGACCGAGCGGCATCCCTGGGCGCCTATCGAGCTCTACAAGGCATTCGACGCTTCCAAGGCGGCCGGAATGGAGCGCATGGAAAACCCGCGCGTAGCGCCCATCGTCTGGTACAGGGAAGCGTGGGAAGAGCAGGAGGAATTGCTCGGTCCCGATCCCTGGGAGTATGGGCTTGGCGAACGCAACCGCAACATACTTGATACGTTGATCGGCTATTCGCACGACTGCGGCCTGATCAAACAGCGCTTCGAAGTGGACGACCTCTTCCTGCCCGTCGATCAGGGACGCAAGAGAGGCGGCTATCGAATATGAGCGGATTTTTCGCGCGCCCTGGCTTTGCACCGTTCAGGGTGCGCGATTTTTCGTTGTTTTTTCTGAGCCGTTTCCAGTCCGGCCTTGCCTCGCAGATGATAAATGTCGCTGTGGGCTGGTTGATTTACGATCTGACCGGCAGCGCGCTTTCGCTGGGTCTTGTCGGGCTTGCCATCTTCGTTCCCAACCTTGTGTTCATACTCGCTGCCGGTCATGTCGCCGATCGCTACGAGCGGCGCAAGGTTCTAATCGCCTGCTATACGATTCTCACGCTGGCATCGATGGGCCTGTTCGTTGGTGTGGCGATGAACCGGCTCACGCCTGGGCTGATCTATGCGCTGGTCGGCCTGCTCGGCACGGCGCGCGCGTTTTCCTCGCCGGCTTCATCGGCGCTTCTGCCGAATATCGTCCCACGCGACATATTTGCCCGCGCTGTGGCGCTGAATTCCTCGGCAAACCAGGTTTCCGTCATCATCGGCCCGGCGCTTGGCGGGCTGATCTATGGCGGTTTGCTATCGGCGGCTTTCAAAGGTGCGTATGCGGTTTTTCTCCTCGCCTCGCTGCTGTTCATTGCATGCATCGTCTGCCTCTTGCTGATGAAGCCGCGGCAAGGTGCGGCACTTCATAGCAAAGTCACATGGGAAAACGTCACGGCCGGCTTTCGCTTCATCCGCACCAACCAGATACTTCTCGGTACAATTTCACTTGATCTCTTCGCTGTGCTGCTTGGCGGTGCGACTGCCCTTATGCCGATTTTCGCAAAGGACATATTTCACACAGGCCCGGCCGGTCTCGGCCTGCTGCGTAGCGCGCCGGCGGTGGGCGCCGTATTTACCGCGTTTGCATTGGCCTATTTCAACATGAACAGGAAGGTCGGCTTGCGCATGTTTCAGGCTGTAGCTGTCTTCGGTCTTGCAACAATTGGCTTCGGTCTTTCGAGCAACATGTATCTCGCCATGTTTTTCCTGGCGTGCCTTGGGGCTGCCGACATGGTGAGCATCTATATACGTTCGACGCTGGTACAAATCGAAACGCCGGACGAAATGCGCGGCCGCGTATCTGCCGTCAACAGCGTATTCATCGGGGCGTCGAACGAACTGGGCGAATTCGAGTCGGGCGTTCTGGCTCACCTGACCGGCCCTGTCGTGGCTGTCGTCTTTGGCGGCGTCGGGACGCTGGGCGTAACCGCGCTCTGGATGAAACTGTTTCCGGAACTACGCCGACGCGACACTCTGGATTCATAATTCGCCGTATTTTCGTACGTTTCCGGAGGCAAACCGGATGTGGCAATCGTCGGAAAGGCCGTCGCGCGCAGATTGAAACGGCAAGGCCAGGCATTTGCTGCCTGGCCCTGCTCACGCTGGATATGCTTTCAAAAATGACTGGCGCCTATCGCGTCAACCACGCAGCAACATCCGCCGCGTGGCGTTCGGGCGTCATCGAAAACTTCTCGAGTTGTTCGCCGAACGTCGCGGCGGGCTGCATGGGCGCAGGCTCCGAGACCGAGAATATCTCGCCAGTCGCAGGATTGACGACAACGTCGTAGAACCTGGCCTGCCCATTCGAGAACGACATTTCGATTTCCAGCGTGACCGGCCGTTGATCGTGCTGCTTGTCGATGACAATCAAACCCGACGGTTTCACATGCATCCACGCTGGCAGCGGCTTGCCGCCGGGCAGGGTTGCATGGATTGCCGTCAGACGCTCGCCTGTGTTGGCGCCCCGGTCGAGTGCGCCCAGATAGAAATGGTGCGCCTCTGCCTTTGAGAACAGTTCCACAGGATGCGAGCGCCCGGAACCGCCAAAATCGACCTGCACCATACGGCTGAAGCCGTAAGGCTTGGTATCGAAAGCATCCCGTCCGTGCCCGTTGCGATCGCCCCACGATTGCCTGCCAACGTTTTCGATCGTGTTCCCGAGATCCTGATCGCCAACGAAGCCAGCGGACACGGAGTTAAGATGATCGATACCGTTGACTGCCTGGGTAACGACAAGTTCATGCGGATCGAGTCCTGTCGAACTGCCCTTTCCGCTCTGCAAATCCATGCTGTCGAGCGAATTGAGTGCGTTCACCGCGCTGACGATGAAGCCCTCCGTATGTGCGTCAACTCTGACATGTCCCGGCGTTGTTAGCGGTAACTTCGGCTCCGCCGGTTCCTGAACCAACGGCGCCGGATCGACCTTCAGGCGAACGGTCGCCGTGGCCGTTCCGCCGTTTCCGTCTGATATTGTGTAGGTGATTTCGGCGGTACCGATAGCTGCTGGCCCAGGTATGAAGGTGATCGTTCCATCCGCATTGATCGTGACATCGCCTTGCGGCGAATGCGCATCGACCACTTGAATGGGATCGCCATCCGGATCGCTGTCGTTGGCCAGCACGTCGATCGTGACCGGCTGACCTTGCACGGCATGCGCCGTATCATCCACCGCTACCGGAGACGGGTTGAGCACGTTCCACACGAAGCTTGTCGAAACCGTTCCACCATTGCCGTCGTCTGCCGTCAGCATAACCGTGTAAGGCCCACCTTGCGAGGCATCTGCCGGTAACGTGCCGGAAATGACGCCCGTCAACGGATCGAGCGTGAGACCGGGCGGCAGGCCCGTCGCCGAATAGGACAACGTATCGTCATCGATGTCGCCGAAATGGCCCGCGACGTTATAGCTTGGACTTGTGCCATCGTCAGCCGTCAGATCCGGGATCGGACTGGTGACGACCGGCGGATCGTTGACAGGAAGAACCGTTCCGAAAATCTGTCCTGTTTGGGTCAACTGTCCGTCGCTCACCTCGTAGGAGAACGACGAGCCGCCACTGTAATCCGCTGTGGGTTCGAACGACAGCGAACCATCCGGATTCAAGGTGACCGTGCCCGAACCATCCGTCAAAACAACCGGGATTCCAGGGACCGCCGGCTTGCCGTCGATCGCCGTAACGGTCAACAGATCGCCATCCACGTCGGTATCGTTGCCAAGCACATCAATGATTGCCGGTATGTCCTCATCGGTTACAAACGTATCGTCTTGCGGGACCGGACGATCATTGACCGGCGTCACCGTCAGCGACACGGTCGCGGGCGTCGAGACATCGCCCGTATCGTCGGCCACCGTATACTGGATCGGCGTTGGCGTGCCGTTGTAGTCCGGCTCCGGCGTGAAGGTAATCGCACCGGTGACGGGATCGACCGTCCATTCGCCTTCGCCCGGCACAGTGAGCGGATCGCCCGGATTGGCGGTGCCGACGATCTGCACGCTCGTCGGGTCTATCGTTCCGTCCACATCCACGTCGTTGGCGAGCACGTCGATCGTGACCGGCGTATCCTCCGGCGTGGTGGCGCTGTCGTCCACCGGACGCGGCGCGTCGTTGACGGGGGTGACGGTCAGCGACACGGTCGCGGGCGTCGAGACATCGCCCGTATCGTCGGCCACCGTATACTGGATCGGCGTTGGCGTGCCGTTGTAGTCCGGCTCCGGCGTAAAGGTGATCGCGCCGGTGACGGGGTCCACCGTCCATTCGCCTTCGCCCGGCACATTGAGCGGGTCGCCCGGATTGGCCGTGCCGACGATCTGCACGGTGGTGGGATCGATGGTTCCGTCCACATCCGCGTCGTTGGCCAGCACGTCGATCGTGACCGGCGTATCCTCCGGCGTGGTGGCGCTGTCGTCCACCGGACGCGGCGCGTCGTTGACCGGGGTGACGGTCAGCGACACGGTCGCGGGCGTCGAGACATCGCCACTATCGTCGGCCACCGTATACTGGATGGGAGTCGGCGTGCCGTTGTAGTCCGGCTCCGGCGTGAAGGTGATCGCGCCGGTGACGGGGTCAACCGTCCAGGAGCCTTCGCCCTGTTGATTTCCGCTGAGATTTGACCCGGGATTTTCATTGAGAAGTGACCCGGTTGGATTGTTTGTCCCGCGGTGCGGGCGTGTGGTCAAGAGGTTGGATTTTCCTTTCTCGTTTCGGGGTTGATG
>JBFWRC010000022.1:0-80264 GCA_050249115.1 Beijerinckiaceae bacterium
CTGCCTTGCACGATTTGTCGTCGAATCCTTTGATTTCGACGCGTTTTTGTGATACATATATTTTTAACAGTCGTTAAAGCCCTTGTAACCGACAGGTTCCGCAAAGCCACCCCGTGGCAGCTCCGGCGCGATTCCGGAGCCGTTTTTTTGCGGCCATCAGACAGAGCAGCGTATCTGGCTCCTGTCATTGGCGGAATAGTCACGGCGCTTTTTGTGCGGCTGTGCCGGAAGCATCCGTTCCACGGTTTGGACGGACCATGCATCCGCCGCGGATGCTCTGTCCGCGTGTGTAAACCAGTCCCCATTGGTCCAGTCCAAATGGGCCGGCAGGAGTTCGTGTATGGCTACGTCGAAAGCGTCTTCGTCGAAGAAGAAGAGTGTCGCCAAGGTTGCAAAGGCCGAACCGGTCAAGACCGCATCCGGGAAAGGCGGCGCTGGAAAGGCCATCAAAAAGACCGAAAAGTCCGGCAAGGATTCTGTGAAGGCAGATAAAGCTTCTGCGGCCAAGGTTGCCGGAGCAAAGGCGGCAAGCACGAAAAGCGGCGCCGGCTCTGTCAAGTCCAACGCCGAAAAAGCCAAAACCGTACCGGCTGCGAGTTCTGCGGCCAAGACGTCGAAGGCAAGTTCCAGAGCGAATTCTACCGCGAGTTCCAAGTCTTCCAGTGCGCCGGTGAAAAGCGCTGCGTCCAAAAGCGCGCCGGCCAAAGTAAAATCGGCAGCCAAACCGGTTGCCAGGGAAACGTCAGCGAGCGGCTCGAAAAAGCAGACCGCCCAAGCCAGTCCGTCCACCGGAGTGAAGTCTCCGGTAACGGCGGGCGCGGGCGCTGCGAAGAAGCCCCAACCGGCCAGCGCAAAGCCGGTGGCGAAAGGTTCCGTTGCGTCTGTGAAGGACGCGAAAGCAGCCAAGCCGGCGGCCACGCCGAAAGCTGCTGCCCTCGCCCCCGGAAAAACTGGCTCTGTCAACGCGAAAGCCGGATCCGCCAAGGATCCAGAAGCGAGCAGCATGAGCAAGACCAAGGCGACGAAAGAAACGAAGTCAGCGGCGAAATCTGCGCCAAGTGCGGCAAAGGTAGCGAAAGAGAACACAGCAGCGGTTACCGAAACGAAGACCAAGTCGAAGGCGAAAGAGAAGACGGCTGAGACCAAGCCGGCTGCCAAAGCCGGGACCGCTCAAGCCGAAAGCAGTGCAAAGGTCGAGACCAAAAAAGTCGAGGCTGGCAAGGCTGCAAGCAAGAAATCCGAAGCGGCGGCGCCTGAAACGAAGGCGGCTGCAAAGCCGCGTCTTGCCGCTTCCGGCTCGAAGGTTGCAGCGGCGAAGACCCAGACTGAAGCGGTGGTTGCGCCTGTTGTTCGTCCGCGCCTGGCCTCGGGCAGCAGCGGACCGACGCTGGCTCCGGCGCCCGTGGCAGTTTTGGCGAAGTCCAAGCCGGTCAACGCGTCGCAATCGGAAAGCAAACCGGTTGCAAAGCCCAATGCTGCACAGAGCGGCTTCAAGGCCGGCGATTTCATTGTCTATCCGGCGCATGGTGTCGGGCAGATCCTGGCAGTTGAAAAGCAGGAAGTTGCCGGGTTCACGCTCGAACTCTTCGTCATCAATTTCCTGCAGGACAAGATGACGCTCAAGGTGCCGTTGCCGAAGGTGCTCGAAGGGGCTATCCGCAAGCTGTCCGATCCGGCTCGCGTCGGCAAGGCGCTGGATACGCTGACGGGCCGTGCCCGGATCAAGCGGACCATGTGGTCGCGGCGTGCGCAGGAATACGAGGCGAAGATCAATTCCGGCGATCTTGTAACGATCGCAGAGGTTGTGCGCGATCTGTACCGGTCGGATTCGCAGCCGGAACAGTCTTATTCCGAGCGCCAGCTTTACGAAGCTGCTCTCGACCGGATGGCGCGCGAGATTGCTGCCGTCCGCAAGCTTGAGGCGAACGAATCCCTGAAGCTGATCGAAGAGCATCTGAAGCGCGGTCCGCGCCGCGGAGCCAAGTCCGAAGCCGCTGCGGAAGACGCCGAGGCCAAGGAGGGCGACAGCGCCGAGAACATGGGCGAGGCTGCGTAAGCGCCAGGCCACGGCAATACCGGCCTTCGGCAATACCGGCCTTCGGCAATACCGGCCCGGAAAATCAAAGCCGGATGCAGCACACACTGCATCCGGCTATTTCATTTTGGCGCTGCCCGGAGACATTTTCCGCTGCCGCACAAATTCAGCGCGTGCGTTCGAGAATACTCACGTAATTGGCTACCGCCACGCCGCCCATGTTGAATACGCCTGCCAGACGGGCATTCCTGACCTGCATGCCGCCAGCTTCGCCGCATAATTGCATCGCCGACATGACATGCATGGAAACGCCAGTTGCACCTATGGGATGGCCTTTCGATTTGAGGCCACCCGAGGGATTTACCGGCAGCGCGCCCTCCATCGTTGTCAGGCCGGACTTCAGCACATCGGCGCCGCGGCCTTTTGCGGCAAGGCCCATTGCCTCGTATTCGATCAGTTCCGCGATGGTGAAACAATCGTGGGTTTCGACGAAGGAAAGCTCTCGCGTGTCCAGGCGGGCTTTTTCCAGCGCGGCGTTCCACGCCACCGTACAGCCTTCGAAAGCCAGGACGTCGCGGGCGCTGCGCGGCATGAAGTCCTGCGCGTGATGGATGGCGCGGAAAGCGACAGCCCGGTCTGCACCTGCCGCGATTTCGTCGTTGGCGATCACAAGCGCGGCTGCTCCGTCCGACACCAGCGAACAGTCCGTCCGCTTGAGCGGGCCAGCGACGAAGGGGTTTTTCTCGCTTTCCTGCCGGCAGAAGTCGTAACCAAGGTCCTTGCGCATCTGGGCGTAAGGATTGGCGACGCCATTCTTGTGGTTCTTGGCCGCGATAGCGGCAAGCGCATCGGACTGGTCGCCGTAGGCCTGAAAATAGGCGCTGGCGATCTTGCCGAAAATTCCCGCAAAACCGCCTTCGGTGTCGCCGTCTTCGGCGAGATAGGAGGCCCTGAGCAGGTTTTTACCGATTTCGGCCGGAGGCGTTTTCGTCATCTGTTCGACGCCAACGACAAGCGTGCAGCGGGCGCGGCCGGCCTCGATGGAGCGTATCGCCGTATGAACCGCGGCGGAACCTGTGGCGCAGGCGTTTTCCAGCCGCGTTGCCGGTTTGAAGCGGAAGGCCGGATCGGCTTGCAGCACCAGTGCGGCTGTAAAGTCTTGCGGGCTGAAACCGGCGTTGAAATGACCGAGGAAAATCTCATCGATGTCGGAAGGCGCGATACCCGCATGCGCCACCGCGTCGGCGGCTGTGGAAGCGATCAGACTTTCGACGGTTGCGATTTCGTGCTTTCCGAAGGGCACATGCGCCCAACCGATAATATTTGCACTCATTTTTGGCTCCCTTGGCCCGTTTGCGCTGGCCTGTCGCGTCAAATCCGCGCGCCCGGGCATCATTTGCGCGACAATGGCGCGCCTGTCACGATTTCGCCCGATAACGCAGGCCTAACCTGTCAATCACGCGCAAGCGCTTCCGGCGCCTTTGGCGTTAACTGGCAGTGGAATGTAATATTGAGGCTGCCTTTTCAAGACTGATGCGAACCGTTACAGATTGTCCAGCGGATTCGGTCGAAATCCGGCGCTGACCGGAACCAAGAACCACAGGGTGCATACATGATCCGACGGATATTATTCCGGGCGAGCACCGCCTTTGCCATTTTCGCCGCTGCTCCTGCCGCAATCCTGTCGGCGCAGCCGGCCCTTGCCGCCCCCGAACTGGTCGTCGATTTGTCCACCGGCCAGGTCCTGCATTCGCAAGAGGCCACGCGGCCCTGGTATCCGGCGTCACTGACGAAATTGATGACCACCTATGTTGCGCTCGACGCCGTACGCCGCGGACGCATCTCGCTGCAAACGCCGCTGCGCGTCAGCGCGCGCGCCTTGCGCGCCCCGCCGTCCAAGATGGGATTCAAACCCGGCACCGAAGTGACGCTGGAAAACGCGCTCAAGATCATCATGGTGAAATCGGCCAACGATGTGTCGATCACCATCGCCGAGGGGATTGGCGGCTCGGTCGAGGGATTTGCCGCGCAGATGAATGCGACGGCGCGTGCGCTGGGCATGTACGATTCCCATTTCGCCAATCCGAACGGTCTGCACGATCCCAATCACTACAGCTCAGCGCGCGACATGGCGATCCTGGCGCGGGCGCTGTATCTGCATTTCCCCAACCAGCAGGAATTGTACGGCATCGGCGCCATCCGGCTGGGACGCAAAGTATTGCGCAACCATAATGGCCTGATCGGCCGCTATCCCGGCGCCAATGGCATGAAGACCGGATATGTCTGCGCGTCGGGTTTCAACGTTGTCGCCAGCGCAACGCGGTATGGACGTACGCTCATTGCGGTCGTCATGGGCTCGCCCAGCGCGACGGTCAGAACCTTGCAGGCGATGAACCTGTTCGACCGCGGCTTCAACAACTCGATGTCTCCGAGCGGCCAGCTTCAAAGCCTGTCGCGTTCCGCGTATGCGTCGCCGATCAATATGCGCAGTGAAATCTGCAACGGCAAACGCCGCCGCGAGCTGATTGCGCAATACGCCCGGTCGATGGCGCCGGCAGCGGCGCCCGCGGTACGATCTTCGGCGGGATTTCACGCCTATGCAAATTCTGACGATCAGAGCGCTGCTGCATTCTTTGCCGCCGACAAGCGGGGAACCTTCCGCGATCCAGGCGAGTCGGATGAAGACGCTACGCCTATCGCCGGATTGCGCCTGCCGCCCCGGACGGCTTTCGTCCCTATCCCGATCTACATAGGCCGTGCGCCCGGCTGGACCGGCAGTGCTGCAGGACCGGCGCAAGCCAAGGTGGATCCTGCCGAGGAAGTAGTGCCGCAACCTGACGCCAAGCCGAAAGGCCGGGTGGCGGCCAAGACTATTGGCGAACCTCTAAGCCTGCGCGGCGCGCGCAGCGCGAACAAGACGCAGGCGCGCAAGGCGAAGGCGGCCAAATCACGGGCCGGCAAGCACAGCGCGGCGCGGACCAGCGCCCGGGACCGCAAAGCCACTGCAGCGAGGACTGCGAAAGCCTCGAAGCGTCAGGCGGCGAAGCCTGCCAAGCGGTCCGCCAAAAGGACAGTGAAAAAGCAGCGGCCGGCCAGAAAGCGATAGGCTTCGCCGAGGCGGCGCAGGTTGACGAATTCGCGCAGTCTTTTCGGGGCACAGTCCGGTCTGGCAGGCTGAACTGCCGAAAGGACCCGTCTCATGAACAGCCCGGTATTGCAGCGATCCGGACAGGGTGCGCCAGGGCGGTTCGTCCCGTACCGGACAACGACACGGGTCAAGCCGCTGAGCCGTTTCGAGCAGCTTGCGCGGCTGGCGTCCAATCCTATCGAATCCTGGATACGCCCGCACTTCGAGATGCCGGTTGTGGCTGGGCCGTCGCTTGTTGGAGAGACGGCATTGATCAACGATCCTGCCGGCATCCGGCGCGTGCTTCTCGACAACGTAGCAAATTACGAGAAAGACCCGCTGCAGATGCGCGTGCTGTCGGCGGGCAACCGGGCTGGCGCCGGACAGGGCCTGCTGGTCGCCACCGGCGATCTTTGGAAGCGCACCCGGCGGACACTGGCGCCGCTGTTCGCTCCACGCCGTGTCGCGGCGCTCGCGCGCGTCATGCACGTTCGGGCGGAGCAACGCGTCGACCGCTGGCTGAAGCGGCGTCCGGGCGCCATACTCGAAATCGACAGGGAAATGACAGGGGTCACCTACGATATCCTGTCCGCAACGATGTTTTCCGATGCGCTGGATGCGGAAGCGGCCGGCTTCGAGAAAGAGCTCGGCATTTTACTGGACAATATCGGGCGCATTCATCCGTTCGACGTCTTCAATGTGCCGGTGTGGGTGCCGCGTCTGGGACGGGGCCGGGCGAGACGGGCGCGCGATTATTTCGGTCAGGCGATGCAAGACCTCATCGTGCGCCGGCTTGATGCGGTGGCGCGCGGCGAAGCCATTCCGGACGATTTGCTGAGCGCGCTGATCAAGGCGAGCGATCCGGAAACCGGGGCCGGGCTGAGCCGGGAAGAAGTGTCTGCCAATCTGTTCACACTGATCGCGGCCGGCCACGAGACAACCGCGCGTTCGCTGGCGTGGACGCTGTATCTGCTGTCGCAATCGCCGGAGTGGGAAGAGCGGTGCATGGTCGAAGCGCGCAACGCGCCGGAGGACCCGGCTCAATGGCTCGACGCCATGCCAAATCTGACAGCCGTCTTCGAAGAATCCATGCGGCTGTTCCCGGCTGTTCCGCACATGAGCCGGATCGCCGGCGCGGACGATGTCGTCAGCGGCGTTCCCATCAAGGCGGGGACGCTCATCATTGTGGCGCCCTGGGTGCTTCACCGGCATCGGTTGCTGTGGAAAAACCCGGACGAGTTTCAGCCGGAACGGTTCCTGCCCGGCGCGCGTGAGAAAATCGACCGCTTCGCCTATCTGCCTTTCGGCGCGGGGCCCAGGGTATGCATCGGCCAGGTTTTCGCCATGCAGGAAGCGATAATCGTACTGGCTTCGATTCTGCGGCGCGTGCGTCTGCGCCTGAGCGGACCGCCGCCGCAACCGGTTCACCGCATAACTCTGCGCCCGTCGCCCCGGCTTGCGATGAGCGTCGAGAGGCTGGAGAGCGTTTGAAACGCAATCGCCGGCGGCGCGCCGGCGGCGGCAACACATTGCTGCCTCTTGCTGCTGGCAAAGAGTAAAGTATCTGCACGAATCAATTGCTGCTGGAGGGATTATGCTGCGCTTTTTTGACGGCCGGATTGCACGATCTGCTTGCGGTGCTGGCATTGTCGCAATCGGAGTATCGCTGTCCGTTCCGGCCCTGGCGGATTTTCGCGGCTGTCTCGCAGGCCTGCGCGCCAGCTTCTCCAAGTCGGGCATTTCGCCGGCGACATTCGACCGTGCGATGGCGGGCGTCACGCCTGACATGAAAGTCATTGAATCGCTGAATTCGCAGCCGGAGTTCAAGACGCCGATCTGGGACTATCTTGCGTTTCTCGTCGATGCGCAGAAAGTCGCCGACGGGCGCGCGCAAATGGCCCGGCACGCACGGGCGCTGGATTCGGCGCAGCGCCGTTACGGAGTCGACAAGTACACGATTGCCGCTGTGTGGGGTGTGGAGTCGGATTTCGGCAACCTGCATGGGCGATGGTCGCTGCCGCAGTCGCTCGGGACGCTGGCCTGCGTCCCCAACCGCCGGTCGGGGTATTTCCGCGGCGAGTTGTTGTCCGCCCTGAAAATCGTCCAGCGTGGCGATCTGGCTCCTGAGAAGCTGCGCGGATCGTGGGCGGGCGCATTCGGCCAGACGCAATTCATGCCATCTACCTATCTGCGTCTGGCGGTCGATGGCGACGGCGACGGGCGGCGGGATCTTGTGTCCTCCACCGCTGACGCCCTGCATTCCACGGCCAATTTCCTGCGCCGCGCCGGCTGGCAGTCCGGCAGCGTATGGGGCTACGAAGTGCAGGTTCCCTCCGGCTATCGTGGACCTTCGGGCCGCAAGCTGCGCAAGCCATTGTCGTATTGGTCGAGCCAGGGCGTGCGGCGCATGGACGGCGGCGCGTTGAGCGGCGGCGGTACGGCGGGCCTGCTGCTGCCGGCGGGACGCAACGGACCGGCGTTCCTGGTTTTCCGTAATTATTCGGCAGTTTATTCCTACAATGGCGCCGATTCCTACGCGCTGGCGATTTCGCTGCTGTCCGACCGGCTGCGCGGGCGCGGCGGGATCAAAGGGCGCTGGCCGACCGACGACCGTGGCCTGTCGCGGGCCGAACGCAAGGAAGTTCAGGCACTGCTGGCGCGCAACGGTTTCTACAAGGGCGAAGTCGACGGAGCCATCGGCAACGAGACACGCCGGGCCATCGCCCGCTATCAGCAACGGCTGGGCATACGCGCCGACGGTCGCCCGGGAGGCCGGGTTCTGGACGCGCTGCGCGCGGGGCGCTGACGCCGGTATCACGGGAAAGGCCATACCACTCACCGCGAATTGAGTGGCGCGTGAAGTTCGTTCGGGCCTATTGTTGCAGCATGGAAAAGCCGTTTGCACGAGGTACGAAGCACCTGCGTCTAGCGTCTGTATGGGCAATCGCGGCCGCGCCGCTGCTGCTCATGGGGTCGGCCAGCCGTGGGGAGCCTGCCGCTCAGATCGAACTCGGCGCGCCTGCCGTGGTCGAGTTGTTCACCAGTCAGGGCTGCTCATCCTGTCCGCCCGCGGACAAATTGCTGGCGTCCTATGCGCGGGGGCGCGATGTCATCGCCCTGTCTCTGCCGGTCGATTATTGGGATTATATCGGCTGGAAGGACACGTTTGCCTCTCCGGCCTTTTCGGCCCGTCAGAAAGCCTATGCTGTCAAGCGCGGCGACGGCCACGTCTATACGCCCCAGGTCGTTGTCGACGGGCTGCGCCATGCCGTAGGCAGCGATCTCAACGCCTTGCGCGCGATGGTGAAGGAATCCTTCGGACACAAGGGCGCGCTCAAGGTTTCAATCGCGGCAAAACTGGAAGGTGACAAGCTGGTTTGCAACCTCGGCGCCGCGGCTCCGGGCGCACCGGCCAAGGCTGGCCTGTGGCTTTACCGTATATCCGGCTCGCGCGAGGTGAGCATCGGGCGCGGCGAAAACCGCGGCCGCAAGGTCGTCTACGTCAATGTCGTCCGGTCGATGCACAAGGCCGGGGAATGGGCAGGCAAGCCAGTGCGCATAGAGATCCCCGCCGAGGCGCTGAAGCGCGGCGACGGCGATGGCTGGGTGCTGCTTCTGCAGGCGGGCGACATCGACCGGCCGGGCGTCATTCTTGCGGCAGCCAAGGCGCCGGGCTTCTGAACGCTACGGCTTCCCTGATTCAACGGAAGGCATCTCAGTTTCGCTCGTGCGCGGATCGAGCACCGCGGATTCCGGCGTCGCCAGCCGGGCGGGCAGAACGGTGACGAACCCGGTTTTCAACTCGTGGGCGGATTCGCTGCGGGCCGATACCCGGCGCAGTCCGTAGGCAACGATCCCCGCGTGGGCGACAAACGTTGTCACAAAAAGTCCGGCGGGTCCGTAGAACATCATTATCACCCCCGCGATTGCCGGCCCCGCGATGGCGCCGGCGCCGAACAGCAGAAGCAATCCGCCGCTTACTTGCAGAAAAGTGTCCGGTGCGGCCCGGTCGTTGGCATGGGCGACGATCACCGGATACATCGAATAGATGGCCCCGCCGAATATCCCGCCGGCAATCAGGATGCGCAAAACATCCGTCGGGTGGGTGGCGATAAAGAAGAGATCGACGGCCCCGGCAAGAATGGCAAGTCCCGTGAGTACGCGGCGGCGGTCGAAGCGCTCCGACAAATAACCTACGGGTATCTGGAACAAGGCCCCGGCCAGCAGGGCAAGAGCCATAAATATGGCTATCGCTGTCAGGTTCAGTTCGCTGCGCTCGGCATAGACGGCCGCCAGCGTGCCGTAAGCGCCGTTGGACACGCCGACCAGCACGATGGCGACGACCGCATAGGGCGAATTGGTCCAGAGTTCGCGCAAGTTCAGATGTGCTTGCACCAGCGGTGCAGGCGCGCGCGTGGAGGACAAGGCGGTCGGCAGCAGCGCGAGACAATAGAAAATCGCCGCGACGACGAAGAGCGTATATCCGGCCCGGTCTCCGGTCATGATGGCGAGATTGCCCAGCGTCGTCGCGAACAGGTTCACCATCATGTAGACGCCGAAAACCCTGCCGCGGCTGGTAGCGCCGGTGCTTTCGTTGAGCCAGCTCTCGACGATCATCGCAGCGCCCGAGAAGCAAAAACCGCAGATCAGGCGCAGCGGGATCCACGCTGCGGAGTGAATGGCGAGCAGGCTGCCCAGCACCGAAATGGCCGCGAGCGCTGCAAGGGTGGAAAATGTGCGGATATGGCCGACGCGGCGCACCAGATGCGGAACGAGGAGGCAGCCAGCGACATAGCCGACGGCCCATGCCGCTCCGAGAAGCCCGAGGCTGATGGACGAAAACCCCTCGATGCTGCCGCGCAGAGGCAGGATCAATCCATTGATGCCGCCAGCAAACATCAGAAAGCCGGAGCCGGATACGAGAGCCAGTATGGGAAGAAGGCGGTTCAATTTGTCGGAGCCAAATTTGTGTCGATCGGCGAATCCGGGAGAGACATCCCGGGTTTGTTAATTCATACCAGAAATGGGCCGGAATTAGGCCTGTTAAAGGCGCCGTCCGAGTTTTGGCCCGTTTGTTGAAGGGCCTTCCGCAAGCCGCTGCGGCTGGATCGAAATGGCACGCCTATGCAGCGGTGGCAGGAGGCAGGAGTTCACATGTTCTTGTGCAAGAAATCCGCATTTTGCATGGCGCTGGGGGCGCTTTTCCTAGGTAGCGCTCTGGCAATGGTGTATCACAAGCCAGCGCGCAGTGATGTTCCGTTTCGGCATTTCGAGCTCTACGAGCCACAGAAGGTCGTCTATCACGTCCACAAGGGCGGCGGTTTCTTCGGCAGCCACAACCGCGATCTCGTGGCGATCATGAACAATCACATGCGTGCGGTGGGTGACGATTATCTCGATTTGCGCCTTGTGCTTCAGGGCGATGGTATCGAAATCCTGCAGGCAGCCACGAAAGACGAGAAACTGGCGGCGTCGATCCGCGACCTGCGCAAACGCGGCGTGAAGTTCCTGATCTGCTACAACACGCTTGCCGGACACGGCATCGATTTCCGCAAGGATCTTTTCGAGGTGAAACAGGAAGACATCGTTGCTGCGGGCGTCGCCGAAGTTGCGCGGCTGGAGCGGGAAGGTTTCGTGTATCTGAAGTTCTGACGGCGCCAGCGCCGCGATGGCGCGAAATTTCAGGCCTGAAAAACGAAACGCCGGGATTGCTCCCGGCGTTTGACATTTCGAATGCTGCTTCGCGTTTAAGCGGCGAGCTGGCGGATCACGTAGGGCAGGATGCCGCCGTTGTTGAAATATTCCAGTTCGTCCTGCGTGTTGATGCGGCAGTCGAGCTGGATCGTCTTCTTCGTGCCGTTGGCGTAAGTGATTTCCGCCTTCATCTTCTGGCGCGGCTTGATCGAGTCCAGGCCTTCGATCGTGACGGTTTCGTCGCCCTTCAGGCCGAGCGAGTTCCAGCTCGTGCCAGGCTCGAAGGTCAGCGGCAGCACGCCCATGCCGACGAGGTTCGAGCGGTGAATGCGCTCGTAGCTTTCGGCGATAACGGCACGCACGCCGAGCAGCATGGTGCCCTTGGCCGCCCAGTCGCGCGAGGAGCCGTTGCCGTACTCGGCGCCGGCGAACAGAACCAGAGGCACGCCTTCGTCCTTGTACTTCATGGCTGCCTGGAAGATCGGCATCTTTTCGCCCGACGGATAATGGGTCGTGTTGCCGCCTTCCAGTACGTTGCCGTCGCTGCCCTTGTTCATGAAGTTCTTGATGCGGATGTTGGCGAATGTGCCGCGCATCATCACTTCATGGTTGCCGCGGCGCGTGCCGTACTGGTTGAAGTCCTGCTCGCGGACCTGACGCTCGGACAGCCAGCGGCCGGCCGGAGACGCGAACTTGATCGAACCGGCAGGCGAGATGTGGTCGGTGGTGATCTTGTCGCCGAACATCGCCAGGATGCGGGCGTTGACCACGTCCTTCACCTTTTCCGGCTTCAGGGTCATGCCTTCGAAATAGGGCGGATTCTGCACATAGGTCGAGGTCATGTCCCAGGTGTAGGTCTGGCCGGTGGGGGCCTTTACCTTGCGCCAGTTGGCGTCGCCCTTGAACACGTCGGCATAACGCTCCTTGAAGATTTTCCTGGTCACGTTCTTGCGGATGAACTGGTCGATTTCCTTGTTGGTCGGCCAGATGTCGCGCAGGTAGACGTCCTTGCCCTTCTTGTCCTGTCCGATGGGCTCCTTCGTCAGGTCCTTGCGCACCGTTCCGGCCAGCGCGTGGGCGACGACCAGCGGCGGCGAGGCGAGATAGTTGGCCTGCACGTCGGCGCTGACGCGGCCTTCGAAGTTGCGGTTGCCCGACAGGACGGCCGCGGCGACGATGCCGTTCTTGTTGATCGCCTCCGAGATGTCCTCGTCCAGCGGGCCGGAGTTGCCGATACAGGTCGTGCAGCCGTAACCGATGAGGTTGAAGCCCAGTTTGTCCAGATCCTTCTGCAGGCCGGAATTGGCGAGATATTCGCCGACGACCTGCGAGCCGGGCGCAAGCGAGGTTTTCACCCACGGCTTCACGGTCAGGCCTTTGGCGACCGCGTTGCGGGCGAGCAGGCCCGCGCCGATCAGCACGCTCGGGTTCGAGGTGTTGGTGCAGGAGGTGATGGCTGCGATGACAACATCGCCATGGCCGATTTCGTAGTTCTTGTTGGCAACCTTGTAGCGCGTGTCGAGATCGCCGCCCTTGCGGTATTCCTTGTCCATAGCTTCGGCAAAACCGGATGCAACGCCTTCCAGCGCGATGCGGCCTTCCGGACGCTTGGGCCCAGCCATCGAGGGCACGACGTCGCCGAGGTCGAGTTCGATCGTGTCGGTGAAGACCGGATCGGGCGACTTCGCCGTGCGGTACATGCCCTGTTCCCTGGCGTATTTCTCGACCAGAGCCACGCGCGCGCTCGCACGCGCGGAGGTCTTCAGATATTCGATCGTCACATCGTCGACGGGGAAGAAGCCGCAGGTTGCGCCGTATTCGGGCGCCATGTTGCCGATGGTCGCCTGGTCAGCGAGTGTCAATGCGTCGACGCCCGGGCCGTAGAACTCGACGAACTTTCCGACGACGCCCTTCTTGCGCAGCATTTGCGTGACGGTGAGCACGAGGTCGGTGGCGGTGACGCCTTCGTTCATCGCGCCAGTGAGCTTGAAGCCGATGACTTCCGGCAGCAGCATCGAGAGCGGCTGGCCGAGCATGCAGGCTTCGGCCTCAATGCCGCCGACGCCCCAGCCGAGGACTGCCAGGCCATTGACCATCGTGGTGTGCGAGTCGGTGCCGACGAGGGTATCGGGATAGGCGACTTCAACCGTTTCGGCCTTGCCCTTTTTCGGCTGGAACTTTTCTTTGCGGGTCCAGACGGTCTGCGACAGGTATTCGAGATTGACCTGGTGGCAGATGCCGGTGCCCGGCGGGACGACGCGGAAGTTGTCGAACGCGCTCTGGCCCCACTTGAGGAAGTTGTAACGCTCGATGTTGCGGGCGTATTCGAGCTGCACGTTCTTCTTGAACGCCTTGGGCGAACCGAATTCGTCGACAATGACGGAATGGTCGATGACGAGATCGACGGGAACCAGCGGGTTGATCTTCTCGGCATCGCCGCCGAGTTTGCTCAAGGCGTCGCGCATGGCGGCAAGATCGACGACGGCGGGAACGCCGGTGAAGTCCTGCATCAGCACGCGGGCCGGACGGAAGGCGATTTCCTTTTCCTTCTTGCCCTTGTTCTTCACCCAGGCGGCGCAGGCTTCGATATCGGCCTTGGTGACGGTGCGGCCGTCCTCGTAGCGCAGCAGGTTTTCAAGCAGAACCTTCATCGAATAAGGCAATTGCGAAATGCCTTTCAGGCCGTTCTTTTCTGCCTGCTTGAGAGAAAAATAATGGTATTTCTTCGCTCCGACCGTGAGGGTCTTGCGGCACTTGAAGCTGTCTAGCGAGGCCATTGTTACATTCCCGGTTTTGATGTGTGGAGTGGCATTCCCAAATCGCGCCGCTTATAGATAAAGTTTCCGCGTCTGGCTATACGGACTTGGAACAACGGGTGCCGACAGGGTGTTTCGGCCAGGGGCGGGTGCGATGTATCTCCGGCATATTCACCGGCAGTCAGGGGCATGAGCGTGGAGGCGGCTGCCGGAAATTTCCGCCTGTGCGCGGCCGGCCTTGCGATAGCCCGCGGCGGCCGGACGCTGGCGGCCGGAATCTCTTTCGATCTGGAACCCGGCGGGGCGCTTCTGGTTACCGGGCCCAACGGGGCGGGAAAATCCACTTTGCTGCGGGTGCTGGCGGGTCTCCTCCCACCTGCGGCCGGCAGCGTGAGGCTCGATGGCGGCGGCGAGCGCTGGCCGGACACGGGAGCCGCAAGCCATTATCTCGGTCCGCAAAACGCCATGAAGCCGGCCCTCAGCGTGCAGGAAAACCTTGCGTTTTGGCAGGATTTCGGCGGCGAGCCGGCGATGTCCGTCGCGCAGGCGCTGGAACGCGTTGCGCTGCCGCAGACCCTTGCGTTGCCCTATGCCTGGCTTTCGACCGGGCAGAAGCGGCGCATCGCCATCGCGCGGCTGCTGCTGAACTACCGTCCGCTGTGGATACTCGACGAACCGACCTCCGGCCTCGATGCGGCGGCGGTGGCGGATTTCGCCGCGATGATGCAGGCCCATCTTGACGGCGGCGGCATGCTGGTTGCGGCAACCCATCTGCCGCTCGGCCTCAGGGACGCGCGGACGCTGGAAATCGGCGGGGCAGCCGGGGCGGAGACGGCGGCATGATGGCGCTGTTCCTGCGCGATGTGCGGCTGGGGCTGCGGGCCGGCGGCGGGGCGCTCATCGGGCTGGTGTTTTTTCTCTCGGTCGTCACCATCGTGCCCTTCGCTATCGGGCCGGACCTGAACCTGCTGTCGCGGATCGGTCCCGCGATCCTGTGGATCGCGGCGCTGCTGGCGACGCTGCTCGGGCTGGACCGGCTGTTTCAGGCCGACGCGGAGGACGGTTCGCTCGATGCGCTGCGCATGGCCGACCGGCCGCTGGAACTGATCGTAGCGGTCAAATGCCTGGCGCACTGGACGGCGACCTGCCTGCCGCTCGTCATCGCTGCGCCGTTCTTCGGGCTGATGCTGGCGATGGAGCCGGCGGCGCTGGCGGGAGCCACCGCAACGCTGGCGATCGGAACTCCGGCGCTGACGTTCATCGGCGCCATCGGCGCAGCGCTGACGGCAACCCTGCGGCGCGGCGGGCTGCTGGCCGCGATCCTCGTGCTGCCGCTGTGCATTCCGGTGCTGATCTTCGGCGTGGCGGCAAGCGCCGCGGCCAGCGGCGGCACGGTGCCTATTGCAACGCCTTTCGCGATCCTCGCGGCGCTGACGATTTTCTCCGCAGTGATTGCGCCGGTTGCTGCTGCGGCGGCGATACGGATGCTGGGGGAGTGAAACAGCGGCTATTTGCTCGAGTACTCCCGCGCGGCTAGAGTTCGCTTCAATCAAAGGGAGGCCGTCATGTGTCCGTCACCGATTTTGCGCGCCGTTTTGCTTTCCGTTGGGCTCGCTTCTTCGCAAGGCTACGCCTTCGCACAAAAATCCGCCGATACCCTGCGCATCTCCGCTTCCTCGCCGATCCAGAATCTCGATACGCATATGGACCCGCATGTGACGTCGCGGTTCTTTTCGAAATCGGTGTTCGACAATCTCGTCGGTTTCGATCCCACGGCGAAAAAGTTCACGCCGCTGCTGGCGAAATCGTGGAAGCGGGTCGATCCGAAGACGATGGATTTCGTCCTGCGCGAAGATGTGAAATGGCATGACGGCAAGCCGTTCACGGCGGACGATGTCGTCTACACGATCAACTGGATGCGGGCCGAGAAAACGCGCTTCCGTTTCAAGTTCCAGTACGCTTTCCTGAAGGAAGCGCAGAAGACCGGGCCATATTCGGTGCGGGTGATCTACAACCGGCCGGAAGCGGCGGACCTTGCGATTTTTTCCGAAGCCGTGCCGATCTATCCCAAGCATGTGCACGAGACCTTCGCCAATCCCGTACGCTTCGGCATCGAGAAGGCCATCGGTACGGGCCAGTACAAAATGGTCAACATGCAGCCGGGCGTCGGCGTGCTGTTGGAGAAGAACCCGGATTACAAGCTCTATTCGCCGTCCAATCCGCCGAGCAACGTGAAGCGCTTCCAGTTCGTCAACATGCCCGACACCGGCACGCAGATGGCCTCGCTGCTCGCCGGGCAGATCGAAATGTCGCGCGACCTGACGCCGGAAGACGGCGCCAACATCGCCAAGTCCAGCCCCGATCTGCAATCCACCGTCGCGCAGGGGCTTGGCATCGTCTATCTGGCGTTCGATTCCAAGGGACGCACGGGGGTGAAGGCGCTGCAGGACGTGCGCGTGCGCAAGGCGCTCGCCATGTCCATCGACCGGGACGCGATCCACAAACTGCTGTTTGGCGACGTGACGGGCCTCGAACGGCCGCCGGCCATGTGTTTCCCGGTGCAGGCCGGCTGCAGGTTTACCGTGCCGCTGCCGAAGTACGATCCCGCTGCGGCGAAGAAACTGCTGGCGGAGGCCGGATACGGCAAGGGTCTGAAGCTGGAGATCACGACCTTCTCCATCCCCATCACGCGGGCTGTCACGCAGGCGGTCGCGGGCTTTTTCGGCGCGGTTGGGGTTGCCGCCACCATCGACGCAACGCCGATCACGGCCTACCGCAAGAAGCAATCTGACGGGCGCATCCAGGTGATGATCGGCCCCTGGCCCGGCGGGGGCGTTCCCGATGTCAACCAGACGCTGAGCTTTATATTTTCGACGCCGCCTTCGCGCGATTATCACGGCGATGATGCGATGCGGAACAACGCCCGCGCCGTGCAGTCGACGCTCGACGAAGCAAAGCGCGATGCGCTGGCGCAGCAGGTGTTCGACCGGGCGACCAACCAGGTCTACATGATCCCGCTGGCGGGCTTCCCGTCGTCCATCGTCCACCGCAAGGAGGTGACGATCGGCAAGATGGGGCTTTACACGAACTACGGCCTGCTGGCGGGGGATATCAACTGGGCGAAGTAGACGGCGTGCCCGCGCTGTTGCGCTGCTTTCAGTTCTGCAGCGCCAGCACCTTGATCTGCATGCCTGCGCGCACCTGCGCGGCGCTGGACAGTCCGTTCAGCGCCAGCAGCACCTGCGGGCCGAATTCGCTGTCGCCGCCGAGGCGGGCATAGCGGGCGATGTCGCCGGGGCCGCGGGCGCGCACGACATCGACCCGGCGCGGGCGCGCAATCGCCAGATCGCGGGAAGTTGGTGTGCGGACGCCCGCCAGCGCCGTCTGGAAGTCCTTGTCGAGATTGGGATAGTGGCTGCGGGCGATCATCAGCAGCAGGAAAGGCTTTCCGCCGGCTGTGACGATGGCCAGCCGGCGCGCGGTTCCGCGGGCGGGACCGATGGCCATGGCGCCATTGAAGCGGCGCAAAGGCACGACCTGCATCGGGGTCGACAGGCGCGCCACCAGTTTGCGCAGGGCGGCTTCCGGCTCGGCGGCGACATTCGGATTGCGCTGCGGCAGGAGGACAAGGGTGGCATCGCCGCCGCGGCGTATCGCGCCAATGCCGGCGCGGGTCCGCGAGGGTACGAAACCGGGCGGGATCTCGAAAGCGAAATTCGCCGTGCGGGAAATGTAGGTTCTGCCGCGCAGGTAGTTGGGTGTGCCCGTCGCGCGGTCGCCCATGCCGGAGATGGCGCTGAGATAAGCGGCGCGTTCCGTCCGGCCGCCATGCGCGCCGATCCGCGCGACCAGCGCCCGCGCCGCCGCGATGCGGGCGGGCGTCGGCGGGTGGGTAGCGAGCGGCGAGGCGTTGGAGCGAACCGTGACCCGCGCCAGCGCAGCGCCGAGCGTTTGCATGCGCTGGTAATTGACCAGACTGCGAACCGCTCCCTGCGGATCGTATCCGGCCTTGGTCATCAGGGCGATCCCGATGGCGTCGGCGTCGTGCTCCTGCTCGCGGCCGAAAGCGGCAAGGGAACGCGCTTCGATCTCCACGGCGGCTTTGGTGATCTCGAGGTCGCGGAACTGCCGGTGGACATCGGCCGCCGCAGCGATGGCCTGCCGCCGCGCCTCGATGCGCTGGCGTGCATGGCCGGCGACCGCGTGGCCGATCTCGTGCGCCAGAACTGCGGCTATCTCCGAACGGTCGTTCTGAAGCGTCAGCATGCCGCGCGTCACATAGAGCCGGTCGCCCTGCACGGCAGCGTTGAATGTTCCGGAATCCAGGATCGTAACGCTGCTGAAGAGGTTCGGCCTGCCGGCCGCCTCCAGGAGTTCGGCAACGGTCTCGCGCAACAGCGCCTCGGCAGGCGGATGGCGATACAATCCTATGGCGGTCAGCCGCGCTGCGCCAGCAGGCGCGGAGCGGGTTCGTTGCGGCGAGGATACGGCCACATCGCGGCCTGCCGGACCAAGCGCGGCATCCGGTGCGCCGGCGCAACCGGCGACGAACAATCCAAGAAATACGGCGAGGAAGCGCATACAATCCCGGCAAACAGCGGAGGTGTGTTCGAGTGTGCTTAAAGCATCGTCTGAACGGCGGCAAACGCACAGCGGATAGTCGAATATTGCGGCGGGAATTTAGCGGTTCAGGTCAAAGTTCGCCCGAGCGCGCCACCTCCGGGTGCTTCCAGAGGTAAATCGCCATCGCCAGCATCATGGCGCTGATGAATACGCCCGCGACATAAAAGGAGTTTTCCAGCCCGACCCATTGGGCGACGAGACCCATGGCGGCGGGCCCGATCACCGAGGCGATACGGTTGGCAGTGCCGCGCAGGCCGGTCGCCTTGCCGAGATTGGCGCGGCCGGCTCCGCCCAGTACAAGCGTGATGATGAGAGGCTGGGCGAGGCCGTTTGAGCCGGCGCGTATGAAACTCGCCAGCACCAACAGGGCGTAGGCGCCAAGCAGGGGCGTGATGCAGATCATGATTATGCCTGTCCACAGCGAGAACAGGACTATCCAGAGACCGGGCACGTAGCGCGTCAGCGGCGCGGAAGCCAGCGAGAACAGCGCCGCGCCGATGGCGGCGAACGGGCTGATGAAGCCGATGGCGGTTCCGGTCAGGCCGATCTCGTTGAGCCAGGCGACATAGAACGAGCTTTGTACCGTGTTGCCGAGATGCAGCATCGAGCTGAGCAGCACGATCACAACGACCGCCGGGCGTGCAAGCAGCCGAAAGGCTGTGACGTAGTCGGCCGGGTTCGGCAGGAGACCCCTGAAGCGGGCGTAACGTCCCGGCAGCAGATGGGCCGTGGATCCGGAGGGCTCCTTCGGGGGCAGCATCAGCGCGCTGACCACCGCGCCCGACGCCCAGACCGACATCAGGATGAACGCGCCCCAGGGGCCGGTCATGTCCCAGGCAAAACCTGCCATCGGCGGTGCAGCGAGCTGGCCGATGCGGATTATGAAACTGAGACGGCCGGCATAGGTCGTGCGGCCATGCATGTACTGGCCGATCATTGTCTGTGCGCCGAGCCAGCCGATGCTTTCTGCGAAACCGAGAAACATCTGCAGCATGATCAGCACCCAGACATTGGGGGCCAGCGGATAAAACAGCGGCGTCACGGCGCCCAGAGTTGTCATCGCCAGCATGACGCGGCGTGCGCCTATCCGGTCGATGAGCGCGCCGGCATGAATGGAAAAGAACAGCGGCAGGACATGCGCGGCGCTGAAGACGAGCCCGAACGCAAGTGGCGAGGGGTTCATGCTGTAGGCGTGCAGCGGCACGATGACGGCGGTGATGTAAAATATTGTCGTCGAAAACAGGCCGACGCCGTAAACGGCCGCCTGTACGCGCAGCGGCACGTCGAACCTGGAGTCGTCGTCGGGCTTTGCTCCGGCGTTGGGGCCTTTTTCGGATGCGCTCATGCGGGTTGGTTTCCTCGCCCCGTACCTACAGGCACAGACGTGCGCATGGCAAATTACAGCGGATGCCAGCTCGCCTGCTGCCTCTTGCCGCACTGGACAAACGGAAGGATAGTGTCGCGGGGGAGGTCAGGTCTGATTATTTGAGGAGGCGTTCATGTTCAGAGCATTTTTCAGCCTTTTCCTGTTGGCGTTCGCAGGCGCAGGCATTTCCGGAGCCGCCGCGCAACAGCAACGCACTGTGAATGTCGGGGGCGGCGCATCCGTTCTCATCATGCCGAAAAAGCCGCGCGGCAGCGTCATTCTGATGCCTGGAGGGCACGGCCAGATCGGCGCCACCGCCGACGGACAGATAACGCAGCTTCGAGGCAACCAGCTCGTGCGTTCGCGCATGGGTTACGCCCGGCGCGGCAAGGCGGTGCTGGTTCTCGACGCATCGTCCTCCCTGCCGGCTGCGGTCGAATACATGGCGCGCATCAAGCGGCCCGTAACCGTTGTCGCGACAAGCCGGGGCACGATCCGGGCGGCTTACGGCATTTCCAGCGGCGCCCGGCCGGATGCGCTGGTGCTGACGTCGGGTTTTCTTACGTCCGATTCGGGCGGTTCGGAGCATGTCGCCGGCATTCTGGGATCGCCCGCAGCCTTGCCGCGGACCCTCGTCATCCACCACCGGCGGGACGGCTGCCGGGTAACCTTGCCGGCGGGGGTTCAGCCGTTTCTGGCCTGGGCGCAGGGACGGGCGCGGGTGGCCTGGCTGACCGGCGGGAGCGATCAGGGCAACCCCTGCCAGGCGCGTGCACATCACGGCTTCAACGGGCTGGACGGCCGGGTCGTGGGGCTGGCGGCTGGCTTCCGTTGACCCGGCGGGCCAGACTGGCGCGAATTGCATTTCGCGGCGCATGGCCATAGATGACAGCCATGTGGAAGTTCGCCAATCCGTCCAATTTCCTGCGGCTTGCCAACGCGGCGATTCCGTGGACGGCTGCGCTTGCCGTGGCGCTTGGGGCGGTTGGTCTCTACGGCGCCTTCGTGACCTCGCCGGCCGATTACCAGCAGGGCGAGACGGTGCGGATCATGTATATCCACGTTCCTGCGGCGTGGCTTTCCATGTTTTGTTACGGAACGATGGCCCTGTCCGCGCTCGGTACGCTCGTTTGGCGTCATCCGCTGGCCGATGCCGCGCAAAAGGCGGCTGCGCCAATCGGGGCCGTGTTCACCTTCGTATGTCTCGTGACGGGATCGTTGTGGGGCAAGCCGACCTGGGGCACTTACTGGGTCTGGGACGCCCGGCTCACATCCGTGCTGGTGCTGTTTCTGATCTACCTCGGACTCATCGCGCTGTGGCATACGATCGAAGAGCCCTCGAAGGCCGGCAAGGCTGCGGCGATCCTGACGCTGGTGGGAGCGATCAATCTCCCCATCATCAAGTTTTCCGTCGACTGGTGGAATACGCTGCATCAGCCAGCCTCGGTCTTTCGCACGGGTGGGCCGACCATCGCGCCATCCATGTTGTGGCCGCTGCTGACAATGGCGCTCGCCTATACGGCCTTGTTCCTTACCCTGCATTTGATGGCCACGCGCAACGAGATCTTGCGGCGGCGGTTGCGGCGGCTTTCCATTCTGGCTGCCGGCGAAGAGCGTATCGCGCCGGTGCGTCTTACGCGGCAGGAGGCGTGATGGGCCAGCATGCGGCCTTCATTCTGATCGCTTACGGGCTGACCGGCGTAGCCATCGCCGGTCTGGCGGGTGTAATCATTTTCGAATACCGCAAGCTGCGGGCCGCTCTGGCGAAGTTCCCGCCGCGCGAGGGGGATGCGCGTGACTGACGCAGGCGGCGACAGGAACAATCGGCGGTTGCGGCTTTGGCTGGCGGCCCTGCCGCTTGTGCTGTTCCTGGCGCTCAGCGCGCTTTTCCTGTCGCAGCTTGGAAAGGACGCAGCACAGATTCCTTCGGCGCTGATCGGCAAGCAGGTTCCGAAATTCACGCTGCCGGCGCTGGAAGGTTCCGGCAAGCCGGGTTTCGGCGACGGCGAATTGCGCAAGGGCGGTGTGACGCTGGTCAACGTCTTCGCCAGCTGGTGCGGGCCGTGCCGGGACGAGCATCCTATCCTGCTGCGGCTGGCGGGGGATGCGGGCTTGAAAGCCAAGGGCGTGCGGCTGTTCGGATTGAATTACAAGGACAGCGCGGCCAATGCGAATTCGTTTCTGAATGGTCTGGGCAACCCGTATGAGCGGATTGGCGTAGACAGCGCCGGGCGCGCCGCCATCGATTGGGGAGTGTATGGCGTGCCGGAGACATTCGTCGTCAGGAGCGACGGAACGATCGCCTACAAATACATCGGTCCGATTTCGGACGAGGGCCTGAAAACGCGGCTGCTGCCTGCTATCGCCAAGGCGATGGAATAGCAGGCGATCATTCGCGTCCGGCGCATTTCACGCACAACGGAAACACCGGATCGGCCTCAAGCCGGCCTTCGCCAATGAATTCGCCGCAATCGAGGCACCAACCATATTCTCCTTCTTCGATGCGCTTGAGCGCCGCGTCGATCTGCTGACAGCGGATTTCGCGACGGCGGCGGGTTTCCGCGGCCATGGCCTGGGAGCGAATGGCGTCCATGCGCGAAAGGCGGCCGGTGTTCTGCTGGTCGAGTTGCACAGGCGCGCTGTCTGACTGGGTGTCTTCCAGCAATTCGCTTGTTTCAGCGCGTTCGCGTTCGAGAACGGCGCGGAATCGTTCGCAGAAGGCGGAGTAGTCGGCAGGTTCTTCGTTCATGGGAAGTCCTTTCGTCCCTGCGTCTTCACGGATTGATTAAACGGTTAAAGCAGCAAAAGCCGGGCATTCGACGGCGCTGCCTTACCGCAATGTGCGAAAAAAAACGTTCCGCGCTCACGCGCTGCGTTATAAGCGTAGCTGTTCCAAGGCAAATACTGGTTAAAGGTTTACCTTTCCGGCAAGTGTGGCGCACATGCCGCAGCAGATTTGGTATTCTATACCAGCGGCGGGAGACCGCGACGTCTATCAACGCTTGTCATGGCTGGGGGTTGCGATGCGAGTTGTTTCTCGTTTGGCGAAAGCTTCTGTGTGTTTATTGGGGCTCGGTGTGATTTCCGGCGCCGTTGCGCCGGCTCATGCGGCAAAGCAGGTCGTACGCTTTCCGGATACTTATGCTCCAGGCACCATTGTCATCGTCCAGCATCAGCGCAGGCTTTACCTTTCGATCGGCAATGGCAAGGCTATCCGTTATCCGGTCGCGATCGGCCGGAGCGGCAGGGCGTGGTCGGGATGGACGCGGGTCGAGGGCAAATTCGTCCGCCCGGCATGGTCGCCCCCGGCAGCGGTGAAAGCCTGGAACCCGCGAATTCCAAACGTGATTCCCGGCGGATCGCCGAAGAATCCCATGGGCGAACGGGCGATAACGCTGACGAAATCGGAAATCGCCATTCACGGCACAACCCGGTCCATGCGGCGTTCGGTGGGCACGGCGGCCTCTTTCGGCTGTATCCGGATGTACAATGAGGACGTGATCGATCTCTACAACCGGGTCAGCGTCGGCACGCCAGTGGTCTCACTGCCCTGATTTATCGTGCCTTTAGGGGATTTTGCAGCGCTGGCGGAGGTTTAGCTGGCGCCGGGGGTTCGTTTTTGCGCGAATCTGCTATTCTTTCACACAATCCTGGCGGACAGGATCATCAATACAGGAGGGATTGCAGATGTCAGCAGGTGTCGATCACGACGGCGATCTGAAAAAATACGCTCCAAATGCCGACGAGGGCAAAGTTTCCGCGGTGAAGAAGTATCTTGGCATTGCCTTGCGCAACAAGGATTCTTCTCTGGTTTCCTGTTCCGATTCTTCGGAGCTCGCTCGCGTGCGCGACGGCTTTGCAAAGAAGAAGCTGGGCCTGACCGACGATGCAGCCATCGACGCTGCGCTGAAGAAGGTCTGTGAACGCATGAAGGGCGACAATACGAAGTCGCGCGTGGCGTTTTACTATCTGCTTGCCGAAGAGACCGGCACGCTCGCCAAGCTCGGGTAGTTGCCGGCAGTTGCCATTTCAGCCTGTGTAAAGACCGGCCCGGGTCGGGGGCAGCCCGCTCGGGCCCTTGTCGCGTTTGGACGCGAGAGTCTGGAATATGCCGACGGCGCTGCGCTCGAACGCCAGCGAACATCCGGCAAGATAGATCAGCCACAGGCGTGTCTTGGCCCAGCCGACTTCGGCAGCGGCTTTCTCCCGGTTTTCATAGAGCCGTTCCGTCCAGATGCGGCACGTGCGTTGGTAATGTTCGCGCAGGGCTTCGACATCGTGGACCTCGAAGCCGTGCCGCTCGAGCCCGTTCAGCGACATGCCAATCGTATCCAGTTCGCCGCCGGGGAAGATGAACGTCGTCAGCGCCTTGTATTCGGCCCGCTGGCGACGGAACTTCTTCATGTTGCGTTTGGCAGGGCGGGCTATGGAGTGATGCAGATATAGCCCCCGCGGCCGCAACAGGGCGTGCATCTGGGCGAAATAGGTATCGTGATTGTCGATGCCAACGGCTTCGAACATGCCTACGGAAGCGATCTTGTCGTAGGCGCCCCATGCGTCGACGTGGCGATAATCTTTGAGTTCGATTGTGACGCGGTCTTCGAGGCCGAGGCTGCCGATGCGTTGCTTGGCAAATGCGTATTGTTCTTCGGCCAGCGTGACGCCGTGCGCATGAACGCCGTAGTGCTGAGCAGCATGAATAATCAGGCCGCCCCAGCCACAGCCGATATCGAGAAATTTTTCGCCCGGCTGCAGCCGCAATTTGCGGCAGACAATGTCCAGCTTGGCTTCCTGCGCTTCGTCGATGCTTGCATCCCAGCGCGGAAAGTAAGCGCAGGTATAGACCATGCGGGGATCGAGAAAGAGCGCATAGAAAGCGTTCGACAGATCGTAGTGGAAATGGATCAGCGCCTTGTCGTCGCGACCCTTCTCCACCGAGTTTTCGACCGGTCCCGCATACGCCTGGCTTTCCCGCGCGCTTCCTCCGGCCGTCCGGGAGAAAACGAACGGCGCCAGCGTCTTGAGCAGCAACATCTTGTCGAGGCGGCGGAACAGGCTTCTCGTCCGCATCTGTCCGCGCCGGTGGGCAATATCGATGAGCGTGCCGCCCTCGATGTCGATATCACCGGCGGCCAGCAACTCGACCAGAGTGTTGAAGCGCGGCCTGCGCGCCAGGCGCCCGAGAGCAGCCGGAGAACGGATGACAAAGCCGAGATCGTCTGTCGCGTTCTTGCCAAGTGGAATACGTTCGCCGTTCCACAGGCGCACGGACAGATCGGCGTCGAGCAGATCCGCCAGATGGTTGAGAAGCCTGCGCGCGTTGTCGAGCTGTTTGCCGAATTTGGGATCGGTCATGCGCGATTACTGACGGCAATCTGGTGTGCTTGCAACCGGCTTGTCGATTGCCGGCGCCGTTCTATCGCCAGACAGCCACTTTGCCGGGACACCAGCCATTGCGGCGGCCGCCGCGGTAGGGGCGGGCGTAGCCGCCGGCCAGAAGCATGGCGCCGGCTTCGGTGGCCGTCTGGTCGCCGCGCGCCGTGACGTGGACGCGAGCAATCACCCGGCCGGCATATTTGCCTGTGCCGACATCGCGCAGCGAAACACGCCCCGTGGCAAGGTACTCCGTCAGCGCCTGTTTTGCCTCCTGCGCGAACTGGATTTCTTCGCTGCAGCGTCCTTTCGCCTCTGGCGCATCGACGCCCCGCAGCCGCACGAGCGTGACGATCTCCTGTCCCGGCCATACCGCTATGCGCGCAGCGAATGTGTCGCCGTCGATGACTTCGAGCACCTGCGCCGGATAGGGACCGGGAAGCCGCGTGCGGCGCAGGTTGCGCCATTCGCCGGATACGTGCGCGGGCGCGCGAAACTCCGCAGCGCGATGCGTAGCGCCGAGGTCAACAGTATTGGAGGGCACGGTCGCCCGGCCAATCCCTGCCCCGGCAAGGGCGGCAAGCACAATAACGCCCGCAAGGGCCACGCGTGGAGAAGCAAGGGCTCTGGAGCCGGTCAGGGCGCGCGCACGAATCATGCAGGAAATATGTATTAATCCCTATATAATGTCAAAAAATTCCTACAACTAAAACGAGTAAATTGGCCTAGATCTCGCTTTATGTCCCTGATGCCTGCGCTTGCTCTTTTCAATTGCCGGAATTCGCGGCAAGTGTGGCGGTCCGGCAGGCAGCCGGCGGGTTGGGAACGCGAAACCGATGCGACTGAAACACATGCTGACAGGAGCCGCCGGCCTGGTGCTGGCCGCTGGATTTTTCACGCTCTTCATCGGCAGCGCGCGTTTCGCGATCGGCCTGACCCTGAAGCCGATGGTCGACGAGATGGGGTGGACACGCACGGATATCGGCCAGGCTGTCGGTGTCTTTCAGGTTGTCACTGCGGTCGCCATGTTCGTGGGCGGACGCATGGCGGACTCGATGAATCTTCGGCACGTCCTGGGCTGGGGCATCGGCGTCTGCGGGCTGACGATGATGCTGATGAGTCAGGTTACGCAGCCCTGGCATGTGCTGATCCTGTTCGGGGTATTCTATGCCTTTGCCAATGGCATCGCATCGGTCTCGCCGGTCGGCGTGATGATCACGCGGGCTTTCCCCTCGAATGCAGGTTTTGCCAACGGGCTTGCGACGTCCGGCATGAGCGTCGGGCAGCTGGTCATCATATCGGTCCTGGCGGCGGTTCTTGTGGCGATCGGCTGGCGGTCTGTGTTCGTCTGGGTAGGGGCGCTGCACTTTCTTTTCCTGCCCTTCATCCTGTATGCGACTCCCGGCGCGGAGGCGGCGCGCAAGGACAGGGCGGGGCCGCCACGCGAGGGCATGTCGTTGGGCGAGGCCATGCGTACGCGCCAGTTCTGGATGCTGATCGGCATCTATGCGATCTGCGGTCTGGACGATTTCTTCGTATCCACTCATGTGGTCGCGTTCGCGCAAGACCGCGGTATCGATACATTGTTTGCAGGCAATCTGCTGGCGTTCATGGGTGTCGTCGGGCTCGTCGGCGTCATCGGCGCCGGAGCCTATGGCGACAGGGTCGGGCCTGCCGCCGGCACGGCGATTGCGTTTGCGGCGCGCATTGCGGTGTTCTTGTTGGTGGTGATCGATCAGTCGCGCATTTCGGTGCTGATCTTCGCCGTCGTATTCGGATTCACGTTCCTCATGACCGCGCCGCTGACCGTCTTGTTCATCCGCGATTCTTTCGGCATGAAAAATCTCGGCGCCATCGGCGGAATTATCGTCATGGTGCATCACACATTCGGTGGCATCGGTGCATGGCTCGGCGCTGCCGTATTCGACCGGACGGGCGCCTATACGGCGGCTTTCACGCTGATGATGGCGGCAAGCGTTGTGGCGCTGGGGATGACGCTGACCTACCGGCCGTTGCAGCGGCAAACAGGTGACGCCGCGACTCTCAAACCTTAAGACAAACTATTACGGCGCAGCAAAATTTCTACGAAATCTATTAAATGAAATTTTCAACTTGACTATTATCGTGACTGTTCGACGGGCTTTCTCAAGGGTCGGACGGACATGGAAACGGTGCGAATTTGGGCGATCCGCGCTGGCAGCGCTGGTCAGGCCGACGACTTGTTTTTGGCGCAAAGCCACATTGCTATCAGTTCGGCGGCGATCGATGACGATATAGGCGGCCTGCCGCCGGTTCGCGGCGCATTCAAGGAATTACTCGCGCAGTGCGGCGAGTACGGCAGTCCGGCAACGTTGCCGCTGCAAGCCGGTCAAATGTACCGGTTCGTACACGAGGTGCGGATCGGCGACCGGGTAATCTTTCCCCGGAAATGCGACCGCACCGTTCATTGGGGTCGCGTGACGGGGCCATATCTTTTCGACTGCGAGGGACCGCCCGGTTTCGCGCATCGCAGGCCGGTGCAATGGATAGCCCACTGCGGCCGCGACGATTTCTCGCCGGGGGCGCTGTTCGAGCTGGGCTCCACCGCGAGCCTGTTTCGCGTTCGCGAGTTTGCGCTCGAGTTCCTCAAGCAATTCGAGCCGCAGGACGCTTATGAAGTATTGCGAAACTGCGAGCATCTCGAGGACATTCCCGATCTTGCCCAGCGCGACATAGTCGAGGCGACGAACGATTTCATCGCCAACCGGCTCAAGACCGATCTGAAGGGAATACGTCTCGAACCTTTCGTTGCGGAGCTCTTCCGGGCCATGGGATATCGAACCCGGACGACCCGCCCGGTGAAGGACGACGGAGTTGATGTTATCGCGCATCGCGACGAATTGGGCATCGAGCCGCCGATCATCAAGATTCAAGTCAAATCCGGCCATACGAATGTCAACGCGGACAGCGTCAAGGCCTTCTACGCAATGGTCGACGAGCGCGAGGTCGGCATCGTGATATCGATGGCGAACTACACGCAGCCGGCGCGGGAGTTCGCGCGTACAAAGTCGAATTTGAAATTGATGACGGGCGTCGATCTTATCGAGCTGATCACAAAATATTACGACGACCTGGAGCTGAACTTCCGGCAATTGATTCCAATGCGGCGCGTGCTCGTTCCAGAGACGATGGTCACCCTCCGGCAGTGAAAAGGTTCATGCAAGCGAAGACATCAAATGCGGGCTGCGCGTAATAATAAGTTTCTATTATGAAATGTAGGGCATTCGCGGGCACAGCTGGAGATTGCGCCGGCGCGCATGCGACGGTATGCATGAATGCGCGCATGGGGCAAGGTTTCATGTGGTTTTGCCGCCGAAAAACGGAAGTCCGCCGTGCTGCAATTGCTGGTCGCCGCCGTATTGATCGTCTGCAACGGGCTGTTTGCCCTGTCGGAGCTGGCGATCGTCTCGTCGCGCAAGGCGCGCCTGCAGGCGCGGGCGGACGCAGGCAGCCGCGGCGCGCGCGAGGCGCTGGCGCTGCTGGAGCAACCGGGACGATTTCTCTCGACTGTGCAGATAGGCATCACGCTGGTCGGCATTCTCGCAGGCGCATTCTCGGGCGCTGCGCTTGGCGCCGATGTCGCGGGCTGGTTGCGTGCAACCGGCTTGAAGCCCTGGCTTGCGGAAGCAGCCGGCTATGCGCTCGTGCTTGGGCTGATCACTTACCTGTCCGTGGTGATCGGTGAACTGGTTCCCAAGCATCTGGCGTTGCGCAATCCTGAATCCATCGCCTGTGTCATGGCCATGCCGATGGCGTTGCTTTCGAAGCTGGCCGCGCCGCTCGTCTGGCTGCTCGACGGATCGGCGAAGCTCGTACTGCGCCTGCTCGGCCAGGCGCCGGGGCCGGGAGAGGCCGTCAGTGACGATGAAATTCGCGCCCTGATTGCGGAAGCCGCCCGAACCGGCGTTATCGAGCACGACGAGCGCGAGATGATGGCGGCGGTCATGCGCTTCGGCGATCGCAGCGCGCGTTCGCTGATGACGCCGCGCACGCAAGTCGAGGTGATTGATATTGCCGCCAGCGCCAGTGAAATGCAGCGGCTCCTTGGCGCCATCCGGCATCAAACGGTTCCGGTGGTTGACGGGGCGGCGGACCGCGTCATCGGCATCCTCAGGTTGCGGGATCTTTTACCGGGACTGTTGAAGAACCATGTCGATGACGGCCTCGATCTGCGCCCGCATGTGCGGCAGGCGCCAGTCGTGCCCGACAGCGTTTCCGCGCTGAAAGCCTTGACCGTGTTGCGCGAAGCTACCGTTCCTCTCGCAATCGTGCGCGATGAATACGGAAACTTCGAAGGCATTCTAACGCCCGCCGATGTTCTCGACGCCATAGCCGGGGCGTTCCGGTCCGATACGTTGCCCCGGGAAGCGGCGGCGCGGCAGGTCGGGGAAGACGTATGGGAAATCGCGGGTTCGATGCCTGCGGACGAAATGGCGGACCTGCTCGCGCTCGATTTGCCACGGAAGCGCCGCTTTCAGACCGTCGGCGGTTTCCTCGTTGCCATGTTCGGCGACATTCCGCAGGCCGGCGCAAGCATTGAGACCGGCGGCTGGAAATTTACCATCGTGTCGATGAACGCGCGGCGGGTTGGAACCGTGCGGGCGGAGAGATCCTGAACCTACTCGGCTGCAGCTCGCCGCAGGTCCGGATCAGCTTGCGGCAGGCGCCGCCCCTGCTGCGCAAGCAGCGCAAGGCCGTCGCCGGTCGCGATAACCAGCGTGCCGCGATGCTTGTCGTATTCGCGGGTGATCAGGCCGCGGTCGACGCAGTCTTCCCAGACTGTCAGGCGCGGGCATGAGGTGCGCCAGGCGTCCATGACGTCGGCGTAGGGGCGCGGTTCTGCGGCCACCCATTCGAGAAAGTCGAGAATAAGGGGCGTCAGGTCGGAAAAGGGTGCTGATTGTCCGGAGATATGTTCGGAGCGGGCCATGTCGTTGCCTTTCCTGAGCGATTCCGGAATTGTGCCGCTACTGGCGGTCCAAGTCCATCGGTTTGGCCTATCGCCGAATATACCATGGCGAAAACACGTTGCCGGGCGTATATAGCCGCCATCATGACCGATCTTGCTGCTGCCACGGCCGCTCCGGACGATCCGCCGGCGTCCGCCCCTTCGTTCAAGCCCTCGCTTGCCGGAATGACCCGCGCGGGGCTTTCCGGCGCCTTGCGCGACATCGGCGTGCCGGAGCGCGAGCTGCGCATGCGTACGGCGCAGCTCTGGCACTGGATCTATCATCACGGCCTGACCGATTTCGGCAGCATGCTCAACATGTCGAAGACAATCCGGGCGCAACTGGCTGAGAGCTACACGCTGGCGCGGCCGGAAATCGTCAGCGAACAGGTCTCGCAGGACGGTACGCGGAAATGGCTGCTGCGCATGCCGCCGGCGGACGCGCGCGAGGCCGCGAGCGGCAAGGGCGCGGAAGTCGAGTGCGTCTATATCCCCGAAAGCGACCGGGGGACGCTGTGCGTGTCCAGCCAGGTTGGCTGCACGCTGACCTGCACGTTCTGCCACACCGGCACGCAAAAGCTGGTGCGCAACCTGACCACGCAGGAGATCGTCGCGCAGGTGATGGTCGCCCGCGACCGGCTGGGCGATTTTCCCGGCGGCGAACGGCCAACGGACGGCATGACGCCATCGGGCGAGGGCGTGCGGGCCGTTTCGAACATCGTGTTCATGGGCATGGGCGAACCGCTCTACAATTTCGACAATGTGCGCGATGCGCTTGCCGTTTTGAGCGATGGCGAAGGGCTGTCCCTGTCGCGGCGGCGGATTACCGTGTCGACGGCGGGCGTCGTGCCGCAGATCGGCCCGCTCGGCGAAGAGGCCGGCGCGATGCTGGCGATCTCGCTGCACGCCACAAACGACGAGTTGCGCAACAAGCTCGTGCCGCTGAACAAGAAGTACAAGATCGCCGAATTGCTGGACGCCTGCCGCGCCTATCCGGGCGTCACCAACGCCAAGCGCATCACGTTCGAATATGTGATGCTGAAGGGGATCAACGATTCTCCCGCCGAGGCGCGGGCGCTGGTGCGCCTGCTCAAGGGCATTCCGGCGAAGATCAATCTGATACCGTTCAATCCCTGGCCGGGCGCGCCCTACGAATGTTCGGACTGGGAGACGATAGAGAAGTTTTCCGACATCGTGTTCGACGCAGGCTATGCAAGCCCGGTTCGGACCCCGCGCGGACGCGACATTCTCGCCGCCTGCGGCCAGCTCAAGAGCGAGACGGAAAAATTGCGCGCCCGGGCGCGTCTGGCGCAGGAGTAATCTGCATGGCTTTCATGCGCCAAGCCAACGCAAAATCAAAACTGCGCCCAGTGTCATCAGTACGACGAGCACCATCTTCCGGAACGTTTCCGGATCGATGCGGTTACGGATTGCGCCGCCGAGTTTGACGCTGAACCAGACGGGAATGATGCCGGCGATGGACAGGAGAAAAATCTCCTTCGTCATGAAGCCGATTTTCGTCAGTCCCGCCATCATCACCAGCGACGAGAGAGTAAAGGCGATATTGTTGGTCTGGGTGAACTGGTTCGGTTTCAGGTTCAGGGTCAGCAGAAAGGGCGGCAGCGGGAAGACCTGCGACCCCGTGAGCCCGTTGACGAAGCCGTTGGCGATGCCGACAGGTATTTGCAGCGGCTTCTCAAGCTTTTCGTCCAGACGGAAAACGGGACGCGACAGCGCATAGATTCCATAGGTCAGTAGAACTGCGCCAAGAAAGGCCGCCGCCGCTCGCCTGTCGACAACGGCCAGACACCAGATGCCAGCGATCAGGCCGGGGATCAGGAAAAGCAGCATCAGCCAGAAGCGACGGATCATGGCGTTGAATTCGCCGCATTCAATCATCACGAAGATGTTGCTGGAGAGCGAGGGTATGAGCACCAGCGGCATGGCCTTTTCGACCCCGAGCGCCAGCACCAGCAACGGCAGGGCGGTGGTGGAAAACCCCATGCCTGCCGCGCCCTTGACGAGGCCGGCGATGGCGAGGCCGCAAAAGGCCATGGCGATATGAAAAACGTCGAACATGAGGCTGGCGCGCTCCTGTTCGCGTGTGGCCGATCGGGGCGGAAGTTGCAAGCTTGTGCAAGAGCCGTTTCCGGCTTGCCGCCCGTGCAGCTTTGCGTCAGTCTTGGCGGTGTAAGAGGCAAACCGGCGGCTCTTGCATGCGCCGGAAAGATGCGGCGATGCTTTCGCCGCAAGGGAGGACGGTATGAAAAGCTCGAAACACCGGAGCGCTGGGTCGGCGCTGCGGATCGCTTGCATGTGGTCGGCGTTGGCGGCAAGCGCGGCCGTTGCGCCAGCTTATTCGCAGGAATCGCAGGACAAGGCTGCACAGTTCTATCGCGGCAAGACGGTCAACCTGATCGTGCCTTTCGCACCTGGCGGCTACTACGACACGGGCGCGCGGCTGGTTGGCCGGCATATCGGCAATCATATCCCGGGCAAACCGCGCGTTGTGGTTCAGAACCAGCCCGGCGCGGGTGGCCTCGGGCTTGCCAACCGTTTTGGAGCGGGCGCGGGCAATGACGGGTTGACCATCGGCGTACTGCAACGCGGCCTGCCGCTGCTGGCGCTGACGGGCGACAAGAACGTGCGCTTCGATCCGCTGACGATGAACTGGCTCGGGTCGATCTCGGCCTATTCCCAGGATGCGTTCGTTCTGGCCGTGAATACGAGCGCCGGGGTGAAAAGCGCTGCGGAGGTGCTCAACGGCTCGGGCAAGCTGAAAATCGGTGGCAACCAGTCCGGTTCCACCAACCTGACCCTGGCGTTGATCGCACGCGAGATCCTCGGCTTCAAATATGAGATCGTGCGCGGCTATCGCGGAGCGTCGCAAATCAACATGGCGCAGCAGTCCGGCGAGGTGGACGGGCAGTTCGCCGACCTCAGTTTCTTCAAGACCAACATGCGGGCGCAGTGGCAGGGCGGCAAGCTGGTTCCCATCGTTCAACTCGGACGGAGAGAGCGGCTGGCGGAACTCAAGGACGTGCCGACGGCCCGCGAGCTTGTGACCGACCCGAAGAAAAAGGCTTTTCTGATCTTCGCCGAATCGCCGTTCTTCATGGCTCTGCCGGTTGCCGCGCCGGTAGGCATCCCGGCGGAAAGGGTGGCCGCCCTCAAGGCGGCTTTCGTGGCGATGGGCAAGGACCCGGCCTTTCTCGGCGAAGCGAAGAAGATAAATTATGTCGTCGATCCCATATCGGGCGATGCGGTTCTGGATATCGTCAAGGAGGCGGCCAAAACGCCAAGAGACGTGATCGAACAGTACAAGCAGATCATTGCGAAGTGACGGATTGCCGGACCGGCGCATGGTCTTTGCGCCGTTCCGGCCGGTCCGCCGGCAATCGAAAGGCCTGTGTGCAAAACGTCAAACGCTTGCTCCATATCAAGGTTGCTTCCGGGCGCCGAAGCATAGGTTTGCAACGTAAGGACATGTCATGGGCCTCAGCCGGTTCGAAACGCTTTTCAATCCGAAATCCGTCGCCGTCTTCGGAGCGAGCGATTCCGGCCATTCGGTCGGAGCGCTCGTATTCGCGAATATTCTGGCCGGCGGCTTCGGAGGTCCGGTCATTCCGGTCAATCCAGGGCATACGTCGGTGGCCGGACGGCCTTGCTATGCATCCATTGCAGAAGCGCCGGACGCCATCGATCTGGCTGTGATCGCCACGCCAGCCAGTAGCGTGCCTGACATCATCCGGGCATGCGGAGCGGCGGGCATTGGCAACGCGATCGTTCTGTCTGCAGGCTTTGGGGAAACCGGAGCAGAAGGACGCGCACGCGAACTGGAGCTTGCCGAAGCGGCGCGGCATGCCAACGTTCGCTTCATGGGGCCAAATTGCGTTGGTCTGGTCAGGCCTGCGCTCGGATTGAATGCGACGTTTCTGAAATCCTCGCCGCCGGAAGGGAGGCTGGCGCTGGTCTCGCAGTCGGGAGCGCTGATTTCAGCTATCGCGGACTGGGCGCGGCCGCATCATCTGGGTTGTTCGGCGATGATCTCACTGGGCAATTCGGCTAACATCGACTTCGGCGATGTCGTAGACTTTCTCGCCAACGACCCCAGGACCGACGCGATCCTTCTGTATGTGGAGGGGGTGAAGGACGCCCGGCGCTTTGTCAGTGCGCTTCGCATCGCAGCGCGGATCAAGCCGGTCATCGTCCTGAAGGGCGGCAGGCGCGGCGAAGGATCGAAGGCCGCCAATACGCATACGGGCGCTCTGGTCGGGTCCAACGATGTGTTCGACGCGGCGCTGGAAAGAGCGGGCGCGGTGCGCGTCGAAACGTTCGGACAATTATTCGCGGCGGCTGAAATTCTTTCAACGGGTGCACGGGCCGGTGGGCGGCGTCTTGGCGTAATAACCAATGGCGGTGGCGCGGGTGTGCTTGCCGCCGATCGGGCCGGCGATCTTCATATCGAACTGCCGCAGCCTTCGGCAGACACGCTTGAAACTCTCGACAAGGTTCTGCCGGCGTATTGGTCGCACGGCAATCCTGTCGACATATTGGGCGATGCCACAGCGCAATCCTACGCAACCGCCGTGAAGGTTTGCATGGCCGATCCAAATTTCGACGGGATCCTGGTGGCCTTGACGCCGCAAGCCATGACCGACGCCACGCAAGTGGCCGATGCGGTTGTCGGGGCCGTTCCGAAGAATGCCACAAAGCCGTTGTTGGCATGCTGGATGGGCGAAACGTCTGTGGCGGAGGGGCGCGACAGACTGAGCGGCAATGGCATTCCCGATTTTACAACTCCCGAGCGTGCGGTGGAGGCGTTTTCCTATCTTGCGCGGCATTCCCTGAACCGGAAGTTGGCGCTGGAAATTCCCGGACCTCTCTCGGACTGCGAGACGCTGGACATTCAGGGCGCGGGACTGATTATCGACGGAGCGCTCGCCGACGGCCGCAGCATGCTGTCGAGTACGGAAGCCAAGGCCGTGTTGCGGGCGTTCCGCATTCCCGTAAACACAACACTCGAAGCCGACACGGCTGCGAAAGCGATTGTCGCTGCCGAAACGGTTGGATTGCCTGTCGTGCTGAAGATCAACTCGCCCGACATTCCGCACAAGTCCGATGTTGGCGGGGTCATCGGCGATATCATGGTCACCGCCGACGTGCGCCCCGCTTTCGAAACCATCATGGAACGGGCGCGCAACTTGCGTCCCGATGCAAAGCTGCTTGGCGTTACAGTCGAGCCGATGGCGCAGGTCGCGGCCGCACGCGAACTGGTTGCCGGCGTCAAATGCGATCCGGTTTTTGGTCCGGCCATTGTGTTCGGCGCCGGCGGCACGATGGTGGAAATCCTGCGCGACAGCGCCGTCTGCCTGCCGCCGCTCAATGGCGTTCTTGCGCGCCGACTGATCGACCGCACGCGCGTTTCGCGGTTGCTGGATGCGTTTCGCGACCGCCCGGCGGTGGATCGTGCGGCTATCGTCGATGTCCTGCTGCGCATTTCCGACCTCGTGTGCGAGCTGCCGCAAGTGGTCGAACTGGACATCAATCCGCTGATTGCCGGGCCTGAGGGGGCGATCGCAGTGGACGCCCGCATTTCGATCGCAAGGCCGCCCGCGACCCTGCGCCGGTACGATCACATCGCCGTTACGCCCTACCCGCGACACCTGGCCACTGAAAGCGTGCTCGCGGACGGAACCATTCTGACTATCCGCCCGATCAGGCCGGAGGATGCGGAAAGCGAACAGACCTTCGTGCGGGAACTGTCCGCAGAAGCGAAGATGTTCCGCTTCATGCATGCTCTGAATGAATTGACGCCAGAGATGCTCGTCCGTTTCACGCAGATCGATTACGCGCGCGAAATGGCGTTGATCGCCATTACGCAAGAAGCGGAAGGGCCGGTGCAACAGGGCGTTGCCCGCTATGTTATCAATCCGGACGAAACGAGTTGCGAGTTCGCCATCGTAGTGTCGGACAAACGGCGGCATCAGGGTATCGGAACAAAGCTCATGCAGGCGCTTATCGCTTCCGCGCGCGAGCACGGCCTTCGGGTCATCGAAGGGTCGGTTCTGTCGCAAAACCACCGGATGCTGCAATTGATGAAGGATCTCGGTTTCTCGGTCGCGCATTCGCCCGAGGACAGATCTCTATACAAGGTCGAACGCTGGCTCTAACCGGAAGGACTGGCGCATGCTTGCTGTCATTTCGCATCCCGATTGCCTGTTGCACGATGCAGGACCGCATCATCCCGAATGCGCCGACCGTTTGCACGCGATCAACAACCAGATCATCTCATCCGGTCTCGATTTCGTCGTGCGGCACTACGATGCGCCTCTGGCGACGAAACAACAGCTCGGACTGGTCCACGATCCGGCTTACGTCGAAAGCATTTTCCAACGCTCTCCCTCCGAAGGATATGTCGAACTCGACGGCGATACGATCATGTCGCCGGGAACGCTCAACGCGGCTTTGCGCGCTGCAGGCGCGGGCGTCATGGGCGTCGATCTGGTCGTCGAGGGCAAGGCGGAAAACGCCTTCTGCCCTGTGCGGCCGCCAGGCCACCATGCCGAACGGGCGCGGGCCAGGGGATTTTGCCTGTTCGACAACATTGCAGTGGCGGCTGCGCATGCATTATCGGCCCATGGTCTCGAACGTGTCGCCATTGTCGACTTCGACGTGCATCATGGCAACGGCACAGAGGATATTTTCAGGGACGAGAGCCGCGTACTTTTCTGTTCCAGCTTCCAGCATCCGTTCTATCCCTTTTCCGGTACGACAACGGGCCGGCCCAACTACATACCGGTTCCGCTGCCGCACGGTGCGCGCGCTCACGATTTCCGTAATGCCATCGAGAGGGAATGGCTACCGGCGCTCGACGCCTTTCGTCCGGAGTTCGTTTTTGTGTCCGCCGGCTTCGATGCGCATGCGCTCGACGACATGTCGGGGCTCAATCTCACCGAAGCCGATTACGCCTGGGTCACGACACAGATCAAGGCCGTCGCCGAACGCCACGCCGGAGGCCGCATCGTTTCGATGCTCGAAGGCGGCTACGAAACGGGTTCGCTGGCGCGCAGCGCCGTGGCGCACATGAAGGTGCTTGCCGGCTGAACTTGAAGCCGACGCAATCGCTGCTTTACGCAGAGCGCGCCGTATCGTGGAACGCGCCGCGCGCTGCGGCCGCAGCCAGGAAGCTGGAGATGACGGCGTTCCATCCCGCAAGGGACAGGCCAAGGATGCGAATGGCGACCTCGTCGCAGCGCACGAGTTTGGCCGCTCCTTCCAGTTGCTTGCGGAAATCGCCCATGTCGCCGCCGAATTGCATTCCGCCGGTGCAGCCTGACGGGCCGGGCCAGAATTTCCATTCCACACCGGCATGATAGGCCCCGAAGACGGCGCTGGCGGAAAAAATGACGGCGAGCAGGACGAGGAGAGCCTTGGCGAGCCAGCGCGGTCCGGCATAAGCGCAAATCGCCGCGGCGAGCGCAAGCGGGACGCCCGTGTAATAGGCCCAGCGTTGTTTGAGGCACAATTCGCACGGCAGGTAGCCGGCCCACTCGAATATCCAAGCTCCGGCGATAGTGGCGAAGGCAAGCGCCAGCACCATAATGGCGGCAGTTCTCGGCGAAGTGTCCAGAAGCATGCGGGCAGAAATCGCCATCCACTGGTCCCTATATGACTTTGGCAGCGAGCCAGAAGCCGAAGACAATGAAGAAGATGATCAAACCCATGAAGACGGCGAAATGACGGTCCAGCAACTGGCGGATTGGATCGCCGAATTTGTGCAACAATCCGGCCAGCAGGAAGAAGCGCGCGCCGCGCGTGACGAGCGACAGAAGCACGAAGAGGAAGAAATTATATTCGAGCAGGCCGCTGACGATGGTGACCAGCTTGTAGGGGATTGGCGTGACGCCCTTGACGAGGATGAAGGCCCAGCCCCATTCGCCATAGAAGGCGCGCAGGGCGTCCACTTTCTGGGCGTAACCATACAGGCCGATCAGCCACTGCCCGACGGTTTCGTACAGGAGATAGCCGATTGCGTAGCCGACGATGCCGCCAAGCACAGACGCGATGGTGCAGACGCCAGCGTAGTACCAGGCCTTTTTCGGCTGGGCGAGCGACATCGGCACCAGAATGACATCGGGTGGAATCGGGAAAAAAGAGCTTTCGGCGAAGGAAATCGCCGCCAGGGTCGGCACCGCATGCTTGCTTTCCGCTTGCGCCAGCGTCCAGTGATAAAGGCGTTTGAACATGCGTGATCCAGGGCTGCGGCAACCGGCTGGCGGTGCGCGGTGGGACAGGGGCTAAGGGAACGCAGGTACGGGAGAGAATCGAAGCTCGCTTGATTGCGATAGCATCGCCGGTCTCCGCAGGGCAACCGGCCCGGCCGGTCACATTCCGTTCAGGAGCCGATCTGTTCAGGAGCCCGATAGTGGACGCGCTGACCCGAATGGACGCTTCATGCCAGAAAAGTCTGCAAAATATTTGACAAAATTGGCCCGGCCTGCCTAAAAGACCCTTCGAACGGCGCGGGGCGACCCGCGCTTTTCGTTTGGCTGTGTCCGCCATCCGGGATCCGATCCGGAAAAGGGCGCAAAATCAAACAGCTGGTTTACTGTCAAAAATCCGGCCGCAGGCTCGTCCGAGCAGTGCAGCGCCGGGCTGAACACGAGGAAGAACGATGTTCGCAGTCATAAAAACCGGCGGCAAGCAGTATCGCGTAGCCGCCGACGACACGATTTCCGTCATGCATCTGGCCGGTGAGCCGGGCGATGCCGTGACGTTCGACACCGTCCTGATGCTTGGCGATGGCGCCGGCTCGCAGGTCGGGGCTCCCGCCATCAGCGGCGCGTCCGTCGCCGGCGAGATCGTCGAGCAGGCCCGCAGCCGCAAGATCATCGCGTTCAAGAAGCGCCGCCGCAAGGATTCGAAGCGCAAACGCGGTCACCGGCAGGATCTGACGATCGTCAAGATCAAGGAAATCCGCGCTTCCTGACGGGTTGCCGTTTCGCATAGTGAAAATCGCGAAATCGGTTCCAAAATTCAGCAGCTTCGGGTATAAGCCCGGCAATCGGTAGTTTTCGCCCCGGCATCCCGGATGCTGTGCGGCAGATGGAGCAGGACAATGGCTCATAAGAAGGCAGGCGGTTCTTCGCGCAACGGTCGCGACTCGGCAGGCCGCCGTCTCGGCGTAAAGAAGTTCGGCGGCGAAGCGGTCGTCGGCGGCAATATTCTCGTGCGTCAGCGCGGCACCAAATGGCATCCTGGCGCCAATGTCGGCATCGGCAAGGATCACACCCTCTTTGCGCTTTGTAACGGCACGGTCGCCTTCCAGGACAAGGGCAAACGTATGTACGTAGCCGTAGTGCCGATGCAAGAGGCAGCCGAATAGGCGGGGGACGACGAAGACCCCGCCGGCTCCCAACCCCGGCGGACAGGTCTTCGGAACCTTTAGACCAGTCCAGAGTTCCGCAATGCGGAACCGATGCAGGGGATGGGAGACCGTCCCCTTCGTCATTTGTGCGCAAACTAGCCCGGAACTTGCTTCCGGATGCCGGAATGCGCATCGGACTGGAGAAAGGCCATGTTTCCGGATTTATTGACGGACGACGCTTTCAGGCTCGAAACCGGCAGGCTGTGGCTACGCTGGCCGCGTATGGCGGACGCAGCTGCCATTGCGAAATACGCCGGCGAGAAAGCCGTGTCGCAATATACGCTCCGGATTCCGCATCCCTACGGCTCCGAGGACGCGAGGCGGTTCATCCATTCCTGCCGCAGCCTGAATGCCAAGGGCGACAGCATCGGCCTTGCCTTGACCCGCAAGACCAAGCCGGGCGAAGTCATAGGCATGATTGGCGCGAAGCCGGAGGGCGACGGCGAGATCGGGATTGCCTATTGGCTGGCAGCCCCGCTCTGGGGACAGGGCTATATGGCCGAAGCCCTGGACGAATTTGCCGCCCTTCTGTTCACGGTCACGTGCACGCAAGGTTTGTTGGGCATCGTTCGCACGGAGAACGAAGCATCGCGCAATCTGTTGTTGTCGCGCGGCTTCAGCAAGTCCGGGGACAGGTTGCTCGCGATGCCTGTGCGCGGCGGTGTCTTTCCCTGCGAAGAGTTCCGCCTCTCGCATGCGGACTGGCGGCGGCGGGAAGAGAGCCGGTTTCGGCGTGTGACGGGCCATGCTGCGGTAACGGCGCGGCGTGCAGCCTTCGCGGGCGGCGAGACCAAATTGTCAGCATAGCGCATGGGATCGATCAGCTTTTGGGCGATCAGATGATTCCATCCGATCGCCCGCTGATCTAGAATATGATGCGGCGGCGTCTCTGCGCCGCCGCAGTTTGGAAAATACGATGAAATTTCTCGATCAGGCCAAGATTTACGTCCGCGCCGGCAATGGCGGCGCAGGGGCCGTCTCGTTCCGCCGCGAGAAATTCATCGAGTTCGGCGGGCCGGACGGTGGCGACGGCGGGCGCGGCGGCGACGTCATTCTGGAATGCGTTGACGGGCTCAATACGCTCATAGACTACCGCTACCAGCAGCATTTCAAAGCCAAGACCGGCGTACACGGCATGGGCCGCAACCGCACCGGGGCAAAGGGCGCCGATGTGGTTCTGAAACTGCCGGCGGGGACGCAGGTTTTTGCTGAAGACGGCGAGACCCTGCTGGCCGATCTGACCGAGGTCGGCCAGAGCGAAGTGCTGTTGCGCGGCGGTAACGGCGGTTTTGGCAATGCGCATTTCACCACGTCGACCAATCGAGCGCCGCGCCGGGCCAATCCGGGCCTCGAAGGCGAGGAAATGACCATCTGGCTGCGGCTGAAGCTGATCGCCGATGCCGGTCTTGTCGGCCTGCCGAATGCGGGCAAATCGACATTTCTGGCCAGCGTATCGGCGGCGAAGCCGAAAATCGCCGACTATCCGTTTACGACTCTGCATCCGGGGCTCGGCGTGGTGCGGGTCGACAACAGCGAATTCGTTCTGGCCGATATCCCCGGCCTGATCGAAGGCGCGCACGAGGGGGCAGGACTCGGCGACCGTTTTCTGGGCCATGTCGAGCGCTGCCGCGTTCTGCTGCATCTGGTCGACGCCTCCGGCGAGCACGCCGGCAGCGACTACCGCACCGTCCGGCAGGAACTTTCGGCCTATGGCGGCGGGCTGGACGAAAAGCCTGAGATCGTCGCCCTGTCAAAGTCCGATGCCGTCGATGCCGTTACGCTCGCCAAACAGATCGAGCGTCTCAAGCGGGCCACGCGCAGCTATGGGCCGGCTCTGCCGGAAGGCGAGCGGCGCAAGCCGCCCATCGTCCTGTCCTCGGTCGCCCGCTCGAATGTGACCGAGGCGTTGCGGGCGCTGATGGCCGAAATTCGCAGCGAGAAGGCGGCGCAAGCCGAGGCGGAACGCGAGGGCGCGGGGATCTGGTCGCCTTGAATTGGTGATTTGGGGATGTTATGCTAGCAAGATAATAATCATGCTAGCAATGTGATTGGCCATGCAACGGCAATTGAATATCCGCAGCGACCGGGCCGCCGATCTGGCGAAACGCCTGTCGGCCAAACTGGGCGTTACGGCTGCCGCTGTCGTAGAGGCCGCCCTGGAAGATTATGCCCGAAAGCACGAGTTTCGCAGCACGCGGGTGACGCGGGAACAGGCAGAAGCGTTTCGCGCGAGACTTGCAGAGCTGGTCCGCAAGGCAAACGCTAACGGTCCACGCGATCTGGACGACAAGGCGCTCTATGACGAAGACGGCTTGCCTAAATGATCGCTATCGACAGTTCGGCTATAGTCGCGATCCTGAAAGATGAGCCCGACGGCGCGCTTTTCGCTGGCGTCCTGTCCAGCGAAGACTGGCTGATAGGCGCCCCGACTGTACTTGAGATATATTCCGTGGCGCGCAGGCAAGGTTCGCCAATCGATCTGGAAATACTCGACGACATCTTCTCGTACCCGGCAGGACAAATCGTGCCGTTTGCACTTGAGCATCTGCAATTTTCCAAAGGCGCATTCGACCGGTATGGCAAAGGCCGCGGCCATCCGGCCCAGTTGAATTTCGGCGACTGTATGGCGTATGCCATCGCCAAGGCGCATCGCGTCCCCCTGCTCTTCAAGGGCAACGAGTTTTCCCTGACCGATATCGAGCCCGCGTACCTTCCGTGACCGCAAAACCCAACCTTTCCGCCTTCCGCCGTATCGTCATCAAGGTCGGCTCGTCCCTGCTCGTCGACAGCTCTAAGGGAGCACTGAAGCGCGGCTGGCTCGACGCGCTGGCGGACGATATCGCGATGTTGCACGGGCGCGGCAACGATGTGCTCGTTGTGTCTTCCGGCTCCATCGCACTGGGGCGTTCTGTGCTGAAACTGCCGAAAGGCGCGCTGAAGCTGGAGGATTCGCAGGCCGCCGCCGCGGTGGGGCAGATTGCGCTCGCCGGCGCATGGGCCGAAACGCTCGGGCAGCGCGGCATGACGGCGGGGCAGATCCTCGTCACGTTGAACGATACCGAAGAGCGTCGCCGCTATCTCAATGCGCGCGAGACCATCGAACGCCTGCTTGCCCTGCGCGCCGTACCCGTCATCAACGAGAACGACACGATAGCGACGTCGGAAATCCGCTACGGCGACAACGACCGGCTGGCCGCGCGGGTCGCGACGATGGCGAGCGCCGATCTGCTTGTCCTGTTGAGCGATATCGACGGCCTGTATGACGCACCCCCGAACGAAAATCCGGACGCCAAACTCATTCCGGTGGTCCCCCGCGTGACGCGGGAGATCGAGGCGATGGCGGGTGGGGCCGGCTCGGAACTCTCGCGCGGCGGCATGCGGACGAAAGTAGAAGCGGCGCGGATCGCGACAGGCGGCGGCGCGCATATGGTCATCGCCGACGGCAGGGTCGCCAATCCTGTTTCGCGTATCGCCGATGGCGCGAATTGCACCTGGTTTCTGACGCCGAGCAATCCGGTTACGGCGCGGAAAAAATGGATCGCCGGTTCGCTGGAGCAGCGCGGCAGCGTGACGCTGGATGCGGGCGCCGTGCGGGCGCTGCAAAGCGGCCGCAGTCTGCTGCCGGCCGGCGTCACGAAAGTTGCCGGTTCCTTCGCGCGCGGCGATTGCGTGCTGATCCTCGACGCGGAGGGGCTCGAAATCGGCCGTGGCCTTGTCGCCTACGACGCGGCCGAAGCCGCTCAGCTCGCGGGCCGCAATTCGCGCGACATCGAAATGGTGCTCGGCGTTCCGGGCCGCGCGGAGATGATCCATCGTGACGACATGGCGCTGAAGGGCGAGTGACTGTCCAGCCGCGATGGTTGCCGTGGATGCTCAGGGCTGCCACACTCGATGGCATGAGCCATTATTTTCTTCACTCGCTTTTCATGAGCAATGCGCCCTTGCGCCGATGGACGCTGCAGCGGCTCGTGTTCCTGTTTCCGGTTCTGTGCCTGGCTGCGAGCGTCCTCTTCCTTGGCGAATCCGTCCTCTTCCAGATGAAGGCGCAGCGCACGTCAGGCGAGGTCGTACGGGTTTACACGCGGCAGGGCGAAAACATCATGGACCGGGGCAAGCCACTCTATTCGCCGGTTTTGCGCTATGTCTGGAGCGATGGAAAGCAGACAGAGGCCAGCACCGGGCATGCGCATCTGGCGCCGTACAAAATAGGCGAGCGGCACATGATTCTCTTCAATCCGGCGCAAAAGGAGGACGTGCGCCTGACGACGTTCGAGCAGCTCTGGGCGTTGCCAGTCACGCTCCTGGCGATTGCGCTCGCAACGCTGCTGCCGGCGCTTGCTCTGTGGGTTTGGCTGATCCGGCCGCGCATCAAACGCGAACGGGAGCGGCGGCTTTTTTCCTTGCCGAAGTCGGACGTCGCCTAATACCGGGCAGGAACATGGCAGGCATGCCGCCCAAAGGACGAGAAACGCGAGCGACAAAATTATGTTCACGAATCCGCCCCAGCGCCGCCATTGGATCGTTGCATCGCGTAAACGACTACATGCGTCGGGCCCGCTTTTTGCCTCGCGCGAAAATGGTTTCGGCTTTTTCGCAGATTCATTGCGATGCAAGTATGGGAATGATGATTGTACCCTCTCAAATTCCGATTTGGAGTTCTTCGTTCCGATGCGGGCTTTTCGGCGTTGTGCTAACGCTTTTTCGCTTTTGCGATTGCCTGCACTTGTGATCGGAAATCCACGAACATGCTTTGCAGCAATTGTATTGTCGCCTGCGGCGCGCTGTCGGGCGTGCCCGCCGAATAAGGGGGCTCTGGAGCATATTCGGCGAGAAGCTGAACGCCCTGCGCATATTCGGGCCCCCGTAGGAGCCCCACGAGCATCAAGCCAAAATCGACGCCCGCAGTCACGCCGGCGCCGGTAATGCGGTTTCGATCGCGCACGATGCGGCCTGTGGCGGGGATCGCCCCGAACTCGCTCAGCAACGCCCTGGCGACCCAATGCGATGTAGCTCGGTAGCCTTGCAGCAAGTCCGCCGCAGCGAGAATAAGAGAGCCCGTGCAAACGGAGGTGACGAATTTTGCGCTAGACCCGGCTTCACGCACGAAGTTTATTGTTGCCTTGTCTCTCATAGCAGCGAGCGTTCCATTTGCGCCGCCTGGAACAAAGAAAATGTCGAGATCGCGCGGGCATTCCGCAAATGTCAAATCGGGTATGAACGTGAGTCCTGTATCGCTCCTGACGGGATTCCTGCTTTTCGCTATCACGTAGGTTTTTGCGCCCGCTAAACTGGTGAACATGTAGTGCGGTCCGACCATGTCGAGGGCTGTAAACCCAGGGTAAATCAGCATGGCTATCCGTTCCGAGCCGATCCACTCGGGAGGCATCTTAGCCATATCGTGTCCGTTATCGCTTTTATTGGCCGGCTTTTTCACAACGCTCGCCCCGCTTTCGGAGTTTCCGGGCGATGGCGTGGCGGTACCCCCAACGACGGCGGCTGTGCTTGCGAGAAAGGTTCTTCGCGACATAGGGTTCATTGAGGCATTCTCATTGTTGACGGCGTGATGCGCTGCAATTTGGCTGTGATCTCACTGCGTGTGTTCATGCTTGAGGTACAGATGGCCGATGTCGTCTTTTGACACCTTGGAAGAACATCGTCAGTCCGGTCACCCATAGGGCGAGAAATGCCACGGAGACAAGGAAATTGAGAAATCCGCCCCAGCGACCGAACCACAATCCTTCATGAAAACCGCGCGGCAGGTTTGGGGGCGCGGGACTTACGCCGTTCGCCGTTATGAAATAGCCTCGAAAGCGATTGTCGCCACGATAGCGCATCATGTAGCGCGGACCCATGTTGCGTATCCAGGCCATCTGGCCGAGATCGCGATGGCGTGCACCTGCCACTACGATTTGAGCCATTGCCATGCGGGCGCCGTCTATTCGTGCCTGGCCAATATGCATAGGTGCACGGTCACCGCCACCAAATGTGACATTGAGGTGCATAAGGATGCCGGTAACGGGGATAGCGAGAAGCAGTGGCAAAGCGCTCCATGCCAACATCCGGTGCCAGCCAGAAAACGTGTTTCGCCGGTGCGGTAATCCCAGTAGCAGGCCAAATACGATCGTCAGTACGAGCGCCGCTGTTGTAAGGACGACGAGCGGGCGCAGCCCGTAGAGCAGGTCCATGTGGAGTTTGCGGCCAAATTCGAATATCTGCGCCAGCAAGCCGAGCGCGGCTTTCGGTTGTAGCGTGTCTAGGTCGACGACTACGTTCAACGATCCTGACTTGTCGTTGATTTGCAAGCTGTTGTCGTACGAACGCAATGTAAGTCCGACTGCCGCACCGTTGGGGTCGTATTTGGCCAGCATACTTTGCAGTTTTGCTGCATCGAGGTTCGCTGTTCTGGGGCCGTTCAATTGTAAAGCCGGCTCTACACAAAGGATCATCCCCGAGACGACAATCAGAAAAAGCGGGATGGAGAACAGCACGGCAAGCCAGCGATGAATTCTGTTGAAAAACCGGATCATGGCTCGTCCTTCAAATTGAACTCTTCAGGTTTTTGCGATGCGTGGCCCGCTGGTCCTCGCATCGCAATTCGTATTCGCGGGTATTGCTTGTCATAGCCGGGCTGAGATGCCTGCGAAGATGGACGTTCCGGAACCAGGGACGACGCGGCCTGATAGATACTGGTACGGGAGGTAGTACTTCGCATTCGCCAAATTCTTTGCGCTCAGCGAGAATGTCATGTTCTTGTACTTGTAGGAAGCGGTGGCATCGAAGGTGACGAATCCTGCCGTCCGGAACGGATTGCCCAGCTCCACTGATTGTGCCGACGCGGCATAGGCTCCCGCACCGATGGTAAGTCCATTAAACTGACCCTCGGTAAACTTGTAATGCGCCCAGAGGCGTCCGGAGTTCTGCGGAACGCCAGTGAGTGGAGCGCCGAGCAGTAGTGGATTGGTGTCACGGGTGACCTTTGCATCTACGTGTGCATAGCTGGCGAGAAACGACCAGTTTGTGTTCGGTTGCCAGATCACATCCGCCTCGAAACCGCGCGAACGTTGTTGTCCGGTTTGCACGGACCCAAACGGATTTGCCGGATCGGGCGCGACCGTATTCTTGCGCGCTAGATCGAATACGGAAAAGGTCGCCGTCAACGTGGAGGCAAGGTTGACCTTTACTCCCGCTTCCATTTGTTTGGTTTCTTCTGGGCGCATTGGCGAGGTACCGAAGAAAAATGGCACCGGTTTGAGGCCTTCGGAATAGCCCGCGAATACGGTAAACCCTTTGAACAGTTCGAAAGCAGCGCCGATACGCGGCAGGACTTTTGTGATGTCGGTTTTTGCCAGGCTGGATCCCGTAAGCAGCGCGCGAAAACCGGTGCCGTCGATATCCTTGACAGCGACATTGGCTATGCGTACGCCGGCCAGCAGGTGAAGCCTTTCAAAGATGGTCGAGTGCGCCTGAAAGGTTGCTCCTTTCGTCGTATAAACATTGTTCGGCAGGAAGTACGGGAAAAAGCCCGGCACATAGTTGGGGAACGGGCCAGTTACGAAGTTGACGGGCGTACCAAAAAAGTCTCCCCACATAGCGCCTTTTTCGGTGACTCGGTTTACATCGAGCGCAGCAAGGACCGTATTCTTCGTTGGTCCTACCTGAAATTTCGCCTTTACTTCCGTGTTGGCGCTGAGCTCGGTAGTGGGTTGGCTTATCAAAAGATTATACAGATCGAATGTCGCGGGAAGCGCTGAAGGCAAGTTGCTTGTCAATCCCTGCGAAGGTTCGTTAAACTTCGACCGCGCAATGCGTACGATACTTGTCCATGACCATATCGAGTTGAGATTGTGTTGCAGCTTTGCTGTCAAAGACTGCAACTCGGAGCTGGTGCGCGGAATATCCGGATTGGCAGGGAACATCGTCCGGCGGAGTGTGATCGTCGACCGGTTGAGCGTGCCCCAGATTGGCAGACCGGGATAATCTTGCTGCTGGCGCCTTGATAGGTGACCCTGCACAGTGAGCGTCGTGCCGGCATTGCTTGTGACCACGAGCGTGGGATTGAGCGTGTAACTCGTGCGCTTCAATACATTGATATGGGACTTTGTGTCTTCAAACTGCCCGGTGACGCGGAACAGCACCGTGCCGTTGTTAGTCAGCGGCTGATTGATGTCGAACCATGGGGTCACCATGCCATAGCTGCCCAAACGCAGGCCGAATTCCGCAAATCGTTTCATGGTAGGCAATTTGGACACCACGTTAATGATGCCGCCGGTCGCGTTCGCTCCACCCGCGAAAAGAACGCCTTGCGGACCTTTCAGAACCTCGATCCTCTCCACATTGACTGGCAGATCGCGGGCGCCGGCGTCGTAGTAATTCGGCAGTCCGTCGACAACGCGTTCAGCCGGAAATCCTCGAACTTTTGGATTCAATTGGCCGAAGGTGATGGGATCGAGCGGCCTTACGCCCGAGACGTTTCGAAGCGCCTCGCTCTGTGTCACGACACCCTGATCCTCAATTAACTTGCGCGGCACGACTTGGATCGACTGCGGGATCGCTTTGATCGGCGTATCGGTCCGTGTTGCGCTACGAGCGGTAAGCGCTTGGTACCCACGTACAGGACCGGCAGTCGTATTGCGCACGGCGTTCGGTCCACTGTTCCCAGCGCCGGTCGCTCCTTCTGTGGATGGAGCCACGACATCTATTGTGGGCAAGACTACACTGGATTGCGCCAACGCGTTTGCTGGCAATGAAGCCGCAAATGCTCCGGTTGCTGCTACTACAGATATGATACGAACAGTTACGAACATAGTTTTTGCCCCCATTGTTTCAATCTTTCACACTTGTGAAACTGGTTCGCACTGTCCGATTGCCGGTCATGCGTATGAACGTCCGCTTTTCCTTTTCACGGCGTTTGTGGTCGTTGCTTCTTTTTCTCGAGCGATGGTTGCCTGTATTCAGGGGCCTGTTGTGAGCGAAATCAGAGCTGCGAAAGCCAGCAGTACGATGGCAAGCAACGGCACGATGAAAGCCGGATATCCGAATAGGAAAATGGTGATGAGCCAAGCCTGGCCGAGGTTTATTGCAAACCAGATGCGTTCGCTGTCATCGCCGTAGTGTGCGCTGCGAATCATCCAACCGAAAACCGGGATCCGGCAGGCGAGATCGATTAATAAGCGGGTCATGCCTTCACCGGTCTTCGATCACGACGTCGATCCGCATCGGGCCAGCCTTCTGGAAGACCAGCACAATGGGAAACGACAGCGACGCCATGAGGCTTGCGCGCATGCCTGTCAGGGCGACGTGCGGGCCCTTGTCGGAGAGGACGACCGTCTTTCCCGCGGGAATTTCGATCCTGACCGGTTGTGCGGGCCTGGTATTCGACTGTGTGCGCAATGCCGCTGCTGCGGCTTCCATGGTTTCGACGCCGATCAGGGCGTCGGCCTGTTTGCCGGAATTGGTAATCTGCATGCGCACGATGACATTCGCGCCGGGCTTGGCTTCTTCGAACGTCCAGGGATGGAATATTTCCAGATCGCCTTTCATGTGGCTGTGGCCGAAAGCATAAATCGCCGGCGCCAAGGTTGCGGTATAGGCAAGACCCATCAAGAGAAGAAACCTGCGATTCATCGGTATGCTCCTTCGAAGTGGAACTTTCTCGTGCGGTCATCGGGAAAAGCGTTGGGGCCGGTCCGCCACGGATTGGCGAAGCGGGGGGTGGTCAGGAATTTCCGGTCGGTCAGGCTTTCGAGAAACGCCGTCAGGTCGGCACGTTCGGCGGGCGTGAGCCGGAAGCCAACAACGAGGGGATCTCGGTTCGGATTGTCGCGACCGTTGCCGGCGAGCGGCCCTGCGACTATGCGGCGTCCGCCGGCTTCGTAGTGATCGAGCACTTCGGACAATGTCGCCATGGAGCCGTCGTGCATGTAGGGCGCAGTAACCGCGATGTTCCGAAGCGAAGGGGTGCGGAACTTGCCGTCGTCTTTCGCCGCGCCGGTAAATTCGCCAAGTCCGCCGCCGGTGGCCGGATAGCGGCCTTTGTTTCCGACATTGTAGATGCCGGTGTTGTGAAAGCCGGTTTCCTCGAAGGATGAACGGCTGTGTTTCGTGTTGTCCGTGAAGTTGAAGCCGTTGTGGCAATGGTAACATTCAAGGCGATGGTCGAAGAACAATTGTTCGCCGCGCTTTGCCGATGCCGTGATTGCATCCTTGTCACCACCGTATTTGTAGCGGTCGTAGGGCGAATCCGCCGATATAAGCGTGCGCTGGAACGCGGCCAGGGCGCGGGTTATCGTCGCCAGCGAAATGGTTCCCGCAAACTCGGGAAAGGATTTCCGGAACAATGGTGGGTAAACGGGCGTATCGCGCAGGCGGGTGAAAAGGAGCTGCTCCATTCCTGCCATTCCCATCTCTACCGGATTGTCGCCGAACATTGGCACAAGCGCCTGCACCTCAAGAGATTTCAGATTGGGATTGGCCCATGTCAGCACCGGCAGATAGCCGACGTTCGCCAGCGCCATCGGGTTGCGTTTGCCGTGTGCGCCGTTGAAAGCCACGCCGACCTTTTTGGCGTCGGTGAAGGCGCGTTTCTGTTCGTGGCAGGTCGCGCATGCGATGGAGCCGTCGCGCGACAGCCGCTTGTCGTAAAAAAGCAGGCGGCCGAGTTCGACCTTGTCCTCGGACATGGGGTTGTCGGCAGGAACTTTGGGCGGCGGCAACCAGGCCGGAATGTTCCAGACCCAACTATCTGCGGCCGGTGTACCGGCTGCGGGTTTGGCAGATGTCTGTGCAGCGGCCGGCACATGCGCGGCCACCGCCGCCGCCAGTAGCCCGGCGGCGGCCCTCAGTAGCAGGCGGGACATGTCTTTATCCTTCAGCGCATTCTGGCGAAGGCCTGCGGCTTTGCCGCGTGGCCGCCGTAGGCGAGTCCGAGTTGCGGCATCACTGCATTGCATTCCGGATCGTTCGGGAAGGACATGCATCCGGCGGATGTACCGGCGGTGTTCTTGCTGACATCGACATCCGCCACGACCGGAGCCGGATCGAATACGACAAGATTCTTCCCAAGATCGAAATTACGGTACTCGATCGCGACGCGGTTGCCGTTGGCGCATGCGGTCGGAGCCGATGTGCGGCTCTCGGCCTTGCACATGGTCGAACCCAGGTGGATCGAAAAGCCAGACGATGCTCCCATTCCACCCATATGGCCGTGGCCTTTCATGGCCGGCTTCATGCCGCCGTTCATCCCAGCGCCATGCTGCATTGCCGGCTTCATGCCGCCCGTCATTGGGGGCTTGTCGCCGGAGTCCATGTCGACCTTGATGAACTTGTAGCCGCCCTGCCAGGTCCAGAACATCGCCGTCAGGTTCAGCGGGCTGGGAGCCAGAGTGGGATCCTGATGGTTCAATTCGAACGGAACGCCTATTTCGAAGCGCAAGCCCTTGTACTCGCCGGGCGGAACCTTGCCCGAGACAATTGTGCGCATGTCCGGTGTTCCGTTCGTGCAGGAGCCCGCACCGTTCTCGAAGTCGAGAAGCGCGACGTTCTTGTATTGCCACTTGCCATCCTGATCGAGTTCCACCGGAACGGCCTTTCCGGTCGCGTCGATGAGCGCGACATTTGAAACGAACAGGCGGAAATCGGCTGGCGAAACGGTCGTCCTGGCGCTGCCGATGTGGTTGAACTTGCTGACGCAGGAGAAGGGTTTGCCGCCAAGTTCGGCTGCGAAGTTGATGCGAACGGGCTGCGATTGGGCGAAAGCCGGCGCAGTCAGCAGGGCAAGCGAAAGGGCTGCCGCTGCGGGAGCGAGTTTGGTCATGATTGCAGGTCTCGAAATCTGAGGTTTTTTCGGATTGATGCGCCCGTTCGTGACCACGGCTTGCGCGCGGGTTCGCATTGGCTCTTGCGAAGCCATTCAGGCGAAGCGACCGGGCTTTCCGTGCTCGATAGCGTGCAAGACGGACTTCGTCCCGTACAGGCGTATCGATTGCGTTAGATTTCAGGAGAACCTGGGGGGTCCGCGAATGCGGGCAGCGTCTGGCCTGCGATTTGGAAGCAGCGCGGGAGGGGCCGGATGCTGCGGCCGCCACGGTACGAATGCCGGGGTAGCCAGGCCAGCTGCGGCGGTTGGTAATGCTGCCGCATGCAGCGACATGCATATCGGACAGGCGGGCTTCTTGACCGGGGCTTGCTTGTTTTCTTCCGAGGTGCCGGCAAGGCCGTTCGGCGTACAGATAACAGCGCCGGCCAAAAAATCGTCTGCGTTGGCTGCAAGCGCCGGCGGGACGTGAAGAGCTGAAAACAGAAGGTTCACGACAACGGCAAATACTGCCGCTGTGCGCGTCCACACGTTTGCTCTTGTCGGCTCGCCTCGCATGCAGCGATGATCAGGCAATCGCCAGCAAACGCAACGCGGCCTTGTGTCGCAATCTTTCTCCGAGCGAATGCTATGTCCGCTCGCGGCGGTCCTAGAAATGCTCCGGCGCTTTTTCGGCGTCCTCGCCTTTCAATTCGTACTTCATGATCAGCGGCACTTGCGTGAGGGCGAAGAGGATCGTCAGCGGCATGATACCGAAGACCTTGAAGCTGACCCAGAAGTCAGTCGTCTGCGTGCGCCAGACGATTTCGTTGAGGATGGCAAGACCAAAGAAGAAGAGGCCCCAACGCACCGTCAGCTTGCGCCAGCCTTCTTCCTTCAACTGCAAAACGCTGTCGAGGACAATGGGCAGCAGCAGTTTGCCGAACCAGAGCGAGCCCAGAAGCGCCGCGCCGAAGATCGTGTTCACGATTGTCGGTTTCAGTTTGATGAAAAGCTCGTTGTGAAAGAAGAACGTCAGCGCGCCGAAGAACACGACGGCTACGGCCGTGACGACGGGCATGACGGGCAGATGCTTCGTCAGAACCCAGGACGCCGCGAGCGCGGTGATGACGCACACCATCAATACGCCGGTCGCCGGGAATATGCCGAACTTCCAGTTGGTGAAGAAAAAGGCGACCAGCGGTCCCATTTCCAGCGCGAGTTTCAAGCCGGGATTGACCTTGGGCCGTCCGTGCGTACCCATCGGCGCTGCGCCATTGGTTGTGTCGTTGCGGGGGGCTGTCTGGCTTTCGGCGGTCATGGGTCTCACTTGCGAATCAGAACACGTGACGAGCGTTTCCGACAGTTTACTCGCCAATTCCGGCGATGGCGTGCGCAAAGTCACGCGCGGTGAAAGGTTCGAGATCGTCGACGCCTTCGCCGACGCCGATGAAGTGGACCGGCAATTTGAACTTGTCCGCAATGGCGACGAGAATGCCGCCGCGCGCGGTGCCGTCGAGTTTGGTCATCACGAGACCCGTTACGCCGGCCGTTTTGCCAAAGATTTCGACCTGATTGAGCGCGTTCTGGCCGACGGTGGCGTCGAGCACAAGCAGGACGGCATGCGGGGCTTCCGCATCCACCTTCTTCATAACGCGGACTATTTTTTCCAGTTCCGCCATCAGTTCGGTACGGTTCTGCAGACGGCCGGCCGTGTCCATCAGCAGCACGTCCGCGCCCTGCCTGCGGGCTTCCTCGATGGCGTCGAAACCGAGGCCGGCGGCGTCTGCGCCCTGCTGGCGCGTCACTACATGGGCGCCGATACGCCCGCCCCAGATTTGCAATTGCTCGATGGCGGCCGCGCGGAACGTGTCGCCTGCGGCGAGCATCACCTTCCTGCCTTCGGCTGCCAGCTTTGCGCCGAGCTTGCCGATGGTTGTCGTCTTGCCGGACCCGTTGACGCCAACGACGAGCACCACAAAAGGCTTTTTGTCCGCAGCGATTTCCATTGGTCTGGCGACCGGCTCGATGATCTTCTCGACTTCCGAGGCGAGTATCGCACGCACTTCGTCCGGCTCGATCTGCTTGTCGTAGCGGCCCTTGCCGACAGCTTCCGCGATGCGGGCAGAGGCGGAGACGCCAAGATCGGACTGGATCAGTATGTCTTCCAGTTCCTCGAGCGTATCGGCGTCGAGCTTGCGTTTGGTGAAGATCTCCGAAATGCCTGTCGTCAGGGCAGACGACGAGCGGGCGAGGCCCGAGCGCAACCTCTGCCACCAGCTTGCCTTCGGCGCGGGAGGAGCATCCGGCTGGGATTGTGGCTGCCCGGCGGGGGCGGTCGCTGCTTCGCCGCGGCCAAACATGCGGCCGAAAAAGCCCGGTTTCTTTTCGTCGCTCTCGGCCATGTTTTCCCGGTCGGTTGCAGGAATGTCTATATGGGGCGCGCGCGCTGTCATATCGAGCGCCGAACACCGTGGCTGCCCGGCGTTGCTTGACTTGCGTGGCGCGCCCCTCGATAGCCTGTTTGGCATGGGATCGCCAGACATTCCGCTGTCGACTTTGCCGTCGACCAATTCGCCGCCGCTCGATCTGACCGCGCGATTGCTGTATCGCGACGGGATGATGCTGATCGTCGACAAGCCGGCCGGGATCGCCGTCCATCGCGGCCCCAAGGGCGGCGGATCGCTTGAAGACCATTTTGGCCAACTCCGCTTCGGCCTGCCGCGCGATCCGGCGCTGGCGCACCGGCTGGACAGGGACACGTCCGGTTGCCTCGTGCTTGGCCGCCATCACAAGGCGCTGGTTCTGCTCGGCAAGCTGTTCAAGGCGGGCAGCGTCGGCAAGACTTATTGGGCTGTGGTCGAGGGGGGACCGGATACCGATGAGGGTCTGATCAACATGCCGCTGGGCCGGCTGGACGAAAGCCGCGGCTGGTGGATGAAGCACGATCCGGCGGGCCTGCCGTCGCAGACGCGGTGGCGGGTGCTCGGGCGCGGCGCGGATGCGACGGGCAAAGCCATCGCCTGGCTCGAACTGGAGCCGCTGACCGGACGGACGCACCAGTTGCGCGTGCACTGTGCGACCTCCGGCTTTGCCATCGCCGGCGACGCGATCTACGGCAGCGCGCCGCGCGAGGGCGGGCCGGGGCTGCACCTGCACGCCCGCAGCGTCAGCGTGCCGATTTCGAAGAACAAGCCGCCGGTGGAGGTCGCCGCCCCTGTCCCCGGGCATATGCAGGCTTTGCTGACGGCTTGCGGTTGGCGGGAGTACGATGCAGGGTAGACATACATAACGGGGAGGAGCCGCCCATGAGCGCCGAGCAGCAACGTTTTCTGTCCCTTTTCGATGCGCTGGTCGAAGCCAACAACGCGTGGATGAACAAGACGCCGAAGGAGAAATGGAACTGGGTTCCCTTCGATAATCCGAACATGAAGTTCGGCGACCGGATATCGACGATCACGATCAAGAGCGTCTTCATCCACACCATCGTCGGCGAGGTGCAATGGGCGTCCATGCTGCCTGGCGTTGCGGACCGAGCGGAAATGAAAATGGATCCGCCAAAGATCAAGGCGCTGACGCAGGAGCTGGACGAAGCTCCCGATCTGATCGCCGCGTCGATGAAGCTGCATGCGGCAAACATGCAGGCCTTCGGCGGGATCAGCGACGATCAGCTTGCGAAAAATATCCGCTGGTCGGGCCGCGACTGGACGGTGATGGGCTTTCTCTGGGGCATTTACTCGCACCGCTCCTATCACCTCGGCAATATCGATATATTCATGCGCGAGGCGGACGAGCCTGCGCCGGACTTTTTCTCGAATTTCCGGCAGCAGATGGCGTGAGTTAGGGCTTCAGGTTCCGCAGAAGGTCTGCAGCACGCGCTCTTCCGGCGTGGGCGCTGCTTCGAATTCCTCCGCGCCCGGCTGTTCGTCGAACGGCCGTTGCAGCACTTCGTTCAGACGCCGCATGGGCGCGAAATCACCTGTCTCGCCGGCCGCAATCGCTTCCTCGACCCGGTGGTTGCGTGGAATGAATATGGGATTGGCCGCATCCATGCGTTCTTGCGCGAGGTCTGCGCCGAAGCCGCTTCGCACCCGCGCCTGCTCCCAGCCGTCGAGCCATTCGGCGGCCGCAACGGGGCTGGCGAACAGGGCCGCGAAGCGGGCGCTGTGGCCGGGCTTTTCGCGCCGCCGCAGATGCGAAAAGAACAGGGTGAAGTCGGCCTTGTTGGCGTGCATCGTATCGAATGTCGATTGGACGAAGGGGCCGATGCCATCCCAATCACCGGGCAGGCCGAGCTTCTGCGCGAACGCCGCGTTGAAGGCAGCGTCGAATGTCGTGCTGAACAGGTCGAGCGATTGTTTGGCCTCTTCCACCGCTTCCGGCTCGTCCTTGCCCCATATGGGCAACAGGGCTTCGGCGAGGCGGGCCATGTTCCAGCGGCCGATGGCCGGCTGGCGCGCCCAGGCGTAGCGGCCCTGATAGTCGATGGAGCTGAAGACTTTCAGCGGGTCGAATTCGTCCATGAAGGCGCAGGGGCCGAAGTCGATCGTCTCCCCGGCGATCTGCACGTTGTCCGTGTTCATTACGCCGTGGATGAAGCCGAACTTCAGCCAGAGCGCGATGAGATTCGCTTGCCGGACGCAGACCGCTTCGAACAGCGCGCGAACCGGATTTTCCGCGTTCCTGACCTTCGGGTAGTGACGTCCGATCACGTAGTCGGCGAGGGTTTGCAGCGCTTGCGTATCGCGCCGTGCTGCGAAAAACTGGAACGTGCCGACGCGGACGTGGGAGCGGGCGACGCGCGCCACGATCCCGCCGGGGAAGCCGCGTTCGCGCTGCACGCGCTCGCCAGTCGTCACGGCCGCCAGTGCACGGCTGGTCGGAACACCCAGCGCCGCCATCGCCTCGCTGACGATATATTCGCGCATGACCGGACCGACGGCCGCCTTGCCGTCGCCATTGCGGGAAAAGACGGTGCGGCCGGAGCCCTTGAGCTGAATGTCGAAGCGTTCGCCGGCAGGCGACACGACTTCGCCGATCAGCAGGGCGCGGCCATCGCCCAGCTGCGGCGAGAAGCCGCCGAACTGGTGCCCGGCATAGGCCATGGCGACAGGCTCCGCGCCGGGCGGCATGGCGTTGCCGGAGAGCATGGCAAGGCCCGCCTCCGAATGCAGGAAGGCCGGATCGATCCCAAGCTCGCGGGCAAGGCTGTCATTTACGGCGATGAATGCGGGCGCGGGCGAGCGGGCGGGATCGGTGCGGACATGGAATATGTCCGGCAGCGCGGCATAGCTGTTGTCGAAGCGGATGGCCTCTGCGTCGGAGCGTTTTTTTGCATCGGGTTTAAGATCGTCCATAGGCATGGCGCCGCTTTCTTCTTCCGCTGCTCGATTGCGCTGGTCGCTCGATCCATTTGGAAATAGGTCCGGGAGGCCGTTTTTCCAGCGCGCCGCCTGGGGACAATCCAGATCGCAGCTCACGACAGCAGTATCGCCACGCTCACCGCGATCAGAAACCATAGCACGATCTTGCGGAAGGTTTTGGCACGCAATTTCGTAAACGCCCACGCGCCGAGCCAGACGAAGCCGATGGAGGGCAGCAGGAAAACGACAATATGGGTGACCACCCGCTGCGTAACGGCTCCCGCAACAATCATCGATACGAAGACCGTCAATGTCGTGAATCCCATCGCGAGCACGATATTGGCGCGATGATTGCGCGCTTCGCCCGGTTGCGACATCAGGTACAGCACGATGGCCGGACCGCCGACCCCGGCCAGGCCGTTGATCAGGCCGGTGGTTCCGCCCGCCGCCATGCTGGGCCAGACGCCGGTGGGGCCACGATACACCCAGCCGCGCAGGGTGATGAGCGTCATTGTCAGGACTATGGCTGCGATGATTTTCTTCACGATGGCCGGATCGAGCGACAAGTGTAGCGCCGTGCCCAGCGGCGTGATTGCGACAGCGGCCAGCATCATCGGCAAGACCATCCGCAGATTGGCCTGGCGGGAGGCAGGGATGGCCAGTTGCGCCGAATGGAAGCTGCCGATGCCGACCATCGTCGCCAGCGCCTCGGCGGGACCCCACATCAGCGTCAGCAGCGGCACCATGACAAGGCCCGATCCGAAGCCGGTGAAGCCGCGTACGAAGGACCCTGCGAAGACGATGGCAAACGCAAGCAGGAATTCCGCCGGCGTGTAAATCCAGAGTGCGGTTATCCAGTCCGGCACTTTCACGCCGCCTCGACGCTGGCGATGAGGGCGCTGCCATCGTTGCCGGTGACCAAAGCTTGAACGAGCATTCCGGGCTCGTGCTGACCGGTGCGCACGAGGGTGAAATCTTCGGCGCGGGCGAGGCCTTTGTTCTCTGTCAGCAATGTCAGGGTTTTGCCATGCTGCGTCTGCAGGTGTGCGGCGTGCGCTGCATCGCCCTTGTCGCGCAAACGGCGGGCGCGCTCTTTCACGATATCCTTCGGCAGCATTGGCATGCGCGCGGCAGGCGTTCCCGGCCGCGGCGAGAAGGGGAACACGTGCAGAAACGTCAGTCCGCACTCGTCGACCAGAGCAAGCGATTGCTCGAACATGGCTTCGGTTTCGGTGGGAAAGCCTGCGATTATGTCGGCTCCGAAGACAACATCCGGCCGCCGCTTGCGAATATCATCGCAAAACCTGATTGCATCGGCGCGCAGGTGGCGGCGTTTCATGCGCTTGAGGATCATGTCGTCGCCGGCCTGCAGCGACAGATGAAGATGTGGCATGAGCCGCCGGTCGCTCTCAATCGCTTCGAGCAGAGCTTCATCGGCCTCGATGCAGTCAATGGAGGAAATGCGCAGGCGGGGCAGGTCCGGCACGTGTTTCAGTATCTGCTGCACCAGTCTGCCGAAGGACGGTTTCCCCGGCAGGTCGTGGCCCCAGGAGGTCATGTCGACGCCGGTCAGCACGACTTCGTTGTAGCCATTGTCCACGAGCCGCTGGATCTGTTGCACCACGTCGCCGGCGGGTGCGGAGCGCGACGGGCCGCGGCCATAGGGAATGATGCAGAAGGTGCAGCGGTGGTCGCAACCGTTCTGTACTTCCACGAAGGCGCGCGAGCGTCCTTCCATCCCGTCGAGGCCTGCGCCGGCAACGAAGTAATGGGCGGTTTCCTCCAGCGCCATGATGTCGTTGACGCGGGCGCGGGGCAGTTCGATGCCGCCGAATTCAAGCGCTGTCCAAGTCGCGGGTTTCGCCTTGTCGGCGTTGCCGATCACGCCGGCGACTTCCGGCATGGCGGCGAAACTCTCGGGATCGATTTGTGCCGCGCATCCCGTCACCACGATGCGGCGTTGCGGATTGTCGCGCGCGGCGCGGCGAATGCTCTGGCGGGCCTGGCGGACTGCTTCGTTGGTGACAGCGCAGGTATTGACGATCAGCAGATCGCCATGACCGGCGTTCTGCGCGGCCTTGCGCATGGCAGCCGCTTCGAGCGCGTTCAGCCGGCAGCCGAACGACAGGACATCCGGCGGGCTTTGGTCCCGCCCGCTCATGCGGGCGCGTTCCCGAAAATGGCCGGATCGAACTTCCCTTCGAATTCCAGCTCGACATCGCCTGTCATGACGACGCGGGAATCGGTCGCGCGCCACTCGATGGCGAGTTCGCCGCCGGGCAGCGCGATTGTTGCCGCGCGGCCCGTCAAGCCGCGCTTGACGGCGGCGACGAGCGTTGCGCAGGCAGCTGATCCGCAGGCGAGCGTTGCGCCTGCGCCGCGTTCCCAGACCTTGAGCGTGATGCGGTCCGGAGCGTCGATGTGGGCCAGCGAGGTGTTCACGCGCTCGGGGAACAATGGATGGTTTTCGACCGCCGATCCGGTCGCTGCGAGGTCGAATGCGTCCGGGTCTGGCACGAAGAAAACCGCATGCGGGTTGCCCATGTTGACGGCGCAGAACGCCGGCAGGTCCCTTGCCGCGGGCCTGGTATCGGGAAGGGCGATGTTGCAGGTATCGCCGGGATCGTGCGCCAGCGGAATGTCGCGCCAGCCGAATTTCGGTTCGCCCATGTCGACGGAAAACCGCCACTCGCCGATGCGGCGGCATTCGAGCACGCCGGCGGCGCTTTCGAGCACGAGACGATGACCGCCGCCGCCGCGCATCAGCGCCCAGGCGACGCAGCGCGTTCCGTTGCCGCATGCGCCGGACAGGGAGCCGTCGATATTGAATATTTCCATCCGCGCGTCCGTTTCCGGCAGCTGCGGATCGTAAACGACCATGAGTTGATCGTAGGCAAGTTCGGGCGAGCGGCCGATGGCGCGCGCATCGCCGGCGCTGACCGTGGCGTCCGTTCCCCGCAGGTCGAGCACGACGATTTTGTTGCCGATGCCGTTCATTTTCAGAAACGGGCGGTTGGCCAGCACGCTCATGACCCGATTTTGTCCTGTCTAGATCAGCGTGCGTTTTGATGGAATCATCAAAACACACAAAAGCTGATCGATTCCAAAGAGTAGAGCATCGTTATGCGCGAAAAACCGGTATCCACTTCTTCGCACGATGCTCCAGCCGGGAACTACGAAAGCCGTGTTTTATTGCAAAAGCCGTGCAGCGCAAAGCGCTCCGGCTGCCATATCGATTCAGGCTGGATATGGCGACGGTGCGCCGATGTTTCCATTCCCCGCATCCTCATCTAGTGTTCCGGCGATTACTGCGTTGAAGCCGATTCTGACGGAGGCGCATCATGGCGACAGGATTTTGGCGAACCTTTTTCGGACTAGCTGCGGCCGGCCTTTTGCTTTGCTGTTCTCCGGCTGCGTCTCTGGCTGCCGCGCCCGAGCTGAAAATCCCGAAGCCCGGAACCATCCAGAAGCCGGACGGCATGCCCGGGATTGGCAGCCAGTCCGGGAACCAGGCCACTCCCGCCGAAAAGCACGATCATGGCAACAAGGATGGCAATGACGACAAGCCGAGCGTCATCCAGACGGTCGACCTGCCGGCGCTGCCGGTGATCGCTACAACCGGCAAATCCACTTGGGATGCTGGCTACGGCGAAATTCGCAGCGCCATAGCGGCCCTGCGGGCGGAAACGACCCGCACGGGGCTCGAGCCGACCGGGCGGCCGCTCGTCGTCTATGTCGAAAGCAACGACCAGGATTTCCGCTTCGACGTCATGCTGCCGCTCAAGGCTGCGCCGGCAGCCGGCGTGAAGCTGTCGCCGGCCTTCCGCAGCGGACACAATCCCGGCGGTTCGGCGCTGAAGTTCGAGCATCGTGGCGCCTATGCGGAAATCGAAAGCACCTACGAGGCGATAACAGCCTATCTCGACGAGAAAGGCCTCAGCGCACGCGATTTATTCATTGAGGAATTCGTCAACGACGTCGCCGAAGCCAGCGACATCAAGATGGCCGTGAACATCTACGTGTTCTTGAAATAAACGGAACCACCCCGGCGCGGCGGTTCAAGCGGACTGGAGCTCGAAGTGCCAGTCGACCTGTTCCCCCGCTGCAGCTTTTCCTGCGACGACAATCTGGCGTGTAGTGCGTGTACCGTCGGCGGCAGCAAAGAAAATGCTCTCCACGATTTCGACCGGACGTCCGCCGCAAGTGAAGAGCCATTTTTGACCCTGCGGCGTTGCGATTTCCACGCTCGTATTTCCCTCCAGAACAGACGGCGCGACGCCGGGCGCCAGATGGAAGCGGATTGCGAAGTCCGGCGGTTCGCCCTTTGCCGGCTGGCGGCCGGCCGGCAGAAGCCGGTCGCAGCCGGAGACCGCCGTTCCATCGGCGCTGACAGCGATGCCGCGCTCGTGGATCACGCCGAACCGCGCCGCGTAGCCATCGTGGCTGGCCTGAATGGTTATGCCGTCGGCGGTCTCGAATCGCTCGTTGGAGACATGTTGCGGGCCGCTGACAATCTGCCCGGCGATCCACCTGTCGGCGCCCTCGTGGCTGGCGAAGCGGCAGGACGAGGAGTCGGCGATTGTCAGCGTTGAGTGTGCGGCGGTCAGTCGTGCCGCTTCGCGCATCGGGCCGCGACGAAGCGCAGGCGCTCCGCAGTTGACGACGATCCGCTCGCCGCTGGACGACATTTCGAACGCGAGTGCGCCGGCGTGCGCCTGCTGCGAAAACGCGGGCGGCGGCGGCTTTCCCATGTCGGCAATAACGATCGTGTTGCCGGCCTCGGCGCGCTGATAGCCGGAAGCAATGGCGTACATGATTGGCTTGGCGAGAGCATCGTCGTAGGCAAGAACGGTCGCCAACGCATGTTGCTGCGTCGCGCCCATGCCGTTGAAGAGCGCAAGCGCGCCGTCCGAATGCCGAAACAGGCGCAACATTGGCAGCATACGGTCGATGGTGCGGACAAGTTCCGGCGGAACTTCCAGATTTCGCGCGATGAACGCCTGCCGCAGCGGCAGAAAGTCGAGCAGCAGATCGACCAGCGTTTGCGGGTTGCGGCCGATGTGCGCACCGTCGAGGAGGATTTGCCGGTTGATCTCGCTGGCCAGAAGTCGCGCAGCGCGCTTCGGGGTGCCGCTCATTCCCTCCGCGCACAGGCTGGCGGAGGTCAGCGCCAGCGCTGCCTGCAGGCGCGCTTCGCCGCGCAAGCCGGAGGACATTTCCCGGCGCAGAAAGGCGACGTGGCGGCCGATACTTTTCATGAAGCGGCGGTAGAAGCGCAAGTCCGCGCCCTCAAGAACGAGCGGGGAATGGGAGAGCCACGACAGCAGCCGCCGCGATGCGACCGAAGCGTCCCAGGCAAGCCGCCGCGATGGTGAGCCGCACAGGGCGATCCATTCGTCGACAAGGGCGCTGGCATTGGCGCGCGCCAGGGGCGTGCCCGCGGCGCGAAGATCGCGCAGCCAGCCAAATCCCATGAGTGCGGCTTCCCATTCGACGGAGGGACTATCGATCGTGAAGGGAGAACGGCCGTGCGTGTTTACGCCCTTGGACCCAAAGGCGAAATAACCGGAATAAATTTCCTCGGCGACCGTGGGATCGGCGGTGCGGATGTCCTGCGGCGCGATGACAAGACGCGACGGCTGGCGCATGCCGAGTGAAAGCGTGTACCGCACCGGGAACAATGCCGCCCGCCACAGGCGCGATGCGCCGGCGCCCATCCGCATGCCAGCAAGACTGACTCTTTCCGTAGCCGAAGGCGCATTCAAAGTGCGCGGTCCCCTTGTGATTTCTTCTGCGGCTGATCTTATGCACGATTACGGCATAAGGTTGAAGCAGATATGGTTAACGGCGAGCAGCCATCACTTGCGGCGCCGCAGGCGGACGGCGAAGAACCCGTCCATGCCGGACAGACGCGGGTCGCCGTTATCCAGGAAATGCGGCATGGTCCGCAACTCGCCCGCGGCGTTAATGCAATTGGGCAGGCCGCCGATTTCTTCCGGCGTGACCGGGTGGCGCTGCAGGTCCGGATTGCGGCGCAGCAGCGCCGACACCTGCTGTTCGCCCTCTTCCGGTTCCAGTGAGCAGGTGCAATAGACGAGACGGCCGCCGGGTTTGAGCAGGCTTGCCGCCCTGTCGAGAAGTTTCGCCTGAAGCGCCGAGAGGCTTGCCAGATCGCTCTGGCGCTTGTTCCAGGCGACCTCCGGGTGACGTCGAATGGTTCCGGTTGCGGTGCAGGGCGCGTCGATCAGGATGGCGTCGAAGGGGCCGCCCTCGAATGCGGTTGCGTCGGCGGCACGCACGTTTGCCTCGAGTTTCAAGCGGGCCAGATTTTCGGTCAGCCGCTTCAGGCGCAGGGCCGACCTGTCAACAGCAGTGACGCCGGCCCCCGCAGCGGCCAGTTGCGCGGTTTTTCCGCCCGGCGCAGCGCAGAGATCGGCAACTATCTCGCCCGGCTGAACGTCGAGCAGACGCGCGGGCAATGCCGCGGCGTAGTCCTGCACCCACCACGCGCCGTCGGCGTAACCTTCGAGTTGTTCGATGGATGTGCGTGACCGGAGCCGGACTGTGCCCGTTGGCAATACGATACCGTCGAGACGCGAAGCCCAGGCTTCCGGGTCGCTGCGCGTGGTGAGGTCCAGCGTCGGCTCCAGCCGGTTGGCGTGAGCGATGGCTCGCGCGGCCTCTTCGCCCCAATTGTTCTTCCACCTGGCAGCCAACCATTGCGGGGTATCGGCGAACGGATCGGCCGGGTCGATCAGTTCCTCGCGATGGCGGATGACGTTGCGCAGCACGGCATTGACAAGATTGGCGAAGGGCGCTGTGGCCGCCTCGTGCTTGGCCGAGCGGACCGCAAGATCGACGGCCGAATGATCGGGAATATCGAGAAACAGGATTTGCGCCGCTCCGGCGATCAGGACGTTCTCGAGGGCTTGCGCCTTGCGCGGCAGAGGTTTTTCGAGAAACGCCGCCAGCGCCAGACGAATTGTGCCGAGCCTGCGCAAAGCGACGACCACGATGGAGCGCAGCAAGGCGAGGTCGCGCGGCTCCATACCGGCCAGAGCGCCTGATTTTGCGTCTTCGGCCAGCCGGTCGTCGATGGTGCGGGCGTGGGTCAGGATCGCGCCTATCGCCGAGGCGGCCGCCATGCGGACGGCCTGGCCCGGCGCGAGCGGTGGCGGCGCGGCATCGCGTGCACCCCCGTGCGATCGTCGTTTAGTGTGTGGCCGGTCCATATCCTCGGCTATTCGCGGGTGTTCCGGCCGGGCTGCGAGCACCCCGGACTAACCCCAGGGGCCTCTGCGGCGTCCGCCGGGCTGATTCCTTCCGCCAGTAGTATCAGAGCTGTAGCCCGAACCAGAGGTCTGGTCGTAGGCGCCCGTCTGCCAATCGCCGCGAACGCCCATGTCGTAGGCCTGCTGTTCCAGCGCCGCGATGCGGTTTTCGACGTTCGGATGGGTCGAGAACAGATTGTCCATGCCCTGTCCTGTCAGCGGATTGACGATGAACATGTGCGCCATCGCCGGATTGGCCTCGGCGTTTTCGTTCGGGATCTGCTGCGCCATGCCGGAGATCTTCGCCAGCGCGCCGGCAAGGGCGTGCGGATTGCCGCAAATCTGGCCGCCCATCTCATCGGCGACATATTCGCGCGAGCGGCTGATCGCCATTTGCACGAGACCTGCGGCCATCGGCGCCAGGATCGCCAGCGCGATGGAGCCGATCATGCCGAGGCCGTTGTTGTTTCGGTTGCCGCCAAGCAGCATGCCCCATGTCGCGATGGACGAAATCGCGCCCGCAAGCGTCGCGGTGATCGTCATTGTAAGCGTGTCGCGGTTCTTGATGTGTGCCAGTTCGTGCGCGATGACGCCTGCCAGTTCCTCGCGGGTCAGCATGTGGACGAGGCCGGTGTTGACCGCGACCGCGCCGTTTTCCGGATTGCGGCCCGTTGCGAAGGCGTTGGGCTGGTCGCTCTCGACCACGTAGACGCGCGGCATCGGGATTTCCGCACGCTGGGCCAGTTCGGCGACCATGTGGACGAGTTCCGGCGCTGTGGTTTCGTCGACCTCGTAGGCGCCGTTGGCGGCAAGCGCCATCCTGTCCGAATTCCAGTAGGCGAAGAGGTTGCCCGCAGCCGCCATGACAAAGGCGATGACCATGCCGGTCTTGCCGCCAAGCAATGCGCCGACCGCGACGAAAAGGGCGGTCAGGACGGCGATAAGGATCGCAGTGCGCATGTAGTTCATGGATGTCTCCACACGAAAGCCCGCATGCTATTGCTGGCCGGGCCTCACCAGTTTGCCTATATGTGGGGAAGGAGACGGTCTTTTGACAAGGTGCCGCAGGTTTAAATTTTTAAAATCAACAGGTTGAATGATGGCGGATGAGGAAAACAATCGCGTTGAGGCATCCGCGGGGATGGCTGCTGCCCCTTCCGGTGATCCTGCCGCTGCGGATGCAGGCCAATGGCCGCCGCCGGGAAAGGTTCTTACTGCCGCCGCGCAACGGGCGCTTGCCGAAGCCGAGGAACGGCGCAAGGCCCGCGATGCCGAAGCCGCCGCCCGCGGCCCGGGCCCGAAGGAAATCAATGGCCGCGACGGGCCGGAACCGGCGCGCTACGGCGACTGGGAAGTGAAGGGGATCGTGAGCGACTTTTGATGAAGTGGTAAGCGCTGCAATTTCCTGAAATTCGTTTCAACGCCTTGACGGTTGGATCGTTGGTCCCCCGCTGGGAACATCCTCGACATAAAACACCGGAGCGGCCCTGACGTCCTGCAAGAGGTGCTGGCGGGCATCCTCGGGCAGGCGTCAGTCAACGCGCTCCGGACATCCCTTCAAATTGCGATGGGGGGGACAAAGTTCCAGACCGGAGGTTAAAGTTTTTTGTTTTTTCAACGCGCAACCGCCCCTCTTCACTCCGCACCGTCACAGGCGCCAGCGCGCTACGCGACTGGGACGTGAGGGGGATCGCAAGTGATCTGTGATTGCCGGTGCGGGCGGCACAAGGACTCTTTTCTGCACTTGCCGCCGGCGAAAAATCGGGCATTCTGGGCATCAAACAACAGGAAACGCCGGCCCGCCATGAAACTTGCGCTCGCCCTCAATCGCTATGATCGTCACATGCCTTTTTTCATGGGCACCGTGCAGCCTCCGAGAGGCTTTTCTTTTTCGCCACTGGAGGTCGGGGAGAGCGTTCCCTTCCGTGATGGCGATGGCCGGCACGAGCGGATGCTGAACCATCTCGCCTTTGACATAGCGGAAATGTCGCTCTCCAGTTTCATCATGGCTGTCGCGCGCAATCCAGGCCTTCCGCTTGTGGGCGTGCCGGTTTTTCCGCGCCGCTTCTTCACGGCGGGGCAGGTCTATGTGAATGCGCGGGCAGGTATCGAAAAGCCGGCCGATCTCAACGGGCGCAAGGTCGGCGTTCATGCCTTTCAGGTCACGATGAGCGTTCTTGGCAAGGGCGACCTCAAACTCGACTACGGCGTCGACTGGAAGACTATCCACTGGCATTGCATGCGGGACGAGCTGGTTCCTGTCGACTTCGGACCCGACGTGCGCGTGGGAGTGATCGATCCGGACAAGGACATCGGCGTCATGCTGTGCGACGGCGAGATCGACGCCATGATTACGCCGCAGCCGCGCAAGTCCATGCTGGCGCGGCCCGGCGACTACCGTCGTCTTTTCCCGGACGTGCGGGCTGAAGAAGTGCGTTATTTCAGCACGCACGGCTACTGGCCGATCATGCACCTCATCGTGATGAAGCGCGAGCTGGCCGAACGTTTCCCCGAATTGCCGCGGGACCTGATAAGCGTGTTCGACGAAGCGAAGCGTCAAGCCTATCAATATTACGACGATTCGAATTATTCGCTCATGGCCGATGCGCGCCTTGCGCTCGAAGCGGAACGGCGCGATTTCGGGCCCGATCCCTGGCCGAATGGTCTGGCGGCGAACCGGAAGAACCTGGAACGCTTCATCGGATACAGCCACGACCAGCGCCTGATCGCCGAACCCTATGCGGTCGAGCAGCTCTTCCACCCAAGCACGCACGAAACCTGATGGCGTGCCGGCGCGGTGCAGCGGAGCCGGAGAGTATCAAGAGATATGAGCCAGGCATTTCAATCCGGCCGCGGTGAGCCAGCCTATCGCTGGGTCATTCTGATTGCCTCTTCGGCCATACTCGCTGTGGTCATGGGACAACTCGTCAACGGGTTGTCGATTTATCTGGTGCCGCTCGAAACGGAATATGGCTGGAAGCGCGGCGACATTTCGCTGATCAACACAATCGGTCTGATCGGAATCGCGCTGGGCAGTCTCGTACTCGGTCATGTTGCGGATCGCTTCGGCGTGCGGCGCATCGCACTGTTCGGGGTCGCCGCTGCCGGTCTGGCGATGCTCGCTGCCGCATGGGCGGATGCGCTCTGGCAGTTCTATCTGCTTTTCTTCATTGCCGGCGCATTCGGCGGCGGGGCGCTTTCCGCCCCGCTCATGGCGCTCGTTGGCAACTGGTTCGTGAATGGGGCGGGTTTCGCAATAGGCGCCGCCGCGGCTGGCCAGGCGCTCGGACAGGGCCTTGTGCCGTTTGTTGGCGCTTATCTTATAGATGCGATGGGCTGGCGCGTCGCTCTGGCGGCGCAAAGCATCGCGATCCTTGTGGTTCTGATGCCACTCACGTTCCTGCTGCGCGATCCGCCGCGCGTTGCGCGGGCGGGCGGCGCGCTTCCCGATGAAAGTCCCTCGGGACTACCCAACTGGCTTGTTACGGCATGGCTGTCGCTGGCGGTTCTGCTGTGCTGTACGTGCATGTCCGTGCCGCTGATCCATCTTGTTCCGTTGATGCAGATTTGCGGCATTCCCGCGCCGCAGGCCGGCGGCGTCCTGTTCTCGATGCTGCTTGTCGCAATTGCCGGGCGTGTGGCGTTCGGCCGTCTGGCCGATCTCATCGGCGCCATTCCGGCTTACCTGATCGCTTCGGGATGGCAGACGCTTCTCGTCTTCGGTTTCACGTTTCTCGACAAGCTGGATTCGTTCTATCTGTATGCAGCGGTGTACGGCTTCGGCTACGCGGGGGTGATGACGGCGCTGCTGGTTACCGCGCGGAACCTGACGGCCCCGGCGCGCAGGGCGTCATCGATGGGCGTCATCATGGCGTTCGCCTTCGCTGGCCACGGGCTCGGCGGATGGCAGGGCGGCTTTTTCTTCGATCAGACCGGCGCCTATACGTGGTCCTATGCGAACGCGGCCTTCGCGGGCATAGCGAATGTCATTCTGATAAGCGGCCTGTGGATCGCAACGCGCCAGCGGTTCGGCCGGGCTATGGCGGCCGTGTGAATATTTGGAGGTGTGCTCGCTAGACCCGCCCCGTCACCGGCACCAGCGCGCCCGTCACTCCGCTCGATTCTTTCGACGCGAGAAACGAAATCACGGCGGCTCACGATAGTTTTTTGCAAACCCCGGAATAGAAACTATCAAAATCGGCGTAAGTGAAGGTGATTGGATTATTTCGGCCTTTAATTCTCATAACGTCGTACCAGTTTCCAATCAGGACGAAGTCGTTCGAACGGGAGCCTTTTTGCAGTATTCGAAAATAAAGAACATTGCTCATTTGGCTTAGCCGAACTGCACCGGTACTTGTGTCAATGATAATCGGACTGTGGAAACGAACCAGATTGCTATCTAATCCCATTCGCTGAAATTGGCCCTCTCGTGTTGCCTGGAACGCCGCGCGTACGTCACATTTGAAAATTGGTCGCTCGCTTGCCGCAAATAGCGACTGACTGGGATGACCCACGAGAAATACTATTGTCAGAGCCGCACAAATAAAAAACTTCATCATCGCTCAATTCCATGATTATCAATAGCCTTTGTAAGGTTTGCGCTTTAGAGTACTGAATAGTCAATCACACCCGCCCCGTCACCGGCACCAGCGCGCCCGTCACTCCGCTCGCTTCTTTCGACGCGAGAAACGAAATCACGGCGGCCAGCTCTCCGGGGCTGACCCATTGCGCGAAATCCGCCTCCGGCATGTCCTTGCGGTTGGCGGGTGTGTCGATGATGCTGGGCAGGACGGCGTTGACGCGCACGCCCTTGTCTTTCAGTTCCGCGGCGCTGCTTTCCACCAGACGCATCAGCGCCGACTTCGAGGCGGCGTAGGCGCCCATGTTCGCTCCGCCCTTCAGGCCGCCCATCGCGCCGACGGCGACGATGGAGCCGCGCCCGTTTTCGATCATCCCCGGCGTAATCGCGGCCAGAAGCGGCAGCAGCGTGCCGACATTCAGCTTCAGCATTTTGGCCCAGAGATCGTCGCTTGTTTCGTGTACGGCGGGGCCCATGTCGAAGCCGCCGGCCAGTGCGACGAGGATGGTGGGCGCGCCGGTGGATTTGACCGCGGCCGCAATCGTTTTCTGTGCTTCCTCGCGGTTCGTAATATCGCCGGCAAGGAAAACATGGCCCGCGCCGGACAGCGATTGCGCGAGCTTTTCGAGCCGTCCGGCATCCAGATCGAGAAGCACGAGGCGCGCGCCATCGGCGGCGAGACGGCGCGATACGGTGGCGCCAAGGCCGCCAGCGGCTCCGGTGACGACGGCGATTTCGCCAGCAAGCGATGACATGAGCTACTCCCGAAAGGCTGACGTTTTCATCGGCCGTTACTGTGCCGCAATGGCGTGCGGCGGCGTCTGGCCTGCGCTTTCTGCGAGGACTTTCGCGAGAGCTTCGGATTCCGGATCGGCAAGTGCGGCGGATATCGCCTTGCGCAGCCATGCCGCGCTTTGCTCCGCATCGCCGCCAGCGAGCGCCGGTTCGACAATCGCCTCCCAGACGGCGGCATAGTTTTCCCGCCCGCGCAGATATGTCTCGCCATAGCCTTTCAGCAGGCGGGGAAGTTCCGCCAGCGCTCCGGCGAAGTTGGGCGCGGCGCGCAAGGTCTGCGTCATGGCTTTGAGCCAGAGGCCGATTTCCTTCTGCTCGCGCTCGAAGCGCAGGGACTTGCGGCGCATCGACCTGAAGCGCGCCATCAGCCGCATGGCGTAATAGCCGGTCACACTGGTGGTGGAGAGGGCAAGGCCCTTGCCGGTGAAGGGCAGGCCCTTGCCGGCCTCGATGCGCGCCATGATTTTTTCGCCGATGGACTTTGGCATCATGTCGGCGATTTCGGCGGCTCCGGGCTTCAGATATTCGTAGACGCGCAGGAGCTGGCCCGGCTGCGCTTCGGCTTCGCGGCGGATGCGATCGAAACGTGCGCTGCGGGTTTTCAGATCGGCGACGCGGGGGATGTCCTCATAGGCCATCCACAACGCCAGTCGCCGCGCCGCTTCGCCCAGGGCATGGGCCTTGCGCGGGTCGTTTGCATCGCCGGCGGCTTCCACCAGCGCGCGCATCCGCTCGAGATAGGTTTCGCCATAGGCCTCGTCCTGAAAGTCGACGGTGCGGGCAAGGCCGTGGCCGACGATATCCCGTATCTCCTGCGGCAGGCCGGCAAAGCCGGCGGGCGCGGGGTTTGAAACAGCAGCCGGTGCAGGCGCGGCGGCGGCGCTGTCCTGCGGCTTCGATACCGCGTCGGAGGCCGCTGCAAAGCCTGCGAGCGAGGCCTTCACGCCGCGTCCGCCGGCGCGGATGGTCTCCTCGCAGACGCTGCGGTCCCACGGGAACGCGCCAGCTCCGGCCATCGCGCCGAACATGGTGGCGCTGATGATTGTTCCGTTGTCCAGGGCCAGCTTTTCCAGATCGAGCGTTATGTATTTTCTGGCGAGTTCTTCAGCAGTATCGTGGATGCGCTGCCCGTCGAAACGGCCGTCGCCCATCTGCATTTTTTCCATTGTCGTCAGGACGCGGCTCGACGAGGTGACGAACAGTGTCCGGTCCGGCGAGACGAAGCCGCGTTCGAGCAGGCGGCCGGATTCCAGCAGTTCGCTCGAGACGACGATATCGACGCGTCCGGCGATGGGCACCAGTGCGAATACCGGCTCGAGGTCTTCCGGCGCGGGCGCGTCCATCATTTCGATGTAATAGCTGGTGGCGCCGGTGCGTTGGGCGACGCCGGGCACGGAGGTCGCCTGGGCGGGCAGGCCCGCGCGTTGCGCGGCGTCGACGATCCAGCCGGCGAGCACGCCGCCGCCTTCGCCGCCTAGCGCGGCCACAAGGATGGTTCTGGGTGTTGCAGATGCGGTCATGGTCATGCGGCTCCCGTCAGGGCGGTGCGGAGCTTCGCCAGCGTGCGGTCGAACCAGCCGGGATTGGAGACGATTTCGGCGCGGTAGAACGACGGACACAGCGTGGCTGCGTGGGCGTTCTCGCCGCACAGGCCGCAGCCGACGCAGCCGTTGAGCACATGGGCGACCGGATCGCTCTTGAGTGGGTCCGTGGCCGTCTTCACCGTCAGCGTCGGGCATCCCGAAAGGCGGATGCAGGAGTGATCGCCGGTGCAGGTGTCTTCGTCGACGCCGTAGCGCGTGCGCACGACGGTTTTTCCTTCCGCCATGTGTTTCGCGCGTATCGGCCGGATGCGGCGCTGGCGCTCGAGCTGGCATTCGCCTTCGGCGACGATGACTTTCAGTCCCTTTGCCGGCGTCGTTATGGCGTCTTTCAGGGCGCTTTTCATCTGGTCGACGCGGTAGGTGTGCACGGTGCGCAGCCACTTCACGCCGAGGCCTTTCAGCGTGTTCTCGATAGTGAGTTCGGAATTGGTGGCGCTCGCCCCTTCGGCGACCTGTTTCGTGGAGGTTTCTGGCGAAGAAATCACTTCCTGCGTGCCGGTGGCGGAGGTGTAGCCGTTCTTCATCACGACGAGAACGCGGTCGCGCTCGTTCAGCAGTGCGGATGTGACACCCGACAAGAGGCCGTTATGCCAGAAGCCGCCGTCGCCCATGATGGCGATGGGGCGGCGTGCGGAAAATCCGGCGACGCCCGCGCCCGATGCCATGCTCATGCCATAGCCCAGGATGGAATTGCCGAAGGAGAAGGGCTCGAAGGTTGCCAGCGCATGGCAGCCGATATCGGTGGAAATGTGCACCTTGCCGACTTCCTGCTGCGCCAGTTTCAGCGCGGCAAAAACAGGCCGTTCGGGACAGCCAATGCAGAAACCGGGCGGGCGCGGCGGCAACGGGCCTTTCAGGCCCTTGGCCGCCTTTTCGCGCAGACCGGCGATTTCCGTTCCATAGGCTGCGGCCTTTCCTGCGTGGCCGGGGGCATGTTCCTGCAGGAACTTCGTCAGTCCGCCGAGGATCGTCTCGCTGTTGTATTCGCCGCTCATCGGCAGCACGTCCTTGCCGGCGATGCGCGTATTGACGTCGGCGCGGCGCAGGATGGCGCCGATTTCGTGCTCGATGAATTCCGGCTGGCCTTCTTCCAGAATGAGGACCGCCTTCTTTCCCGCAGCGAAGCCTGAAATCTGTTCCGGCACCAGCGGATAGACGACATTGAGCGCGAGTATCGGGATTTCCGTACGGCCCCAGGAATCGGCGAGACCGGTTTCCTGCAGCGCGCGGATCAGGCCGTTGTAGAGGCCGCCCTGGACGATGATGCCGATATCGTTCTGCGCGCCATCGAAAATCTCGTTGAGCTGGTTGTCGAGAATGAATTTTCGGGCGGCCGGCATGCGGACGTCGTATTTCAGCTTTTCGTGCCGGTAGGTCACCGGCGGATGGGCGAGCCGCTCGTAGAGAAAGCTCGCTGGCTCTTGCTGCAACTGGCGGGTCGAAATGCGCGGGGCGACGTTGTTCTTCGTTTTGAACGATCCGCGCACGTGGCAGGCGCGGATGCGCAATTCCATGATGACAGGCGTGTTGGATGCCTCCGACAGTTCGAAGGATTTTTCGACCATGTGGGCGATGGTTTTCAGGTTCGGGCGCGGATCGGTCAGCCACATGGCGGATTTCATCGCAAAGGCGTGGGTGCGTTCCTGAATGACGCTCGCGCCTTCGCCGTAGTCCTCGCCAACCACGATCAGCGCACCGCCCATGACGCCCGGAGAGGCAAGATTGGACAGGGCGTCGGAGGCGACGTTGGTGCCGACAATGGATTTCCACGTCACCGCGCCGCGCACGGGATACATGACCGAAGCGCCGAGCATGGCAGCTGCAGAGGCCTCGTTTGTGCAGGGCTCGACGTGGACGCCGAGTTCGCCCATCAGTTCTTTCGCCTGAACCATGACGTCGAGCAGGTGCGAGACTGGCGCGCCCTGATAGCCGCCAACGTAGGTGACGCCGGACTGCAGCAGCGCCTTGGTGACGGCCATGATGCCTTCGCCGTGAAAGGTATCGCCGTCGCCCAGCTTGAGTTGTTCGATTTCGTGCGCGAATGAAACTTCCATGCCGGCCCTCGTGCGGCTTCAACTGCCGCGGCTTGAGATTTCCTTGGTTGTAACCAGTCTTAAGCGTTCGGTTCCGCCAGTCAATCGCAAGACAATCGGCATACGACCCTGCTTGCGGTCTCACATCGCGGGTTTTCATACGGATTTGTCCGCGGATTTGTCCGCGGATTTGTTTGTGGAATTGGCAAATCGGGACAGGGCCGCTATGAAGACCCTTCCAAGGGGAAAGCGTCCGGCGCGAACTGCTGCTGAACAGCGGAAGCGTGGACCGGATGCGCAAAACAAGGAGGAAATCGTGCAGAAAACCGGCTCAATAGCAGCAATTGCCGGATTGGCGCTCGCCACCGGCCTGGCAATGCCTGCCAGCGCGCAGCAGAATTCCATCCGGATAGGCACGTCGAGCACAGGCAGCGTCTACTACACGCTGGCGGTCGCCATTTCGAAAATGCTGAAGGATCATGCGGGCCTTGGCTCGACAGTCGAACCGGTTGGCGGTTCGACGCCGAACGTGCATGCGCTCAACACCAATCGCGTCGATGTGGCCATCACCAACGCCATGGCGTCGTACGACGGCTACCAAGCCAAGGGCCGATTCAAGAAGCCGGTCGATATCGGCGTGCTCGTGGTCGGTAATCCGAGCCTGCGCCAGCTGGTTATCCGGAAAGGTTCGGGCATTACGAAGGTCGAGGACCTTAAGGGACGTGTGTTCGTTGGCAGGCGCCCGGCTTTGCCGGAACTCCAGATGATCACGACTGCGCTATTCAAAGTGTACAACATGGATCCCAAGAGCGTACGCGTGATCCCGACGACAGAGACCAACGAGGCGATGGACGCCATTTCTGCGGGAACTGTTGATGCGGGCATAATCCCGGGTAGCGCGGGAGCTGGCTATTTCCAGAAAGCTGCGCGGGAAGGCAAAATCGAATTCTTCCCGATACCGGAAGACAAGATGAACGCCATGCTTAAACTGTTGCCGCCGGCGTTCGATCTCGAAACGGTTCCAGCGAAAACCTATACGGGCCAGGACAAGCCCTACATCGCTTTCGACATGTCGACGACTTTCGTCGCATCAACGAAACACTTGTCGGAAGAAAACGCCTACAAGCTGGTGAAGACACTGTTCGACCACACGGACCAGTTCAAGACCTATCATGCCGCAGCGAAATACTGGACGCTGGACCGTACGCTGAAGCAGGCCAAGATCCCGTTCCATCCCGGTGCGATCCGCTATTTCAAGGAAAAGGGCCGCTGGAACGCGGACGTGGAAAAGCGCCAGGCCGAACTCGCCAGGCGCTGACCGGGCAGCCTTTTCATCAATGTCTGCCGCGCATCCGCGCGGCAGTTTTTTTCCTTCCAGCAGTTGACGCCCATGACCGGCAAGACGTCCAGCAATTCGCGCAGCTTGTTTCTGTGGTTTGCAACCGCAGTGTGCCTCTATCAGATTGCCATCGTCGGCAACCTCACCGCGATGGCAGGGCTTTTCATGCCGCAGCATATTCATCGCGCCATATCGCTGGCGGCGGCGCTGACGATTGTCTACCTGATGCTGCCGCTGTTTGGCCCGCGAAAGGGGCATGCGGCGCGGGGCGACGATGCGCCTGCCGAACGCGAACCACCGGGCCTGGTGAAGCGAATCCCCGACCTGATCCTGCTTGGTAGTGCGCTTATCGGCCTCGCCTATGTGATCTTCTTCAACGAAGAGGTCATCGAGTATTCCGAGATGGGCTTTCTCGATCTCAAGGGCATGATCCTGGCGGCGATGATCTGCATTCCGCTGATCGAGGCGGTGCGCCGCACGACAGGGCCAGTGCTCGCCGTGCTGGTGCTGGCGCTTGTCGCAATGACGGTTTTTCAGAACTGGCTGCCCGGCATTCTGCACGGGCGCGGCTATACTATCGACCGGCTGCTCTATAGTTCGTTCGTCGGTGAAGCGGGCATATTCGGCCTGCCGCTGGGGGTTGCCTCGAACATCATCCTGATATTCCTGCTGTTCGGCGCGCTGATGGATGCGGGCGGCGCGGGCGGCTGGTTTCTGCGGCTGGCGCTTGTGCTGACGGGCAGCGCGCGCGGCGGTCCGGCCAAGGCGGCGGTGATCGGCAGCGCTTTCTTCGGCTCCATTTCCGGCTCTCCCTCCGCCAATGTCGCGACGACAGGCGTCATCACGATTCCGCTGATGAAGAAGGCCGGATACCGGCCGGCCATTGCCGGCGGCGTGGAAGCGGTTGCCTCTACGGGCGGACAGATCCTGCCGCCGGTAATGGGGGCCATCGCCTTCGTCATGGCGGAATGGATTGGCAAGTCCTACGCCGAAGTTGCGCTGGCGGCGCTGGTTCCGGCGCTGATCTACTACCTGATCGTTTTCGTGTCCGTGCATTTGCAGGCGCATCGCGACAACATCGTGCCCGTGCCGAGCACCGATCAGCCGCCGCTTGGCAGTGTGTTTCGCGAGGGCTGGTTCAATCTGATCCCGCTCGTGGCGCTGATCTGGTTTTTGATCGTGGACGCCTATCCGCCGGGGATGGCTGGGGTGCTGTCGCTGCCGTTCGTCATCGCCGTGAGTTTCCTGTCCAGGGACAGGGGCAAGTGGATTACGCCGGCGAATTTCATGCGCGCCTGCGGCGGCGCCGTGCGCAACTGGATCACCATCGTCTCGATCACCGCCTTTGTCGGCATCATGATCGGCGCGCTGGAACTGTCCGGCGTCGGCATCAAGATTTCCGCGTTCATTCTGGATCTTTCAGGCAAGAACCTGATCCTGACGATGATCCTGGTCGGCATCGCCTGTTTCCTGCTCGGCATGGGGCTCGACGCGATTCCGGTTTACGTCACGCTGGCGACGCTGATGGCGCCGGCGCTGATCCAGCTCGGCGTGCCGGATATCGCGGCGCATCTGTTCGTCGTCTACTGGGGGCTGGCGTCCTTCATCACACCCCCGTTGTGTCTTGCGGTTTTTGTCGCGATTTCGCTGAGCGGCAGCCGGCTGTGGGAGACGGGCTGGGAGGCGGTGAAACTCGGCATCGCCGTGTTCATCGTGCCCTTCGCCTTTGTGCTCAATCCCGGCCTGCTGCTGATTGGCGAGCCGCTACATATCGCGCTCGCCATCGTTACCGCAGTTGCAGGCGCCGTGCTTCTGGCCTGCGGCATTCAGGGCTGGGCATTGACCCGGCTCGGCGTGCTCGAGCGGGTGCTGGCGGCAGTGGGTGGGCTCTTGCTGATCGGGCCGGGCTATCTGACGGCGGGCGCCGGCATTGTCCTCGGCGTAGTCGCGGTGGGCCTGCCTGTGGTAATGGGCAAGAAAGCGGAAGCCGCTGCAAAGACCTGAGGAGATCGCCATGGACGATGCGAAAGCTGCTGGCGGGCAGGCTGCGGATTTTGTCGAAGCAACGATGTCCTTCGTGATCGATACCGGACAGAAGCCGGTGTCGGAGACCTATGGCGACGGCTCGACGGTGCACTCCTATCACGGCGAATACGAAAACCGGATTGCGCGCATCCACGATGTGCGCGAGGCGGCCAGAGGATATTCCCTCGACCGTGAGGGCTACCGCCTTGTCACCCATCCCACGAAAGTGAAGGATTTTTTCGACGAGGACGAAGTTCGTGCGGTCTATTATCCCGAGCTGGTCGAACTGGTGAAACGCGAGACCGGCTGCGTGCGGGCGGTGGTGTTCGACCATACGCGCCGTGCCGGCGACGAGGAAACCCGTGAAAAGCACAAGATCCGCGGACCCGTCAGCACCGTTCACAACGATTATACAGACTGGTCGGGGCCGCAGCGGGTGCGCGATATTCTGCCGGACGAGGCGGACCGGCTGTTGCAGCATCGCGTGCAGGTGATCCAGGTCTGGCGCGCGATAGCCGGGCCTATCCTGCGCTCGCCGCTGGCGTTGTGCGATGCGCGAACGACTTCGCCGCAGGATTTCGTTGCCGCGGAACGGCGGTTTCCCAACCGCGTCGGCGAAATCTATCACATCGCTTTCAACGAAAAGCAGCGCTGGGGCTATGTCCCGCACATGACGCGCGAAGAGGCGTTGGTGTTCAAATGCTACGACTCGCGCAAGGACGTCGCCCGCTTCACGCCGCACGGCTCCTTCGATGCCCCCGCAACCCCGCCCGGCGCGCCGCCGCGCCGGAGCATGGAAGCGCGGTTGCTGACGTTCTGGGCGGAGTGAACGCGGACCTGTCTATGCCGCGTCCGGCGCCAGAAGGCGTGTGGCGAAGCCGTCAGGCTCGGGGCTGATCCATAGGACGGATTTTTCCAGCGCCAGCGTCTTGCGTACGACCTCGCCCGTACCACCTGGCAGACCTTCGTCGCCGTTCCACACCGCCACGAGCAAGTCCGCATCTTGCGCAAGCCGGGTGGCGAGCGCCGGGTAATCGGGATCGTCGCCGGCGGCGGGCGGCAGTTCCACGACCGACATATTGGGGCGAGCCATAACGGCATCGAACAATCGCACGGCGTTCTCGCGATCTCCCGATGCGTTGGTCGCAAGATGCGCCCGCCATTTGTCCACTGACAGAGGCAACAGGGCTTCCAGATTCCAATTCGCCGGGAGAACGCTCGCAGCCACAAGGTCCGCGCCTTCGGCCATGCCGCAGGAGAGGGTTGTGACGGTGTCCGGCGCTTGCGACTCCAGTTCTGCAAATGCCGAAAGCAGCGCCTCGCGCAAAGCAGACTCCAACGCAGGATCGAGCCGGTTCCAGCGGTGACCGGATATGGCGATGCGGCGGACAGAAGCGTTCAGTTTACGGGTCCTCAACTTCCGGCTCCTGTCAATTTGCGTGGCGCGGCGGCTTCCGGACTCATCAAAATCGATTGTCTCAAAATATGTCTGCTATTAATCTACACTTTGCAAGTGAGCTTTTGCATCGATCCTGTAGTTTGCCAATCCAATATTTGCGAGTAGTCCTCCATGTGTTGCTTCTATTCCCTTGTATCGCTGATACGTTTTGTGTTCTCCAGAAAGAGGTTCTTGTTGCTGGCGTTCATCGTCGTGGCCGGGTTCGGCTTCGATGGATGGGCGCGCGCGAGAGGAGGCAAGTACGATCTCGATAGTGTTTACAAGACTCTGCAATTGTTTTTCGGAAATTTCGATCTTGACTCTAAGACTTCGAAGATTAACCCCACCCTAGAGTGGGCCCGTATTTTCGCCATTTTGATTACGTCATGGGCCCTGATAAAACTGTTCAGCGGATCGATGTTTGACGGCATCCGGCTATACTGGCAGTCGTGGGTACGCTACCATAATCGCTACGTCCTGCTGGGTTTTGGCGAATTGAACCGGGCATTCGCGCAGGAGCTTTCGCAAAGACCGGACCGGCCTTCGATAACCGCGGTGGACCGCTCATTCAACGAAGCCGACATGCGTATCGCAAACGATCACGGCGTGCTCCTGATAGCTGGCGATCTTCGCGAAAAGAAAACCTACACAGCAGCGCAGGTCGGCGAGAGCAGCCGGGTGATTGTTGCGACAGGAGACGATACCTTCAATATCGAAGTCGCGACGGCGGCAGCGGAATTCGTCGACAAGGCTCAGGATCTGATTTCCGGTTCCCGGCGAGAGGAAGAGGGTCCGAAAGGGCGTGCCTATGGCTGCAACGGCGCCGGGGAGCCGGTCGTCTGGGTCAATGTTTCCGATGTGCGCTTGCTGGCCGACCTTGGCGAGGCGCGCGATATCGCCTATTCGCCGGGCGCTGCGGGGCAGCCGTTTTCGATCAAGACGGAGATAGCGCGCGACCTGATTGACCGCGCCCGGTTCGTCCAGCGCGCCCGCGACCATCTGCAAGAGCGCGTGCATCTTGTCTTGATCGGTTGCGGCGATCAGGGCGAGGCGATCCTTCTGGAGTCGTTGATGCAATCCTGCGCCGCCGGCCTCAAGCCGCCGCGCATTACAATACTCGACAGGAATGCCGAGGCCGTGAAGGCGCGGCTTCATGCCCGCCGTCCGCGCCTGTTCGACGGGTCGATACCGGAGGAGGCGCGGCCCTGCATCGAGTTCCGGCAGATCGACGATATTTTGTCGCTGGATTTGTCTTCCGGCAAAAAAGCGCTCACCAATATCGAAGACTGCGAAGAAAACGGCCCGACAGCCTGGATAATTTGCTGCCGTGACGACCAGGTCAATCTGGCTACAGGCTTGCGGCTGGAACTTGCAATGCACCAGCAGGCGCGCCGGCCGGCGCCGATTTATGTCCGGCTTTTCAACGCAGGCATCGCCGGAGACTCTGCGGAAAAGCGCAGCCCGCTGATGTTCGTGAAAGTCTTTGGAGATGTCAGGCGCGTTGCAAAGCGGACCGATGTCTTACAGGACGATGCGGATACGCTTGCCCGGTATATCGACGAAACCTACATCGCGCATTTTGCCGAACGAGCGCCCACGGCGCACGATTCCCTCGATCCAAATTTCAGAATGGGATGGGCCAAATTGCCGGAGAACGTTCGCGACAGTAACAGGAGCTCCGCGCGTCACGCACGGGTGAAATTTGCGGATCTGGGTTTGCGGTGGCGCGGAATGGACTCGGAGCGTCTGCCCTGGCTCGAGGCCGAATGGAGCGCGGATGTACTGGCGATTATCGATTCGAAGATTGCAACAAAGCCGGAAGAGCAATTGTCCGAAAAGGAGCGGCGCATTCTTCAATGCTACAAGGCAGAACACCGGCGCTGGCTCGTGGATCGCGCCCTGTCGGGCTGGCGGCCAGCGCCGGAGGGCGAGGCAAGAGACAACAGGTTACGATGGCACAACAAAACGGCTTCGTTCGACGCCCTCACTCCCAACGACAAGGAGCTGGACGGACTGGTCGTAAAAGCGTTGGTAAAAGCGCGTCTTCGCGCTAGCGGCGGGAACAAGGCCTACGTTGAAAAGATCGCCTTAATCGAGCTTACGGGGACCACTGCGGCTCCCGACCCCGCCGAATGGCAGGAGGCCAATCTCGATCAGGCGACCGAACTCAGGCTGATCGCGGATAATGACGGGCTTGCGCGCCAACTGGATGCGGAGAGCAAGGATGGAGTGATCGCGGAACAAACTCTCTCCGCGGCGATCACCCGCTGGGCAAGGAAAGACTACGCAGTCCGCCTGCATCTTGTCCTACGCGATCCGGTAGAGGCGCCGCCGAATACGAGAGATACGCACAAAAATGCTAAAGCGTCCCAGTACATCGACAAGCTTGCCCGGAAGCTGAATGCCGGCGAAGCAGACAAAATCATTTTCGACGTCACACGTCTCTATGGCCGCGTCGACATCAGGTGAACGCCGCTGAGGCAGCGCCGGGCAAAGCAAACGGCCGAGTGAACGACTCGAGACATAGGTGACACTTCGTACCGGAGACATGGGTAACACTTTTCGCGATGTGGCGGGAGGTGTCGATGCCCTGGAAAGAGAGCTCCGTTATGGAAGAACGCTTACGCTTTGTCGC
>JBFWRC010000023.1:0-76329 GCA_050249115.1 Beijerinckiaceae bacterium
TGGTGTATTGCAGGGCGGTGTATTGAAGGCCCGTAAATGCTGCGCCGCCAAATACGCACAGCAGCGCCATCACCTTCCAGTGCCGGACCAGAATTGGCCAGTCCTTGCGGACATGTGCGGCGACGAAAGGCCAGAGCAGGGCCGCGCCGATGAGCCAGCGGATGCTGCCCATGCTGAGCGGCGGCACATGGCCCGCACCGGCTCTGGCGGCGATGTGATTGCCAGACCAGGACAGTCCTGCGAGCGCCAGCATGACGAAAGGATTGCCCAACGTTGCGGCTGCGAGGGTCTTGAGCGACCAGGTGTTCTCGGGACTTTCGCGCGTGGCCAAGGGATGGTCTTTCTGCGCCGCTTGCCGCGGCTCGTTTTGAAAGCCGTCTTGTCCCAGTTTCGAAGGGCGATGGCAATGGCGTAAAGCCGGACGCAGACTTTCCCGGACCGCTGTCAGGAGGCGAGGGTTCGCGGGGACCTAGCGTTGCGCCAACTCCGCACCAGCCCTGATAAAGCGGGCCGGATTGACCGGTGCGTCGCCGATGCGGACCTCGTAATGCAGATGCGGTCCGGTGGAGCGGCCGGTCGAACCGATGGAGCCGATCCGCGCGCCCGCGGCGACATGCTGCCCGGCCGAAACAGCAAAGGCCGAGAGATGGGCATAGCGGCTTGTCACGCCATTGCCGTGGTCGATTTCGACGACGTTTCCGTAGCCGCCCAGGACGCCAGCCTTGACGATCTTCCCGCCGGCGGTCGCATATACCGGCGCGCCGTGATGCTGGCGGAAATCCAGTCCCGTGTGGGTGGCGATGCGGCCGTTGAAGGGATCGACACGGCGGCCGAAGGTCGAGGTTATTTCGGCCGATGCGGGCAGGGGCCGGCGCAGGGGCAGGCGGCTCACCAGCCGCTGCAGGCGGGCAGCCTCGACAACATGTTTTTGCAGGCCGAGCACGGCGCGTTCGAATGCCGGACCGTCCGGATCGAACTTGTATGGCACGAACGGGCCGCCGATTGCCGCATCGGCCGGAGCTGCAGGAGCCTTCATGCGATCGGGCGATAGACCGGTAGCTGCAATGACCTGGCGGAGCTTTTGGGTGCGCTGGCGGGCAACGGCGCCGACCGTGGCAACCTTGCGGATCTGTTCGGCCTCAATCGTATCGAGCGACTGTGCGAGCGCGCTCAACCGCAGATCGACCGGGAGCGAAGGATTGGCGGCGATCGCCTGGGCGTAGGTATCCTGCAGGGTGGGCGCGGGCGCTCCTGTCCCGGCATTGGCGCCGGTCTCCGGCAGCACGGTCATCGCATGGGGACGCGGACGGTTCGCACGCTGCCGGCCGGCGGCGGTCTTGCCGGGCAAAGCGCTTGCGCTGGCCGAAGTTGCGCGAGCGAGAGCCTGTTCCGCCGGGGTCAGGACACGCCGCGCTGCGCCTCCGGCATAACCGAGGGCAGGCCCTGGCATCAGGCTGGCGCTGTCACGGCTGCGCGACGTCCCCAGCGAGGCCGGCCGCTGCGGAGGCAAGGGAATGCTCTGGCCCGTGGGCGAGTTGGAAATGCTGCCGACCGGGGTCCGGTCAAGCAATGCATTTCCGGGGGTTGCCGGAGCTTTTGCTCCGGCCATGCGCGCCATCTGGGCGACGACAGCGGAGCGCGTCTCAAGCCGGGCCTGGCGGGAAATCAGCTCGTGCATTTTGCCTTCGAGCGAGTTCTGATCGAGGAGCTGACGGCTGGAAATACGGTCGATCTGGGTGCGCATTTCCGCGATGCGGTCTTCATAGGCCTGCTGCACGAGCTGCTGCCGCTCGAAAACAGCGGAAACAACGTTGTCGCGCATGAGGAAGACCATCGAGGCGGCGAAATACATCATGCCGCAGACGGGAAACAGACCCGCAGCTGCGTAGAGCGCCCAGGGGCGCACAGCCAGGCAACGAATATTGTCACCGCGCGCCAGGGTCAGGAAAAAGTGCGAATTGGAAACGCGAGCCTTTGGAAAACCTTCACGCAGCGACATCAACCCACTCCGATTAAGCGCGTACGGGACGCGCCTCCGCAATGCCGATTACGCCTTATTAAGGTTAATCTTTCGCAAAGCGTGGACGGAGCCTCTGGTTTCCGGCGCCCGGAGAAGACGCCGGAGGTGGCCTAAATGGCTTTGGCAGCCTCCAGTACTTCTTGCGCATGACCGGCGACCTTGACCTTGTTCCAGACCTTCGCGACCTTGCCGTTGGCGTCGATCAGGACGGTCGTTCGCTCCACACCCATGTACTTGCGGCCATACATGCTTTTCTCGGTCCAGACGCCGTAATCCTCCAGCATTGACTTCGACTCATCTGCTAGGAGTTCTATTCCAAGATTATGTTTTTCAATAAATTTTTGATGCTTTTTGATGCTGTCCGGTGAGATGCCGACAACCGCGGTTCCGGCCTTCTCGAACTCCTTGGCCAAAGCTGTGAAATCGATCGCTTCGCGGGTGCAGCCGGACGTGTCGTCCTTGGGATAGAAGTAGAGAACCGCCTTCTTTCCTTTCAGCGATGCCAGCGAGACATCGCCTCCGGACGAGGCCGGAAGTTTGAACGCAGGCGCTTTGCCGCCTTCTTTGAGTTTCGACGTCATTTGCCTTCCTTTCGACCTAAAATTTGCGCAGGGTTTCTGCGCGTTGCGGATAAGCAGCAGCCGGGAACGGCTGCTGGACAATCCTCGCAGGCGTGAATTTTTGTACCGCCTTTCGAAGAAGCTGGGAACTGTGCCCGGACAGATGACCTTTGTCGTCTTACCGCGTGTTCAAAAAACCCTATATTTGAGGGCGATTCGGCCGGAATGGCAGCGGAGGGGCTGCAAGCGGCGAGGGTAGCCGCACTACGCACCGTACGGCGACACTCCGCTCGAACATGCGGTTGGTCAGAGGATCCGGGGTTTCTTGGAAGCAGCGGAACAACATAGTCCGGAGCGGACGGCGCATGCGGGCGAACCGGATGCCGGCGACGGGGAGTTCTCCCACGAGGACCCGCGCGCTGTTGGATTGCGTCCGGCCCGGCCCCGGCGCAGGCGGCGCTACCGCCTGCTTGGCTGGTTCATGGCGCCGCTCTCGGTTCTCGCTTTCGGTGGTCTTGCCGGATTTTGGTATCTCGACTCCCGGCTGGAGCGGTCGCCAATAGAACTCGCCGAAATTGGCCCGGCCTTGGCGAGCACCCTGACGCAGCGGGCCGGAGCCGGATACAAGGTCTCCATTGGCAAGACGTTCTTGCAAAAGAGCGACGGAAAACCGACGATTACCATCGACCGGTTCGCCTTGCTGGGAGACAATGGAAAGACCATTCTGTCCGCTCCTAAAGCTGTGGTCTCACTCGATCTGGCTGCCCTGTTTACCGGGGTTATCCGCCCGCGGCGGCTCGCAGTTCTGGGGCTGGATGTCCATTTGACCGTCGAACCGGACGGCGGATTAGCCCTGTCCGCCGGCAAAACGCGAATTGCCCTGACCGGGACAGCCCGCGCCCGGCAGGATGCGCCGCCGGTCGCTTCCGCGGCTCCTGCCCATTCCGTGGCGAGTTCGACAACCGGTGCTGCCGCTTTGCCCCGATCGGCGGCGCCTGCCGTTGCCCCGGCCGCCGATAGTGGCGCCCGGGAGGCCTTGGCAGCGTTATCCAGCGCGCTGGGCGAGCTATTTGCCGAAACCGAGGCTGTAGGCTCGCAACTCTCGGGGCTCCGGCATGTCGGGATCACCGAAGGGCGTTTGATATTTTCCGATCCCAGCCGGGGTATCGCGACCGCCTTCAAGGGGCTTGAAGTCGACGTTGCCCGGGGCGGCAAGCGGATCGCGGTCAAGGTTTCCGCTTTGGGGCAGGCCGGGCGCTGGGAAGTGCTCGCAGCGGCGCAGGAAGCCAATTCGGGACAGTCGCGCGGGCACAAGCTCGATATCTCCCTGAAAAACCTGACCCTCGACGAACTTTCGCTGGCCAGCGGCATGCGCAATCTGCCGGTGGATTTCGATATGCCCTTGAATGGCAAGCTTTCGGTCAGCCTGGGGCCGGAGGGCAGGGCGGCCAGGGCGCATGGAACCTTCGATGCCGCTGGCGGATATTTTCTGGTGCGCGACCGCGACTTCGAACCGGTGCTTGTCGAAAGCGTCAAAGGCGATGTCCGCTGGTCGGCAGATAGCGGCACGTTCGCTCTGGAGGATATTCGCATAAAGGCCGGAAAGACCGCGTTGACCCTTGGCGGGCAGGTGGTGCCGCCCAAAGACGGCACCGGTGACTGGCGTCTTTTGCTGGAGACGAAAGGCGCGCTGCAATTCGCGCATCAGATCGCTGCCGACAAGGCTGTCGTCATGCGCCAGATGGCCGTGGCGTTGCGGCTAAGGCCCGAAACAAAGCATCTGGCCATCGAACGCTTTTCCCTGACGGGCCCGGATATCGACATGCTGGTGCAAGGCTCGTTCGACTACGAACCCGGAAAGCGGCGGCTCCAGATCGCCGGACAGGTGGACGCTGCGCCGCTGGACAAGGTCCGCTCGCTCTGGCCACCGTTTCTGGCTGCGCCCGTGCGCGCCTGGGTGCTGCGCAATCTGTCAGGCGGTTCACTCGATCTCCTGCGCGCCAGGCTGGATTTCGACGAGGCCACGCTTGCCGCCCTTGCCGCCAAGCGAGCGGCGCCCGAGGGCAGCATGGATATCCGATACAAGATGTCGGGCGTCACGCTGAACTACATGCCCGGCACGCGGCCATTGACGCGGCTCAGCGCCGAGGGCCGCACGATTGGTCCGCTTACTGAAATTTCAATCGGACGCGGGACCGCTGACCTGGGGAACGGACGAAGTCTGGCTGTCGTGAGCGGAAAGTTTTCGACGCGGGACATGTCGCCACGTCCCGCGCCGACGGCGGTGCAATTGCGCCTGGCCGGTCGCCTGGCGGATATGGGCGCAGCGCTGGCGCAGCCGGGACTTGCTGCCTATGCGCCCGACGGCCTCGACATCGAAACGATGTCCGGCAAGATCGATGCGGGGCTGGACATCGGCTTCTTGCTGACCCGCGCGAAGGGCGATGCGCGTGTAAAGGCGTCGATGAAGGCGAAGGTCTCCGCACTTCGCATCGACAATTTCATCGGTAAAACACCGCTGGAGCAGGGAAATCTCGACGTTTCCATCAGGGAAGGCCTGATTGCAGCGAATGGGACCGGGCGGATGTTCGGCGCGCCGGCGCAGATCTCGATGCAAAAACGCGGCTCCGGCGCGATGCAGGGATCGGTTGCTTTCGTCCTGGACGAGGCTGCGCGGAGCAAGCTCGGCTGGAAGTCCGGCGATACTCTCAAAGGGCCGGTCGGGGTGAAGATTGCAGGGCCGTTGGGGCAGACGGACACGCTGCGCGGGGATATATCGCTCGACCTGACAAAAGCGGCCATTTCCGGCAGCGTGCCGGGCTTCGACAAGCCTGCCGGAAGGCCTGCGTCTGCATCGTTCGCTGTCAGTTCGAAAGGCAAGGGCGCCACGCTCAATAACTTCGTATTCAGAGGAGGCGGGTTGGCAGCACGCGGCGTCATCGAACTTGGGGCCGACAATTCATTTACGCAGGCGCGGTTGTCGCAACTGAAGATTTCGCCCGGCGACGATTTGCGGGCGGACATCCGGGCGGAGGGCGGCGGGCTCCGGATCGCCCTGTCGGGCGCGGCGATCGATCTGCGCCCCGCGCTTGGATCGGACGGTCCTTCGCCTTTCGGAGGCAAGGCTTCGACGCCGGTCACGGTTTCCGTAGAAACGCGGCTGGCGACAGGCTTTAACGGCCGTGTGCTGTCAAACTTCAAACTGCAGCTTGCCGCCGACGGGGGCGGCGTGTCGAAGTTCGATCTGAATGCCAGCGCCGGACGGTCTGCCATTCGCGGCCGTTTGCTGCAGAAGAGCGCCGCCGGACCTTATATCGAACTGAGCGGCGCCGATGCCGGCACTGTCCTTTCGTTCCTCGATGTATACAAGCGCATGGACGGCGGCAGGATGGTGCTTCGTGCGCGCGTTGCCCGCGATGGCGGCGTTGCCGGCACGCTCGACGTTCGCAATTTCGTGCTGCGCAATGAGCCGGCGCTGCGCAAACTGGTGGCGCAGGGTGCGCCGCAGGGGCCCGAAAGCGGGCGGCGTTTCGATGCCACTCTGGTGCGCTTCGACAAGCTGCAGTTTGGATTTTCGCGCGGGAACGGGCGGCTTGCCGTTTCCGACGGCATCATCAGCGGACCGGAAATCGGCCTGACGCTCGACGGCGCCATCGACTTTTCCGGCGACCGGGTTTCCATGAACGGAACGTTTGTGCCCGCCTATGCGCTGAACAATGTCTTCGCCCGCATTCCCCTGTTCGGACCGCTACTTGGCGGCGGCAAAAACGAGGGTCTGCTGGGCGTGAATTTCCGGGTGTCGGGACGGGCGAGCGCACCGCTCCTGAATATCAATCCGCTCTCGGCAATCGCGCCGGGCTTCCTGCGCAAGATTTTCGGCGTCGTGCCTCTTCAGGCGCAGCCGCAGGCGCGTCAGGTTCCGCAGCGCCTGCCCAACATGCCGCTGAGTCTGGGGCCGCAGCGCTGACCACATTCGCGGACGGCCATGGCGACCGGGAACCGATTTGTCGCCGGGCGGTTTCGATTGCGGGCGTCTTAAATCGCGATGCGGGGTTGCAATGCTGGATATCTGGTTCAAGGCCGGGAAATTCTGGATGGATATGGCCGCCATGCAGCGCGACGCCTGGACCACCATCGCCCTGCGCCAGCCCCACCTGTATCGACAGATGCAAGCGGCTATGAAGTCCGGGATTTGGACGGTCAGCCCCGAAACCACGCGCATGGTCGCAGAAAAAGTGCAGGCGGGTCAGGAAATCTCCGCAACCATGATGCGCGCCATGATGCGCCCGCCGTCGAAGACCGCCGCCGGTGCGGCAGCACAGGCCATGCGTAACGCGAACGCAGCGCTGGCCCCGATCAAACGCCGGACCTCGGCCAATGCCAAGCGGTTGGCGAGGAAGCGGCGGAAATAGCCGGGCGTGATTACTCCACCCGCAGCAGAACGTGTTTCTTCTTGCCGAATGACAGTTTTATCACGCCATCCGGTGTCAGGTCGGAGCGGGTGAGGGCGGCTTTTTCGTCCGTCACCGGCGCGTCGTTGACGCGCAGGCCGCCGCCCTTGATCTGGCGGCGCGCCTCTCCGTTGGAGGCGACAAGTCCGGCCTTCACGAAGGCCGCCAGCACACCCAGGCCTGTGTCCAGCTCCAAACTTGCGACGGCAACGGAAGGCAGGTCCTGCGCCAGCACGCCTTCCTCGAATGTCTTGCGCGCGGTTTCGGCGGCGGCCTCGGCGGCTTCGCGGCCATGCACCATGGCGGTGGCCTCGACAGCCAGAATCTTCTTGGCTTCGTTGATGTCCGCGCCCTGCAACGCTTCGAGCCGGGCGATTTCGTCCATTGGCAGCTCAGTGAACAGCTTCAGGAAGCGGCCGACATCGGCGTCCTCGGTGTTGCGCCAGAATTGCCAGTAATCGTAGACCGGCAGCATGGTCTCGTTCAGCCAGATGGCGCCGGCGGCCGTCTTGCCCATTTTCGCGCCAGAAGACGTTGTCAGCAGGGGCGAGGTCAGAGCGAATAGCTGCGGCGTACCCATGCGGCGGCCGAGATCGATGCCGGTGACGATATTGCCCCACTGGTCCGAGCCGCCCATCTGGGCGATGCAACCGTAGCGCCGGTTCAACTCGACGAAATCGTAGGCCTGCAGGCACATGTAGTTGAATTCGATGAAAGACAGCTCCTGGTCGCGCTCGAGACGCAGCTTGACCGAATCCATGCTCATCATACGATTGACGGAGAAATGCCTGCCGACGTCGCGCAGGAAGTCGATGTAGTTCAACTTCGTCAGCCATTCTGCGTTGTCGCTCATCATCGCATCGGTCGCGCCATCGCCGAAGGTCAGGAATTTGCTGAAAACCTTCTGGATTTCGGCCTTGTTGGCGTCGATGGTTTCGATTGTCAGAAGCTGGCGGGATTCGTCCTTGCCGGACGGGTCGCCGACGCGGGTTGTGCCGCCGCCCATCAGCGGGATCGGCTTGTTGCCGGTCTTCTGCAGCCAGCGCAGCAGCATGATCGGCAACAGGGAGCCGACATGCAGAGACGGGGCCGTGCAGTCGAAACCGATATAGGCGATCAGTTCGCCCCTGGCGGCCTTTTCGTCGAGACCGGCGAAATCCGAACATTGATGAACGTAGCCGCGCTCCATGACAGTGCGCAGAAAATCGGATCTGGGGCGGAAATCGTCTGACATCGGAAGAAACCTTTCGAGGCGCCGGTTTAGTGCGAAGCGCGCCGGGGCGCAATGGCGCGTCTTGCAATGCGAACCGGGCCTTTGGCCGGGCATGGCGGCGTGCCTTGCCGTCGGCGGGAGCCTGGGCAATTCGGTTAAGCTATCGCGGAGGGAGATATGAAAAGGGCGAGCCGCGTGGCATTCGCGCGCGGCTGCTGCAGTATTCTGGGATGAACAGGGAAATCAGATGAACAGGGAAATCAGAAAGTCCGGCGCGGATGCCGTAATCTGCGTGCTGAAACACACCGGCGAGCGATCCGCGCGGCCTCGGATCGCCGCTGAGGGGCCGTTCAAGCCTTCCGCGCGAGCGCTCGAAGGTACGGTTTTCGCAGGGGGGATTAATGTGCCGATGACCAGTTCTGGCCACGGCGCGCTGTGTGGCGGGGCTCACGGGACGGCGCCTGTGAAACCGGCCGATAGGTTTGGCAGGGTGAAGCCCGCGGGCGCAGATACCGCCAAGACAAGGATTGCCGTTCTTTTTCACCCGGATATTGAGTCGCGCGGATAGCCCAGGCGCATGCGCGGTGCAATAATCCAGGCGGCCAACGCACCAGCCAGAATGCTGAGAACGATTGATGCTGGTATAAGCCAGCCAGCTTGAGTGTTCAGTGCCGGAACCGCCAGCACGAGCGTGACCAGAAAGCCGAAAGCGACCGCTGCGGTCATCGGAAAGATCAGGGCGGCAATATTTGTCCGCTTCGTTGTCGTTTGCTGCATCTCGCGCCTCGCACAATGTCAATCCATTGCAGTAACAACGCGGTGCGCAGCGGAGTGTTCCATCCCCGAACACTTGGTTGCCGCAGCATTCGGGCGTTATGTTGCGTGTATCGAGATCTCGCAGGGGAGGATTCGCCATGCCGGACGGACGGGGACACTTTCGCGCTATCGGTTTCATGTCCGGAACCTCCATGGACGGCGTCGATGTGGCGCTCATTGAAACCGACGGTGAGTTCACAGTCACGCGCGGGCCATTTTTTTCGCTCGAATATTCCTTTGCCGATCGAAGCCTGTTGCGGCAGGCGCTGGAGGATGCGCGGGCGATGACCGACCGCGCGCACCGGCCGGATTCTGTCGCAGAGGCCGAATTGATGGTCGACGCCCGGCATGCGGAAGCGTTGGGCAAGTTTCTCGCCAGGCACAGCATCGCGCGCGAGAGCATCGACGTGATCGGCTTTCACGGCCAGACTGTGCTGCATCGCCCGGAGATGCGTCTGACGGTGCAGATCGGCAACGGCGCTGCGCTCGCCAAAGCGGTGCATACTCCAGTCGTGTACGATATGCGCGCGGCCGATGTGGCGGCCGGCGGGCAGGGCGCGCCGCTGGCTCCGGCCTATCACAGGGCGCTGGTGGGGTCGGCTGACGTTTTCGGGCCGGTCGCTGTGGTCAATATCGGCGGCGTGGCGAATGTCACGCTGGTCGGCGGGCGGAACGACGATCCGGTCGCCTTCGATACGGGGCCGGGCAATGCGCTGGTCGACGACCTCATGGCCGAGCGCACCGGCGCAGCTTTCGATGCCGATGGTGCTGCAGCCGCGGGCGGAACCATCGACGAAAGGATCCTCGGCGAACTTCTGGACCATGCCTATTTCCGGCAGCCTTGGCCCAAATCTCTGGACCGCAACGACTTCTCGGGAAGCCCGGTGGCGGGGCTGGCGACCGAAGACGCCGCAGCAACGCTTACGGCCTTCACCGCGCGCAGCATCGCGCTGGCGCTTGGCCACATGGAAGAAAAGCCACGCCTGGCGGTGATCTGCGGCGGCGGCGCGAAAAACAAGACGTTAATGAGCGAGCTGCGGCGGATGCCTTGCGAGGTGAAGACCGCCGACCAGATGGGCTGGTCGTCCGAAGCCATGGAAGCGGAAGCCTTCGCCTATCTCGCCGTGCGCTCGCTCAAGGGCCTGCCATTGTCGTGGCCGACGACGACGGGCGTGCCACGGGCCATGACCGGCGGCGTGAAGGCAGACCCTTAAGCGCGGAAATCACAGGGGCAGTTCCATGACGGATTTCGGCGCGAGCATGCGTACACTCGGCACTGACGCCCGGAAGTTCATCGGCACATGGCGGCTGATCGCGATTACGTCGGACGGCAAGATCAATCCGCAGCGCGGCGCCAGTCCGACAGGCCTTATCACCTATCATGAGAGCGGGTGGATGGCAGCGCAAATCCAGCCCGACCGCGCGCCGGTCGCCATGGCGGGCGCTGCGCCGACCCCCGGCGAAGCGCTTGCGGCGCTGCATGGCTACACCGCCTATTTCGGAACCTGGAGCATCGACGAGGCGGCGAAGATTGTGACCCACCACCGGACGGGGAGCGTCACGCCGGGATGGGAGGCGCGGCCGGATTTCCGTCGCGCCTATGTATTCGAGGGCGACGACCGAGTCCTTCTGCATCCCATCGGCAACCGAAACGAACTGGTGTGGGAGCGGCTCGGCCAGCGAGAGATCGTAACCGCCGAACGTTGAAATGTGTTGCTATGCCATAGCCGCGCGGTTCCAGATGGCCTATTTCGTCAGCGCCATCGTTGGCGGTGCAATTTTTTTCGCTTTGGAATTTTGTGCCAGAAAGTGGACCCGTTTTCACCCTAAGCGTCAGGCGCATATGCCGGGAACAGGCAACCGGCCGAAGGAATTTTGGAAATGAAGGACTTTGTATCGCTGGTCGTGGCAAGGCTCGCAAGCCGCATTGAGCGACACGCCGAGATTTACTTGCGCCGTATCGTCGATATCGGCGTGCCCGAATGGCGTTTGCTTGTGTATGTCTACAGGTTTTCCTGCGCCGATCCTTCCGAAGTCGCACGCGAGTTGAACCTGCCGGAACCGGAGCTGCAGAAGCTCGTCGACAGCCTTTGTGCGAAGCATTTCTGCAAGATTGCGCCGGGCAACGGCCCTGTCAGGATCGAGCAGACGGAGGTCGGGCGTGGAATTTACGAGACTATCCTGCCACACATGGTCGAACGGCAGGATCGGATGCTCTCGTGCCTGAAAGCGGAGGAAAGCGAGGTTCTGACCCGCATGCTTGAGGGGCTGACAGCGAATATGGATGTGCTGCTGCAGGAGCAGCAGAAGTTCGACGGCTGATAGAGTTGTTTTCCGGCAGTCTCAGTGCCGCGGCGATGGGCCCCTGATCGCACGCGTCGGCGTTTCGCGCTTGATCGGGTTGTCGAGGCGCTTGTCGAGATAGGCGCCAACCTCTGCGATAAGGGGATCGACGCAATTCTCGAAGAAGTGGTTCGCGCCGTCGATGACGGCGTGTTCGATCACGATGCCTTTCTGCGTCTTGAGCTTCTCGATCAGGCCCATCACCTCGCGCAAGGGCGCAACACGGTCCTGATCGCCATGGACGAACAGGCCGGAGGACGGGCAGGGCGCCAGAAACGAAAAATCGAAACGGTTGGCTGGTGGGGCGATGGAAATGAAGCCTTCGATTTCCGGCCGGCGCATCAGTAACTGCATGCCGATCCAGGACCCGAAGGAGATGCCGGCGATCCAGCAGGCGCGCGCCTCTGGGCAGATCGACTGCACCCAGTCGAGCGCCGAGGCGGCATCGGACAATTCGCCCTGGCCGTGATCGAAGGAGCCCTGGCTGCGACCGACGCCGCGGAAGTTGAACCGCAGAACGGAAAACCCGCGTTCCGCAAACGTGTAATACAGGTTGTAGACGACCTGATTGTTCATCGTGCCTCCGAATTGCGGATGCGGATGCAGAATAACCGCGATCGGGGCTCCGCGCTGCTTGGCGGGATGGAAACGGCCTTCGAGGCGGCCGGCAGGTCCGTTGAAGATGACTTCGGGCATAGTGTCTCCACACGTGGCGGCTGAACGCCGGCCGGGTTTTGGTTCGGCCAAGCATCGAGCCGCGGCAAATTGGGGGCCAAACTCACCACTTTACTTGACTTGGGCGCGTAAAGGCCTCAAAATATAGTTAGAATTATTCTAAACTAGCTTTCCGTGCCGGAGCATGACCGGGCGGGAAGATGAGGTTTACGAGGTCGCCGAGTCGGACGGAGGTCCAGCCGGAGCGGCGTTCTACCACGCCTCATATATGGAAATGCAAGCAATTTGCGAGATTGCGGGCAGAAGGCAGGCCGGAGGCCGGCAATAGCCGGGAAATCCGGTCTGCGCGAGGCGGGGCCTTGAACAGATTGTTGGGAATGGCAGGCGAGCGTACATATCTCGACTACAACGCTACCGCTCCGGTTCTGCCGGGTGCGCGGGACGCGGCCCTGCGCGCTATCGAGACCGCTGGCAACCCCTCGTCGGTTCACGCCGAAGGCCGTGCTGCAAGGGCTCTGGTGGAAGAGGCGCGCAGACGGATAGCTGCGCTGGCCGGGGTTGCGGCGGATCGGGTGATTTTCACCTCCGGCGGTACTGAAGCAGCCGCGCTGGCGCTGCAACCTGCCGCCACAGGCAGAGATAATCTGCTGTTTCTGGCGGCCGGCGAGCATCCCTGCGTGCTGCATGGGCACGGATTCGATCCGGCGGATGTGCGGATGATTCCGCTATTGGCCGACGGGCGGCTGGACCTTGCTGCGCTGGAATCGGCCACGGCCGAAGCGGGCGCGCGAAAAATCACGCTGGTTCTGCAGGCCGCAAACAACGAGACGGGCGTATTGCAGCCGGTGCGCGCTGCCGCGGACATGATGCATGCCCAGGGCGGGACGCTGGTGTGCGACGCCGTGCAGGTCGCCGGGCGCATGGACTGTGCTGCGGCGGTGAGCGGGGCGGATCTCATTTTGCTTTCCGGCCACAAGATGGGCGGGCTGAAAGGCGCGGGGGCGCTGGTCTGCCGCACGGGTCTGCCAGACCCTGCGGCGGCGTTGTTGCGCGGCGGCGGGCAGGAGAAGGGCCTGCGCGCGGGGACAGAGAATGTCGCGGCGATCGCCGCGTTCGGAGCTGCTTCGCTCTGGGCGCAGGACCGGGCCGACGGCGAATGCGAACGGCTCGGCGGCTTGCGCGATGCGTTCGAAGAGGGACTGGCCGCCCGGTTTGCGGACGCGGTGATATTCGGCCAGGACGCGGAGCGGCTGCCAAACACCAGCGCTTTCGCAATCCCCGGAATCGCGGCCGAAACCTTGCTGATGGCGCTCGACCTGTCGGGGATCGCGGTTTCGTCCGGCTCGGCCTGCTCCTCCGGCAAGGTAAAAGCCTCGCATGTGCTTGAAGCGATGGGGGTGGAGCCCCAAGTGGCGTCTTGTGCGATCCGGGTCAGCCTGGGTCACGGCAGTGCTGCCGCTGACACGGAGCGTCTGCTTGAAGCGCTGGAGACAAATGTAGAGAGAATTCGGACGCGGCGGATGGCTTCTGCGGCGTAGGAAAGGCTTCGGAGCCGGAAGCGGTTCCGGTGCGGTGATGAGAAACCTCAACCAGCGGTCCTTGAAACCGCCAAGGTGGGAGCAGTTGCAAGATGGCGGCCGTCAAAGAGACTGTCGATACGGTCAGGTCTGTCGATGTCGATGCCTACAAGTATGGCTTCGTCACGGACATCGAATCGGAAAAGGCCCCGAAAGGGCTGGACGAGGATACCGTCCGATTCATTTCGGCCAAGAAAGGCGAACCGGAGTGGCTGACGGACTGGCGTCTTGAGGCCTATCGCCACTGGCTGACGATGGAAGAGCCCAGGTGGGCGCGTGTGCATTACCCGCCGATCGACTTCCAGGATCTCTATTACTATTCCGCACCGAAATCGATGTCGGGGCCGAAATCGCTCGACGAAGTCGATCCCGAACTGCTGCGCACCTACGAGAAGCTCGGCATACCGCTGAAGGAGCAGGCGGTACTGGCCGGTGTGCAGGGCGCCAGGGTTGCCGTCGACGCCGTGTTCGATTCTGTTTCCGTCGCCACCACGTTCAAGGCGGAACTGGCCAAGGCCGGAGTGATCTTCTGCCCGATCTCGGAGGCGGTGCATTCGCATCCCGAACTTGTAAAGAAATATCTCGGCTCCGTAGTGCCGGTTGGCGACAATTATTATGCAGCGCTCAACTCGGCGGTCTTTTCTGACGGGTCGTTCGTTTACATCCCCGAGGGCGTGCGCTGTCCGATGGAGTTGTCGACCTACTTTCGCATCAACGAGAAGAATACCGGGCAGTTCGAGCGGACTCTGATCGTCGCCGACAAGGGCTCGTACGTTTCCTATCTCGAAGGCTGCACAGCGCCGATGCGAGACGAGAACCAGCTGCATGCGGCGGTGGTTGAGCTTGTCGCGCTGGAGGACGCCGAGATCAAATATTCGACGGTGCAGAACTGGTATCCCGGCGACAGCGAAGGCAAGGGCGGCATCTACAATTTCGTCACCAAGCGCGGCGATTGCCGCGGCGCGCATTCGAAGATTTCGTGGACGCAGGTGGAGACCGGCTCTGCAATCACGTGGAAATATCCGTCCTGCATCCTGCGCGGCGATCATTCGCGCGGCGAGTTCTATTCCATCGCCATTTCAAACGGCCGCCAGCAGGTCGACAGCGGCACCAAGATGATGCACCTGGGCAAGAATACTTCGAGCCGCATCATCTCCAAGGGCATTTCCGCCGGGCGATCCAACAACACCTATCGCGGCCAGGTGTTCGCGCACAAGCGCGCCGACAATGCCCGCAACTTCACCAATTGCGACTCGCTGCTGATCGGCAATCAATGCGGGGCGCATACGGTTCCGTATCTCGACTCTCGCAATCGCACGGCGGTGTTCGAACACGAAGCCACGACATCGAAGATTTCAGACGACCAGCTCTTTTACTGCATGCAGCGCGGACTCGATGCGGAAGAAGCCACGGCGGTCATTGTCAACGGCTTCGTGCGCGAAGTGCTGCAGCAGCTGCCGATGGAATTCGCCGTCGAAGCGCAGAAGCTGATTGCGGTGAGTCTGGAAGGCTCGGTTGGATAATCGGCGCGAGGCGCCCGAATGGAAGATCACAATGCTCGAAATCAAAAACCTCCACGCCCGCGTAGCCGGCAAGGATATCATCAAGGGTCTTGACCTCACCGTCTCGGACGGGGAAGTGGCCGCCATCATGGGGCCGAACGGCTCCGGCAAGTCGACGCTGTCCTACGTGGTCGCCGGTCGCGAGGGCTATGAGGTCACCGATGGCGAGGTGCTGCTCAACGGGGAAAACATTCTGGATCTGGCGCCCGATGAGCGCGCCGCCAAGGGCGTGTTTCTTGCGTTTCAGTATCCTATCGAAATTCCCGGCGTCACCACGATGACCTTTCTGAAAGCCTGCGTGAACGCGCAGCGCAAGCATCGCGGCGAGGCGGAACTTTCGACGCCGGATTTCATGAAGGCCGTCCGTGCGGCGTCCGACAAGCTCGGCGTCGGCCAGGACATGCTGCGCCGGCCGCTCAACGTTGGTTTTTCCGGCGGTGAGAAGAAGCGGATGGAAATTCTGCAGATGACACTGCTGCAGCCGAAGTTCGGCATTCTCGACGAGACCGATTCCGGTCTCGATATCGACGCGCTGCGCGTTGTCTCCGAAGGCGTCAACGCCATGCGCGATGCGCAGCGCGCCTTTCTTGTCATCACGCATTACCAGCGGCTGCTGGACCACATCAAGCCGGATACGATCCACATCATGTCGGCGGGCCGGATCGTGCGGACGGGCGGACCGGAACTCGCGCACGAACTGGAAGCCAATGGCTACAAGGATTTCATCGCCTCGGCGGCGTAAGCTCGCGCAGCGGCGAAGGGAAAAGACATGACCGAAAGACGCAGGCGTACGGCATCGGCAGCGGAAACGGCTCTGGCGCAGACGTTTCAGGCTATCCATACAGGCTTGCCGGGCAACGGCGGCGCTGCGGCGCTGCGGGCCGAAAACTTCGACTCCTTTATCAAGAGCGGGCTTCCGACGCGCCGCGTGGAAGCATGGCACTATACCGATTTGCGCGCGGCGATGCAGACCGCCTTTCCGCTGGCGGGCGCGCCGGACGCGGATGCGTTTGCCAGCGCAGGCTCTGTGCTCAGCGGTTTGCCGGCGGCGGCGAACCGGATCGTTCTGGTCGATGGAACATTTTGCGAAAAGCTGAGCCGCATCGCGGACGGCGCGGTTTCCGTTACAGCGCTCGAGGATGCGCTCGCGGCGGCCGATCCTGCGTTCGTAGCCGAAATTGCGCCGGCAAACGGCAGCGGCGATGCGGCTGTTGTCCTCAATGCGGCCATGATGGGCGGCGGTGCGGTTATCGGCATTGCAGCGGGGGCAACAGTCGCCGAGCCGCTCGAGATCGTCACCATTGCAACGCGCCGTCAGGACGCCGCATTCTTCGTGCGCACCCTGGTGCGGGCCGGCAATGGTTCTGCGGCGACCATCGTGGAACGGCACGTGCATGCCGGTACGGCGGGGGTTCAGATCAATGGCGTCGTGGTGGTGCGCGCGGGAGAGAAAGCACAAGTCGATCACGTCTTTCTGCAAGACGGGCAGGGCGAGGGGCTTGTGCATGTTGCGACGATGCTGGCCAATCTTGCAGCGTCGGCGCAGCTGAAATCCTTCGCCCTTGTGGATACGGGCGCTTTCGTGCGCCGGCAGGTCTTTTCGCGTTTCGAGGGCGCGGAAGCCACGCTCGATCTGTCCGGCCTGATGCTGGTGCGCAATCGCGATCACAACGACACAACGCTGGTCGTAGAACACATTCATCCCGATTGCATCAGCAAGGAATATTTCAAGCACATCGTCGATGGTTCGGGGACGGGCGTATTTCAGGGCAAGGTCAGTGTCAGGCCGGAAGCGCAGAAGACAGACGGGTCCATGAAGTCGCAGACTATCCTGCTCTCGGACGATGCGGCGATGTACAACAAGCCGGAACTCGAAATATTTGCCGACGATGTGGCCTGCAGCCACGGCGCGACATGCGGTTCACTCGACACCAACCAGCTATTTTACGCTATGGCGCGGGGGCTGCCGAAGCGCGAGGCCGAAGCGCTGTTGCTCGAGGCTTTCGGCGCGGACGCCATCGGACGTGTTGCGAACGAGGGTCTGCGCGCGGAATTGCGGGGACGGTTGCAGCGCTGGCTTGGCGAAAGGAAAGGCTGATGGACGCCTCCAACACGCCTTACGATCTCGCGAAGGTGCGCGCGGACTTTCCAATTCTTGCCGAAAGGCCCTACGGCAAGCCGCTCGTTTATCTCGACAACGGCGCATCGGCGCAAAAGCCGCGACAGGTCATCGAGCGCATGACTCATGTCTACGAGCACGAATACGCCAACGTGCATCGCGGGCTGCATTATCTCGCCAATGCGGCGACGGACGCCTACGAGGCGGCGCGCGAAAGCGCGCGGCGGTTCCTGAATGCTCAATCGCTGGAGGAGGTGATCTTCACCCGTTCGGCGACCGGCGCGCTGAATACCGTCGCCTCTTCGCTTGGACAGGCGCTCGATATCGGCGAAGGCGACGAGATCGTCCTGTCGATCATGGAGCATCATTCGAACATCGTGCCCTGGCATTATTGGCGCGCGCGCAAGGGCGCGGTCATTAAATGGGCGCCGGTGGACGATGACGGCAATTTTCTTGTCGGGGAATTCGAAAAGCTTCTTACGCCGCGAACAAAAGTTGTAGCGATCACGCATATGTCGAACGTGCTCGGCACTATCGTGCCGGTGGCGGATGTCATTGCGATGGCGCATGCGCGCGGCATACCCGTCGTTGTCGACGGATCGCAAAGTGCGGTGCATCTGCCGGTCGATGTGCAGGCGCTCGATGCGGATTTTTACATTGCGACCGGGCACAAGCTTTATGGTCCGACAGGCATCGGCCTTCTGTACGGCAAGCGGAAATGGCTGGAGAGCCTGCCGCCCTACGAAGGCGGCGGCGAGATGATCGAGACGGTCACGCTGGACAACGTCACGTACAACACGCCGCCGCATCGCTTCGAGGCTGGCACGCCGCCCATCGTCCAGGCCATCGGGCTTGGCGCCGCGCTCGATTACATGAGCGAACTGGGCCGCGAGCGCATTCTGGCGCACGAGAACAAGCTGCGCGACTATGCGCACGAGCGGCTGTCGAAACTCAATTCGCTGCGCATTTTCGGCACGGCGCAGGACAAGGGCGCGATTGTATCTTTCGAGATGAAGGGCGCGCATGCGCACGATGTCGCCACTGTTATCGACCGGTCCGGCGTCGCCGTGCGGGCCGGAACCCATTGCGCCATGCCGCTGCTGCAGCGGTTCGGCGTCACCTCCACGTGCCGGGCATCGTTCGCCCTGTATAATACGCTGGAGGAAATCGATATTCTGGCCGAAGCGTTGCAGCGCGCCGAAGCCCTGTTTGCCTGAAGGTTGCGTCATGAGCGAAACGACACCCGACACGCCCGCTGCCGCAGAAGCCAGCGAATTCCAGCCGAACCGGCCGGACCTGTCGCTGGCGCCGGCCATCCCGCCGGAAGAACTCGACCGGCTGACGGATGACATCACAGCTGCGCTGAAGACGGTATTCGATCCTGAGATTCCGGTCGACATCTACGAACTCGGCCTGATCTACAAGATCGAGATTGACGACGCGCGTTTCGTCAACGTGTCGATGACACTGACGGCGCCGGGTTGTCCGGTGGCGGGCGAAATGCCGAAATGGGTCGAAGACGCGGTTGCGTCCGTGCCGGGCGTTGCCGGGGCCAAAGCGGAACTCGTGTTCGATCCGCCGTGGGATCAAAGCCGCATGTCGGATACGGCGCGGGTTGCGCTCGACATGTGGTGAGGCGTGAATTCTTGCGCAAGCATACCTATATCCAGAAGTGCGTTCGTGTTGCCTTGGTGTTGATCGGGCATGGCGAATTTGGAGACTGATATGGCCACAGCAAGACCGAAACCGAAAGTCGTGACGCTGACCGATGCGGCGGCGGAGCGCGTGCGCGCTATCATGGCTGACGCGGAGCGGCCAATGGCAGGCTTGCGCGTTGGCGTGAAGAACGGCGGTTGCGCCGGCATGTCCTATACGATGGAGTGGGCCGAGGCCATCGATCCGCTCGACGAAGTCGTCGAGGACAAGGGCGCAAAAATCCTCATCGACAAGAAGGCGGTGCTTTTCCTGCTCGGCACCCAGATGGACTACAAGGTCGAGAAATTGTCTTCCGGGTTCGTTTTCAAGAACCCCAACGAAACGTCGGCTTGCGGTTGTGGAGAGAGCGTCGCGATTACGCCGGCCACGGACGCGTACGGCGAGCCAGCCACGTCGTAGGAGCCGGCAGGGCCAATGGACCGGGACGATCTGGAAGACTTGTTCCAGCCGTTTGGGCCGGTCGCGATCAAAAGAATGTTCGGCGGTTTCGGCGTTTTCGCTGACGGACTGATGTTTGCGCTCGTTGCTCGCGGCGAACTTTACATGAAGACGGACGGCGAAACCGAAGCGACTTTCGAGGCCGCTGGCGCCAAGCCATTTGTTTATGCGCGTGAAGGGCGCGCGCCAGTGAAGATGGGCTATTACAGGCTTCCCGAGGAAGCTTTTGAGGATCCCGAAGAATTTCTGAAATGGGCGCGCATGTCCCATGCCAGCGCCCGGGCCGCAGCCAATAATTCGCGATCGCGCGGAAAGAGAGCCCGTTAACTCTGCAGCAAGCGTCTCACCATGGCGCTGCAGCGGTGGAACCGAAGGGCTATCCATTCGTTATTTCAGCACGTACCGCACCGAGCCAAAAGAGCGTCGCGGCAGCATTCAGGCGTGCGCGCTGCCTCGCAAAGTTTCGCGAAAGGATGCATCATGCTGTGGAACGCTTCCAATATTCAGGGATACTCGTTGCAAGCAAGCGACGAAGCGATCGGTTCCGTCAACGACTTCCTGTTCGGTGATGGCGAATGGAAAATCCGCTGGATCGTAATCGACACCGGAACATGGCTGCCAGGCAAAAGAGTGCTTCTGCCGCCGTCGGCGCTTGGCTCGCCTGATCCCGGACACCGATCTGTTTCCGCCAACATTACCAAGAAGCAGGTTGAGAAGAGTCCGTCCATCGACACCGATGCGCCCGTGTCCCGGCAGCACGAGGCCGAAGTCTATGGCTATTATGGATGGCAGCCGTACTGGGGCGCGGGCATGTTCACTTCCGCGGGGGGGCTTGCCCTGGCTCCGCCTGTCGGCACCGGGATTGCGCCGTATCGAGAGGATGTCGCCGAAATCCATGCCGAGGGCGATCCTCACCTGCGTTCGATATCGGAGGTAACGGGCTATTACATTCATGCAAAGGATGGCGATATCGGCCATGTTGAAGATTTTCTGATCGACAGCGACGACTGGTCTATCCGCTATATCGTCGTCGATACGGTCAATTGGTGGCCGGGCAAGAAGGTGTTGGTATCGCCGCTTTCGTTTACCAACGTCAGCTGGACGGAAGAGACCGTGCAGACGAACCTCAGTCGCGATCACATCAAGAATGCGCCTGAATACGACCCGATGCAGACGGTGGATCGCGCCTACGAGGAGAGATATCTCGGATATTATAATTATCCGGTTTACTGGTAATCAGGCTCGGGTGGCCAGACCGGGCTGAAAAACACAATGCGCGGAAGATGCTTCTTCCGCGCGTTTTTTATTGCACGCTGATAGTATATCAGTCCTCTACGGCCACTGTCTGTTTTGCAGACGCACGGGACGGCACGGCGCGCGTCAGGAACGCCGGCATATGATCGCCAAAGCCTACGGGCGAGGGGCCGTCGTCGTCGAAACCTCGGCGGTTGCGCTGTTGCTGGGATCTCGCAGGCATGTGCGCGGCGGCATCGGCTGCCGTCCCGGACCGCTCGTTGCGTGCGCTTCTCGACCGGCTCGCCGGCGCGCCTTCTTCGGCTGCATGGGGTGCGGCTTCGGGCTTGCGGCCGCCCCGCGGGCGCCTTTCCTTTCGCTTCGTTTCGCCGCTGTCGCGGTTTTCGAAGGTTTCGGCTGGAACCACCTCGGCCTCCGCTCCCGCCAGCTCTTCGCGCTCGGTTGCGCGCTTCAGAATAGCATCGCGGCGCGGGCCGTGCCCCTTGTTGGGATCGCGGTCGCGCCGGGAACTGCCGCCGCGGCTGCGCCCGCCACGATCGCCATCGCGCGCGTTGCGGCGTTCGGCATGCGGGTCGTGTGTCGGCGGCTCCAGTTCGTCGAACTGCGGCCCAAGCCATTCCACTTTCTGGCCCGTCAGTTTTTCGATGGCGTTGATGTGCTCCATGTCGGCACGGGTGCAAATCGAGATCGCGGTGCCGGACTTGCCGGCGCGTCCGGTGCGGCCGATGCGGTGCACGTAATCGTCCGGATGGGTCGGCACGTCGAAATTGAAAACATGGCTGACGTCGGGAATGTCGAGCCCGCGCGCGGCGACATCGGAGCAAACGAGCAAATCTACGCTGCCGTTCTTGAACGCTTCGAGCGAAGCCATGCGCGCTGGCTGGTCCATGTCGCCGTGCAGGGCGCCGGTATTGAAGCCGTGCTTGGAGAGCGATTTCTGGAGGATCGCCACATCGCGCTTGCGGTTGGCGAAGATGATGGCGTTGCGAAAGTTTTCCGCGCCGCGCAGGAGCTTGCGCAGGGTCTCGCGCTTGTCGCGGCCGCCGTGCGAAGCGACCAGCCCTTGCGTAATCGTTGCAGCGGTCGCGCCGACGCGGGCAACCTCGATGCGCAGCGGGTTCTGCAGGAACTGCTCGGTCAGGCGGGTGATCTCCGGCGGCATGGTTGCCGAGAAGAACAGCGTCTGGCGCGTGAATGGCACCAGCTTGCAGATTTTTTCGATGTCGGGGATGAAGCCCATGTCCAGCATGCGGTCGGCTTCGTCGATGACGAGAATGTCAATGCCGGTCAGCAGCAGCTTGCCGCGCTCGTGGAAGTCGAGCAGCCGGCCGGGCGTGGCGATCAGCACGTCGGCGCCGCGCATGATCTTCTGTTCCTGATCGCCGAAAGAGACGCCGCCGATAAGAAGCGCGACATTCAGCTTGTGATTGACGCCGTATTTGTTGAAAGCTTCCTCGACCTGTGCGGCCAACTCGCGGGTAGGCTCGAGAATCAGCGTGCGCGGCATGCGTGCACGTGCGCGTCCGGTTTCCAGTCGGGACAGCATCGGAAGGGTGAAGGCTGCGGTCTTGCCGGTGCCCGTTTGCGCAATGCCGAGGATGTCGCGGCCCTGCAGGGCAGGAGGTATGGCTTGCGCCTGGATGGGGGTGGGGATGGTGTAGCCGGAAGCTGTGACGGCGTTGAGGACTTTTTCGCTCAGTCCGAGGTCTTTAAATTCCATTGTATGTTGTTTTTTCTCGTTTGGGGGGCGTGGATCGCATCGGTTACGGCGCAGTTTATGCTTCTTGCCCGTCCATGGGCTGCCGCGGTGGCCGTGCGATGGCCGGTTTAATGTCCGCTGGTGTGTGTTTTATGACAACACTTGTCATTCCACCGCGGTGGAGCGGGTTCCCGCTCCGCTCGAATGCTCCAAACGATATGCCTAAACAGGCCCGGATGTGTTTAAGGTCCGGAATGGTCTGGAGGGCTGACGCGTGTTCCGCCAGAGTGTCAACTCAAACTGCGGAGGCGCGCCGAAGAACTGTTTTGCCCGAGCCGCTGAACCTGCAACTCGCGGCGCGATTCAATCCGGCACGAGGCACAAGCTGAATCGACTGGTTCTGCGCCTGACATAAGCGTTTTCGCGGCAAAGTCAATGAAATTCGCATTCAAGCCCGGGAAGGCGGTAACCTCTCCAAGTCCCGCTTTCAATCCGGCATGCCGAGAGAGGGGGTCGCAACAACGTTCTTGAATCTTGATTTGCCATCCGAAATGGTTGCCGTCGTAGTGTAGTCGACGTTCCCGTAACGCACGCCAATTGGCCGGCCGGGTTCGTTGCTGGGCCGAGGCATATTCGCCATGCGGCTGTTGAGGTCGTTCTTGCCGCCGCCCGCGATTCGCTCGAGCGTGCCGTCTCGCGAAGCGGAAACCAGCGAGTTGGCGACGAAGAGCGCGCCCGTCAAAATCAGGGCCGATGCAACGACGATATTGCGGACAAGGCCATTGCTGCCTTGGCCTGCAGCGCTGGCGCCGAATATGTTCATGGCACTATTCCCAGCATAAAACCTACGAAAACATTTGGCGGGAGTATAAGCCGGTCAAGGTAAACAACGCGTTAAGGGCCGCACGCTATGCGTGCATAAGGGATGGTTTCAACTATCAAGGGGCGGCGCTGTTTAGGCCAAACCTATTGCGGGGGTGCGCGACGGCAGCCGATGCCACTCAGTATAAAGGCATTGTCGTCGCTTATCGCGCCGCCGATTTCTGCAAGGCTGTCCTCTTCGCCGAGCCGAATTTCGCCACGCGTGCGGATCAGGATCGTTCCATCGGGACGATCGGTAATGGTGAGCGCGCCGCCGTCGCTTTCAAGCTGGCATTGCTTCGTCGCGCCGGAACTGAACGTGCAATAGGCCAGACGCGTTTTCCAGATACCGCTCGTGCGGGTCTGAATTCCAATGAGCATTTCCGATGTGTTGGGCGGCAGATTGACCTGTCCTGCCGGACGGTCGAGGGCGGCTGCAACGATGCGCGAAACCATCTGGCGTGGACGCTTGCGCAGGTGGCTATCCGAATAGCTGCGGGAGAAGCATGTATCTGCATGGCGCAGGTCCGGCGAGACGGCTGGCGGTAGAACCTGCGCGCAGGCGCGTTGCGGGACGATTGCCACCAGGGCGGCGGCGAGAACCGCCATGGCGGAGAGGCTGAAGGTTTCGAAGCGTGTCATGGCGAGATCCTTTCGTGAGGTACTGCCGGGTTTCCATGCTTCCTGTTTACCCTGTCCGGCCAAAGTGTGCTGTTTCCCCGGGAACAGGGCAGACAGCCGCTCAAGTTTACCCCAGGGCAAGAGCGCGCGCCTATAGTGGATGCTTCAAATGGGGAAGGCGATGCGCTGGTTTCGTGCACTTTCAGGCCTCGATGCGCTCGTCATTCTGACGGGATTGCTGGCGCTTTTCGCCATGTCGCCATTCGGCCACGGCGCGGCGATCATCGCGATGATTTCGGTCATCGGCATCCCCGTCTATTTCCTGCTCGCCTTGCTGCCTGCGGTGTTTCTGGCCGTCCTCGCGGTGCGGCTGGCGTGGGGTGCTATCAACGCCTTTCGCGGCGGCAGCGCCAATGCAGGCATGATTTTCGCCCTGGCGCTCGCAGTCATGGCCGAATTTTTCGTGTTTCGCGCCTGGCGCGTGGACTGGTGGCTGGACGGCAAAGCCAACGCGCTGGCGGCCGGGGACAAGGACGAACTTCAAGACCGGCGTCCGATCGGAACGCTGGCTGTTTTGCGCAACACGCGGAGCAGCCGCGATACCGAAAACCCCTGCGACGACCTGTGCCAGCGGCTGCTGCTGACAGGGGCGGCGAAGCAGGTGCTGGCGCTGACTTCGGCGCCGCCGATGCCGCCTCCACGGGTCCGGTCGCGGCGGGGACGCAGGTCGCAGCCGTACCTTACACCACCGTGGCCTTCGCTTGAGCCCGCCGCGGGAATGGAGGGCATCGCCTGGCGGCTCGAGGCGCGCGGGAACTGCACCGAGCCCGCTGGGCTCAAAAGCATCCGACCCCTGCAGATACCCCGGCCGCCGCGCCAGAAGGGCGAAAAGATTGTTCGGCCGGTGAAGCCGGTTGAACTGATTAGGCTGAAGCTTGCCGGGGGGACGTGCTTGACCGGCGAAGCAATGACGCTGGAAAAGGCCGACGCATTGCTGGCCTACGGGACCGTTTCGGCGGGCAAGTCACCGTATGGCGCGGGGTTCCATGCCTGGGCCGATACGGTTCAGGCGGACCGCATCGCGTTTTGGCGGCGCGGACGCGGCGGACTGGAGGAAGCATACCGTCGCACGCGTATAAGCTGGAGCCGGCCGCCCTGGATATTCGTGCCTGTATATTTGCATGGATACCAGTTCGCGATGAAGAACGGCTGGATGCGCGGATATCGCTATCGCAACCGCGAACGCTACGAGCGCACGCCTCTCGGCGAGTTCCTGCAGGACAGGCTTGGCCTGGCGCTGGAGCCGGATGCAACGACCATCTCTGCATCGCAAGTGTCCGTAGCGTCGGGCACGAAAATCCAGAGCGAACTGCGGGCGGCACAGGCGGCCGCAGCGGACAGGGTTTTGCAAAAACAGGACAGCGTGTCCGAACTCGATGTGAAAATTGTCGCCGATTACGTATCGAGTATCGGTTCGCCCTTCACGCGGCGCGGCAACGGAGCCGGTCCGGAGGATGGACGGCGCATGTTGCGGATAACCCAGGACCAGCGGCTCGATTTGCCTTCGCAGTCGGTTGGAGCGATCGGCTTTGCTGCGGAAGGCCAGCCAGATCTTGCCTCCGATTTTGCCGCTGCGCTTTTTGCGCGGCTGGATGGGCTGGGCGGCAAACCGTCCGAGAACTGGGCCACTGGACGCTGGAACACTCAGCTTCGGTTGGTGACGCGATCTCTGGCCGTGCTGCCTGCAGGCGCATTGAAAAACTATCGCGCCGGCATTCTGGAACTGACGCGAGACCGCGAGCGCCGGATTTTTGCGGATACTTTGCTGGGACGGCTCGACATTCTTGGCGCAGACGTCCTGCCGCAGATTTTCGCGATGATGGACGATGCATTTTCGCTTCGCGATGCGCGCGACAGGCAGACGCGATATCTTTCGCGCAACTGGTCGGCAGTCTGGCAGGCAGGATTGCGCTCCCTGTGCCGTCTTGGGCCGGCTGCGTCCTCACACTTACCGGGCTTGCACGACCGTGTCGCGGCGCTTGCGGCGAAAAAGCTCCGCCCGTCGAGCGACCTTGCGGCTGCCGCCATGTTGAGGATGGGCGCTTCGGAAGACGATATTCGCGCGGCCCTTGCTATCGATGCCGCCGACGCAAAGGCGATGCGCTCGTTCGAATTTACCGTGCGCCGCGCGCGGCGCGAGGACGCGTGCAAGTATTGACCGGTAGAGTCCACCTATCGCTTAGACGTCCAGCGTCTGGGTATCCGCGAATTCGGCGCGTTCCTGGATGAAGGCGAAGCGCAGTTCCGGCTTGTTGCCCATCAGGCGGTCGACGCTGTCGCCGGTTGCCTCGCGATCTTCCGGCACGACCTGAACCTTCAGAAGAATGCGCTTCTTCGGGTCCATGGTGGTTTCCTTGAGCTGTGCCGGCATCATTTCGCCGAGGCCCTTGAAGCGGCTGACCTCGACCTTGCCGCGGCCGGTGAAGACCGTTTTCATCAACTCCTGCCGGTGAAGTTCGTCGCGGGCGTAGGCTGTTTTCGCGCCCTGCGTCAGTTTGAACAGCGGCGGGACGGCCAGATAGAGGTGTCCGTTTTCGATCAGCTTCGGCATCTGCCGCCAGAAGAAGGTGATCAGCAGCGAAGCGATATGGGCGCCGTCAACATCGGCGTCGGTCATCACGATGACGCGGCCGTAGCGAAGATCGTCTTCCTTGTAATGCGAGCCCTGACCGCACCCAAGAGCCTGGACGAGGTCGCCGATCTGCTGGTTGGCGGCCAGCTTGTCGCGGGTGGCGCTGGCGACGTTGAGGATCTTGCCGCGCAGCGGCAGGATCGCCTGCGAAGCCCGGTCGCGCGCCTGCTTGGCCGAGCCGCCGGCGGAATCGCCCTCTACGATGAAAAGCTCGGATTTGTTACGGTCGGAATTGGTGCAGTCAGCCAGTTTGCCGGGCAAGCGCAGCTTGCGCACGGCGGTCTTGCGGGCGACGTCCTTCTCGGCGCGGCGGCGCAGGCGCTCCTCGGCGCGTTCGATGGACCAGTCGAGTAGTTTCAACGCCTGGTTGGGCGAGGCGGCGAGCCAGTGATCGAAAGCATCGCGCACTGCGCTGTCGACGATGCGCGTCGCCTCGCTCGACATGAGCCGGCCCTTGTTCTGGCCCTGGAATTCCGGCTCGCGGATGAAGACCGAAATCAGCGCGGCGCAGGAGGCCATCACATCGTCAGCGGTGACGGCGGCGGCGCGCTTGGCCTGGCCGATGCGCTCGGCGTGATCGCGCAGGGCGCGGAGCAGGGCGGTTCTGAGACCTGCCTCGTGCGTGCCGCCGTCCGGCGTCGGGATTGTGTTGCAATAGGAGTGGACGAAACCGTCGTCGGCGGCGAGCCAGCTCACAGCCCATTCGACCGATCCGTGACCGCCGGGCTTTTCAACCTTGCCGGTGAACATCTGCTCGGCAACCCGCTCCTTGCCGTCGATGTCGGAAGCCAGATAATCCTTCAAGCCGCCGGGAAAGCGGAACGTCGCTTCCGGTGGCACGTCGGTGCCGGCGACCAGCTCCGGCGCGCATTTCCAGCGGATTTCGACGCCGCCGAAGAGATAGGCCTTCGAACGCGCCATGCGGAAAAGACGGCCGGGGCGGAATTTGGCGCTTTTACCGAAGATCTGCTCGTCCGGGTGGAAGCGCACCTTCGTGCCGCGCCTGTTGTTGACCTTGCCGAGTTGCTGCAGCTTGCCGTTCGGCTTGCCGCGGGAAAAGTCCTGCCGGTAAAGCTGCTGGCCGCGGGCGACCTCCACTTCCAGCGTGTCCGATAGCGCATTGACGACGGAAACGCCGACGCCGTGCAGGCCGCCGGAGGTCTGGTAGGCGCCGGAATCGAATTTGCCGCCGGCATGCAGCGTCGTCATGATGACTTCCAGCGCCGACTTGTCCTTGAACTTCGGGTGGGGATCTACGGGAATCCCGCGGCCGTTGTCGGTGATGGTGAGCCAGTTGTCCGGTTCGACCAGAACCTCGATCCAGTTTGCATGGCCGGCGACAGCTTCGTCCATGGAATTGTCGATAACTTCGGCGAACAGGTGATGCAGGGCTGTTTCGTCGGTGCCGCCGATATACATGCCTGGACGGCGGCGTACCGGTTCCAGTCCTTCGAGAACTTCGATGGAGGAGGCGTTGTAGCCGTCCTCGCCGGGCGTCCCGCCGTTCGTTCCGGCCGTGCTCTTTACGGCGTTCTTGCCGCTATCCTTGCTGCCCGTCTTGCGGCCCGCCGTCCTGCCTTTGCCGGCTCCGGTCGCGCCGCCGTCCGCCGCCCGCAAGGGCTCGGGTTCGCTGCCGAATAGATCGTTGGGAGGGGACATCTGGCCTCGGGTCCTGATTCGCTTTTGGCAATATACAGGACTTGGCGCGCAGCGAGGGGTGCGGAAAGGCGTCAGGAACGAAAAAAGAACAAAATTGTGCATATTTGGAGACAGCCGGGCAGGCTCCTCGCCAGACTTCTGTTTTTACTTTGCTACTTCAAGGCGTTGACTATTTCCTCTACGAAAAGCTGGTTCAGCTTCACCCCCACGGTCATCACGCCGGCGATGATCATGACGGCGATCAGCGCGACGATGAGGGAATATTCGATAGCGGTCGCGCCGTTTTCGTCGGCAAGAAATTCTGCGATGCGAGTCATATCTGTCTCCGCGCTTTGATCTGACAGCCCGGCTGCGCCGGAATGGCACAGGTTCGTTAGCCGAATTGCCCGCGCGGAGAGACCTTCAAAGGCCGTGCCAGACATGAAAAAGCCCGAAGCCGAAGCTCCGGGCTCAATATGGTTTGGTACTGAAAGGCGCTACGGGCAGCGTAACCGCTGTTTGCCCACTACTCAGGCTATCTTGCCACCGTTCTGTTTCGTTATTGCGACAATGGACGGGCGCGGCGGCATGTTGTCCTTGAAATCCGGCCAGCGCGTGTCCGGTTTCTCGAACGTCGATTTGCCGCCTTCGCCCGGATGCTGGATTGCCACGAACAGGGTTTCGCCATCCGGAGTGAAGCACGGGCCGCACAATTCTGCGCCGTTAGGCACGCGGAAAAAGTGCCTGGACGTACCGCGCATCGGCCCCTCGGTTTCGATGGCCCACAGGCCGTCGTTTCGTCCGGTCTTTTTCGGGGAATTGCCATCGGTGGCGACCCACATCCGGCCCGCCGGATCGAAGGCGGCGTTGTCGGGCATGCCGAACCAACCGTCTTTCGTCGTCGCGCTGTTGAAGCTGGCGCCGGTGGAGGCCACCGTGTGGTCGCCACACTTTACCAGAATTTCCCAGCGGAATTTCGTGGCGGCATGATCGCCATCGGCAGGGATCATCTCGATGATATGGCCGAAATCGTTTTGCGCGCGGGGGTTTGCTGCGTCTACCTGATCGGCTTTGCGGCGGCTGTTGTTTGTCAGCATCACATAGACCTTGCCGGTCCTGGGATTGGCTTCGACATCTTCCGGCCTGTCCATCTTTGTGGCGCCGAGCTTGTCGCCGGCAATACGTGCGTCGATAAGCACGTCTGCCTGGCTGGCGAACCCGTTGGCGGCTGTCAGTGGCCCCTGGCCGTGCACAAGCGGCATCCATTCGCCCGTGCCGTCCGCATTGTATTTCGCGACGTAGAGCGTGCCCTTGTCGAGCAAGTCCTTGTTCGCAGACCGGTTGGCGGTGTCGACCTTTCCTTCCGTCACGAATTTGTAGACGTAGTCAAAGCGCTGATCGTCGCCCGTATAGATGACATAGCGGCCATCCTTGGCGATCACGCCCTCCGCGCCCTCATGCTTGAACCGGCCAAGTGCAGTCCGCTTCTTGGGCACAGAAGCCGGGTCGAACGGATCGATCTCGACGATCCAGCCGAAACGGTTGATTTCGTTCGGCTCCTTGGCGACATCGAAGCGCTCGTGGAATTTGCCCCAGGCGTATTGGTTCGCCGGCGCGCCATAGCGCTTCAGCTTCGCCGCCTCGGGGTGGCCGTCGCCTTTGCCCCGGAAGTAGTTGTTGAAATTCTCTTCGCAGGTCAGCCATGTGCCCCAGGGCGTGACGCCACCGGCGCAGTTGTTGATCATGCCGAGCACTTTCGTGCCGCCCGCATCCGCGCGGGTCTTCATCCGCGCATGACCGGCTGCAGGGCCGGTTATCTCCATCGGCGTATCGGCCGTGATCCGCCGGCCGTATTTCGAATTGGCGACGACAGCCCACTTGCCGCCTTCCTTCCTGATCTCGACAACGGCCCCGCCATGGGCGGCCATCTCTATGTCAACGAGTGCCTTCGTCATTCCGGCGAAGGCAGCCTTTTCCTGACGGCCGCCAAGCCCGGGGAACATTATTTCCTCGTTTGTATATTCGTGGTTCGCGACCAAGAGGCCATGTTCGCCCGGCTTCGCTGCGCCCGGCATCGGGAAATAGCCGAGGAAGTCGTTGTTGTAGCCGAATTGCATTTGCTGCGCTGCGGCTGTCTGCTTCACCGGATCGAAGGCTGGCGCGCCTTTCACAAGCGGATCGCCCCAGCGGATCAGGATATCTGCGGCATAGCCGTCGGCAACATGATGCGTTGAATCCGATCCTGCCGCCAGTTCCTTGAAATCGAACGATGATTTGGCGGTTTCCTTCGCTTCCGATTCAAGCGTGGACAACGCCGTCAGCGGCGCTGTTGCGGCGATTGCGGAAACGGCCAAAGCGCCACGCAGGATATCCCGGCGGCCAAAGCGCGCGGCGATCAGATCGCCCATCGTGGCGTTCCGAGAGGGATTGGAAGGGATGTCTTCGGCCAGTTCCGCGCGCTCTGCGCGGGACAGGGCAACGGGGGCGATTTTGTCGGACATGCGGGCCTCCGGTCCGGATCGTGAATGGGCAGCGCTGCGATAGGCGCGTTGTGCGACGTTTGCGTGACGCCGGCGGAACTGCGCGTTTGCGATAGCAGCTTTTTCGCGGGCTCGCGTCCAGCCTGTTCCGACGGGAACAGCGTACCGGGTCGGGAAACTGCATGGTGCTTCTCGAGAACGCCGGTACGGCGGCTCGCAACATAAGGAGCACAGTCATGAAGTCTTTCGTTTTCTCGGTACTCGTCGCCGGCGCTGCCCTGACGGCGGGCATCACGGCAGGCAATGCCTACAGCGGCGGTTATGGCGATGGCCACCGCAGCTACCAGACCGCGCAATACGGCGGCGGCTATGGCGGATCGGGCGGCTACGGCGGCAATGGCGGCGGTTACCGCCAGCAGTGCCACTGGGAACGCCAGCGCGTCCGTATCTGGGATGAACGTCGCGGAACCTGGGTCTGGGTGTGGAAACGCGTTCGTATCTGCGACTGATACAGCCACAGCTATCGCCCTCCGGACGAGAGCCCGGAGGGCGGGCGTCCAGGGGCCGGCCGGGAGAGAGACCCATAAAGCGGGCCGGCCAGCGGACAGCCGGAACAGATCAGACAAGTGTTGCAAATATCCGGTCTATACGTTTCGTTAAGCATCGCTGCAGGGAGCTCAGGTTTCCTGGGGCAAGCGGGAGGCGAAGATGAGCAGTGGTGATTGGAGCGCGAACGCGTTGTTTAGGCGGCAGATGCTGGCAGGCATGGGAGTTGGTCTGGGCGCCGGTTTGGCCGCCACTGCCCTGGCGCTGGATAGCGCAATGGCGCAGGCCGGGCGCGATGGGGCCGTCGAAGCGGGCAAGGTCGCGGGCATCCGCGGGACAGCGGCGGCGACGCGGGGCAGCCTCCAACGGGTTCTCCGTCTTGAGGAGAGCGTGTTCGTGCGCGATCTCCTGCGTACAAATCCGGCTTCGCGCCTGCAGGTGCAACTCGGCCAGTCGACCCGGCTGTTCATGGGCGAGAAAACGCAAGTTACCATCGACGACGAATTGCTGCGGCGTGGTGGCAACATTCACCTCGCCTCGGGCGCGTTGCTGTTCCAGCGCAAGCCGCCGGATCCGAAGCCGCCGGTGAACATCTGCTCGCCGTTCGCCTTGCTGGCGGTGCGGGGCACCACGGTTTTCGCAGGGCCGAGCAATGGCGTCTTCGGCGTATTCGTCGAAGACGGGGAAGTGCTGGTTACGGCCGCAAACGTTCCTGTCCTGTTGCGTCCGGGTGAGGGGACCAATATCGCGCGCCCCGGAGCGCCGCCAACGCCCGCCGTGGTATGGGGCAAGGCCCGTATCGATGCGGCGCTGGCTTCGATCAGGTAATGGACGCATAGCGCTATACGAGGGTGTAGATTTTCTGTGCTTTCGACAATCCCCGCGGCGTGACCTCGCCGGCCAGCTGCAAACCCCTGGTCGAAGCGAGGCGGCTTGCTGCGCCTTCGCCTATCAGGATGCCCGAGGGATAGTCGCGCGCCAACGCCTGAAGGCGGGCCGCCCGGTTGATCGCTTCACCGTGGGCGGTGTAATCGAGCTTGCCGCCGCCGCCGATGTCGCCAACAGTCGCCCAGCCGGTGTCCATGCCAATACGCGTGCGTCCCAGCCCGAGGTCCTTCTGGCGCGGCTCGTTGCGGAAGCCCTCGGTTGCTGCATGGATGGCCCTGACACAACCCAACGCGCGTTCGACGTGGTCGGGCTGATCCAGCGGCATGTTGAAAAACACATGAATGGCGTCGCCGACGATCTTGTCGATCATGCCGCCGTGCGCGATCGCGACGCCGGCAATCAGCTCGAAATAGCGGTCGAGAGTGGCTACGAGTTCGGCCGGTGGCGTGCGCTCGCTGAAAGGCGTAAAGCCCTCGAGGTCGGTGAAGATGGCCGTCACCTCCCGGCGTTGCGGCGCAATGCGCTGTGTCTGCGGGTTGCGGGCCAGGATTTCGACGACAGCGGGGGACATGTAGCGGGCAAAGCGTGCTTCCACCGCCGCCTTGTTGGCGCGGATGCGGCCATGCACCGTCAGGCTCGCTGCTATGGCGCCGGCAAGAACGGCTGCCGCCGCCGGAAGCATATCTGCCAGGACGCCGTATTGGCGGAACGCGAGAACCCCGGCCGATAACAGACCTGCCAGAAGGGCCGCCGTTGCGGCTGACAGCCAGACCGGAGGCAGCACAAGTGCGGCGGCCAGGGCGGCAAGGCCCGCTATTACGCCAAGCGCAAGTTCGCTTGCCGGCGAGCCTGGAAGGCGAACCAGATGCCGTCCGCCACGGATCTGATCGATGGCGGCGGCGTAGATTGCCAGCGAGGGCTGGGCGCCTGCAAAGGCAGTCGGCAGATAGGCGCCTGCCTGCGGCGCGGAACTGCCGACGACGAAGATCGTATTCTCCGAAACGGATGGCTTTTCGCCTGCCAGGATACGCCATGCAGAAATCGTTCGCCCTTCCCACCACGACGGATCGCGGGGATACAGGCGCAGCAGACCGTCGCCGGAGAGGGGAATATAGCTCGATCCTGCCTGCAAGACTTTCGCCTTCAGGTCGAGGATTATGCTGCCGGCGCCGGACGCAGCACGGACGGTCTCCAGCGCAAAGGAAGCCTGCAGGGCAGGGACTTTCGGATCGCTGGACGAAAAAATCAGCGGTACGCGCCGCAGTCTTCCGTCGCGGTCGGTATCGAGCGAGAGTACGCCTAGGCCCGCGGCCGATGTCGCAATAGCAGGCGGTGGGCCGGAAAAACCGGGTACGGTTACCGGCTGGAATGGCACGTCGCCTTCCCCCTCGGTTGCGACGACGAGTGGCGGGAACGCGTCGCCGCCCGCTTGTGCGATGCCGAGCCCCAGGACCAGGGTCGCACCGCTGTCCATGACGGCGCCAATCGCCTTGTCTTCGTCCGGGAAGCCAGAGGCGAGGGCCTGCAGATCGGGCCTCTGTTCGCTGACGGACAGACGCGACAAAACGGCCCCCGGGCCGTTGCGGTCGCCACCGTCGAGCAGAACGTCAAGTGCGATCGCCTGCGGCTTGAAGTCCGCCAGTCTGGCAAGCAGAGCCGCGATCTGCTTGCGCCGCCAGGGCCACGGGCCGATCCGCGCCAGGCTTTCGCGGTCGATGTTCACGACCGCGACGTGTGTGTCCGGACCTGTTGCCGGCCACAGGGAGGTCAGGCGATCGAACCACGCTTCCCGGAGCCCGAAGGCTGTTCCGCCCGGGTTCGCGGCATAAATAGCCAGAACGAGCGCTATCGCGAGAATACCGGCGAACGCGCCCTGCCGCTGGCCGTCAGTTCTGCGCATCGGCGCGCACTCCGGCTTCGGACGCAATTGCGGCGGCATCGTAGTAGATCAGCGCGCCACGCCTCTCGATACAACCGGAGCGCTCGAGTTCGACGAGTGCGGCGTTTATTTTCGGACGGCTGGCGCCGAGAACGGCCCCGAGTTCGGACTGCGACAGGGCGATGGAGACCGATCTTTTGCCGCCGCCTCTATCGCGGCCGGTCTCCGAACCGCGGGCCAGAATATAGCGGGCGACCCGCTGGCGAAGGGGATAAAGCGCGATCCCTTCGAGCTGCTCGGTGGTCTCGCGAAGGCGGCGGCAGAGCTTGCGTGCGATATCGAGCAGCAGATCGGGATGCTGGCGCAGGATTTCCGATAGCCGTTCCGCGGGCAGGAAAGCCGTCGTTGCGCCGCGCGAGGCGACACTTGCTGTCGCGGTGCGCGGGCTTGCGTCGATGGCGCCGATCTCGCCGAACAGGTCGCCGGCGCCGGCATCGCGAACGGTGAGTTCGCTGCCCGCCTCTGTCAGCAGCGTCAGGCGGATCAGTCCGTCGGCGACCAGATAGAGCCCGTCGGAAGGATCGCCTGCGGCGAACACTTGCTCGCCTGTCGCCCATGTCCGCGGGATGGCTGCGGAGGTAAGCGCCGCGATGGCCGTTTCGCTGGCGCTGCGAAACAGATCAGTGCGCTTCAGGCTCGCCGAAAGGCTGGCGGTCGTTATGGCGTCTGCCATCGGATCGGCCTCCGCAGCCTGATCAGGCTGCTCCAACAGATATTTGCATCAGTGATATGGTGCAGCCGGTGGGCGGTCAACCGTTGGCGAGGGCGATTACGGCCAGGTCAACGCCCCGACCACTGCTCCGGTCATCAGCGTTGCGAGAGTTCCGGAAACCAGAGATTTCGGCCCCAGCGACAATATCTCGGCGCGCCGCTCGGGACACATGGCAAGAAGACCGCCGGTCATGATTCCGAGCGAGCCGAAGTTCGCAAAACCGCAGAGTGCGTAAAGCAGAATAAGGCGCGTGCGCGGCGAAAGCGCGTTGCCTTCCTGGGCAAGCCGGGCGTAGGCCAGCAGTTCGTTCAGTACTGTCTTGACGCCGAGATACTCGCCCGCACTGGCGGCTTCGGACCAGGGAATGCCCGCCAGCAGGGCGGCAGGCGCCATCGCCCAACCAAAAACGCGTTCGATGGTGACCTTTATCCCGAACGGGGAAGATGCTGCGCCGAGCACCATGTTCGCCAGAGCGACCAGCGCAACCATGACGACAAGCATCGCAGCGATGGATACAAGCAAACGGATTCCGTCGGCAGTGCCACGCGCAATGGCGTCCATGACCGAAGAAGTCGGGGCGTCATGCCGAAGGGCATTTTCTTGCAGTCGGTCCGCTTCGTCCCGTGCCTCCTCCCAGGGGACCATGATCCGCGCGATGAGCAACGCCGCCGGTGCGCTCATGATCGAAGCAACGAGGATATGTCCCGCCGCGCCCGGCACGACAGGTTCGAGGAAACTGGCGTAGAGCGCCATCACCGTTCCGGCCACCGTCGCCATGCCGGTTGTCATCATTGCGAAAACGCCGCCCCGGCTCATACCGGCAATATAGGGGCGCACGAACAGGGGTGCCTCAACCATGCCCACGAAGATGTTCGCAGCGGCTGCGGTTCCTACTGCGCCGCCAATGCCCATTGTCCGGCGCAATATCCAGGCAAAGAAGGCGACGACGCGCTGCAGCAGACCCCAGTAATAGAATAGCGACGACAGCACGCTCATCAGAAGAATGAGAGGCAGAGCCTGCAGCGCGAGGACAAATCCTTTCGATGGATCGCGCACGGGGAAGGGAGCCTCGGCGCCGGCGAGGTAGCCGAACAGGAACTTCATGCCTTCGTTCGTGGCTGCCTGTAGCGCCGCAACTGCGGCGACAATGGCTGCAAACAGGACTTTCGATTGCGGCAGGACGATGAATACGACGGCAATGGCAAATTGCAGACCGATGCCGGTGGCGCACAGTTTGGCGAGGCGTCCGATGGGAAGCGACGTGCGGCTTTCGGAGAAGCTCCAGGCCAGCAATGGAATGATTGCAAGCCCGGCCAGGCTTTGAAGAACGAGCATCAATGTCCGGTTTCCCCGCTACAGCCTTTCTGAAGTTCGAAAACGTAGCACGCGGAAACTGCCGCCGCGACCGTTGCGGCGCCGGACGTCATCACGCGCCCGGCTAATATGCGCTGCCCGCAAAGGCGACGGTCGTCTTGGCAGACCCGCGGATCGGGGACGGCCGCAGATAGACATCCCAGCATGGGGAGATGTTGACTTTCGTGCGGCGGTTGAGCACCGGCGCGAAGGCTTTCTTGATCGCGACCTGCACCGAGGTGACCGGACATCTGGGTGAAAGGATCGCGTCGGCCTGTTCGACCGCCCGCCGACGTTCGGACGTCAGTGGCGGGATCGTGCGTCCCTCCGACATTCCAATTGAGATTGTACGCACGGGTTTACGCTTCATGTTGTAGGTTACCGGGTCAATGAAATCGAGCATCATCATTTCGTCGAAGCGGACGCTGTTCTTCTTTTCGTATGCTTCGATGGCCGTCACCGCCTGCGAGGCAGCCAGCATCCACGCGAGCTGGAAGTCGGGCTCTGCGTAGAAGTTGAAGATGACGTTCTGCTTTTTGATGGCCATACTGCTGAATGCGTCGGAGAAAGTCGCGTAGTGCTGGTTCAGCATCGGCGCGCGGACGAGAAAGTCTTTCTTCGCCGACACAATTCCGAGCTTTCCCAGATTCGGCAGGCTGGCATTGGGATAGGCGAATGCGACCGCAACGACCCGGGTTGAGCGGTAAACGAGATGAACGGCAGTCGGCAAAGCCACTATTGCCGCGAGCAGCAGAATGGCAATACGCACGCGCCGTAATTTGGGGGGGCAGGATTGCGGCGCCCAGGCGAGAATTATCCCCAGGATCACAGGCCAGATGTGGACGAACTCCAGCGAGCCCGTGTTCTGGCTTTCAAAAATGATGCCTGCGATAAGTACGCTCGCGAGCCAGGCAGCCCATGTATCGGCGAGATTGCGGACTTGCGCAATTAACCCGCGCACAGTTGCGGCCGGCTGCAAGGATCGTGCATTGCGCGCCATCGACCAGACCAGCGCTCCAACGAGCAGAAGCGCTGGAAACACTATATCGAACTGAACGATCAGCGGGTCGCGCAGGCGTTTCAGCAGATCGGTCTGGTTCATCGCGATCAGTTCGCCGACGTTTGCGAGATAGCCATATACGATGCCGGTCGGTAGATCGATTGCGACGAGGAAGGCCAGCACAATAGCGCTTGCTGCGATCAGCGATTTGAGCTGCATGCGTCCGGCCAGAACGGCATGGGCGATCAGCGCCGCGCCAATGATGAAGCCGGTGATCTTCACGAAGAAGAGCGCAAGCAGCATGCAGGCCGTGAAAACCGGGCTGAGTTTGCGCGAACGCACCAGAACGATTTCGCCGACGAGTATGTAAAGCAACAGGACTGTGTGGCGGTTATAAAGACCGAACCCGTCGGCGCCGACCGCCAGCGTCTGCGAGGTCGTGTTCAGCGGCAGGGCGGCGAAAGCAAGGAACGGCAACACAAACGCGAGCGTAACTGTCCGCGACGAGCGTTCCATTTCAGCGGCCACATGCACCATGAGCGGCAAGGCGACGACCATGACCGACCAGTTCGCCAGCAAAAGCATTGAGCCGTTCGGAAAGATCGCGTCGAGCAGGGCGTAAATATAATAGGGCAGCGCGCCGGCGGGAGCGAAAAAGTCCACGTGCGGCGTCTGGCCGTTGGCGATGCGCCAGGCTGCATCGGGATAGAGGACGATGTCCCAGTAGAAGCTGCCGACAGGCACGGTCACAGGTATCAGGAACGAAAGGATCGAGACGGCAACAAACGCGAATATCCAGACGCTTGGAGACTTCGCCAACGCCGCTGCCTGTGCCAGACCGATCCAGTTTTGAGGTCGCCGGCCCGATCTGCGTCCGATCTGGCTCGCCACCTGTGTCATTCCGAGGCTGTTTGTTGCGTTCTTCATTGCCAAATTCGCCCACCGGTTCCTTCAGCGGAGAAAAAAGCAAGCTTCGTGCAACACTTAGCTGAAGCAGCCGACTTTGTGCAGCAGCCGGCCATCAGTGCTAACGGCGGCAGCGAAGCAACCGTGTTATTAGAGCCGAATATTTCGTATTAACCATTTGTTCATCATCTGCTCGGCGTCGCGCCTTTTCGTGTTAATATTTACTTAACCAATACGGAGCGGCGCCGTGTTCTACTTGTTACCCATGCAAACTCTTCTGGCGGCAGCGCTCGGCGCTTTTATCGCCATGGAGCGTTGTTGGCCCGGAGTGCCGGCCGCGATGCGGGTACATGCGGCAGCGTCTTCGATCGCCTGCCTTATCGGATGGACGATTGCAGGAGCGGGGCTCGACGAGCCTGCTGATTTCATGATCGTGACTGCTGCTCTGGGGCTGGTCATTCTCTTCCCCGCCCGCCGCCTCGCCCAGCGCTGGAGCGCCGAGAATTCCCGGACTTCCTCTGCTCCTGTCGAGCTGGTACCGTTTGGCGCGGCGATCTGGGTGGGTTCCGCATGCGGGCTTGGCGATTTGCGCGCTGTCGTTTTCGTTGTTCTGCTTTTCTGTATCCATTCCCTGTTGCGCAGCCGCGAGACGGCAGATCAGGACGCCGGCACGGTCGCCACAAGCGAGACGGCGGGGGCTTCTGCTTCGGCGTTTGCGTATTCCATGCCAAGGCACGAGAAGCCGGCAGCATCTGCCGATGCTCCTGCCGCAATACCTGACGCGGCGCGAAACAGCGAAGCGGAAGCTCAGGCGGCTGCGGAGCAGTTGGCGGCGCTCGCGCAGGCGCTGCGGATGACGGTCAGGCAAGCAGGTCCTGACGTGCATGCAGCGCCGTACAACCGCGAGAGGACCCGGCGCGATGCTCGCGTGCAAACTGCGCCTGAAAAATCGCCAGCCGCGGTTATTCCATTCGTCCGTCCGGTTTCGCGCCGGGAGCGCCACAGCGTGAGTGCACCGTCCGCCGCCAGCGCGGGTTCATTGCATCCACGCGGTCGCGTACTGCAGCGCGCGAATTACCAACCGGTCGCGTAAGACGCCAGCTTGCGCTTGATCGGCCGACTGGCCAGCGTAGTATCCCGGACAATTGGATGGCGACTGAGCGCTGCAAATCCACCCGGGAGGTAAGCCGATGGCCGGCGAATTATGGTCCATGCGGGTCGAAACCAATGCCGCAGTGCCGATGCGCGACGGGGCGCAGCTCAGCGCCAATATTTATCGCCCCGATGCTCCCGGCCGGTTTCCGGTTCTGATGACTTTCGGTCCTTACGGCAAGGACGTGCCTTTGCGGCAGTTCATGCAGGAGGCCTGGGACCGGCTGAACGAGACCTACCCGGAGATACTTGCGGCGTCTTCGTGCCAGCATCTTGTGTTCGAGCGGCCCGATCCGGAAGCCTGGGTTCCCGACGGGTATATCCTGATCAATGTGGACTCGCGCGGCGCAGGGAAATCGCCCGGCAAGCTTGATCCGAATTCGCCGGCTGAATTCCGGGATTTTTTCGACGCCATCGAATGGGCGGGTGCGCAGCCCTGGAGCAGCGGCAAGGTGGGACTTCTGGGGATTTCCTACTACGCGGCAAGCCAATGGTTCGTCGCTTCCATGCGGCCGAAGTATCTGGCCGCGATGCTGCCGTGGCAGGGTACCTACGATTTTTACCGCGACCGGACGCGGCTGGACGGGATCTATTCCGCCGGGTTCCTGAAGCGGTGGTGGAATTTCAGCGTGCTACGCAATCAGTACGGCAATCCGGATACGAACTGCACAGACATCTACACCGGCGAGCGCGTGACCGGGCCGGCCAGCCTGTCGAAAGAGGAACTGAAAGCGAATGCGTCGGACTATCTGGAAGATGTTCTGGCGCATCCGCTCAACGATGAATTTTACCGGGCGCGCACGCCGGATCTGTCGAAGATCGACATCCCGGCGCTGGTTGTCGCCAACTGGGGCGGATTGGGCCTGCATCTGCGCGGCACGATCCGCGGCTTCCTGGGCCTGGCGTCGAAACAGAAGTGGCTAAAGGTGCAGGGGGGATCCTATTTCCATACCTTCCTGCAGCCGAAGAATGTCGCCATGCAGAAGCGCTTCTTCGACCGGTTTTTGAAGGGCGCCGAAAACGGGTGGGAGAAGGAGCCGCCAGTCGAAGTAGAAGTGCGGGCGCCAGGGGACCGGATCAAGCACACGCGACAGTCCCAAAGCTGGCCGCTGGCGGATACGCGCTGGACGAAATATTGGCTCGATGCCGGGGTGAAAAGTCTGGACGTGGCAGAACCGGCGCGCGAAGCCAGCACGACCTATCCGGCCCTCAGCGCAGGCGTGACCTTCACGACACCGCCTTTCGCTGCGGAAACCGAGATTGCCGGTCCGGTGAAGGCGAAACTGTTCGTTTCGTCAGCGACGGCCGATATGGATATTTTCGCAACCGTCTGCGCCTTCGACGCAGACGGCAACGAAATGACCTTCATCGCCGCGCCGGAACCCAAAGCGCCGGTAACACAGGGTTGGTTGCGTGTGTCGCAACGGCGGACGGACCCGGAGCGCTCGAAAGAATATCTGCCCTATTATCCGCACGATCTTCGCGAGCCGCTGACGCCCGGCGACGTCTACGAGGTCGATCTCGAAATCTGGCCTATGGCCCTGTCGTTGCCGCCTGGCTCGACGCTGAGCCTGACCATTCAGGGACAGGATTTCGAACGTCCGGGAGCAACCGGGCCGATGCGCGGCGTCGCCTGGTTTACGCACGACGAACCGCGCGACAGGCCGCCGGAGCTTTTCGGCGGCGACAATACGATTTTCACAGGCGGCGCTCGCAAATCATATTTGCTGCTGCCTGTCGTCGGTTGAGGCCGGTCCGGGGCGGGCGTAAAAGAAAAGGGCGTCCGGCTGGACGCCCTTTCCGGCTATCTGTGCTGTATCCGGCTATTAGCAGGAATAGTACATATCGAACTCGATCGGATGCGGCGTCATTTCGTAGCGCATCACTTCTTCCATCTTCAGCGAGATATAGGCGTCGATGAAGTCGTCGCCGAACACGCCGCCGGCCTTCAGGAAGTTGCGGTCCTTGTCGAGGCTGGCGAGAGCTTCGCGCAGCGAGCCGCAAACGGTCGGGATCTTTTTCAGTTCGCGCGGCGGCAGATCGTAGAGATCCTTGTCCATCGCTTCGCCCGGATCGATCTTGTTGGCGATGCCGTCAAGGCCGGCCATGAGCATGGCGGAGAAGGCCAGGTACGGGTTTGCCGTCGGATCGGGGAAGCGCACTTCGACACGCTTGGCTTTCGGGCTGGACGTGTAGGGGATGCGGCAGGAGGCCGAGCGGTTGCGCGAGGAATAGGCCAGCAGAACCGGCGCTTCATAGCCCGGGACCAGACGCTTGTAGGAGTTGGTCGACGGGTTGGTGAAAGCATTAAGCGCCTTGGCGTGCTTGATGATGCCGCCGATGTACCACAGGCATTCCTGGCTCAGGTCGGCGTATTTGTTGCCGGCGAAAACCGGTTTGCCGCCTTTCCAGATGGACTGGTGAACGTGCATGCCCGAGCCGTTGTCGCCGAAGACGGGCTTCGGCATGAATGTGGCCGTCTTGCCGTAGCTCTGCGCGACCTGATGGATGCAGTACTTGTAGGTCTGCATCTGGTCGGCGGTGGCGATCAGCGTGTCGAACTTCATGCCGAGTTCGTGCTGGGCCGAGGCCACTTCGTGGTGATGCTTTTCGACGGCGACGCCCATGGACGCCATGGCCGCGAGCATTTCCGAACGCATGTCCTGCGCGGAGTCCATCGGCGGAACCGGGAAGTAGCCGCCCTTTGTGCGGATGCGGTGGCCGAGGTTGCCGCCTTCATAGGGCGTGTCCATGTTCTCGGGCAGTTCCATGGAGTCGAGTTGGAAGCCCGTGTTGTACGGATCGGCCTTGAACTGGACGTCGTCAAAGACAAAGAATTCCGCTTCCGGGCCGAAATAGCAGGTGTCGCCGACGCCCTGGCTCTTCATGTGTGCCATGGCCTTCTTGGCGATGGAGCGCGGATCGCGGTTGTAGGGCTCGCCCGTCGACGGTTCGAGCACGTCGCAGTTGATGACCATGGTCGCTGCGGCAAAGAAGGGGTCCATGACAGCCGACGTGGGATCAGGCATCAGGGTCATGTCGGATTCGTTGATGGCCTTCCAGCCGGCGATGGATGAACCGTCGAACATGATGCCTTCGGCGAAGGTGTCTTCGTCGATGATCGAAATGTCGAAGGTCACGTGCTGCCACTTGCCGCGCATGTCGGTGAAACGGAAGTCGACATATTTTACGTCATTGTCCTTGATCGCCTTCAGGACGTCCTTGGCGTTCTTCATTAGTCAGGCCCCTGTCGAGTGTTGCTAGAGGGTGGTTGGGTGGATGGAAAGGCCGGCCCATCCGGCCGGTATATCGGAGTGCGGAAATCCTACAAGGCGTCGGTGCCGGATTCGCCCGTGCGGATGCGGATTGCCCCCTCGACATTCGAAATAAAGATTTTGCCGTCGCCTATGCGCCCGGTCTCGGCGGCCTTGCGGATTGCCTCGACCGCTGCATCCACCATTTCGTCGGACATGACGACTTCGATTTTGACCTTCGGCAGGAAGTCCACAACATATTCGGCGCCGCGATAAAGTTCGGTATGGCCCTTTTGGCGACCGAAACCCTTGGCCTCGGTCACTGTGATGCCTTGCAGTCCGGCCTCCTGAAGCGCTTCCTTCACTTCGTCCAGCTTGAACGGCTTGATAATGGCCTCGACTTTTTTCATGGCTTTGGTGTTCCCTGCATGTCGGATGGCCCGGGGGCAAGCCGGGCGCACAGAAATTGCTGCCGCTCCCTAGCAGTTGGCGTGCCAGTTTTCTATCCGCGATTTATAGCCGACGACAGGGGAAAACGCGCGATTTTGGAGGATGAGCCAGTAAACTTTGGGCATAATGATTAAATATTAGGCAAAAACGCCTGTTTTTTAGCCGTATATGAGTGGGGTGTTTGCAGTCAATTTTCGCCCCGGCGGGCTGAAACCGCCAGGGCGCCGGTTGATCTTGCTTGATCGTTCCCCGTCAAACCGGTTCCAGCGCGCCAGCCCGTCCGGCTTGCGGTGTGGCTTCGCGACCGGAGATCTCAAGCGAGGGCTCGCTCAGCCAGACTTTGACGCCCGGCCCCAGTAGTTGCAGCGAGACCTCGGAGCCGTTGGCGAAACGCACGCCGTCCCGGTATGCACCACAGTCGATACGGGTGAAGGTCACGCTTTCTGTTGCCTGCAGGGCGTATTCCCGGCGCAGAATAGCCGGTACGTTTTCCAGTTCCAGCCTCGTGTCGCACTGGACGCAAATGGCGGTTTTGATATCGCCGGGGGCCGTGATCCCGAGGCTTCCGGTGGGAAACCGCGTAGTGACGTAATATTCGCCGGCCCTGGCAGGGCGGGACGCATACATTTCGAGGGAATAATCACACATGGCTGCACTCCCTTCAGGAGTCGCCCAGCCCCGGAGACCCGAGACTAATCCTGGAGCCGGCGCTGTCATAGTTAATTATTGGTGTTCATTTAATGGCAACGTCAGCGCCACCGTGCGACCGCAATGTTGCCGGAAACGAGCGTCAGGGTTACCAATATGTTAGCGTTCTGCAAAGCCGGGCAGCAAAGGAAACAGCCAATGAATTTGCGTCTCTATCGGACTGCGTTTGCTGCAATTGCCGCAGCGCTTTGCATGTCATTCCTTGCGCCGCAACCGCTGGCTGCGCGCGATGCGCCGCCGCTGGAAATTCCGGGCAGGCAACAGGGCGCACCAAGCGCAGTTCCTTCGCCGAACCCGACAGTCAATCCGAACGAGGACTTTGCGCGACAGTTCGAAGCTCTCAAGAAGCAGCTCGAGGCGCTTGGCGGGCAGATCAAGAAAAGCGCGGGCGAGATCGAAGCGCTGACCTCGCCGGATTCGGCGCGCCGTCAGATCGCCACACTGCAAAGCCTCATCGCTAATACGCTCGGCATGGTCGCCAATAACGGTGATGTGGCGCGTCTGGGCGAGAAAGTCATGGACTATGCTCGCAGAAAGCAAAAGGAATTCGAAACCGACAAGAAGTTCTCGCCGGAGGAGCGGGCCTATCTGCAAAAGGAATGGAAGCGCGTTGGCGCGCAGACGGAAGCGGCCATCCAGGACCTGACGAATGCGCGAGCGAAGCTGACCGAAATGCTGCAGACCGTTCAGGCGCGGGGCGATTTCATGAACGAACTGCAGGCGCTCAACAACGCCAACAAGATGCTGGAGGTCGTGAAAGCGCTTGCGGCGGAACTGCGCTCGGCCTCCGGCTCGCTGCAGAGCTTTTCGCAATCGGCGCGGCCGCCGGGAGCGGGAATGTAGCGATGCGCTGGCCGGCGCTTCTCGTTATCGGTGGGCTTGCCGCGCTGGTTCCGGCGTCTCTGCTCTCCGGCTGCGAGCCCGCGCAGCCTTATGGCTACGTGCAGATCAAACGCGGCATTGAGCTGGCCCGCAACGATATCTACATGCTCGGGACAATGGCGCTGCCGGAGCTGCACAAGAATTCCGAAATCGTTCTCAAACAAAAGGCTGGCCCGTCGGGTCTCGTATTGGTGCGAGGCGGTTCGACATGGCAACTGTGCAGTTTTACCATTGGCAAGGATCGCGTGGTGACGGCGACGCTCAGCAATGTGCGCGGCGCCATCAAATGCGAGGTGCGGGGATAGGCGGACCTGCGGCCGGGCGGTTCCGGTCGGGCGCCGCCTCCGGCCTTGCAGCAATAGTGGGGAAGGGGACTGACATGAACTTCAAGTGCATGGATGCAAGACGGATTGCGGGCGCAGGATCGGCACTGGCGCTGATTTTGGCGCTGGCGTATCCCTTGCAGCCTGCCATGGCGCAGGAAGACAATTCCTTCAGCGTCACCCTGCGCTTCAGCAATGCGGCCAAGCGCAAATTATCTGCGATGGGCGAGTTGGTGACCGTGTCCGCCATGTATGGCGGCGAGCCGAAGCGCGGTGCAAAGGAAGCGGGTGAGGACGGCACTTTGGGGCTCGGCAGCGAGGACAAGACCGTTACGCCTGAAGAGCAGAGACTCGTTTTTCGCGGTGTCTACGATCGCAAACTGGCGCGCCGGGCGCTGAAGGGCGCGCCGCAACTGCTTATCAACGTGTATTCGGCGCGCAGGAAGCATCAGGACAATCTGCTCGATTGCGGCATCTGGGACGGGCCTTTGCGTAATGCAGCAGCAGCTCGCATAGCGATTACCTGCAAACTGATATATGCCGATTCCACGGGCGCAAAATAAACTGCGTCAACGGACGGTTTGCGCGATGAGTGAAGATATTCTGATGGAGCTGGCGGATGCCGCCGGCCTTTCCGGCGACAGCGCGGCGGGAATCATGTTCAGCGGCCTCGGCGCTATGCCTTCGGCCTTTCGCACCACCGACTTCGCAGCAGCCTGCGTGGGCGCGGCAGGGCTTGGCGCAGCCGCTTTCGCCGGGCTTGCCAATGGCGGTCATGCGCCCGGCGTCGAAGTCGACCGGCGGCTCGCATCATTCTGGTTTCACCTGAGCCTGCGCGAGCAGGGCTGGAGCGTTCCGCCGCTTTGGGACGCCATAGCGGGTGACTACAAGACTGCGGACGGATGGATCAGGCTGCATACGAATGCCCCGCATCACCGCGCCGCGGCGCTTGCGGCGCTCGGGGTGGCGGAAGACCGGACACAAGTGACGGCGGCTGTCGCCAGCTGGAAGGCGAACGATCTCGAAACTGCGGTTGTGGAAGCAGGCGGATGCGCTGCCGCCATGCGTTCGCTTGAGGAATGGTCGGCGCATCCGCAGGGCGCAGCGGTGGGCAAGGAACCGTTGGCGCATACCGAGTTGTTCCCCGCCGCGGGGCCTGTCCGCTGGCGCATCGATCCGTCGCGCCCGCTGGCGGGCGTCAAGGTTCTCGACCTGACACGCATTCTTGCCGGGCCGGTGGCGACGCGATTTCTGGCGGGATATGGCGCCGATGTCTTGCGTATCGATCCGTTCGGATGGGAAGAGCCTGCCGCGCTGCCGGAGGTCGGGCTCGGCAAGCGCTGCGCCCGGCTGGATCTGAAAACGGTGGCCGGGCTCGACAGGATGAAAGGGCTTATCGCGGAAGCAGACGTGATGGTGCATGGCTACCGGTCGGACGCGCTGGAGAAGATCGGAGTTGGGGCGGATGTGCGGCGCTCGCTTAATCCCGGCCTCGTCGATGTCAGCCTCGACGCTTATGGGTGGACCGGACCCTGGGCGACGCGGCGCGGCTTTGACTCGCTGGTGCAGATGTCGAGCGGCATCGCCGAGGCAGGCATGCATGCGAAGCGTGCCGACAAACCCGTGCCGCTGCCGGTGCAGGCGCTCGATCATGGCACGGGTTACATTATGGCGGCGGGCGTCATGCGCGGCCTTTACGAACGCGCGACGACAGGCAGGGGCTTGCGCCAGCGCTATTCGCTGGCGCGAACGGCGGCTCTGCTGGCGCGCTTTCGCGCCATCGACGGATTTGCCGAAAAGCTCACACCAGAAACGCAAGACGATCTCGCGCGGGAGATCGAAGAGACTTCATGGGGCCCGGCCCGCCGGCTCGAACCGCCTCTGACGGTATACGGCGCGCCGATGCGCTGGGACATTCCGGCCGGAGAACATGGACGGCACGAGGCCGTGTGGGGGTAAGTTATCCTGGATTTGCGAGGAAGGCGGGCGGCTCTCAATACCGTCTGGCGTCCGGCCGGGCGACGTCTTCACGGGCCTTGGTCTCCAGCCAGCTGCGGGCTTTAACCAGGTTAAAGCTGCAGCGCTTTTCCGCGCAAAAGCGGCCGGTGAATGTCAAATGACATGAAATTTATATTCTAGATCAAGATTGTCGATGCTTTAACGCAGGTTAATGCGGTATGCTTGCCGGGGTGCAAGCTGTCGCGTCGAGCGCCGGGACAAGCGCCGGGACACAAGACGCGCAAATGAGGCAATCATCGCAATTTCCGACCGTGCTTTGTTACTTCTGCACACGGCGGTTTATCCTTTCGCGCGATGATTTCAGGCATTTCTACCCCGCGAGGGCTCGCAATGATTGAGAAACTCTGGTTACGCGGGCGTCCGATCATCAAAACGATATTCGAGAACGCCCCGGTGGGATTGGGTCTGTGGGACCTGAACATGCGCTATGTGCGCGTCAACAAGCATCTGGCCGTCATCAACGGCATTTCGCCCGAGGACCATGTCGGCAAACATCCTTCTGAATTGCTGCCGGACATCGAACACCTCAATGAAATGCTTGCGCAGTGGAAGCAGGTGCTCGAGACGGGTGAAACGGTCACGAACTTCATTATCGACGGAGAAACGCCAGCATCCGCCGGGTCGCCACGATCATGGCGCGCCAGCTTTTTCCCGGTGACCGAGGAGGGGGTCGCGGTAGGCCTTGCCGGGATCGTGGAGGACGTGACCGAAAGCCAGCGCATGCAGGCGCGGCTGGCCGTCAGCGATGCGCGGCTGCGGCTGGCGCAGGAGATCGGCCGTATCGGCACATGGGAAGTCGCGATCGGCAGCGAGACCGTGCACTGGGACGGTCCCATGCGCGAGCTGCTCAATTTGCCGGCGGACGTTCCGGCAAGCCGCGAGGCTTTTCTCGACGCCGTTTGCGAGGAAGACAGGCCCGAAGCGCGGGAAAAGACCGACGCCGCACGGCGCGAGGGGACGCCATACGATGCGGAGTTCCGCGTCCGGCTCGCCAATGGCGATTTCCGCTGGCTCAAAAGCAAGGCGGAAACGCTGGGCGACGAATTTGGAAGGTCCACCCGTGTTGTTGGCGTTCTCTACGACATCACCGACCAAAAGCAGCGGCAGGAAGAACTTCGGCTGCTGATGCAGGAGGCGCATCACCGCAGCAACAATCTGCTGGCCGTGATCCTTTCCATCGTGGGGCAATCGGTTACCGATCCCGGAGTGAAGCCCTATGCGAATGCGTTGTACAAGCGTCTGATGGCGCTGTCGGCTTGCCAGGATTTGCTTGTCAACGAGCCGACCCAGTCGACAGATATCGACAAGCTTGTGGAAAGCCAGCTGCTGCACATGGGGCCGGAACAGCGCGAACGCGTGCGGCTGAGCGGGCCGGCCTTGCTGATCGGTCCGAAAGTGTCACAAGCCATCGGCCTTGCGATTCACGAGTTGACCACGAACGCATTCAAATATGGCGCGCTGTCCAATGGGTCCGGCATTGTCGATGTTGATTGGAAGGTGGGCGGCCCCGAAGGGCAGGAAACTTTTTCAATGCGCTGGGTAGAGTCCGGAGGACCGCCCGTTCGCGAACCGACGCGGCGCGGCTTCGGATATACGGTCATTTCGCGCATGGCAGGCTCGGTGACCAATGGCGAAGTCGGTCTTTCCTACGATCCGGCCGGCTTTGCATGGCAATTGAAAGCGCCGCTGGCAAAGCTGTGTCTATGAGCGCGTCGCCCGCCGTCTTTCAAAATGGGCGCGGCGCTGGCACAGCCGTCAATCACGCCTTCTCCACCGGCATGCCCTTCGTCGCCCATTCCGTCCACGAGCCGTCGTAAAGCCGCGGTGCTGGCAGGCCGGAGACTTCGAAGGCGAGGTTGATGATCGCCGCCGAAACGCCGGAGCCGCAGGATGTGATGACCGGTTTCGCCGGATTGATTCCGGCAGCGGCAATGGCTGCTGCCAGCTCTTCCTTCGGTTTCAGCTTGCCGTCCGCCACCAATGCCGTGGTGGGCAGGTTCGTCGCGCCGGGCATGTGGCCGGAAGAAATCCCGTCTCGCGGCTCCGGTGCGGTTCCCTCGAAGCGGGCTTTCGCGCGCGCGTCCGCGACCTGGGCGGAGCCGTCCTTCAGCGCCGCCGCGACATCGTCCGTGTAGGCGACGGCGGCCTTGTTCAGCCGGGCGCGGAAGGTTGCGCTCTGGCGCGGGATCGCGCCGCCTTCCAGCGGGCGGCGTTCGGCCTTCCATTTCGGCAGGCCGCCGTCGAGGATATAGACCTTGCGCGCGCCGAATATCCGGAACATCCACCATACCCGCGGGGCCGAGAACAGTCCGCCGCCGTCGTAGACGACGATGTGGTCGCTGTCGGATATCCCCATCTCGCCCGCCTTCTGCCCGAAGTATTCGGCCGAGGGCAGGGTGTGGGGCAGATCGACCGAATGATCGGATACAGCGTCGATATCGAAATAGGCCGCGCCGGGAATGTGGCCGTCCATATATTCGGCCGCGCCGTTGCGATTCATGGCGGGCAGGTACCAGGAGCCATCGACGATGGACAGGCCCGGCGCGCCGAGGTTTTCCGCCAGCCAGTCCGTGCTTACCAGAGGTCCCTTGCCGATTGCCGCCATAGAAGTTTCCACCTTTTTTGCCTGCTGTGCCCTGCATCTGCGCCACGCCCGGGAGCATCTGCCTTATGTCCATTAGTCGCGCACGGTGGAACTGGCGTCAATCTTGCCAGTTGAGAGCGCGGGCGGAGCCGGTTTCCGGTTTCCGGCACTGCACGGAAGGGCGGGGCCATGAGAAGCAAGGCGGACAGCGCGGTTGTTCCCATCATCGCGACGGCGATCTGGTTCGCAATTTTTTCGTGGCTGATGCTGGCCGCGGCTTAAGCCGAATTTTTAGAGCAGGTTAGATTCTCGCCTTTGAACCCCCGACCGTCGCGAAGCGAGGGGCAGCGGCTTTACGCCGGGCACGGCAAATTCCATTCAAGTCCCGGATTCGCGTGTGCGCACCAGCACATCGGGTCCTGTTCCGATCTGGCACAAACACACCATCGAGACCGCAGAGAAACGCGGCAGGGACACGCCAGACAGAAACGGAACACGACCATGACCAATACCCGCAACCAGTACTTCGCCCCGCTCTTCGTCACCGCCCTTTGGTTTTCTTCCTTCGCCTGGGTCATGATCCGCTTTGCGTAAGATTGGCACATTCCGTTCGTAGCAGCCTTTCGCTACAAAGCGGCAAGTCCCATCCGGGGCTCGCTGACAGGGGAAGGCAAACGTGCGTAACGGAACGGTTTTGATCGCCGGCGGGGGCGTCGGCGGGTTGGCGGTGGCCCTCGCTCTCGGGCGCAAGGGCTGGACAGTAAGGGTTCTGGAGCAGGCGCCGCAATTCGGGGCCATCGGCTACGGCATTCAGCTCGGACCCAATGTTTTTCCCTTTTTCGACGGGCTTGGCATTACAGACGCCGTGATGGCGAAATCCATCGTTCCCCAGAACGTCTGGATGTTCGACGCGATGGACGGCGAGCCGGTCACCCGCGTCCACATCGGCCCTGAATTTCTCAAGCGTTACGGCCATCCCTACATCGTCATCCATCGCGTCGACCTGCACGAGACGCTGATGGCGGCCTGCAAGGCGGTTCCCTCGATACATCTGGACGAAAATGCGCAAGTGACGGGCTACAGCGAAAGCGCAGACGGCGTGACCGTTGCGCTCGCCGACGGGCGAAAAATTTCTGGCGATTTGCTGATCGGCGCGGACGGACTCCGGTCCAAAGTGCGTGAGCAGATTATCGGTGCTAGCGAGCCGGATCTCATCGGGTACGTGGCGCACCGCTCGATCGTACCCATCGAAAAAGCGCCGGCCGGAGTCCCGCTCGACGATGTGGTGCTGTGGGGCGGGCCGGGCTTTCACATCGTGAACTATCCGCTGCGCGACAAGTCGATCTTCAACATCGTCGCGGTATTCCAGACGGCGACGTTTGCCGAAAAGGGCGATGTCGAGAGCTACAGGGCCGAGCTGCAGGCGACCTATGCCAATGCCCATCCGGCGATGCGAGACATGATCGGGATGCTGGATCTGGAGCGGCGCTGGCCGATAGCCGACCGGGCGCCGAAACGCGGATGGTCGAAGGGCAGGGCGGTTTTGCTGGGCGATGCCGCCCATGCGACGCTGCAATCGCTCGCGCAGGGAGCATGCATGGCTGTCGAGGACGCCGTGATCCTCGCCGAATTGCTGGACCTCGCAAACGAAGACTACACCGCCGCCTTCCGGCAATTCGAGGACGAAAGATTGCTGCGCACTGCGCGCGTGCAACTCGAAAGCCGCTACATGTGGAACATCTTCTATCACACTGAGGGCGTGGAAGCGTCCGTGCGCAACGAAGCCTATCGTGCCCGCACGGATGAGGACGTCTACAAGTGCCTCGACTGGCTGTATCTGCCGCCAGCCTTGCCCACCGAACTCAAGCACCGGGAAACCTGACTTCGGTCTTGTAGCCGACATCCGGTTCGGAGCCGGTGAGATTTGCCTTGGCGATCTGCCAACCGAAAGAGATGGCGCTTCCGGTGCTTGCCCAAATGGCGGCGTCGGAGGGGCGGAACCGCAGCAATGTCAGATGCGGATCGTGCTTGCCGTCGGGAAACCAGGCGGCAGCGACCGTATTCCAGAAGCGGTCGATATGCGGTTGCGAACGGATCGTATCCAGCGAGCCGGCGACGCAGGCATGATAGTCCTGATTCTTGCCGACGAGGCACATATGCGCGGTGCCGCCATTCGCCTTTTTTGCGATATCCGTATCGTCCCGCGTGAAGAACCAGATCAGTCCCTCTTCGGGCGAACCGTTTGCGGCCATCGGTTGCATATGGTCGGCATGATCGGGCGAGCCGAGCATTACCGCTGTTGCTGCATCGAGTTCGTCCCAAAACTGGCCGAGCGGATTTTCCTTTGTCTTCGCAATATCTGTCATGGGCTTCTCCAATGGTCTTTGGAGAAACCCGCATGCGCTGCAAATGTTCCTGCTGCCAGCAAACATCTGCGTCGCTCACGAATTGTGGCCGGCCAGCCGGCAGTTTGCCGCAATGCTTCCACGGCAAGTCAAAACGTCCAGCGTAGTCTGCGGGCATTGGGGCAGGGACAATCGGCAAGAGCTGCCGGGGCATTCATGCACGCTGAGACGCGATTTTTTCCAGTGTTGTTTTCAATGGCGTCATTTGGGCTGGCCCTCATGGTGATGCTGCGTTCCAGCCAAGGCAGGTGTGGGGTGGCCCATGCGGGCCGGCCCCATCGTGCTGCCTTTTTCAGATGAGATTGACTTCTGCGCTGGCGTTTACGGTTACTGTCATCAGCGGCCCGCCGCCTGTCTGCCCATCGAGGAAGTAGCCGTAATTGTGCTCGAAGGTCGTCTTGCCAAGGACGCCGAGGAATTCCGAGCGGCTTGTGTCATCGAGTTGAATCCACCGGCCCGCGAAATGGGTATCGTCAACCAGGTTCAGCGTGTTGCTGCTGTCCGTATCGATCAACAGATGATGGATGCCGCCGTCGGTCATGTCGAAAACGTCTTTTTCCGTCATCGTGAGCGTGGTGTTTTCGATGGTTTTGATTTCCTCGATCCCGGAAACGCGGGAAAAGTTGCTGAACGTTCCGGCTGCGTGGAACTCGATTTTGTCATAGCCGTCGCCGCCGTCGATGGTCAGAGCGCCGGTGTTGACGTCCGCAATTGTAGCCGGGCCATAGGAATACTGGCCCAAACGGAAAGTATCATCGCCGTTGCCGCCGTATGAATAGGTATTATTGTTCTTGATGTAGAACCTGTCGTTACCTTCTTCGCCATACATGCGGTTCGTCCCGCTTGAAGTCCCTCCCGTAAGAGCGTCGTCGCCATCGCCGCCGTAAAGGGTGTTGTTCCCCAGACCGCCATTCAGGTCGTCGCGGCCGGCGCCGCCTGAAAGCGTGTCGTTTCCATCGGCGCCATCGAGATAGTCGTCGCCGTCGCCGCCGAACAGCGTGTCGTTGCCGTCCTCGCCGTAGAGATGGTCGTCGCCGCTGCCACCGTTGAGACGGTCGTCGCCGTCTTCTCCATGCAGATGGTCGGCGCCGCCGTCGCCGAACATGCGGTCGTTGCCGATGCCGCCCCAGGCCTGGTCGGTGTCGTCGCCGCCGTATATGTAATCTGCGCCGTCGCCGCCATACATGTGATCCCAACCACTACCGCCGTATAGGGTGTCGTTACCGCTGCCGCCTTCGATCGTGTCGTGGCCCCAGCCGCCATCGAGAATGTCGTTGCCGGAATGGCCGCGCATCAGGTCGTCACCCGAATCGCCGAATAATTTGTCATTGCCAGAGCCGCCAGACAGATAGTCGTCGTCGTTGCCGCCGTGCAATTCGTCGTTGCCGTCGCCGCCAAAAAGCCGGTCGTTTCCGCCTTCGCCGTAAATCAGGTCGTTGCCGTCATCGCCGGTCAGGGTATTCTCGACCCAGTTGCCCCAGATTTCGTCGTCGCCGCCGTTACCGTTTGCGTTGTCAGCAACGTCCCACGGCCACTGGAATCGCAGGTCGATCACGTCTCGGGAAGATGTCCCCCTGCGGAAGATGTTGTTTGCCATGGTCCCGCTTCCTTCTTTGTCGCCGGCCGGACTGGCCGCCAATTCCTGAAGCAAGCAATAGAACCCCGGGCCGGGGGCGGCTGTTACGGCGGGAACATGCCAGCGGGCCGGTAAAAAAGGGCGCTTCTCAGCGGATCAGATCAAACCGGGATCGAAGCCGGCTTTTCGCTCCATCCAGCCGGGGACAGGCAGCTTCTTGCTGCGCAGAAATTCCGGGTTGAAGAGTTTGGACGCATACCGCGAACCGGAATCGCACAGCACCGTGACGATGGTCTTTCCGGGCCCCAGGTCATGCGCCAGCCGGATCGCGCCAGCCACGTTGATCGCCGACGAGCCGCCCAGAAGCAGGCCTTCGTGCTCGGCGAGATCGAACAGGATCGGCAGCGCCTCTTCGTCCGGTATTTGATACGCAAGATCGATCGGTGCATCGACGAGGTTTTCGGTGATGCGGCCCTGACCGATGCCTTCGGTGATAGATGAACCGGACGATTTGAGTTCGCCATTCTTGTAGTATTCGTAGAGAGCCGCTCCCATCGGATCGGATATGGCGATTCTGACCGCGGAGTTGCGCTGTTTTAGCGCCATGCTCACGCCCGCAAGCGTACCGCCGGTGCCGACAGCGCAGGTAAAGCCGTCGATTTTTCCGTCCGTCTGGTTCCAGATTTCCGGTCCGGTTGTCTCGAGGTGGCCCTGCCGGTTTGCCTGGTTGTCGAACTGGTTGGCCCAGATGGCTCCGCCTTCGGCCTCCCTGGCAAGCCTTTCGGCGAGACGGCCGGAAACTTTCACATAATTGTTGGGATCGCGATAAGGGACAGCGGGCACTTCGATCAGTTCCGCGCCCTGCAGGCGCAGCATGTCCTTCTTTTCCTGCGATTGCGTTTCGGGAATGACGATCACCGTGCGGAACCCAAGAACATTTGCCACCAGCGCGAGGCCAATGCCGGTATTGCCCGCGGTGCCTTCGACAATGGTTCCGCCGGGACGTAACTGGCCCTTGTTAATGGCGTCGCGGACGATGGCGAGCGCGGCCCGGTCCTTTACGGAGCCGCCCGGGTTCATGAACTCGGCCTTGCCGAGGATCGTGCAGCCCGTCAGTTCCGAGGCGCGGCGCAGCTTGATCAGCGGCGTGTTGCCGATTGCGCCGATAACGTCGGTGGATATCTCCATAATTCCTCCCCCGGAACGTGAATTGCTCCACCCTATGCCCCGGTTTGACGCAGAAGATCAACTGCGGCGAAGCGGTCTGCTTGCGATCAGGCCTCCGGCAGTGACTTGAAGACCGCCAGCGCCCGTTCGCGGCTGTCTTTCAAATCCACGAGCGGCTCGGGGTAGGTCTTGCCGCGTTTGACGCCGGCTTCGCGCAGCACATCGTCCGGCGCTTCCCACGGCTTGTGAATGTATTTGTCCGGCACGTCTTTCAGCTCCGGGACGTAGCGGCGGACGTATTCGCCCTTCGGGTCGAATTTCTCGCCCTGCAGGACGGGATTGAAGATGCGGAAATAGGGAGCGGCGTCGGCGCCCGAGCCCGCCACCCATTGCCAGCTCGCGGCGTTGTTGGCCGGGTCGGCGTCGCAGAGCGTGTCCCAGAACCATTTCTCGCCCTCGCGCCAGTCTACCAGCATGTTCTTGATCAGGAATGAGGCCGCGATCATGCGCACGCGGTTGTGCATGTAGCCGGTCTGCCAGAGTTCACGCATCCCGGCGTCAACGATGGGGATGCCGGTTTTCCCGTGTTGCCAGGCCGCGAACGCCGCATTTTTCGGTTTTTCCCAGGCGAAAGCATCGTAGCGTCGATTGTAGTTTTTCGTTGCGAGATCGGGATTGTAGTAGAGCAGGTGGTAGGAAAATTCGCGCCAACCGACTTCCGACAGAAACTTGTCCGGCGCGCTGCCCAAACCCTTTTTCTCTTCCGCTGCGTGGCGCGCCGCGTGCCAGATGGTTCGCGGGGAGATTTCTCCAAATGCCAGATGCGGCGACAGGAACGAGGTCGACTCGCGGTCCGGCCTGTCGCGTTCGGCGGCGTAGTCCTTGAGCGGGCCGTCGAGAAAATCCTTCAGCCGGTGACGCGCGCCGGCTTCGCCGGGGTCCCACCTTTCTCGCAGACCGCTGGCCCAGTCGGGCTTCGTGGGCAACAGAGCGAGATCGTCGAGCGGGACTGTGTCAGGGGCGTTGCGCGGCCAGGCGCCGTCTTCGATTCTTGTTACCCTGGCCAGGGGTTCTGCAGGCTCGGGCATGGCTCTGGCGGCTTTCCAGAACGGGGTGAAGACGCCGTAGGGTCCGCCAGTCTGTTTCTCGATTTCCCACGGCTCGAACAGAAGCTGGCCCTTGAAGCTTTTCGCCTCGACGCCGTTTTCAGCGAGCGTCTTTTTGATCCCGGTGTCGATGGCGATGCCTGCGGCGTCGTAGCGGCGGGTCCAGTAAACGGCGGCGGCTTCGGTCGTCTTCGCGAGGGCGGGAATCAACTCACCGGCAGGGCCTTGCAAAATGTGCAGGCGGGCGCCTGCCTGTTCGATCCCGGTCTTCAGCGCGGCCAGCGAGTGGTGCAGCCACCAGCGCGAGGCGCCGCCCGGCTGGCGCAGACCTTTACTGCACTCATCGAAGACGTAGACGCAGATGATCGGCGCTCCACTGTCGGTGGCGGAGCGGATGGCGGGCTGGTCGGCAAGGCGCAGATCGTGGCGGAACCAGACGATAACCGGGCGAATGGGAAGTCTCCTTCTGTTGCCCGGTAACCTGTAGCGTCACCCGTTGAATTCAATGATGTCGACGCCGGCAACGCGGTCGACGAGGTAGATCAGCCCATTCTTGTCCATCGTTACGTCGTTTGAGGAACAGCGTTTCGCGCCGGGTGCAGGATCGGGCACGTACCAGCCCTTGCGCTCGGGCGCGAAGGGATCGGCGACGTCGAAGATCTGCAGCCCCTGCGCGAACCAGGCAAATGGGATCGTCGTGCCGGTGAAGACTTCGGACGGCTGGTGGCAGCCGGTGTTCGGCGGCTGCGGCGCGCCGTCCGGGTCTATGCCGGGCACGTTAATCGTCGAAATCGGCGTCGGGATCGTCTCGTCCGTGATGTCATAGACCATGGCGAAGGCCGGTGGCGATGGGTGCAGCTTGGCGACGTCCTCGTCCGCGACCACCATGATGTCCCGGCCCTTGTGCTTGCCGGGGATGACGAGACAGGTGTGCGTCGGATGCGGAAAGGCCGGACTGCGGCGGCTCTGGCCGACCAGTTTCGGTTTCGAGATGTCCGCAATGTCGAGAATGAAAAGGCCGTGGTGCCAATAGCTGACGTGCAGGCGGTTGCCGGTGCGCAAAGGGTGGTGACAGCGCGGCTGGGTGAACCATGCCCAGGGGTATTCCTCGCCGCCCGCGGCCCATTGGCCGGGAATCCACCAGCGGCCTGCCTCTTCCGGCCTGGCCGGATCCTTCAAATCGAGGATGCGCACGATGTTGCCAACATAGCCTTCGTCGGTGGCGGACAGATACGCGTAGCGGCCGTCGAAATCGTAGCGGTGGACGCCCTTTCCGGGCGTGACCCATTTCGTGATTTCCTTCGGCTGGCGCGGATTGGACACGTCGTAGATCATCAGTCCGCCCTGAAAATTCTGGCCGGCTTCCAGCACGTTGCGCGGGCCGTTTTCCTCGTGGTTGACGATCATGACCCCGTCCTTCACGCGCACCTTGTGCGAATGCCAGCCATCGGGAAGCTCGATCCGGGCGACTTCCTTCGGCTTCTTCGGGTCGGAAATGTCGAAAATCGACGTACCGCTCGGGGCTTTCATGTGGCCGATGTAGAGAAAATTTCCGTCGATCCAGACCTGACCGCCGCCGTCGCAATCGATATGGCCGACGAGTTTGCAATTGTGTGCCTGGACCATGACGCCTCCCGGGCTTGTCTCGTTATTCGGACACGGGTATTTTACCCGCGTAGATTACCAGTGTGGAGCGATGCGATGCGCAAGCCCCTGTTCGATCCGCAAGCGCCGAAAAAGACGGTCAGCCTGACGATCAATTCCGATCTATACGCCAAGGCGCGGGCGGCGAAAATCAATGTTTCAGCGGTCGCCGGCAAGGCGCTGGAAGAAGCATTGAAAAAGGCTTTAGCCGAACAAATTGCCGCGGAGGTCAAGGCCGATCTGGAGGCGCACGAAGCCTATATCGCCAAGCATGGAGATCCGGCTGAGGCGCTCCGTGAAATGCTCGCCGAACGCGACGATGCAGCTTGATATTTATTCCAATCCGGTAACGCGGGCGCGCGCTGCGTTTCCGTATGTATCGACACTTCATTCGGAGCGGGCAGGGGCCGGGGCGACCCGGATTGTGGCATTCATGGCTCCGGCGAACGCATTTGGCGCGAGTCCTGGAAGATTGCTTCCGCTAGTGTCTTATTCCGGCGTTTCCTATCGTCTCGACCTGCTCACAATCACCAACATTCCTGCCTCCACGCTGACAGCGCCATGCGGCGACCTGCGCGCGTTCCGCGATGACATCGTTTCCGCACTCGACTGGCTGTTTCTTGGCGTATGAAGAGGCTACGCGGCTGGCGAGACCTAAACGCGACCTACAATGAGCGTTAATGCTCGAATAAGCCGATACGGCCTGGAAAAGTAGCCGAAAAATTTGACTTTCCTCGCCGTGGGCTACACATCCGCACCATCGTTTCGCCGGACGCGGAGAGGCCGCGTCAGGCTATTCTGGAGGCATGGATATGAATTCGGCATACGCGCGCCGTGCTGCGGCGCTTGGCGTTCTTTTCGCGGTTTCTGGCGCGACTGGCGCACTGGCGCAATCCCCCGAAGCATTCTTCAAGGGCAAGACAATCACCGTGACCATCGGTTTCTCGCCGGGTGGCACTTATGACCTTTTCGGCCGCATGGTCGCCCGCCACATCGGGCGGCATATTCCCGGCAAACCGACCGTAGTCGCTTCGAACATGCCCGGCGCGGGTTCCTTCCGCGCTGCCAACTGGCTGTATTCCGTCGCGCCTAAAGACGGCACAGCGCTGGGCATCGTGTCGCAAACGCTGGCGCTGGAACAGGCGCTCGGCAACAAGGCGGCGCGTTTCAAGGCCGATCAGTTCAGCTGGATCGGCCGGGTCACGTCTAACACCGAAGTGCATGTGATGTGGCACAAGTCCAAGGGAACGAACATCGAGGGCGCAAAGACGGCCGAAATACCGGTTGCATCGACAGGTCCGGGTTCGCCGTCCGAAACCTATCCCAAGCTCCTGAATGCGCTGGTTGGAACGAAACTCAAACTCGTGCGCGGTTATCCGGGTTCGACCAACGGTCTGTTGGCCATGGAACGCGGCGAGGTCGATGGCGCCCTGACGTCGTGGAACACGATGAAATCGACGCGGCAGAAGATGCTGGACGACAAAAAGATGTTCCTGCTGGTGCAATATGTTCTCAAGCGCTCACCGGAACTGCCAAACGTGCCGACGGCGCTGGAGCTGGTGAAAAGTGACGAAGACAAGAAGTTGATAACCTTCGCGATTTCGAGTTCCGAAATCGGCCGCGCGATTCTCGCTCCTCCGGGGCTTCCGGCCGACCGGCTGGCTGCGCTGCGCACTGCATTCGACGCCGCGATGAAGGACCCGGCGCTGCTCGCCGAAGTCAAGAAGGCCAATCTGGACTTCGAACCGGCGACAGGCGCGGAAATGGCGAAAATCGTCGCAGACACCGTGAATGCGCCGGCTGCGGTCGTCGAAAAGATGAAGAAGATCGTGGCGGCGAACTAGGCGCCGTATTTCCGGTTCTGTCAGCGCGGGTGCCAGTGGCTCCCGCGCTTTTGCATTTTATCCGGCGTTGCAATTCAGCCATGCGTTGCATCGCCGGGCAGGGTGCGGCACAATCCCCCGCAATATGACTTCGAATGTTCCTGCGGGAGGACGCGATGAAAGTTTTGTGGTTTCACCTGATGCCGTATCAGGAACTGCCGGACGATTTTAAGCAAAAGCATAATTCTGTGTGGGTCGACATCGATCCGAAGCTTTACAATGCCGAGGTCGGGCACAAGCTGTACCATGAATATATAGATGAGCTTGTCTACGCCTCCGAGGCGGGATTCGACGGTATCTGCGTCAACGAACACCACGCCAACGGCTACGGCCTGATGCCTTCGCCAAACCTGATCGCGTCGACGCTGGCGCGCGAGACGCAGGATACGGCGATATGCGTGATGGGGAACTCGGTGGCGCTCTACAACCCGCCGACGCGCGTCGCCGAGGAGATGGCGATGATCGACTGCATGTCGGGCGGGCGGATGATCGCCGGCTTTCCGGTCGGCACGCCGATGGACACCTGTTACGCCTACGGGCAAAATCCGTCCAACCTGCGCGAACGCTACTATGAGGGTATAGAACTCGTCATGCGAGCATGGCGCGAGGACAAGCCCTTCTCGTTCAACGGCCGCTACAACCAGCAGCGCTACGTCAACTGCTGGCCGCGGCCCGTACAGAAGCCGAACCCGCCAGTGTGGGTGCCGGGCGGCGGCTCGGTCGAAACCTGGGAAATGTGTGCCCGGAAGGATTTCGTCTACGCGAACCTTTCCTATTTCGGCCATAGCGCCAGCCGCACGGCGATTGCAGGGTTCTGGAACCAGATCAAGGAAATGGGGCTGGAGCCCAATCCCTTCCATGCCGGCTTCTTGCAATTCGTCGGCGTCGCCGAGTCGCGGGCGGAAGCATTGAAGTTATATGGCGAGGCGGCGGATTATTTTTACAACCGCTGTCTGCATACCGACCCGGCCTACGCAAATCCGCCGGGATACACTACGGAAGCGACAGTGCGAGCGAAGATGGGATCGCAGGTGCTACAGGCGGCAGAGGCCTCGCGCCGGGCCGTTCGCAATGACACGAGCAATATCTTCGATGCCGGACACGTTGTGATCGGATCACCGGACGAAGTGGCCGAAACGTTGCGCAAGGTTTGCAAGGAGATGCATGTCGGCCATCTCATGCTGCTCCTGCACTTCGGCAACATGAGCGCGCAATTGACCCGCTACAACACCGATCTTTTCGCAAAGAAGGTGCTGCCGCAGATCAAGGACCTGTTCGAGGACGAATGGGAGGACAAGTGGTGGCCGCGCCCGATGGCCAATCAGCGCCGGGCTTCGCGTCTCGCGCCGCTCGAACAGAGGGTGGCTGCCGAATGAGCGGACAGGGCGTGAAGGAGACCTTCGTCGATACGCCTTCGGGCAAGGTGCGAATTTGGGAAAAGGGCAGAGGCAAGCGGATCGGCTTCTTTGCCGGAATTGGCGGTCTGCCGAAGTGGCTGCCGTTTCTGGACCGGCTCGCGGAAACGCACAGGGTGCTCGTTCCTGCATTGCCGGGTTTTCCGGGCGGGGCCTCGTCGGAGCCGATCGATGAACGGCTCGACTGGGTGCTGGCAGCTGGCGATGCTTTCGACGCCGCCGGGCTCGACGGCGCCGACCTGATTGGCGCTTCCGTCGGGGGGGCTCTGGCGTGCGAAGTGGCTGCGATGTGGCCGGGCGCTGTTCGCAGACTCGTTCTGATTTCGCCCTACGGTTTTTTCGACGAGAGCAATCCGGTCGCCGATGTGTTCGCGCAACCGCCGAATGGCATGGCTCGCATCCTTTCGGAAAAGCCGGACGAACTTGCGGCTCATATGGCCATGCCGGAGGGCGGCGATCCGGGCGAATGGGAAGTGATGCAGCTTCGCGCCAACGTGGCGGCGGCCAACATCATCTGGCCCCTGGGCGATACCCGTGTTGCGAAGCGATTAGGCCGCATCGAAGCGCCAGCGCTTTTGCTTTGGGGCGACAAGGATCGCGTTATTCCGGGCGATTATGCGGAGTTCTTCAAGAAAGGAATCGCAGGCAAGGCGAAGGTGCAAAAAATCAAGAACGCCGGCCATCGCGCGGAATTCGACCAGCCTGCTGCCTGCGCGAAGGCCGTAACGGCGTTCTTGCAAGGTTGAATTGCGGCGGCCCTGCGCCGGAGCCCATGCCGCCAACAGAGCCGGATTTCGGGCCCTTGTTGTCTGATCCCGACGCCGGCCGCCAGACGATGAGCGGGCAATTCGCCGTATTGGGCCTTTGGCTAGTGGGACCGGCCGCGTTTACCGGCGAAGCTGTCGTGGCGCGATGGTCGTCAATTGCCTCTTCGGGGATGGATGACTGGATAGCCCCGAGCTTTTGAGGCACCCTCGGGGCGCATTGCGGAAAAGCTCGGTCTGGCGAGCGTCTTCCTGCGCCCGCGCGTTCAGCGGGTTCTTCAGCCAGGCGTAGAAGCCGCCCGGGTGGATGCGCAGGCAACGGCACATCGTCCACACGGAAAGCCGCGAATGATGTTCGGCCTCGAATACGTACTTCACGCATTGGCCGGCAGGCGATATCTTCCGCGGCTGCATGCGGTTCCTGTCAATGGTGTTCGTGGCCATGTTCCTGGTCTATCTGTTCCCGGGGATAGCGCTTTGGCTGCCCGAATATCTCTATGGCAAGTAGGTGGACAGGGACGATGACATCCAGCGGCGACAACGATCTGGCGGGACTGACGGCGTACGAGTCGGCAGCGCTGGTGCGCGCGGGAACGATCACATCCGAAAGCCTGACGAAGGCGTGCCTCGCGCGGATCGAAGAGCAAGACGGGACCTTGCAGGCCTTCGCGCATATCGATCCCGAACGCGCGCTGGCGCATGCCCGCAAGGCCGACGAATGGCGCAGCATGGGCATCGGCATGGGTCCGCTGCACGGCGTGCCGGTTGCTGTGAAGGACGTGATAGACACCGAAGAGCTGAAGACCGAATACGGCTCGCCGATCTTTGCCGGCCGGGAGGTTGGACACGACGCGTCCTGCGTGCGGCAATTGCGCGAGGCGGGGGCGGTAATCATCGGCAAGACCGTAACGACGGAACTTGCCTCCCTGACGGCTGGACCGTCGCGCAACCCCGTCGATCGGGCACGCACGCCGGGTGGATCTTCGTCGGGCTCCGCCGTGGCGGTTGCGACAGGCATGGCGCCGCTGGCGCTGGGCACGCAGACGGCGGGATCGGTGCTGCGGCCGGCATCCTATTGCGGTGTCTACGGTTTCAAGCCGACCTTCGGGCTCATCTCGCGCGCCGGCGTGCTGATGCAATCGCATACGCTGGATACGGTCGGCGTTCTGACGCGCTCCATCGAGGATGCGGGCCTCGCTGTCGATTGCATGAGCGCGCAGGACCCGGCAGACAGGGACTGCTGGCCGCGCAGCCGCGGCAGCCTGCTGGAAACGCTGCTGCAGGAGCCGCCGCTGGAGCCGCTGATCGGCTTCTGGAAGACGCCCGTCTGGGACCGGGCCGAACCCGCCATGCAGGAGGCAATGCAGGAGCTTGCCGGCGCGCTGGGCGAGCGCTGCGTCGAAATTTCCCTGCCGGAGGGCTTCGATGGTATCGCCGGGGCGCAGGAGACGATCCAGTGGGCGGAAAATGCCGCCTATTACGGCCCGATCTACGACCGGGCGAAGGAGCAGCTCAGCGCCGGCATGCGCGCGCGGCTGGAGATGGGGTTCGCCACGGGCGCACGGGACTATCTGCGGGCGGTCAACAGCCGCGAAGTGCTCTACGCCGGTCTGGCACAGGTTTTTGAAAACTACGACGCCATCATCTGCCCGGCAGCGCCCGGGCCTGCGCCTCTGGCGGAGGAGGGGACAGGCAGCCCGGTCTTCAACGGGCTGTGGACCTATCTCGGCGTACCGGCGCTGTCGATGCCGCTGATGAATGCGGATGGCCTGCCGATGGGCGTGCAAATCGTCGGGCCGCGGCGCGACGATGGCCGGCTCCTGCGCACGGCGCGGTGGCTCGTGCGGCGGTTGCAGACGGCGATGGAGGAATGACCATGTTCGAGAAACTGCTTGCCGCATTCTCGATGGCCGTATTCGGGGTTTTCCTGGTGATCCTCGGCCTGAGGGTCGAGGAGGCGCCGATACTGCCCTTCGTGCTGGCCGCGACCTTCGCGATGGGCGTCTACGATTTCTGGCGCGAACTGTTTTCGGGCCGAAAGCGGAAGAAGGACGAGAACAGTTTGTTGTGACCTGGGCTATTCAATCCCCGCCTTCTTCCGCAACTCGGCGTCACCAGCGCGCACGTCCTGGCCGGCGTAGTCCTTTCCGGCCGGGCCGCACAGCCAGATGGCGATGCGGGCAGGGATTTCCGGGTCGCCGAGGTTTTCGGCCGGGATCTGGCTGACCGGATTGATGCCGGACGCGCGGATGCGTTTTTGCATGTCGGTCGCGATTATGCCGGGGCTGAAATTGATGTTGACGATGCCCTTGTCAGCCGTCTCGTGGTGAACGGATTTGGTCAGCATCAGGGCCGCGGCCTTCGAGGAACAATAGGCGCTCCAGGCTTCCAGCGGATTGTGGGCCGCGCCAGAGCCGATGGTGAGGATGGTCCCGCGACCGCGCGCCAGCATCCCGGGAAGTACAGCGCGGGTTCCGTAGTAGACCCCCTTCAGGTTGATATCGATCAGCTTGCTCCAGGCCTCCGGATCGCTTTCGGCGACCCGCTGCATCGGTTCGATGACGCCGGCATTGGCGATCCAGACGTCGACGGGGCCGAATTGCGATTCGGCCGCCCGGACGAGGGCTTCGTTTTCCGCATAGTTGGAAACGTCGGTTGGAACGGCAATAGCCTTGCCGCCCTGAGCAGTCAGTTCAGCCGCCAGCCTTTCGATGGATGACCTGGAACGGGCCGCGAGCACAACCCTGGCGCCGGCCAGTGAGGCCAAACGGGCAATCGATTCTCCAAGTCCCTGGCTGGCGCCTGTCACAACAATGGTTTTTCCGGAAATGCCGCTCATATCCGCCCCTCCACGCAGGGTTGGACCTTAAAATATTCGCCGAACAGCGGACAGGGATTTTTTCTCAAGGCGCGGCCAGCGAAAGCTCACGATGCGGTCGCGCGGGTCGCGTAAATGTAGGCAGGGTTCAGTCAGGCGGGCGCAATCGGTGGTGCGCGCTACTCCTAACGCGAAGCCAGCACGATTATCGACAAGCATAGAATGACAACCGCAACCCCGATCAATATGCGATCCCTGCGCTTGCGTTTGGCTTCTGTCCGGGAAACGTATTTGTCCTGCATGGTCCTGTCCGATGGTGCCAAAATACTCTATTCAACTCAGGGAATTGCGTCGTACGGCGAGGCATCTTTGTGGCCTTGCAGGCCTCGCGCACGACTATTCGAAAGTGTATGATAAATGCAACAAGAAAACTTTGATGTGTCGCATTTATGACCATGAAAATAAATGAGTTTTTCAATTCAATTTGGATGAAATTGATGCATTGGGCCGGTTGGCCCGTAATGGTCGGCTTGGCTTTCTGCCGGAACAGGTCCGGACGCGGGGCGCACAGCAGTCAAAAGCGCTGACGCATGGGCCTGTCTGCCAGGCTAACGGGGCAGTGCTGCAAAATCGGGATTTTCGGGGACAGCCGGTATGGACAGGAAAAAATGGCTCCCTGAGCAGGACTCGAACCTGCGACCATTCGATTAACAGTCGAACGCTCTACCAACTGAGCTATCAGGGATCAGGCTGTCTGCACGCCGGAAATTCCAGTCAACCGACCAATGGAACACCTGCGGTGCAACCTTGTGGGGCTAGCCCATAGTCCATATCGGCGGGCTGTTCAACCATTCCGTGACCTTTCGAAACAGAAAGTTGAAGATTTCATGTCAGACCGTTCGGCAGTCCTTGCGGATGTTCCGGCAGGTTGCTATGTGCGGTGTCGTTCGATGTCCCGCACGCACATGCGAAGGGCTGTCCGGGCAGGGGCCTCGTGGCGGAGTGGCTACGCAGAGGACTGCAAATCCTTGTACGGGGGTTCGATTCCCTCCGAGGCCTCCAAATCCCTTATCTCCGCTGCTGCAGCATCTGGAGCGATTGCTTCGGGACAGTTCGTTCGGTTGCGCGGGTGAGGTCCACGCGCACGCCCTCATGGGAAACGTGGCCCATTTGCAGCGCAAACATAGCGAATTGAACGCAATTACCTGAAAAATTCGACTGAAGCGGCTCATCCACCGCAGTTTTCCAATTGCCTTGGAGTGCGGCTACGGGCAGTTTTCGCCTGCGGCGGCGCGGCTGCCGCAAGAATTTGTTTATCGAGGTAATGACCCATGCGCTCGCGCTTTCTTGCCGTCGCCGGCTTTTGTTCTGCTGCACTCTTCTCCACCACAACGGCCCCGGCATCGGCTGCCGATTTCGCCGGCAAAACGATCACCTTCACCATCCCGTTTGCCGTCGGCGGCGGATCGGACGTCTGGGGCCGTTTCAATGCGCAATTCATCGCAAAATACCTGCCGGGCCAGCCAACGCTGGTGGTGCGCAACCGGCCTGGCGCCGGGTCGATCGCAGGAGCGAACTATTACGCCGCGACCGCCAAACCGGACGGGCTCGAGATTTTCGGCACGTCCGCCTCGACACAGTTTCCCTTTCTGCTGGGGGACCGCAGCGTCCGCTACGACTACCGGAAATGGACGGTATTGCTCGCCGGCCCCACGGGAGGCGCTGCCTATCTGAGTACGAAGCAAGGGGCCAAATCCCTTGCCGAACTACCAAACCTGAAGGGCAAAAAACTGCATTACGCGAGCCAGGGCCTGACGACGCTGGACCTCGTACCGCTGCTGGGCTTCCGTATGCTCGGGCTCGACGTGCAGCATGTCACCGGCTTCCGCGGACGTGGCGACGGCCGTCTGGCTTTCGAGCGCGGCGAGACGAGTATCGACTATCAAACGACGTCTTCATACAAGCGAGGTTCGGAAGAGCTTGTAAAGAGCGGCCGTGCCGTACCCCTGTTCAGCTGGGGCGTGATGGACGCGAACGGCAATCTCGCCCGCGATCCGAACTTTCCGGAGATGCCGCATTTCGCCGAGGCCTACGAGATCGTGCAGAAGCGCAAGCCGGGGGGCGTCGAGTGGGACGCCATGAAGGCTCTTCTGGTCGCCGGATTCGCAGCGCAGAAGCTGCTCGTGGTGCCCAATGGCACGCCCGCGGACATTGTTGAAGCCTACCGCAACGCCGTGCGCCAGATGGTGAAGGACAAGGAATACCTCGCAAAGCGGCAGGACGTGATCGGCGAATACGAGCAGGTGACCGATGCGCAGGCGGAGAAACTCTATGCGGGCGCCACCACCATCGCCCCGGTGACCCGTCAATGGTTACGGGACTTCCTGACCAGGGAATACAAAGTGAAATTCAAATAGGCGGCAAAGGCCTGACAAGCCGCCTCGCGGCAAGATCTGCGGCGCCCGTATCCAACCGGGCTCTGCGGCGCTTTCGGCGATGACCATGGCGTAATGGGCCGCAAGACGGTAGCCGCAACGCCCGCAGGTCCCATGTAAATTGCGATGTAAGAGGGTTTTTTTAAGAGTTGTCCTGCTACGATCCTCTTGTCGGAGTGCGAGTATCGGGAGGGCCGGCGTCGCCGGCGTGTCGCGTTATGGCGGATAAGCAAGTTGAAACAACGCCTTCGCCAAAAGGCAGGCGCATGACACGTGACGTTCTGTTCTTCGACCTGGCCCTGCTGGCGCTGAACGCAATTTTTGTTGCAATTGTCTATTTCGCTGTATCGCGCAGCGCTGCGGCTTCTGCCGGCAGCCTCGACTTTGCCCATGCAGCCAAGGTGGTCGTGGCTATATCCCTGTGGGCGGCGGGGAATACGGCTCTGTTGCTGGGCCTTGTCGGCGCCATGCGGCGCACCGGAACCCTGAGGTAAGGCGGTGCAGGGGAGGAACCAGACGGCGGAGGCTGGCTCCGCCGTTTTGCGTTTCAGAGCTTCAACAACGCCGTGGCGTTTTCGCTCAGGATTTTCTTGCGGTCGCCAGGCGAAATTTGCAGTGTTTCGATCCAGTCCATCGCCGGCTTGTTTGCGACGAACGGCCAGTCGACGGCAAACATGATCTTGTCGGCGCTCAGTTCCATCATCGAGGCGACGAGTGCCGGGGTCGAGAAATGGCCGCTGGTCGTGATCCAGAAATGTTTGGTGAAAGTCTCGCGGAAGTGAATGGTTGAGTGTCCGGGCCGCGAAAGCGCCTGATCGATGCGCCACATCAGGAAGGGCAGGGTTTCGCCCATGTGCCCGATGACGATTTTCAGGTTCGGATATTCGGTAAACATGCCCGACAGCACCATGCGGATGGCCTGCGTCGCAGTTTCGACGGTGTAGCCCCAGGCGGCGCGCATCACCATCGGATAGTCCTTGATATATTTCTTGTAATAGGCGTCGACGATACGATCGTCCGGGAACGAGGGATGCATATAGATCGGCACGTCAAGCTTCTCTGCACGTGCGAAAATCGGCCAGAACTTTTGTTCGTCATGGAATTCGCCGTTGGTCAGGCCGCAGATCATCGCGCCCTTGAAGCCGAGTTCGCTGACTGCGCGTTCGAGTTCGTCGGCGGCAGCTTCGGGCGCGGCGGTCGGCAATGCAGCGAAGCCGGCGAAACGGTCGGGATGCCGGGAAATGGCCTCGGCAAGCCGGTCGTTCATGCTTCGGGCGATTTTCGGAGCGACGTCGGCGGGCAGTTTCTGCGTGCCTGGAGCGCCGTGGGAGATGAGCTGTATGTCTATGCCGGCCTCGTCCATCTCGCGAATGCGGATTTCGCCAAGGTCGTAGAGCCGCTCCATCATTTTCGGCGCGCGGGTCGCTTCGCCGCCACCGAGCGTGTCGATCAGCTCCCGGTCCCAGTAGTGCTCTTCCAGAGCAATGACTTTTTCGTTTTTCGATGTGGGCATGACGCTTTGCCTCCCTGCATGTTTTGTTTTGGCCACCCCGGCTTGTGGCAGACACAATGCCGGACGCGGTGTCCAGAGCAGGGATAGACGCTTGCACGATTTCGGGCAATCGCCCGTTATTTGCGGCGCTGGATTTCCGCTTTATCCCGTCCGCGCGAGCAGCACGGCGATACGCGCTTGCAGGGCGGCAGGGTCGCCGGCAATGTGAAGTGTCTTGTTGCGGGATTTGTTTCCGGCCGCCACGCGTACGTTCGATCTCGGCTCGTCGAGCCAATTCGCAACGAGCTTTTCCAGTGCGGCGTTTGCCTTGCCGTCTTCCGGCGGCACAGAAACCCGCGCCTTCAGGGCAGGGCCTGCTGGCGTATCCGTGAGGCCGTCGATGGCGTCGCGTCCGCCTTTCGGGGTCAGGCGAACGCTCAGCGCAATGCCGTTTTCGATAGCCTTGACTGGCGTCACGTCGGCATCCTCATGTCGATGGTGCGCCGTCGCGCTCGCGCGGGCCGGCATAGGTGCGCCATATGCGCTCGAGCCGGTCGTATTCGCGGCGCACCAGTTCCGGACCGTAAATCCGCTCCAGCCTGCGTACAGTGAAATGGCCGGCGGCCAGACGCTGATAATGTTCCATGAAAGCGAGGTTGATTCCTGCGCCGCCGAGCGCTCCAATCACGGGAATGGCCTGCGCGGCAACTTTCTGCGACACGGTGAGGCCGAACCTCGCCGCGATCTCGCTCAACAGGCGCATGAGGGCTGGAGCCGTCTCTTTGGCGGCGCTGAAATGGGCAAGATAGCTAGCCGCTTCGCTGACGGTTTTCGCAAGCACGGCGCGGACCGCGAAATAGCCGCTGTCGAGGTAGTCGTCGTCCGGCTTGCGTCCGCCCAGTGCAAAAACCTCCATGCAACTGACCAAAGTTTCGGGCGCCGAGAGATCTTCGCCCTCGGCGCGAGCGATGTCCGCGATTGCGCGCAGCATCAAGGTTGATGAAACGGGCAGTTCGACCGGCAGGGTCGCCAGGCCGAATGCGCCGCCTGCCGCGCCCGAGGCGACCGCGAGGGACCTGTGCAGGCCTTTGCGCGCGGGACCCTTCTTGTTGCGAAGCGTTAGAATTGCAGCGCCCATTGCCGCCTTGAGGGCGATTTCGGTGGCAGCGGCAATGGTCTTGCGTGCGGTCTCCGGCAGGAACCCGCCCGCGGCGTCGATGCGGCTGCCGAGCATGTGCGTCAAGCGGGCGGCAAGGCTTGTATGCTCGAGCCGGCGCACCGCTTCGGCCAAGGCCTGTTCATCGGCGAATGTAAGCGCTGTGGGAGCAGTTGCTAGTGAACCGCCTCCATTTTGTGCCGAATATTCGTCCAATTCCAGTCTCCCCGTGGGCTGGCCACTCGCTTCTATATAAGCAATCCGGCGCCGGGATTCAGCGGCCTTCCGGAGAGGGCGCGCCAAGTCGCCAAATCGGCTTCGGCAGCTTGCCGGGGACGTGGAATTCTTGCGATTGAGCGGGTGTTAACGTTTGACTCGCACCAGAATTAACCGTGTTGCGGCCGGTTTCACCCCTTCGAAATTAATACTTTCAGCTTCAAAGTATTAACTGAATTCGCGCGAATCCCCATCGCAATCGTCGCAACGTTCTGTAAAGTCGCTAATAACGGAGATGCGAGCAATTTTATCGAATTAATTTGGTTTGAATTATACTTTAATTGTGCTGCGTCAAATCTAAACGCAGTCGCGTAAAATGCCGCCATTTTACTTAGACGGCCCGAAAAATACTGGTGCGAGACTGTTCCCATAGAAAAAAGGGGACAGGTATGGCGGGCATTGGTTTCAAAGGATTGGCGATTGCGGCTCTGTTAGGGCTTGGCGTTTTTGCCACCCAATCGCCGACGGAAGCGCGCGGCATGCGCTCCAGCTTTATCGGTGTCGGCGGCCAGACGCTTGTTCCGTATGGCTGGGTGGATTTCTGCAACCGTTATGGCAACGAGTGCCGCACGCGTCCGATGGCGGCGCAGGATGTCCGCTATTCGCCAGCGAGCCACAAGCTGATGGTTCGCATCAACGACTGGGTCAACAAGTCGATCAAGCCGAAGTCGGATGAGGAACACTGGCGCAAGGTCGACCGGTGGGACTATCCCAGCGATGGATATGGCGATTGCGAAGATTATGTTCTGCTCAAGCGGAAACTGCTTATGGATGAAGGCTTTCCGCGGCAGGCGCTGTTGATCACCGTGGTCAAGGACCAGCGCGGCGACGGCCACGCGGTTCTCACGGTAAAGACTACCGAGGGCGAATTCATTCTCGACAACCTGAATCCCGAGGTGAAGCCCTGGAAAAAAGTTCCCTATCGTTTCGTGAAACGTCAATCGCAGGCGGATCCGAACGCATGGGTCGAAATCGGCGAGCCGACTTCCGCTCCCCTTGTCGTATCTCGCTGATCCTCCACGCAGAGGCAACTTCAACGCCGGGCTTCGCGCCCGGCGTTTTTTTGCGCGGATTTTGCGAAACCTCGCGGATCGTGTAGCCGATCTTTACCCGTATCGCATCAAGTCGTCCTTTTTCCCGCCTTGACCCGGCCGCGCATTCAAAGGAAGTTCGCGGCGATGTTATAGTTGCGCCATGCGCGGGAAATATTCATCCGGCATGCACCGGGGCCGCATATGGCTTCCGGCACTATTGCAGCAATACGGTACTGCGTTAGCAGGGGTTTTCGGCCGGATGGCCGGCACAACACGGGAGCGGTTCGATGTCTTTGAAAGGGTTCAAATATTCCGTCGCAATAGCATGCGCTGCGGCTGGCTTCGCGATTTTGACGCCGGCTTTTGCACAGCAGGCCGTCATGAAGGAATGCGGCGACAAGTGGCAGAAGGCCAAAGCCGCGAATCAGACCGGCAATCAAACCTGGCCGCAATTTCTGTCGAAATGCCGCGCCGACTCGGCCAAACCGGCTGCAGCAGCTGCCAAGCCCGAACCCGCGAAAGCGGCTGCCAAACCTGCGCCTGCGAAAGCGGCAGCAAAGCCTGCCGCAGCCGCGGCCACGACTGCCGCGCCCAAAGGCATGATCTTCCCGAAAAAGATCGATGCGAAATACAAGGATCTGTCGCCGGGCTTGCAGCGCAACAAGACCTGCGCCGATCAGTACAACGCCAACAAGACAGCGGGCGGCAAGGGTAATGGCGGTTTGCTCTACATTCCGAAGGAAAAGGGCGGACAGGGCTATTGGCCTCTGTGCAATGCTGCGCTGAAAGGCTGATTGACCTGTTTCGGTGAAAGCACAGGAAAGCCGGGACGGATGTCCCGGCTTTTTGCTTTTTGGAGCATTGGCGTTCGGTCGCAAGCGGCAAGTTGCGTTTCTGGAGGGGGCGAATTAAGGGAAACATACGGAACAGGAGCACCCCGCTATTTCCGTCGATGCCCGGCCCTCGGCGCCGGGGCGGGCAGGGTGCACGCCGGAAGGATCGGTCAATGAACGCCGTCAGCTTGGAATCGGCGCAATTGCGCCAGACGATGGTCGATTGCCAGCTTCGCACATTCGATGTCACCAATCATGCGGTTCTGGCGCGAATGGCCGAGGTTCCACGGGAAATGTTCTTGCCCGAGGCCGCGCGGGCAATTGCCTATTCCGACCGGGCGATCGCGGTGCGTGGCGATTCCAGCGAGCGCCGTCTCTTGCCGCCAATGGTGCTGGCCAGGCTGTTGCAGGCCGCGGCCATAGCGCCGGGTGACAAAGTTCTTTGCGTCGGCGGCGGTGGCGGATACGGCGCAGCGGTGGCCGCAGGTCTCGGCGCATCAGCAGTCGCGCTCGAGAACGATGCAGGATTTTCGGCACTGGCCAGTGCGGGCTATGCCGCGCTTGGACTTGCCAACGCGCGCGCTGCGTCCGGGGACCTGGCTGCCGGATTGCCCGGCGAGGCTCCTTTCGATGTTATCGTGATGGAGGGCGCCTTCGAACAGGAGCCGCAGGCTTTGCTCGGCCAGCTGGCGGAAGGCGGCAGGCTGCTCGCCTTGTGGAAGACGCAAGCCGCCGAGGCTTGCCGCGCAGTACGTTATGAAAAGTTCAATGGGGTCATCGGGTCGCAGGAATTGTTCGGTTGCGGCGGCCGGGTGCTTCCGGGTTTCGAAGCGGCAAAGGCGTTTTCGTTCTGAGCGTCGCCGTCATCGGAGCTTTGGTCCGGCATGGTCACGGCCGAGGTGGACGTTCGACGGAATTTGTGTGTAATTCGCGGTTTCTGTTGATGCAGGGGCAAGACCGGGTCCAACCCGCTTGCGTCAAAAGATGTAATTGCGGAGTGTCCGGCGTTGTGGCACTCTGTGCGACCGAAGGCTGGCGTCAGTGTCGGCAGATTTGCGTAAGCGTTTTAGCGTCAGACCGCTGGAAAGGCGGCAAAAACGAAGTGGATCAGTCCGCCGAACGATAGTTGTGAGGCGGTAATTGGTCTGGACAGGTCATTGGCGTCGGATTTGTGTCATGTGGCGGGATTAAGCTGCGCGATGCGGCCAATCGATTTGTCCCGAACGATCCGGTTTGGAAGATTATCGTGGTTGCGGGGTGAGCTGGTGCGTCGGTTGGGTACCGTACACAGAACGGGCGTTGTGTTGTGTAGTCTGGCGGCCATCGGGCTGCCGGCGGCTACGCACGCGGAAACGATTTCCGGCGCTCTGGCGAAGGCCTATTACCGCAATCCGGATTTGAACGCGCAGCGCGCGGGCACCCGTGCGGTGGACGAGAACATAAACCGCGCCAAGGCCGGTTATTACCCGAGCGTCAATGTCACCGCAGATCTTGGACTGCAGCACCTCGAGAGCTTTTCGCCATCGGCGGTGGGCAACACCGGCGTGGTGCGTCCGGGCGTAAACAACACGCAGGGAACCGTCCCGCGCGGTTTCGGCGTTCAGGTGCAGCAGAATCTGTTCAATGGCTTCCGCACCCGAAACAGCGTGCGCCAGTCTGAATCGCAGATTTTCCAGTCGCGCGAGCAATTGCGCCTGATCGAGCAGACGGTTCTGGCCAACGGCGCGGCCTCCTATATGAACGTGCTGCGCGATACGGCTATCCTCAATCTGCGCCGCAACAACATCAAGGTCCTGGAGCAACAATTGCGTCAGACCCGCGACCGCTTTCAGGTCGGCGAAGTGACGCGCACCGATGTTGCGCAGGCCGAATCCGCACTGGCTCTGGGCCAGTCCGACGCCATCGTCGCGCAATCGAACCTGATGAACAGCCTTGGCGTCTTCCGGCAGGTGATTGGAGTGCAGCCGAGGCGCCTGGCGCCTGCGCGTCCGGTGACCGGCGGTTTGCCGCGGTCGCAAAAGAGCGCGATTTTCGTCTCGCAGAAAGAGCATCCGGCGATCATTTCCGCCCTTCACGCGGCCGATGCGCAAGCACTGGCGGTGAAGATCGCCGAAGGCGCGCTGTACCCCAGCGTCAACGTTACGGGGTCGATCCAGCGGCGTTACGACACCGGCAACGTGAGCGGGACACGCAATCTGCAGTCTTCGATCATCGCGCAGCTCTCGGTGCCGATCTATCAGGGTGGCCTGAACTACGCGAACATCCGTCAGGCGAAGGAACAGCTCGGGCAGGCGCGTCTGCAGGTCGAGGTGCAGCGCAATTCGGTTCGCGCTGCGGTTGTTTCGGCCTGGGGAGTCTGGCAGGCTTCGGCACAGGTCATCAGGGCGCAGCAGGCGGCCGTGCGCGCTGCGGAGATCGCGCTCAACGGCGTGCGCGAGGAAGCCAATGTCGGCCAGCGCACGACGCTCGACGTCCTGAACGCGCAGCAGGTGTTGCTGAACGCCCGCGTTCAGCTTGTGACTGCGCAGCGCGATCGTGTTGTGGCGTCCTATGCGCTGCTGTCTGCGACAGGCAAGTTGTCGGCGCAAAACTTGCGTCTGAAGGTGACACCGTACAGCCCGGTTGTTCACTTCGATCAGGTGAAGAAAAAGCTGTGGGGTGTGCGTACGCCCGACGGGCGCTGAGCCGGCGCAGGTCGCCAAAGCCCTAGTTTTCAGCGATATTTTACGGAACTGTTGATAAGTTTGCGGGCGCGCCGGATTTGGCGCGAATCAGGCATTCATGCAAATAATGGCAGTTGCGGAAGGCGCGTGCTTTGTGCTGTCTGCCGGTCTGATTTTCGCTTGCCGCGTATGCGCAGCGTTAGTTCAGACCGTCGCAGGTCCGGCCCCGGGGGCACGTGCTTTCTCCATCGAAGTTCTATCGTCATTGCTTGAGGTTCCATGAGCGCAGCGACACATTCAACCCCCGCGCAACCGCGCAGCGAGCGCGCAGGGGAGCCGTCCATGGAAGAGATCCTGGCCTCTATCCGCCGCATTATCGCGGACGATCAGGCTCTCCCGATTTCGCAACGCGATGCAGCTCCGGCGCGTCCTGCCCAGACACCAAGCCCTGTAGCGCCTGCAGCGCCGAAACCGGCAGATTCCGGGGACAATGACTTCGACGCCTGGCTGTCCGAAACGGCAGGGCGCGGGCCAAAGGATGCCGCAAAGCCCGCCGAAGTTCCGCCGCCGCGGTTGCAGGCCGTGCCCTCGACGCCGGCGCCAGTTGCGCCAGCCGCCGCCATGCCCACTGCCACGCCGCATCGTCCTGCCAACGACTGGGACGAGGATGCGCGCAGCGAAGACGAAGCAGACGACAGCGGCGGAGCGGATTACCAAACCTTCGATGCAATGGAACCGCGTCTGTCGGTCGTGGAAGCGGAAGGCGACGATCCCGCCGCCAGCGACGACGATCTGGAAAGGCCTGTCGCTGCCCAGACACTGGAGCATCCCGCTGAGGGGCTGTTGTCCCAACATGCCAGCAAGGCCGTCAGCTCGTCGCTGCAGACTCTCGCGCAGAGCGTGATGCTGCAAAACGCGGGACTGGTGGAGCAGAGCGTACGCGACATGTTGCGGCCTATGCTCAAGCAATGGCTGGACGACAATCTGCCGACGATGGTCGAGCGGCTGGTCCGCGCCGAAATCGAACGCGTGGCGCGCGGCGGCCCCTGACCCGGCGCGCGACTGCTGGTAACGAAGGCTGTTTGCGGAAACGTTCCGGCTTTCCGCACGCGCGGTCGTTGACAAGCCGCCCGCGCTCGGTTTTCTAGCCATTCTTCCAATTCAGACGCAGCGCGCCCGGAATGCGGTGTGCGGAATCCTGCGTTGTCCGGGCCGGTCTGCCGCGCCGCCCGGCATTTTTACCGGAGCCGCCGCCCGATGATGGACAAGACATTCGATCCCGCCGCCGTCGAAGAGCGGATTTCCGGCCTATGGGAGGAAGCCGGGGCGTTCCGATCGGGCCGGCCGGAGCGGGCGGGGGCGCCTGCGTTTTCCATCGTGATCCCGCCGCCGAACGTCACCGGATCGCTGCACATGGGCCATGCGCTCAACAATACGCTGCAGGATATTCTGGCGCGGTTCGAGCGGATGCGCGGCAAGGATGTGCTGTGGCAGCCGGGCACGGATCATGCCGGGATCGCCACGCAGATGGTTGTCGAGCGGCAGCTGGCCGAGCGTCAGCAACCGGGGCGCCGCGACATGGGCCGCGGGGCGTTCGTCGAGAAAGTCTGGGAGTGGAAGGCCGAATCCGGCGGGGTGATCGTCAACCAGCTCAAGCGGCTGGGCGCCTCCTGCGACTGGTCGCGCGAACGTTTTACGATGGACGAGGGACTGTCGAAGGCGGTCGTGAAGGTTTTTGTCGAACTGCACCGGGCCGGGCTGATCTACAAGGACAAGCGCCTCGTTAACTGGGACCCGAAACTGCTGACCGCGATCTCCGATCTCGAGGTCGAGCAGCGCGAGGTCAAGGGCGGTTACAAGTGGACCGAAGGCGAGACAGACAAGGAAGGCAATCCTGTCGCTTTCGACCGGGACAAACTGGCCAAGGCAATCGACCGCGAGCCGGGCGGGCACATGTATTATTTCCGCTATCCGCTGGATGGCGTGACCTTCGATGCGGGCAATCCCGAGACATTTCTCGTGGTCGCGACGACGCGGCCGGAAACCATGCTCGGCGACACGGCGGTAGCCGTTTCTCCGGAGCATCCGAATTACGCCCCGTGGATTGGCCGATTGCTGACGCTGCCGCTGGTGGGGCGTAATATCCCCATCGTGGGGGACGACTACGCCGACCCCGAAATGGGCACCGGCGCAGTAAAAATCTCGCCGGCG
>JBFWRC010000024.1:0-75249 GCA_050249115.1 Beijerinckiaceae bacterium
GAGAATCGCCGTCACGGCTTCCTCTTTCGAGGGCTCGATGGCGAAATGCAGCACCGGGATTCCCTGACGCGCGACCTGCACGGCAATCTGAAAGCCAAGCGAGGACTTGCCCATCGACGTCGCCGCGCCAAGGACGATGAAATCCTTCGGCATCATGCCGCCCAACGGCCGGTCGATAAACGACATGCTCGTGTAGAGCGCGGGGACGGGCTGCTCGTCGCCAGAGCCCAGCGCCGCAGCGACGATGTTGTTGGCGACGGTCGCGATGGAAACCGATGGCCGCTCGATTCGCCCGGTGAGGGCCGTTGCTTGGTCGATCGTGCTGGACAGAAGATCGCGAACGTCTGCGTCCATCTTCGTGCGCTTCAGGAGCTTCTGGCACATATCGGCCACCTGCCGCTTGACGCTGGCATCCAGAACAAGGTCCGCAATTTCCTCGATCGACAGGTCCGCCGGCGCTTCCTTCGCTACGCGGGCCAGCCAGACCGGTATCGTCTCCTGAAACTTTTCCTGTAGCTCGTGCGCCATCGAGGCGGCCGCGATCTTCCGCCTGGCCTTGCGCAATTCGAGGGCGCGCGCGAACAGCGCCGACGCCAGCTTGTTCTCGAAGTCGTCGGGCGACAGAATCGCGGATGCGAGCGGCAGCAATTCCGGCTGGCGCATCACCATGCCGATGATGTTTTCTTCAGCTATTTCATTCTGCAATTTCGATCCCCGTGGCTAGATCGAGCGTGTCAAACCCAAGAGGCGTCGGCTCGTAGATCACGCGCCGCCCCTCCGATTCCCATTTCTGCCCAGCCTTGCCGCCGGCGTATCGTCCGGGCGAAGGCATGAGCTTCTGATTGACCTTGTTCCGGAACGGCAGGTCGCCGTCCGCGAATATCCGCACCGTTTTCACCTCGGGCGGCAGTTCCATGTTCTGCAGGCCGGCGGTGGACAGACCGCACCAGACCGGGAAGGCGCATTGCGTCAGGGTCATCAACCCCAGCCCTGTCTCGCAGCCCTCCACGACGCCGATTTCTTCGGCTACCGGGCCCAGCCGCAGCGCCCCGCCCTGCATACTCCCGCGGCCGATTTTCACGTTTTCGACGGGTGCCTTGTTCCCGTTGCCATCGAGGTAGATTTGCCAGATCGAAATGATTTCCCGCTTCAGGTTCACGACCTGACAGACGATGGCCGGAAACGATGGCCCCGGGATCCAGCGCTTGTCTTTCTCGATCCACTCGCCCAGCGGCGTGTATTCCAGCGCGGGGACGTAGCGCAGGGTGGCAGGGATCGGGCACAGGATGCCGCGCTTGCGCAGGTACGCTTCACCCTCGGTCCCTATGATCGGCAGCGCAGCCCGCCAGATTTCCCGCGCAGTCTGCCGCCGGCGCTCGGCCTTCCGGTCCTGTTTCGGCGCACGCTGTTGCACGACAGGCCTACCGTCCGGCGCAACGTAGTCTGCCCGCCCGCGCCCCAGAAACGCCAGCCCCCACTCGACAGCCTCTGGCGTCGTGTATCCCTTAATGATCCGGATCAGCCCGAAGATGTTCGTGCCCGGCTTCGGCCCGCCGAACAGGCCGACGATGCCCTGCTTGTTGCCCTTTATGCAAACTGAAATCGCATAGCCAACAGGAGACTTTGTGCCAGAGACGTACCACTCGGCGCCGGTGCGCTTTCCGAGGGGCAAGAGTTCTTGCGCGGCGCTTTCGGCGCTACGGTTCAAGTCGTCGATCAGCTTTTGCAGGTCGACGCGCTCGGCCATCACAAGCCCTTTTCGTAGAGTTCCCGGGGAAACCGAATCCGGCCCCGCACCATCGCGGCGAGGCGGTCGGCCAATGTCAAAGGCGGTCGCGGCGGCAGAGCCTCTGGCGGCACAGTCTCAATCTTCTTGCGCGGCATGGCGCGCTTCTCGACCATAATCCGCCGTCTCCCGACGTAGATATATTTCATGCGATTTCCCCCAACTGACGGGATATTTCCGACGCCAACATGCCGACGAGAACCGCCGTGCGCGGGTAATACCGACCGCCGGTAAATTCAGCGGCCAGCCGGTACCAGTGATCGACGTCGATCTTGTCGATGGCCTCAAAGAGTTCTGTCCCGAGGTCTTTCCAATCGGGATGGAGCGAGACCAGCATCGTCATGGCGATGATCGTATCCGAATGCAGCGCCTGCGCATTTTGCTCGTTCGTCTCGCACAGCAGCCGGAGCGCCAAGCGCAAGTCAGCCTCGCCGTAGAGCCGCAGCAGGCGCATGCAGGTGTGATGGCTGCGCGTTTCAAAAGGTCCCAGATTGCGGACCTGCCGCTCGCCCAGCGGCGTAATGCCGATATCCCGGAATATCCGGTTGACCGCCCTGGCCCGGCGGTTGCCGCGCTTCACGGCAGTTGCGAACTTCTTTCCAGCATAGTCAGACACGTTTGCTATCCGGGTGCGCGTGAACCGGCCCGTTACCAAACAGCCCCCCGCTGGCCGCGTATTCAGGAAGCCGCAACGCCCTGTAAAAAACCATGATGCCCAAGGCGTCAGCTTCGTTGTCGCCGGATACTTCCCAGCCCCGGCGCCAGCCTTCCTGCATTGCCTTGGTCTTGATCCACTTCCGGCGCTTTTCTTTCTTCACGCTCTTGGGTGCGGTCGTGATTCCATTGAGATAAAACGAGCGCCACTCTGCCGCCGTCGCTGACCGGACTTTGAGTTGCCGGACAAAGGCCTGCTCGTGGACGATGCCATACAGGCCGTAGAGCCGCTTCGCTGCCGATGGACTGTCTTGCGATATGAACGGCTCTTCGACGCAGATATCCGTCACGGTGTTGCCGAATATCACCTCCCCCAGCCAGTCGCGGAAAACACCCATCGTCTGGCCGTGGGAGAGCGTCGGCAGGCGCTTTTCACCGAACCGAACCCTGTCATCGGATTCGGTCCAGAGCGCCCAGCCGACCGTGCTGGCGGGATCAATCGCCAGTAGATTCATCGCCTTCGTCCGTGTTGTCGGGGTTGTCGAGTTCTTTGAACGCCAGCGTGAGAACCGCTTGACCATCCCCGTGACCCTTGGCCCATTCCTGGCCCATAGCCGTATCCATAGGATACGGATTTTCGGTGATGCTCTTTCCGAGCTTGCCCGCTTGGATGCCGTAGGCATAAGCGCGATCGGTGAGTTCCTTGTCGTCGGCGTTCGTCGGGATATCGACGGGAGACATGCGGCCATAAACCGGATCGGACAGCGCCTTGCCGTAGGCGATGCAGGCATTGTGGAATGCCGTCCGCTCCAAAATGTCCTTTGCGATCTGGCCCTTGACGTGATCGAGAACCGAAAGGTCGATGCCGGCCGCTTCGGCTTTCTTTCGCGCGGTCCGCAGGCTGCTTACAGCCTTGTCCTTGGTTGCGCCCGCCGTCGCGATCTTGCTGACGTGCAGGACGATCAGCCGCTCGTCGGGGAATGAAGTGCTGTTTCGAAGTTCTTCCGCCATGTTTTTCACCTCTTGATCGCGGCCGGTTGGCGCTGTTATCCCCGGCAGGCCGTTTTGGCCCCCAAAAACCACTCGCTTGACACCGGAAAACTTCGGTGGGAGAAACCCTACAAGGGATGCGGCACTACGCAGGAGTCGGTGCCGTGAGTGCGTTAAGTATTGAGCGTAAGCGTCGGGCCAAATCAGCCCGCAAATCTTCATCAACCTGGCTGAATGCGTCCGGCGGCGTATTTTCAGCCACGACCAGGATGATTTCGTTGGTGTCGCCCATGATGTGCTGCAGGCGATCCAGCTCATCAGGGGCCATCTCGCGCCCGATTATGACTGAATACTCATCTGTCGTTCGCAACTCCCGACGCCGCTTGCTCTGCGGCAGGTGCCCCTTGCTATGCGGCAGATGTTCACCCAAGCGCTGCGCCGCCATGATCGCGGGAATGAGAGGTTTTATGGCCTCCGCGAACGCTTCCGCATCGTCTCGAGGGTCTGCGAAGATGACCTCGACGGCCCGCGCCGCTGCCAGCGCGCGAACACCTGCGCGAGGTAGCGACTTCACAAACTCTGCCAAGGCCAGCCATTTACCATCGGAAAATTGCCGCTTCGGATCATCGGTCATTGTAGCCCCTCACAGCGTTTTAAGGATAGTTTCAAGCCGACCACGTAGATCGGCTACGACTGCGCGATCTTCTCCGACCCAAAAGCTGCGCTCTGGCGCAGCCGGAAGGAAAGCCAGGGCCTGCAAGGCTCGCGCGGCATACCCGGCCTTCGGGTCAATCCTTTTCGCGGACGAAGCGGGTGCCCGCTTGAGCGCCTGCGATAGTGCTTCCGGCTGCTCGTCTCTCGGTAGCTCGGCTATCTTGGCTGCGGATTTGATGCTCAGTTCGTCCCGCGCCATTGCATCAATGACCTCTGGAACCGCCGAATTATGCACCGCCACCGTGCGCGCGGCAGATTTCAAGCTCATTGAACCGTGTACCGCGACAAGGGCGGCGTCTGCGTTCGGCGGTCTGCCGCCCGAATTTTTCAAATCCGAGGTTTCGGGAACGGTTCCGAAAACCTCCGCGGCATTCGGAGTTGGTCCATCTTTCGGCATCGCGTCGGCAAACTCGGGCATAGATTCGAGCAGTTCCCGCGCATCGCTCAAGGCCGCCTCGTTATCGAAGTCCCATTTCTGGTCGAGGGCGGTGTTTTCGATGCCGTGCGAGTGGGCGAAGGCGCGCAGCGTGTCTGGATCTTGCGGTCGAAAGCCTTCTTTCGGGGGCCAGATTTCGTGGGGCTCCTTGTGCGGGCGCTTGATGATCTTCAGCGCTGTTTCCCGCATTTCCTCCAAGAGACTTGCGAGGGACGGGTCCGCCTTCATCTTCTCGAGCCAGCGCGCCGAAACTGCGGCTCGGGCAGCCGGACTCATGTGCCGACGGTGCATGTTGCGCGACATTACCAGCGCCAGAGCTTCTTCGCGCGTGCCGTCAAATTCAACGCTCGGGCAGTCTATGCGGCAAGTATTCGCTGCATGCTGCCGGTTCAGACCATCCAGAACCTTCCCCTCAAAGATCAGGATCGGCTCACGAACGCCGTGCTTGAGGATATCGTCGACGAGCAGCTTGTTTTCCTCCGCGGTCATTGGAGGAAACATTTCTGCAAAGGGGTGCGGATCAATCATCGCGCCCGTCCATGTCGATATCGTTCATGGTCAGGCAGCAGAGCTCCGGCACGATCTGGGACTCGTACACCTCGAGCTTTTTCAGTTCCCCCATGATGTAGGCGTAGAGCTTGTCGTAAGCCTTTGCCGTCACCTGGCGCGGCGGCTTGTCCTCGGTGCCGTCGAGGATTTCCGACAGGTATTTCGGATCGTTGAACACGGCGCGGCCAATCGAGGTGATGGCCTCGCCGGTGTGTTTGATGTGGAGCTTGACGAGGCGGCGGGCGCTCTCGCGGAGCAGTTTTTCGGCGTTGTGAAATATCAGCATGGAGAGCGTTGTCGACCATGAAAACCAAAATTGCAAGGGAAAAATCCAACGCGCAAAAAAGCGATCCGAAGAACTTCGTGATCGAGACCTTGCGCGAGCGCCTCCGTGAGAGGCTGGAAACGCTTGATATTCCGATCACTCGGGCCGGTGAATTGGCCGGCTACGAGCGCACGTTTCTGGTCGAATTTCTGAACGGGAAAAAACAATCGCTGGCCATGCACGCGCTGCCGGCGATCGCGCGCGTCCTGAATTGCGATTCGTCCTATCTGCTGGGCGAGCAGGACGAAGCTCGTCGCTTCCGGGGCGCGTCCGGAGCCTTGAAGATCAAGGGGTACGTCGAGCTCGGCTCGTACCGCGACGACACGGAAGTGGACCTGCCAGCGCCGATCCTGGCCGACCCAAGGTGGGCGGCTGACCGCCAGTTCGCCATGCAGGTGCGAGACCTCAGTGCAGACGAGCTCGTTAGCGATGGCGGTATTCTGCACTGCATCACCCCGGACCGGCCGCCGCAACATGCAGAGCATATCATCCTTGCGACGAACAGAAACGGCTTGCGGGAAATCACGGTGCGCCACGTCGTTCACGACGAACTCTGGCTGCCATGCAAGACGCCGCGGCCGGAAAGCCTGAAGCCGGTAAAACTCAATCCCAAGACGATGACGGTACTGGGCCGGGTCGTGGCGTCGTACCAGCGGTGGTTATAGCGGAATCCCGAATACGCCAGCCGCGATGGCCGACAGAAACCCGATGCTGGCGAGGAAAATCAGCTTCGCGATCATTTGACCTCCTGCAATCGTGTTGTGGCATGCAGTCCGTGAGCGCGCGGGGGCGTTAGCGTGCATCGGCCTTCGGCCTACGCACGCCCCCGCTCCACTGCATCACCACGATACGGAGAGAGGGAAAGCGCTCCATTTCAAGCTCCGTATTCTGTAGAGATTCTGTTTGTGACCTAGAGAGAAGCCTGAGCAAATCCGGACAAGCGGAATTACCCTAAAGGACTTGGCAATAAGTCCGATAGAGGTCCGCTTATCCGGGGAACGTGACCTGTCGATCGCCGTCGCATACCGGAGATTGCCCTGCCCTGGCGCAGGCAATCGTTGGCTGATCCGGAACCAGTCCGACCCCTCCGCGCTCCAACTCAGCTTCGCGTCGGCGCCATGAGGGGACCCCGTGGTGATGCGCCAGATTACGAACGACGGTTCGTAGCCAACCCCACCGGCCCGCGACCCATCCGCGTCGTCGTCGATTGGCGGGCGCGAAGCTATGCACCCAAAGGGCTTGCGTCAACTGAAAAGTGGATTTATCCCTCTCATTGTTGGCAATGTTATGGAGATAGGACCATGACCCGATTTGTAGCCATGCGAACCGGCCCGGCGCTCAAGCAGCTTGGAACGTTCAGCAAAAAGCCGAAACGAAAGACGAAAGCCGAGCGCGCCAGAAAGATTTTCGACGACGCGCGATACTTCCACCACGATCAGGACGCGCTCAATTTTTTGCATCAATTTCAGCTTCCCCCCGACCTTCTGGCGGGGCTCGGGTACGTCCTAAAGGTGGAGGTGCTCGGCAAGGGAGCGAAGCGCTACCGCCAACTCACCGGCTTGCTCCGGATGGTCAAAACGATGGAAATCAAGGGAACGCTTTCCATCCAGATCGACGGCAGAATAGGCGAAATATCCACATTCGGCTCGGGGGCGTGGAGCGCGGTGCTGCTCACAGACGAGGCTGACCGCTGCCTCTCCGATCCGTTTGAGGCCTTGCGGGCCTATTCGGCCGGCGAGAAGGTGTGGCTGGCGAAGAACGAGATTCAGGCCCAGCAGATTACGGACTGGCTCAGGCAACAAAAAACCGCCGCCGGAGGATAGGTCACCGGCGACGGTTTGGTAGGCGAGCTCAGCGACGAGCTGTTCTAACGAGCGGTTCATAGCCGAGCGCGCTTCTAGTTGCAAGAAAATTGTTGTAGGTTTTTTCCCTTGATTTGCAGGTCATCTTGTATAGTCTAATTCTAGCCACGGAGAATCGACATGCTCAAACCCCTAGATCGCTGGAACGATATTCCCTATTCCTTGCGCGGACCGCTCGCCCGGTACCTGCTCGACGGACTGGATCCCGGCGGCTTCCTGACCGCCATCATCCGCAATGATCTGGCAAGCCTGATCCTGCACCACCCCGCAGAGCGCATGGATGGCATGGTCGCCCCGGTCATGCGGTTCCTGCACTATTGCGTTCCCGCGCAGGCGCACGGCTCGTTCAATGCGATGGCGTTGTGGGCGGCGAGCCCGAACCGGCGCTTCATCATCCCGAAGGATATCGTCACGATCCTCGAAGGAGGGTTGCGCGATGCTGCGTGAGCTTCCGTCCCAGGAAATGCTTCGGACGCTGCTAAATTATGATCCGGAGACCGGATTGCTGACGTGGCGAGCGCGGACGCCGAATCTTTTTGCCGCCAAACGCTACACCGCTGAACGTGCCTGTAAGATTTGGAACACGAAAAATGCGGGGAAGCTGGCGCTAAACATTCCCGATGCTCATGGCTACAGGGTTGGAGCAATCGCCCAAGCGCCGATCAAAGCCCATCGCGCGATTTGGAAACTCGTGACGGGCGAAGACCCTGAGTTCATCGACCATATCAACGGCGACCGGTCGGACAACCGATGGTGCAATCTGCGCAACGTCACCCGCCTTGAACAGCAGCGCAACTTGAAAACGCCGGCCTCGAATAAAAGCGGATGCCGCGGTGTCCACTGGGACAAATCGAGAGAAAAGTGGGTAGCCGCCATTCAGGTGAAAGGGCGCTCACAGCACCTTGGGCGCTTCGTGTCGAAAACGCAGGCGATAGCCGCAAGAAAATCCGCTGAACGCCGATTTGGCTTTCACCCAAACCACGGGAGGCCCGCGTGACAGCAGCAACCATTCATGAGCCCGGCGTCTATTTCGGCATGCCCGAGGACGAATACCATAGCGATCCAGCATTGGGCTCTTCGGATATCCGCCATTTGCTCATATCGCAATCCGATTACTGGTTTCGATCCCGGCACCTGAACCCGCTCTACGAGGAAATTGACACGGACACGCCAGCGCGGATTCGAGGAAGAGCGCTGCATAAGCTGATTCTCGAAGGCCAGGAGGCGTTCGAGGCGCAATACCAGCGCGGCATCGACCCAGCGGACTATCCCGGTGCGCTGCGCACGATAGCCGACCTGAAAGAGGCCTGCCGCAAATACAGCCTGTCGATTTCCGGCACGAAGGACGAGCTCATTGCGCGGGTGCAAGGCCGCGTACCGAAATTGCCAATCCTCGACGTGCTGACCGCTGAACTCGAAAAAACAGGCAAGATCACGCTGAAGCCGCGCCTCTACGATGAAATCATGATTTCATCATTCATGGTGACCAGAAACCCGCACCTGGCGGACTGTTTCAAGGGTGGTTACCCGGAAGTGTCCCTGTTCTGGATGCACGACGAAGTGAGGCTGAAGGCCAGGCTCGACTATCTCCGGATCAGCGGGATGACCGATCTGAAATCCATCGCGAATATGATGGAGCGCCAGCCCGGCCACGCGATCACGCGCGCCATCGGCGACCACAAGTATTATCTGCAGGGGTCGCACTATCTGAACGGCAGGCAACAACTGCCGCGCCTCGTGAAGGAAGGCCGGATATTCGGCGACGTCGACCGGGATTGGCTCGCGCGCTGCGCGATGAACGCCAACTACACGTACACATGGGTTTTCTACTTCGCGACCGGCGCACCGATTGCGCGCGGCATGCTGTACCCGCGCGGCTCCGGGCCGGACAGCACGGCGCAAGCAATGATCCTCGATGCCATCGAGCGCTGGCGGGACGGCATGCACAGGTTCGGAGAATCGAGCGCATGGGTCGACCAGACGCCGGTTGAGACCTTGCAACAGGACGATTTGCCGAGTTGGGCGTACCAGTAGGAGGGCCAAAGAATGGGATTTAAGCAACCAGAAAATCCGATTTTGCCACCGGAGATAAAGGGGTTTCTGGAAACAGAGACGATCAGAATCGACACGGGGCGCGGTGACCATTGGGATGCTCCGCTAATTACAATTCTCCGGACAAAGCGCCTCACTGTCTCTGAAGGGACAATGATCGACGCCCTCTTACATGAAGCTGAAAGGAAAACGGAAAATGGATGACCAGACAATCGACTACGGCGCTGCACCGTCGACGGACCTGATACCCGCCTTGCCGACCGAGGCCGAGGCGCTGAAGGTGTTTACGACCGAGGGCGGCGTCGACCCCTACATCGAACACGTCCGCAAGGCGGTCGCGGAGTTCAAGGGCGACGTGACCAGCAAGGCCGGGCGCGAAGCCATCGCCTCGATGGCGCACAAGGTTGCGACGTCAAAGACCGCCCTTGAACGGATCGGCAAGGCGCTGGCCGACGAGCAGAAGGCGATCCCGAAGAAGATCGACGCCGCGCGCAAGCGGGTGAAGGACGAACTGGACGCGATCAGGGACCAGGTTCGCAAGCCGCTGGACCGGTGGGAAGAAGCAGACAAAGGGCGGAGAGAGGCTCACGGCTTCCGGCTGCAAACTCTTGCGGACCTCGCGTTGGTTTCTTCCGACAATTCGGCGGATGATCTTCGGGAGCGCCTGAACAAGGTCGAGCGGATCATCGCCAGCGGCAATTTCGAAGAATACGCCGACGACTACACGGCCAACGCCCAGACTGCCATCGACGCGATCAACGCTGCCCTCGATGCCCGGTTGAAGCGGGATCAAGAGGCTGCCGAACTGGAAAAGCTGCGGAAGGAAGCCGCCGAGCGCGAAGCTGCGGAAAAGGCCGCGCGCGAGAAGCGCGAAGCCGCCGAACGCGCCGCGAAGGCCGAACAGGAGCGCAAAGAGCGCGAGGAACGGATCGCGAAGGAAGCTGCGGAGCGCGCCCAGCGCGAGGCCGAGGAAGCCCGCCGGCGTGAAGCCGAGGAAGCCGCCGCCCGCCTCAAAGCCGAACAGGACGCCCGCGAAAAGGCCGAGCGGGATGCGCGCGAAGCCGAAGCGCGCGCCGAGCGCGAACGGATCGAAGCCGAAGTCCGGGCCAAGGAAGCTGCCGAACGTGCGGAACGCGAGCGGGTGGAGGCTGAGGTGCGGGCCAAGCGCCAGGCCGAGGAAGCTGCTGCTGCCGAGCGCCAGCGCATTGCTGACGAGCAAGCCCGTGAGAAGGCCGAGGCTGACCGCCGCGAACGCAACAAGCGGCACCGCGCGAAGGTGATCGGCGAAGCCGTAGCGGCCCTCACTGAGGCCGGAATCGAGCGCGAGACTGCGGACAAGGTGATCGCGATGATCGCCACCGGCATCGTCCCGCACTGCAAGATGGAGTTCTGACGTGCCGAAGAAATCACCTTCCGAGCGCCGGCGCCGACTTTTGCGCAAGGCGACAACGGCAGCGACGTACCGATTCAGTCGCGGCGGGAACGTCCGCCGGGACGCGCCTGCGCCTGTCACCCTCCCGAAACTCAAGTGCCTTGAGCAGCCAGCCCGATAGGAGTTCCCATGCCGGACGAAACGACGACGATTGAACACGACGAGGTTATTCAGGGCGAGGTCCGCACGACCGAGCCGGTCAAGGACTTGCTAGCGAGCCCTCCCCCAACGGCGCCGAGTGTCAACGACGGCCCGGAGGTGAAGCTGGCGGCGCAAGAACGCAGGTCGCAAATCAAGATCATAACCGGTCAGGGAATGGTCATCGAGAATGCGGCGCAGGCGGTGGAACTGGCGGGACTTATGGCCAATTCTGCCGACATGGTTCCGGCGCATCTGCGGGGGCGTCCCGGTGCCTGTTTCGCTATCGTCATGCAGGCGCTGGAATGGGGTCTGCCGCCGCTTGCCGTGGCCCAGCAGTCGTATATCGCCAAAGACGGACTGCCGGTCGCCTACATGGCGCAACTCTGGCACTCAGTCGCGCAGCAGCGGGCAGGAATACAGGGTCGGTTTCAGATCACATACGCTGGCTCCGGCGATACGCGAACCTGCACGGTCTCGGCGACCTTTATTGGAGCGAACGCGCCAACCGTCCTGACGACGCCGCCATTGAAGCAGATCAAGCCGGGAACGAATGATCGCGGGCAGACGAAGGGTTCCCCCCTCTGGACGAAGAACCCAGACCAGCAGCTTGCATATTTCGCGGTGCGTGATTGGGTCCGCCGATACGCTCCGGAAGCGATGCTCGGAATTTACACGCCCGACGAGCTCGAGGACTTCGCGCCGCAGGCGAAAGAGGCGCGCGATATCACCCCGATCGAGCCCTTCAAGGATCCGGACACGCCGCACGCCTGCATCGCCGTGATGGCTGACGCCGACGTGGCTGACTATCTCGGCAAGCAGATCATGGAGTCCAAGGGTCCAGATGACGTCATCGCCCTGTGGGAAGCCGTGCAGGCCCGCGTCGAAATCATGGACGAGGATCAGCGCGACACCGTGACGACGATGTTCGAGCAGGCGAGGAACGCCGATGATTAAGGCCGGGGTCGCCTACATCGCCCTCGCGCTGTTCTTCGCGGCCTTCGGCTGGACCAGCCTCGGCCCGTTCCAAATCCTCGTCGTCGGCCTCGTCGTAACCGCAGTCGGCTTCTTCAAATGGTGGCTCTATGAAAGTCGAGATTGACGATCTTCTGCGCTGGCTGGACGCGAAGGCGCGCGACTACGCCGCCCAGGCCAGAGAACAGGAAGCCAAAACCGGGCGGCAGAGCCAGGAGGTCCGCAAGCTCGTGAACCGAGTCCGGACCGTGCAGGCCATCGACGAGGCCATCCGCGCCGCCGTCGACGAAATCAGGAGCCAGAAATGAACCTGACGAGGCGTTCATTCCTATCCTTCCTCGGGGTCGCGCCTGTGGCCGGGCCAGAGGTTGCCCGGTCGGCATGGTTCGAGTGGAAGTGGGGCGGGACCCTGAGGCGTGCGATGCCATTACGCGAAGTGGAGGCGCTTCATTACCGTGGTGGCGCTGACCAGCCTGCAATGCAATCGTCAACAGAGCTCCTTCGCTGGCGTCGTTTCATGCGCAATTTGCCATTCGAACGGCGCCCCTACTTCAAAGTTCGGCCGGGCGCTCCAACCGAACGGCTACGGCAAAAATACCCGCTGGCCCGGCTCAGCCTTCAGGCCAAGCGTCAGCAGATCGCCCAGGAACCGGGGCGACCAATCGCTATCCGGGGCCGGATGCGGAAAGCCAAGACAATCCACAGACGGGGAGCCAGCTAGGATTTTTATCTTGCCATGTAGGATTTTTTCTCTATCGTGAGGTGAGCGGCATGATTGCAGTATTTGATGTGGAGTCCTCATGTACCGAGTTGTCAGACCTGGACCCAGCCAGCCCGTCCCAGCCCTACGTTTGCGCGGTTGCGGCCGCACTCTACGACGAGGACCGGGAAATCATGTCGGCGCAATTGATCGTGCGTCCGGACGGCTGGAAGATCGCGGCGGACATGACGGCGATCCACGGGATTACCACCGAGCGCGCCTCCGAGGTCGGTATCTCCATTCAGGCGGCGCTCGCGGCGATTGTCGGGATCACGGCCAATGCCCCAACACTCGTGTGCTTCGGCCTGTCCTACAACGAGCGCCGGATACAGGCTGAACTCGCGCGCCTGAAGCGGACGACGATCTGGCCGCACGCCGGTCAGGATCGCGTGTGCGTCATGGCATTGGCGACGGATGCGTGTAAAATCCCGCATCCGAAGCGCGAGGGGCAATTCAAGCTCCCGAAGCTGTCAGAGGCCTCCCGGATAATCTTGGGCCAGGAACACGCCGGCGACTGTCTCGCCGACGCACGGGCAGCCTATGCCATCTACCGGAAGCTGGCCGCATGAAGGCGTCCAATCCAGTAGGAGTTTCCCGGCCCGCGCACCTCCGGTTTATCCGCGACCTGCCCTGCGCTGTGTGCGGTGCCCAAGCAGAAGCGGCTCACGTTCGGCGGAATGATCTGGCGAGCGGAAAATTCCAAGCATTGGGCCAGAAGCCCGATGACAAATTTACAGTTCCACTATGTCCCGACCATCACCGCAACGGCCCCGCAGCGCAGCATTCCATGAACGAATCCGCTTTTTGGAAGCGTCATGGGATTGACCCGGAAAGGCTAGCCACGGCCTTATGGGAAAACAGCGGTGACCGTGCCGCTGGAGAAAATTTGGTTCGGGAGGCCAGGCGGCTATTTGGAGGCGATGATGACGTTGATTTACTTGGCAAGGCTCGATCGCGCAGCAAAGGCAATGGAGAAGCAGGATTATGAGCGCACGGCATCGGAACTCCGGGCGGCGCTCCGGCACATGCGCGCCATCGGCCACCCATGCTGGGAAAGGACGGCGGAACACCTCAAGCGCATCGAAGAATTTATGGCAAGCAAGGTGCCAGTGCGGCGGGCATAGGTTTACAGTCTCCGGCGACGGGGTTTACCCGCCAGAGCCCGCGCGCTTCAACGACGCCTTCAGGGCGTGCACAGGCTGCGACTTTCTCCGTCGCATCCCCCGGCCGGATTCAACCGTATCGAAGGCGCGCAAGGACGTTATCGCGGCCATGCGGGCGCTCTGGGAGCCGGAAAGCCTCTATGATGGATTTGCGCCGAACGCGCGGACGATCATGCAGGCGAATGCCAGGCGGCGGGTCGGGCTGTTTCTGGCGTCACGGCTTGGGCTCTCGAGCTTTTCGCCACATCACCTCACCAGCGACCAGTGCGCCGGCGCCGTGACCGCGCTCGAGGGGCAGACCTTCGAGACCTTGCGCGCTTGGGCGAAGGAAGATGGCAAGCGGGCATCCGCCGCAATGGCGGAAATGGCGCTCATGCAGCAAGCCGAAGAACGCGCAAAATTTTCGCGTTGATTGTTGGATTTTTCCCTTGTCTCATGGGTTCAAACTGCTATTGTAATGATCTAGCCACGGAGACGTAAAATGCAAACCATCGAACTTTCTAAACTGGTACCCGGCAACGATGTAAACGTGCGGTCGGATCGCAAATCCGGCATCAAGGACCTCGCTGCCTCCATCGAACGAAACGGCCTGCTGCAATCGCTGCTGGTCGAACCGCAGGGCGACAAATTCCGGGTCATTGCCGGTAACCGCCGCCTCGCAGCCCTGACGTCCCTCAGCAAAGCGAAAAAGATCGACAAGGATACTCCTGTCGCGTGCGTCGTTGCCCCGCCCGGAGACACGAGTGATGCGATCCGGCTTTCGCTAATCGAGAATATCGACCGGCTCCCGATCCACGAAGTCGACCAGTTCGAAGCCTTTTCGAAGATGGTCGAACAGGGCATGACCGAGGCGCAGATCGCGTCCCGGTTCGCGATTTCCGACAGGATGGTTGCGCAGCGCCTGGCCCTCGGGAAGCTCGCCCCAGCCGTCCGGGAAGCATGGCGCAAGGGCACCGTCGATACCGAGGCGGCGCAGGCGTTCACCCTCGGTAGCATCGAGGTGCAGGAGGCCTATCTGAAATCCGTCAAAAAGAATGAGGTTTGGAAACTGAGCGTGCATTCGGTGCGGTCAGCGATGACCGAAAGCAAGCGCAGGACGGAATATAGTAGGGAGTTCGATGTGGTCGGGCGTGAGGCCTATGTCGCCGCCGGCGGCATGTTCAAGGCCGACCTGTTCTCCGAAGATGAATACATCGAGAGCCCGGACATTCTGGAAAAGCTGTTCCGGGAAAAGGTTGACGTCGAGCTCGAAAAGTACCGGGCGCAAGGCTGGAAATGGGTTGCCTACGACGATGATCTTGATGGTCATAGCTGGCAATACAAGGACGCCCCTATCCCGCTCACGGACGAGGAAAGCGCCGCCATCGAGAAGGCTGAGAAATTGCCGTGGGGCCAGCGACGGGAAATCACTGACCCGATTTACGAGGCTGCGACGGCGCGCGTGGTGGCTGATCCGGAGTTCCGGGCACAGTATGGCGTGATCGTAAGCCTCGAAGACGAGGGGTTCTCCCCGGAATATGGCAAGATCGCACCAGAGCACGCCCAGAAGGAAGATGACGACGAAACCGAGGAAAAAGCCCCGGCGTCGCCGAAAAAGGCCGACGAACCGGGTCCTTACGACGTCACCTCGAAGGTGCAGGACATGCTTCGCGAGACCGCGACGGTCGCTCTGGCGAAGTGCGTTGCCAGCAACGAGAAGGTCGCGCTGGCCCTGCTCGCGACGTCGCTGGTCTCCCAGCACCACCATGCACCGGCCAGGATCAGCGTGGCGAGCCAGTGGGTCACGGAAGACTTGGGCAAGCTGCTGAACGAACTGCGCGTGCCGACCGAAGTCCTCGAAGTCGACAAGACTTTCGAGGCGATCGTGATTCTGCAGGACGCCGACGTGCGCCGCATTCTGGTCGCCGCGACCGCGGCTTCGGTCAACATGACCACGGGCGCGCTGACGAACAGGGGCTGCGATTGGAAACTGGTGTCATCCATCGCCGACGAACTTCCCACGAACAAGAACGAGGATCCGCTGCGCGATGCCGTGGTGCGGGAGTTCGACCCGGACGCCTACTTTGCCGCGATGAAGGGCGCTGCGGCAACGGAAGCCATCAAGGAACTCAAGCAACAAGCCCCGCAGGGCAAGAAGAAAGCCGAAATCGCCGGCGAGGCAGCAGAGGCCGCGAAGGCCGCAGGCTGGACCCCGCCGCAACTCTCAAAGTTCGTCCACGGCGGCGAGCTTTGATCCCGGGCGCGAGCCCACAACCACGGAGACGAAAAGTGACAGACGGAAAATCCAGACGCGGGTTCGCGTCGATGACCCCGGAGAAGAGGCGAGAAATCGCCTCTAAGGGGGGAAGTTCGGTGGCGCCGGAGAACCGGAGCTTCTCGAAGGACAAGAAGCTCGCGGCGCGGGCCGGTTCCATCGGCGGTAACTCGGTCAATCCAGAGAACCGTTCCTTTGCGAAAGACCGCGCGCTTGCGGTCGAGGCAGGCCGGAAAGGCGCTCAAGTAAGGCGAGCGGGCGCATAACAACGGGAGCGGTAGCCATGAAACTCGCGGACATAGAGGCAAAAGTCGTCGCCAAAACAAACAAGGCGGTGCTGGTGACGACGGACGATGAAAACCGGGTCTGGCTACCGCTCTCCCAGATCGAAATTCACCAAGAGCGCGGCAAGTCGACGGTGACCATCACCATGCCGGAGACGCTGGCCATCGAGAAGGAACTGGTGTGATGGAAGAATTTTTTCAGACCGTCGCAAGGCTTCGGGATTTGAGCGACCGTGAGGTGCGGCATTCTCGTTACGCGGCTGAAGAATTGGCGGGTGAAGTCAGAAAACTCAAGCCAGTGACCGATGGATACAGCAGGACTGTCAGCGACGAAGCGCTGGGGCGCGCGAAGAAATTTCTCAAGCTGGCTGTCGAGGACGCGAAGCGCGAGGGGATTGAGCAGTTCGGTGTCAAAGCGCGCGAAATAGCGAACGATATAGACAGGCTCCGGGTTCTGCTGCCGCAACTTGCAGCGCAGGCCGCAGTGGACCTCGGCGCGTTTGCCCGAGACCTGCGCGGCTATGCGGAGCGCGGTGAGTATCCACCGGAGAAAAGGAATTGAGCCAATGACGAACTTCACCAGCCCTACCCATATCGCGCACCGGATGCTCGGCGAGACCGTCGAGGACCTGAAGGACATGAAGATCGGCCCCGAGGCGATCCTGAACGCCCTGTGCGCGATCGTCGGCGAAATGACGGCCTCGTATTTCCCGAAACGCGAGGGGCGGCCGAAACGGTTTCGCAAGAACGACGAGCTCATAAGGCAGAATGCCAGAATTTCGGACTTGGTGACGAGCCAACTCCCCCTCGCCCGTGAGCGAGGATACTTCGAAATCGACGGCCAGCGCGTGGCCTTGAACGTCGTGCCGGACGGAACACAAACCGGAGCCGTCGAAATCGAGGGCGATCCATTGGCTCCAAAGCCCCGCGACATTGGAGGCCAGTCGTGAGCGCGCGCATCCCATGTTGCGTCCCGTTCTGCAGGCGGACGTTCAAATGCGAGGACGCCGGCGTTCGATGGGTCATTTGCGGCAAACACTGGCGGCTGGCTGACAAGAGCCTGCGCCGCCGGCGGACCCGGCTTGTGCGGCGGTACAACCGGACGTCGGACCTTCAAATGCTGGAACGGCTTTATCGGATGATTTGCACGCTGGACGAGCGCGGCAAACGGCAGGCAATCGAAAGGGCGGCAGGACTATGACCAAGATCGAATGGACGCACATACCCGGCTACAAGGGCGAGACATGGAATCCGGTTGTGGGTTGCTCCATCGTCTCCCCAGCTTGTACGCATTGCTATGCCATGAGCCAGGCGGCGAGGATCCAGCGAATGTCCGGCGACAAGCCGACGCATTACGCGGGCACGACGAAAGAGGTCAACGGCAACCATGTCTGGACCGGCAAGATCGCATCGGCGCCGGAGCATATCTGGACCGCGCCGCTGCGCGCGTCGAAGCCGCGGGCCTATTTCGTCAACAGTATGGGCGACCTGTTTCACGAGGACGTACCGAACGAATGGATCGACCGGGCTTTCGCAATCATGGCGCTTTGCCCGCAGCATATTTTCATCGTGCTGACGAAGCGCGCGGAGCGGATGCAAAATTGGGTTGGTGACGTCAGCGCGCCGGATGCCGTGTACGATTCCGTTTGCGACATGGCGCTGTCCATCGACGGCGTAATCTTGCGCGACCATCGGCTACCAGAGCCGCCCGAACATTTGCTTAAGAGGCGACAGGTCTGGCTCGGTCGCTGGCCGCTGCCGAACGTCTGGCTCGGCGTCACGGCCGAAGATCAGGCGCGGGCTGACGAGCGTATCCCCGATCTTCTAGCGACGCCAGCGGCGGTGCGCCTTGTATCGGTCGAGCCGATGATCGGGCCGATCTTAATGGAAGATTGGCTCTACACGCATTCACAGCAAGCGTGGGATGACAAGCCGACGCGGGATGAAACCGTGGATTGGGTCATCGTCGGCGGCGAGTCCGGCCCGGACGCTCGCCCGATGCACCCCGATTGGGCCCAGAGCCTGCGCGATCAATGCGCCGCGGCCGGAGTGGCGTATTTCTTCAAGCAGTGGGGCGAATGGTCTCCGGCTGAACTTTCTGAAAGCGAGCATGTCGCATTGATGCCGGATGGGCGGGGCCGAGTCATCGGCGAACCTGCGGCACACGTCGGCGTTCATAGGTGGGAGCCGCCACTGGCTTCCATCAAAGTCGGCAAGGCCCGCGCCGGCCACCTTCTCGACGGCCGCGAGCATCACGAATGGCCGAAGGTGAAACCATGACAGACCGTCCTATCCTCTTTTCCGCGCCGATGGTGCGAGCGCTTCTCGACGGGCGCAAGACCCAGACGCGGCGAGTGCTGAAGCCGCAGCCGGATGCTGAGTTCATCGAGGCGACATTTCGGGTAGGCTCTTTTTCCATGCGCCCCGCCTATCTGTTCGCGACCGAAACTCATTGGATGCTGAATAAGCTGCCGCGCATTGGCGACCGGCTTTGGGTCCGCGAGCGAACGCACATCGACGGCAACGTGGCCAACTATGCCGCCGATTGCGACCCCGCCCGCGACCTGTCCGGTCTCGGCTATCGCCCATCCATCCACATGCCGAAATGGGCTTCCCGGCTGACGCTCGTTGTCACCGACGTTCGGGTGCAGCGGTTGCAGGAAATTTCCGAGGCCGACGCGAAGGCCGAAGGCGCGGAAGGCTATGAAGTATGGGCCGGACCATCAAGCGATTCCGCGGGCACACATACCTCCGGTGAGCCGGAGTGGGTAACGCCCGGTGAGCATTTCCGCGAAATATGGAGGTCCATCAACGGCGAGGACTCGTGGCAGGCGAACCCTTGGATCGCCGCCTACTCGTTCACGGTTCACCGCTGCAACATCGACGCGATGGAGGCCACATGACCACCTTTTTGCTGCACGAGAAGCGAGACGCCATCATCGACGCCGCCTGCAAGAAATACAACGTGAGCCGGCAGCAGGTCAGGGGCCGGACCAAGCCTGCCGCGGTCGTTTACTGCCGATGGGAAATCGCGGCGGGACTTTGTGAGATTGGCTTCTCGAAGGCCGGCGCCGGACGCGCGATAAACAAGGATCACACGACGATCATTCACGGCTTGGAAAGGTGGGCCGACCCAGAGGTACGCGCGGAGGCGGAGCGGCTTGCGGCAAAGATCGCCGCCAAGAAGGCCGCAAAGCAGCCTAAGCCGGTCGTGCGGCGCGTCCCTGACATTGAGGCGATTCTGGTGCGGCACCCTTTGAAGCCGTTGGAGCGCCCTACGCCTATCGGCGGGCTGCTGTATTGGCGCGCAATGCGAGGCCGCCGCGCCCTGGCCCTGCGCGATGAAGGGTTGAGCTACTCCCAGATCGCGCCGCATATTTTCATGAAGTCGCTAAATCAAGTCGGGAAAATCATTTCGAGAGCTCGGGCAGACCTGCGAGAGCAAGAACGCACGCGCCCTGCGTTGGATGTTTCCCGTGAAACATTGGATGCAGCATGACCCGCTTCGAGCTTCAGGCCTTGCAATATCTGTCGGCTTTCGGGTGCTTCGACCACTCCGGTTACGGCTGGCGGCTGGGCCATCGCGTCATCAGCCTGCGGACAGGCCAATCGCTGGTCGACGCCGGGCTGGCGCAAACGAAGCTCTCGCCCCGCCTGAACTCGGTGATCCGGGTCGAGCAAATCAGCCTGACGCCCGCCGGCATCGCGGCGGTGGAGCAAAGACGATGACGAAGCGCCGGGACGGCATATCGCGCCCGGATCGGCGGGTCGCGGCCCAGATCGAAACACTGGCGTTCATGTTCGACATGAGCGTCAGTCAAATGGCGCGCATGCTGGCGCAGCACGGAATCGCGGGCTCGGACCGCTTCGGCCCCACGGTGTACCGTGTGGATACCGTTGAAAACGCCATATTCGGGCTGGACAGCCCTGCTACCACAACCCCTCATGGCGGCGACAGAAGCGTTGGGGCCGTTCATGCCGCGAAAAAGGACCATCGACGTGCAGATGCCGCCTGACGTTTACTGGACGGCCTCGCGCGGCCGCCGCTATTTCTATCACCAGAAGAACCGCGGCACCGCCCATGCCGGCCCCAGGACGGCTCTTGGCAGTGACGAGCGGATATTGTGGCAGGTCTATCGGGAGAAGATCGAGGCCGATCCGGAGCCGGTCGCGCAGACCTTTGGCGGCATGGTCGAGGCCTTCATGGCGTCACCGAAATGGTCGAAATATGCGCCGGCGACCAAGAAAGACTTCGGATTTTACCTCGGCAAGATGGCCGGGATCTGGGGCGAGCTCGGCCCGCGCGAGATTTCACCGCAAGGCGTGCTTGCCCTGCGCGATAGCATGGCCGAAAGCCCCGGTTCCGCCAATCACTTGGTTACGGTTGGCAAGGTGTTGTGCAAATGGGCGATTCCCTACGGCTGGCTGACCGTCAACCCCTTTGCGGACATTGAGCCGATCCAGACCGATGATGATGGGCATTGGCCTTGGCCTGATTGGGCGGTCTCGCTGGTGCTTGATAAGGCGTGGCCTGACCTCGCCCGTTTTGTGTTTCTCGCCGTGGAGACGGGCCAACGCGAATCCGATCTGGTCCGCATGGGGCAAGGCTGGATGGAGGGCCGCGGCATCCGGTCCCGCCCTCAGAAAACTCGCCGCCGTCGCGGCGCTTTCTGGATCCCGCTCACCGCCGGAGCGCTCGCCCGTATCGCCCGGTGGAGCAGCGAGCCGCTGGTTTTCACGGGTGGCCGCTGGGGGCACGAAAGCCAGGTGCAGACCCCGGACACATTTTTCCTTTCGCCGGCAGGCAACGCCTATACGACCGAAGGCATTCGGTCGCGCTGGAACCGCTGGCTGCGCACTGCCGACGGGACCGATTTCCTGAAGCGCTGGGCGGCATGGGAGAGCGATATCCGCGAGCGGGACCAGATGCCGGCAACCGGCGAAATGCGCCCCACCCTGCACGGCCTGCGCGCGACGGCCGTTGTCCGGCGCCGCCTCGCCGGCTACCAGAACGAGCAGATTTCGAACGACATTGGCATGAGCATCCAGATGGTCATCCGCTATGCCCGGTTTATCGACCAAGCGCAGGCGGCAGCGACGAACATCGTGCTTCTTGACAGGTCAAAGGCGAACAGCCTATGAACCGTTTTGCTAACCCGGCGTCGGTTCTTGTCTAACCGACCGCGATCAATCCCTACAGACGGTTGATTTTACACGGGTTCCCGTTGGGGGATCGTTCAACGGTAGGACAGCGGACTCTGACTCCGTCAATCTAGGTTCGAATCCTAGTCCCCCAGCCATTTTCTGCAAACGAAACAGATGTAAGGCATCCGGACCCACCGCCCGCGGATGCGTCAGATCACCCTTGCGGACGCTCATACCGGGCGCGCATACCCGCTTCATCTTGTACTTTTGCTCCGGCGCTGCCGGCCTTTGCCTTGCCGGTCATATTGCCGGTTGATTCCGCTAATGGCGGCGCTACAAGCGCCCGTCGGCCTTTCGCCGCGGAAGTTCCCCATGCGCCGCACATTTCTCTTTGTCCTGATACTGGCCGCCGCTGTAATGGGCTCGCTGGCAATGCCGCAGGGGCTGGCCCAAACCGTCACACCTGCAGAAACGCGTAAAATCGAATCGGCGCGCGCGGCGGTTGAAAAGATCGAAGCCCAGCAGAAGGCCCAGGCCGCCAGCTTCAACGGCCTGTTTGCCTTGCGGGAGCAGCTCGAACCGATAAGCGACGACCTGGAGGACCTGGTCGAGACGTTGCAGCAACGCCTTAAATCGGCACAGGCGCGCCTGAGCGAGTTTGGCGCAGCTCCTGCGGCAGGGGCGCCGCCGGAACCGGCGCAGCAGACCGCCGGCAGGCTCGAAGCGCAGAAGCGCGCAAGTGAAATCGAAGGCCACCTGCGCACGGCGCGCGCGCTTTACGTGCGCACGAACCAGTTGCGCGACGAACTTTCAGATTCCCGGCGTGAGCTGTTCAACGCGCGGCTGTTTCAGCATGGCGACAGCTTCGTCAACCCCGCCTTTTGGCAACGCTTGTCCTCCGACGCCCTGCCGGAGTTCGGCGACAAACTTGAGACGCTCTGGGGCGACTTCTCCGCGACCCTGGAAGCCACCGACGGGTGGCTTGGTTTTGCCGCCTTCGCCGCACTGGCCCTTGCGGTAGCGATGCTGCTCATCTGGCTGCATCGCTGGCTCGCCCGGCGACGCTGGAGCCGGGCGCCCGAAGATGGCGCGCCGGCCAGCGCGGGCGCCATTGCCGTGCATTCCTACAGCGTGTTCGCCATGCATGCCCTCCCGCTGGTAGCAACGGGGCTGGTTCTGGGGCTAGCGGCCAATCGTCTGGTCAATCTGGCCGATACCATCCAGTATTTTTTGATCGGCATGGCGGGCGCACTTGCAGCATTCGGCATCGGAAATGGCGCTGTTCGCGCAGTATTTTCCCCGCAGGATCCTGCGTTTCGCATTATCCGCTGCAGCGACCGCACGGCGCGGCGCGCGGTGCGTGTCATGCAGGCCGTACTGGCGCTGTATCTGGCCGGCATGATCGTTCTGGGGCTGGCCGACAGCCTGTCCGCAGACATTTCGCTCACGATTGCTGCGACCGGACTGCTCTCCATCGCCGTCATCGCGACGGTGGCAGCGATGCTGTGGCGTCCCGTAGACTCGCAGTCCGAGAGTGTCAGCGGATGGATGCAGGCGCCGCTCAACTTGCTGCGCCCCCTGCTCTGGCTGCTCGCCATATCGATCGCCGTATCGCTGCTGTTCGGATTTACGGCCCTTGCAGGTTTCACGACCGGCCGCGCCATAGCATCGGCCGTCATCGTGTGTCTCGCCATGCTGATCTATGTGGGTATCGAGGCGATCTTTCACGAACAGCTTTCTCCGGATGCAGCGGCAAGCACCACGATTTCGCATACTCTGGGGATTTCTCCGGCGTCCGTCGATCTTGCCGGCACGGTCGTTGCCGGCGTCCTGCGCGTCGTCATTATAGCTTTCACGTTTCTGACGCTTCTGAGCCCGTGGGGTATCGAGTTCAGCAATCTCAATCCCTTTCAGGACGTTTTCTTCGGCGTACGCTTCAATGACCTGCGCCGGTGGATCGGTGCCGCGGGCATAGCGCTGATCCTGTTCACGGTAGGTCTGGCGGCGACCCGTCTGTTTGTCGCCTGGCTGGACAATCAGCTACTCCCCCGTACGCGGCTCGATACGGGCGTCCGGCATTCTGTCTCGACCATCGCGGGCTATATCGGCATTGTCGCGGCGATAGCCATCGCCCTGGCGCAGGCAGGTGTGCAACTGCAAAACGTAGCTCTGGTCGCAGGCGCGCTTTCGGTCGGCGTCGGTTTCGGATTGCAGCAGGTTGTTTCCAACTTCGTCGCCGGTCTTATCGTACTGGCCGAGCGGCCGATCCGTGTTGGCGACGTGATCGTCGTCAAGGGTGAAGAAGGCACGGTCAAGCGGATCAGCGTTCGCGCGACGGAACTGCAACTCTCCGAGAACTCGACAATCATCGTTCCCAATGCGGACATCATATCGTCCGTGGTCAAGAACCGTTCCTTCAGCGATCCGACGCACAAGACGACGATCAAATTCATCTTCGATCACTCCGCCGACATCGACACGGCCATAGACATCTTGCGGACTGCGGCGGCGGAGCACCCCTGCGTGCTGCAGGACAAGCCTGCGGGGGCTACGGTGCGGAGCGTCACGGAAACGGGTATCGAGATCGATCTGGTCGTACTGGTCGATGTGCTCGACAATCTCTCGAAGACCAGGTCCGACCTCTACCGCACCGCTCTGACACAGTTCCGCGGACGCGGCATTGAGTTGGCGCGGGCGGCTCATATCGCTGGCGGCCGGGGCGGCGCTCAGGCTTGAAACATGGAGGCAGCCAGCTAACCGGCTTTCACGCGCAGCGGCCGTCAGCTACCGCGCAATCGTCATCGCGCCGCCGTATTGCCCGCCCATTGCCGGTAATTCTCTATCGTCGGCGAAAGCAATCTGGAACTGCGTCAGCTCCGCCAGCAAGGGTATGCGGCTGCTCAACAACCGCGGTTGAAAGGCAGAGAAGACGCCGCATCCCGCGCTTGCGGCTGAAAGGACGTGATCGGCCGCGCTGGGCTTTTCCGGATGCGAATAGAGGCTCGCTCCAACCACCAGAAAAGCGATAGGCGTGATCCCGCGATTGTTGCCTTGCCTGAACCGGCGGGCCGGAACCTGACGAACCGGCAATCCGATGCGCCGCTCGTGGGCACCAAGGCAAGGGCTATACGAGTGAGTCAACTAACGCGCCAGCGAACTTGCGTATTGGGGAGAAACTCTTCGCAAAAATATGAATTATATAGCTTTTCGTTATAACTCTGTCTGACGGTCATCCGGGTTCATGACGCCTGCGCCGCCGCATACTATTGCCGGTGCAATGGAGCCAGAGGCACGGCAGCCACGGACTCTTCTTTACGGCAATCAGACACGCCTAAGAAAAAAGGCACGCGCTGCGGCGCGTGCCCATGCCTGACAAGCTGTATGCGATCAGAACCGGTACACAAGACCGGTATGAAGAACGAGCGGATCGAGCTTTACCTTTGCCTTCACCGGCAATCCGCCGATAAACCCGGTCGCTACCGAACGCAGGTACGCCTTCTTGACGTCCGCGAAGAGGCCCCAACGCTCGTTAAGCATATATTCCGCACCTACCTGAACCGCAAAGCCGAGCGCATGATTGAGGTGCATATTGGAAATCAGACGATCCTGATTCCGCAGCCCCAACAGGATCACCGGGCCCAAGCCGATGTAAGGCTGGAAACGGCCAAAACCGCGGAAGTGATAGTGTACCGTCAGTGCGGTTGGCCCATATGTCGCGATGCCCAGTTTGCCGACATTTGCAAGCGTACCAGCCGGATGGATTTGCGCACGTGGCGGCCAGCCGCCGGTGAAAGATACCGCAATATTGTCGGTCAGGTAGAAACCGCCCTCGACAACAAACGTCATCTGGGACGCGACCTTGATATCGGCGCCGGCAACCGGAAAACCGGCCAGCGTCATGGACGCACCTTCGCTCAGCACGACGCCCGCAGGCCCGGCATGAAGATAGAAAGTGTACTTCGCCGGGAGGTCGTAATTGTCCCGTTTTGTAAGGTCCGCATTGGACAGGTCCGCTGCGCCGGCATAACCGCCAACGGACATACACATCATCAATGCGCCAAACAGGGCCGCAACCTTGGATCGCATTCGAGCCTCCAGCCAATCGAACGCATTGTGTATGCATGATTCGCGAAGGCTTGTTAAGCGAATTAACTATAATTGCAGCGGCATTTCAGGCAGGCTGAAAAAGTAGCGGATTTTGCGAATTGTTAACGATATATTAACCAATTGTAGCGGCATAAATATACGGTTATTCTTGTTGTACTTTTAAACTGTTCCAGTGCGGGCGCCGGGGCTTTTTGATTCCGAAAAACCTCAATGATTGCCATATTTTGCGAATAAATCGGCAAGCTTCTCCTGCGGCACCGGCATGCTGTACAAGCGTCCCTGCACTTCGGTGCAGCCCTCGTGGAGCAAGCATTGCGCCTGCTCCTCGTTTTCCACGCCTTCTCCGGTCGTTCGTATGCCGAAGCTTGTCCCCAGAGCAATGATACTGCGGACAATAGCCAGGTCTCCCGGCTCCTGGTTCACGTTTCGAATGAAGGATTGATCGATCTTGATCTTGTCGAAGCGGAAATTGCGGAGATAGCTGAGGCTGGAATAACCGGTGCCGAAATCGTCCATCGATATCTTGACGCCCAGTTCCCGCAATTGATTCAGCAGCGATACGTTCCGCTCGCTCTTCTCGAGCATGACGGATTCTGTGATCTCCAGTTCCAGGCGGGCGGGATCAAGCCCGCTTGCAGCGAGCGCTCCGATAACAGTTGAGACAAGGCTGCCACGCACGAATTGAATGGGCGAGAGATTTACCGCCACGCGGATCTGGTCTGGCCACCTCGACGCCTCGCGGCACGCTTCACGCAGCGCCCAGTCTCCAAGTTGCGAAATCAAACCGATTTCTTCGGCCACTTTTATGAAGCCAGCCGGGGAAATCTCACCATGAACGGGATGTTCCCAGCGCATCAGCGCCTCGAAACTTACGATGCGGCCGCTCTTGAGATCGATCAACGGCTGGTAATTCAGCCGGAATTCGCCACGACGCAATGCGACGCGGAGTTCCTGTTCCAGAGTCTGGCGGGCCACAACTTCGGCCTCCATCTCCGGATCGAACACCCGATAGGTCCCGCGGCCGGAACCTTTGGCGCGATACATCGCGAGATCGGCCGCCTTCAAAAGGCTTTCCGAATCCGAGCTGCATGCCTCGTCAATGACGACGCCTATGCTTGCCCCCACGCACATCTCGTGCGTGCCGCTGGCAAACGGTTTCGAAATCTCGTCGATCAGGCGATTGGCGAGCGTCGACGCGCCCTCGGGCTGGCGTTTGCCAACCTGCAAAATTGCGAATTCGTCGCCGCCAAGTCTTGCGACGCAGTCGTGTTCGCCCGCTTCGCGCCGCAGCAATTCGGCAATCTGTTTCAGCAGTTCGTCACCAGCCGAATGGCCGAGGGTATCATTGATGTTCTTGAAGCCGTCGAGATCGATAAAAAGAATTGCACTGGGCGTTGCACTGTCGTTGAATTCCCGCAGGTAGCGATCGAGAATATCGCGAAACAGCACCCTGTTTGCGAGACCCGTCAGGGCATCGTGATAAGCCAGGTAGTGCGACTTGACCTCGGAGGCTTCGCGCCGCTCGATTTCCTTCTGCAACTTTTCGTTGATCGCCTCCAGACGGGACGTGCGCTGACGTATGCGCTCGTCGAGATCGTTATTGAGCCGCTGGAGTTCGTCGCGGATCGCCGCCGAACGATCCTCGGCAATCTTGCGCGAAAGCTGGGTGTTGATGCGCGCAAGCGCAACGGGGAAATCGACCGGTTTGGTGACGTAGTCGTTGGCGCCGTATTCGAGCGCAGCGACGATATCCTCCGTCTGGCTCTTCGCCGTCACCATGATGACCGGCAAGGATTGCTCGCCGTACTGGTTGCGAATTGCCTGCAGAACCTCGATGCCATCCATCTCGGGCATCATCACGTCGAGGAGAACGATATCGCACTCCTTGCGGGCGATATGTTCAAGCGCCTGCCTGCCATTCTCAGCCTCGATAACGGCAAAGTTTCGCCTTTCGAGACGCCGGCGGAGAATCGTCCGGTTGTCCGCTATATCGTCGACGATAAGAATTCGCCCGGCAATATCCGGTTCGGGCGCTACTTTGCGTGCCGCTTCGGTATTCACCAGAGACCCCTAGATTTGTCCGCCTGTCGCCTTGCCGCCATCAGACAGCCGGCGAAGGCAGGCCGGCGAACGAGGAATGACCCGCTTCATCAGCATCAACAACTTTGACATTTTCAATGAAAGCCGGAACGCGCATGGTAAAGCTGGAACCAACCCCCTGCTCACTCACGACGGTGATGCCGCCACCGAGCTGCGCGCATAGCTTCTGGCTAATAGCAAGGCCGAGACCGGTGCCGCCGTACTTGCCGGACGTCGCCGCGGTAGCCTGCCCGAAGTTCTTGAACAGGCGCGAAAGCTCTTCTTTCGTCATGCCAATTCCGGTGTCGCGAACCTGCACCTCGATCCAGTCGCCGCCGAGCTTCTGATCGCGCCGGAAGGATAGAAACACGGTTCCCTTGTCGGTAAATTTCGCCGCGTTGCTGACCAGATTGAGAACAATCTGCCGGAGCTTCGTCGCGTCCGTGCGAACCGTGCCGAGATTGTCCGGTCTGTCAACAACCAGCTTGTTTCCGTTTGCGGAAATAAGCGGCTGCGTCGTGGTTATGACATCCTGGGCAAGCGCCCCGAGATCGACATCGGCGATTTTCAGTTCGACCTTGTTGGATTCGATCTTGGAAAGATCGAGCACTTCGTCAACCAGCGACAGAAGATGTTTGCCGGCCGAGTTGATGCGGTGCAGATCCAACCGCTTTTCCTCGTTGCGCTCATCGTCCTGAAAATTTTCCAGCAGGATTTCGCTGTAGCCGATCACCGCATTCAATGGCGTGCGCAATTCGTGACTCATCTTGGCCAGGAAGATCGACTTCATCCGGTTGGCCTTGTCGGCCTCCTCCTTAACCTGAAGCAGACGAACCGACGTTGTACGATGGCGTTCGGTCTCGCGTTCCAGCTCCGAGCGCATGGACATGATCGCCGCGTAAAAGATGCCCATCCAGGACATGTATACGGTCGCCGACATGATCGACAGCCAGCCTACAGTCGCCAGCTGGTCGATCGGCACGATCTGGGGAAAGCCAAACAGAATATAGAAGATGTAGAATGCAGCGACGTTGACCGTGAACAGGCCGATGACGAACAAGACGTGTTCGGAAAGATAGAAAAAGCCCAGCATCAACGCGATGATCAGCCAGGGCAGGAACGGCGAGCTAACCCCGCCGTAATGGTACGACCCGAAAAGGCAGATGAAGATCAGCAGCTCGATCGACATCAGCGCCGACAACGGCAAGCTGCCCGACCACTTGAGGAAGAACGGCAACAGCCAGAACGCCCAGATGGCGATGATGACGGTCCAGCAGGCGAACCCCGGATCAGGGTCGGTGCGGTACAGAAATATGCTGATCGACTGCGACAGAAGCGGCCCGAAACACAGCGTGAAGATAAAGTTGCGGTTAATCAGCATGTCGGATCTGTCGAACTTGTAATGGTCCGGCACGAACCAGTCGATGATCCTGAGAAAACGTTCCATATCTCTGACACCCCAAATCGCGGTGGAACGGCGCATGGCGCAATTCTAGCCGAACTATGTCTAAGCCAAGCGCCTTAAGAAACCCTTGTCCGTCCGTCATGCCGCCGGGTGAGCGGCCGCTGGCTCCAGCAATGGGCATCCCGGCGGACAGACCGGCGCAGGCCTCTGCCGGCCCCCCGCCCGCTGCGTAAACCCTTTACTTCAACTTAATTCAATACCCGCATACTCCAGCCGATTTGCGGCATTCCTCATTTCGGCTGGATTTTGGCGGGATATGACGCAAAAGCCGGATCTGCGCTTGCATGCAGGTCCGCGGTCCCTGGCCGGCGCCCAACGGCGTTGTCCGCATTCTGGATAACGATGCAAATGGCTATTTCTTTCAGCGCTGTATTCTCGGGCTTCAACTCGCTCGTCGAATGGTTTCTGCCGCAGGACGCCCGGGAAGACCGCGAGCTCGTAAAGCATATGCGGATGTACATCATCACGCATATTCTGGGACCCTTTCTGGGAAATTCGGTTCCTGCCGCGCTCTACTACTTCGATCCCAAGCCGGGTATCGACGTCGCGGTGCTTGCGATCGCCATCACATGCTTCTGGATCGGCCCTTTCATCCTGCGGATGAGCGGGAAAGCCTATTACGCGCTTGCAGTCATTTCACTCCAGAACCTGATGTTCTGCGTTTTGTGGAGCTGCTACTTCTACGGCGGCGTAACCTCCCCTACCCTGCCATGGGTGCTCGTCATTCCGCTGCACGTCATATTCTACGTCGGTTCAGCGCGCATTCTGCGTATTGTGATGCTGGGGATGTTCGTCGCGAACCTTGCCGTATTCTATGGCTTTTCTTCCGTCTACGGGTTACCGCAGCACAATGTGCCGTTTACGTCGCTGCAAGGCCTGGGTCTTGTATCGACAGCGGCTGCATCGCTTTATACGGCGATGATGGCCTTCTTCTACGCGAAAGTCGCCGCCAGCCACAGCGAGCTCGAGCGGGAAATGCGGGAACATCTTGCCACCGCCAACCAGCTCCGCAAGGCGACGGACGAAGCCGAGCGCGCCGGCGCTGCCAAGGCCGAGTTTCTCGCCAAGATGAGCCACGAACTGCGCACCCCGCTGAATGCCGTCATTGGCTACTCGCAGATCTTGCTCGAAGACGCCCAGGACGAGGATGATCCGGAGACAATCTCCGACCTGCAAAAAATCCACGCCGCCGGACGTCACCTGCTGAAGCTAGTCAACGAAGTACTGGATCTCATCAAGATCGAGGCCGGAAAGATGCAACTATATTGCGAGCATTTCGATCTGTCCGAAGTCGTCTGCGGGATCGAGAGCGACCTGAAAGAAGCGCTCGAGCGGAACGGATCGGTGATGAAAATCAGTTTCGAGGCCGGCCTGCCGCAGCTTTACTCGGACCGCAGCCGGCTGCACGACGCCGTGTTCGAACTGGCGGAGAATGCCGTCAAGTTCACCAAAAGCGGGATGGTGGAAATCCGCGGGCGGAGCGAGAAGGACGGCTTCGGCGAAGGGCGCGACGCTTTGATAGTCGAGGTGCGGGACAGCGGCATCGGCATTCCCGCCAGCCATCTTCCGGTCATTTTCGAACAGTTCAACGTCCTCAGCGACGCCAGCACCAGCAAGTACGGTGGAACCGGCCTGGGTCTCGCCCTGACGCGCAGCATTTGCCGATTGCTCGGAGGCGACATCGCAGTGACCAGCGAGGAAAATATCGGTAGTTGCTTCACCATACGCGTGCCCATCGAAGCGCCGCAGATATCGCAACCGGAAGATGACGAGGAAGACGGCGCGGAGAGTTCGGACGATGTCGCGAACTTGCCCGAGCTGGCGGAAGCCGAAGAAGCGGTCGAGCGCTTGAAAAACACGATCGAGCGCCATATGCAGAATTCTTCCGGTAAAACGAAAGTCGTTGCGAATGGCTAAGATATTGCTCGTCGAAGACAATGAAATGAACCGGGACATGTTGACCCGGAGGCTGCAGCGCAAGGGCTATGCGGTATGTTGCGCGGTCGACGGTCCGTCCGGCGTCGCGATGGCCTCCAGCGAGACGCCGGATCTGATCCTGATGGACGTTGCACTTGGCGCCATGGATGGCTGGGAGGCGACCCAGTTCATCAAGGCCAATCCTGAGACCAAGCACATTCCCATCATTGCCCTTACCGCACACGCATTGTCGAGCGACCGTGCAAAAAGCGTGGAAGTGGGCTGTTCCGATTTCGACACGAAGCCTGTTGATCTGCCGCGCCTTGTCGGCAAAATCGAAGCATGTCTTGGACAGAACAAATCGTAGAGCGCCGCGGCGCATGCGTCTCTGACGCCTGTTAACAGAAAATCGGGAAGCGGACTCTGTCAGTTCCGCAATCTCTGGCCCCCGGACGCATACACCGGCACGCGGGATACTCGCGATCTCGCGGCTGATGGCGTGCGCCAGCCGCCCTCGCCCCGCAGTGGCTGATTCACGGTGCTTTCCTTGAGAAGTCGCGATCGCACTTGCAGGCAAAGCTAGCTTGCAGGACGGCTGACGGCGCGAGCAGCACCGAAGAAGCCAAACAAGCCCCTTCGTTTCCGAAGGAGCTTGCATGACCTATCCGCAATTGCGTCTGGATTCAGGTTCCGGCAGCCGCAGCGCTCCGCCGGAAGAAGCGAGAAACAATTATGCCGCCAGTTTCTGTTCCGTCTTCTCGGCCGGACCGTTCTGCGGCTTGCCTTGCTCTGCCTTCTTCGGCAGCTCGATCGTGTAGAGCGTCGAGCGGAAGCCCACCTGCATGTAGGCGAGGCTCAAAAGCGAGAGATAAAGGGACTTGAGCGGCATGCGCTTGATCGATGTCACTTTCAAACCGTGCTTTTCGGCGAGCGCCTTGATGTGCCCCTTGAACCAGCCGGGATATTGCACGATCAGCTTGGCGTCCGGCTCCATATACTTGCCGACTTCCGAGAACAGTACCGGCAGATAGCGTACCGACGTCGCGAACTGCTCTTCATCGTTCTTGAAGTCGGCCGCGATGTACGGCGGGTTTGCAAGGATCACGTTGAACTTCCCATCGACATTGCTGAACATGTCGCTCAGCCGGACGTCGACGTTCTTGACGTCGAAGAGTTCGCAGTTTTCCTTTGCGTTGGCAACGGCAACCGGGCTGATGTCGACGGCCACAACTTCCCGTGCAACGGTCGAAGCGAACACCGCACTGACGCCGCTGCCGCAGCCAAGATCCAGGACGCGATCGCCCGGCTTGCAATGATCCACGCACGACTGCTCGTTTTCGATCGGCTTGTAGACGCCCGGATAAACCTTCAGCGTCTTGCCTTCGAGCGTGATCGTCGGCCACACGGTGTTCAGCTTGCGAACGTACCAGTACCAGAACGTCATCAAACCGCGCTTGTAGAGGGTATAGGGATGCACTGGCCCGCTCCTGTAAAATGTCCGCCCCGGTCCACAGCGGTCTGCCGCAGCCGGAGTTGTCCGGATCGAAAAAAGTTGCGATCCGACCTTTGAGCAAATTGCTTAAAACACGATTGCGAACGAAACAGCCGGCTCGATTCGAGCCGGCTGATGTGTCTGTTTAGTCTATTCGCGGCTAACGAAACCTTACCAAAAAGAGGTCCGCGCAGCCGCCGCGTCAGAATTTGTAGCTGACCGAAGAGCGCAGCGTATTGAACCGCGGATGCTGGCGGCCGGTCAGGATCGGAAAGGCTGTCTGCGAAGGATAGTAGAAAGCACCGAAGTCCGTGAAGCGGTATTCGATAGAAGCGAGGACGGAGTCTGTCACCTTGTACGATACGCCCATACCGATAGTGTAGCCTATCCGGTTGCTGGACGTCGTTTCCGTAATCGGACCAACCCAATTGGTGTAATCATACCGAAGATTTGCAAAGGCGGCGCCAAATGTGAAGAATGGCAGAATGCGGCCAAACGAATAGCCGGCCTTGCCGCGCACGGAAGCGCGCCACTTGTTGGTGAGAAACCCTGCGCCGCCGGGATCGACAAACCCGCCGCGGGTATCGGCAAGTTCGAATTCGCCTTCCAGGCCAACCACAACGCGGTTCGCCTCATACATCGCGCCGGCATGGACGCCTCCGACGACAGAGTTGGCCTTGTATGCCCAGGCAAGGCCGGTAAACAGGCCATTGGCGGTCAAAAACTCTGCAGTTTTATCCGTGCCCCACGAATAGCCCGCATGCAAACCGGCATAAACGCCTGTCCACGAACCTTGCTGCCGTTCCTGCAGGACCGGCGGCGGCTCCGGCGCTATGCTGCCGCGCAGTATATCGGCGGCATTGCCAGTGCCCGCGTACGCCACAAACAGCGCTGCCGCGCCAACAATCGTCAAGCCCTTCATATGATCCTCGATACGCTATAGCACCACCATTATCCAGAAAGCCCCGACGCTTGCGCCAGGCGTTTCGCGGATTTGGTCAAATACTCCGACATCGCCATTATCAATCCAGCAAGGTTAATTTACTTCTAAAGGTAAAGGATTTTTCCTTAACGGACCTCCGCGCAGCTTCTATCAATGTCTTTGCGCCGTTTTACACAAATTCAACTATGCCTTACGGAAAGCAGTTCGATCGAATTGTCTGAAACATTTAGACGAGTGCTAGAAAGCTCTTTTTAATTTTGCGCGCCTAATTCTAGCGTCAGACCGGAATAAAAATAGACCGGACACGAGTGACGGGGATTATTATGCGTGACAATCGGGATTTTAGCATCGACGCCGCCCTTGCGGGCAGTATGCGCGACTTTCGCGTTCCAGGCGGGGCGGACCTTCAGGCGCGAGTGCAGGGTTTCTTCGACTGGCAGGACAATCGCCGGCAGCAAGGCCTTTGGCCCTTTTCGCGCTCGACGGAAGATGGCCCCGGAACCGTCTGCATGGCTGCCGACGACCGCGGTATTGCCATGCGCGGCGTCAACTTCGCTTCGCAAGACTATTTGAGCATGGCTTCGAACCCCGAAATCAAGGCGACTGCAATCGAAGCGATCAACCGCTTCGGTGTGCATAGCGCCGGCTCTCCCGCGCTTGTTGGCAACATGTCCATTTCCATCGAGCTCGAGCGTAAAATCGCCGAGTTCCTTGCGGTCGAGGATGTCGTGCTTTACCCGACCGGATGGGCGGCCGGCTTTGGCGCCATTCGCGGTCTGGTGCGCTCTTCCGATCATATCGTCATGGACGCGCTGGCGCATACGTGCCTTCAGGAAGGCGCGAATGCGGCCACACGCAACATCTATCTCTTCCGCCACCTCGATATCGAACATTGCCGCCGGCATCTGACGAAGATCCGTTCGAAGGATACCGAGAACGGCATCATGGTCGTGACCGAAGGCCTCTTTTCGATGGATTCCGACACGCCGGACATCGCAGCGCTGCAGGAACTCTGTCACGAGTTCAACGCCACCCTCATGGTCGACGTGGCGCACGATCTGGGCTGCCTGGGCGAAGATGGCCGCGGGCACATCGGCATCCAGAACATGATCGGCAAAGTCGATGTGGTGATGGGCAGCTTCTCGAAGACCTTCGCGTCGAACGGCGGCTTTGTCGCCTGCCGCACAAGGGCGCTGAAGGAATACCTGCGCTTCTACAGCCCTACGGCGACTTTCTCCAACGCGCTGTCTCCAGTCCAGGCGGCAACCGTCCTGAAAGCGTTCCAGATCATCGATTCCGAAGAGGGCGCCCAGCTTCGCCGCGAGCTCATGCACAACGTGCTGTTGCTCCGCAAGACGCTGAGCGATGCGGGTATGGAGTATTATGGCGACCCATCGGCCATCGTTGCGGTGAAGACCGGTACGGAAAGCATGGCGCGCCTTGTCAGCCGGCAATTGCCGGAGCTGGGCCTTCTGTCCAACCTCGTGGAATACCCTGCGGTGAACAAGGGCGCAGCCCGCTTCCGCATGCAGGTCATGGCCAAACACACCGAACAGAACATTCTTGATGCCGTTGCTGCCATGTCGGTCGCGCGCAGCCGTGCGTTGAAAGAACTGGAAGCAATGGAAGCGCCGGCTGTTCGCGCTGTGGCGTAAGCATTCTTTCAAGGCAAGGTTCATCGATCGCAACACCGGCGCATCTTGCGCCGGTGTTCGCACACAGAAACTCGGAAACACACGTGCTTAACACGGCCTTAAGACCATCGGTGTAATGTGTCCGGAGAGTTGCGAAAAAGGGCATTCATTCAAGTGAGTACCGCGGCCGAGCAGATTACCGCACCGGACAGGGACCTGCCCGCGGGCATCCTTGACAGTTTGCGCGCCCGGTTTTCCGGCCTCGTCGCAATTGCGATCTGGCCTCTCGCGGCCCTCGCTGTCGTCTCTGCGGCGTTCGGTAATTCCCTGCCGGCCACAGTTGCGGCGATTGTTTGCCTGCCGCCTGCTGCAATAGCCACCTTTGCTTGGAGGAGGTATCCGGCCGCCGAATGGACGCGCCACGCTCTCGGCCTGGCGGCACTCATTCCGGCTCTGGCGATTTGCCATAGTTTCGGCTCCGACGCCCTCAAGATGGCGGCAATTCTTGGATCCGCTCTCGTCATTACCTCGCTGGTCGTGTGGACTTGCGAACGGACAATCTGGATCGTGGGAGCGGTCAAATTCGCGCACCACATCCTTGCATTGGCGCTTGTTCCGCAGGATCTGCCGGCGATCTTCGTCTCCCGGACCGGAGTCGCCGTGTTGATGACCGCCACGGTCGTCCACATTGTCATGCTCGGAGTTTCCGCGCGGTTTGCACGGCGGTTGACCGGGCATTTTGAGAAAGTGATACGGCGGAGCGCCGAGGCCAAAGCGACAATTGAGACGCTGGCCCGGGAGCAGACCCAGGTTGCCGGACGCGAGAAAGAGCGGCGCAATGTTCTCAAGGCGATCATAACCGAGTTCGATACGGTATCCCTGGATTCGATGGATCACGTCGTACAGGATCTCTCGGTCCTGAAGTCGACAGCCGCAACGCTGAGCGAAATCGCCAACCGCACAAACGACGAAGTCAAGCGCGCGGCGGCGACGTCGGACGAATCCTCGCAGAGCATCACGACAGTCGCCGGCGCCGTGCAACAACTCGCGGGCTCCATTTCGTCCATCAACGACGAGTTATCCGCAGCCAATGCGCTCGCGAGCGGTATCGAAGAAAGCGCGCGCGGCACCAATCAGGCCGTAGACAGTTTCGATATCTCGATCCACAAGATCGACGATATTGTCGGGCTGATCCAGGCCATCGCGAACCAGATCAACCTGCTCGCGCTCAACGCGACGATCGAGGCGGCCCGCGCCGGAGAAGCCGGCCGCGGCTTCGCGGTTGTCGCAACCGAAGTGAAGAACCTGGCGAACCAGACCGCTCTGGCAACCCAGGACGTGACGCGGCAGATCGACGAGATAAAGTCCGCGGCCGCCAATGCCTTCGATTCCGTTCGCACTCTTTCCGGTGGCGTCCGTGAAATGAACAAGCGCACCATGTCCATCGCCGACGCGGTGCAGGATCAGGATCGTGCAACCCGTATCATTCACTCCAACCTCGCCAATGTCGCAGACGTCGTGCGCAGCATGGCTTCTGTCACGGATCAGGTGTGGAAATCGTCGGACGGAACACTGCAAATCGCGAACGATGTCTTGCAGTCCACGGAATCCATCCAGCAGAAAGCGACGGAACTCGAAACCTCCATACACAAGCTGCTGCAGAAGATCGCGACCGCCTGAGCGGTCGCCGGCCTGGAAGGGCAGCACGGGTTTAGACCGCTCGCATTCTCGGGAACCTTACCCGAAACTGGCACAATGGTGCTATTTCTACCTGTTTTAGGCACCCACGCTCTAAGCAAGCCGGGTTTGTGCGAATTTTGGGCGCGCAACGAATATTTTGCTGGCTTTATATCGAAACAAGAGTAAATCAGCCGCCCGGAGAGGGAACAAACGGGCTGTCATTCCATGGAAGTGAATATGCTGAGCGCCGCCGGCCATGCGCTGGCCTCGCTGTTCGAACTGCATCGCCTTGCGCTGCTCTTCGGAGGAGTTTTGATTGGTCTGGCGCTGGGCATTCTGCCCGGCATCGGCGGCTTGGTAGGGCTGGCGCTGCTCTTGCCCTTCACGTTCAACATGGACCCTGTCGCCGCTTTCGCCTTGCTGCTGGGCATGGCTTCGGTGACGACAACCAGCGACACGATCCCGGCGGTCCTGTTCGGCGTTCCCGGCACAGCGGCCTCGCAAGCCACGGTGCTCGACGGATTGCCGATGGCCAAGAAGGGCGAAGCGGGCCGAGCACTGGCTGCGGCTTACTCCGCGTCGCTGTTCGGCGGGCTTTTCGGCGCGCTGCTGATGGGTGTTACCCTGCCCTTGCTCCGTCCTATCATTCTGTACATCGGTTCGCCGGAATTGCTCGCTCTTGCGGTGTTCGGCATATCCTCCGTTGCGGTTCTGTCCGGCAACGCGCCGCTGCGCGGGCTCGCGGCAGCAGGCCTTGGCGTTATGATCGCGATGATTGGCTCGGACCCGCAGACCGGAACGCTGCGCTGGACGATGGATACGCTGTATCTGTGGGAAGGCCTGCCGCTGGTGCCTGCCGTGCTTGGCCTCTTCGCCCTGCCTGAATTGTGCGACCTTGCGATACAGCGCACCGCAGTCGCCAGCGGCTCGTCCTACAATGTCACGGCCGGCATGCTCCAGGGCCTCAAGGACGTTGTGAAGAATTGGTGGCTGGTCATCCGCTGCGCCTGGATTGGGGCCTTCTTCGGCGCCGTACCGGGCATCGGCGGTTCGGTGATCGACTGGCTCGCCTACGGTCACGCGCTGCGCAGCGAAAAAGGCGCGCAACAGACCTTCGGCACCGGCGACGTGCGCGGCGTCATTGCACCGGAATCCGCCAACAACGCCAAAGAGGGCGGCGCGCTGGTTCCCACCGTCGCATTCGGCGTGCCCGGCTCGGCCGGCATGGCGGTGCTGCTGGGCGCGTTCATGATCCACGGCCTCGTGCCGGGACCGGACATGCTGACCAAGAACCTGCAGCTCACCTACACGATGGTCTGGAGCATCGCGCTCGCCAACGTGCTCGGCGCAGGACTGTGCTTTGCCTTCAGCGGCTATTTCGCCAAGCTCGCGACGGTGCGCTACACGCTCATCCTGCCGATGATCATGACTGTGATGTTCGTCGGCGCTTTCCAGGCGAACCGCAACTGGGGCGACTTGTACACACTGGTCATCCTTGGCATCTTCGGCTGGATCATGAAGCAGCTCAAGTGGCCCCGCCCGCCACTGATTCTGGGCTTCATTCTCGGCGACATCATTGAGCGTTACATGTTCATCTCGACGCAGCGCTATGGCTGGTCCTGGATGTTGCAGCCGCTGGTCGTGGTCCTCTTCGCCATGTCGGCGCTGTCGTTGCTGAAGCCGTTCTTCGAAGACGTGAAGGCCAATGGTGGTGTGAAGAGCCTGGTGGCCGGGTTCGGTGCGCCGAAATTCGAAAAGAGCGATCTTTTCTACGTCGGGTTCATCGGGCTGGTCGGCTACATGCTGTGGGACGCCGCAGAATGGAACTTCGCCGCCAAGCTGGTGCCGATGACGGTCGGCATCCTCGCGTTGTTCTTTGCAACACTCAGCCTTGTGTTCCTCGCCTGTCGCCGCAATCACGTGATCCGGCAAAAAACGGCGGCCGAGGAAGCGGGCGTCGAAGCAGCTCTGGCAAAGTCTCGCATCCACATGGACCTGTCGTCCGACGTCGCGCATCTTACCATGGCGCAAGTCCTGGGCCGCGCGGTCGTGTTCCTGGCCTGGATACTTTTCCTGATGGCCGGCATGGCTGTGATCGGCCTGTTGCCGACGATCCCGCTGTTCGTTCTCGGCTACATGTGGACGGAAAACCGCGAACCCTGGCGCATTTCCATTCCCATGACGGTCGGTTTGATGGTCTTCGTCTGGCTGGTCTTCGACTACCTGCTGACGATACCCTGGCCGCCGACACTGCTGGGCGACTGGATCCCGGCGCTGAAAGTCATACCGACGATCTGATCACGATCCTCTGACAGCAAATGAAACAGGCGCAGCGAAAACTGCGCCTGTTTTCATAACAGCAGGGCGACTGCCCTGGCCGGCAATCACTGTGGCTGTTGCTTTTTCTTTGCCTCTTCCTCGGCTTTCTTGCGGTCGATCGCATCGAGGTCGTAAAAGCGCCAGGCATAATTCCAGGTTTCGCTAAGCAGTTTCGGGCCAGACCGCAGGTAGCAGTTGACGACGCCAATCTTGTCTTCCTCGAACTGCACATCGATCATGATGCGGAAGCCCTTGATCGCCGGATTCGGCACAACAAAATGGCGCAATACCTTTGCGTCCATCGCCGATGGAACCGCGTCGACCATCTTTGGCTCACGCAGATAATATTCAAGTTCGCCTCCAGCGAAGTCGATCATCAGACGGCGGCTGCGCTGCGCTGCAACTTCTTTCGAGCCCAGCGCATAGGCCGGGGCGGAAAACGTGTTCATGGCATAGGCCAGCTTGTGCAGTTCGAGGCCCGCGTGCATGGACTTCATCGTGTAGGCGAAGGACAACGACTTGCCTGCCTCGAGCGGCTGGTCCGGCACGAAAGCACAGATTATATTGTCCGCTGTTTCATCCTTCGTGGCCAGTTCGATCAATTCGATGACGCCCTTGCCCCAGTCGCCCTTCGGCTCCACCCAATAGCTGGGGCGTTCTTCGTAGGCGAGTTCGATGTCCTGATAGTGCTGGAAGTTGCGGTCGCGCTGCATCAGGCCAAAGCCTTTCAGGTTACCGGCCTCGAACCGGTGCACTTCCTGCACGAGCGGATTTTTCAGCGCCCGCCATAGCCATTGATCGGACCGCGTATGGATGAGCAAGCCATCGGAATCGTGCAATTCCGGACGGAACTCGTCGTACTTGTTACGGTCGTTCATATGCCTGTCGTTTTCGCCGAGGAAATACATCGACGTCAGCGGGGCCATACCGAGACGCCGGATGGTCTTGCGCGCAAACACGGTCGCCTCGACGTCGAGACGCGACTCGTCGCCCGGCACGAGCGTAAATTTATAGGCGCCCGACACTGACGGACTGTCCAGCAACGCGTAAATGATGAAGACCCCTTTTTCGCCCTCGCTGTCGTCGAGCCAGAACTCGCGAAAGAAAGGAAACTCTTCCTTGCCGTCGAGAAAGCCCGTATCCACCGACAGGCCGCGCGCCGACAGGCCGTATTTCTGTCCGCGGCCGAGCCAGCGGAAATAGCTTGAGCCGAGAAACGAAATCAGCTCGTCGTAGGAGTTCGGCGCATTGAGCGGATAGTGGAGACGAAAGCCGGCAAAACCGAGGTTGACAGGCAGCGGCTTCGTAAAACGCACGGGACCGTAATCGAACAGCTCTGCGGAATAGGGAACGGGCACTGCTATCCGGTCGCGTATGGTGTTCACCGTGACGGATTTCTTGAACAAATGGCCCAGGTGAAACATCTGCAGGGTGAAACGGCTGTTCTTGCCGCGCAGAAGCCTGGCTCCGGGACGAAAACGGATATGCCGCCAGGCGTCCCAGTCCAGCTTTTCGAGTTCGTCGGGCAATTTCTCGCTGGGCGCACGGTACTCGCTTTGCCCGAGGGTCCGGGCGCGCGAAACAACTTCGTCGAATGTAAAACGCGGCCTTTGCGGGGATGTCCGGCCATCGCCCTGCGCCCAAGCATCTGGTGTTGCGCGTGCGATGGCGATCAGAGAGCCCAAATAGCCGATCAGGCTTCGACGGGATATGTTCATCATGGGCTTAGTACTACCTCTTGGCGCCGGAGGACCGAATCCGATGCACGGAACTGGGACTGGAGAGGTCCGGGAAATTGCGGCGCAATCATGACATCGTGGCCGGAAACTTTGCTGAAATCACTGAACTTGTTTCCAGTCAAGCCTGCGGCCAATGGCCCTTGCACGAAAGGGAACTTATGGACGGAATTTAATTTTACACTGTTTTCGCGCTACATTAGACCGGCGTGCGTTCAGACTGGACAGTTTGAGCGTACGGGCTGATCGATTCCGAAAAGCAGAGCATCGTTATTCGCGAAGAACCGGAACCGCTCTCTCGCACGATGCTTTAAACGGACACGCCCCCGGTTCTGCCGGCCTGCCACCTGGAACGGATTCTTGCCTTCATGGATACGCGCGTTACAGCGACAGAGGCCCCATCTCCGGGCTCGGCGGAAGGCGGAGCGGACGGCGGCAAAGCAGCGAAGATGTTGCGCCCACCGAATGAGGTCGACTTCTGGCGAGGTCTTGCGCTTATAACGATATTCGTCAATCACGTCCCCGGCATCTACTACGAGCGCTTCACCCACAAGAACGTCGGCATCTCGGATTCGGCCGAATTGTTCGTGTTTCTGGCAGGTTGTGCTGTGCGGCTGCTGTCTGAAAGCCGATCCGAGAAACTGACCGACCTGCGCCTCACCCTGCGGCTGGAATCGCGCGCATTCACGATTTATTGCGCGCAGATTCTCATCGTCACGCTCGCGCTCGCCATGCTTGCGACGACCGCAGTAGTCACGCAAAATCCCACCATACTGAACTGGCACAACGCCGCAGCCGTCTTCACCGATCCTGTGCCGGCGCATATCGGTATCGTCCTGCTTAGCCATCAGCTTGGATATTTCGATATCCTGCCGCTCTATGTCGTTCTGATGATCGTTGCGCCGGTAATCGTGCTCCTCCACCGTCACGCTCCCCGCGTCCTGCTGCCGCTTTCGATAGCGCTTTGGCTCTTCACTTTGACATTCGGCTACAACTTGCCGACATGGCCGGTCGACGGACGCTGGTTCTTTAACCCGCTGTCGTGGCAACTGAATTTCGTGCTTGGCTTTTGTCTGGCGCGGCCGACCGGCATTGGACAATGGGCGCGGGAAAACCGCATGGCGCTGCGCATTGCAGGGCTGGCGATCGTTACGGCCGGGTTGGTCATGGCGCTCGGTAAGTACTTCCCGAACCCGCTCATGGTTCCACAGCCCTACCGTTTCTTTATCAACGACAAAATGTATCTTACTCCGATGCGTTTGGTGCATCTTCTGGGCGTGATCGCACTGTTCGGCGGCTCGTTCACCTTGATCCTGTACTATCTCAGGCCGCTCGCCGACTTTGCGGCCACGCTTGGGCGCAACTCGCTCCACGTTTTCTGCGTCGGCTCGCTGGCCAGTCTGATTGGACAAATCGTGCGCGCCAGCGGACAGGTCTCTTTATTGACCGATACGCTCGTGGTAATATTGGGAATTGTGGTCCTGTACCTAACGGCATGGCTCAACGAATGGCGCATACGCATACCTGGCTAGCAGCTCCCTGCCTTGCCGTCTCGCTGCTGGCACTTCCGGCAGTCGCGCAAAGCCCGCAACATATTCCGGCAGCAGCACCCCTTGGCGCGGCTTCGCCTACGCCGGTATCCGGCACGCCCGCAAGCACACCGGCAGTCGATGCCGAAAAGGTTCTGCGGAATGTCGCACCAATCGTGCCGCCAGTCACTCCGCAACAAACAGTCATGAGCCTCGAATGCGAGGTTCCACGGGCGAAACTTGCCGACCGTGTGCCGTTGCCACGCCTGTCGCAACGTCTGCGGAAAAACAGCAAACCCGTGGTTCTCGCGGTCGGCTCTTCGTCCACCTGGGGTGTCGGCGCCACGTCGCGCAGGAAGACCTATCCGGCGCAGCTTGAAACTATTCTCGAAAAAGCCTGGGCCGACAAGGACGTCGAAGTTATCAACCGGGGCGTTTCGGGCGAGATCGCATCGGTGACAGCCGAGCGTTTGATGATCCTTGCCGGCGAATACCGGCCGGACCTGATTCTCTGGCAGCTGGGAACCAACGACGCGGTGCTGCGCGTACGTGTCGAGGACTTTGTCAACACAGTCGTGTCTACCGTCCGTTTGCTTCGCCAGGCCAATATCGACGTTGTGCTCGTCGGTCTCCAGTACACACCCAAATGGGCGCGCGACAACCATTATTTCAAAATCCGCAATGCGCTCTACACGATCGCCAAGGAAGAAAAACTGCTCTACGTGCGCCGGTATACGGCGATGGAATTCCTCGCCAGCGTTCACAAGAATCCCGCATCTTTCATGGCGCGGGACAATTTTCACCTCAACGATCTTGGCTACCAGTGCATGGCCGAGCATGTGGCGCAGGCTGTCATCGCCAACCTGTTCGTCCGCAAGGAGCCGACAGCCCAAAAATAGCGAACGGGCGCACACTTCGTCCGGCCCCCTGAAATGTGGTGAAAATTCCCCTAGCCGAACCGATTTCGCCGGTTTGCCCGATGGTGTATGACATTTCAAATCAACACGCGGCTGGCGCTTTGGCGCAAGACCATGCTGAGCTCCGGCTTTGCATCCCGAACCTGTTTGCCGATACATTGTGGGTAAGATGTCCGATCGAGTTCAAAGTCGTGTGTGCGCCAGCCGGAGAGATTTGTTCCGGCGGGCGATGGGCGGCTTCGCCGCTGCCGGCATGGCGGGGCTGGGGTATATCGGCGATCCTTTCGGGCCTCGTTCCGCCGCGGCGCAGGAACAGGCTTCAACTCCGCAATTCGATCCCGAAACTGTGGCGAATGCGGCCCGCGAACTCGCCAAACGTCCCCACAAACCGGCGCCGGTAACCTTGCCCTCTCCCATCGCCGGAATGAAGCCGGAAGCGGCAGCTGCAATCCGCTTCAAGCACGAACACCTTGTTTGGGCCACCGGCGACACCGGCTTTGCGATAGAACCAATTCATCGCAGCCGCGTCACGCCGGGACAAATCGCCATCTATCTGGTGGAAGACGGGGCCATTCGGCCGTTGACCTTCAATGCGGCGCAGTTTTCGTATGAAGGGGCCGTCCCGGCGCTACCTCCCGAAACGGGATTTGCAGGCTTCCGAATTCTGCAACGCGACGACAACGGCGTCCTGTCGAATGTCTGCCAGTTCGCAGCGCCCGACATCTATCAGGCCATAGGGCGCAATCAGGTCTTCGGGGTCGTGGCCAGACCACTCAGCATCCGCACCGCCGACGGCAAAGCGAACGATCCGGTTACGATCCGCGCGGTGTGGATCGAGAAACCGCTACCAGCGCAGAAAGCCGTTGTCGTTCATGCGATCTTCGACGCCCGGCCAATGGCCGGCGTCCTGCGCTTTACTATCCGACCGGGGGTTGCTTCCATCATCGACACCGAATGCACCCTGTTCGCCCGCACCGATGTCGCCGAGTTTGGCCTTGGAGCAATGGCTGCAACGCATCTTTCGGGTTCCCTGAATACACGCTTCTTCGACGACGTACGCCCTTCCGTCCACGATATCGGCGGCTTGCAGCTCCACACCGGAAGCGGCGAGTGGATTTGGCGTCCCGTCGCAAACGGCGCGCGGCTGCAAATTTCGGCATTTGTGGACAAGGACCCGCGCGGGTTCGGCCTGCTCCAGCGCGACCGCCGCTACGACACCTACGTGGACGACGTTGCGAAATGGCATCGCAGGCCATCGCTCTGGATAGAACCGATCGGAAAATGGGGCGCCGGCCAGGTGACCCTGCTGGAAATTCCATCCAGCTCACAGAACAACAAGAATATCGGCGCCTACTGGAGGCCGGCGGAGGCCATCGCGGCGGGCACGGAACGCCGGTTTGTATTCCGGCAGTTCTGGGGCTGGAATCCGCCGGATCGGCCGGAAGGGGCCATCGTCACGATGTCCCGGCACGGCAAGGTGCGCCCGGACCAGACGACGAAGCAACGGCGGTTCCTCGTGCAGTTCGACGGCGGCAACCTGTTCGACGCAGACGCAACTCCCGATATACAGGCGAGCGTGACCGCCACGCCCGGTACTGTCTCCAACGTGCAGGTATATCCCTCGAAGGCGGAAAAGGCTGTCCGCGTGCTGTTCGACGTCGAGCCAGGCTCCTCCCCGACTGTCGAGCTGCGCCTGCTGCTTGAAGCAGCCCAAAAGCCGGTCAGCGAAACGTGGTTGTATAGATGGACGCTGTGAAGCCCCCTGAGAGTGCGGAAATCGCACCAGGCGTCTCACGCGACGGCGCGCGCGCGGAACTGTTGCATCCAGCCGGCTCGCTTGCGTCCATGCCCGAGCGTTCGCCGATGGAAATGCCGGTGCAGTCGCTGCGCAGATATGCCAAGGCCAGCTTCCCGCAGGGTATCAAGGCGAACGGGTTCGATGTCTGGTTTTACCGTTTTTTCGTCTTCGGCGGCGCTGCGCTGCTGACCGCCTACGGTGCGCGGGAAATGTATGGCGTCGTCAATGTCGGCGCTATCACCAATCTGAAATGGGCTTTGCTTGCCCTGTTCGTCGTCAACTTCTCCTGGATCGCGCTGGCGTTCACCAACGCCCTGCTGGGATTTGCGATCCTGTTGCGGGCGCCCAAAACACCCGCGACGAGCCAGCCCGCCGAACTGACCGGACGCACGGCTGTGCTGCTTCCGGTCTACAACGAAGACCCTGCCCGGCCATTTGCTGCCCTGGCCGCCATGATCGAAGATATGGAGCGGAGCGCCCATGCCGCCAGTTTCGACTGGTTCATCCTGTCCGACAGCACAAATCCCGACATCTGGATTACGGAAGAAAATCTCTATTTCACGCTGAAGCGCACGCTCGCCGAAAACGTCCGCATCTATTACCGGCATCGACCGAGGAACACTGGCCGAAAGACCGGCAACATCGCGGACTTCGTGACCGGCTGGGGCGGCGCCTACGATCATTTTCTTGTACTCGACGCTGACAGCATCATGACTGCGGCTACCATGGTGCAGCTCACAACCGCGATGGAGGCGGACCCGCAGGCCGGCATCGTGCAGACCGTGCCGACGATGATCAACCGCAACACGCTGCTCGCCCGCATGCAACAGTTCGCCGGCCGCTTCTATGGACCTGTCCTGGCGACTGGACTTGCCGCATGGTCGGGCCGCGACGCAAATTTCTGGGGCCATAACGCCGTCATCCGGACGAAGGCTTTCGCCGATTATTGCGGCCTGCCTGTCCTGCGCGGCAAGCCGCCTTTCGGCGGCCACATCATGAGCCATGATTTCATCGAGGCTGCCTTCATCCGCCGTGCAGGTTACTCCGTGGTCATGCTCCCGACGCTGGGTGGAAGTTACGAGGAAAGCCCGCCTTCGCTGATTGACATCGCCATTCGCGACCGGCGCTGGTGCCAGGGCAACCTGCAACACGCGCGCATCATTGGCGCGCGAGGCCTGCGTCTGGCCAGCCGGCAGCACCTGGCGTCCGGCATCATGGCCTATGTTGCCTCCCCGGTCTGGCTGGCGCAATTGATCGTCGGCATTCTGCTCGTGCTGCAGTCCTATTACATCCGGCCGGAATATTTCACCGACGAGTTTGCGCTATTGCCGGAGTTTCCGCGCTTCGACGCCGAACGCTCCCTGGCCCTGTTGTGGGTGACCCTGGCAGTCCTGCTCACCCCCAAAATACTTGGCGTATTGCTGGCCCTTTCGAACCAAGCCCTGCGCAAGGCCTCCGGCGGCGGCATCCGCCTGACCGTGTCGGCGCTGCTGGAAACGCTGTTCACCGCACTGATAGCGCCGATCATGATGGTGGTTCAGACAGGCAGCATATTCCGAATATTGACGGGTGCGGACAGCGGCTGGAATCCGCAGGCCCGCGAGGACGGGTCAATTCCGCTCAAGGACATTGTCCGCAAGCATTACCTGCATGTCGCGCTGGGCGTGGTCACCCTGTTTGCGGCCCTGTTGATTTCGCCCACTCTGGCAGCCTGGATGTCGCCGACAATCGCCGGTCTCATCCTCGCCATCGCCTTGTCGTGGCTCAGCGGGCAACGCGCCGTCGGTCTCTGGCTGCGCCATCGCGGATTGCTTTTGATCCCTGAAGAGGTGGAGCCGCCGGCCTGCGCCCAGCGGGCGCGCGAATTGCGTAGCGTCTTCGAAACCACGGAAGGTTTGGGACGCGATTGCATCGCCCTCATCCATGCCGACGAAGACCTGCGCGAGGCGCACACCGCCATGTTGCCGGAAGCGCCGCATCGCGAACGCGGCCGCGTGGACGCGGCGCGGGCTGTCGCCATCGCCAAACTCAACGATGCCGAAAGCGTGGAAGACGCAATCGCCTGGCTGACGCCGCATGAACGCAACGAAATTCTCAACGACCGGGCGTTGACAGGGCTTCTGGCGCGCCTGCCGGCAAAGACCCTGCCGTCGCCGAACCATCATACGGACACCCTGACGCCAGCACCCACGCCGCCGCAGGACTAGGCCCGGCCGGGCGTTTCTGTAAAAACGGTAACGCTGCGCGCCGCGACGTCAAGCGGGCCGACACAATCGGGCGCAATCGCTGTGTCGCCTGCGCGCGCCGCTGCGCTGTCGAGCACCAGCGACCAGACGTGACCGCTCGCCGGCTCGGGAAGAGCGACAGCCATAGCGGTGTGCATTCGATTGAATACGAGATGCGCCCTTCGCGCCGGCGCATCCTTTGCAAGCGTCAGGGTTTGACAAAACAGACCCGCGCCCTCCCAATCGAATGGCTGCATCGCGCTTGCGTGCGCATTCAGCCACTCGACATCGGGCGCGCCCTGCTCGCCCCGGCCTGTGAGAAAACGTCCGAACGAGGATTCCAGATAGCGCGCGCGAAATGTCCGCAATCCTGCGACATAACCGGCAAGCGCTTCGTCCGCTGCTGTCCAGTCGAGCCAGGTTATCGCATTGTCTTGCGCGTAGGCATTGTTGTTGCCCTGTTGCGTGCGGCCGAATTCGTCGCCGGCCGTCAGCAAAGGCGTGCCGCGCGCCAAAAACAGGCAGGCGAGCATGGCGCAGACATCGCGCCTGCGCGCAGCCTCTATGGCCTTGTCGGTGCTCGCGCCTTCCACGCCGCTATTCCACGAAAAGTTCTCGCCATGCCCATCGCGGTTGTCCTCGCCATTGGCGCGATTGGCTCGCTCGGTGAAACTGACGATATCGCGCAGGGCGAAGCCGTCGTGCGCAGCAAGAAAATTGACGCTCGCCGCCGGCTGCCTGCCGGGCCGGTCGAAGATATCGGGCGAACCGGACAGGCGTGTTGCGAAGTCGCCCGCAGCATCATTGTCGCCGCGCCAGAAACGGCGTACGCCATCGCGGAAGCGGTCGTTCCATTCCAGCCAGCGTGGCGGGAAAGCGCCCAGACGATAGCCGTCCGGCCCGACATCCCACGGTTCGGCGACAAGAACGAGATCGCGTAAAAGCGGGTCCTGCGCAATCGCCGAAAGGACAGGCGCATCTGCCGAAAAACCGCCATTGGTGCGCCCGATCGCGGCCGCCAGATCGAAGCGAAAACCATCAACGCCAGCTTCGCGCACGAAACGGCGCAGGGTGTCGAGGACCAGCCGGACGACAGGCGCCCGCTCGCAGGCCAGCGTATTGCCGCAGCCTGTATCGTTGACGAGACGCGCGGGCATGGCCTGCGAATGGCGATAATAGACCGCGTTGTCGAGCCCGCGCAGGCTGAGCACGGCCCCGTCCGCATCGCTCTCGCCGGTATGGTTGAACACAACGTCGAGGATGACGGATATGCCGGCTGCATGCAGCGCATCGACGGCTGCGCGCAGTTCGCTCCAGCCTCCGGGGCCGAGCCGCGGATCGAGCGCGCCGAACAGCACGGGATTGTAGCCCCAGACATTCGCAAGCCCCAGCGGGGGCAGATGGCGTTCGTCGACCCAGGCTGCGACCGGCATCAACTCGACATGACTGGCGCCCAGCCGCACGAAATGCTCGATCGCAGACGGATGGGCGAGCCCTGCGAGCGTGCCACGCAGATGCAGGGGCACGTCCGGGTGAAGACGCGTGAACGTGCGCACACCGACTTCGTAGATCAATCCGGGCGGCCGCTTATCCGCCAGAGTTGCAGCTTCCGCTGGCGGCGGTTCGACGATGGCGCGGGGAACGAAGGCTGCAGTGTCCAGCGCCGCGCGGCGCGGCGCCGCCAGCTCCGGCCGCCAGGCGAAGGGGGCATCGATGCGGCGGGCGTAGGGGTCTGCAAGTAATTTCGCGGGATCGAAGCGGTGGCCGCGTTCTGGATCGTACGGCCCGTCCGCACGCAGGCCGTAGAGATCGCCGGCCGCCACACCGGGGACGAAACCATAGTGGATATCGCCGTCGCGGCCGGCCAGCCGCCAGCGCGCCGTTTCGCGGCGTGTCACGGGATCGAAACGGCAGAACCAGATGCTTTCGCCATAGCGGGAAAACACGGCCGCCTGCGCGCCCTCCCCTGTGAGGGTCACGCCCAGTGCCGGCGGCGCATGGGCGCTTTCTGGACTGGCAATGCGTTCCATATTCCCCTTTCGCGCCCCACATCGGTGCGGGATGACTCCCTTATAAGCGGATTCGGGCGGCAGAGACTGCCGCCCGATTCATGACTTATTCCATTATCGCAGCAGTTTATTCGCCCACTTTAAGATCGCACGGCACCTGCCAGATTTCGTCCGCATATTCGCGGATCGTGCGATCGGACGAGAACCAGCCGACATTGGCCGTATTGCGCATGGCCATCTTCGTCCAGACCGCTTCGTCGGACCAGATGGCTTCGACACGGCGCTGGGCCTGTTCGTAGGACGCAAAATCGGCAGCGATGAGAAAGCGGTCGTTGTTGTAAAGCGAATCCACCAGCGGGACGAAGCGGCTCCGGTCTTCGGGCGAAAACTCGCCATTGGCGACGGCATCGAGTACCCCGCGCAACATGGGCGTTTTCTCGATTATCTCGCCGGGACGATACCCCTCGCGCATCGTGCGTTCGACTTCGGCAGCCGTCAGTCCGAAGATGACGATGTTGTCAGCGCCGACCCGCTCGCGGATTTCCACATTGGCTCCGTCGAGCGTGCCTATCGTCACCGCTCCGTTCAGCGCAAACTTCATGTTGCCGGCGCCGGACGCTTCCGTACCTGCCGTCGAGATCTGTTCGGACAGATCGGCTGCCGGGACGATGACCTCCGCAAGGCTGACATTGAAGTTCGGGATGAAGGCGATCTTCAACAGGTCCCGCACCGCCGGATCGGCGTTCACGGTCCGGGCGACGTCGTTGATCAGCTTGATGATCGATTTTGCCTGCACATAGCTTGCCGCCGCCTTGCCGGCGAAAATCTTCACGCGCGGCGCCCAGTTGGCGTCCGGATTCGAGCGCATAGCCTGATACAGCGCAATGGTCTCCAGGATATTCAGGAGCTGGCGCTTGTATTCATGAATGCGCTTGACGTGCACGTCGAAAATGGCGTCCGGATTGACCTTCAGATGCATCTCGCGCGCGATGTATTGCGCCATCTTCTCCTTGTTGGCGCGTTTGATCGCACGGTACTCGGCTTGCACCCTGCTGTCGTCGACAAACCGGTTGAGACCGGAGACCATCTCAAGATTGTCGAGCACGCCGTCGCCGCACAGATCGCACAGCAATTCGGTCAGGGCCGGATTGGCGTGGGTCAGCCATCGCCGCGGCGTGATGCCGTTGGTCTTGTTGGTGATGCGGCCGGGCAGAACCTTGTCGAGATCGTGGAAAACGGTTTCTTTCATCAACTCCGAATGCAGGGCCGACACGCCGTTGATCTTGTGCGATCCGACGAACGCAAGGTTGCCCATGCGGATGCGGCGGCCATGGTTTTCGTCGATCAGCGACAACGCTGCAATCGTCTGCGGGTCGGTATTGCCGCGGCTGCGGACATCGTTGAGGAAATGGGCGTTGATGGCGTAGATGATCTGCAGATGGCGCGGCAGCAGACGCTCCATCAGTTCGACCGGCCAGGTCTCCAACGCCTCGGGCAACAAAGTGTGGTTCGTGTAGGACGTTGCGCGGCGTGTCAGGTCCCAGGCCTCGATCCACGGCAAGCCGTGAATGTCGACCAGAATGCGCATCAGTTCCGCGATAGCGATCGACGGGTGGGTGTCGTTGAGCTGGATGGCCGCCTTTTCCGCGAGTGAACGGATATCGCCAAAGCGCTGCATATGGCGGCGGATCAGGTCCTGCAGCGATGCAGAGGTAAAAAAGAACTCCTGCCGCAGGCGCAATTCCTGTCCGGCCGGATTGGAATCGGAGGGATAAAGCACGCGCGAAATCGTCTCAGCGCGGTTACGCTCGTGCATCGCGCCGACATGATCGCCGCGATTGAAAGCATCGAGGCTGATCGGATCGAGCGACTTGGCACTCCACAGGCGCAGCGTATTGATGAGCTGGCCGCGCCAGCCGACGACCGGCGTGTCGTAGGCGACTGCCAGAACGCTTTCTTCCGGCCGCCAGGTGTGGCGTTCGGCCCCGTCCCAGCCGCGCTCCATTTTGACCGTGCCGCCGAAGCCGATTTCGTGCACGATTTCGCGCCGCTGGAATTCCCACGGATTGCGGAAGGACAGCCACTCCTCAGGAACCTCGACCTGAAAACCGTCGACGATCTTCTGGCGGAACAGACCGTGGTCGTAACGAATGCCATAACCAAGCCCCGAAATGCCAACCGTCGCCATGCTTTCCATGAAACAGGCCGCCAGGCGTCCGAGACCGCCGTTGCCCAGTGCGGCATCGGGCTCGAGGTTGGCGATCGCTTCGATATCGACGCCGACGCCGGCCAGAGCCTCGCGCATCGGGGCAAGCATGCCCAGATTGCCGAGGGTATCGCGGAAGAGACGGCCGACGAGAAATTCGAGCGACAGGTAATAGACCCGCTTGCGTCCACTGCGCTTGGCTTCGTGAATCGACGACATCCAGCCTTCGATCACGCGATCGCGAACGACAAGAATAGCGGCTGTAAGCCAGTCATGATGCAGGGCTGCGGACGGCATCTTGCCGCAGGCATAGAGAACCTTGGCTTCAATGGCCTTTTTCAGAGCCTTCGGCGAAGCCCAGTCAACATGATCCGGCGGCGCAATAACCGAGGTTGGAATACCATCGCCATAGGCCGCAGGCGGCTCAACCGAAACGCGCTTCAACATCTCTAAAAACTCCCCTGGAGCTGCGAAGCGGGAAACTTTCCCTCGCCTGCAGCCGCACGACGGCGCACTCCAGCCGCCAGTCACAGCGAAGATAAAGGCGAGGTGCTTAACGGTTGTTGAGAGTTTCGTAAGTTTAACGTTTTTTAACGCGGGATAGTTAAACGTTTCTGACGTTAGGGCACGCCGCTGGGCCAGCGGGCTTGTCTTGCGGCCAATCGAGACTGTCTTTCCATGAGTTTGTGTCCATCCGACGGCGCGGCAAATGCGTCGCTTGCTCAGGCGAGCCGGCGCAAGGTTTTGTTCGTGACTTCGGAAATATCGGACTACGTGCAGACTGGCGGATTGGGCGAAGTCTCGGCGGCCCTGCCCCGTGCGCTTCTCAGCCTCTGCGATGTGCGCATTCTCATTCCCGGTTATCGTCAGGTTCTGGCGCGCCACGCCGCCATCGAGGCGGTCGGACATCTGCCTCCGGCGGGCGATATACCCGCCTGCGCCATCGGCAGGGTCAATACGGCCGACGGCATACCGGTTTACATCGTCCTGTGTCCCGAACTCTACGACCGCGAAGGCGGCCCATATGGCGACGAGGCCGGGAAGGACTGGCCCGACAACGACATTCGTTTCGCCCGCCTGTCGCTTGCCGCCGCCGCGATGGCCAAAGGCGAAGGAGATCGGGCCTGGCGGCCGGACAATCTGCATCTCAACGACTGGCCAAGCGCTTTGACCAGCGGCTATCTGGCCTGGCAGGGTGTCAAGGTCCCTACCCTGCTGACCATTCACAATCTGGCCTATCAGGGGGTTTTCGACCCCTCCCGCATGGCGGCGCTGGCCATACCGCAGAACGCTTTCAACATTCACGGCGTCGAGTTTTTCGGCAAGCTGTCCTATCTGAAAGCCGGCCTTTTCTATTCCTCGCATCTGACGACTGTCAGCGCGACATACGCCAACGAAATCACCACCAGCGAATTCGGTTGCGGCATGCACGGCCTGCTGCGCGAGCGGCAGCGGCAAGGCCGCCTCACCGGGATACTCAACGGCATCGACGAGAGCTGGGACCCACGCAATCCTGCCCACGACGAGCAGTTCGACTCTTCAAGCTGGAAAGGCCGCCACGCCGACTATGTCCGCGGCGCCTTCGGCCTCGCCCTGTCGCGCGGACCGCTCTTCGCCATCGTCTCGCGGCTGGTGCATCAGAAAGGCGTCGACCTGGCGCTTGAAGTTGCCGAAACCATCGTCGAAAGCGGTGGACAGCTTGTCGTGACCGGCAAGGGCGACCCGCAATTCGAGAGCCACATGCGCGCGCTGGCGCAGAAATACCGTGGCGCCGTGGGCGTACGCATCGGATTCGACAGCAACGAGGCGCGGGCAATGTTCGCCGGCTCCGATTTTCTGCTGATGCCTTCGCGCTTCGAGCCTTGCGGCCTCAGCCAGATGTATGCGCAGCGCTTCGGCTCGCTGCCGATCGCGCACAGGACCGGCGGGCTGGCCGACACGATCGACGACGGCCGAACCGGATTCCTCTTTGGTGCCCCGACAGCCGGCGGCCTGAAAAGCGCCGTCCGGCGGGCCTTCGATACATTCTCCTCGCGCGAACAATTCTCGATCATGCGCGAAAACGCCATGTCGATGCGCTTCGAATGGCGCGAGTCCGCGAGCCGCTACACGCGACTCTACGAAGACGCAGCCTGAGCGCTATCGGCTGATTTTGCGCTTGTTGCGCGATTCGCCTATCCCGGGACACAATCGGCCAGCGATTCGCGGTGGCAGCCTTGCCGTATTCCCGCCCCTCCATCGCGATCCGGAAAGGACGTCCGGTGTTCGAACCGCCCGGCGGAAACAGTCTCGACGAAGCAACCGCGGCCGCGCTTCTGGAAGCGCGCCACAATGATCCTTTCGCCGTGCTGGGTCCACACGACACGCCGCGCGGCCGGGTTGTCCGCGCCGTTTTGCCGGACGCCAGGCATGTCGAGGTTCTTTCCCGCTCCGGCGACTTTCTGGGAACGCTGGAGCAGAAACGCCATGCCGGACTATTTGCCGGCCTGGCCGTCGGCAGCGAGCCCTACGTGCTGCGCATCGAATGGCCCGGCGCGATACAGGTCACCGAAGATCCCTACAGTTTCGGGCCGGTACTCGGCGACCTCGATCTGTTCTTGCTCACACAGGGCGAACATCGGGATCTGGCGCAGTGTCTTGGCGCGCACGTGTGCGAAACGAACGGGATCTCCGGCGTGCGTTTTTGTGTCTGGGCGCCGAATGCGCGCCGCGTTTCGGTCATCGGCGACTTCAACACTTGGGACAGACGCCGGCATCCCATGCGCTACCGGCACGGCGCTGGGGTATGGGAAATTTTCGTACCGCGGCTGAAGGCCGGCGCGCGCTACAAGTTTGCCATTCTGGGACCGGACGGACAGGACGTTCCCGACAAGGCCGATCCCTTGGCGCGGCAGGCCGGACCGGCAGGCGAAGGCGTGTCGATTGTCGCTGGTCCGATGGATCATGCCTGGCAAGATGCGGACTGGATGGCCGGACGCGCAAGACGGCAAACGACGGATGCGCCCCTGTCGATCTACGAGGTTCACCTGCCTTCGTGGAAACATTTCGGCGGCAAGCCTTGCACATGGCGGACAGCCATCGAAAAGCTCGTGCCCTATGCCGCTTCGCTCGGCTTCACCCACATCGAGCTGTTGCCAGTCATGGAGCATCCGTTCCGCGGAAGCTGGGGCTATCAGCCGCTGTCGCTGTTTGCGCCCTCCTCCGGTCTGGGGCCGCCGGAGGATTTCGCCGCCTTCGTCGACGCGTGCCATGGTGCGGAGATCGGCGTCATCCTCGATTGGGTGCCGGCGCACTTTCCCGACGATCCGCATGGGCTCGCCCTCTTCGACGGCACGAATCTCTACGAATATTCCGATTCCACCATGGCGCGGCACCCGGACTGGAACACCTGCATTTACGACTACGGCCGCCGCGAAGTGCGCAACTACATCATGGCGAGCGCGCTCTATTGGCTGAAGACTTTCCACATCGACGGATTGCGCGTCGATGCGGTCGCCTCGATGCTCTATCGCGATTACAGCCGTGGACCGGGCCAATGGACGCCCAACATCTATGGCGGGCGCGAAAACTTCGAAGCAATTTCCCTGCTGCAGCACATGAACAGCTGCATTGCAGAAGAATGCCCCGGCGCGATTACCATTGCCGAAGAATCCACAGCCTGGCCCGGCGTGACGCGGCCGTGCGAAGATGGCGGCCTGGGCTTTTCCTACAAGTGGAACATGGGCTGGATGAACGATACGCTGCACTACATGGCGCGCGATCCGGTCCACCGGCGCTGGCACCACGGGGAACTGACTTTCGGCCTGATGTACGCGTTTTCGGAAAACTTCGTCCTGCCGCTCTCGCACGACGAAGTTGTGCATGAAAAATGTTCGCTTGCCGGCAAGATGCCCGGCGACGACTGGCGCAAGCGCGCCAACCTGCGTGCCTATCTTGCTTTCATGTGGAGCCATCCCGGCAAGAAGCTGCTGTTCATGGGCGGCGAGTTTGGCCAATGGCGCGAATGGAATCACGATAGCGAGCTCGACTGGAACCTGTACGGACAGAGCGAGCATGCAGCGCTCGCCCTGCTCGTCCACCGGCTCAACAGACTCTATCGCGATGAAGCTTCCCTCCATGCGGACAACGATCCGGCAAGTTTCCGCTGGCTCGTCGTCGACGATGAGGAGCGCAGCGTATTCGCCTACGAACGGCGGACAAAAGACCGGCCGCCGATCGCCATCGTACTCAACATGACGCCGATGCCGCGTTACGGCTACCGCATCGGCGTCTCGCAACCCGGCCTCTGGCGGGAAATTCTCAACAGCGACGCAGCGACATTCGGCGGTTCGAACGTGGGAAATTCCGGGTCCGTGCAAAGCGAACAGGTCGCCTGCGGCGGTTTCCCGCAATCCATTGAGCTGACGTTGCCGCCGCTTGGCGCGCTTTTCCTGCGCCCCGGCACGGATGCAAAGCCATGATGTGGCGTGATCGGCCCGCTACCGGAGGCGGCATCGGCTTCGAGGCCGACTTGTCCGGCGACGCCGGCTTGCGTGCCATGGCTGCCACTGCCGGCATATCGGCTTCGTGGAAAGGCAACGACGGCGTGGATCGTCCGGTTGCACCCGACGTCCTGCGTGCAACGCTCCAGGCGCTGGGCTTGCCATGCGCGACGAACGGCGACCGGCGCGACAGCTTGCAGCGGCTTGCCGGGCGTGCAATGCGCGAGGTGCTTCCGCCGCTCGTGACGGCGCGCTGCGGCGAGCCCGTCGAATTGCCCATGCGTTTCCGGGCGGGACAGCGCTTTCATCTCGAATACGAACACGGCGTGCATCGCGACGGCGTATTGTTCGAAGGAAGCGCCGGCGCCGCAATGCTTCCTGCCATCGAGCGGCCGGGCTATCACCGGCTGACCCTCGACGCACAGAATGTCACGATCGCGGCTGCTCCTGCGCGTTGCTGGACATTTGCAGACGTCGGCGGCGGAGCCAGAATGTGGGGATTGTCGGCGCAGACCTATGCTCTGCATGCACGCGACGATCTGCCATCGTTCGGCATAGGCAATTTCGGCAACCTCGGCGAGCTGGCCGAACGCGCGGCGCATGCCGGCGGCGACGCGCTGATGATGAGCCCGTGCCATGCGTTGTTCCATGCCGATCCACGCCATATCTCGCCCTATTCGCCGTCGTCGCGGTTTGCGTACAACGGTATGCTGGCCGACCCCGCGGAGCAGTTTCCGGCCGAACGCCTGCAACTGGCCGTACGGACCATGCCGGAAGAGTTGGCCAGCCTTGCACACGCAACTGGTGCGTTGATCGACTGGGAGTCTTCAACGCGCGCACGGCAAGCATTTCTGCGTGCGCTCTACGACGACTTCCTCGACAAGGAATGCAGCCAGAACGGCAATGCGATCGCCGCATCCTTTGACCGTTTCAAACGCGACGGCGGGGAAATACTGGCACGCCATGCGCTCTTCGAAACCTTGCACGCCTTGCAATTCGGCTCCGATCGCGAACACTGGCACTGGCGCACATGGCCGAAAGAATTGCGCGAGCCAAGTCCGCAGACCCTGGCGTCGCTGACGCGCCGTTACGGGCGCGAGATCGACTATCACATTTTCCTGCAATGGCTGGCGCAGACGTCGCTGCAGGCAGCTCACGACAAAGCGCGCCTTGCCGGCATGCGTACAGGCCTGATCGCCGATCTTGCGGTCGGCGTCAGTGATGGCGGCAGCCATGCCTGGAGCCGTCCCGCCGAATTGCTGCACGGCCTGTCCATCGGCGCGCCGCCCGACGCGCTGGCTCCGCGCGGACAGAACTGGGGGCTCACCACATTCTCGCCCTTCGCGCTGGCAGATACCGGATACGAAGGCTTTCTTGCGACATTGCGCGCTTGTCTTACGCCCGCGGGCGGGGTCCGGATCGATCACGTCATGGGTCTGCAGCGCCTGTGGCTTATCCCCGCCGGTGGCAGCGCCGACGATGGCGCTTACGTCAGCTATCCGTTCGAGGACTTGATCCGCCTTGTCGCACTGGAGTCGTGGCGGCAGAAGAAAGTGGTCATCGGCGAAGATCTCGGCACCGTGCCGGAGGGTCTGCGCGAACGCGCAGCGGAAAACGGCCTATCCGGCATGCGCGTGCTGCTCTTCGAGCGCGGCGGCGACGGCTATCGCCCGCCGGGCCACTATAAGCGTCAGGCGATGACGTTGACGACGACGCACGATACGGCGACCCTCATCGGCTGGAGGCGCGGAAGCGACATCGATCTGCGCGAGCGACTCGATCAATTGCCGCCCGGACAAACCGGCGAAACCGCGCGCCGTGAACGCGAGCGCGATGTGCGCGATCTGGAACATATGTTCGCACAGTCGGGGCTTGCGCCGGCGGCGAGCGGCTATCTGACGCCGGGCGAAGCAGAAGGGCGCTTCGCGCATTCTTCAATCGCCTTTGCTGCGTCCACGCCGGCGCAGTTCATCTGCGTGCCGCTGGAAGACATTTCCGGAGAGGCCGCACAGCCCAACCTGCCGGGCACAGTCGACGAACATCCGAACTGGCGCCGCCGCTACAGCAAACCGGTAGAGGCCATGTTCGAAACATGGCCGGGCATGATGCATGCTGCAACACTGCGACAGTTCCGGCCGAAAAGCTGAACCGGCAAGTCAGACGGCCACGATATTGCGCATCGCGTCACCATCGCCGGCCAGAAATGCGCGCATGTTGTCCAGCAGGATCGGCATCACGTAATCTTCGTATTCGGAGAAGAAGCCCGCGATATGCGGCGTGATGACGACGTTTTCCAACTGCCAGAAGGGCGAATCTTTCGCGAGCGGCGCGGAGGCGAAGACATCGAGGCCGGCGCCGGCGATCTTCTTGTCTTGCAGGGCTTTCAACAAGGCAGCTTCGTCAACCGTTTCGCCACGCCCGACATTAATGAAAAATGCGTGCTCCGGTAGCGCGGCGAAAACCGCTTCGCCTATGGCATTGGCGTTTGCCGGGCCGCCCGGCAGAACATTGACGAGGAAATGCGCTTCGGCGACCGTCGCCAGCATGTCCTTGCGCGAACGCACTTCGTCGAAGCCGGGCTCTTCGCGCGGCGCGTTGGACAAGCCGATCACGCGCATGCCGAACGCCTTTAACAGATGCGCTATCGCCGAGGTGCTGACGCCGACGCCGACGAGGACCGCCGTCTTGCCCTCGAGCAGCATCCACGGCGATCCGCGATCCCAGTGCGCATTGAGTTGATCGCGCATGATGCGCCGCATGTTGCGCGCCAGCGACAGCATGAGCAGCGCCACGGTCTCGCGCATCGGAGCCCCGTGGATGCCGCGTGCGCTGGTGAGCACGACCTCCTTGCGCCAGGCGGGCGAATTGGTGAAGTGATCGGTGCCGGTCGCCAGCGACTGCACCCATTTGAGCCCGGTCATCTTCGCCAGCAAATCGTCGTTAATCGCTATGCCGAAGGCGACGAGCACATCGACGGCTGCCAGGTCGGCATCGATCTCCGAAATCTTGCGCGCGGCATGAACCGTCAGTCCGGAAAACTGCCTGCGCAAATGCCCGGCGTAGACATCGGCGAAATTGTCGAGAACGAGAACACGCAAGGCAAGCCCCCATGGTGCGAACGATAGTGAAGACTGCCTTCGCTGTTAACCGAACTTGCGGCCTTCGCCAATACAATGCGCTTGTATAGTGGTGCTATTTCGCCGGCTGCTGCTGCGCATAGGGACTCAACAAGGGATTTTCCGAAGCTTTCGCGCCATCGGCCTCCGCGCCGAGCGGCGGCGTTGGCGTATAATGTGCCGGCGCGGGGCCGCCGCGAGCAATGCGCGCGCGGGCCTCGGCCGGTGTTTCCAGCAGATCCTTCGCCGCCAGCGCCGCCTTGCGATCGACCGGAAGCGGATCGAGCATGTCGGGCGGCGGCATCATGTTGGCGTGGTAGAAGGCCATCTTCTGTTTCGACGCATCCAGCTTCTTCTCCGGCTCGATATCGCGCTGGTTGCTGCCTTTGGCTGCTACCGTCACGCCGTCGACGATCTCGTGATCGAACCACCATTTCTTCACAGGGTTGCGGACGCCATTGCCGAGCCTGTCGTCGAGCCAGGCGGCGAACGGCACGAGCACAGGTTTCAGCCACATGGCGTTGATGCCAAGCCAGCTCGCCATGCGGGTGAGCAACGGCCCGTCCGCATCGACGACCTTGTTGATCGGACAGGTCTTCATGCAGCGTCCGCAGGCCGAGCCTTTCGTGTTGGTGATGCGGTAGCGGGCGCAGCGTTCGACATCGGGCTTCCACATTTCGTAGCCGTTGAACATGACCTTGCCGCCCCAGGGAATGGCATCGCAAGGACATTCGCGGGCGCATTTGTAGCAACCCTCGCAAAATGTCTGCAGGCCGAAGTCGATGGGCTTGTCCACTTCCATTGGAAAGTCCGTGGTCATGACGACGGACTTCAGCCGCGGACCGACGAAGGGATTGAGCACGAGTTCGCCGATGCGGCTGAGCTCGCCGAGTCCTGCCCACAGCATCAGCGGGATATGCAGCACATCGCTGTCGGCATTGGTCTGCGAGCGGGAAGAAAAGCCCTGCCCGCGCAGCAGCTCCGCCATGATGCCGGCTATCTCCGCGCCGCGCAGATAACCCCGCATGGATTGCGTGCCGGAAATCCAGTCGTCGCCGCTCGCCCCCTCCATCGTCTCGTAGCCCTGGTCGATTACCATGACGACGGCGTAGCGATGATACATCCCGATTGGCTTGCCGTTCTCCTTATGGGAATGCCATGCGTAACGCGGTATCTCGCAAATGCCGACCTGATCGGCGCCGAGAAAATAGCCGAGCGACTTTACGGCTTTGGCGTTGGCCGCCGGATCGCTGTAGCGGCCGGCGTCCGCCGCCTCGCCGACTGCACCGTCCTGATGCGGCACCAGAGCGCGGATCAGTTGCAACAAGCTCCACGACGTCGGATGTTTGAAGGCGAAACGGGTGCGCTCGACCTTCGTCTTGGCCCCAAGATCGCCGCGCAAGGCGCGCTCGAAGAATGCAGCACGTTTGGGAACCTGTGGCACCTCATCGTCGATAATCAGCGTCGTCGGCCTGTCGACGCGCTTGACGGTCTCGAGCGGAAAGCGGCTCAGATGGGTGGGGCGCCTGGCGCGGCGATTGCGTTCGCGCCCCGATTGCGCGCCGTTCAGCCCCCACCAATAGCGCAAGCCCCTGGCGTTCCTGGCGCTCGCGGACAACGGCGCATCCAGCGGCAATTCGTAATCCGTCGCAACAACCGCAATGGAAAATTCGTGTCCGATATAAGGATTGTGGATCGTCTCGCCGTCGCGCAACGCAAGTCCCGCGAGCACGGCGAGCCGCTCCGAGTCAAGACATTCGGCCCCGCGCATGTGGCAGCGCGCGTTCCAGCCCATGATGCGGATATGTCCGGCTATGCACGCGGCGATTTCCGCCGCGCGCATATCGGAAGCGCTGCGAACCGCAGGCGCAACCCATTCGTGCGCAAGATTGTCCTTCTCCGGCGCGCGGCCGTGTTCGATCAGCATCACGACGGCGTAATCGAGGCCATCGGCCTGCTGTCCTTCGAGCCATGCATTCGCGGGTATCCGGCAAATGCCCACCTGCGCGGCATCCATGAAATAGGCGAAAGCCTTGATATCCGCGCCGCGCGGAGCGAGCGCTTCGGGAACCGGCGCTTTTTGCGGCGCAGGCGTTCCGGCGGCGAATTGGCTGTAGAACGCGCGGTATTTGTCGAGCGCAACGGCGAGCGGACCCGCCTCAGCCTGCGCAAGCTGTGCCGCAACCGGCGGAAGCGCTGCCTCCCGCTCCGCCACGCTTTCGTCGCGACCCAGCGTTTCGAGCGGAAACGGGCCGAATTCGACAGGGCGGTCCTTCGCCGGAGAATAGATGAACATGGTCTGCCCCTGCTGCGATCCGTATCGGACTTTGGCGATGAACTTACCGGCGTTTGTGCAGCAGGGCCAGCGTGCCCCTGACGCGCTGCGAAAACGTCGGCCGTGAGCCCATCAACGACCCGCCGATTCCAGCGCCAGTTGCAGCAGGGGCCCGCCGTTGAGGCCGTCGAGTAGGTTGAAGTGATGCGCACCGTCGACATGCAACGGTGGCGGCGCGCGCCAGTGCTGGGCCATGGCCGCGGACTGGCGTTTGAACTCCTCGCTTTCCAGAGCGCCCAGCGCCAGCCGCACGCGCAGCCCTTGCGGCTTCGGCATCTCCAGCGGCGACAGCCGCCGCGCCAGGGCCCGCGTGTTCAGACCCAGCACCTTGCCCATTGGTATCGGGCGCAGGGCTTCAAGATCGAAGATGCCCGACAAAAGCAGCGCAGATTTTACCGGGACGCCATCTGTATCCGCAGCCGCCCAGGCCGCGAGATGCCCGCCGGCGGAATGGCCGGCGACATGAATGTCCTCGCCATCAATACCGAGGTGGCCGGCTTCGCGTTTCAGAAAGCGCAGGGCAAGGCGGATTTCCTTCACGATGTCCGCGAGCGGCGTTTCAGGCGCGAGCGAGTAGTCGACATTGGCGACGGCAAAGCCTGCGTCCAGCATGCCCTTGCAAAATTGCGCGTGCTGGTCCTTGCTGGAGGCCTGCCAGTAGCCGCCGTGTATGAACACCCACACCGGCGGGCGTTCGTCTGCCTGCGGCCGGTACAGGTCGAGCATGTTCTCGCGCTTCGGCCCGTATGCGAGATCGAGCCCGCCGAGGCCAGCGCGCGCCGCAGCACCGTCGGCGCTCCATTGGCGGAACACCGCGACCATGTCCGGCACCTGGCTGCGCGGGCTCATCTGCTGCGCGAGTTCGGCCGCATCGTAGTCCTGGTAAACCACTGCCGCGGTCGCTGTTTCGGGCGGCCGGGCGGCGCGCGCCAGAACATGCACATACGCGTCTGGCGAGCGCTCGACGCGAACGGGCGGCCGGAAGCCGGCAAAGACTTCGCGCCAGGCGCGATCCACGGCCAGGCGTGCCGGATGGATACTGGCAGGATCGGGCGCCGCCCAGACCATCTCACGCAACAGGTTCGGACCGGCCTTGGCGCGGATCAGTCCGCCAAGAACCTGCGCCAGCGCATCCTGCAAGGCTGCGACGGGATCGCCGCCCTCGCCGGCTCCGGCGACTTCGATCCAGTTGCCATCTGCCATCAGTCGCCCAGCGCGCTAACCCAGCCGTCCGGCGTCTGCTTGCCCGGATGCACGGTTCCGCACTTGCGGCAGGTGCGCAATTGGGCGTCGGCATAAAAGGCCTCGAATAACGGCGGGAGGTCTTTCACGATGTCCGTAAGAGCCACTTCGACGCGGTGAACCCGTTCGCCGCAGTTCATGCAATACCAGTTGAAGCCGTCCAGCGCGCCGCGCGGGCGCCGCGGCTCCACAACCAGTCCAACGGAACCTTCCTGTGGACGCTGCGGCGAATGCGGCGTATGGGCCGGCAGCATGAAGACTTCGCCTTCGCGAATGGGGATATCGTAGAACTCGCCGTTGTCGACGACCTTCAGCACCATGTCGCCACGCAACTGATAGAAGAATTCCTCGACCGGATCGTCATGATAGTCGGTGCGCCTGTTCGGGCCGCCGACAACCTGCACGATGTTTTCCGCATCGGGAAAAACGACCTTGTTGCTCACCGGCGGTTTCAGCAGATGCTTGTTCTCGTCGATCCACTTGTTGAAGTCGAAAGCTTTCAGGCGTCCCATTTTCTTTCCTGTCTCCCATTCACTCCGCCGCGGCCGATTGCGCAGGCTTCGTACGCAGGCCGCATGTCTCGAAGGCTGCCCGCGTCGCTTCGCGCTCGGCCTCCGTCAGTTGCAGCATCGGGCGGCGCACCGGGCCGCCAACCTGGCCGAGCAGTTCCTGCCAGTATTTGGAATGCGCCTGCGGCTTTTCTTTCGGGCATGTGGAGTCGATGGCATGGCGCACCGGATCTAGGCTGTCGCGCACCTTGCGCGCTTCGGCGATCTTTCCGGCAAAAGCGAGATCGGTATATTCGCGCATGCGCCGGTCGTATTTGCTCTGAAGCAAGTATGGCGGCGAAGAACACAAATACAGCTGCCAGTTCAGTTCGACGATGTTGTCGAACCATTCCTTTTCCGATGCTGTCGAGACGATGATCCTGTCGCCGGCTATCTCTGTAAGCTTCTTGTACATCGCGCGCGGAACGGAATATTTGATCGCCACGATATTGGGCAGCTCGGCGATGCGCGCGCATAGCTCCGGGCTCATCAGGTAGCCGGAATCGGGATGGCTCCACAGCGCAATGCCGATATCGACCTGTTCGCTGATGTATTTGTAGTATTCGTACAGCGTTTCGTCCTGCGCCTTGAAAAAGTGCAGAACCGGCGCATGCACGACGATGTAATCCGCGCCGATGTTCTGCGCATGGCGGGCGAGATCGAGCACGACGTCCATGTTCTGGTCGGAGCAGGACATGATCGTCTGGGCCTTGCCGCCGATGGCCGCCTGCGCCAGTTCGAAGGCGCGTTTGCGCTCGGCGAGACTCATGGAAAAGAACTCGCCCTGTTTGCCGGCGACGAATACGCCATCGACCCCAAGGTCATCGACCCAATGGCGCAGATTGGCCTGAAATCCCGCCTCGTTGATCGAAAAATCCGCATGGAAAGGCTGCAGCGCTGCGGCCCATATGCCGCGCATGTGCTCGCGGGCGTAGGCCTTGGCGTCGTGTCTGGAATATTTCATCGCACCGTCTTCCCGGAGGTGTTTCACTGTTCTATCGTTGATCAAAGTATAGACGATGGTCCCGCGAATTCCAAGGATAGCGCCGCGCTTGTTCCTGGGCGGAAAATGGGACCGGAAATGGGGAACCCGGCGTGAGCGTGCTCGAAGATTTCGCCAGCGAACTTGTTTCGACAGGTCTGGAGGACCTGCCGGAAGCGGCGCGCGAACGGCTGCAGTTGCATCTGCTCGACACGCTCGGAGCCTGGATTGCGGGACGGGCGAGCAGCGAAGGCAGGGCGCTGGCGGCGGATCGCGAAGGTCCCGGCCCTGTCCGGTTTGACGAATCCATGGTGGACCGGATCGCTCTTTCCATCGCCCAGACAAGGCTTACAGAAGTCGACGACATTCACATGGCATCATGCACGACGCCGGGTTCGGTCATCGCTCCAACCGTACTCACGCTTGCCGCATCGCTGGGGAGCGGACGCGATCAGGTGCTGGCCGCCCTCAATGCCGGCTACACCGCCACCATACGCGCCGGACTTGCCATCGATGGCGCGCGAATTTTGTATCGTGGCATCTGGCCGACCTACTTCGCCGCGCCCTTCGGCGCTGCGGCGGCTGCCAGCACTCTCTTCGGCCTGGGCGCCAAAGCCTGCGCACATGCGCTCGCCCTGTCGCTCGTCCAGATCAGCGGCGCAGCCGGTGGCCCTGCCCCGGGCCGCAATCCGCGCTGGCTGCTGGCCGGATGGGCCGCCGCAGCGGGCGTGCGTTCGGCGATTGCTGCATCGCGTGGATTCGGCGGCGATACCAGCCTGCTGGATGGCGACTGGCTGGAAGCCACGCACGGACTCAATTTCAATGGCGACAAACTATCCGGCGCGCCCGGCGGCGACATCCTCGCCACGAGCATGAAAACGGCCTGCACCGCGAAACAGGCGGCATCCGCGCTGGCGGCATTCCGCAAGATCATTGCCGATGGACCCGGCGTTGACGCGATCGAAAAGGTCGAGGTGTTCGTCCCGCCGGCCTATTGGCACATGGTCAGTCGACAGCCGCCGGGCCGGCTCGGGCGCATCGTTTCGGCGCGCTGGCAATGCGCGGTTGCAGCGCTCTATCCTCAGGATCTGCTCGATATCGACCGAACCGATCACGGGCAAAATCCGGCTTTTCTGGAATTCCTCGGCCGTATCGGCGTGGAGGAAGACCCTGCGCTCGAGGCGCATTTCCCCGAGCATTATCCTGCCCGGGTCGTTATCGGCTACCGCAATGGCAACAAGCGCGAAGCGCTCGTGACAAGCGCGCCGGGCGATCCCGATGCGGCGCTCGATACAGCGCAAATCCGCCAAAAATTCCGCACGCTGACCACGCACGCGCGCGGGCCGGAATTTCCGGACGCGGCGCTTGCTGTCGTCGACTCCTTTTGCTCCGGTGCGGGCGATGCCGCGAGTCTTGCAGCACTGGGCGCCAACTGACCGCGCTAGCCCCGGCGCTCGCGGGGACCGTTTGCATTGATGGCGCGCATGGGTCAGACTTGCCGGAGGACGCCAGATCGGCGTGCGTTCAAATAGAAACATTTGAACGCACAAGAGCTGATCTATTCCAGAGATTAGAGCATCGTTTTTCGCGAAGAACCGGAACCAATTTTTCGCGCGATATTCCAAGACAGGCCAGGGAGCTTGCATGACACTCATCGCTGGGATGTTCGCCAATCCGTTTGCGGCATTCTGGAGCCTGCTGGCCATCTACGCCTGCATCGGCATCCTCGTAGCCATTCCATTCGCCATCGCTGGCGCGCACAGGATACTAGACGAACCCGCGCACATGACCGCAGGCGCGCGCCTGGCGATCGTCCCCGGCGCTATCGTCCTGTGGCCGATCGTTCTGCGGCGCTGGCTTGCGGCGGGGAGGCAGGCATGAAACGCGGCCATCGCGCGGCCCATCGCGTTATCTGGATCGTCCTCGCCCTGCTGATCGCCGCGGGCTTCGCGATGGCGCTCGTCAAACGCAAACCGCAGAAGAAGGCCTCGCTCGCACCGCTGCACGAGATCGCCCGGCTGGAGTATCGCCCATGAGCTCCGGATTTCAGGCGGTGCAATGGAACCGCGCGAAGGCAGTCTACGATCTCGTGGCTCTCGCCCTGACCGGCGGCTACATCTATGCTTTCACGTATTTCACGCGAGCGGCAGCGCCGGCAGGCAAAGTTCCTGCCTGGGCGGATCTGCGTATCAGCGCCTTCGGCACGGCAGCATTCCTGCTGATTTCGATCATTCTCGCCATCGGCCCGCTGGCCCGGCTGGACAAGCGCTTTCTGCCCCTTCTCTACAACCGCCGTCATCTTGGCGTGCTGGCGTTCGTCGTAGCGGCCATTCACGGCTATTCGGTGCTCGACTGGTTCATGATCCGCGGCAGCGTACCGTGGATCTGGCACGAAATCACCAATGCCAAGGACTACGCCAGGTTCGTCGGATTTCCGATGAAGGCCATCGGCCTTTTCTGCCTGATCGTCTTCTTCGTCATGGCCTCGACGAGCCACGATTACTGGCAGAAGGTGTTGAGCGCGCCGGTGTGGAAGGCGATCCACATGGCCATTTATTTCGCCTATGCACTGCTGGTGATGCATGTGGCGCTGGGCCTGATGCAGCGCGATTACTCGCCGGTCATTCCGGTATCGCTGGGTCTGCTTGCCGGCGCGGTCGTCGTGCTTCATATCGCGGCTGCTGTCAAAGAGCGGCGCAGGGACAAGCCGGACACGATGACTGCAGATGGCTGGATCGTCGCCGGACCGCCGAACCTTTTTGCCGACAAGCGCGCGCGCATCGTCAATGCGCCCGGCGGCGAACGGATCGCCGTATTTCGCGACGGCGACACGTTCGGCGCCGTCACAAACGTCTGCGCACACCAGAACGGTCCGCTGGGCGAAGGGGAAGTTGTCGACGGCTGCATCACCTGTCCGTGGCACGGCTGGCAGTACCGGGTAACCGACGGATGCTCGCCGCCGCCATTCCAGGAAAAGCTGGCGACCTACCGGCTGCGCCTGCAGGAAGGAGCCATCGAAGTACATCCCGAGCCGCAACCGCCGGGCACGCTGACCGCTATCCGCATCGCCTGAGCCCCCCGCCCCCGCATACTTCCCCCAATTCAAGGAAACGGAACGCCATGACCAAACGCCTAGCGATCAAACTCGCCGCAGGATCGGGCCCGACGTTCGGCGTCGACGATCTCGCCTGCGCCGCCGCCACGCATCTGGGCTTCTGGGCCGACGAGGGACTTGACGTGAGCTGGACGCCCGTCCACGGCGGCGTAGCGGCCATGAAGGCGGTTCTGGACGGCGTCACCGACGCCTCCTATGGCGGTCTGGGGCCTGTCCTGAAATTCCGCTGCGAAGGCGCGCCGGTGCGCATCGTCGTGTCGATGGCGCGGGCGCTGGCGCAAAATCTTGTCGTGCAGGCGCGCTTCAAGTCTATCGACGATCTCAAGCACGCAGATCCGAAACCGTCCTGGGCGCTCGACGGTTTCGGCGCGCTCAGCCACCACATGGCCCGGCTGGTTGTGAAGGCGCTCGGCATAGCCGAGACGGACATTCGCTGGGAAGCTGTAGGCCCGCCGCCGGAACGCATCGCGCGGCTGCTCGCGGACACTATCGACGTCTCGCTGATCCGCGTCGAAGAGGCGACGGCATTGACGCTCGATCCCGGCAACAGCCTGCACACGCTGCTCGGTTTTTCCGATCTGAAGAAGCTGGTCCCCGTGCAGCCGCACGGCGTCCTGGCGACGACGGAAGCCTTCGAGAAATCGCATCCCGACGAGCTCGAACGTCTCGCAGCCGGCATGATCGCGGCCTCGCGCGCGCTGCACAACGATTACGACGCATTCCGCAAGACATACGACCACCACGTCACCGTGAAAGTTCCGGACGAGCATATCAAAACCATTTGGCAGCAGGAACGCGACAACGGCGGCTTTGCCGTCAATGGCGACCTCAGCCAGAGTCACTGGCGCGACGAGATGGAATCGTTCTTCGAGCTGAATCCGGACCTGCCGCGCATCGTTCGCGACGAGGTGATCGCCGGGCAATTCGTGCAAGCGGCGCTGGCGCGGCTTGGCGTCGCCGACGGTCCGGACCGGCCGGACGCGTAGGCGCTGCCTGCGATGGCTGCACCTTGATTGCCGTTTCGCAATCGGGGCATAGTTGACTGGCCGGATGTGAGTATCTTCCGGCCAAACGGAATTCAGGGAGGGTTACATGCCAAGGATAACTGCGGCGGCTTCGGCCGCCTTTGTTTGCGCGGGAGCGTTATTCGCCGCAATACCGGCTTTGGCCGACGATTTTTACAAGGGCAAAACCGTTTCGATCTATGTCGGATCGGGAGCCGGCGGCGGATTCGATACGTACGCGCGCGTCGTCGGACGGCACCTCGGCGACCACATTCCGGGCAAGCCTTTCATCAAGGTGCAGAACCGGCCCGGCGCCGGCGGTCGCGGTAACGCCAACCTCGTCTTTGTCTCCGACCCGCAGGACGGCACGGTTATCGGCGCGCTCGGCCCGTGGCTGGCGCTGGAGCCGCTCTGGGGCCAGCCCGGCGTCAAATTCGACCCGCCGAAGTTCCAGTGGCTCGTCTCGCTCGGGCGGGAAGTGTCGACATGCGTCTTCTTCAACAAGAGCGGCGTCACCGACGCCAAGGCGCTTGTGAAGAAGGACAAGGTGGCGATGGGCACGTCCGGACCGACCTCACCGATGGCCTCCGATGCCTTGATTCTGGCCCATGCGATGAAGTTCAAGCTCAACCTCGTGTCCGGCTTCAAGGGCTCGCGGCAGGCCTTCATGGCGTCCGAGCGCGGCGAACTCGATGGCAATTGCGGGCTCTGGTATTCCAGCCTTCAGGCGCAATACATGGGGCCGGTGCGGGAAGGCAAAGCCAATGTGACGTTGCAACTCGGCCGGCAGCCGCATCCCGGATTGAAGGGAATCCCATTCCTCTACGACGTGGTCAAGCTGAGTGATCTCGACCGCAAGGCGATGGACCTTGTTTTCACCCAGATGGAGCTGGCGCGACCCTACGTTTTCGGCCCCAAAGTTCCCAAAGAGCGCACCGCCATCATGCGCAAGGCTTTTCTCGACATGGCCAAGGATCCTGCATTCCTGGCGACATCGAACAAAATGCGTCTTGAGGTCGAGGTCGTGAAAGGCGAGGAGATCCAGGACCTGTTGCAGAAGGCCTATGCGAGCCCGAAGGAAGTCGTTGTGCAGGCGCGGAAGATGATCAACCGCTGATCGTCGGACAGCCGATATTCCTGCAGAAAAGCGAAGGGCCCGGCGCGAAGCCGGGCCCTTCCCTTGTTTTCTAACGCCGCACGTTTGGCACAGAATCTGGAGGCTTCTTCTGCGCCGCCCGCGTTGAAGATCAGTACTTGGATCAGAACTTGGATCAGTACTTGGCGACAACCGAAGAGGACGGGCCACCGAAGCGGTAGTTCAGGCCGATACGGGCGAGGCTGACGTTGTTCGAATTCTTGACCGCATAGCTGAAGCCGGGCGCGTTGACCGGATCGACCAGATAGCGGGTCTTGTTGCCGAAGCCGGCATACAGGTACTCGCCCTTGACGCTCCAGTTGTTGCTGAAGGCGTATTCGATACCGCCGCCTACAGCGTAGCCGACATTGCTGCCGGAGTTGCCGCCACCGGCGAACGTGGCCATGACGGCCGGGGTCGAGTTCGAGAAGCTGACGACGTCGCCGCCGTTGCTGCTGCCGCGGAAGGCGAGACCGCCGGTTACGTAGAACAGGGCGCGATCGGCAGCGAAACCTGCGCGAACGCGGGCGGTGCCGAGGAAGTTATTGGTCTTGCCGCCCGTGTAGGTCAGCGTGTTCGGAGGAGCGCCGAAGCCGAACGGGGTCGCCGGAATGCCGCCACGGAAGAAACCGCGGTTCTTGCCACGGCCGCCGACGTAGTTCAGGTCGCCCTCGACACCGAGAACGAGGCTGTTCATCTGCCAGTTGTAACCGGCCTGGACGCCGCCGGTGAACCCGGCGCCGCCACCGTTACGGGTCGGAACGGTCACAAACGGATAAAGCGCGGCGTTGGCGGGCAGCAGGAAGTTGCCGGCCGGAACGATCGAGCCACGCTGATTCCAGGCGCCGCCGGCGTTCACGCCGACGTAGAAGCCCGTCCACGTGAAGACCGGAGCAGGCGCGACATAGGGAGCTGGTGCATCCGAACGCTGCGGCAGATCGGCAGCCAGAGCGGAGCCGGAAACGAGAGCCGCGCCAGCGGCAACTGCAGCGAGAACCTGAAACGCTTTCATACTAACCTCCAGCTGACCCGGAGCCCGGGTGCATACCTGTAATTTGCGACCTCGCCGCAATGGCCAACCGCTGTGGATGGGCCGTCAAGCAGCGCGTGAGCAGAAATTACACCCGGGGCTTCCGTTTGGTGAAGCAGAGATTAGTGCCGCGCAGCATGCCGCATCGGCCCTGTGGCTGGGAAACCACAAACGTTCGAATTGTATAAATCCCTGAAATATTTTACTAACCATCTACTGCCTTGTAAGTGCTGCGTGATTTATTGCAGTGCAAACAATTGACACATTCCGGGACACATTGCGGCCACAACCGATTATGGCGCGATTGTGGCAGGGCTTGGAGCGAACCGTGACGCGTTCCATTTTTGTTCGCGAGAACTGTGGCAAATCCCCTGTTTCGCGACGAAAATACGCAGTGCCGGGCCGGGCAAATGGGCTTTGAGTGAATTTCCGAAACTGCGGCGATGGTTAGCATTTCGCTACCGCCGGAGCAGCCGGCCCGCCGGACCTGTGGCTCACACCGATGCGCAGCAAGCTCATGCCATTGTTGCGATTGCGATTTCCGACAAAAACAACAGCTGCGAGGCCGGCGCAGGTGTCAGCCTCCAACCACGGCGGCAGTTCGTTGCGGCATGGAAATAATCGCCTTTGACTGTCCGGTTGACGCTCACAGCCAACTCGATTCCGGCGCCCAGCGTCCAGCCAATGTTGGTGCAAGTGTTGCGCAAGCCATCAGCGCGCACTGTGCAGAAACGGGAACTGTTGTTGCCACGGTTGTTGTTGAAGATGTGCGTACCGTTGCCGGCAATCACCTACCCGACCTCTCCTGGCAGCCAGCTACTACGAAAAAGCCCGGCTCGAACGCTTCGAGCCGGGCTTGTTCATTGTTGGCGATGGCGCGCGTGCGCCTCGCGCTGAAATGCTCAGTATTTCGCTACGACCGGTCCGGCAGGTCCACCGAACTTGTAGTTGAAGCCGATCCGGAAGATGTGGCCGTCGTTGCGGAATCGCCGCGTTACGAACTGACCGGGGAAGATCGGCCCCGCGTCAACAGCGGTAACCGTGCGGTTGCCGAGGTTGTAGTACAAGTACTCGGTCTTGACGCTCCAGTTGTAGTTGACCTTGTATTCAAAGCCCGCGCCGGCCGTCCAGCCGAAGCGCGTAGACGAGCCCCCGCCTGCATAGTTCGCAACGGGAACGCCCAGAATAGCAGCCTGAGACGTCAGGCGGTTGTTCACGCCGCCATAGGCCACACCGCCGGTCGCGTACATCAGCACGTTGTTCCAGGCCAGGAAGCCGAGGCGAACGCGCGTCGTGCCGAGCCAGCGCAGGCTGCCCTGCGCCGTCGAGTTGATGGTGAACAACGGCGGCAGCAAGCCGGTATTGTTCCGCACCGTGGAGCTCGCGGTCGAACCTGCAATGTCAGTTTCGATACCGACCACAGCACCGCCGAACTGCCAGTTGTAGCCAGCCTGAACGCCGCCGATGAATCCGAGCTTGTTCAGATTATAGCGCTGCGGAAGCGTGCCCGGCAGAACCGCATTGACGAACAGCGGCACAATCGAGGCATTGCGGAACGAGGCATTGTGCTGGGCATAAACGCCACCGGCGTTGACACCGACATAGAAGCCGGTCCAGTCCGCGACGACGGCGACTGGAACAGGCGCAGGAGCCGGACCAGGCCCCGGAAGATCGGCTGCGAGAGCAGCGCTGGATGCAAAGATCGCGCAAGCAACCAGACCCGCGCGTTTGACAGGTTTCAACATAATATCCTCCAGATAAATATAGCTTCGGTTACACGTACGAACACGACGCTGGCACTGGAAAATCCGACCTGAGACACGTTTCGCTTAAAGTGCGCCAACAGCTGCCGTTGGGTGAACGTAAAACGCAAGAGGAAGTTTTTGCAAGGTTATTTTAACCTATTTTTGACGGATTCGACTCGTTTGTTGCAAATATGCCTCAACTATGCTTGGCGATTGGGCAGATAAGACGCTCACAAACTTTACATTCGCATTATGCGCGATCTTTATAACAATTGCACAGGTTTCGCGATATTATGAAACTCAATTACTTACCTGTTAAGGTCGAGCCAATAAAAGAAAGCCTGGCCGGACAGGTTCCATGATTGTGTGAAGCTCAAACGCAACGGGCGTGTCATTGTGTTCCTGCGGCGAGTTTGTGAGGTCGCAAGTCAGATTCTTGACGCGTGACGGCGCCGATTGAGGCCGAACTCCAAAAAAATCGCGCTTTATGCAGCTGCACAATTCCTTCATGCATCCAAAACGAAAATGCCCCGCGCAGCGCGAGCCTCAGTATTTCGCAACGACCGGATTTTTTTCCACGGCACATTGTAACCGGCAGTCACACCCGCAGTGACTCCGTTGCCTTGTGGCTGCCCTTTCCGGCCGCAGTCGCCACAGCGGTTGCCTGAGCGGTGATGTTGCTGGGCGCGCCGGGAACGAAAAGGCACTTGTTTTAACGCCCCAAACCCAGTCGGCATCGAGTCCGAAATAAAAGCCGGATCATGTGAAAAGAGGCGGAGCATATGCGGGAGCCGGAGCAGCATTACGGACGGGAATGTCTGCGGCCAGAGCAACTGTGCCCGACACACCGCCGGTGGCGGCAGCAACAGCAATCTCATGTTTGATGCTTATAAGATGCTCCAGATGCTCACGGATTTGCGGATTCGAAATTTGCATTGCGGTCGACTGCAGCCGCTTCGACAATGACTTTGTGCCAATGACAATCTGATCCACTACCGTTTTTTAGTGGGGCGCTTTCGTTGTCGGGATTCACGAGCGCTCGGACAGAATATTTGCCGCTGTCTTCTCGCCCACCATCATCGTGGGAACGTTTGTGTTCGCACACGGCACGCTTGGGAATATCGAGGCATCGCACACCCGCAAGCCCGGTACGCCGATCACGCGCGCGTGCGAATCCGTAACGGCCATCGGATCGTCGGGGCTGCCCATGCGATTGGTGCAGCTTACGTGCCAGTGGCCGAGCACCGCCGACTTGATCCACTCCGCACATGTTTCGTCGTCGCGCACCAGATCGTCTATCGAAGGCGCATCGGCGATCATGTATTTGATCATCGCCTTGCGGGTCAGCGGCGAAGCCTCCATTACAGCCGCGCCGATTTTCGTCTGGATGTCGTTCCAGCGGCTGTAGATGGCCAGTTCGCGCGCCTTGTCGGAAAAGCTTATTGGAAAGATCTCTTCGCTGACGGCCCGGATCGCCGGATGCGCCTGCAGTTTTATCAAGCGTCGCGTGCCGTCGATCAGCCGCGCCATGTCGCGCGGATCGGAACACATGTTGAAGTCTACGTCCGGCGCAACGTTCGGATCGGCCGATTTCAGCGTGATTGCTCCCGTCGAGAAAGAGCGGTTGACCCACATCATCATCAAGCCGAGACGTTTGCCGATGGCGTGCCAGGCCGACCTGTCGTGGCTGTTCATGTACATGTCGCCGGGTGGACATCCTTCCAGTCCGGAGGAATAACGGCAGCCTGCAAGAATCTGGCGGCGCAGCGTTGGCGGCAGACGGCTGCCGCGCTTCATGTAAACGCCGAGGTTCACCCCCGGATGTTCCTGCAGGTTCTGCCCCACCCCTGCCCTTTCGCAGACGATCTCGATGCCCAATGCGCGCAAATGTGCTGCGGGGCCGATGCCGTTGCGCATGAGAAATGCCGGCGACTGGATCGCGCCCATGGAGACGATGGTCTCGCGGGAATGAACTTCGAACGTCTGGCCCATCCTGCTCACGCGCACGCCTGTCACGCAGCCGTCTTCAAACAAAAGCCTTTCGACGCGCGCATCGCCGAGAATCGTCAAATTCGTTCGCGCGCGAACATCTTTGGTAAGATACCCGCGCGCGGCAGAAATGCGTTCACCGTCCTGCGTATTGTTTATGACGAGCGGAAAGAAGCCTTCCGGGTCAATACCGTTCTGGTCTTCGATGTCCTTGAAGCCGGCGTCTTCGATGGCGCGGATCATCGCCGATGTGAACGGCGGCCATTGCTCGCGCTTCCAGCGCCGCATATTGATCGGTCCGCCCTTGCCGTGCAGCGGTTCGCCATAGTCCTGATCGTGTTCGAGCTTTTTGAAAAAGGGGAGAACCCCGTCCCAGTTCCACCCGGCGGCGCCCCGCTCTGCCCAGGAATCGTAGTCGGTCGGCAGGCCGCGATTGGCGCACATGCCGTTGACGGCCGACGTGCCGCCGATGACCCGCCCCGCCGTGTAGCGCCTGCGCGGGCGCTGGTCGCGCTCGTTCCCGGGACGCGGTCCAAAAGCGGCGGTCAAATGCGTCCAGGTGAAGCGCGGATTGGAATGGGCGTTGCCGGAAAAGCCGTCGAGAATCTCCGGCGGCTCTGTTCCCGGCTCGTAATCTGCGCCTGCTTCCAGCAGCAGGACGCGATTCTGCGGACGCTCGCTAAGGCGGGCGGCAAGCGGCGAGCCGGCGGAGCCCGAGCCGATGACGATGAAATCCCATTCGGTCGGAATTGGCGCGCTCATGTTTCCTCCAGCATTTTCGGAAATTGTAGGAGGCCCCGAGCCGTCTGTCATTTTCAAAAATCTGCTTCAAAAAACTGCCTGCCCATCGCCTTGCTCCACAGTCTCGCCGGCAAGGCCGGGGGGCGCCGCGGCGCCCCCCGGGCGTTAACCACACTTACCAACGTACACGCCCTTGAATATTCATATTACA
>JBFWRC010000025.1:0-74715 GCA_050249115.1 Beijerinckiaceae bacterium
CCCTTGGTGAGCAGCGACAGGGTCGTCTGAAATGACGAAATGCCGACCTTCTTGCCGATCAGGTCCCTGGGGTGTTCGATGTCGCTGTTCTGCCGCACGAACATGCAGCTTTGCGAAAACAACCGGCGCGGGAAGATCGGCACGCCAACCAGCGGCAGGCCTCGGTCTTTCACCATCAAAAACGTCGACATGGAAAATTCGGCGACGTCGTAGGCGTTGTTGTGGATCATTTCACCGTGCCGGTCGGTGCCGTCGCGCAATACGTCGGACTGGCCGACCTGCAGCGCCTTGTAGCGTATGCCGGCGGGCGCTTTCACCGTTCCGTCGAAGAACGGAAAGTGACGGTCGTAGCGGTCCATGGCGATGGTGATTTCGAGATCGGGCATGTTTCCTCTTTCATATTTATCGTGTGGTCATCCCGGCCATAGAGCCGGGACCTTTCTATACGGAGAGCGATCCCGAATATTGCCTTCGGCAATTCCGGGAAACCAAAGATAGAGAGCGATTCCCGATAAACGCTTCGCGCTTTCCGGGAATACGCCAGATGGAGAGCGTCGTCCTAAAACACCATTTCCCGCCCTTCCACGGTCAGCCGCCGCATAAGACGCGGCTCGTCGCGGGGGAAATCGTTGCGGGCGTGGATGGAGCACCAATTGTCCCAGACGACGAGGTCGCCGAGCTGCCAGTGGTGCTCGTAGACAATCTCCGGATCCTCCGAGATATCGAACAGCCGGTTGAGCGCGTCCTCGCTTTCCTCGCGCGACAGGCCTTCGATGCGTGCCGACATGAGGCGCGAGATATAGAGCGCCTTCCTGCCCGTTGCCGGATGGGTGATGAAAATGGGCTGTTCCTTGTGGCGGATTTTCGAAATGTCGATGGCGTCGAGATTCAACCGCTCGCGGCGCTTGTAATCGTGGATTTGCAACACGCGATGGCCTTCCAGCTTGTCGCGCAGGTCGCGCGGAATGCGGTTATAGGCCTCATACATGTTCGAGAATTTCGTCTCGCCGCCGGTGCTGGTCAAAGTCATGGCGTAGAGGAGCGTCGCGCGGTGCGGTTCGGGGTAATAGCTGGTGTCGTGGTGAAACCACATTTCGCCGTCGCCGAACGAGCCGATGGGCTTGCCGTCCTTGACGATGTTGGTGACCATCATGAAGGGCGTGTCGAATTCGCCGCCCGGGCCGGGGCCGGATACGGGACGGCGGCGCAGGGCGACCTTGCCGAAAATTTCGGCCGCCTTGAGCTGCTGCGCCTCGTCGAGGTTCTGGCCGCGGAATACAACAACGATATTGTCCTCGAAGGCCTTGTTGATAGCAGCCTTCGTCGCTTCGTCGACCGGCCGGGACAGATCGACGCCCCTGATTTCGGCGCCAACGAACGGGTGGAGCTTGATGACTTCCATCGGCATGTTTCCTTTATCCCTGTCTTCTAAATCTTTTGTCATCCCGGCCGCAGCGAAGCGGAGAGCCGGGACCTTTCTGATCCGGAAAGCGATCCCGGACAAGCGCTGCGCGCTTTCCTGGAAGACCCAATACGGAGAGCGATCCCGGAACGCCCCCGGCGTCCGGAGGACATCACTTCAACGAAACGCGCAAACCCTCCTGCTCCAGCAACGGCAGCACCTCCGCGATGAAACGCGTCAGCCCCTCCTCGTAGCGCGGCCAGGACATGAGTACGCCATCGAGACCGGCCGAGGAAAGTTTCGCCATTTCGCTGGCGATGCGTTCCTTCCTGCCGACCAGAGGGTAGCCGCCGAAACCGGCGATGAAATGATATTTCGCCGCTTCCAGCATTTCCGGCGGCAGCACCTTGCTGGTCAGGCCGATGCCGCCGACGAGATTGTCGATCGCTTCCCAGTCGCCCATTTCGTTGACGTACCAGTCGCGGAATTTCAGGGCTTCCTCGTCGGTGTCGCCTATCACGCAATAGCTGTTGGCCCAGACCTCGATTTCGCGGCCGTATTCCTCGCGCGCGAGCTTGCGCACTTCCTCAACGTCGCGGCGCGCGGACGCGACGTCCTCGCCCTTGATATGGACGAAGATCATGTCGCAATTCCTGGCTGCGAAATGCCGTCCCGTCTGCGAGCCGCCAGCGTTCATCACCGGGGGGAAGGGTTTTTGTATGGGCTTGGGCTGGTGAAAGCCGCGCTTGATGCTGAAATATTTGCCTTCGTAGTCGAACTCGTCCTCGCGCGTCCAGAGAAGTTTGACGATCTGAAGCCATTCGTCGGCGTATTTGTAGCGTTCCTCGTGATCCATGACTGGCGCGCCGAACATTTCCAGCTCTGGCTCGTACCAGCCGGTGACAATGTTCAGGGCGAAGCGTCCATTCGAAATGTGATCGATGGTCGTGGCCTGCTTCGCCGCGACAATGGGATGAATGGTCGGGACATGCGAGGTCGAAAAGACAGCAGGATTTCTGGTGGCTTCGGCAAGGCCGGCCGCCCAGGTGTAAGTTTCGAAACACGCGCCGTTGAAATCGATTTCGCCGCCGAAACCGCGCCAGCGGGCAACAGGCACCAGCGCATCGAAACCTGCCGCGTCGGCCTTGCCGGTAATCGCCTTCACATTGGCCCAGGTGGGGTGAAACACCCCGTCGATCTTCGTGGCGGCGCAGGCGTTGTCGACATTGAGACCGAACAAGCCCAGTTTCAATTTGTGCGGCGATTTCAGGGCCCCTGCCTGTGTCATGTCCGGAATTTTCCGCGTCTTTTTCGTTTCGCTCCATCCGGACGCATGCCCGGCGCAATGAACTTGCCCAAAGCACGCGAGGAAAACAAGGACTCCGTCTGCGTGTTTCGCTGGACGAAAGGCCGCGACAGGCCACAAGGACGGATGGTAAAAAGCCGCATTCCTTCCGGCAATGTCAGAGGCGCTTCGATGGACCAGACACGGCGGCAATTCATGGCGTACGCGGCGGGTCTTGCAGGCGCAGCCGCCGGCGCGCTGCAGGCAAACGCACAAAGCGGTGCAAGTCCGGAAGCCGGCTCCTCCAATGCGAAGGGGTTACCGGCCAAGGACGCGCCTGCGCCAAAGATGCTGGAAGCGCGCGAAGGCATCTTGAAGACAGGCGACGCCAAGGCCGCCGAAGTCGCAATCTGGGGCTACGACGGTGGCTTTCCGGGGCCGGTGTTGCGCGGGCGCAAGGGCACGGAATTCGCCCTGCGGCTGAAGAATTCGCTCAAGCAGGACACCGCCATCCACTGGCGCGGGTTGCGCATTCCAAACGCGATGGATGGCGTGGCCGGGCTGACGCAGCCGGGCGTCAGGCCAGGCGGCAGTTTCGACTATCGCTTCACGCCCCCCGATGCCGGGATATTTCTCTATCAGGCGCATCCGGCAGACGGAGCGCAGCTTGCAGAGCAAGTGCATCGCGGCCTGTCCGGTCTGTTCATTGTCGACGAGGACAAGCCGCCGGAAGCCGATGCTGACATCGTGCTTATGCTGGCAGACTGGAAACTCGACGAAAAGGGGCAGCTGGCAGAGCCCGTCAACGATCCCGCCGACACGGCCGGAGCAGGACGCATCGGCAATTTCCTCACCGTCAACGGCAAGGCCGTACCGCTCCGCCACGCCTTCAGGCCCGGCGCGCGGGTGCGGATCCGCATCGTCAACATGTGTCCGGCGCGGATCGTAGGTTTGCGCTTCATGGGCGGCAGGCCGCTCATCCTGGCCATCGACGGCCAGGCTTGCAGCCCCATCGATCCGGTCCAGCGCACGATCCCGGCAGCTCCGGGGGCACGGTTCGATGTTTTCCTCGATGTGCCGCGCGAGGAAGGCGCCATTGTCTCTGCGGTCATGTACACGTGGCCCCTGCCCGGCCGGCCGGACGAACCGCCGCGCGAAATTTTCTCGATCACCGCCATGGGAAAGGCAGTGGCCGCCCGTCCGCCAATCGAACGCTTTCCGGAAAACGCCGGACTGCCGGGAAAAATCGAGCTGGAGAAGGCGAGGCGCTTCGACCTGACCATCGAGACCGGGAAAGACCCGAGAACGGGAGCCCCGCGTTGGAACTTCGGCAATGCGCGCGCCAGGCTGCCCGGACCGGTTAACAAACCATTCCTGAACGTCGCCTTGGGCCGGCCCGTTTCGATCGGATTCGTTAACAAGACTCCGTTTCCGGAAGTCATGCGCGTGCATGGACATCTCGTGCGTCTGCTGCATCCGTTCGACGACGGATGGGACCCGTACTGGCGCGATTCCGTGATCGTACCACCCGGGAAAACCGTAAGAATTGCTTTTCTGGCCGAAAATCCAGGGGCATGGCGCATAGGCAGCGCAATAGCGGCGCATGCCGGCGCCGGGTTGTTCCATTGGCTAAAAATTGAATGAAATCCGTAGCAAGCAGACAAGAAACTTGTGGAAGTATAAGCGGCGAAACGGCTCCCGCCAATTTATTGCCTCGCTAACAACTAAGTTAATGGTATAGTTTCGGTGGTGAAACAGGGAGCCGCAGCCTGTTTTTCAGGCAGTCTGCAATCGTCGAACTACGCGAGTGACCATGACCGAGAATTGCTCGACCAAAATTGATTCTGCCATCGGCGCCTGGAATGCCGGCGATGTCGGTGCGCTGCTGGGCCTTTTTTCCGCGGACGTAGCCTATTGTTCGCCGCTGGTGGCGCAGCCTCTCAGCGGCTCCAAATGGGTTCAGGGCTCGCAGGAGGTCGCCGACCATCTTCTGGCGTTGCGCCGCAATTTCGACCGGCTCGAATTGTTCGAAGTGCTGACCGGCGCCGGGTTCACGAACCTGATTTTGCGTCACAACGGCGGCCACATCTCGATGCTGATCGAGCCGGACGAAAAATGCCAGGCGCGGCGGATCATCGTCTGCCACAGCAACGCAGTTTTGCAGTCCCGGCAACCCGGGCAATCATAGCAGCAGTTCGCGCCAGACCGCAGGCAGCGCCTCGGGAATATCCTCGGCGATAAGCCCGGGTCCGAACACAGCCGCCGCACGCGCGTGCATCCAGACAGCGGCAGCGCATGCCTCGAAGGCGGGCATGCGTTGCGCGATCAATCCCGTTATCGCGCCCGCAAGAACGTCGCCAGAGCCTGCTGTCGCCAGCCAGGGCGGCGCTCCGGCTGCGATGGCCGTGCGCCCGTCGGGCGCCGCTACAATCGTATCCGGCCCTTTCAGACATAGTATTGCACCGCTCACCTGTGCGGCTGCCCGGGCGCGAACGATGCGCGCTCCTTCCAACTCCGGAAACAGGCGTGCGAATTCCCCCTCGTGCGGCGTCAGGACAACCGGCCTTTCTGCTGCACGGACATGACCGGCGAGGCAGGCAAGATCGCCGGCGAAGCTGGTCAGCGCATCGGCGTCGAGCACTGCAGCAGGCGCGTTGGCATGTTCCAGCACAGCTTGCACCAGTGCGCGGGTTTCACCGCCCACACCAAGCCCCGGCCCCAGCGCCACAATATTGAAGCGCGCATCGTTCAGGAGTTCTTCCAGCCCGGCGTGGCCCACAAAGGGCGCCAGCATGATGGCGGTCAGGTGGGCCGCATTGGCAGCGATGGCATCGCCCTGGGCCGCGATAGTTACAAGTCCGGCGCCCGCCCGCAAGGCGCCACGTGCGGCGAGCCTGGCCGCCCCTGTTCTGTTCGCCGGGCCCGATACGACAAGCGCGTGGCCGCGCGAATATTTGTGGCCTTGCGTTTGCGGCACGGGCAGGACTTTGCGCCAGAGCGCCGGCGCGTTGATCCCGTCCTTCGCGCCGATGGTCTGCAGCACATCCGGCTTGATGCCAATATCCGCGCAGTTCGTTTCGCCGCAGTGTTCGCGGCCGGGCATCAAGAGATGCCCCGGCTTCAGGCGAAAAAAAGTGACGGTCACATCAGCCGCGATGGCGACGCCGCGAACAGCGCCCGTGTCGCCGTCGATCCCCGATGGAACGTCCACCGCAAGAATCGGCCTGCCGGTTGTTGCCCGCCAAGTATTGACGCGCTCGACGATGGCTCTGGTCCTCCCATCGATATCGCGCGCAAGCCCGGCTCCAAACAGAGCATCGACGACGAGATCGGCGCTATCGAGATCGGCCAGCGCAGCCGAACCGCTCTTGCCCTTCCATGCGGCGGCAGCTTGCGCCGCGTCGCCAGTCAGCTTGCGGATATCGCCCAAAAGGCCGCAAGCCGCATCGAAACCCATATCCCGCAAATAGCGCGCAGCGACGAAGCCATCGCCGCCGTTATTGCCCGGTCCGCACAGGATCACTGCGCGGCGGCCGTTGCGTGCAGTCAGAAGCTGCCGGGCGGCATCGGCGACAGCCGCACCGGCACGCTCCATCAGGTCAATGCCGGGAATGCCGCCTGCTATCGTCAGACGGTCGGCTTCCGCCATGACGGCGCATGTCAGGAGTTCATTGGGGTAATCGGCCATAGACCGATGGTTGCCCAAACCGGAGGCCGCGCGCAAGCGTCAACGCGACACGATTGCATCGCAACGCATCAGCCGAAGGCGCGCAGCAGATAGAATACTGCCGCTGCAAGCACCGCCGACGCGGGAACGGTGATCACCCAAGCCGCGACAATAACCGTGAAATGAGACCGCCGCACCAGCTTGCGGCGGATCAATTCGTCGGATTCGGCGCGGCCATCGTCCGGATCGAAAGACGTACGCGCGCGCGCCTTGATGTATTCGCGGCGGCGCTTGCTATGTGTCGTATAATATTCGCGGAAAAACCCGACGCCAAAGACAGCGCCAACCGCGATATGTGTCGAACTGACCGGCAGACCCAACGCCGACGCCACGATCACAGTGATCGCCGCCGACAGTGCGACACAATAGGCGCGCATGGGATTCATCTTGGTGATCTGCTCGCCAACCATCCGGATCAGGCGCGGGCCATAGAGAAACAGGCCGAAGCTGATGCCCGCCCCGCCGATAAGCATGACCCACAAGGGAACGGAGACTTTCGTCGCGACCGATCCCGCGTCGAGCGTGTGGATTATCGCCGCCAGCGGACCGATGGCGTTCGCGACATCGTTGGCGCCATGCGCAAACGACAGCAGCGCTGCGGAAAAGATCAACGGCCAGTGGAAGAGTTTGCGCAGCGACTGGTTGCGGTTTTCCAGCCCTTCGGCCTGACGGGCAATCAGCGGACGCAGCGCAGCCCAGGACAGGACCAGAACCGCCGCGCCGATGCCAACGGCCGTCCCGAGACCGATCTTCCAAAGCTTGCTCAAACCTTTCATGCACAGATAGGCGGTGAAACATCCGGCCATGATGGCGATCAGCAATGGCACCCATTTACGGGCCTGTGCGATTTTGTCGTCCTGGTAAATGATGAAGGTCTTGATAAAGGCCAAAAAGATGGCGGCAATCACGCCTCCAAGCAGGGGCGATATGACCCAGCTCGCGGCAATGGCAGTCATTGTCGGCCAGTTCACGGCCTGAAATCCTGCAGCGGCGACGCCCGCGCCCATTACGCCGCCGACGACGGCGTGGGTTGTCGACACCGGCGCGCCGAGCCAGGTCGCCAGATTGACCCAGACGGCGGAAGCCAGAAGCGCCGCCATCATCGCCCAGATGAAAATCTTGCCGTCGGAGACCTGCTTTGCGTCGATAATGCCTTTGGAGATCGTGGACACAACATCGCCGCCGGCAATCAACGCGCCGCCGCATTCGAAAATTGCGGCGATGACCAGCGCTCCCGTCATGGTCAGAGCCCTTGCGCCGACAGCAGGACCGACGTTGTTGGCGACATCGTTGGCGCCGATGTTCAGGGCCATATATGCGCCCAGCAGCGCTGCCGCGATGAGGATTCCGATACTGCCCTGGCCGCCAAACTGGGCGGCGGCGAGAACGCCGGACAGGACGATGAAGATCAGCGCGGCGGCGGGCGTCATGAGCTTCAGCGTGATAGAACGGGTCGCTTGCTCAAGTTGCCCGATCTTGCGGAGATCCTTGTCAAGTGACGCTTTTGGCTTGAGCGGCGCTTGGCTGGCAGGTGTCGGCTGCTCAGTCATGGAAGTCTCGCATAGGATCTCGCTGAAAGGACCGTTTCCCGCCGCGGGCGGCCTCGGGACCGGCCTACCATTTCGCGCTTGCACGCCGGCATCTGCCCTGCCCGCCCATCAACGGTTTAGGCGCTCGCGGGATTTGTGACAATGGAATGACAGATTGGTGACACCGATTTTCCGGCTTTCCACATGAATTTGCGCGTGCGGCTGTGCAAGCGCCGAAGCCAGCCAGCGCGAAACTGACTTCGTCAGCCCCGGAAATTGCGAAGCAATTCGGCGAGGCCTGCTTCCTGCACCCTGCCCGCAGCCTCCTCAGGACTGACCCAGATCAACTGGCGCTGCGCGCGCTCGCGCCATTTCAGACGCTGTTTGGACACTTCGAGCGGATAGACCTTTACTTCGCACTCGACCGTCGAAAAAAAGTGCAGGCGCTTGGTATAGACGAAAGCGCCGATAGGCTTGGACGCGACTTCTCCCGTGGCGCCGGCTTCTTCCCTGGCCTCGAGCGCTGCAACTTCGCTACCCGACAATCCCTTGACCGGCCAGCCTTTGGGAATGATCCAGCGGTGCGTTTCCCGGCTCGTCACGAGCAGGACCGAGACGCCCGCCTGCGATCTGACGAAGGGCAAGGCGGCGTATTGGCGTTGCAGCTTCTTCGAATCCACGGCCGGCATGGCGCATTCTAGCCTTCTAGGGGAAAAAATGAAAATTCCGGCTCCGTGCGACGGACCCTGCGGATGTTGACTGAACGCGGAAGCTTCCTTAGAGCATCGTGCGCAAAAATGGTTCCGGATTTTCGCGAATAGCGAAGCTCTGATATTCGGGATCGATCAGCTTCGTGCGTCCAAATATCTCCATTTGAACGCACGCTGGTCCAGGAACTGCGGTTGCTTATCGCATCGCGCAAGTGTCTGCAAAGCTTGCGGCGCGATGCCCGGATGGGGAAACGATGAAGGCGCATAGCGCAAAGTTCGGTTTGGGTCAGGTTGTGCGTCACCGGAAGCATCCCTTCCGCGGGATCATTTTCGATGTCGATCCCGAATTCGCCAATACCGAAGACTGGTGGCTCTCGATTCCGGAAGAAAACCGCCCGCGCAGGGACCAGCCCTTCTATCATCTGCTCGCCGAAAACGAGGATTCCGAATATATCGCCTATGTCTCGGAGCAGAACCTGCTGCCCGACGACACGGGCGAACCGGTCCGTCATCCCCAGGTTGGCGACTTTTTCGATGTCATGCGCGACGGTTCGTACCGGATGCGGGCCGGCCTGGCCAATTAAGCGCACGAACTTCGCCGCATCCGCGCAATTTCAGCAAATTGCGCAAGAAAAAACCCCGCCGAATGGATCGCGCGGGGTTTTTCGATTGATATCGCGTGCAGGCTATTTCTTGGCCTTTTCCGCTTCCTCGATCTTCTTGCGCTGTTCTTCGGCGCGCTTCTCGAGTTGCTCCTTCAGGGCTTTCTGTTCCTGTTCCAGCACTTTCGGATCTATCGGGGCGCCGTCAAACGCCTTGCCGAAGCCGGCCAGCGGCACCGCGAAAACGACCTCGGCGCCTACCTGATTCTTCACGAAGACATTCAGCGTCGTGCCCTTCTTGATGCGGGCAAGGGCGCGCGCATCGATCCGGGCTTGCGCGAAGCAGCCGTTCGGGAAGCAGATTTCGAAATTGCCGTCCTGGGTCGCGCTCTTGTCGACCGAAAACCGGAACCCTGCCTGCAGCAAGAGACCGACCGGAAGAAGCAGGCGCACGATCTTGGTCTTGTCGCCCTTGGGATCGTAGACCGCCAGCGCCATGACCGGCGGCTGATTTTCGTTCTGGCCGAAATCGCGGGTCGTGTAGCAGATTTCCTTCGCAGCGCCCGGGTCCTTGCCGCAGACCTTGGTCCAGTTCTTCTGCATCGCCTTGAGTTCGACCTTGTTGACGCCCGGCGCCTGCGGCTTGGCAGCGGGAGCCTGTGCGAAAGACCCGGTCGCGGCAAGAACCATTCCGGCTACGCCAACGGCAATTCCGGCAGCTCTGCCAAGACCATAACGAACAGTCTTCATCTAATGTCCTTTCAGATCCCCGGGCAGCCAGCCAGCGTCCGGGCCGGCAGCGTCCTTCGCCGTCGAATGCGGCGACACAGTGACGGGGCTCTTAGCGTGTTTCGCCGTCTGTTTCCAGCACACAAAAGAACTTGTCAATCGCCGGTTAACCGGGTGCAGGGAGTTTTGGTCCTGTTTTCCGGCCTATCCCACCACACGCGCCGAATCGCCGTTATCCGGCGGGCCCTCGTGTGCCGCAGCAACCGTTCCGCCGCAGGTTGCCCCGTCAGGGTTATGGCCGCCTGTCCCATCGCGCGCGTACTACCGGGCTCGAAACCTGTTCCCCAGCCCATGCGAAACACGTAGGCTTCCGACGCTATGCGGCAAGCGATTCGATTGAAATTTTTATGCGAACCCGGCCTGGCGTCCGGGATTGCGCGAGGTTGGGCTATTCACGCTCTCGCGGCTGCAGCGCTGGCCGCGTTCCTGATCGTGCCGCTCTCAACCGCAGGAGCCGAGCCCCGCCATGGCATAGCCATGCACGGCGAACCCGATCTTGCGCCGGGCTATACACATTTCCCCTATGCCAATCCCGGGGCTCCGAAGGGTGGCCGGCTGATCCTTGGCGCTCCGGGGACCTTCGACAGCCTCAATCCCTTCAACCTCAAGGCCGGTTCGGCTGCGCGCGGCATAGCGGGATCGATCTACCAGCCACTGATGATGCGTTCGCTGGACGAACCGTTCACGCTCTACGGGCTGCTGGCCGAAACCATTGAAACGGACGAAGCGCGTACCTGGGTCGAATTCCGCCTTAATCCGAAGGCGCGTTTTTCCGACGGCAAACCGGTGACCTCGCGGGACGTAAGGTTTTCCGTCGAACTGCTGCGCAAACAGGGCCGGCCGCAACATCGGGCGGCGTTTGCGCTGGTGAAATCCATCGCGACGCCGGACGCCCGCACAATCCGCTTCGACCTGTCCGGGGCAAACGACCGCGAATTGCCTCTAATCATGGCGCTCATGCCGGTTCTGCCGGCCCATGCGACCGATCCTGCGACATTCGCCGAGTCCACGCTGAAAATTCCGATCGGCTCCGGCCCCTACATTCTCAGCGAAGTGAAGCCCGGCGAAATGCTGCGCTATTCCCGCAACAAGGACTATTGGGCAAAGGATCTGCCGTCGCAGCGCGGCTTCAACAATTTCGACGAGGTGCGGATCGAATATTTTCGCGATACCGCAAGCCTGTTCGAGTCGCTGAAGGCAGGGCTTCTCGATTACATGGAAGAAGACAACCCGACCCGCTGGCGCACGGCCTATGATTTTCCGGCGCTGGAGGATGGGCGCATCCTGCGCAAGGCGCTGCCTCTCGGCGGCGCAAAAGGCATCAGCGGCTTTGCATTCAACACGCGACGCGCGATTTTCAAGGACATCCGCGTGCGCGAAGCCATCGCCATGATGTTCGATTTCGAATGGGTGAACACGAATATCTACGGCGGTCTTTACAAGCGCACGCAGAGTTTTTTCGACAACACCCCGCTCAGCGCAGCGGGCATTCCAGCCACCGGGGCGGAGAAGAACCTGTTGAAAGAATGGCCCGGAGCAGTGCGCGCCGACATCCTTGCAGGAAAGTGGCATGTCCCGGTTCACGACGGCAGCGGCCGAGACCGGGCAATGGCGCGCAAGGCTTTCGAACTGCTTAAACAGGCCGGCTATACGATGCGCAGCGGCGCGTTGGTGAAATCCGCGACGGGACAGCCTCTGGCATTCGAAATTCTTGTCAGCGACCGCGCGCAGGAGCGGCTGGCGCTGATCTTCTCGCAATGGCTGCGCCGGATTGGCATCGTCGCGGAGGTGCGGCAGGTCGATATCGTGCAATACCAGCGGCGCAGGCAGAAGTTCGATTTTGACATGATCACCGGGTGGTGGATCGCCTCGAATTCGCCTGGCAACGAGCAACGCAATCGCTGGTCCTCTGGTTCGGCGAAGCTGGAATCCTCGTTCAATCTCGCCGGTGCGTCGTCGCCAGCCATCGACGGACTGATCCAGAAGATCGTTGGCGCGCACGATGCCGCCGAGTTCGCTACGGCCGTGCGAGCCTACGACCGCGTTCTGTTATCCGGCTTTTACATCGTTCCGCATTTTCACAAGCCCGAACAATGGCTCGCCTATTCGTCGCAACTGGCGTTTCCGCAGCGGCTTCCGCGCTATGCGACGCCGCTGTTCGGCGACATGCTCGATACCTGGTGGAGGAAGCCCAAGTGAACGGACCCGGCGCGGTTTCGCAAACGCTTCGCGAGGACGAGGACACGATCGGCTTCGATATCGTATCGCTGGTGCGCAGCGCGGGCCAGCTGCGCGCGGGCCGATTGGCCTTCGCCGACGACAGTTCCGGCCGCGAGGACTCGCTGACGTTCGGACAATTCAACACGCTGGCCAGCAGCTATGCCGCCGCGCTGCACGCCTTCGGTTTACAACCGGGCGAACGAATACTTGTCAGTGGCGGAACATCGGTACGGGCGTTTGCTGCGCTCTGCGCGGCGCTGGCTGCCGGCCTGGACGCCGCCATTGCCGGACGACACCTCGATGTGCAGGAGACTGCCGCCTTTGCGCGCGCAATTGGTGCGGCAGCAATCGTGGCCGACGTGGCCCGCACCGATAGCGCCCTTGCAGAACACCTTCTGCAGAGCGCGGCGCAAGCGGATTGCGTGCGGCTCGCCGTCTCGCTTGATACAGACCCGCCCGACGGGGCCATTTCCATCGTAGAGGCCTCCGGTGCCGGCCAGCAGAAACCGGACCGGCGCTACGAGGCTCGCATCATCACGCGTGGCGCAGACGGCAGGCCCGCCATTCACAAGCAACAGACCATAGTAACAGCGGGCCTCGATTTCATTTCGCAGGCGCAAATCAGCGCCGGGGCGACAATCGTTTCGACAATCCTGCCGGCAAGTTTCGCCGGGCTTGTGTGCGGCCCTGTCGCAAGCTTGCTCACGGGCGCTGCGATGGTCCTGCACGCACCGTTCGACAGCAAGCGGCTGGTTGCGCGGATCGAAACCGAAAAGCCCGTGCAATTGATCGTCCCGGCTGCAATCGCGGCGCACCTTGCCGCAGCGCCTTTTCTGTCGAGCCAGTCACTCGCCACGCTTGTCTTTCTGAGCCGCTTCGACGACATTGTCTCCGATCTTTCCACGCTGCTGCTACCAAAAGCGCCCGGATGCAGTTGCGCCGTGACTGACCTTCTGGCTTTCGGCGAAACGGCAGTGTTCGCCGAACGGCGCGACATCGCCGGGGCAAGCAAGGTACCGCTGGCGCGCAACCACACGATTCAGATGGACGGACGGGAGATCGTGGCGATACGGGCCGTGCGGCATCTGTTGGACACCAATGGCGTCAGGTCGGCAAGACTGACGTTCGAAGGGGCGGCCGTATCGAAGCCGGACAGGACTTATCATGAGCACACAGCCTGAAACGCAGAATATCCCACTCGAAGGCCCGTTGCGCATCGACGTTGTCAGCGATGTCGTTTGCCCTTGGTGCTTCCTTGGCAAGAAACGCCTGGAAGAAGCGCTGGCGGCCATGCCCGGCGTGCAGGCGGAAGTCTTCTGGCGGCCGTTTCAACTGGACGGCACGATCCGCAAGGGCGGTATTCCGCGCGAAGAATATCTGACGAAGAAATTCGGACCCGAGCGCAACAAGCACATGTACGACAGGATTACCGGCCTCGGCAAAGAGGCCGGCATCGACTTCGATTTCGACGCTATCAAGATTTCGCCGAACACGCTGGACGCGCATCGCCTGTTGCGCTGGGCGCAAGCGGCGGGAACGCAATCGGCGGTGAAAGAACGGCTGTTCGAACTGTTCTTCATCGAAGGCAAGGACATCGGCGATCCGGCCGTCCTGGCGGAGGTTGCGGAAGATTTCGGTATCGGGCGCGACGCGGCCGGGCGACTGCTCGCTGGCGATGCGGACGAAGACGCTGTGCAAGAAGAGATCGAAATGGCGCGGCGAATGGGCGTTCAGGGCGTGCCGTTTTTCATATTCAACAACAAGGTCGCCGTTTCCGGAGCGCAGCCGGCGGAAGTACTGGTGCAGGCCGCGCAGCAGGCGATGGCCGCTGGGACAAACGAGACCTGACCTCTAGCTTGCCGCTGCGCGGGCCTGTTGCTATTGCTCTTTGCAACGAACCCGAGGGAGCGAAAGCATGAGCCTTGCATTGACCCGCGACTGGGCCGCCGAAGCGCCGGCGCCCTTCTCCATCCGCCGTGTCGGCGCCTGTCTTGGCGCGGAAATCACCGGCATTGACCTGACCAGGCCGCTGGACGCTGCGACGCAGGATGCGCTGAAGCTGGCGCATGCCGAGTATGGCGTGCTGGTCTTTCCGAAGCAGAAGATGTCGTCGGAAGACCTGAAGCGCTTCGGACGCTATTTCGGCGAGCTTACAGTGCATCCGTTCTCGACCAGCGCGGAAGATGCGCCGGAACTGATCGTCTACGACAACAAGGAAGGCAATCCGCCACCACCGACCGACATCTGGCACACCGACGAGACTTTCCGCGCCGAGCCGCCGATGGGCACGGCGCTCTGTTCCAAAGTCATTCCCGAAGTCGGCGGCGATACGTGCTTTTGTTCCATGAATGCTGCCTACGAGGGCTTGTCGGACCGGATGCAGCAGTTCATTTCCGGTCTCGAAGCGGTGCACGATTTCAAGCCGTTCAAGACACTCTTCGAAGGCAGCGAAGAAGGCTGGCGCAAGATGCGCAGCTTCGAGGAAATCTACCGGCCTGTCGTGCACCCGGTGGTGCGCGTGCATCCGATTACCGGCAAAAAGGCTCTGTTCGTCAACCCGCAGTTCACACTGTCGATCCGCGGCATGGAGGAATGGGAAAGCCGCAACCTGCTGGAGCAATTGTTCCGCACGATCCACACGCTGGAATATCAATACCGGCACCGCTGGGAGCCGGACATGCTGGTATTCTGGGACAACCGCTGGACGCAGCACGCCGCCGTGCACGATTATTATCCGCAGCGCCGGCTGATGGAGCGCGTCACGATCAAGGGCGACCGGCCCTTCGGCACGGGCGAGACGGCGGACGCCAAAGCGCTGCACCGCCGCAAGGCGCCCTCGGTGATGGACTTCAAGAACCGGCCGAAGCGCCAGCACGAGTTGAAGTAGTTTTCGCATGAGCGATGCACTCGATCCCCGCGCTGCCGGCGCGCGCCGCCTTGCGGGCAAGGCCTGTATCGTCACCGGCGCCGGTCAGGGCATTGGCCGGGCGACGGCGCGGCGCTTTGCGGCGGAGCGCGCGCGCGTCATCGTTGCCGAACGCAACGAAGCGAGCGGCGCGGAGACTGCGCGGCATATTGCGGACGGCGGTGGCGAAGCATTGTTCGTGAAGGCCGATGTCGGGACGCCGGACGGCGCGGAAGCCCTGATGCAGGCTTGCATCAACGCCTACGGCCAGATCGACGTCATGGCCAATGTCGTTGGCGGCGCGATATGGTGGCAGCCTTTTCACGAATTTTCCGCCGAACAGATTCACCGCGAGCTGGAGCGCTCGCTGTTTCCGACTTTGTGGTGCTGCAAGGCGGTGCTGCCGCACATGATAGCGCGCAAGGCCGGCGCGATCGTCAACTTCGGATCGTCGGTGGTGAACGGCGGCATGTACCGCACGCCCTATGCGGTGTCCAAAGGCGGCATCGAGGCGCTGACGCGGGTGCTTGCCGCCGAAAACGGCCGCCACAATATCCGCGTGAACTGTGTCGTTCCCGGCACGACCATCATCGAGGATCGCACGGTCGGCCGCCTGGTACTCGCCCCTGGCGAAGTCGCCGAGGCAAGTCCGCGCACGCAGGAACTGGTTGCCGAAACGCGCGCGCAGCGCGCCGAAACGCTGGGCCGTCACGGCAGGGCGGAAGAACAGGCCGCCGTTGCGGCGTTTCTGGCGTCGGACGATTCCTCGTTCATGACCGGGCAGATCGTGGACTGCGACGGGGGGCGGTTCTAGGCGCGCCTCAGGCTGCCTTTTCTTTCCCCTTCTCCGCAATCCCGACCAGCGTGCGCAAAATCTGCTGCGTGCCGGCAAGGCGCGCTTCGGGGCTGGCGAAGTCGCGGGAGAATACGATCTTCATGTCGGGCCGCACTTTTGCGCGCGGGCCCTGTTCGCCGATGAAGCGCACCAGTCCTTGCGGATTGGCGAAGGAATTGTCGCGGAAGGCGACGACCACGCCATTCGGGCCGGCGTCGACCTTCTCCACATGCGCCCTGCGGCACAGGGCCTTGATCGACACGAGCTTCAGAAGCTGGGCGACTTCCTCCGGCATTTTGCCGAAGCGGTCGATCATCTCCGCGCCTACGGCCTCGATCTCCTCGTCGGTTTCCAGACCCGACAGATGGCGGTAAAGCGACAGGCGCAAAGTCAGGTCCGGCACATAGTCTTCGGGAATCGTGACCGGCGTGCCGATGGTGATCGACGGCGACCAGGTCTCCTCCGCCGGCTCCTCGATGCCGGCCTTCAGCATGGTGATCGCTTCATCCAGCATCTGCTGGTACAGCTCGAAGCCGACTTCCTTGATGTGGCCGGACTGTTCGTCGCCGAGCAGATTGCCCGCGCCGCGAATGTCGAGATCGTGGCTGGCGAGCTGGAAGCCCGCACCGAGCGTGTCGAGCGATTGCAAAACCTTGAGCCGCTTTTCCGCCTGCGGCGTGATGGAGCGGTTCGCCGGCAGCGTGAACAACGCATAGGCTCGGGTCTTCGAACGCCCGACTCTGCCGCGCAATTGATAGAGCTGCGCCAGGCCGAACATGTCGGCGCGCCATACCACCATCGTGTTCGCCGTGGGAATATCCAGGCCCGATTCGACGATCGCCGTCGATACGAGGATGTCGTATTTGCCATCGTAGAAAGCGCTCATGCGCTCTTCGAGATCGGTGGCGCTCAACTGGCCATGCGCGGTGACGAATTTCGCTTCCGGCACATGCGAGCGCAGGAAGGCCGTCGCATCGTCGAGGTCTTCGATGCGCGGGCACACGAAGAAGCTCTGGCCGCCGCGGAAGCGCTCGCGCAAAAGCGCCTCGCGCACAATGAGTTCGTCGAACGGCGCAATGAAAGTGCGCACCGCGAGCCTGTCGACGGGCGGAGAGGCGATCAGCGACAATTCGCGCACGCCGCTGAGCGCCAGTTGCAGCGTGCGCGGAATTGGCGTCGCCGACAAAGTCAGTACATGCACCTCGGCGCGCAGGTCCTTCAGCCGCTCCTTGTGCGCGACGCCGAAGTGCTGCTCCTCGTCGATGATGACGAGACCGAGGTCCTTGAACTTCACGGCCTTGCCGAGCACCGCGTGGGTTCCAACGACGATGTCTATCGTGCCGTCCGCTGCGCCCGCCTTGGCTTCGCGCTGATCGGCGGCCGGCACCATGCGCGACAATTGCGCCACCTTCACAGGCAGGCCGGCAAAACGCTGGCTGAATGTCTTGTAGTGCTGGCGTGCAAGCAATGTGGTCGGCACCACGACGGCGACCTGCTTGCCCTCGATGGCGGCGGCAAAGGCTGCGCGCAGCGCAACTTCCGTCTTGCCGAAACCGACGTCTCCGCAGATGAGCCTGTCCATCGGCCGGCCGAGCGCCAGATCGTCGAGCACGGCTTCGATGGCGGCCTGCTGATCCTCGGTTTCCTGGTACGGAAAGCGCGCGGCGAATTCCTCGTAGGCGGCGTGCGGCGGCTCGAACACGGGCGCCTTGCGCAACTGGCGTGCGGCAGCGATGCGGATGAGCTGGTGGGCAATCTCGCGGATGCGGTTCTTCATCCGCGCCTTGCGCGTCTGCCAGCCGACCCCGCCAAGGCGGTCGAGTTGCACTTCGGTATCTTCGGAACCGTAGCGCGAGAGCAGCTCGATATTTTCGACCGGCAGATACAGCTTGTCGCCACCGGCGTAATGCAGCTCGAGACAATCGTGCGGCGCGCCTGCGGCCTGGATTACTTTCAGGCCGGTAAAGCGGGCGATGCCATGATCGACATGCACAACGATATCACCTGCGCCCAGCGCCGAAACTTCGGTCAGGAAATCGGCGGCGCGCTTGGTGCGGCGGCGGCCATGCACCATACGGTCGCCGAGAATGTCCTGTTCCGCAATGAGCGCCAGCGTTCCGGCTTCGAAGCCATGCTCGATGCCCAGCACGCCAATGCCGGTAGAGGCTTGCGGCAAGGCCAGCGCCGCGCCCAGCGAGGCGACCGGCTCGAGATCACGCACGCCGTGTTCGCTCAACACGCTGCGCAGACGGTCGGCCGAGCCGTCCGACCAGCCCGCGAATACGCAGGTTCGGCCGAGGCCTTTCAGCGCCCGCACATGCTCGGCCACGGCCTCGAAAACGTTGACGCCTTCGGTCGCGCGCTCGGGTGCGAAGTCACGACCGGTCTTGCCATTGCAATCGAGAACGCGCGCCGCGCCGTCCGCCGCGCTTTCCGGCGTTGCGAAGGGCGAAACTCTTATCTGGGCGGCGCCGCCCAAAAGCTGGCGCAGTTCCTTTTCGGAGAGATAAAGCGCATCCGGCGGCAGCGGCTTGTAGGACGCATGTTCGGGGTCGATCTCGAGCTGCGTCTTGCGCGCCTGATAATAATCCTCGATTTCCTTCAGACGCTCGACGAGCACCTCGTCGTCGAGCGGATCGAGCATAAGCGGCACGCCGGGCAGATAGTCGAACAACGTGCTCGTGCCGGCGTAAAAGAACGGCAGCCAATGCTCCATGCCGGCGTAGCGGCGGCCTTCCGAAACAGCCTCGTACAAAAGGTCGCCGCGGGTGTTTGCGCCGAACTGCGAAAGATAATTCTGCCGGAAGGTTCGGATCGTCTGGCTGGTCAGCTGCACCTCGCTGGTCGGCACGAGGTCCAGCGCGCGCAACTGGCCGATGGTGCGCTGGGTTTCGGGATCGAATGTGCGAATGGATTCCAGAGTGTCGCCGAAAAAATCCAGCCGCAGCGGATCGGGCGTGCCTGCCGCATAGAGATCGAGTATGCCGCCGCGCACGGCGTATTCGCCGGCTTCGCGCACATTGGGTGCGCGCAGGAAGCCGTTGTTTTCCAGCCATTGCACCAGCGCGTTCATGTCTACGGAGTTGCCGGGAGCAGCCGAAAAGCTCTCGCGCGCCATCCAGTCGCGGGCCGGCACGCGCTGCACCAGCGCATTGACAGTCGTCGTTACGATACGCGGTTGGCCATCGCCGGCGTTGGTGCGGGCAAGGCGTGACAGCACGCTCATGCGGCGCGCCGATATCGTCCGTTCGGGCGAGGCCCGGTCGTAGGGCTGACAATCCCAGGACGGGAAATCCAGCAGCTCGATATTGGGCGCGGCAAACGCGACGGCTTCCCGGAAGGAACGTGAGCGCTGGCCGTCGCGCGCCACGTGCAGCAGGGTGGCGGACTTTCCCTGCTGGGCGGACGCCATGAGCCGGGCAAAGTCGGCTGCGACGAATGCGTCGAAACCGTCCGGCGCGCGCGCAAGCACCAGCGATTTGCCGGCGGCAAGATCGGCTATCGCCGGTTTCAACTGGGTAACGAGTGTCTCGGCCATAGTGTCAGGTATCGGATCGTCAGACGTGCAGCGGGCCGTCGTGGGTGTGGAAGGCCATCAACTTGCGCATGACCGGCCCATCGAATTCAGCAGGCAGCGGCGTTTCTCCCGTCAGCCAGGCAAGCAGGTCGCGGTCGATGGCGTCGAGTATCCGCTCGAACTCGTCCATCTCTTCGTCGCTCAACCCTGCAAGCTCTGCATCGGCGAATTTGCCGAGCAGAATGTCCATCTCCCGCATGCCGCGATGCCACGCGCGGAAAAGGGCACGGCGGCGGCGCGGGTCGAGCCCTGCGCTGGAGATTTCGGTTCCCGACATCACAAGCCCCAATACTTCACCGCCTGACACCCGCGCCGCTCGCCGGAAGCGCAGCCTTCGGGCGCATCGGTGTCTGGTACACGTGTACGGAATACAGGATCACCCGTTGCTTTTGTCAGAGCCGTGGCGGCGCCGCAAGGGTCAGAGCGCGGTTTCTTCGCCACCGCGCCGGAACCTTTATGGCACAGTGGCGTTTTGATTTTGTAAGCGCGGACATGCGCGCAACCCAATTGCAAAAGGAGCGTTGAGATGAGCAGCACGACAGATAAAGTCAAGGGCAAGGCAAACGAACTCGCAGGCGCTGCCAAGCAAAAGATCGGCGAATGGACCGACAACAAGAAGATGCAAGCCGAGGGCGCCGCGCAGGAGGCAAAAGGCGAGACGCAACAGGCTGTCGGAAATGCCAAGGAAGGCGTCAAGAAAGCCGCGGATTCCGTCAACGACACGGTGCAGAAGAACCTCTGATCTTCACCGGTTTGATCCCCCGATTGCGAGGCTGGTTCCATTCGGATCCGGCCTCGCGCCGTGGCTGCCCCGCTTGGTTGCGGCCAAGTGCCGGGCGCGTGTTACGCTTGGTGATTGCAAGACGCAAAAGGCGGCTGTATCCGTCCCGGCGATGACCGATTTCCCTGCCGATTTTCAGATTCGCGCCTGCCAGTCCGGCGACATCGAAGGCGTGACCGCAATCTATGCGCACGCCGTACGCACGGGGACAGCGACATTCGAAATTGACCCGCCGGACGCCGCAGAAATGCGCGCCCGCTGGCAAGCGCGGACGGCAGCCGGATATCCCTGGATTGTGGCGGAAACCGGGGCAACCATAGCCGGCTACGCCTATGCCGGCCCTTTTCACGCGCGGCCCGCCTATAACAGCACTGTGGAAGACTCGATATACCTCGCGCCGGAGTTTCACCAGCGCGGGATTGGCGCAGCGTTGCTGCGAGCGCTGATCGACGAAGGCGAGCGCTGTGGCTTCCGTCAGATGATGGCGCTTATCGGCGATAGCAACAACGCGGGTTCCATTGCACTACACCGGGCGTGCGGCTTCACCGATGCGGGGGTGTGGCGATCGGTCGGCTGGAAGTTCGGACGCTGGATCGATGTCGTCGTCATGCAACGGGCGCTTGGTCCGGGCGCCAGCGCGCCAGCTTCGACGCAATTGCACGATTAGCTTCGCCGTCGTTTCGTCCCGTGGCGAATTGCGCTACATCTCGGCCATGCGCCCTCCCCTGCTCAATCCGCTGTTCGCGCCCGTGCAAAGCCTGCCCGGCGTCGGCCCGAAGACGGGCAAGCTCTTCGACAAGCTTCTCAGGGGCCACGAAGGCGAGGCGGTGGTCGCCGACCTGCTGTTTCACCTGCCGCATGCCGCAATCGACCGCCGGTCGCGGCCGAAAATCGCCGAAGCGCAGCCTGATACCGTGGTCACGCTGGAAGTCACCGTTGCCGAACACCGGCCGCCGCCGTCCAAGCATTCGCGCGCGCCTTACAAGGTGCTGGTGGAAGACGAGACCGGCGACATGCTGCTGGTCTTCTTTCTGGCGAACCGTGACTGGATCGAGCGTTCTTTGCCGCTGGGTGCAAAGCGCTGGGTCTCGGGCAAGATGGAACTCTGGGACGGCTACTACCAGATGGTCCATCCGGACCGGATCATGGACGAGGCGGCCCTGGCCCGTCTGCCGCCGGTGGAGCCCGTCTACGGCCTGACCGAAGGCCTGTATCAACGCAACGTGCAACGTGCTGCAGAGGCGGCGCTGCAGAAGCTGCCGGTCATGCCGGAGTGGCTCGATCCTGCCTATGTGGCGGCGCATGCACTGCCTGGTTTCAACGCAGCGCTCGAACGCCTGCATCGGCCACAGTCGCCGGCCGATATCACGACGGACGCGCCGGCGCGGGTGCGCCTTGCCTACGACGAGTTGCTGGCAAGCCAGCTCGCGCTCGCGATGGTGCGCGCACATATGCGTCGCGCGAAAGGCCGGCCGACCGCCGGAGATGGCGGCTTGCGCGCGAAAATTGCCGGCGCGCTGCCGTTTTCCCTCACCGCCGCGCAGCAGCAGGCCATCGCAGACATCGCAGCCGACATGGCCTCGCCACACCGCATGCTGCGACTGGTGCAGGGCGACGTCGGATCGGGCAAGACGCTTGTGGCGCTGATGGCGATGGCGGCTGCGGCGGAGGCAGGCCGCCAATCGGCCCTCATGGCGCCGACGGAAATTCTCGCACGCCAGCACTACGAGCGTCTGCACCCGCTTTGCGAGGCGGCGGGATTACGCGCCGGCATCGTCACGGGCAAGGACAAGGGCGCGCAACGGCGCAAGACCCTGGAAGCCGTGCGCGCAGGCGAGATCGATATTCTCATCGGCACCCATGCCTTGTTTCAGGACGATGTGGTATTTGCGGACCTCGCGCTCGCCGTCGTGGACGAGCAGCATCGCTTCGGCGTTCACCAGCGTCTTGCCCTGAGTGAAAAGGGCGAAGCGGTGGACATTCTGGTCATGACTGCCACGCCAATCCCGCGCACGCTTGTTCTGACCTATTTCGGCGACATGGATGTTTCGACCCTGCGGGAAAAGCCTGCAGGCCGGAAGCCGGTAGACACGCGCGCCATGCCCATCGACCGGCTCGACGATGTGATCGCCGGTATCCGCCGCGCGGTCGATGCGGAAGCGCAGGTCTATTGGGTCTGTCCGCTGGTCGAAGAAAGCGAAGAAGTGGACGCCGCAGCCGCGCAGGACCGCTTCGAGGATCTCAGACAGATATTCGGCGAGGGGCTGGTCGATCTCGTCCACGGACGATTGAAGCCGCGCGACAAAGAAGCGGCGATGACGCGCTTCGCCAGCGGACAGAGCCGCATTCTCGTCGCCACTACGGTGATCGAGGTTGGCGTCGACGTGCCTGCGGCCAGCGTCATGGTGATAGAACATGCCGAGCGGTTCGGTCTGGCGCAATTGCACCAGTTGCGCGGACGCGTCGGGCGCGGCGCTGCGAAATCGAGCTGCCTCTTGCTCTACAAGACCGGTCTCGGCGAAGTCGCGCGCGCGCGTATCAATATCATGCGGGAGACCGACGACGGCTTCCGTATTGCAGAAGAGGACTTGCGCTTGCGCGGCGAGGGCGAGGTACTGGGAACGCGTCAGTCGGGAACGCCGGGCTTTCGCGTCGCACAGCTCGAGGTGCATGGCGGGCTGCTGCAGACAGCGCAGGACGACGCCAAGCTCATACTGGCGCGCGATCCCGATCTGGCTTCGGAGCGCGGCGCTGCTCTGCGGCTGTTGCTTTACCTTTTCGGCCGCGACGAGGCGGTGCGGCTCCTGAGGGCAGGATAACGGCTTTGCTATGGCTCCGCCGGGGCGGGAAGCTTCTTCGCGTCCGCCTTGCGCTTGGCCGCGGCGGCAAGCTGCGAGAGCTGATCCTGCACCTCGGGCTGTATGAGACCTGCCGACATGACAAGCTTTGCCGCCTGCTCCGGCGTCATGGGGATTTCGATCACATCTTTCGAGGGCAGATAGAAATAAAAGCCGGTCGTCGGGTTTGGCGTACACGGCAAAAACACGGAGATGTGGTCAGCGCCGTCCGGCAGATGTTCGCGCACCGAAGCAGACGGCGGATTGGAGATGAAGACAATGGACCACATGCCCTCGGCCGGAAACTGCACGAGGCCGACGCGGCGGAAGCCGGTTCCTTCCTGCGAAAACACCGTCTCGAATATCTGCTTCACGCTCTTGTAAATGCCGCGCACCACGGGCATGCGGTCGAGCATCATCTCGCCGAGCTTGAGCAGCGTGCGGCCGGCCAGGTTCGCAGCAAGAAATCCGAGCAGCGTCATGCCGAAGAATGCGAGAATAACGCCGACGCCCGGCACATGGACACCGAGATAGTTCTCGGGCCACAGATATTGCGGCACCAGCGGTTTGACCCAGTTATCGACGGTGTTGACGAACCACCAGACGATCCAGGCGGTAACTGCCAGCGGACCGGCGATGACGAGCCCGGTCAGGAACCAGGTACGCACGCCTGCGCCAAAGTGATGCTTCTGCTGCTGTGTATCGGGTGCGTTCTGCATTCCGGGTACCGGACCCTCCGGGGATGGCGTTGATTTCGGCGTCAACGCGATATGTTCCATCGCAAGGCTACGCCTCGACCTGGCAAACATGGGACCTAGCCTGCCAGAAGGCAAGCGGCCAAATATGCCGACTTAAGGGGACCATGTGATGAAGACGGGCAGCCCGACCCAAACCGGCGCAAAGTTGGGCAGCCAGCATTTCAGACTTCCAGCCGCCGGTTGCCCGGCTTTATTCCACGGTCACGCTTTTGGCGAGATTGCGCGGCTGATCCACGTCTTTTCCCATGAACATGGCCGTGTGATAGGCAATCAGCTGGACGGGAACCGCATAAACGATTGGAGCGAAATCCGGCTTCATATCCGCCAGCATGATCGCGGATTCGAAGTCTATCCCGGCTTCGTCCGCAGCGCGCTTGTCGCCGATCAGGATGATCCTGCCGCCGCGCGCCGCCACTTCCTGCATGTTGGAAACGGTCTTTTCGTACACTGCGTCAAATGGCGCGATGACAATCACGGGCATGGTCTCGTCGATGAGCGCTATTGGCCCGTGTTTCAATTCGCCGGCAGGATAGCCCTCGGCGTGGATGTAGGAAATTTCCTTCAGCTTGAGCGCGCCTTCGAGAGCCAGCGGATAGCTCGTGCCGCGGCCGAGGTAGAGCACGTCCGAGGCTTTCGACATGTACTGCGAAAGCTGTTCGATTTTCGGTTCTATCTTCGCTGCATCGGCCATCTGGCCGGGAATGGCGATAAGATCGGACACGAGCTCCTTTTCGCGATCGGCAGACAGAACGCCACGCATCCGGCCAAGCGCGACAGCCAGCGAGGCCAGCACCGCCAGCTGGCAGGTGAAGGCCTTCGTCGATGCAACGCCGATCTCGGGACCGGCGAGCGTCAGGGCAGCGACATCGCTTTCGCGCGCAATGGTCGATGTCGGCACGTTCACCACCGACAGGATCGACTGGCCATGTTCCTTCGCGTAGCGCAGCGAGGCCAGCGTATCCGCCGTCTCGCCGGACTGCGACACGACGATCATGAGACCGTTTTCCTCAAGCGGCGCATCGCGGTAGCGGAACTCGGAGGCGACGTCGATTTCGACCGGAATACGGGCGAAACGTTCGAACCAGTACTTCGCTGTCAGGCCGGCATAATAGGCGGTGCCGCAAGCCGAGATCGTCAGGCGTGTAAGCTTCGCCGGATCGAACGGCAGTTCGAACGGTAAACGCACCTTGCCGTTCGACATGTCGAGGTAATGCGCCAGTGTGCGTCCAACGACTTCCGGCTGCTCGTGGATTTCTTTCGCCATGAAGTGACGGTAATTGCCTTTGTCGACAAGAAAGGCGGATGCCGTGGTCCTTTGCTTCTGGCGCTGAACGAGGCTGCCGGAACGGTCGCGGATTTCGCAAAAATTGCGGCGCAGAATCGCCCAGTCGCCGTCTTCCAGATACGTCAGCATGTCAGTGAACGGCGCCAGCGCCAGCGCGTCCGAACCAAGATACATCTCGCCGTCGCCGTAACCGATCGCCAGCGGAGCCCCCTGGCGTGCACCGATAATAAGATCTTCGTCACCGTCGAAGATCAGCGCCAGCGCGAACGCGCCGTGAAGCCTTGGCAAAGCCGCCGCCACGGCAGCGACGGGATCCTTGCCGCTGTCGAGTTCGTCCGTCACCAGGTGGGCGATGACTTCCGTGTCGGTTTCCGTTTTGAAATCATGCCCCTTCGCCGTCAGATCGTCGCGCAACGAGCGGAAATTCTCGATGATGCCATTGTGCACCACCGCCACGCGCGCCGTTGCGTGCGGATGGGCGTTGTTCTCGGTCGGGCGTCCATGCGTCGCCCAGCGCGTATGGCCAATACCGGCCGTGCCGTGCAAAGGCGACTGGGCCAGCCGCGCATCCAGATTGCGCAACTTTCCCTCTGCCCGGCGGCGGTCGATCGAAGAACCTTCGAGAGTGGCTATGCCAGCCGAATCGTAACCGCGGTATTCAAGCCTGCGGAGCGCATCCACGAGCTTTCCCGCCACTGGTTCTTTTCCCAGAATGCCCACTATTCCGCACATGCAGCTCTATCCCGTCGCAATACCGAAGCGGCCGCAATGGCTGTCATCCGGCACGAATCTTTTTGCAAGATCATGACGTTGCGACAAATTGGCCGCAAGTCACAACGGTTTGCAAACTGTTACGGCAGCGCCGCGCAAGTCCGGCCGCCGAATTTCCGGTGCGGAACTAGCATGCTTTGCATTGCATGACCACGAACACTGCCCAATTAGCTTAACTCTGGAAGCAGATGCCGCTCCTTGTTGCGGCTGGCTCCCTTTGCTCGCGAAATTCAAGTATGCTGAGCCCGTGCAACATCACCGAATCCGGGACATTCGATGACTGAGTCGATAGCAGGCGCCCAAAAGGCCGGCTTGCGCAAAAATTTGCGCCACCTCTATTTCGGAGACGGAACTGCCCCGCGCGCGTTCCGGCTCAGTCTCCTTGCTTTCGATCTGGTCACGATCATTTTTTTCGTCGCCTCGTCAATGGCGGACGGAGTAGCGGCCTGGCGCTGGATCGATTATCCGGTAGCGGCTGTCATCGCTCTCGAACTGGTGGCCCGTGTCTGGATCAACGACCGGCCTGTCCGCTATCTTTTTCAATTCTCGTCCATTGCCGACGTACTGGTAATAATTTCGCTCGTGGCGCCGATGTTCACCGACAATCTGGCGTTCCTGCGCGTGGTGCGGATGTTGCGCCTGTTCCGTTCCTACCGCGTCATAAGAGAATTGCGCGAAGTCTCGCCATTCTTCGCGCGCAACGAAGAGATCATCCAGTCGACGATCAATCTGCTGGTGTTCATCTTCGTCGTGACAGCCATCGTCTATGTTGTCGAGCATGGCATCAACAAGAACATCAACAATTATTTCGACGCGCTGTACTTCACGGTGACGACGCTGACGACGACCGGGTTCGGCGACATCACCATGACGGACACGTCAGGACGGATGCTCGCCGTCATAATCATGATTCTCGGGGTGGCGCTGTTCCTGCGGCTTATCCAGACGATATTCCGGCCGCAAAAGGTCGCCTATCCCTGCCCCGACTGCGGTCTGAAGCGGCACGAACCCGACGCCGTGCATTGCAAGCATTGCGGGCACATTCTGAACATTCCGACCGAAGGCTATGAATAATCGCTACTTTTTGGCCTTTAGAGCCGCCATTTTCGTACGGAACGCATCGGCCCAGCCTGCTTTTTCCACCTGTTTGCCGCGCGCAACGGCCAGTGCGCCGGGGGCGACATCCTTGGTGACAACCGAGCCCGAGCCGACATAAGCGCCGTCACCGATCTTTACAGGCGCAACCAGCGAGGAGTTCGAGCCGACAAAGGCGCCCGCCCCTATTTCCGTGATGTGTTTGCCGTAGCCGTCATAGTTACAGGTTATTGTGCCGGCTCCGATATTGGCTTTCGCGCCGACGCGGGCATCCCCGATGTACGTCAGATGGCTGACTGCCGCGCCGGGGCCGATATCGGCGGCCTTTATCTCCACGAAGTTGCCGACCTTCGCTTTTTCGCCGAGTTTTGCGCCCGGACGCAGCCGCGCGAACGGCCCCACAGTCGCACCGGGGCCGACACTTGCATGCTCCAGATGGGACGAAGCCCGGATCGTGGCATTGTCGGCGACAAGGACACCGGGGCCGAAAAAGACATTCGGTTCGACGACGACATCGCGCCCGAGTTGCGTGTCGTGGGAAAAATAGACCGTTTCCGGCGCAAGCAATGTCACGCCGCCGCGCATCGCCGCTTCGCGCAGACGGGTCTGCATCACGGCTTCGGCTTCTGCAAGCTGCACCCGGTCGTTGACGCCCATGACCTCGGTTTCGCTGGCGGTCACTGCCACAGCGGTTGCGCCGGCCGCGCGCGCTTCGGCCACGGCGTCGGTCAGGTAGTATTCCTTCTGGGCATTGTCGTTGCCGATGGCTTCGAGCAGGGCGAGTACCCGTTTTCCGTCCAGCGCCATCAGCCCGGCATTGCACAAGCAGACCTTGCGTTCTTCTTCGCTCGCGTCCTTGTGCTCGCGGATCGCGACAAGCTCGCCGTCTTCGGTCAGCAGGCGGCCATAACCGTCCGGATTGCAGGTTTCGAAGCCGAGGGCGGCGACTGCCGCGCCGCCTGCCAGCGCGTCTCGCATCGTTGCGAAAGTTTCGGGCCGAACGAGTGGCGTATCGGCAAACAGCACCAGAACCTCGTCAAAGCCCCGGGCAAGCGCGCTGCGCGCTGCCAGCACCGCATGGGCGGTGCCGAGGCGGTCGGCCTGGGTGAAGATTTCAACAGCGGGAATATGCAAGGCGGCTTCGGCCGCTACGTCTTCACGGCCCGGGCCGACAACGACCGCCACGGCATCGGCGCCGGCGGCTTTGACCGAAGCCAGGACGTGCCCAAGCATGCTGCGGCCTGCGACCGCGTGCAAAACTTTCGGCAGAGCCGACTGCATGCGCTTGCCTTCGCCCGCCGCCAGCACGATTGCTAGACAGCTGCGGCCTGGGGTCGTCGAGGTCATGGGCGCGGCTCCGGTGGAAACGGTCAAACGTTTCGGGACCCTGAATTTTCTTCCGAATCCCTAGCTGACCCGCCAGTTCGCACAGGAAGTTGACGTTTACAAGCACCGGCGCTCCACGCCGGATGGGCTGCACGGGCTAGAAAGGATCGGCGTCGATCGTGCCCAGCGTCGTCACAACAATCCACTTGCCGCCGCGCCGGTTGATAGAGCGGACGCGGCCCGCACCTGGAAGCCGAATGCCGGGATAGACTTCCAGCAATTCTCCGTTGCGGCCTTCCACGAGCGCCACACCACCCGATACGTCGCGCAGAACATATCCAGTGCCGCGCCCTGTTCCGCCGCGGCCAGCCGCCCTGGTCCGGGACGTTGGTGGAACGGCGGCGGGCGGCGGCGGTTCGCTGCGTGCGATCTGGCTGGAGTTGTCAGCCGCCACGGGCGTTCGGTCTTGCCGGGCTTTTTCCAGCTTTTCGAGCCGCTCGGTCAGAGCCGCAATTTGCGCGGCATGCGACTTTTCCGCGTCCGCAAGCCGGCTGGAGAGAGACTTGATCACAGCATCACGATCGCGCACGGCCTGTTCGGCTTGCTTGCGCTGGGCCGCGAGCATCTTTGCTGTTTTCGCCGCATTGGCGCGCAGCGTTTCGAGATCGGCCCGCAGCGGCAGGTTCGATACCTGGCCCTGCACATTCGCGTAAGCCGCCTGAAGAATGCGCAAGTCGCTCAGCACGCGGTTCAACGTGTTGTTTTCCTCACGGACCAGCTTTTGCATTTCGCTCGATTGCGCTGCCAAGCGCGCGCTGCCGAGGCCGAAAGCCGCCGGATTTGTATATGCGCCGGCGCCCACGGCGCCTGCCCCGCAGGCTAGTGCGAGCATCGCAAGCCGCACCCCGCGGCGCGGTTTCCTGGCCGGCGCATCCGCCGGGGGCGCGGGCCGAAAGCCTTTGGCCTGCAACAGATGCGGCGGCCACTTTTCGGCCCCGCCGTTCTCCGGACGGCCGGTTTCGCCACCCTTGCCGCTCTGCGGCGCTGCAACCGAATCTACCTGCATGATGAAATTCCAAGGGAGAAGCGCAGTGTTCTGCACCCGGCAGTGTGCGCGTGCGCCGTAAAGGAATGATTAACCATGACTGCCCACGCACGAAGAGCGTAACCGGCAGTTTACCCGCTGACGTGGCAGGACGATGGCAAATGTTAGCGTTAGCCGGGATTAACCCGCCTTACCGGCGGTCGCGCACAATCGATTAAAAGGCTACCGATTATGGTGGCCTTGTCGGCGGAACATCCCCGTCCCCCCGTTACGCCGACTTCCCCGCAGGGCCGCGCAGACCGTATAATCGGTCGCGCGGCCCAAACGCTTTTTTGGGCCGTTTGCGATCCCGCGGGATTCAATTGCGTATATTCTGCAGAAACAGGCCAGTCGGGATCTCGTGACCGAGACCCGCCTCCCGCGCCAGCTCGTAAACGCGGCCGGCAACGGCAAAAAATTGCGCTCCCTGCAAGTTACCACGTTCGGAATATGTAATCTGGTCCGCCGAAGTGCGGCCCTTTTTCTGCCCGTAGAGAATATCAGCCAGAGAGATCATTCTGTCGGGTAGCGTTACTCCATGGCCGCGCTTGCTGCCGTCGCCCCGCCCCTTTCGGCCGTCGCCGAACTTTTCCGATGCAGGCCGCGCTTCCCAGCCAATATATTCGTCGTGAACCGGAAATTGCGGATGCCCGGCTGGCGGGGGCGTGGAGCCGAACCGCAGATAAGAGTCGACCCGTTCCAGCGACGCCTTGTCCGGAATGCCGCTGCCGCCGATGTTGACGATGTGCTGGCCTTTTTCGAGGCAGGCCCCGTCCATGACGGGCACGGCCGAATCCGTAAGCGCCGCGACGATGTGAGCGCCGCGATAGACTTTTTCAGGCGCATCGCAGACGACGACTTCGATTCCGTACAGCTGGCGCATTTCCTCTGCAAACGCCTCGCAATTGGCGCGCGTCGGCGAGAAGACCTTGAGCTTGCGAATATTCCGCACACATGTGAACGCCTGCATATGCGTGCGGGACATGCCACCGGATCCGAGCATCCCAACGACTTCCGCATCGGGGTTGGACATGTATTTGACGCCGATGCCGCCATCGGCGCCGACCCGCATGTGCTGCAGGTGGCCGTCGTTGATGAACGCCAGCGGTTCGCCGTTCTCTGTCGAGGTGAGAAAAATGAGACCGCAATAGGTTCCCGGTTCGCGGCAGTACTTTTCCTGCGTCGTGACGCCGTTGTAGCGGCTTTCGTAGATGATGTCGGACTTCATCCGCACGGCGAAATAGCCGCGGGTGGAGCCGCCCTCCATCGAACCGAACTGATAATTGCGCGACGGATCGCTCGTGGGAATGCGGATGTCGATGCGAGGCCGGCATACAGCCTCGCCATTCGCAAGGTCGCTGTAGGATTGCTCCAACGCGTCGATCGTATCCTGCATGGTCAGAACTTTGGCGACATCGTCATTGTTGATGATCAGGGTCATTCTTGTTTTCCAGCCAGCCGGTTTCTATTTACGGCGCACGACAACGAGCGCATCGAGCGCGAAAGCGCCCTGCCCTTTCGGTAAAACGGCAAAAGGGTTCAGATCGACGGATTCGATGTTCGATCCGGCATGGGCGGCAAAAGCGCCGAGCGCCTGCATTGCGTCAAGCACAGCATCCACGTCGTATTCCGGACCGCCGCGGTAGCCTTTCAGCAGAACCCCGGCGCGGGTGCTGTCGAGCATGGCTTGCGCCTTTTGCCGCGTCAGCGGCGGCACGCCGAACGCCACATCCTTGATGAGTTCGAGCCAGACGCCGCCCATACCGACCATCAGCACGAGGCCGGCCTCAGGATCGCGATGCAGGCCGAGCACCAGTTCGAGGCCGCCGCTCACCTGTTTGGCGGCGATCATGCCTTCGATCCTGTGCTGCTCGCCACGCGCAGCGCAATACGCCTTCACATTGTCCCGGATTCTCTGCCAGGCCGAGGCCAGCGCTTTTTCGGACTTGATGTTCAGCATCACCGCGCCGGCATCCGACTTGTGCGTCAGGGTCGACGAAACCGCCTTCAGCACCACAGGGTAACCGATGCGTTTTGCCGCGGCGGCAGCCGCTTTGGGCGTTTTTGCCAAGGCTTCAGGTGCGAAAGGTACGCCCCACACGCGCAGATATTGCTTCGATTGGTATTCGTTCAGGGCTACAGGCGACTTCGCACCCCTGGCGTGGATATTTAACGCACCTGCCAGTTGCTTCTGTTCAGCAGTTGGCCTGGGACTGGAAGCGGCAGCCATCGCTGCCCGTTCGCCGGAGCGCGCTGTTGCAGCGATCGCACGCAGCGCGCGGTTGGCTTCCTGCAAGAACGAAACATGCCGCGCGCTATTGCGCAAATTGCGGCTGTAGTCGGTCTGGCTGTGGGTGATCGGCGTAATGAAGGATACCGGTTTCTTTGCTGTGTTGCGTACGTAATCCTCGACAAGCGCGATGTATTTTTCGGCGCGGTCCGATCCGGGCTCGCGCGGCAGGGATTCCTGCAACAGCAGCATGTCAATGTTCGGATCGGCCTCGAGCGCCTTGATCGAATTGATGAAATTGTCGGCGCTGGTGAGGACGCCAAAACCGCCGTCGATGGGATTTGAGACAAGGGATCCGACGCCGAGAGTTTCGTTCAGCCGGTCGAGCGTCCCCTGTTGCAGCGGCGGGAACTGCAGCCCGTGCTTTTCCGCAGCATCGAGAAGAAGTCCACGATAGGCGCCGGACAGCGTGATCGCGCCGAGACGCGTTCCCGGCGCCGGTCCCGTATGCACCAGCAGCTCGGTAATCTCGACCGCCTCGTCCAGCGTCTCGGCCCGCACGACGCCGATGTCCGCAGCAAGCGCATCGAAGGCTTCGAGCGTGCCGGCGAGCGATCCGGTATGCGCCATCGCCGCCCCTCGTCCGGCCTCCGATGCGCCGAGTTTGATGGCGACCACATGTTTGCCGCGGGCGCGGGCGTCCTTGCAGGCCGCCTTGAAGCGCTCGATATCCTTCAGCGCCTCAATGTAGACGATGATGACCTTTATCTCCGGCTCGGCCGCGAAATAGGCAATGTAATCGGCCGCGGACAGGCCCGCCTCGTTGCCGCTGGTGATGAGATATCCGGCCTTGATGCCGCGTTCGCCCAGCGCCTGGTTGGTGAAAATCATCACGCCACCGGACTGTCCGACAAGCGCCACCGGCCCGTTTCCCGGCGCGAGCGGCCGATCTTCGGTGAGCGTCACGAAGCTGGAGGGGCCGCAGATATTGCCCATGCAATTCGGACCCGAAACGCCAATGCCTGTCTCCGCGATCGCTTTGCGCAGATCCACGCCCAGCGCTTCGGCCTTTGTGTCGTAGGCTTCGCCGAAACCGGAGGAAAACACCGTGGCGCTGCGCGCTCCCGCCGCTGCGCCGGCCCGCAGCAAGTCCGGCACATGCTGTGCGGGAACCAGAACAATCAGATGGTCCGGCGGCTCGGGCATATCGTCGAACGTGCGATAGCATGTCTTGTCGAAGACTTCGTCGCGGCCGGGATTGAACAGATGGATATTCCCGGGGAAGGCATAGCGGTTGAGATTGCGCCAGACGCGCGCCGCCCAGCTCCCGGGCCGGTCGCTCGCGCCGACGAGAACCACGTTTCGGGGATGCGTGAGCGCGCGAACCTTCTCGCGCGCGGCTTCGAAATCCATTGCGGCCTCCCGCTATAGTTTTTCGCCATTGTGTCTGGCGCAGCGCCCGGCGTCCAGAGCGTTCAGGCCGTGGGCGGGCGCAAGACGACGAGCGCATCGAGCGCCACCGCGCCTTGACCTGCATCGCGCACGAGCACCGGATTGACGTCGACGGATTCGATGCAATCGCCGAATTCCAGCGCCATTGCTCCGAGACCCGCCATCGCGGCGGCATAGGCATCCACATCCGCAGGCTTCGCGCCGCGATAACCTTGCAGAAGCGTATAGGCGCGCGTTTCCGCAATGGCCCGAAGCGCGCCGGCAGCGTCTACCCCCGGCGCCGCAAAGGCGACGTCCTTGAACACTTCGAGCCAGACGCCGCCCATGCCGGCCATGACGACCGGGCCCATTTCCGGATCGCGGTGCAGACCGAGGACCATTTCCGTCCCGCCGGACACCATCTGCGCCACGAGCATGCTCTCAAGCCGCGCGTTTGCAGCCTTGCAGCGCGCCGCGATGGTTTCGGCCGCCCGCCGCACCGCGCCGGGATCGGAGAGATCGAGGATAACGAGGCCGGCATCACTCTTGTGGGTTATGTCGGGCGTAACGGCCTTGAGGACCACCGGGTAGCCGATTTCTTCTGCAGCGGCTGCGGCAGCTTCGGCATCGTTGACGACGCGCTCGCGCGGCAGGTCTATACCGTAGGCCGTCACGATTTTCTTCGATGCGACTTCGTCGAGGGCCTGCGGCTCCTTCAAGCCGGCGGCAAAGGCGCGCCAGTGCGCCACAAGCTCCCGCCTTTCCGGCGGCGTGACGTGGTTTTCCGCCGCGCCTTCCGGAAGAAGCGGCTGCACGCCCAGTCGGCCTATGGTGCGGAAGGCCTTGTGAATGTCCTGAAACCACGGCGCCCGATGCAGACCGGCGCGCAGCTCGCTCATGTAGGGCGTTTCGTGCAGGGTCAGCGGCGCGAGATAGGCGAAAGGCTTGCCGCCTGCGCCGCCCTCGTCCAGCCAGCGCTCGACGGCTTTCAGGTTGGCGACCTTGCGCTCGATGCCGGCAGCGCGCGGCAACTCCTCGACGGACAGGGTGATGTCGCTCTCCGGGTCGCCATGCAGCGCCTCGATGCAGGCCATGTAGGTCGCATCGGGAATGGTGCGCTTGCAGTCGAACGGATTGGAGGCTTCCGCATCGGGCATGGCGGCTTGCAAACCCGCGCAGGTCGCCGCCGAAAGTTTCGGCAATGGTACGCTGCAGTAGTCCGCAGCCTGGGTCATCACCGATTTCAACGCGCCGGAATTGGTCATCACCGCGATGCGCGGGCCTTTCGGGCGCGGCATGCGTGACAGGAACTTGGCGGCTTCGATGGCGTCTTCCAGCGTATCGACACGCACAACGCCGGCCTCGCGTGCGTAGGCGTCGAAGGCCTCCAGAGAACCGGCGAGAGAACCGGTATGGGCGAGCGCAGCCTTGCGGACCTCTTCCGACCCGCCGATTTTGACGGCGACGACGGTTTTGCCATTGGCGCGGGCCTTGCGCGCCGCAGCCAGGAACTTGCGCGCGTCCGGCACGGCCTCGATGTAGCAGACGATTACCCGCAGATGCGCGTCGTCCGCCAGATGATCGATGAAGTCCGCGATGGAAAGGTTGATCTGGTTGCCACAGGATAGCAGATGGGAAAGCTTCAGACCGGCGTCGACGAGACCGCGGCTGACCGTCTGCACGAGCATGCCGCTCTGGGTGAGCGCCGCGACGGTGCCGGGCTCGAGCGGCGTCAACTGCTCGTCGGGTACGGTTGCAAAGTTCGATGCGCCGACTGCCAGACCCATGCAGTTCGGCCCTATGACGGCGATGGACGTGCCGGCAAGAATCCCGCGCAAGCGCTGCGCGCGGGCCTTGCCCGTTTCGTCGCCGCCCTCGCCGAAACCGGCCGCGAAAAAAGTCGCGCTGCGCACGCCCAGAGCCTTGCCCTGTTCGAGAATATCGAGCGAATTGTCGGCAGGGACGAAAAGCGCCAGATGATCCGGCGGCTCCGGCAGATCGGCGATTGTCGCGTAGCAGCGCTCGCCCCACAGTTCCGTGCGGTTCGGATTGACGAGCATGATCCGCCCGGCATAGCCGAAGCGCCTGAGGTTACTCAGCACGCGGGGCGACCAGTTGCGGTCGGACGCGCCCACCAGCACGACGTTGCGCGGAGCGAACAACGCTGCGATATCGGGAGTTACCTCCGTCATATTCCGTTTACTCCGGCCTCTTGTAGGGTCCGAGACCGGGCCGGTAGGACTTGTTGTCCAGAAACTCCTTCATGCCGACCTTGTCGTTGATCTCCTTGTCGGCCTTTGCCAACGCGGCCTGCTTTGCACCGAGGTAGTCGCGCGCTGTCTCCGGCGACATGTGGCGCACGGCGCGCACGGCCTCCTTTGTAAAGCGGACGACGGAGGGATTGAGCTTCAGCAGCTTGTCCGCCAGCTTCATCGTTTCCTCGCGCAGTTTGTCTTTGGGGACAGCGAAGTTGACAAGACCCAGTTCCACAGCGCGCTTGCCGTCGAAGGGCTCGCCGGTTGCTGCATAGTACAAGGCATGGCGCGGCAGCATCATGTCGGTAAGGTTCCAGGAAACGATGCCGCCGGGCAATATCCCCCAGTTGACTTCCGACAGGCCGAAGATGGCGTCTTCGGACGCAATGGCGAAATCGCAGGCGCAAAGCTGGGTGAAGGCGCCGCCGAAGCAATAGCCATTGACCATCGCGATGGTGGTTTTCGGAAACGTCGAAAGCATTTCCCAGCGCCAGTGGTGGCTCGCGGTGTTCGACCGGCGGCGCTCTTCGGGATTGTTCGCCGTCTCGCGGAAATAGAGTTTCAGGTCCTGTCCGGCGCTCCAGGCCTCGCCAGCGCCGGTCAGGATCAAGACCTTTGTCTGCTTGTCCGTCGCAAGCCAGGTCAACGCGTCCTCCATGTCGTAATGAAGGCCGGGGCTCATCGCATTGCGCTTGTCGGGCCGGTTGAGAATCACGAAGGTAACCTCCCCCTCGCGCTCGATCTTGATGTTGTCGTAGCTCTTGTCGGCCATGCCTTCCTCCCGTTCGTGTTTGCAGCGAGTATTAACGGGGCCCGTGCCGGGCGGCAAGGCGCGCCATCGGGACCTCCGCGGGCTGTCCGGGTTCGATTGCGATGCGGGTAAAGGTCCCGGATAAGCCGCTAGGAGATTTTCCGGGAAGACGTGCTCTTTTCCCTGTCTTCCCGCACGCCGAAGGCGATCCGGGACCGCTCGCTGCGTGGAGAAAAGTCCGCACCGCCGCTGGGCCGTTTGCGCGACGCTCCTTACAGCGGCAGCGCCAATAGCGTATCGAAGCGCTGGCTGTCGCAGACGACAATGCGTTCGCCAATCAGGATCCTGCCGTCCACTCCTTCGCGTTCCCGCCTGTAGATGTCGCAGTACTTGCCGCTGGCGTACAGATCGCTCTTGCCATCGTGCATGATGCGCACAACTGCGAAGGACGTTTCGGTCCTGATACCGTCCGCGCCTTCGGACAGAATTACCGGCATGCCCATGATGTGGCGGTAGGATTGTTTCTCGTAAATATTGGCCTGCCGCAGAGCGCTTACGCGATCGGTCAGCATGCCGCGCGACCAGGCGTAGACGACGCCCAGCTCATAGCCCTTCGCCACATTCGCTGCCGTGGTGATCTTGTAGACGCAATCTTCGGTGAAAAAGTCAGGCCATTGTTCCAGCGCATCGGAGTCTATGACGCGCGCATATTCTGCCTGCGAACGGACGATGGTCAGGAACGTTTCGTGCGACATTCGTGCAAAAACCTTTGCGTTCTTCCATGGATTTGCGGGGCAGTTTTCCCGGCACCATCCTGTTTCGGAGCGTGATCCCCAATCGCATCGTCGCTGCGTCCGGGACGACAGCGGATGCCGTCTCGATCAATATTCCATGAGCCGGCGATATTGCGTCCAGAAGCCGCGCAGGCCCGCTTCCGTTACCCGGCTTTCGCTGCTGGCAATGGAATCGCCGCCCATCTCGACGACTGCCGAAAGCTTCGATGCGCCAGCAACGCCGCGCTGGACGAAGCCGCCGACGCAGCCGTCTTCCATCGAGATATAGCCGGCAGGTCCCACGAGGTTCGCCTGTGTGAGGCGGATGCGGCGCTGCTCGGGCGTATCGTCCTCGAAGCCGAGAATTGTCCAGTGCAGGTCCGTCTCTTCGGGACCGCGCGGCACGATCTGGCGCAGCGCTATGGAATTCTGGATCTGCTGCAACACGAATGTCGGAAAGACGGTGAGGATTTGCAGGGTGATCCCGTCCGGGAATTCGTCGAAGCCGCGCAGCAGCGCCGGATCGGCGAGCTTGTAGTCGCTTTCCGAGCGGATGTTCTGCTGGGCGTATTGCGCATCGACTTTCGACCTGTCGAGTTGGTTGAAGCTGACGTGGTGTCCGCCTCCGCCTTCGACCAGTACGCCGCCGGTGTAGTTCAGGCGGTTCAGCTCGAACGTGGTGAAAAACAGATGCAGGATGGAGGCGTGATAGCTGTCCTTCACGTTCTCCATGTAAAGCTTCCAGTTGTTTGGCAGCGCCTGCGTATAGCGGCCAAGAACCACCGGCTTGCGGCCTTCGAGCACGCGGGCCATGCGCGCGACAATCGTCTCGCCGAGAAAGTCTTCGAGACCGGGCGCGTCCGCCGCGAACGTTCCGAAAACAAGACCGAATATCGTGGCCACCCGCAGTTTACGCGGGCCGTGATCGCTCATTTTAAACCCGGACGGCATGCCGCCGCCCTTGCCCTTCATGCCACGCATGAAGGCGACCCCGTTGAGGTTGCCCTCCAGATCGTAGGTCCATGCATGATAGACGCAGGCGAAACCCTGCGGCCGGTTGCCTTCCTCATCCAGAACAATCAACGCGCCGCGGTGGGCGCAGCGGTTTTCAAAGGCATGAATGGCGCCCGTTGTGTCTCGGGTGACCACTATGGACGCCGTGCCGACCGCGGTCGTCCGGTAGTCGCCGGCGTTCGGTATGTCGGCCTCCATGCACAGGTAGTTCCACACTGGCCCCTGCAGCAGTTTTTCCTGTTCACGCTGAAACACATCCTCGCGCTGGAACACCCAGTAGGGCACGCGAGTGACGCCATCGGTCGGCCAGCGGGTTTCGACGGCTTGTCGCGAAACGGTTTCGCTCGAAATATCGGTCATGCAGCGTTTCCGGATTTTGCGGCGCGATGGCGCTCCACATCGTTGTTTCCATTAACGCATAGGCCGGCAGCAGGTCAAGCGCGGGGCGTTCGCGATTCCCGCCGGACCAAAGGCGGCTCGGTTGACAGGGGCGGAATTCGCCGCAATGTGGCGGCTTGGAACAAGGCGTTGGGGAGGCTTTTCGGCAATGAAGAAGCTGGTCGTTCTGGACGATTATCAGAATGTCGCGCTGAAAATGGCCGACTGGGGGCGGCTCGGCGGACGGGTGGAAATAAAGGTCCTCAACCGCCACATTGCCGGCCACGAAGAGCTTGTGCGCGAGCTTACCGGCGCGAATATCCTCATATGCAATCGCGAACGAACGAGGATCACGGCCGAGCTGATTTCAGCCCTTCCCGGTCTTGGCCTGATCGTCACGTCGGGCATGAATAACAATTCGATCGATCTCGCGGCGGCCAGTGCGCGCGGTGTCACCGTTTGCGGCACAGCCACCCTTGGCTATCCGACGGCCGAGCTCACCTGGGCGATGATTCTCGGTTTTTTCCGTCACCTGCCGGACGAGGTTGCGAGCCTTAAAGGCGGCGGCTGGCAGACGCGGGTCGGCCGCGGCGTACGCGGCAAGACGCTTGGCGTCGTCGGCTACGGGCGCATCGGCAAGGATGTTGCCAAAGTGGGCCTTGCCTTTGGCATGAACGTGCTCGCGCTGTCGCGCTCGCTCACGGAAGAAGACGCTGCCGCACAGGGAGTGAAGAAAGCCGGTCTCGACAAGCTGCTGGCCGAATCCGACGTCGTGACAGTTCACCTCGGCGTCAATGCGGAAAGCCGTGGCCTCATCGGCGCGGAGCAGTTCGCCAGAATGAAGAACACGGCGCTGTTCGTGAATACGTCGCGCTCGGTTGTGACGGACCAGAAAGCGCTTGTCGCTGCCCTGCACGCCGGCGAAATCGGCGGCGCGGCGCTGGACGTCTACGATATCGAGCCGTTGCCGAAGGATCATCCGCTCATGGGTGCGCCGAACGTGCTGCTGTCGCCGCATCTCGGTTACGTGATGGAAGAGAATTATCGCGTGTCTTTCGGCGAGGCGGTGGAAAATGTCGAAGCCTGGCTCGACGGCACGCCGAAACGGGAATTGAAGCCGCGGTAGGATGTTGTCATCCCGGGCGGAGCAAAGCGAAGAGCCGGGACCTTTGGGACGGGCCCTTTGGGAAACGTAAAGCAGCCCGGGTTAATCGTTTCGCGATGTTCCGGGAAGACGAAAAAAGGGCGGGAGAGCTCGATGAAACTTGCAAGCTATACACGAAATGGCGCTGCCAGCTTTGGCGCGGTGCTGAATGACGGCATTTTCGATCTGAAATCCCGGCTTGGCGGCAAGGCTGCCAATATGGTCGAATTCATCGAGAAGGACCTGCTGCCCGAAGCGCAAAAACTGGCTGCCGGCGCGAAAGCGGATTTTCCGCTTGCCGATGTCCGCTTCCTGCCGCCCGTCCACAAGCCGGTCCTGTGCATCGGCATCAACTACAAGTCGCGGCCGGACGAAGTGCCAGGCGGCGGCTACAGCTGGAATTATCCAAGCCTGTTCTGGCGCACGTCCTCAGCGCATGCTCCGCATCTGGAGCCAATCCTCAATCCGCCGGAATCCGACCGGCTCGACTACGAAGGCGAAATCGCCATCGTGCTGGGCAAGAGCGGACGGCGCGTAGCGAAGGAGGACGGCCTGTCCTATATCTTCGGCTATACCTGCTTCAACGAAGGCTCGGTGCGCGACTGGATGAAGCACACGACGGCAAACGTCACTTCCGGCAAGAACTTCTACCAGTCCGGCTCGATCGGGCCGTGGATTACGACGGCAGACGAAATCGCCGATCCGCACGACATGACCATCGAAGTGCGTATCAATGGCCAGACGCGGCAGAAGGACACAACCGCCAACATGATGCGGCCATACGAAGAGCTGCTGGCCTACGTTTCCACCATCATGCCGCTGGAGCCTGGCGATGTGCTTGCCACAGGAACGCCTGTCGGCGTTGGCGGCAATCTCAATCCGCCAGTCTGGCTCAAGGCCGGCGATGTCGTGGAAATCGAGGTTTCCGGCGTCGGCACTTTGCGCAATACTGTTGAAGACGAAAAGGTTTGAGCCGCCCGCCGGCTGAAAACACATATGGAGGTCATCCCGTGACCATGACGGAAAACACAAAGCCTGCCGCCGCCGCGCCGCTTAACCGCGATGCGCGCGCCGCGATGGAGGCGATGAACGCCGAAGCGGCGCCACTCAACATCTGGCTGCGCACGCAAGCGAACGCGCCAGCCCAGAAGGCCTGGTTCAAGCACACCGGCCTCGACGATACGGGCCAGATGGCGCAGGGGCGCGTGGCGGCCGGCCAGACCAAGGCGCTGCCGCATCACTGGTCGTGGAAGGCGATTTCGCCCTATCTGCTCAAAATTTCGGAAGTCGCGAAAAACGCCGACATTCCGCCAACCGAATTTGCCGACAGGCAGCAGTTTCTGCTGACCAATCCCGGCCTTGGCGGCAAGCTGCAGGTGACGTCGACGATCCGCTGCGCGGTCTCGATCTACAATCCCGGCGATGTCGCCAGAGCGCATCTGCATTCGCCCAACGCCAGCCGAACGATTCTGTCCGAGAATGGCGGCTATACAACGGTTGAAGGCGAGCGGCTTTATGCTTCGCGCGGCGACCTTTTGTTGACGCCGAACGGAACCTGGCACGATCACGGCAACGACGGCGCCGATCCCGTCATGTGGATCGACACGCTCGACTGGCCGGTGCTCGAAGTCCTCGACTGCATCTGGCTGGACGAAGACGCGCCGGGGCTGGCCGGCAACGAGCGGGCGCAGAAGGTCACCATGCCCGCGGGCTATTCCCACGCGATGTACGGCATGGGCGGCATGACGCCGCGCATGCCCGATCACCGCCGCGGCATCGGCAACCGGGTGAGCCCGTTCTTCCAGTACAAGGGCAAGGAGATCAAGGCGACGCTGGAGGCCATGCAGGCTGCCGGTTCGACCGATCAGCACGAAGGTACGGCGCTGGATTTCGTCAATCCGGTGAATGGCGAGCCGCTGTTCGCCACACTCGGCTATGGCGCACAAATGCTCGCCAAGGGCGAAGAAACCGCCTTCAAGCGGGAAACGGCCTCGACCGTCTATGTCTGCATCGAAGGGCGCGGCCAGACCGAAGTCGCGGGACGGACTTTCGACTGGGAAGAAAACGACATATTCGTCGTGCCCAATTTCCTGTGGCGGCGGCATATCAATACCGGCCCTGGCAACGCGATCCTGTACACGATGACCGACCGGCCGCTGCTGGAGAAGATCGGCCAATACCGGGCGCAGGGCATGAATGGCAAAGGCGCCGTGACGCAGCTTGTGGTGTGATCTCTTCATCGACTTGCCGCATCCTTCGATACGCGAGCTTCGCTCGCTACTCAGGATGAGGCGGTTCGGGACGATGCAAAGCACCCGCATGCTGAGTAGCCCTGCGCAGCAGGGCGTATCGAAGCGGGAAGGTGCGTTAGCGCAACGGAAAGACTAAAGCATCCCGTGACAGCAACCAGACAAACCCGCATCGCCATCTCCATCGGCGACCCGAACGGCATCGGCCCGGAAATCGCGCTGAAGGCGGCAGCGCTGCAAGATGTCCACAGCGCAATCCGCCCGGTTCTCGTCGGCAGCGAGCAGGTTCTCGCACATTACCGCAAGCTGCTGGGGATCGGCCGCGCATTTGCGCCTTTGGAAACTGCGGAGCCGGACGACATTCCGGTCTGCTACGTAGACGTACTCGCCGCTGCGGACTTCGAGCCCGGCGCGATCAAGGCCGGCGCGGGCCGGGCGACCATCGCCTATGTCACACGCTGCGTCGAGATGGTGAAAGCCGGACAGGCGGACGCGATTGTCGGCTGTCCGCAATCGGAGACGGCCATTGCCGCAGCGGGGATCGAGTTTTCCGGCTACCCGCCGCTTATCGCCGATCTGACAAACACGCCACGCGACAAAACTTTCATGATGCTGTGCGGGGCGGACCTGCGCATCGCCCATGTCACCCTGCACGAACCTCTGCATGCGGCCATCGCCCGGCTCACGCCGGACTTCGTCGCCGACGCCATTCGCGCTGCCGACCTTGCCATGAAGCAGTTGGGATTTGCCCAACCGAAGATCGGCGTTTTCGGCATCAATCCGCATGCCGGAGAAGACGGACTCTTCGGCGATGCTGACGAGCGGATCACCAAGCCTGCTGCCGCGATGGCGCGCGCCGAGGGGATTCTCGCCGATGGGCCAATTGGAGCGGATGTCCTGCTCGCCAATCGCAAGCACGATGCCTATGTCGCAATGTATCACGATCAGGGCCATGTGCCGGTGAAGCTGATTTCACCACGGCAGGCCTCGGCGCTCGCCATCGGCACCCCGGTCGTTTTTTCCAGCGTCGGGCATGGCTGCGCCTACGACATCGCCGGCAAGGGCGTCGCGGAGCCGCTATCGGTGACAAAAACGCTGGAACTTCTGGCGACGGCCAGCGCCGGACGCGGGACATGACGGACACGGTTGCCATTCGTCCTTGCCTGCCCGCGGACTCTGCAGCGCTCGAAACGTTGTACGCGGCGGCCTTCCCGGACGAAGATCTGCTGCCGCTGCTGCGGCGATTGCTCCACCAACAGCATGGCGAACTCTGCCTGGTCGCCGTGGCGGACGGAGAACCGGTTGGACATATCGTCTTTTCGACCTGCCGCGTTACCGGATGTGCCGACAAGGCCGCCTTGCTCGGCCCGCTTGCGGTCGCACCAACGTTGCAGCGCCGCGGCATTGGCGGGGCTCTGGTGCGCGCTGGCTTGGGGCGATTGAAAAATGACGGCGTCGTTCGCGTTTTCGTGCTCGGCGATCCAGCCTATTATCGTCGTTTCGGCTTTGCCCCCGAAAGCGGGGTTTCAACACCCTACCCCATTCCCGAAGAATGGCGCTCCGCCTGGCAGTTCATCGATCTGGTGGAAGGAATAGGCGCCCTGGAAGGCGGGCTTGCGGTGCCGGACCCGTGGCGGCATCAGGCGCTCTGGGGGCCGTAACGCCTTTCTTCGGACGACATTGCCGCATTGACCCCGGCGCGTTTGCCGCGCAAATATGCCGCCGCGACGCAGAACGCTGCGCGTTATCTCATGGGAAGGAAAGCACGGGCCTATGCAGGTTATCCCGTCCGTCACAGCGCAGGCCCGCGATATACGCGGGCAAAAAATCGAAATTTTCGAATTGGGGTCAGGCGACCCGCTGCTGTTTCTTCATCCAGCACGCGGCCTCGACGGCTGCGAGAGCTTTCTGAAGGCGCTTGCGGAAAAGTACCGCGTGATCGCACCTTCGCACCCGGGATTCGGTCACAGTGACGCGCCCTATTGGATGAATACGGTCGAGGATCTTGCGTATTTTTACCTCGATTTCGTTGACGCGCTCGGGCTGGATCGTTTCGCAATTGCCGGCTCGTCCTTCGGCGGCTGGATTGCAGCCTCCATCGCCATCAAGACACAGAAGCGTCTCGACGCGCTGGTCCTACTGGATCCGCTGGGCATCAAGGTGTCGGACCGCGAAGGCCGCGATATCGCCGACGTCTTCGCCATGAAACGCGCGGACCTGATGGCGGCCATGTTCAAGGACCCGAAGAAAGGCGCGTTCGACCACGCCAACCTTCCGGATGAGGCTTTGACAATCATCGCCCGGCACCGCGAATCCGAAGGCCTTTTCGGCTGGTCCCCCTATATGCACGATCCCAAGCTCAAAAGCCGGTTGCACCGCATCGACGCGCAAACGCTCGTGCTGGCCGGAGAAGCCGATGCAATAACGAAGCCGGATTACGCCAAGGCCTATGCGCAAGCCATTCCGGACGCGAAATTCAAAACGATTGCAGATGCAGGCCATCTGCCCATGATCGAGCAGCCTGCGGCCACAGCGGCAGCCGTTCTGGCGTTCCTCGGCAAATAGAAAGGGACAGGCATGCGTGTATTTCACTTCACCGAAGAGCCCTATCCCAACGCCTGGGACCCAAAGCTCGATTCCTACCGTATCACTCTGCCGAACAGCGAATGCGATCCCAGGCTCGCTGCAGATTTGTATCATCGCTATCTCGACGAATGGCAGCTCGCCGACGAACTCGGCTTCGACATCATGGTCAACGAGCACCACTCGACTGCGACCTGCCTGACCGCGTCCTGTCATGTGATCCTGTCAATTCTGGCGCGCATCACCAAACGCGCGCGGCTTCTGGCGCTTGGGGTTCCGCTTGCCAACCGGATGGACCCGCAACGGGTGGCCGAAGAATTGTCGATGATCGACGTGATCTCGCGCGGACGGTTCGAGATGGGCTTCGTCAAGGGCGTGCCGTTCGAACCGCCTGTGGCGAACATCAATCCGGCGCGAATGATGGACCGGCTCTGGGAAGCTCACGATTTCATCCTGAAAGCCATGTCGACCCATACCGGCCCGTTCAACTGGGAGGGCGAGCATTTCCACTATCGCAACGTGAACATCTGGCCCCGGCCGTGGCAGCAGCCACATCCGCCGGTGTGGATAACGGCCTCGAGCCTCGGCAGCGCCACGGCGATCGCCGAGCGCGGGCATGTGCTTGCGACGTTCCTGATCGGCTATAATTCGCGCGCCCTTTTCGATCGTTACCGCGAAGTCTATCGCGCAAGCCACGGGAAATCCCCCGGTGCCGACCGCTTCGCCTATCTGGCGCTTTGCGGCGTTGGCAAGACGGAAGCCGAAGGGATTGCCAGAGCGACAGAGGTCAAACGCTATCTCGACACGACCGGTACGGTGTACGAACCTTTCCGCAATCCACCGGGCTATCTTTCCGTCGCAGACAATGTGCGTGTGATGCGGGCTGTCGCCAGCGGGAAATCGGCGCGCATGGTGCCGACAAAGAACGGCGAAATGATCGACGTGACGAAGAATTTCACGACCGAAAAAGCTATGGAGGCAGGGCTGGTTTTCGCCGGCACGCCAGATCAGGTCTACGAACAGATCGTCGACTACGACGCCTATGCCGGTGGCATCGGCAACCTGCTGCTGATGATGCAGGGCGGTGCGCTGAACCACGTGGATACCACCGACAGCATGAAACTGTTCGCCGAACATGTCCTGCCCAGGCTCAAGGAATACGGAGCAAGCAGGCAGCCGGCGGCGGATGCGGCGGAGTAAGCGAAGCCGGAGTGCCGGCGGCCGCGCCGACGCCTATTTCTTCGACAGGAGCATGTCCGGCAGAAACGTTGCGATTTGCGGAAACGCCGTCAGGATCACGATAGCCGCGAGCATCGGTATCACGAAAATGACGGAGCCTCTTGCAACATCGTGCAATTGAACGCCGGGCGTAACGGATTTAAGGACGAACAGGTTGAACCCGACGGGCGGCGTTATGGCCGCGATTTCGGATTGTATCGTCACCACAACACCGAACCACACGGGGCTGTAACCCAGCTCGATAATGGTCTTGATGAAAATCGGAATGACGATGACCACGATGCTGCCCGGATCCATGAACATGCCGAGCACCAGCAGGATCACGTTGATGAGGACCATGATCGCCCATGACGGGATGGGCAGACTTGTCAGAAAGTCCGACATCGCCTGCGGAATGCCGAGCTTGGCGAGCAGATAGGACGAAAACAGCCCGCCGGTGAGCAGCAGCATGAACATCGCGGTTGTGCGGATCGTCTTTTGCAGGCTGCGTTCCAGAACCGTATAACTGAGCCGGCGCATGGCGATGGCGATGGCGAGCGCACCAAAAGCGCCGACGGCGCCTGCTTCGGTCGGTGTCGCCGCGCCGGAATAGATCGAACCGATAACAAGGGCGGCCAGCAGAATGACTGGCAGAACGGTTGCCAGCGCCTTCCATTGCTCGCCCCTGGTCGGAACTTCGGTGACCGGCGGCGCCCAGTCCGGATGGCGGATCGCAATGAAAACGACAGTCGCCGACAGCAGGAACGCGAGCAACAATCCGGGGACGATCCCGGCCATGAACAGGTGCCCGATCGAGGTATCCGTTATGACCCCGTAGACGATCATGGCGATGGACGGAGGAATGAGAATGCCAAGCGTGCCGCCGGCGGCCGTGGCGCCGAGCGCCAGCGAGCGGTCGTAGCCGCGCCGGACCATTTCGGGTATCGCCATCGAACCGATAGTGGTCGCGGTCACGGGACTCGACCCGCATACCGAACCGAAAATGGCGCACGCCCATATCGTGCCGATCGCCAGGGCGCCGGGCAGCCGGCGGAACCACAATTCGGCGGCACGAAACAATTGCGCGCCAATGCCGGTGGCCGAAAGGATTTCACCCATCAGTATGAACAGCGGCACCACGACCAGAATGAAATGCGTCGATATCTCGTATGCCTTGGACGCGATCTGGCTCAGGGCGCCCGGCGAAACGAATATCGCCGTACCGGCCATCGCAACGGTTGCAAGTGCGATCCCGACCGGCGCGCGGGTGGCGAGCAGTATCAGGAGGAAAAGCAGGAATACGCCGAAACTACCGAATGCCGCCATGCCATACCCCGTCAGACTGTCCCGATGCGCCCCGGCGGAGCGCAGCGCATCGCACCGGCCTCATGCCGCGGCCAGTTCAGCTCCCCTCAATGATGGAGCGTCGCCGCCCCGTCCGGCTCGCCGGGCAGCGGCTCCATCCAGAAACGGATAAATTGAACGATCGCGGTGAGTAGAAACTGCGCCGCGCCAACTGGCCCGATCCAGTGCACGTACTTCAGCGGAATGGTGATCATGGTGAAGGACAATTCGTCCGCTTCCACGATCTCCGCATAATAGTGCGCGACGAACCACAGGAACACGCCGGCGAAAACCAGCGTCAGCAATTTTCCGACAATCCGCTGCGCTTTACGCATGGTGCGTGGAATCAGCGGATCGAACAGATCGACTTCGATGTGGCTGCCGCTTTCGAGCGCCGGCGCAACCGCCAGAAAAAACACGAACGCCAACATGAAAATGGTGACGTCCAGTATCCAGGGTATTGGATCGTGCAGCGCATAGCGGAAGAACACGCCGACAACCAGCAGGATCATGATCACCATCACGATCAGGCAGGCGAGCGCCGCGAAAATCCGGTTCACGATGCGGGTGAACGCCTCGAACCGGTCCAGCCAGACCGGACCTGGCCCGCCTGCAACGAGTGCCGCCTTCATGGCCGTGCGCTACTTCTGCAATGGCATGACTATGTCGGCGATAGGTTTGCCAGCGGCACCCGATATCTTCGCAACATCGTCCCAAACGGCTTTCGTCGCCTGTTTGAATGCGGAAATTTCTGCATCCGTCGCCATGTGCACTTTGGCTCCAGCCTTCTTCAGTGCCTCGACAGCGTCGAGTTGCATCTGGACCAGCTTGGGGGCCGTATCGCGGATCAGGTCATCCGAGACCTTGAGGATCGCCTGCTGGTCCTTTGGCGCGATCTTGTTCCAGACATCGGCATTGAAGTAATAGGCCGACGCGTTCGCGCCATCGCGCCAATAGGTAACGTATGGCGCAACTTCCTGGATCTTCGCAGACAGAGTCAGATTGGCCAGGAACATCATGCAATCGACAGTCTTGTTCTGCAGCGCGATGTAGACTTCGCCCGGATCGATCGCAACCGGAGCAGCGCCCAGTGCGCGTAACTGGATCCCCTGCCAGCGGCCAGCGGCGCGCACCTTCTTGCCCTTCCAGTCGGACACCGACTTGACATGGCCGTTGACGCAATTGGTCACAAGCCCTGCGGAGGGAAAAGCAAAGGCAAGCACCAGCCCGCGCTTCTGCATCATGCCGCGGGCTATCGGCGCTATCTTCAACATGGTTTCTGAACCGATCTTCGGATCGGCAGGAACCCACAGAAGAGGCTCCATGTACGACAGCGGCCGGAACAGCCCGGCCAGGAAGCTGATGGAAGTGGTGCCGCCGCCGGCAGCGCCGCTGCGCACCGCGTTGACAGTTTCCTTGGCGGAGACGAGCGATCCGGAAAAATGCAGCTTCAGTTTAACCCGGCCTTCGGTGGCCTTGTCGATATCGGCGGCCCATTTGCGGGCGTGCTCGGCATAAAAGTCGCGATCGGAATACCAGATGGCGAAATCGATGGTTTGCGCAGCCTTCGCCGGAGAAGCGTTGAGCGCAGCGCCTGCGGACATTGCTACGGCTGCGGCGAGCGGAATCGCTTTCCGCAAATTGAGCTGAAACATGGTTTCCTCCTCATATTCGCCCTTTGGGCGTCCGAAGCGGCGCACCGCTTTCGTCTTTTATGGAGCGCGAGGCTAACACGAGAATTCGCAGCGCAGCAATCCACTTTCTGGCGGCGGGGCAAACCTGTCGCCTGCACGGATCGGCAGGTCTGCCGCCAGTCTGCGCCGGCCACGCTGCGTAGGATCAATGTGTAGCAAAAATGCACCAATCGCCCGGCGGCCGGGGCAATTTCTGACCGCGATCAAATTCGGCGACCGTGCGGGGAGGCTCTTTTGACGTCCGTCAAATATGGAAAGCTCTATCCGCACAGAGTCAGCGACGATGCAACCAATTGGTTGCGTGTGGCGGGGCCCGAGTATCCGCCAGTATTTTTACAGATGGGGGTGTTAAAAATGAAGCGCATCTTGATGTCGGCAGCGGCTGCATGCGCCATGATGTTCGCGGCAGGATCGGCACAGGCCGCTGACATTCCGGACCGGGTCGAGGCCGTTGCGCCTGCGCCGGTCGAAACTTTCAATCCGTGGATGATCCGCGTCCGCGCGATCGGAGTACTGCCGCAATCATCGGCGACTGTCAGCGCCTTCGGAGCGCCGATCGCGGGCGCCGGATTGAAAGTCAGCAACTCGATCGTCCCGGAAGTGGATATCTCCTATTTCTTCACGCCCAACTGGGCGGTGGAGGCTATCTGCTGTCTGACGCCGCACCGGATCAAGGCTACTGGGACGATCGCCGGGCTCGGCCGGGTCGGCTCCACGCTGGTGTTCCCGCCGACAGTCATGTTCCAATACCACTTCACAGGCCTGGGCGCATTGAAGCCCTATATCGGACTGGGCGTGAACTATACCCATTACTTCCGCAACTCAGCCGGCCCGGCCTTCGCAAATCTGCGCATTCGCGACTCCTTCGGCGTCGCTGCACAGATCGGCTTCGACTACATGATCGACCGTCACTGGGGCATAAACGTCGACGTCAAGCGCATCATGATGCAGCCCAACGCCAGCGTCACCCTGTTGCCTGCGGTTCCGGTAACGGCGAAAGTGAAAATCGATCCCTGGATTGTCGGCGCCGGCGTCACCTATCGCTTCTGACGGGCGATTCAAACTGTCGGAATGCCGGCAGAACCGGCGACGAAACACAACAGCACGGACCGTCCAGGCGGTTCGCGCTTTTTCATTCCGTATCTGGAGCGTCCTGCCACGCGGAAACGCCTTTCCTTTGACGTCCGCGAGCCCTTTGCGTAACTTGGCTCGCGGGAGAAAACGCATGTACACGCTTTATCACCACGGGTCGTCGGTTTGCGCCGGCAAGGTGCGGCTGGCGCTCGACGAAAAGGGGCTGCCGTGGACCGGCATTTACATCGATATTCTCAAGGGTGACCAGTTTACGCCCGATTACCTGGAGCTCAATCCGAAAGCGGTGGTTCCGACGCTGGTGGACAACGGCAAGGCGATCGCCGAGTCTACGGTCATCAATGAGTATCTGGACAAGAAACATCCCGAGACTTCGCTGCATCCCGCCGATCCCTACGATTTCTACAAGGCGCGGCTGTGGACAAAGGCCGTGGATGAGGATTTGCATCCGGCTTGCGCGGCGCTCACCTTCATGTGTTCGCACCGGCATACGATTGCGCGGCTGGGGCCGGAGGGGCTGGAGAAATTCCTGTCCGCCACGCCTGCAGCCTCCGTGACGGCCGACTGGAAAGAGAAAAAGCGGATGTATGTCACCCGCGGGCTCGAAGCGCCGGACGGACCGGACAAGATTCGTCTCTACGACCGATATCTGCATGCGATGGAAGAGGCCCTGAAGGACGGCCCGTGGCTGGTCGGAAAAACGTACGGCATCTCCGATCTTTCCCTAACGCCCTATGTCAACCGCCTTGCCATGTTGAGCATGTCGGACATGTGGGAGAACGGACGCCTGCCGCGCGTTGCCGATTGGTGGCGGCGCATTTGCGAACGGCCCTCGTTCAAGCCGATGATGCTGGACTGGGTGCCGCAGCAACTGACGAAGGATCTGCGCGACAATGGCGCAAAAAGCTGGCCGGACGTGGCCAGAATATTGAACATCTGAAGGAGCATCGCAAATCATGGGACGTCTGCAGGACAAGGTCGCTGTCATTACCGGCTCGGCACAGGGGATCGGTGCGCATTACGCAAAGGCCATTGCCGCGGAAGGGGCAAAAGTCGTCGTGACCGATGTGGTCGATCCGCAGAAATGCGTGGACGCGATCAAGGCGGCAGGCGGCACGGCCATCGGGCGGCATGTGGACGTGACCGACAGCAAGGCGCTGGCGCAAATGGTCGGGGAAGTCGAAAGCGCCTTCGGCCCCATCGATATTCTCGTCAACAATGCGGCGATCTTCGCCAGTCTCGGACGCAAGTCCTTTTGGGACATCGGCGACGACGAATGGGACAATCTGATGCGCGTCAACGTTCGCGGCACATTTCAGGCGACCAAAGCCGTTTTGCCGAGCATGGAGAAGGCAACAGGCAGGAAGAAGATCGTGAACATTTCCTCGGCGACGTTTTTCCTCGGACCGCCGGGCATGTTGCACTACGTCACGTCGAAAGCCGCCATCGTCGGCATGACCCGTTCGCTGGCCCGCGAACTCGGCGACAAGCAAATCAACGTCAACGCCATCGCGCCCGGCTTCACCGAAAGCGAAAGCGTCGTGACCAATCCGGAACTGATGCATTCGCGCGAGCCTAACCGCGCACAGCGCACCATCAAGCGCGACATGCTTCCCGAAGACCTGCTCGGAACGATGATCTATCTGTGTTCGTCCGACAGCGATTTCGTCACCGGCCAGTTGATCAATGTCGACGGCGGCAAGATGATGTGGTGACGATCCGGGGAACGGGAGACGTGTGTCACAGCGGCTCCCATTCCTGCACTTCGGCGACGTTGCTTGCGAATTTTGCCGGCAGCGGCGGACGCCAGGGCGCATCGGCCTCCGCCACCTTCACGACGCGGCACAGCAGGGCGCGCAGCTGGTAAGTGCCCATCGCGCCGCAATAGGGCGCGTCGATGCTCGTCAGGGTATTGGCGTTCGAGCGCCAGTTGCCGTGGTCGGGGCTGTCTTCTTCTTCCGGAAACCACCAGCCGTGCTGGGCATGAACGACGCGCGGATCGATGCCCTCGAAGATGCGGACTTTCTGGCGGCACTTGCCGCGCAGGGTTTCGATGGATACCCACTCGCCATCGCATATACCGAGTTTCGTCGCCGTATCGGGATGCAGTTCGCATTCGGGCTCGGGGCGCCCCTTGCGCAACTTGCGCACTTGCCGGAACTCGGACTGGAAATACATCGGAATGCGCGCGCCGGTGATGAGGATAAAGGGATAGTCCTTTGCCAATTCCGGCGTACTGACAGGGCTTTCCGGTGGCTCTTCGAAGGACGGCAAAGGATCGTAGCCAAATTTTTCGAGATGCGTCGAATAGAGTTCTATCTTTCCGGTCGGGGTCTTGAAGCCATTTTCCTCGTATTTGCGCCAGTGGAATTCCGGCTGGTAGAAGCCGCGCTGCTTCAATTCCTCCCAGCCGAAATCGAGCCGCGACCGCAACATGGCATCGTAGACTTCCTGTGGACTTTCCTTGCCGTGTTCCGTCCCCAGCCGGCGGCAGATCTCGGCCATGATCTCCTCGTCCTGAACGCATTCGCCAAACTGGATCGTCTTCTGCTGCGCAAGAATCACATTCTGCGCATAGAAGGGAACGGCGGGCATGGCGTCGACTTCCGCCCAGCTCGCGACCGGCAGGATCAGGTCGGCCAGCTCGGCGGTCGGAGTCATGTAGAGATCGGCGACCACGAGATAATCCAGCGCCATCAGCGTTTCGTAGACCTTGCGGACATCGCCGTAGGTCGACAGGGCATTGTTGCCGAAGATAAGTCCCGTGCGAACCGGATAGGGTTTGCCGGTACGAATGGCTTCAAAGACCGTCGGGATGTGTGCGGACGGCAATTGCGCGAGTTCGCCGCTAAGAACCTTGTATGTATCAAAGCCGAGCCGCTTTTTCTGCTGCTCCATGGGCATCTTGTCGAAAAGTTGCGGCAAGGGCGGCAGCGGCGTCATGCCGAAAGCCCATGCGCCCGGTTGATCGATATTGCCGGTGATCGAAGGCAGGCACAAAAGCGCGCGCACGGTCTGGAAGCAGGCGGGTGTGTGCTCGATAGCGCAGCCCCATTCCAGCATGGAGGGTTTCGTTTGCGCGTAGAGCCGGGCAGCGGCGCGGATTTTCTCTGCGTTCACCCACGTAATCGGCTCGGCCCATTCAGGGGTGTATTGCTTCACCCGCTCCGCCAATTGTTCGAAACCGTGACACCAGCGCTTGACGAATTCGACGTCGTGCAAACCTTCCCCGATAATCACGTTCAACATGGCGAGCGCCAGCGCATCATCCGTGCCGGGCCGCAATTGCAGCCAGATATCGGCGCGCTTGGCCAGCAAGGTCTCGCGCGGATCGACGACGATTGTCTTCGGCTTGCGCGCCAGCGCTTCGCGGACGCCAAATCCGAGTTCCCCGTCAGGGCCGGAATAGAGCGGATTGTGGCCCCAGAACAGGATCAGATCGGGATAGACATCGTTGGTGTAGGCGCAGACCGGCAATTGCCCCATGGTGAGCACGCTGCCATGCACCCGCGGGCGGAAACATTGCGCCGTGCCCGGCTCGCACCAGTTGGGCGTGCCGATGGCGTTGGCGAAGCGGGACACGAAGCCGAAGTGGTGGCGCCCGGTCCCCGTCCCCACCCAGATCGACTCAGCACCGTCGCGGTCGATTGCCGCGCGCAGTTTAGCTGCGATCTCGCCGTATGCTTCGTCCCAGGAGATACGCTCCCATTGTCCCGCGCCGCGCTTGCCTGTACGGCGCATGGGGAATTTCAGTCTTCGCGGATTGTAAATCTGTTCGAGACTTGCCGCACCCAGCGGACACAGCTTGCCCTTGTTCATCGGATTGTCGGGATCGCCTTCGATGTGAACAATGCGCGTGCCTTCGACGTGGATCAGGGCGCCGCATCCGCCGTGACACATGCGGCAGGCGCTTTTGAAGACGGATTTTTCCTGCCCCTGGGCATGCGAGCGGGGAAATCGGGCCTCGTCCATCGCGGCTCTCCACTTCAGCAATGTTCATGCGGCCCGGCGCGCGTTTGCGGCTGCCCGACATCCGGGGATTGACGCACGACATTCTGTCAGCCTGCACCGGACCTGTCCACACTGCCACAATTTGCAAAGAAAGCGGCATTTCCGCCCAATTAGGGGTTTCGCTGCAAGGCGATATTTGGCAACATTGTCACGGCGAGACGGTTTCGCCCAATCAAGACTTCCGCAGGCGCCGCGCCCGCGACAACAAAACGAGGGCGCCAGCCCCAGGAAGAATGAGGGCGCCAGCCCCAGGCAATGGAGGGAAACATGAAACGAACAATCCGGAAGAGCATGCTTGCCGCGGCTCTGCTCGCAGGCGGCAGTTTCATTGCAACTCCAACCCTTGCAGCGGAACTCGTCTACGGGGCTTTCATCAGCCCGAAACACGGCGTCATGCGCCATGCTTTGCCAATCTGGGGCAAGGCCATCGCCAAGGCGACCAATAACGAGATTACCTGGAAATTCGTCGGCGGCGGCCAGCTTGTCGACGTCAAGGGTTCGCTGCCCGGCATCAAGGAAGGTCTGGTGGACGGAGCTTTCGTGATCGCGCCTTTCGCACCCAGCAATCTGCCCTCGACCAATGTCATCTTCAGCACGCAGGTCTTCGGCGAGGACACCATTGCGGCCGCGGGCGCTTCCAACGAGACTGTGCTGCTGCATTGCCCGTCGTGCCTGACCGAAGCCAAGAACAACAATCTGGTGCAGCTCGGCGGCTACGCGACAACGCCCTATCTTCTGATGTGCCGGAAAGACGTCAGTTCCGTCGCCGAGCTCAAGGGGCTCAAGATACGCTCGGCAGGCGGCGGTGTGGCGCTGATGCGCATGGGCGGCGCAACGCCGGTGGCGATGGCCCCTGCCGCAGCAACGCAGGCCCTGCAACGCGGCGCGCTCGATTGCGTGCATGGCGCTGCATCCTGGCTCCGGTCCTACGGCTACGAAGATGTCGTCAAGGCGATTGTCGATTACCCGCTCGGCGTCGGCACGCCAGCGATGCATCTGGCCATGAGCCGCAAGCGCTACCTGGCGATGACTCCGGCGCAGCGCAAGGCGCATGTGGACGCTTCTCCTGCCTCGGTCGCCTCTGCGGTCATCGACGCGTACATCATCAGCGATACCAAAATCCTGGAGCGAGCCAAAAAGAAGGGCGTCAAGTTCATAAAGGGTGGCAAGGACTTCGACGAGCTGGTCGCCAAACGCATCAAGGCGCAAAGAGACGACATCATAGGCAAGGCGCAGAAGTTCAACGTGCCCAATCCGGGCAGAATTCTCGACGCCTACGACGCCGCACTGGTCAAATGGAGAAAATTGTCGAAAGATATAGGAACGGACACGAAAAAATTCGAGGCCGCGTTGAAACGGGAAATCTACGACAAGCTCGACCCCGAAAAACTGTAGGATGACAGCTGGCGGACGACGCAGAAGCGTCCGCCGGCGGCATAATTGCTACCTCGAAACGCCGGGCAGGAAACGTTCATGGACAAACTGGAACGCTTGGCCGACTGGCTCAGTGCGATTGCAATGTGGATCGCCGTGCTGGTCGGAACCCTGATGATGCTGCACGTCACGGCGGACGCACTGGCGCGCTGGTTCAGCATCACGCTGTTCGGCACTATCGAGATCGTGTCGAACTATTACATGGTGGCGCTGAGCTATCTGCCGCTCGCGTGGATCGTGAAGCACGAAGGGCATATTTTCGTCGAACTGTTCACACGCGGGTTCTCGCCGCGGGCTTTGCTTCGCATCGACACGTGGGCGGCGGTGCTCACACTCGTCTATGTGGCCGTCATCACCTGGAAGACTCTGGAAAGCGCACTGGAACAAACCGCCATTCGCGAGCAGGCCGAAAGTGCGCTCGGCTTCATCTCGATCTGGCAGAGCCGCTGGTTCGTGGTGGCCGGTTTCGGCTGTTTCGCATTGCAATTGCTGGCGCAGATCATAACCGGATTTGCAAAAATGGGCCGGGCGGGCGAGAGCGCTGCCGCGCAGGACAACGGGAGCGCCCATCCATGAGTTCCCTCAGCATGGGTTTCCTCAGCCTTGGCGCCATCATCTTTCTGATCGCCATTCGCGTCCCAATCGCCGTCGCCCTCGGCGGCGTGGCGCTTGTCGGCATGGCGGCGGTGCGCAACCTCGATGTTGCGCTCGGGCTCGCCAAGGAAACGCCATTCAACTTCGCCGCGCACTGGAGCCTGACAGCGATCCCGATGTTCCTGCTGATGGGAACCATTGCCCACAATGCCGGGCTCAGCTCAGCGCTGTTCAATGCGGCGCGGCTCTGGTTCGGGGCGCTGCCTGGCGGTCTGGCCGTCGCGGCAAATCTGGCCTGCGCGGGCTTTGCCGCCGCATCCGGATCGAGCGTCGCAACGGCCGCTGCGATGGGCCGGATCGCGATTCCGGAAATGCTGAAAGCCGGGTACGACAAGGGCCTGGCGACCGGTGTCGTGGCAAGCGCCGGCACCCTCGGCGCATTGATCCCGCCGAGCATATTGTTCGTGCTGTACGGCATTTTCGCCGAAGTCTCCATTGTCAAACTGCTGATCGCCGGGCTTCTGCCGGGCCTGCTCACCGCTGCGGTCTACACGCTCTTGATCATGGGCCGTTGCTGGCTCAACCCGGCGCTGGCGCCGAAAGTCGACATGGAGCAGTTCGACGATCCGTGGCGCGAACGCTGGCGCTCGCTGGTGCCCATCTGGCCGCTGGTGCTGCTCATAGGCGCCATCATAGGCGGGCTCTATTCGGGCTTTGTCACACCGACAGAGGCCGGCGCTGTCGGGGCCTTTATCGCCGTTCTGATTGCCCTGTTCCAGGGGCGGCTGACTGCCGCCAATTTCATCGAAAGCATGCGCGAGACGGCGTCGGCGAGCGCGCGCATCTTTTTCGTCGCCGTCGGCGCAGTCATGTATACGAAATTCCTGGCTTTCACCGGGCTGCCGGAATTCTTCGGCCAATGGATTGTCGACATCGGTCTCAATCCTATCGTCCTGGTGATCGGGACGTCGCTGATCTACCTGTTCCTCGGCATGTTTCTCGATCCGCTCGGCGTGCTGCTGCTGACCTTGCCGATCCTGCTGCCGATGTTCGACGCGCTCGAACTCGACCTGATCTGGCTTGGCGTTCTGGTCGTGAAATATCTTGAGATCGGCATGTTGACGCCGCCTGTCGGCTTCAACGTCTATGTCATCAAGAGCGTCGTCGGTGATACGATTCCTCTGGAGACGATCTTCAAGGGCGTCGGCTGGTTCCTGGTGGCAGAAGTGTTCATCATGGCGCTTCTGATCGCCTTCCCGCAGATTTCGCTCTGGCTCCCTTCCCGGCTATAAGTCCGACGCATGGGGGGAGGTTTCGAATGACCGGCACATTGCGCTTTACTCTGAATGGCGAAGAACGAACCGTCGCGGCGGATCCCGCGACGCCTCTGATCCATGTGTTGCGGCAGGATATCGGCCTCACCGGCACGCATCTGGGCTGCGGGCTGAACCAGTGCGGCGCCTGCAACGTCTTGCTCGACGGTCACCCGGTCGCTTCCTGCGATACGCCGCTATGGGCCGTCGAGGACAAGAGCGTCGTCACGGTGGAAGGACTGGGCACTCGCGAAAGCCCGCATCCGCTGCAAACGGCCTTTATCGAAGAGCAGGCGCTGCAATGCGGCTATTGCACATCCGGCATCCTGATTTCGGCGGCGGCCTTGCTCGCTGCGAATAGAGCTCCGTCGGACAGCGAAATTCGCGCAGCGCTCGACGGCAATCTGTGCCGCTGCGGCGCGCATAACCGCATCGTACGGGCCGTCGCGCGCGCGGCGCAGTCCATGCAAGAACCCATGCAAGAACCCGGAGCCGGCGCATGAGCGACGCTGCTGCTAAACCTGCTCCACCCGCCCTGCCCGGCAGCCTGAAATCCAATCCCCGCCTCGGCCAGTGGCTGCGTTTCGATGCCTCCGGATATGTGGAACTTTGTCCGGGCAAAGTGGAAATCGGACAGGGCATTATCACGGCGCTGACGCAGATCGCCGCGGAGGAACTGGACGTCGATCCCGCGCGCATCCGCCTGAAGGCCGCAACCACCGCCTCAAGTCCGAATGAGGGCGTCACTTCGGGTTCGCTTTCGATCCAGGACTCGGGCTCGGCGATCCGCCATGCCTCGGCAGAAGCGCGCGCCATCTACCTCGCGGCGGCAGCGGAGAAGCTCGGCGTTGAGCCGGACGCGCTTGCCATCAAGGACGGCGCCATCACAGGTCCGCAAAATCTGGCAACCAGCTATTGGGAACTGGCGGACGACGCCCTGCTCGACCGCGATGCAATCCCCGGCAACCGCGCCAAGCCGAGCACCGCGCGCACCGTTTCCGGCTCGCCCATGCAGCGGCTGGATATTCCCGAAAAAGTATTCGGCGAGCCGCGTCTCATTCACGACCGTATGCAGGCCGGCGTGCTGCACGGCCGGGTGCTGCGGCCGCCCTCGCCGGCGGCCGTATTGAAGAACTTCGACGAGGCGCGCGCGAAGGCCGTGCCAGGCGTCACGGCCATCGTGCGCGACGGCAGCTTTGTGGGCATCGTTGCGGAAAGCGAATACGCCGCCAATACCGCCATCGACAAACTCCGCGCCGATTGTGCTTGGACCGAAACGTCCAGCCTGCCGGACGAATACAATCTCTCCGCCTGGCTGCGTTGCGTCCCCGCGGACAGCAATGTGGTCGCCTCGCGCGACAGCAGCGCATCGGCTGAAGTTGCCAAAACCGTACGCCGCGATTTCACGCGGCCGTTCGTCGCCCACGCATCTATCGGCCTTTGTTGCGCGGCGGCGGAATGGAACAATGGCAAACTTCACGTGTGGGCGCATTGCCAGGGCATTTACAATCTGCGCTCCGACCTGGCTCTGGTTTTCAAGCTCCAGCCGGACGACGTTGTCGTCGAACACATGGAAGGCGCCGGATGCTACGGGCATAACGGCGCCGACGATGTGGGTCTCGACGCAGCGCTGCTGGCGCGCGCCGTTCCCGGCAAGCGCGTGCGCGTGCTGTGGTCGCGCGAGGAAGAACTCGCATGGGCCCCGCATTCGCCGGGCATGGCGATCACCATCGAAGCGGATCTTGACGAGGCGGGCGAAATCATCGCCTGGCGGCACGATGTCTGGAGCAATGGCCATGCAACCCGTCCCGGACGCGGCGACAAGCCGACCCTGCTTTCGGCCTATTATCTCGAGGAGCCCTTTCCGCGCATTGTTGCCGGCAACATGCCGCTGCAAACAGGCGGCGGCGCCGACCGCAACGCCGTGCCCGCCTATAATTTTCCGGCTTATTCGATAACCAACCATCGCCTGCTGGAAATGCCGCTGCGCACCTCTGCGCTGCGCTCGCTGGGGGCGACGGCCAACGTTTTCGCCATCGAGAGCATGATGGACGAGCTGGCGCATTCCCGCGGCGAAGACCCGGTCGCCTTCCGCTTGCGCCATCTCGACGATCCGCGCGCGCGCGCCGTGATCGAGGCCGCCGCCAGGCGCGCCGGCTGGAACACCCGGCAGAAACGCGAAGGCACGGGCCACGGCGTCGGCTATGCAAAATACAAGAACCTCGCGGCCTGGTGCGCGGTTGTCGCCGAGATTGAAACTGTCGAAGACATTCGCGTCAAGCGTCTGACCATCGCCGTCGATGCAGGCGAAGTGATCAATCCCGACGGTCTCGCCAACCAGATCGAGGGCGGCGCAATCCAGACGGTCAGCTGGGTCCTGAAGGAGGCGGTGCGTTTCGACGATACGCGCATCACAAGCATCGACTGGGAAACCTATCCGATCCTGAAATTCTCCGAGGTTCCGGCCGTCGATGTGGAGATCATCGACCGTCCGGACGAGCGCGCGCTGGGCTCGGGCGAGGCGCCGCACGGTCCGGTTGCCGGTGCGATAGCCAACGCCATTTTCGATGCGCTGGGCGTACGCGTCTACGATCTGCCGCTCACCTACGACCGCGTGGTCAAAGCCATGAACGAGGCATAGATGGAACTTGTTTTGTTCAGCGGCGGCGCGGCGCACGGTCTGGTCCATTCGCTCGAGGCAGAGTTCGGCAAGCAGACGGGTTTTACCCTCCAGGGCTCCTACGGCGCGGTCGGCGTCTATCGCGACAAGTTTCTTGCCGGCGAACATGCCGACATGCTGATCCTGTCGCGCCCGCTGATCGATGCGCTGGCGCAGGATGGCCATATCGCGCCGGACGATATTTTCGATATTGGTCCGGTACGTACGGCAGTCGCGGTTCGCGCCGGAGACCCCAAACCCGATATCGCAAGCGAAGACAGCGTTCGCGCCGCACTGGCTGCCGCGACGGACATTTATTTTCCCGATCCGAAACTCGCGACCGCCGGGATACACTTCGCCAGGGTCATGCAGGCTTGCGGCGTAGATCTCGACGCCGATCCGCGTCTGCGCCCGCATCCCAACGGCGCATCAGCCATGAAAGCAATGGCCGCGCAATCCGGCGGCAGGCCGATCGGCTCCACGCAGATCACCGAAATCCTGCCCATCGAAGGGGTCGAAACCATCGGCATGCTGCCGGGCGAGTTCGAACTGGCGACGGTCTACACCATCGGCATTCCTGTCCGGTGCCGCCACAGGCAGGCGGCGCAAACGCTTGCATCGCTGCTGACAAGCGCCGACAATGAAACGTTGCGGCGCAAGGCCGGCGTTGGCCTGTGAGGCCCGCGGGAGGCAGCAAGGACCAAAATCGCAGGGACAACATTCGCAGGGACCACATTCGGATGGCCGCACATCGCATCGATACCCATCATCATATCTACCCGCCCTATTACCTGAAAAAGCAGGAAGAGCGCATTCGCGCAACGACGCATGTCCTGTTCGCAAAAGTGCAGGCCTGGACGCCGCAACAGGCCGTGGACACGATGGACGCGAATGGCATCGCGACATCCGTCGTATCCATGTCCTCGCCGGGCGTCTGGTTCGGCGACGATGCGGCGGCGCGCGATCTGGCGCGCGGCTGCAACGAATATGCGGCCGGCATGTGCCGCGACTTTCCCAGCCGCTTCGGCTCTTTCGCCATGCTGCCGGTGCCCGATGTCGAGGGTTCCTTGCGGGAAATCGAATATGCCTTCGACACGTTGCAGGCCGACGGCATCGCGCTGGTGACGAATTTCGATGACAAATATCCGGGCGACCCGCTGTTCGAGCCTGTTTTTGCCGAACTCAACCGGCGCAAGGCAGTGGTTTATTTTCACCCCACCGCGGCGAGTTTCGTCGAAGGCGCCATTCCGGGCGTCCCCGCGCCGACCATAGAGTTTCCCTTCGACACCACGCGCGCGATCACAAGCCTGCTGCTCAACGGCACGCTGGCTCGCTTCCCCGACATCCGGTTCATTTTTTCCCACGGCGGCGGAGCGCTGCCGATGGTGGCCGGACGCATGGCCGGCCTTGTCCGCAATCGCAAGGACCTTGCCGCACAATTTCCCGATGGTGTTTCGGGCGCTTTCCGCAAGCTCTATTTCGATGTCGTCGGCGTGTACGACCGCGCCTGTTTCGACGCCGTGCGTGCGCTTGCCGGTCAGACGCAATTGCTGTTCGGATCGGACTTTCCGTTCTGGGCTCCGGAGACCGCCGTTTCAGGCGTTGCGGGGCTCGGCCTCGGTAGCAACGAAGCCTTCGCAGTCGAGCGGGGCAATGCCCTGCGCCTGTTTCCGCGCTTTGCCGCCTGAGACGGAACCACGACGATGGATATCGGTAGTTTCGATCTGAACAACGTTCCGCCGGACTTTTACCTCGATCCTTTTCCGGTCTACCGCGCGCTGCGCGAACGCTCGCCCGTACACCGCAATGCCGACGGCTCGTATTTTCTCAACAAGTACGAGCACGTGCGGCGCTGCTTTCGCGAACCGCAGTTCAGCTCGGACAAGCGCGTAGACTTTCTCCCGAAATTCGGCGCCGGCACGCCGCTTTATGTGCACCATACGACCAGCCTCGTCTTCAACGATGACCCCTACCACGCCCGCGTGCGCAAGCTCATGGCCGGTGCTTTCACGCCGCGCCAGATGGCGCATCTGCGGCCCATTGTCGAAAACTTCATCGACGCGATGCTCGACCGGCTGGCAGATGAAAAGGAATTCGACGTTATCGACGATTACGCGCTGAAACTGCCGACGGAAATCGTCGCCAACATGCTCGGCATTCCCGAAGACAAGCGCCATCTGCTGCATCATTATTCGGAACTGATCCTTGGCGCGCTCGATCCGGTTGTCAGCCCAGAGAACATGTCTGCCGGCCACCGGGCCGTGGAAGAATTCGGGGCCGAGCTTGCGGAAATCGTCGCCAAACGCCGCGAGAAGCCGGACCTTGGCGGACAAGGCGAAGTGCTGGTCGCACTGATATTCGGGGAAAGCGACGGAGAAAAGCTCAGCGATCTCGAACTGGTCCAGAACTGCATTTTTCTGCTCAACGCGGGACACGAAACCACGGCCAACACGGTCGGAGCCGGAATCGACATGTTGCTCGCGAACCCTGCGCAAAAGCAAAGGCTGCTGGACGACCCTGCGCTTATCGACACCACAGTCGAAGAAACGTTGCGCTACCAGAGCCCGCTGCAAATAGCCCATCGCAAGGCGTTAGCAGATGTGGAATTCGACGGCGTGAAAGTGCCGGCAGGAACGTTCGTGCATATGTGCATCGCCGGCGCCAATCGCGACCCGGCCGTTTTCGCCGATCCGGAGAATGTCGACATAGGCCGCGATCCCAACCCGCACCTCGCCTTCGGACTCGGCAAGCACATCTGCATGGGCAACACGCTTGGACGCATCGAGGGCACGGTTGCCATCGGGCGTTTCATGCAGAAGTTTCCGCACGTGGCGCGGAACGGCGAAACCAGACTGCACGGACGGGTCAAGTTTCGCGGGATACGGAAGTTTCCTGTCAGGGTGTGACGGCGAGGCCGCCTTCCGCCACTGCTCTTACCTGATCACGCAATCATCGCGTCCCAGCCGCCGTCATGGGCGATGACCTGGCCGGTCATGTAGTGCGATGCATCGCTGGCCAGATAGACTGCAAGGCCGATGAGATCGTCGGGCTTGCCGCGATGGTGCATGGGAATGCGGTCGTGCAGCGCTTTTTCGAAGGCGCCTATCTCGTCTTTCGTTGCGACCGCGCGGCGTTCCGCGCCGAGATTGGTGCCGCCGTGCCAGCCCGGCGCTATCGCGTTGACCCGAATGCCGTCGGCTGCATATTCCGCCGCGACCTGCCGGGTGAAGCCGATGACGCCGGCCTTCGACGTTGAATAACTCACGCCGCCAGCGGGAACGCCGGGATAGAAGCCCTTCAGACCGAGGATCGAGGCGATATTGATAATCGAGCCGCTCTTCTGTTGCAGCATCAGGGCAAGCGCGCGCCGCGAGCACAAAAATACGCCGCGCAGGTTTACCGCCATCAGACGGTCCCAGTCGGCGACGGAAAACTCGTGCGTGCGGACGGGCGGGGTCGCGATGCCGGCATTGTTGATGAGGATGTCGGCACGGCCGAATTCCTTCTCGACAAAATCCCACATCTTATCGACCGAAGCCTCGTTCGTAACGTCGGTCTCGATCGCTTCAGCCCTGCCCTTCGACTGCTTGACGAGGCCCGCTGTCTCTTCCGCACCGGGCATGTCCCTGTCGGCGCAAATCACCGTTGCGCCGAACGCCGCCAGTCCCAGCGCGAAGGAACGCCCGATGCCGAAGCCCGCGCCGGTGACGACCGCGATCTTGCCGTCCATGCGGAACATGTCTGCGAGCATTTCTGTCTCCTGTCCTGACGGAAATTGCGCAGCGATTGTCCGGGATCACCCTTGATATCAGAAAGGTCCAGGCTCTCCGCTACGCTCCGGCCGGGATGACACCCCGGTGTTTTCCCGGATGACCTTGCACTCAGGCGGTCACGATCAACGCATCCAGCGCGATGACGCCATCGGCATGCGCAACCAGCGGGTTGACGTCGATTTCGACAATCTCCGGCATATTGCGCATCAATTGACCGATTGCAGCGGCGACTTTGGCGACGGCCTTCACGTCGGCCGGCGGCGCGCCGCGGAAGCCTTGAAGAAGTTTCGCCGTTTTCAATTTGCCTATTTCCGCGACGATCGCCTCTTCGTTGAGGTCGGGCGGCAGCAGGCGCACGTCGCCAATGGCCTCGACCAGAATGCCGCCGGCGCCGACGAGCACCACCGGTCCCCAGCGCGGATCCCTGCGCGCGCCGACGACAAGTTCGACGCCCTTGCCAGACATCTTCTCCACCAGAACACCGTCGAGTTTCATGCCTGGCGCATGGCGCTCGATATTGGCGTGCAGCGTCTCCCACGCTTTCCGCACCCCAGCTTCGTCGGCGATGTTCAGCAGCACGCCGCCAGCCTCGGTCTTGTGGGCGAGCTGGGCGGCCTGCGCCTTCATCGCGACGGGAAAGCCGGCCTGCCCGGCAATTTTCACGGCTTCGTCGGCGCTCTTTGCGAGCCCTCCCTGCGGGACGGGAATGCCGACGGCGCGAAACACGTCCTTGCCCAGCCATTCGGGCTGCGGGCCAGAGCCGAGCTTCGGCAGGCCTTCGAGCTTTCGCAACGGAGCGACCTGTTTCGCGCGCTCGAGATTTCGTCCGTGGAACGTCCAGTGGCGGATGGCGCGCAGCGAGCGATCGGCCGAGCGCGTCACGATGACGCGCTTTTCTTTCGCCATCGCCGCGAAGTCCGGCGGCAGCGGCGAGTTCTCGCCCATTGCCCCGAAGACCAGCGGCTTTTCGGGATACTTGGCATGTCCCTGCAGCGTGTATTCGAGATAGCTCAGCGCCATCTTCGGATTGCCCATCGGGATGTTGATCGTGCAGGATCCGATGTCCGGATCGCCCAGCAGAGCGTCGACGCCGAGCGTCATCAGTTCCGGCTCCCACACGGGCTGCGTCGTCAGATCAAGCGGGTTGCGCGGCGTTGCGAAGCTCGGCAAAGCCGCGCGCATGCGCTTTTCGTTGTCCGGCGACAGGGGCGGCACTTCGATTCCAAGCTCGTCGCAGAAATCGTGATAGATGGCGCACAGCGCGCCCGAGAAGGTAAGGATGCCGGGCCCTTGTGGCAGCGCCTTCGGGAAACGGGCAAGAATTTCGGCGCTGTCGATGAGTTCGTCCACGTTGTCGATGAACAAGATGCCGGCGTGCTCGACGAGCGTCTTCATGACGGCATGATCGCCGGCCAGCGCGCCGGTGTGAGAGGAAACGGCCTGACGCGCATGGCCGGTGCGGCCGGGGTGCATCATCACGACGGAACGCCCGTTGGCCTGCGCCTTCTTCGCCGCGGCGATGAAATTCTCCGGCTCGTGAACCTGTTCGACATAGACGATGATCATCGATGTCAGCGGATCGTCAGCGAAAAATTCGACGAAATCCGCAATGCCGATGCCGGCCTCATTGCCGGTCGAAATCGTATAGGCGGCGGGAATGCCGCGCTGTTCGAGGCCCATGCGGATGTGGCCCATGAGCCCGCCCGAAGCGGATATGATGGCCGTCTTCGGATCGGGCACATCGGGCGTGCGCACGACCTCCGATGCCGCAACAAAACCGGCATGAACGCCGTTTGTGAGGTTGGTATAGCCAAGGCAGTTCGGCCCGAGCAGCGCCACGCCGCCCTCGCGCGCGATCTTGGCCAGTTCGTCCTGCGCCTCGCGATTGCCGATTTCGGCGAAGCCGCTGGAAAAAATCACTACGGCCTTGACCTTGCGCCGGGCGCAGGCCTCCATCGCTTCCTTCGCCCCGGCGGCCGGCAGGGTGAAGATCGCCAGATCGACGCCTTCGGGAAGCTGGTCGATTTCGGTCAGCACCTTGCGTCCGTCGATCTCTCCGCCCGAGCGGCCGACAAGATGAATTTCGCCTTCGTAATGGTTGAGAACGAAATTCTTGTAGGCATTCTGCCCGGCCGATCCCGCGCGCGACGAGAAGCCGATGATCGCCACGGATTTCGGGCGCAGAAACGGCTCGACTGCGGCGGCGCCACGGACTTTACGGCTGATGTTTTCGCTGGGCATCGTTCCTCCACATATATGATGCGCCCCGGCGACGGCCGGGACGGAAAATCGGTCTGCCGCTTTGTCGCAAAAATCCGCGCGTCTGACTAGCGGGTAGGAAATCGCGCCTGGCCGGGACGTAGCGGTTGACAGCCCGGCTGCTAGAGAGTCAGATCGGGGGGAAGAATTTCAAATCGAACCCACGCCGGGAGGACTTATGGCCAACGAAGTAACCTACGAACTCGACGGAGAAATCGCCCTGATCGGTCTCAACCGGCCGGAGAAGCGCAACTGCATGAACGATGCGATGAACCAGGAGTTCCACAAGGCGGTGCTGCGCGCGCAGGAAGAAGCCAAGGCCGGCGTATTGTTTGGACACGGCGATCATTTCTCCGCGGGTCTCGACCTCGCCGAGGCAATGCAGTGGATCAACGCGCCTTCCGAGGAACGCCTCAGAAATCGCGGGCGCTGGCACCCTTCGCTCGACGCCATGGCGCGCGGGCGCATTCCGTTCGTCGCCGCCCTCAAGGGCGCCACCATCGGCGGCGGGCTTGAAATTGCATCTGCCGCGCATGTGCGGGTGGCCGACGAAAGCACCTTTTTTGCCCTGCCCGAAGGCCAGCGCGGTATTTTCGTCGGCGGCGGTGGCTCGGTGCGCATTCAACGCCTGATGGGCTATGCCCGCATGGCGGACCTGATGTTGACCGGCCGCGTGCTGACGGCCGAAGAGGGCGAGCGTTTCAATCTCTGCCAGTACACAACGCCGAAGGGCGAGTCCTTCGAGCGCGCCAAGTCGCTCGCGCTGCGGATGGCAAAGAACGCACCGCTGACGAACTGGGCGATCTGCGCCTGCATGAACCGCGTCAACGATCTGTCGCACAACGACGGCCTGTTCATGGAAACGCTGATCAGCCAGGCGGTATCGAGCCAGCGCAGCTACGACGGGCTGAAGGCATTCGTCGAAGGCCGCGCCGATCGCCTTGTCGAACCGGGCAAATCCGGCGACGGCGGCGCGACGGTACGGAAGTAGGAATTATCGTCCCGGACGCCGCAGGCGATCCGGGATCGGTCTTCGTACCTCACAGATCTCGCATGAATGCTACGCATCGTGCGGGACAATTCAAATGCAATCAGGTCCCGCATAGCCGTTGCGCGGCTTGCGGGGTGACGAGACAACAAACAGGGAGGCACACATGGCGATGCGCGATACGGCTATCGTCGCCTATGCGGAGACCAAGATCGTCCTGAAGAGCGACAAGGACGTCTGGGCGCTGGGCGCCGAGGTTCTTGAAGAACTGCTCGACAAGACCGGCATGGAAAAAGGCGAGATCGACGGACTGATCCTGTCGTCCTCGCAAACCGGAGCGGGCAACTGCTTCTGGGCGCAGGCCACTTCCGACCAGCTGGCGCTGGAGGTGAACTTCTGCAACATGGTCGACCTTGGCGGATGCTCGCCGACGGCAGCGTTGGCGCGGGCCTGCATCGCCATCGAGGCAGGGCTGGCCGAAACCGTGTTTTGCCTCTACGCCGACACCCAGGGGCGCGAGAACAATTCGCGCCCGCGGCACTATCAGGCCGAATGGACAGCACCGCTGGGCTTGCTCGGGCCACCCACATCTTTCGGCTTCATCACCAATCGTTACGAACACCAGTTCGGCCTCGATTATTCGATGCTCGGAAAGCTGGCGGTAGCGCAACGCAATGGTGCGGTGCTCAACGAGCTGGCCTGCGAAAAGCTGCGCACGCCAATCACGGTGGACGATTATCTCAGCTCGCGGATGATCGCCGACCCGATCCGCCTCCTCGACAGCGTCATGGTTTGCGACGGCGCAAGCGGGCTCATCGTCACGTCGAAAAAGAACGCAGCGCGCAAGGGGCTTACCAAGGCCATCACGCCGATAGGGTATGGCGAGAAGACGAGCTACGAGTTCTCCGAAAACATCGTCGACGTCACCAATACCGGCCACAAACCGGCCGGCGAAGCGGCGCTGAAACAAGCCGGGCTCAAGGCCTCGGATATAAAGTCGTTCCATCCCTACGACGACTTCATCATCGCCATGATGCTGCAGATGGAAATGATCGGCTTCTGCAAAAAGGGTCAGGGCTGCGACTACATTCGCGAGCATGACTTCAATTTCAACGGCGATCTGCCGCTGAATACCGGCGGCGGCCAGATTTCCGCCGGACAGGTCGGCCTTGCCGGCGGCGGCACCAACCTGATCGAGGCCGTCCGGCAGCTCATGGGCGAAGGCGGTGCACGGCAGGTCAAGGATACCTCGAACGCCATGGTCACCGGCATCGGCGGCATTCCCTACGCACGCAACTGGAATTCTTCGGTTGTGATGGTTCTAACCCCGAACGGCTGAGAGGCGCGCCATGGAAACGATCAACGACACGTTGCACATCGAACGCACCGCGCCGCAGTCGCGCTCCTATTCGGAGCCCTATTGGGAAGGCACGAAGAACAAGAAACTTCTGGTGCAGTACGATACGGAGGCGGGCCGCTACCAGTGGTATCCGCGCGCGACCAGCCGCTTCACCGGAAAGGCCAGCAAGCTGGAATGGCGCGAAGTGAAGGGTGAGGGCGAAATCTATTCCTTCACCATCGTCCGCCGCGCACGCCCGCCTTTCCGCGGTCACGAGCCGTTTTTCCTTGCCGTGGTCGAACTGCCGGAAGGCGTGCAGATCATGGGCAATACGGTCGGCATCACAAAGGACGACATGAAAATAGGCCTGAAAGTGAAGCCCTACTGGCATCCCCTGCCCGACGGCTATCACATGCTGATGTGGCAGAAGGCGTGAGGCGCGCTATCGGGAGGACGCGCTTCGAATTCAAGAGCCCCCCTCATCCGACCCGGCGCATTGCGCCGGGCCACCGTCTTCCGCGAGGGGAGAAGGACCGGCAGCAGGCCGGGTCGGATGACGGGGGATTCTCCCCGGAAGCAGAAACGCAAAAAAATTACGCCGGCTCTTTCGCCAGCACTTCGCCGAGCGCTTTCAATACGCGGTCGACGGCTTCGCTGCGCGCGCCTTCGCCCATCAGGCCGATACGCCAGACTTTGCCTGCGAGCGGGCCAAGGCCGGCGCCGATCTCGATGTTGTGGTCGTTCAACAGTGACGAACGCACTTTCGCGTCGGCGACGCCATCGGGAATTTTCACGGTGTTGAGCTGTGGCAGGCGATAGGGTTCGGCGACGAGCATCTGCATGCCCATTTTTTCAAGACCGGCAACCAGACGCAGATGTGCCTGCTTGTGCCGCGCGAAACTGTTCTCGAGCCCTTCGACCAGCAGACGGCGCAGGGCCTCGTGCAGACCATAGAGCGAATTGATCGGCGCGGTATGATGGTAGGCTCTGGCGCCTTCGCCGCCCCAATAGGCCATGACCTGTGTGACGTCGAGAAACCATGACAAGACCTTGGTTTTGCGATTCTTGATGTGCTCGATCGCCTTCGGACTGAAGGACACAGGAGACAGGCCGGGCGGGCAGGACAGGCATTTCTGCGTGCCGGTGTAGAGGGCGTCGATGCCCCATTCGTCAGCTAGCACGGGCACGCCGCCAGCACTGGTCACGCAATCCATGATGACCATTGCGCCGTGTTTTTGGGCGGCTTTCGAAATTGCTCCGGCGTCTGACAATACACCCGTCGAAGTTTCCGCATGGACGAAAGCGACGAATTTGACGCCGGGGTTTTCTCCCAGCGCCTTGTCGACGGCCTCGGCGGTAACCGGCGTGCCCCACTCGAAATCGAGCGTCACAACATCGCCGCCCCCGCGCGCTGCCACTTCGGTCATGCGCATTCCGAAGACGCCATTGCGGGCGATGAGGATTTTATCGCCCGCCTCGACCATGTTAAGAATGCAGGCGTCCATGCCGACGCTGCCGGGACCGGCGACGGTGAAAGTTGCGTCGTTCTTCGTATTGAAGAGCGTCTGCAGCATCGCCTTCAGCTCGTCCATCAGGCCGATGAAGGCCGGATCGAGATGGCCGATCGTTCCTTGCGCCATCGCTGCCAGAACTTCCGGCGCAACTGGCGACGGGCCAGGACCCAGAAGCAGACGCTCGGGCGGCAGAAAGGGATCGGTGTAATTGCGGTTCATGGCGTTTCATCCATATTTTATGGGATAATCCGGCGTGCAGGTATTTGGAACGCCCGCTCGCGCCGGTCAAGCCACAACTGGAGCGCTTACCGCGACAGCGCGGCGAAGCGCGCCAGATGCCAGTCGGTATCGCCGAACATCTTTTCGATGGCTGTGAGACGGCGGAAATAATGGCCGGCGATATATTCGTCGGTCATGCCAATGCCGCCATGCAATTGAATCGCACCACGCCCGACGATATTGCCGGAGTTGCCGACCTGCACCTTGGCTGCCGAAATAGCCTTCGAACGCTCTTTCGCATCCGGATTTTCCGCATTGGCGATAGCAAGCGCCATCATGGAGCGCGCGGTCTGCTCTGCCATCATCATGTCGGCCATGCGATGCTGCAGCACCTGGAACTTGCCGATGGGCCGGCCGAATTGCTGGCGCGTCTTGAGATAGTCCAGCGTGAGCAGGTTGACCGCGTTCATGGCGCCGACCGCTTCGCAGCAAACGGCCGCCGTGGCGCGGTCCAGGGCTTCTTCCAGAACCGGCAGAGCCTTGTCGCGTTCGCCAACAAGCGCATCCGCGCCGACCTTGACGTTTTCCAGTACGATATCGGCGGCGGTGCGGTCGTCCATCAACTTGCAGGGACGGATTGTCACTCCCGCTGCACCGCGCGGAATCAAGAAAAGGGAAATGCCCGCGGCATCGCCCGGTGCTCCGGCTGTGCGCGCCGAAACAAGCAGATATTCTGAATTGTCGGCGCCGAGGGCCACGGCCTTGTGGCCGTTCAATGTGAAACTGCTTCCTTCTGCTTTCGCCGTTGTCTCGACCCAGGCGGAGTCGAAACCGCTGCCCGGTTCGGCATAGGCGAGCGCCATCGTCGTTTCTCCGGCCGCCAGTTTGGCAAGGAGTTCGCTGTTCTTGCCGCCATCTGCAGCCCGCAGGGCCGCCGCCGACAGGACAATGCTCGACAGATAGGGCTCAACCACAAGGCCACGGCCGAAGGCTTCCAGCACCACGGCGAGATCCGCGAAGGATCCGCCCGAACCGCCATGCTCTTCGGCCGCGTCGACGCCGAGCAGGCCGAGGTTTGCGAACTCGAACCAGGCGTCCGGAGAATAGCCTTCCGGCAGGGCGACGATTTTCTTGCGGGCGTCGAAATCGTATTTATCGCGCACCAGACGGTCGGCAGTTTCGCGCAAAAGCGTCTGGGTTTCGGTCTCCAAAAAATCCATTTTGCATACTTCCCGGTCAATTCGCTTCGCTTTTTGCGCCCGCTGTCCTTACAGGCCGAGCGTTTTGGCGACGATATTGCGTTGAATCTCATTCGATCCGCCGTAAATTGTCACGACACGCGTCTGGAGGTAATTCGGCCCCCAGGACGCAGCGCCGTCCGGTCCGAGCGGCGGGGCGTTTGTCTCACCGCCGCCGCGCTCGGGATCGAAGGGCAGCGCATACGGACCTGCGGCGTCAACGAACAGCTCCGTTAGCGCCTGCTGAATTTCCGAGCCCTTGATTTTCAAGAGATTGGCCTCGACGCCAGGCCCGCTTCCGCCAGCACCGGAAATCGTCCGCAGCGCTGTCAGCTCCAGCGCGGCGAGATCGATTTCCACCGCTGCTATGCGCTTCTGCATGACGGGATCGTCGATCAGCGCCTTGCCGCGGATCTTCTGGCCGGCGGCGAAGGCCTTGAGCCGCGCCAGTTGCCGCTTCGACTGACCGATGCGGGCGATGCTCGTCCGCTCGTGGCCGAGCAGGAGTTTGGCGTAGGTCCATCCCTTGTCCACTTCACCGATCAGGGCGTTCGCGGGCACGCGGACATCATCGAAAAAAGTCTCGTTCGTGTGATGGCCGCCGTCCATGGTGACGATCGGACGGACGGTGACGCCCGGCGTCGACATCGGAAAAACCAGCATGGAAATACCTTCCTGCTGCTTCACTTCGGTGTTCGTACGCACCAGCATGAATATCCAGTTGGCGTGATGGGCGCCGCTGGTCCACATTTTCTGGCCGTTGATCACCCATTCGTCGCCGTCGCGGACCGCTCTGGTTTTCAGCGAAGCAAGGTCGGAACCCGATCCCGGCTCGGAAAAGCCCTGGCAGAACCAGTAGTCGAGCGTACGGATATTGGGCAGGAAATGGGCTTTCTGCTCATCCGATCCAGCCGCCATCAGAACCGGGGCAATCATGCTTTCGCCGAAGGGAATCTGCGACGGGGCGCCTTCCTGCGAAGCGACATTGTCGTAGACGAGCTGTTCCAGCGCGCTCCAACCCGGTCCGCCATATTCCTTGCGCCAACCCGGACAGGCCCAGCCCTTGTCCGCCAGCGTCCGCTGCCAGGCGCGCTGCAGTTCGGGCGGGATCGACCGATTGTTCAACACATGGTCGCGCGTTACGGGATCGAGCGAACTGCGCACGAACTCGCGCACTTCGTCCGCGAAACGGGCCATTTCCGGCGAATAGGGCAGATCCATAGAAGTATCCGTTCAGGTTGCACGTTGTCCCGCCGGGGCGGAGTTCCGCAGCATGTTTGTCCGCCAATGCTACCCGGTCAATAGCGCTTTCACGCAGGCGGTTTCGGCGACCGGTACCTGCTCTCTCTTTTACAGGGGTTGCGCGACCGGTAAAGGGCCTCTACCTTCCAAAACAAGGGAAATGCGCACAATCGGGGCAATCCCTTCTTTCCGGGCCTCTACTTTCGTTTCGGCAAGAACTTCCCGGAAAAGACAACGAACAGCCCGGCAAGCAGTCGCGCACGGGCTCAACCAGGGAGGATATCATGGCCACGAAACGATTGTTGCTGGCAGCTTCTATTTGCGCTGTGGCGACATCCGCAGCGGGTTTGAACCCGGCGCACGCGCAATTTTACAAAGGCAAAACGCTCAACGTCGTCATCAACTACGGCGCCGGCGGCAATACGGACGTGCAGGGCCGCACGCTCATGCGCTACTTTGAAAAATACATCGACGGCAGCCCGCGTGTGGTAGTGCGCAACATGCCGGGAGCAGGCGGGGCCGTCGGCGCGAATTTCATGAACAAGGGCGCGAAGAAAGACGGCACTTTCATGGGCGTATTCACGACCCCGTGGATGCCGGAACTGGCCGATTCCGGCGTTCTCACGGCAAGCCTGAAAGATCTCATCTATATCGGCGCCATCGGACAACAGCAGATCGCCCACGCGCGGACCGACATCGGCGGGGACGGCAAGACAAAATCCATCGACGGGTTTCTCAAGAATGCCGTTGTTTTCAAAAGCGCCGGCCACGCGCCAACAACGTCGAAAGACATCGCCATCAAGGTGACGCTGCGGATGCTGGGAATCAAGCACGAGCATGTCACCGGCTTCAAATCGGCCGGACCGATCCGCCGCGCCATTATGCAGAACGAGATCCAGTACACCGAGGATTCGCTGGCCGGATATTTCGGCGGTGTGGTTCCTAATCTGGTTGCCAAGGGCACCTCGATTCCGTTGTGGCACAACGGCGTATTGGGCGAGGACGGCTTGTTGCATCACGCCGCTTCGGTGCCGAAGGAAATCCCGACATTCACCGATGTCTACAAGATGAAGTTCGGCAAGGACGCCATGCCCAAGGGCCTGGACTGGCAGCTTTACAAGACGATTGCCGGGGCGCGGACGACCCTGCGGACTGTCGTCCTGCCGCCCGGCGCGCCGAAGGAAGCCGTTGCTGCACTGCGGGCGGCGTGGCTGAAGACTGTCAAGGACAAGGATTACCTTGCCGAATACAAGAAAAAGAACAATAGCGAGCTGGAATGGAAGACCGGCGAAGCGACAGAGAAGCAGATAAACGAAGTCCTGACCGTTTCGCCCGAATTGCGCACCCATGTGCAGGCGCTGGCGGGCATCAAGAAGAAATAACGCGCACGAAAGGGGCGCCTGGTTGCGCTCAATCGACAGCCGCAATCCGACAGCGTTGCGGCTGTTTTCGTCATGCGCTACCAATCCTGCAAGCAAAACACTCAAAGCCTGCCGGGAGAAACGCATGTCCGCCGAACCGATTTCGCTGTCGCTTGCCCTGTCCAACAACGAGCGTACGCGCCCCATCCTGGAAGGCCGTTTCCAGCCGCAAGGAATAAGGCTGATGCCGACGACGGTTCACCCGTCGGAAATGTTCTGGCGGCAGCTCAAATTCGCCGAGTTCGACGTTTCGGAAATGTCGATGTCGTCATTCTTCATTACGACGGCGCGCGGCGACCGCCGTTTCGTCGGCCTGCCGATCTACACGATGCGCCACTTCTTCCACACCAGCATACTCGTGCGCAACGACAGCGGCATCAAGGAACCGAAAGACCTTGTCGGCAAGAAGATCGGCGTGCCCGAATACCAGCAGACCTGGGCGATCTGGTCGCGCGGCGTTCTCGAGGACGAATACGGCGTCCAGCCGAAAGACATTATCTGGCACATGGAACGCACGCCCGACATCAGCCACGGCGGCTCGACCGGTTTCAAGGCGCCTCCGGGCGTGACGGTCAACCAGATTCCGCGCACGACCAATATCGGCGAGATGCTGGTCAACGGCGAGCTGGACGGCACCCTGCTCTACCTGTCGGAGAAGAACCTCGTCGACCGCAGTTCGGCGGACATCTCCGATGTCTGTCATTTGCTGTTTGCCGATCCACTCGCCGAATCCAAGCGCTACTATGCGAAAACCGGCATCTATCCGATCAACCACGCAATGGTGATCAAACGCGACGTGCACGAAAAACATCCGTGGGCGGCGGTCAACATCTTTCACGCCTTCAAGGCCGCCAAAGACGAAGTCGACCTGACGGCGCGCAAGACTCTGGAAGACTATGTCGCCTGCGGCCTGGTCGACCGGTCGACGTTGAAGGCAATGGAAGCAAGCCCGAAGGATTACGGCATCCGCTCGTCGCGCGAGGTGCTGGAAACGATTTCGCGCTACGTGCACCGGCAGGGCCTGACGGACAGGATCG
>JBFWRC010000026.1:0-74361 GCA_050249115.1 Beijerinckiaceae bacterium
TGTGCGCCTTAAACCACTCGGCCACCTCACCAAACTCAACTTGCGACAGGCGCACGCATTCCCAATTGGAACGCTTGCCGCGTGCGGCAAGCTGTGCGCCTTAAACCACTCGGCCACCTCACCAAACTCAACTTGCGACAGGCGCACGCATTCCTAATTGGAACGCTTGCCGCGTGCGGCAAGCTGTGCGCCTTAAACCACTCGGCCACCTCACCAAACTCAACTTGCGACAGGCGCACGCATTCCCAATTGGAACGCTTGCCGCGTGCGGCAAGCTGTGCGCCTTAAACCACTCGGCCACCTCACCAAACCCAACTTGCGACAGGCGCACGCATAACGCTCAAGCCTGCACCGACCGCCTGTAAAGTCGAGCCGACTTTCGCGCAGGTCCATGCGGGCTGCGCCGTACACGCGTCGTTTGCGGACGGTAACCGGCCGGCCATTTCCCGGACAGCCGGCGAATTCGGCGCACTATAGTCAGGAGCGGCGGCAGATCAAGCGCCGAAACCGGCACTGGAATCTTTCTTTGCCGCGCTGGCGCTCACGTTGCATGGACAGGCACAGCGCCTTGCGATAATCAGGTCCGGAATGTGCGGTCGGACGGCCCCATCACGGTTTTGTTTCATGTTCCGTTTCATAATCAGAACGATCGGCATCATCTTGCTGGCCGGCGGATTTGCGGCGTTGATCGTCGATGGGACGCGGTCCATCGCCGTATCGAAGGTAACCGTTACGACCTTCGGTCAGACAGCCGCGGCGGTGTTTCCCAAAGCCTTTCCGTTGCTGAAGCCGGCCGTCGAGCAGAACATCCATCCGCTTCTTTGGGATCCCTTCCTGCGCGCGCTTTTTCTGTTGCCGGCGTTTCTGGTTGTGGCCGTGCTTGGGCTTTTGCTGATCTGGCTGGCGCGCCGCCGCCGCCTTGCGGTAGGCTATTCCGGGCGGGAATAAAGCAGGCTCGCGAAAGCTTTACTTCCGCGCCGTTGAAACGTGCAGGCCCCCAGCCCAGATGCCGGTGGGGCAATCGCCTGCCTTGGATGCTTTCGGGAGACAGCCATGTTCGGATTTCGCAAACCGCTCGCCATTCCTTCCGCGGACGAGGCGTTGAAGGGCCGGTCCAATCCCATTCCGACAGCAGCCAGTCACTTTGTAAACGGTCGCGCGCTCAAGGCTCCCTATCCCGAAGGCATGCAGAAAGCCATGTTCGGCATGGGCTGCTTCTGGGGCGCAGAGCGCAAATTCTGGGAGCTTGGCGAGGGGATACACATCACTGCGGTCGGCTATGCTGCTGGCCCGACGCCCAATCCGACCTACGAGGAAGTCTGCTCCGGCATGACCGGGCACAACGAAGTTGTTCTGGTGGTCTTCGATCCTGCCGTCGTGTCCTACGAGAAGCTGCTGAAGACCTTCTGGGAAAATCACGATCCGACACAGGGCATGCAGCAGGGCAACGACGTCGGCACCCAGTACCGCTCGGGGATTTACGTTTTCGACGCGGATCAGCGCGCGGTGGCGGAAGCCAGCAAGGAAATGTACGGCAAACTGCTTGCCGATCGCCGCTACCGGCCGATCACGACGGAAATTCTGGATGCGCCCGAATTTTACTTCGCGGAAGACTACCACCAGCAATATCTGGCCAAAAATCCGCGTGGCTATTGCGGGCTCGGCGGCACCGGCGTCGCCTGTCCGATAGGGACCGGCGTCAACGCGGCGTGACGCCGTCAAGTTTGCGCATCTTCATTTCTTTTCCGGCGCGCGCGCTATCGTGAGGCATGCCGCCGGCATCTGCGCCATCGTCACGGGCGGGCGCTTCTTCGGCGGCTTTTTCGGCTTCGGCGGGTTCAGTACGGCCGGGGAGAACCACCACGCAAGTTCCTGCCCGCAACCGTCCCCGCCACCCACAGCCTGCTGGCGGCGGCAGTCGGGGCTGCCGTTCTGGCACGAAATCCGTATGTGAAAATGATAGTTGTGCCCCCAATACGGCCGTACCTTTGCGAGCCAGCCCCGGTCGGCCCCGCGATAACGGCACAGCGCCTTCTTGATGGCGGCATTGACGAGAATACGCTCGACCTCCGGCTGTTTCGCAGCGATGCGAACGATCTTCAACTGCCGGTCGCTCCACACATTCGGATCGATGTCCTTCCGGTCCTTGCGGACCATGTCGACAGCGGACGTGAACTCGCGCTCTTTCCGGGTCTGCTTGTGGCCGGGCATTTCCGTGAACCAGATATCCGCGTCCAGGCCGATCTGATGCGAGGCATGGCCGGTCAGCATCGGGCCGCCACGCGCTTGCGAAATATCGCCGACAAGAAGGCCGCTCCAGACTCCATCCTTGCGGCCCTTGCGGGCAATACGTTTGACCACGTCCACCATAACCGGATGGCCCCAGTTGCGGTTGCGCGATGGCCGCATCACCTGCCAGGCGTCGCCATCCAGGGGCACCGCTTCGGCGCCGGCGAGGCAGCCGCGGGAATAAAAGCCGATGGAGCGGGCCTGCATGTCGGCCGGCAGAAGCTTGCGGCCGAAGACTTCCTTGGCCGGGTTGGCGAGGCTCTCGGGGTTCTTCAGCGGCGGCAGCGAAACGCCCGACAGCGTTCCGCGCGTCTGGGCGCAAGCGCTGCTCAAGACGGCGAGGCAACATGCGGCCGAAAGAAAAATCGTGCGTCCCAAAGACATGGTCAGCCCGGCTCCCGAAATGCGTCCCGATTCGAACCGTTTTAATTCGCGGGGAATTTACAAAGTCTTAACCTTGCCGGCAAACCGGCCGGGCGCAAGCGTGGCCGCAGATGGCAAATCGGCATTCATCTAATTTGATAACCGTGTAAATATTTTGAGGTTTACCGCCAGGCCAAGTTGGGCGAATGTGTGGCCGCACACAGTCAGCGGCGCCTTGATGTGTTTTGAGCAGTATCGGTTTTTCACGGGAGTAGGGTCATGCGTTTTCGTCTTCTTTCCGCGGTCGCTGTCGCCGCGGGTATGCTCATGGGACTTGCTTCTGCAGAAGCAAGGGTTCGCGTCTCTGTCAATCTGACCTCGCAGACGATGCACGTTTCAAGCTCCAGCGGAAATTACAGCTGGAAAATCTCCAGCGGCCGCATGGGCTACGGCACACCTAACGGCACCTACCGGCCGCAGTCGCTGCGCCGCATGCATTATTCGCGCAAATACAACATGTCGCCGATGCCGTACTCGATCTTCTTCCGGGGCGGTTATGCGATCCACGGCACGGGCGCAGTTGGCCGTCTCGGCTCGCCGGCCTCGCACGGCTGTATCCGTCTGCACACCGCGAACGCCGCGAAGCTATTCGCAATGGTGAAACGCGAAGGCGCGACGATCACCATCACCGGCTCGCATCACGCGTACTACGCGAAGAACAAGGGCTCCAAGCGCTACGCCTCGGCCAAAAAGTCGAACAAGAGCTACGCCAGCCTGAAGAAGTCCAAGAAGTCCAAGCGTTACCTCGCCAAGGCAAAGACTTCCAAGAAGTATTTCGCCAAGGGTGGCAAGGCCAAGACGAAATACGCTTCCAAGCGCTCGCGGTCCGCGCCGCTCGCCTACGCTCCGGTCAACAAGCCGAAGCCGGCGTTCGACTTCTTCCGCAACCCCAATAATCCCTGGCGGTAAGCCGCACACGGACAAACGGATGGGTGCGGCGGGCGGAACCGCGCCCGCCTGCAATGCGCTCTTGGGTTATACGCTTATCTGAACGGACTATTCTCCGAAGACGATCGTCTTGCGGCCGTTGGTCAGCACGCGATCTTCGAGGTGATAGCGCAACGCGCGCGCCAGCACGCGCCGTTCGATATCGCGACCCTTGCGGATGAGATCTTCCGGCGTGTCGCGGTGGGTGATGCGCTCCACGTCCTGCTCGATGATCGGCCCTTCATCGAGATCGGCCGTGACGTAATGCGCCGTGGCGCCGATCAGTTTGACGCCGCGGGCATAGGCCTGGGTATAGGGGCTTGCCCCCTTGAAGCCCGGCAGAAACGAATGATGGATGTTGATGCAGCGCCCGGCCAGCTTCGCAGCGAGGCCGTCGGAGAGGATTTGCATGTAGCGCGCCAGCACGACGACATCCGCGCCGCCGGCCTGCACCAGCCGCCATAATTCGCTTTCCTGCTCCATCTTCGTTTCCCGCGTGACCGGCAGGTGGTGAAACGGGATGTCGCCGAAATCCAGATGCGCATAGGTCTCGCGTGGGTAGTTGGCAATGATGCCGACGGGCTCCATAGGCAATTCGTCGAGCCGCCAGCGGTACAATAAATCGGCCAGGCAATGGTCGAAGCGCGACACCAGGATCATCGTCTTCTTGCGCTCGGATCGCGCCCGTAGCGTCCAGCTCATCTGGAAATTGCCGGCTACTGTAGCGAAGCCGCTACGCAATTGCTGAATTTCGCCTTCCGGCCCGTCGAATACGACCCGCATGAAAAACCGGTTTGTCGCGACATCGTCGAACTGTTGCGCGTCGAGAATGTTGCAACCGTTCTTGAACAGATGGGTCGTGACTTCGGCAACGATTCCCGGCCGGTCGGCGCAGGACAGGGTCAGGACGTATTGGGCGGTGGGCATGAGCGGGGTTCCCGGATTCTGCGTGTTCGCTATGGCTGCCGCCGCATCTTCTCCGGTGAGAAGCCAGCCCGGCGAAACCGAAAACGCCCGGCCATAGGCGCGGGCGCTCTCCGCATCGAAGCGGTTCTGGCCGTTTTCATGGGCGGCATAGGTCGAGACGGACCAGCCGAAGCGCAAGGCGGCGCGGCGAGCGGATTTGTACCCGGCCTTAATCCGTGCGTTGCGCAGGCGTTCGTGCATCTCTTCCATGACAGTCTTTTGGCATGGAAAATTTACACGAATAATGTTCATTATGTAAACATGATCGCACCGTCATCGACCGGCTGGCGCCGCGTCGCAATTTGAGGGATTGTAGGGCGGTTTTCGCCTGTCCCGCCACGCTCGCCAATGGAGCGATGCTTGCCGACACTGTTTAATCAGCCAATTCTCGCCGCTGCAGTTGCTGCGGCAATACTGCCTTTCGCGCCGCAAGAGGCGTTCGCCCGCTACAATTGCGCCATCAAGCCGACGCGCGACGGGTTCGTTGCGCTACGGCAGGCTGCCAGCCCGGGCGGCAAGCTCATCGCGCGCATGAAAAAGGGCGAACTTGTGGGCCTGCTGCATCCGCCGGATTTCGAAAAGCTGATCCGCAAGGATAACTGGATCTACGTCGTCTATCACGCCGGCGTTCAATTCGAAAAAGCCCATGAATCCAAGATGGACAAGGGCGTTTCAGGCTGGGTGAACAACAGCCTTATCGCCTGTCACGAATAGTGCCCGAACCATACGACATCCTCATTGCCGGTGGCGGCATCAACGGCTGCGGCATCGCTTGCGATGCAGCCAGTCGCGGCCTGCATGTATGCCTGGCTGAAGGCGGCGATCTCGCGCAGGGCACGTCCTCGGCCTCGTCCAAGCTGATCCACGGCGGCCTGCGCTATCTCGAGCAATACGAATTCCGCCTCGTGCGCGAAGCCCTGACCGAGCGCGAAATTCTCATGCGCATGGCCCCGCATATTGTCCGCCCGATGCGCTTTGTCCTGCCGCACGCGCCCGGCATGCGGCCGAAATGGATGCTCCGGCTCGGTCTCTTTCTTTATGACTGGCTGGGCAAGCGGGTCACGCTGCCAGCGTCGCATGGTCTTGATCTGGCGCAGGACGAAGCGGGCGCACCGCTCCAGCCACAATACCGCAGCGGTTTCGAATATTCTGACTGCTATGCCGACGACGCCCGGCTGACGATCCTGAATGCCCGCGCTGCTGCAAACCGGGGCGCTACCATCCTCACGCGAACGAATGTAGCGGCGGCGCGGCGCGAGGATGGCATATGGATCGTCCGCCTCGCGCCGCGGGACGCCGACCCTTTGGAAGTCCGTACGCGCATGCTGGTCAATGCCGCCGGGCCCTGGGCCGGCAGGCTGGCCGGCGATTTGCCACACGGTGAGGCCAGCCCGCGGCTGCGGCTGGTGCAGGGCGCACACATCGTGATTCCCGCCCTCTACGGCCATGGCAAGGCGTATATTTTCCAGAACCATGACCGCCGTATTGTCTTCGCCATTCCCTTCGAGGAGGAATTTACCCTCATCGGGACCACGGACACCGAGTTTTCCGGCGATCCCGCCAAATCCAAACCTCTAGCATCTGAAATCGACTATCTGCTGGCGGCGGTGAACGCCTACTTCCGCCGCCAGCTCCAAACTTCGGATGTCGTCTGGACCTTTGCCGGGGTGCGTGCTCTGGCGGACGACGTCGGCGGAACAGCCCAGACGGCGAGCCGCGACTATCGCCTGGAGGTCGATGCGCCGGAGGGAGAGGCGCCGCTGCTGACCGTCCTTGGCGGCAAGATCACCAGCTACCGGACGCTCGCCGCCCATGCGATGGAGAAGCTTGCGGCGGCCTCGCCGCACGAAACCCGCCTGTCCGCACTGTCCCGCACGGGAGAAATCCACCTGCCCGGCGGCGATCTGCCGCCCGGCGGTCTTGGCGCGTTGGAAAGCCAACTCAGGGCCCGGCACACGTGGCTGCCGGTTTCCGTCCTCCGCCGCTGGTTGCGGAGCTACGGCGGCGAAGCAGGCGCAATTGCCGCACAGGCCGATCGCGCCGGCGGGCCGGGCCGGGATTTTGGCGCGGGCCTTTACGAGGCCGAAGTACGCTGGGCAATGGCGCACGAATGGGCGCGAACCGCCGATGATATCCTCTGGCGGCGAACGAAACTGGGGCTGCATTTCAATGCCCGGCAGACGGCGGATCTGCAGGCATGGATAGACGAAACCCCGCGGTGATGGTCCAATGGTTTCGCTGGCATGCGCGCGGCGCGTCCAGTACAAGTGAGCCTCTTTCAGCCATTGAAAACAACACTCGGGGACACAATGACCGAAGCCTATCTCTGCGCAGGGGTTCGCACGCCCGTTGGCCGTTATGCCGGAGCGCTCTCCTCCGTACGTCCCGACGACATGCTGGCCGGAGCCATCGCCGCGCTGATGAAAAAGGTCGCCGACCTTCCCGTCGAAGCGGTCGATGAGGTCTTCGCCGGTTGCGCCAACCAGTCCGGCGAGGACAATCGCAACGTCGCGCGCATGGGGCTGCTGCTCGCCGGTCTGCCGCAGGAAATTCCCGGCGTCACCATGAACCGCCTGTGTGGTTCGGGTCTGGACGCGGTGGGAACGGCAGCGCGCGCGGTGCGCACGGGTGAACTCGATATAGCCATCGCCTGTGGCGTCGAGAGCATGTCGCGCGCCCCCTATGTGATGGGCAAGTCGACTGGCGCTTTTGCGCGCGATGCGCAACTGTACGATACGACCCTCGGCTGGCGCTTCATCAATCCGAAAATGGAGGCGCAGTACGGTGTCGACGCCATGGGCGAAACGGCGGAAAACCTCGCCGAGCAATGCCAGATCTCCCGCGCAGATCAGGACGCATTCGCCTTCCGCTCGCAACAGCGCGCGGCGAAGGCCATTGCTTCCGGTAGGCTGGCGAAGGAAATCTACGGCGTCGAGCTGAAGGACCGGAAAGGCAATGTCACGATTGTCGACCGCGACGAGCATCCGCGCGAAACAACGCCGGAAAAGCTCGGCGAACTGAAGCCGATTTTCCGCAAAAGCGGCTCGGTGACGGCTGGCAATTCCTCCGGCATCAACGATGGCGCTGCGGCGGTGCTGATCGCTTCGGCCGAAGCAGTGGCGAAATACGGCCTGACGCCCGTGGCCCGGATCACCGGGCTGGCGACGGCCGGCGTGCCGCCGCGTATCATGGGTATCGGTCCCGCCCCCGCCACGCGCAAGCTGATGCAGCGGCAGGGTCTGAAGATCTCGGATTTCGACGTTGTCGAACTGAACGAGGCTTTTGCGGCGCAGGCGCTCGCCTGCATGCGCGATCTTGGCCTGCCGGACGACGCGGAGCATGTGAACCCGAACGGCGGCGCAATCGCCATCGGCCATCCGCTCGGCATGTCGGGGGTTCGCATCGCCTACTCCGCTGCGCTGGAAATGCAGCAGCGTAACGCCAAGCGTGCGCTGGCCACCATGTGCATCGGCGTCGGCCAGGGCATCGCACTGGCGCTGGAAGCCGCAAACTGACGCAGCCGCCCGATCCTTGCGGACCGGGCTTGCGCGAGGAAACAAAAAGCCGCAGCATCTGGACTTGGGATTGCGAAAGTTCCGGACGTTGCGCGCCAGCGGAAAAGAAGAGGCATCCATGAAAGTCGCACTGATCCAGATGAACTCCGGCAGCGACAAGGCCGCCAACATGGCCCAGGCGCGCGAACTGGTAGAGCGCGCCATCGCCGAGGAAAAGCCGGACTGGATCAGCCTGCCGGAAGTCTGGGACTTCATGGGCGGCTCGCGCGAAGACAAATGGAACGCATCGGAAAAACTGCCCGGCGGCGAGGCTTATTCCATGCTGCAGGAACTCGCCCGCAAGCACCGCGTCCATATTCACGGCGGCTCCATTCTCGAGCGCATCGATGGCGAGGAGCGCATGGGCAACACCACGGTCGCCTTCGACCGCGATGGCAACGAAGTCGCGCGCTACCGCAAGATCCACATGTTCGACATCGTCACGCCGGACGGACAGGAATATCGCGAGAGCAAGGCCTATGTGCCCGGCAATGCGGTGGTGACCTACAAGGCGGACGACATCACCGTCGGCTGTTCCATCTGCTACGATCTGCGCTTTCCCTACCTGTTCGCGGCGCTGGCCGAAAAAGGCGCGGACATGATTGCCCTGCCCGCCGCCTTCACCCTGCAGACCGGCAAGGACCATTGGGATGTGCTGCTGCGCGCCCGCGCCATCGAGACCGAGGTCTACATGTGCGCGGCAGGCCAGACCGGCGCGCACCAGCAGGGCAATGAGACGCGCTTCACATACGGCCATTCGCTTGTCGCAGACCCCTGGGGTCACATTGTCGCAAAAGCGTCAGACGGCACAGGTTACGTTGCAGCCCGCATCGATCCGGTGCGGGTGAAGAAGGTGCGGTCCATGATCCCCGTGGCGCAGCACTGGGTGAAATTGCCATGAACAAAAACGTTTCTCTTTCTCCCCTGACCAAAATCGATCTCGACCGCCTGCTCGCGCCGGATGCGCGCCGCTCGGACGAGATGGAAGCCGTCTGGCAATACATCATCGAAGAGGACAAGAAGCTTCCGGACCAGACCGGCATGACGCAGGAACAATTGCGCGTCGTCGCCGCCGAGCGCAACAAGCGCTGGAACAATGGTGAACCGGCGGTCGCAAATGTCGAACGCATCGCAGTGCCGGGCCTCTCCGGAGCGCCGGACATCGCTTGCGATCTCTATACGCCCGCCAATGCGCGGCCCGGTTGCGCCGTCTATATCCATGGCGGCGGCTGGGTGAACGGCTCGATCGATTCCCACACCCGGGTTCCGCGCACGCTCGCCAATGCGCTCGGTCTGCGCGTGCTGAATGTCGAATACCGGCTCGCGCCCGAATATCCCTATCCCGCTGGTCTGCAGGACTGCGTCGCTGTATGGCGCTGGGTGACCGGTAAATCCGAAAAGAGCCCGGAGTTTCAAGGCCCGCTCGCGATCTCCGGCGACAGCGCCGGCGCGAATCTTGCGGTTGCAACGCTGTTGCACGAGGCGCGCGCCGGCCGCCGTACGGCCGAATGCGGCCTGCTGTTCTACGGCGTCTACGGTTGCGATTTCGACACGCCGTCCTACAACCGTTTCGGAACCGGCCACGGCTTGATGCGCGCGGGCATGGAGAAGTTCCTCGACATGTACGCGCCCGGCGGCGAGGGGCCGGACGCCCTGCGCTACGATCCGCTCATCAGCCCGATCCTCGCGTCCGAAGCGCAGCTCGCCCGCCTGCCGCCGCTCTATCTGAACGCGGCCGGCCTCGATCCGCTGCTGTGCGACACTGCCGGCTTCGCGGCCCGGCTCGAAGAAGCCGGCGTCAGCTATGACGTCGATATTCACGAAGGCGTGCAGCACGGCTTTATGCAGATTACCGAACGCCTGTCCGAAGCGCGCCGCGCCTACGATCTCGCTGCCGGTTTCTTCAACAGGGTCACGGGCGCGTAAAAGCCTCTTCGGCGCGCCCCATGTGCGCCAGCGCACACCCGCCAGCCTTTCCATGTGCGATCAATCACGTATGATCCCGTTCCCAATGGCGCGGGAACGGGCATTGCCGCCGGCGGCATGTGCCGGACGACGTGAGGGACACGCCATGGTCCGTTCGATTTCGCAAATCGCCTCGACAGCTTCTGCGCAAGGTTTCGCTTGCCTGCTGGCCGCCGGTTTTCTTGCCGCTGCTGCGCCGGCAAGCGCGCAGCCTGTCATCGGCGGCGCCGCGGTCGTGAAGAACAATGTGCAAAGCCGCAAAGACAACACGCGAAATTTCTTCCGCGTCGTGACCGGAACACGCGTCCACCGTGACGATCATGTTCGCACCCGTACGGACAGCATGACCAAAATCGTGTTTCTCGACACGACCAACATGTCCGTCGGTCCAGACAGCGAAGTGAAGCTCGACAAGTTCGTCTACAACGGCGACGGCACGGCCAAGACAGTCGCCATTGAGGCGACGCGCGGCGCGTTCCGCTTTTTCTCCGGCAATTCGCCGAGCAAGGCCTATCAGGTCACGACGCCGCAGGCGGTCATCGGCGTTCGCGGCACCACCTACGACGTGCGCGTGACGAACGGAATAACGCTGGTCGTGCTGCAGGAAGGCGAGGTCAACGTCTGCGTTCGCAACACGGCCCGCTGCCGCGTGTTGAACCAGCCGGGCCAGAGCGTCAGCGTCAACGACACCGATATTTCCGACGTTCTCCAACCGGCGAACAAGCCGTGGGACTTCGCCTCGGTTTGCGCGAACGGCGCGGGCGAATTGTGCAACAAGACCACCCGCTTCGCGCTGGCGCCGCCGCCGCCCCCGCCGCCTCCCGCCGCCCGGCCTCCGGCGCCGCGCAGCCCTGCCGTTGCGCCGCCCGCTGCACCGTCGCGGGCGCGCCCCGTGCGCCGGGTCGAGCGCCCGCACGCGCAGCCATCGCGGGTGAGCCGCATCCGCCCCCGTCGTCCGGTTCGCCAGTACGATCCGCCGCCCCGCCGCATTGTCAGCCGGCCGACGTATCAGGACGTTCCCGCTTACGACCCGCCGCCGGGCCGCATCATCCGCGATTCTTGGCGTCCGCGCTGTTATCCGGGCAGCCGTCATCCGCGCTGCCGCATTGTCCGGCCCGGCCCCGCTCCGTGCTATCGCAGCCGCGGGTGCGGCGTCCGTCCGCCGCCGGTCGTGAAGCCCAATCCGTGCCGGTACAGCCGTAGCGGCTGTGGCGTGCGGCCGCCAAAACACGGACGTCCCGGCTGGCGCCCGCGTCCGGGCCGCGATCATGGCTACGGGCGCCCGGGATACCGGCCCCGGATGGGCCAGCCTGGCGGACGTTTCGGCCGTCCCGGCGGATACCGTCCGCGCAACGAAGGCCGCAGCGGGTTTGGCGGCAGAGGCGGGGACAGAGGCTACGGAATGCGTTCCGGCGGTCGCGGCTCGGGAATGAGCTTCGGCGGCAGGGGCGGGCGTTCGGGCGGGCGTTCGTTCCGGTAACTCTCAGGTCACGCCAAAACCTTCGGCCGCGATCCAGAAGACTTCGCCATTGCTTTCCTCGGTGTCGAGCCAGAGGAAGGGCAGGCCGGGAAATTCACCCTCGAGGATTTCCCGGCCTGTTCCAATTTCGCAGAGAAGGCCACCGCCCGGATTGAGATGCGCGGGTGCGTCCTTCAAAATCCGTCGCACGACATCGAGGCCGTCCGGCCCGCCTGCCAGCGCCAGTTCCGGCTCGTGCCTGTATTCCTGCGGCAGCGCCGCCATCGCCTCGGCGTCGACATAGGGCGGATTGGTCAGGATGAGATCGTAACGGCGCTTGCCCAAGGGAGCGAAGAGATCGCCGGTCAGCAGTTCGATGCGTTCGCCCACCCCGCATTCGGCAATGTTGCGCCGCGCCACCTCCGCCGCACCGGGCGAGATTTCCACCGCGTCCACATGCGCCCCGGGAAAGACATGCGCGGCCAGGATCGCCAGCGCGCCCGATCCCGTGCACAGGTCCAGCACCGTGTGAATGGCATTGGGGTCCAAGAGCTGTCCGCCGCCGTCTTCGTCGAACAGGCCCGAAAACATCAGTTCGCCGATAAACGAGCGCGGCACGATGACCCGCTCGTCGACATAAAACGGCACGCCCTTGATGTAGGATTTCTTCAAAAGATACGCGGCGGGCTTTCGCGTCGTCACCCGCGCGTCGATCAGCGCCGCAAGCTCCGCCCGTTCGGCGGGCAATAGCCGCGCATCGAGAAACGGATCGAGCCGGTCGATAGGCAGGTGCAGCTTTTCGAGAATGAGGTAAGCAGCCTCGTCCGTCGCATTGGTCGTACCGTGTCCGTAGGCGATACCCGCCGCTTCGAAACGGCTGATCGCATAACGCAGGAAGTCGCGGACGGTCCGCAATTCGCTTTGCGCCTGTTTCGTTTGCTCACTGGTTGCATTGTCGGTCATCGGGATCCCCGCCTGGTTGGCTACCGATACAGGCGAACGCGGCTGTCGCCAAGCCGCGACCCAAGCCGCGACCCAAGCCGTGCATCCAGTCGCGCACCCAGTCGCTTTTTCACTTGGCGCAGCGAAGTCCGGCATTTATTGTCGCAGCACAAGCCAAGGAATATTATTTGGGAGGCGACCCGCTGCCGCGACGGCAGCCGCTCAATGCCGAATTTCAGACCGTATGCACGCCGCCGGAACAGTCCGATACGGCCGGTACGCGGCTTTCCGTTTCGCCGCCCTGCCGGACGGCGCGCGCCATTCCAACCAGGAGAACTCCATGAAACTGTGCCGCTACAACGAAGATCAGCTCGGCGTCGTCATCGGCGACCAGGTGCATGACATCACGCCGTTGCAAAAGGACATTCGTGACAAGGCCCGCTACGATTCCTTGGCCGACCCCGTTGTCGCCGCCCTGGCCACCCGCCGCGGCGAAATGGAAGATGCCGCGAAGAAATCGCCCGGCGTCGCGATTTCCGGCGTGAAGCTGCTGCCGCCGGTGGCGCGCTATTCCAAGGTCATGGCCGCGCCGACCAACTATCATGCCCACATCGCCGAGATGGCGGCGCGCCAGAACACGCCGGCCGACGCCCATCGCGGCATCCAGCAGGCCGGCATCTTCCTGAAGGCCAATTCCTCCATCGTCGGTCCGTCGGGTAACATCAAACTGCGCTTTCCCGATCGTCTCAACGAACACGAATGCGAGCTGGTGATGATCATCGGCAAGGAGGGCACCAACATCAAATACGATGACGCGCTCGACTATGTCGCCGGCTATTGCATGGGCATCGACATGACCGTCCGGGGCAAGGAAGACCGCAGCTTCCGCAAGTCGATCGACGGCTATTCGCCGGTAGGTCCGTGGCTGGTGACGGCCGACGAAGTCGCCAACCCGGACAATGTGGACATCTGGCTGACGGTGAACGGCGAGGACCGCCAGCGCACGAACACGAACAATCTCATCTACGACTGCCGCAAGCTGATCGAGTTCGCGTCGTCGCATTACACGATCTACCCCGGAGATTATTATTTCACTGGCACGCCGCAGGGCGTTGCGCCGGTGCAGCCCGGCGACGAAGTCGTGTGCAGCGGCGCCGGAATCGGCGATCTGCGCATCAAGGCGATTTCGCAGTCCTGATATGTGGCGTGGCGCCCCGATGCGCTCCGCAAGCATGCAAGCGGGTCCGGCGAGAGCAACACTTTGGCCGGACTCGAACGGCAATGAAGAAATACGGATAAGGGAGTGAAAATATGAAAAAGACGATTTCCACAATAACCGCCGCATTGGCGTTTGCCGGCATTGCGACTTCGGCGCAGGCCCTCACCGAACTCAAGATGTACACGTTTGGCAGCGCCACCAATCTGCCGATCTGGATCGCCCAGGATCTCGGCCTGTTCGAAAAGAACGGCCTCAAAGTGGTTCGCGAGACCACCAAGGGTTCGAAAATGCAGATGAAGGCGCTGATGGACGGAAAGTATCAGATCGTTTCGACCGCCTTCGACAACATCGTCGCCTATACCGAAGGTACGGGCGCTGCGAAATACGACAATTACGATGTCGTCGCCATCGGCGGCGTGCATTCGGGCATGAACAGTGTCGTTACATCCCCGGAGGTCAAGAAATGGTCCGACCTGAAAGGTAAGACGGCCTCAGTCGACGCGCTCACCTCCGGGTATGCTACGGTTCTCTACAAGATACTGAAGGGCAAGGGACTGGAGCGCGACAAGGACTACAAGGTCATCACCGTTGGCAGCACCGGCGCGCGCGTCAAATCGCTCAAGGAAAAAACATCGCAGATCGCTATCATTTCCTCCCCGGCCGATTTGCGCCTGAAGCGCGAGGGTTTTCACATTCTCGCCGACGCCTCGCAGGAACTCGGCGCCTATCAGGGCAGCGTCTATGCAACGCGTAAAAGCTGGGCCAAGGGTCATCGCAAGGAGCTGGTGGCGTTCATGAAGGCGATCATGGAAGCGCAGGAGATGATCCACACCAACAAAGCCAAGGCGATGGAGGTTCTCAAGGCCCATGTCAAAGGCATGACCAACGAGGACATGGCCGAAATGTTCAAGGACATGACTGCGCCGGGCGGCTTTTCCCGCAAGGCAGCCCTGAACAAGAAGGGCATGCAGACCGTGCTCGATCTGCGCTCCATCTATGGCGGCCAGAAGTTCCCGGCCGGTTACGCGAAATACATCGACACCAGCTACGCCGACGCTGCGATGAAGAAATAAACGCGCAATGCGCCGGCGGCGGGCACGCCGCCGGCAACCGCCGCATCCTCGAAACCCCACATCCTGGAAACGCCGCTTCCGGCGGGAAGACAAGCCCATGACGGATGAAGCGCACGATGCCGCACTCGCCGCCGAATTCGAGGCGCTGGCGCGCCGGGCCGGAATAGACGTCCTCGAAGACCGGCGCGCAGCGATGCTGGAGTGCTATCGCGACTATCGCAAGATGCTGGCCCGTTTGCATGGTCAGCGTGAGGCGTATGTCGAAAGCGCGAACGTATTCACCATCGAAACCATCGGCAGGGGCGCCGAGTGAGCGGCAAACCCTTGCACGAACTGTCCATTGCCGAGGCCGGCGCAGCCATGCGGGCCGGAGCGTTTCGTGCGAAAGACCTGACCGAACATGCACTGGCGCGCGTTGCGGCGCTCAATCCGAAAGTAAACGCCTTTGTTACTGTCACCGCCGACCGCGCCCGCGCGGATGCGGCGGCAGCCGACGCGGATTTTGCGCGCGGAGCCGATCGCGGGGCGCTGCAGGGCATCCCCTACGGTCTGAAGGACATTTACGACACAGCGGGTATCCGCACGGCATGCCACTCGAAATTGCGCCTTGATCATGTTCCGCAAACCGATAGCGCCGTCGGAACAAAATTTCGCGATCAGGGCGCAGTGCTGATTGGCAAGCTGACGACGAACGAATTCGCGCTGGGCAATCCCGATCCGGAAGCCCCATTTCCGCCCGCGCTCAATCCGTGGAATACGGCGCACACGCCTGGCGGCTCCTCCTCCGGCTCCGGCGCCGCCGTCGCGGCCGGCCTCGTCCGGGTCGCGATGGGATCTGATACCGGCGCATCCATCCGCGGACCGGCCAGTTTCTGCGGCGTCGTCGGTCTGAAGCCGACGTTCGGCCGCATCTCGCGCCGCGGCGTTTTTCCCCTGAGCCCCTCGCTCGATCATTGCGGGCCTTTGACCAGAAGCGTCGAGGATGCGGCGCTTGTCATGGCCGCGCTCTCCGGCTTCGATCCGAAAGACCCCGCCAGCGCCCGCGCGCCCGTGCCGGATTTTCGCAGCCTTCTGAACGCCGGCGTCCGGGGCCTGCGGATTGGCGTGCCGCGTCATTTCTTCGAAGGCGCGCGCGGCCTGACGCCGGAGACGCTCGGCGCGATTGATGCAAGTCTCACCCGTCTGGAAGCCATGGGGGCAGAGGTCCGGACGATTTCCCTTCCCGCCTACGAGCTCTTCGTAGCCTGCGGCCGCGCGATCATGTACACGGAAGCCTTTGCCATCCACGAGCAGGATTTCCGCACGCGCCCGCGCGATTTCGGTTTTTCCACTTACATGCGCATGATCATGGGCGCGTTCACAAGCGGTGCGGACATGGTGCAGGCCCTGCGCTTGCGTCGTGAACTGACGCAGGCCGTCAACGCTGCGCTGCGCGATTGCGACGCCATTGTCACCGCAACCGCGCTCGGCCCGGCGCCGCCAATGAGCTACGGCGACTGGGCCATGCCCTCGGATTCGCCGATGCAATGCATCCAGTTCAATGTCACCGGCCATCCGGCGCTCGCCGTACCCACCGGCTTTTCGGCTTCCGGTCTGCCGCTTGCGTTGCAAGTCGCCGGCAAGCATTTCGACGAACAGACCGTGTTGCGGGTCGGTGCGGCGCTCGAGAAAGACAACGAGGTACTGGCGCGCTGGCCGGATCTGGCTGCAACACACTGAACCATCCATCGACGAAAGGGAGCAAACATGCTGAAGGGAATGCCGATCATCGCGCTCGAAGAGCATTACTACGACAAGGAACTTGCCGAGGCTTTCGGCGGCGGCGGCGGTCCTCCGCCCATCATCAAGAAGCTCTATGATCTCGAGGACGAACGCCTCGCTGCGATGGATCGCGCCGAAGTTGAGATCAATGTCCTGTCCCATGCTGCGCCGTCCGGTCAGGCCTTTGCCGGCGACAAGGCTGTGGATATCTGCAAGCGCGCCAACGACCGGCTGGCCGAACTCTGCGCCCGCCACCCCACGCGCTTTTACGGCTTCGCCTCGCTGCCGACCGGCGCGCCGGACAAGGCGGCGGACGAACTCGAACGTTGCGTGAAGGATCTCAAGTTTCTCGGCACCATGCTGCACGGCCCGACTGCCGGACGCTTCCACGACGATCCGTTCTTCTGGCCCGTCTTCGAGCGCGCGGAGGCGCTGGACGTGCCGGTCTACATCCATCCTGCACAGCCGATGAAGGTCGTCGCCGACGCCTATTATTCCGACTATGCGAAAGACTTTCCCTCCATCACCAGCGCCGGCTGGGGCTTCGGCATCGAAACGGCGAGCGCCTGCGTGCGGCTGATCCTGTCCGGCCTGTTCCAGAAACATCCGAACCTGAAAATTGTCGTCGGTCATCTCGGCGAGATGATTCCGTTTTTCCTCTGGCGCATCGAAAGTTCGCTATCGCGGCCGGGGCACAAGCAGGTGCATTTCCGCGAAACTTTCGCGAAAAACTTCTGGCTTACGACGAGCGGCTGTTTTTCGACGCCCGCACTCCTGTGCTGCATGCAGGAAGTCGGCATGGACAAGATCATGTTCTCCACCGACTGGCCCTATGTCGAGCACACCGAAGGCGTCGAATGGATGAAAACGCTGCAGATCTCGCCCGCAGACCTCGAAAAGCTCGTCAACGGAAATGCGAGAAAGCTGCTTAAAATATAGCAGATTGTCATCCCGCAAACCGCATTGCAGTTGTGCGGGACCTCTTGTTACATGTGTCATCCCGGGGCGCGCGCAGTGCGAACCCGGGACCGCCCTCCGAAAACGCAAGATTCCGAATACTTGCTTCGCATGTTGCGAGATGACCTGAAAAACCTCACCCCCGCGCCATCAGCGCCAGATCGCTGAGGTCGTCGCCGATCAGATCCCAGTCCGATTCCGCGGCAAGATCGCTCGTCTGCCCGGGGCCATGTTCCATCAACCGGTGGACGAAGCCTGTCCGCAATCCCTGCGCCCGCGCGGCTGCGAGATCGCGGTTGTGCGCGGCCACCATCATCACCCTGTCCGGCGGCAGCCGCAGCGCGGCGCAGGAGGCGATATAGGTGTCGGGATGCGGCTTGTAGTTCTTCGCAATGTCCGCGCCCAGAATGCAGTCCCACGGCAGACCGCCGAACTTCGCCAGCCGCGTCATCAGCGCGATGGAGCCGTTGGAGCATGGCGCGATAATGGCGTGACGCTTCAGCGAAGTCAGACCCGCCACCGTGTCCCGCCATGGCGGCAGTTTTTCCCAGGCATGGTTCAGCGCTTCCTTCTCATCCTGCGCGAAACGATCGGAAAGACCGAATTCGGCGAGCGTTTCTTCCAGATTTTCCAGGTGCAGCACGTCCAGTTGCACATAGCCGCGCGAACCGTTGCGGATGCGCTCCATCGCCGGATGATATTTCTTGCGCCATGCGACCGCGAAAGCGACAGGGTCCGTGTCGATACCCTTGGCCTTGAAGCAGCGTTCCGCCTCCGCTGCAACGCCCATGCGCCAGTCGACGAGGGAACCGAACACATCGAAAATATACGCTTCGATCGCCACGTTCATCTCCACGCATCGATGCTGGCAGTTGCGCGATGATGTGCGCCCATCATCTGCCAATAGCCGTTCGTCTCGCCGCCGGTGACGACGACATGGATGTCGTCCGCTTCCCAGATTTCGATCTCCTGCGTCTCCGGCACATTGAGTTTCGAGGCCAGAGGTTCTTCGCCGAAGGTTGCACGCGGGTAGACGTAGTTCTGGATGAGTTGCAGGTCCCAATAGCGTCCGGCGGGCATTTTCGCTGTCTGCGCCAGCCACTCGATCAGATCGCGCTTCTTGGCGAAGCCGCCGCGGTCGACGAATTGCTGCGCCGTAATCGGATCGAGAACCAGCACTGGCGGCGTCAGCGCATCGGTCCCGAGCAACATGTCGCGCACATGCTCGCGCCAGTATTTTTCGCGCAGGCCGAGATTGAATGTCGTCGAGCGGCAGCCGTAAAAAATGCTCACCGCGCTGTCTTCGGCACGAAAGCCTTTCTGCACATGCAGAGGCTCCCACGGCGAGCGCTCCTCGTTCTCTGCAAAGGTGAGATTGTTGTAGGTATAGCCGTTGCCGATGGAACCCATGAACGTATCGCCCGGCACGGAGCCGCCCTGCCCGTTTTGCGACAGGAATCCGTAGGCGCGGCCTATGGTGGCGTTGGCGTGGTTGTACGGACCCATCGCGCCCGTGCCACAATTCATGCCGATCTCGTGGCGCACCGGTCCGTTGACGACAACCATCGGCGAGGCCGACGAGGAGGTCGATCCGCGCGCCGAAACGCCGGCAGACGCAATGGCGAGGATCACCGGAAAATACGCCGGCTTCGCCCCGGCCATCACCGCGTTCACCGCAACCTTTTCCACCGTGTAGGACCACTTGCCCCGGTTGAGCGTCGGCTGCATCGCGCCCACAATTTCGTCCGGCTTGCGCGATGTCCCATGCAGCATCTCTTCCACGCGCTCTACTGTCGGCAGCACGATCGGCATCTGGTCCGTCCACCAGTTGGCGCGGAACATCTCGTGCAGCTTTTCTTCCGTGCCCGGATCGCAGAAGCGCGGCGTCGCTGCATAGGCGATCTGGTCTGGCGCGCCGGCGCGCGGCTGCGTCAGCCCTTCGATGACCTCCTGCATGACGGGCCTGTCCGTTACCGGGCTCTTGCCGTCGATATAGGCGCGCAATTCCACCGCCGATTTTCCCATCACCGGCTGCGGAACGAACACGCAGGGCGCTTGCGGCAGTCCCGCGACGCGCGCGGTGGATGCGACGACGCGCGTGAACTTGTCCGTATGCAACGCAACTGTCGGCACGCCATAGCGCGTTTCCAGCGTTATCGCATGGGTGGTCACGGCGGGCGCGCAGGTCGAACAATGGCCGACGCCGAGGATGGCCGCAGCACCCTCTGCCTTGATGGTCTCCCAAAGGGTTGGATCGTCGTTCTTGTAGACGCTCGAGAGCGACACGAGCCGCGTCGTCACGTCCGGCATGTTGGCGGCAAACCACGCCTGAACCTGTTTCAGCAGATCGATGGAATCGTCGAACCGGCAATCGACCAGAAACACCGTCTTGCCGGCCAGAGCCCCTGGCCGCGCCGCCGCAGCCTTGCCCGTAATCTGTGGCGGATAGCCGACAGGATTGTGGACGGTGAGCAGTCCGGAATCTGTCTGTGCAACCTTGTCCAGCATGGCGGCCTCCTGCGGCTCCCGGTTCCCGGTCCGAAAATGCGTTTATGAGAAACCGATACTGCCCGAAATGCGGCGTTGCGACAAACACATCCCGGTGTTTGCCCCGGGAAGGACACGGGAATTTTTGCTTTGTGGGCCGCTTCAACGCAGGACGGATATTGCCGTGCTGGAGAGTGATTTGTCGCCCCTGGGTCCGGGTTCCTTGCCTCCGGCAAGGCCCCGGGAATGTGGAGAAAGCCACAAGCCCTCATGCTGAGCAGCCCGGCATGGCCGGGCGTCTCGAAGCACGAGGGCGGGTCACGGGCAGTTTTATCTGTGGAATGCGTGTGCGGCCCATCCTTCGAGACACAGGCCTTCGGCCTGTTCCTCAGGATGAGGGCTCCCGTTAGTTATTGACTCCAAATAACATTCAGAACTTTTCCCCCTCCCCCAGGCGCCCGCATAATGCGCCCGTCTTCCGCCGCAACGGGACGTTCCGGAGCGGTTCGGTGCGTGGCGGGAGAGCGCTTCCTCCGGCGTGCGGCTCTACCGAAGCCAAGCGCCCGGGGCGGTATCCAGCAGAGTTTTGTCTGGCGCGTAACTGTTTCCGAAAAGTCTCCAACTTTTCGGCGTTACGCGCGCCATCAACCCGCAAAGTTGCAGACTTTTCGGACCAAGTTGATGGACAGCAGGCCAAACCAGGCGCCCGGCCGTCAGGCACTACGACCTGTCTGCGAATTGTGCGCTGGGGATCGTCCGCTGCATCAACTCCAGAGGCGAAAGCCGAGGGGGGTAGCGGGCGGTGGAAGACCGGGAGTCTGGGTACCGCATAATGCCGCGCGCAGGATGCCGGGTGACCGCATTCTGTTTTCCTACGGTGACCCGGCGTCCTGCGCCCCGTTATCCGCCCACCCCATCAACCCGCCATCCGGTGGCGACGCAGACGCTTGCCCAAGTATTGAAAACCCGAAGTTCGAAAGGAGAAAAATTCAGGTGTTTCGCCATGGCCCTCGCCGCTGTTCTGCCCGGCCTGTTCCAGGCCGGCTTCTCCCCATTGCCCGCTCCGGCGGAACCGGCTAGCCTCCATTCATGTCCGCTGGCGCAATGCCTTGCGGCTGGCGATAAAATTCCAGGGAGGAAATCATGTCTCGCACGATCACGATGCGCCGCGCCGGCGTTTTGGCTTGCGCCGCACTGGCCACGGGGCTCGCGTCCGGCACTGCTTGCGCGCAGAACGCCGCTGCTTTCTTCAAGGGCAAGACCGTCACACTCAACGTCGGCTTCGGCGCCGGCGGCGGCTACGACACGACGACGCGCCTTGTCGCGCGGCATCTGGGCAAGCACATTCCCGGCAATCCAACAGTCGTCGTCGCCAACATGCCGGGCGCCGGCAGCATGCGCGTTGCGGGCTGGATATATTCCGTCGCGCCGAAGGACGGCACCATGCTGGGCGTTGCCGCGGCCTCGATCATGCTGGAGCCGCTGTTCGGCAACAAGAACGCGAAATTCGATCCGGCAAAATTCGAGTGGATCGGCTCCATGCACAACGACACCAATTCCTGCGCGGTCTGGAAGGGCGCGGGCGTCGGCATCAAGACGCTGGACGACATGATCAAGTCGAAGAAGACGATCGTTTTCGGCTCGCTTTCGCCGGAGACGGAAACGACGCGCTTTCCGATGTTCCTGAAACACGTGGCGAAGGCGCCGATCAAGGTCGTGCACGGCTATCGCGGCACCAAGCCGATCATGCTGGCGATCCAGAAGGGCGAACTCGACGCCACCTGCGGCATGTACGAATCCTCGGTCAAGACCGCCTACCGCAGCGAACTGGCGTCCGGCGATCTGAAGGTCGTCTTCCATGTCGATCTTGATCGCGACACAGTGCCGACATTCGGCGATGCGGTTGGCGTGCGGCAGTTTCTGAAGACCGACGAGATGAAGAAGATTGGCGAAATCCTGTTCCGGCCGACCTCCATCACACGGCCGATCTTCGCACCGCCCGGCACGCCGAAGGACCGGGTGGAAGCCCTGCGCAAGGCGCTGATGGACACGATGAAGGACCCCGCCACCGTCGCCGACGGCAAGAAGCTGGAAGTCGAATTCAACCCGATGGAAGGCAAGCGCATCGGCGAGATCATGGAAGGCTTCAAGTCGACGCCGCCGGAGCTCGTCAAGAAGGCGCTGGAGATGTCGAAGTTCGAATAGGGAGGCGAGTGGGCTCCATCGGCTGGCCTTGCCGTCCAGCAATGCTATGGTCCGCCGCGTAGAGATTCGCGGGAGCGTTCGACGACATGACCATCAGACAGCACCGGGGCGACCTGCCGTCCGCCGCGGCGAAGGGGGCGGCGCTCGCCATCGACACCGAGACGCTGGGCCTCAACCCGCACCGCGACCGGCTGTGCGTGGTGCAATTGTCCTGGGGCGACGGCTCGGCGGATGTGGTGCAGATCGCCGCCGGGCAGACGGAGGCTCCGAACCTGCAAGCTCTGCTCGCCGATCCGGCGGTGACGAAGATCTTCCACTTCGCCCGTTTCGACATGGCGGTTCTGAGCAATGCCTTCGGCGTCATGCCCGGGCCGGTCTATTGCACCAAGATCGCCTCGAAGCTCGCCCGCACCTATACCGACCGGCACGGATTGAAGGATCTTGCGCGCGAACTGCTCGGCGTCGACATGTCCAAGCAGCAGCAATCCTCGGACTGGGGCGCAGCGGAACTGACCAAGGCGCAGCTCGAATATGCCGCCAGCGATGTTCTGCATCTCCACGCCATGCGCGACAGGCTCGCCGCCATGCTGGAGCGCGAGGGCCGCACGGCTCTGGCGCAGTCCTGTTTCGATTTCCTGCCCGCGCGCGCCCGGCTCGACCTGCTGGGCTGGCCGGAGGAGGATATATTCGCGCATTCGTGAGAATTTGCTGCCCCAATCAGGCCGCAACACCGGTATATTAGCGCCCGGCAAAGACCGGAAGGAGTGCCGGAACGGCGGAAGAATGAACCAGGCGGCATATGCACCCGAATACCAGCGGCGTATATCGATCCGCAGCAGCGAGGAGCAGGCGCGGGCCTTTGCCGACGCGTTTCGCCATTCCCGCCGCGTGCGCTTTTTCAAACGCGCGATTATCGCCGGTTCATCGGCTATCCTGCTGATGCTGGGCGCCTATACGATCTTCGATCCGTTCTCGAAGCTGCCGAAAGACGTTTCCATCGCCAAGGCGACCCTGAACGGTACGCGCATCACGATGGAGCGTCCACGGCTCAGCGGCTTCCGCAAGGACGGCCGCCCGTACCAGTTGCGCGCCCGCTCCGGCATTCAGGACATTCGCAAGCCTTCGATCATCGAACTGAACGAGATCGAGGCGAACATCAAGATCGACGAGAACGACACGATGAACGTGCAGGCGCCCGCCGGTGTGTTTGACAGCAGCGCCGATACGATCCAGTTGCGCGGTAATGCCGGCGAAAGCTACATCCGCATGAAGGGCGCGAACTACGCCATCACGCTCAAGAGCGCGGATGTGAATTTCAAGGCAGGCACCGTACATTCCGGCGAACCGGTCGACGTGCAGATGAACAATGGAACGATCCTGGCCGACAGTCTGGATGTCGCCGACAACGGCAAGAAGATCACTTTTACCGGCAACGTCCGGACCGTGCTGAAAGCGCCGCCGGAGAAGCCCGGCGAGACGGAGAGCCCGGCGGGCAATGCCGGCGGCAGCGAAAAGGGAAAACAGGAATGACCGCAGCGGTGAATTGCGCATCAAGGCCGCAGCGCGAAGGCAATGGCGGAGCGCGCCGCAGCATCGCGCCGCTTTTGTTCGCAGTGCTTTTGGCGGCAACGCCCGCGATTGCGCAGAAGCGCAATGCAGCTTCGATCATTCCCGGCGGCAATGCAAAGGCGCCTATCAATATCGACGCAGGCCGGCTGGATTTCTTCGACAAGGAGAGCAAGCTGGTTTATTCCGGCGGCGTCCTGGCGAGACAGGGTGAAGCGACGCTGAAAGCCAAGACGCTGACCATTTTCATGGTCAAGGACGTGGTGAAGAATTCCCAGTCATCGAGCGGGAACAGCGGCGATCAGGTCCGGCGCATGGAAGCGGCCGGCCCTGTTACGATCACATCGAAGGATCAGGTCGGCACCGGCAACCGCGGCATCTACGACAAGGAGGCCAACAAGGTCTATCTGATCGGCAATCCGGTCCTGACCCAGGGTTCCAACATCGTCCGCGGCGGGCCTGGCGCACAGCTGATCTATGATCTCAATACGGGCCGCGCCCGTATTACGGGCGGACGGGTGCAGAGCATCATCGTGCCCAAGGGCGAGAACGAAGGAACGAAAAAGCGCCGCTGAGGCGGAACCACAAGGCGGCCAGCGCCCTTGGTCTCGCGGTTCGCCTTGCACGGGCAGCCCCCTCGCGTTACAGCGCTAGACTTTCCGCGGTCCGGAGCCAGCCCGGTTCGCACGCCGATCCGGATCGGGAGCCGAATGTCGTTATTCTCCAGCCTGAAGCTACCTGGAGCCGGAACCTTCGACCGGCTGCGCGGCCGCGGCGGAACCGGGGGCGCGGAGGCCGCGTCAGTGGATGGTGCAGGCCATCCGGCTGCGGCGTCCGATGGCACGGGCGGAACCAGCGAAGGCCACGACGTGCTCGACGTCCATTCGGCCTTTGGCGGCGGACAGCAGGAAGCCGGCTGGAACCCGAACGAACTCGGCGACGGCTGGCTTTGCGCCTGGAATTTGGGCAAGGGCTATCGTGGCCGCAAAGTTGTGCAATCCGTCAGCCTGGCGGTTGCCCGGGGCGAGGCAGTCGGCCTGCTTGGCCCCAACGGCGCCGGCAAGACGACGGTGTTCTACATGATCACGGGTCTCGTCCAGCCGGACAAGGGGATGATCCAGCTCGACGGCCACGACGTCACCAAGCTGCCGATGTACCGGCGCGCCCGGCTCGGAATCGGTTACCTGCCGCAAGAAGCGTCCATTTTCCGTGGACTTACGGTCGAGGGGAACATCAGGGCCGTTCTCGAAGTCACATTCCCGGATCGCGAGCGGCAGGAAGCCGAATTGGAAGCGCTGCTGCAGGAATTCGACATCGCCCGGCTGCGTCATTCGCCGTCGATTGCACTGTCGGGCGGCGAGCGGCGGCGTTGCGAGATTGCCCGCGCCCTGGCCAGCCAGCCGTCCTTCATGCTGCTGGACGAGCCGTTCGCAGGCATCGACCCGATTGCTGTTGGCGACATTCAGGCGCTGGTGCGGCACCTGACCTATCGCGGCATTGGCGTCCTGATCACCGATCACAACGTGCGCGAAACGCTCGGCCTGATCGACCGGGCCTATATCATTCATTCCGGCCACGTGCTCACCGAAGGGTCGCCGCAGGAAATCGTCGCCAACCCGGATGTGCGCCGGTTTTATCTTGGCGAAGATTTTCATCTTTAGCAAAATCAGATACTTAAATCACTTTGTACACAATTTTTTAACCCCGCACCGGAATTTGGCGCCCCTGCGTCAGAACGTTTACTGAAATTGACGCTCAAACCGGTTAGAGTGAAAGCAAGAAACAGGCCGATTGGAATCGCATGGCGCGGTTCCCTGCCTGGCGGATGCGTAACGGGCGAGAGCGTGGCATGGCGATAGCGCCAAAAATGGTGATGCGGCAGGGCCAGTCGCTGGTGATGACGCCGCAATTGTTGCAGGCCATCAAACTGTTGCAATTGTCCAGCCTGGAACTCAGCGCCTATGTCGAGCAGGAGCTCGAACGCAATCCCCTGCTCGAACGGGCCGAAGAGGGGTCGACGCCTGCCGAAGCGCTGCCGGACGCCGGTAAGGACAATCCGGATTTCGATACGGGCGGCGAAGACTATTCCGGCGCCAGCGAAACCGATGCTGCCGCCGATCTGGCCGAGGGCGACTGGGCGCGCGAGACCCTGGATGTCGACGCCGGAGCACTGGAAGACAAGCTCGGCACGGAAATTTCCAATACGTTCGATGCGGACGTGCCGGCCCCCGCCGCGCAACAATCCGACTATTCCGACGCCGGACTGTCGGCAACGTCCTGGTCCGGAACGGGTGGGCCGGGCGGCGACGAAGCCCCCAATCTGGAAGCCTATGTCGCTGCTGAGATATCGCTGGCCGATCATCTCAACCGGCAGCTGGCGATTGCAATCACGGAGCGCACCGATCTTGCGATAGGGCAGACCCTGGTCGATTCCATCGACGAAACCGGTTACATGCGCGAATCCGTCGCCGAAATGGCTGAACGGCTCGGGGCCGGCGTCGAGCGCATCGAGCGAATTCTAAAGGTGATCCAGACATTTGATCCGCCCGGCATCGGCGCGCGCGATCTGGCCGAGTGTCTGGCCATCCAGCTCCGCGAAAAAGACCGTTTCGATCCCGCCATGGAAGCGCTGATCGCGAACCTGCCATTGTTGGCAAAGCGTGATTTCGAGCAGCTGAGAAGGATTTGCGGCGTCGACCAGAGCGATTTGACCGACATGATCGGCGAAATCCGCAATCTCGATCCAAAGCCGGGCCGGGCCTTCGGCGGCGCTCCGGTACAGCCTGTAATTCCCGACGTTACCGTCCGGCCGGCGGCCGACGGTTCCTGGCACATCGAACTCAATCCCGAGAGCCTGCCGCGCGTCCTCGTCAACCAGACCTATGCAGCGCGGGTCAGCGGTGCAGCTTCGAAGGAAGAGGACAAGACCTATATCGCCGAGTGCCTGCAGAACGCCAACTGGCTGACGCGCAGCCTCGAACAGCGCGCCCGCACGATTTTGAAGGTCGCCTCCGAAATCGTGCGGCAACAGGATGCCTTCTTCGCCAACGGGATCGAACACTTGCGCCCGTTGAACCTGAAAACCGTCGCCGACGCCATCGGCATGCACGAATCGACGATATCGCGCGTAACCTCGAACAAGTTCATGGCGACCCATCGCGGCCTGTTCGAGTTCAAGTACTTTTTCACCGCAGCGATTCAGGCGCATGGATCGGGCGACGCCCATTCCGCCGAATCGGTCCGTCACCGGATCAAGCAGATGATCGAGCAGGAAAGCGCGGATGATGTCCTGTCCGATGACGCCATCGTGGTGAAGCTGAAAAGCGCGAATATCGATATCGCGCGCCGGACGGTGGCCAAGTATCGGGAAAGTCTGCATATACCGTCTTCGGTGCAGCGGCGGCGCGAAAAATCGGCCATGATGACCGTATAGGCGCAGGTTCTATTTTTTGCCACAAATGATTGTTTTATGGACATATATTGGAATGTCCCCATCAATTTTCGTGGCGGTTGACTTGCCCTCTGTGCGCCCGTAACCAGTTGACGTAGACCGGCCGGACCGGTGCGATGCATGTGCTAACCGGATTGCTGGCCGGTTGAAATCTGGAGATCGGTTTCGATGACTTTGCGGGTAACGGGGAAAAATTTCGACATCGGCGAATCCATGCGCGAGCACATCCTCGACCGCGTCGACGCGGCTGTGAGCAAATACTTCGACGGCGGCGTTTCCGGACACATTGTTGTCGATCACGAGGGCTCGGGCTACCGCAGCGATTGCACGCTGCATCTGTCTTCCGGCATCACACTGCATTCGGAAGGCCGTGCGCAGGAACCGTATGCAAGCTTCGACTCTGCCGCCATGCGGTTGGAGAAGCGGCTGCGCCGTTACAAACGCCGCCTGAAAGACCACCACGGCGGCAAACATGCTGCCGATGGCGAAGCAGCCATGTTCGCCGACTACGTGCTCCAGGCTCCCGATCAGGAGGCTGAAGAAGCTGAAGATTTCAGCCCGGTCGTTGTTGCCGAAAAAACGACGGCGTTGCGGATCATGCCGGTTTCCGACGCTGTTCTGGAACTGGACATGACCGGCGCCCCGGTTGTGGTGTTCCGCCATGCCACGAGCGAGCGCGTCAATGTCGTGTACAAGCGCGCCGACGGCAACATCGGCTGGATAGATCCGGCTGGAGGCGAAAAGCCGGCCTGATTTTTACTTCGATATATTGCGGGATTTTCTATGCGGTTGGACAGTCTACTTGCTGCAGACGCCATTTTGCCTTCGTTGAAGGCGAACACGAGAAAGCAGGCGCTGGCCGAAGTGGCGGCGTTGGCCGCGCGCGTTTCCGGACTCAAGGAGCGCGAGATTTTCGACAATTTGTGGCAGCGCGAATGTCTTGGCTCGACCGGCGTTGGCGAAGGCATTGCACTCCCGCACGCAAAGATGGGCAAGGCTGGACGGATGTTCGGGGTGTTCGCGCGGCTTGAGCGGCCCATCGAATACGATTCGCTGGACGGTGTTCCCGTGGATCTCGTTTTTGCGCTGATTGCACCGGAGACCGCCGGCGCCGACCATCTCCAGGCCCTCGCGCAGGTCGCCCGCACCTTCCGCGACGACAGCCTGGTTGCGGCGCTGCGCGCTACTCGCGACAGCGCGGGTCTTTTCACGCTATTGACGTCTCCCAGCGCGCTGGACGCAGCCTGAGGGCCGTGCGCTATTTCCATTCCCGGCTGGCATAATCGATGGCATAGCGGCTCGGATTTGCGGCTATGGCGGCCAATCCATGCATTTGTGCATCTTCGCGCATCAGAAGCCGCACCGGAATTCGCGCCAGCAGTTTTTCCATCGGGTATTTCGATTCGAAGATTCGCCGGAACTCGCCCGGGTCGAGCAGCGGAGCGATTTTTGGAAGCAGGCCCCCGGCGAGCGTAATGCCGCCATGCGCCATGAATGCAAGCGCGAGATCGCCGGCAAAACGCGCCATCATCCGCCAGAAAAGACGCACCGTTGCGGCAGCCTCGCTCCCCGGATCGCTCAAGGCGCGCGCGGCGATGCCCTCCGCATCGGTATTCGGCGGCAAGCCGCCATTGGCCAGAATTCGCGCTCTGTGCAAGCGTTCCAGCCCCGGCGCCGACAGGACGGTTTCGGCGGATATGGAATTGCCCACGCCGGCAAGAAAGGGCCAAAGCCGCTCTTCGTCCCTGCTGCCCGGGCCGAAACTCATGTGTCCAGCCTCGGAGGCTGTAGCGAGGAAGCGGCGTCCGGTCGCCACCAGAGCGGCGCAGCCCAGACCATTGCCCGGACCGGCGACTATCTGAACGGAGCGGGTCTCACCCGGATCCGCGAAGGGAACCGGGCCAACAGGCATTGTCCAATCCGGTTCGTTCGCCGGCAGGCCGAGCGCCAATGCTTCGAAATCATTGAGCAGCAAGCCGGAGTCCAGCCCGAGCTGGTCGGCAAGTTCGTCGCCGTCGACCTGCCAGCGGCCATTGGTCAGACAGCTCAACCGGCCGTGTACCGGCCCGGCGATGCAAGCAACCATGGCAACAGGTTCGATCGATTCCTCGCCGAAACTTGCGTCCTCCAGCGCCTGACGCGCCGCATCGGCGAGGTTGCGGAAATCGTTGGTGCGCATGCGGCGCAAGGGCTCGACCGGCTGGCCAGGAGAGAGAACATAGGCGAAGCGCGTAAACGCGCCGCCGGCATCGCATAACAAGACCGGATGCGGAATCATGACAAGGCTCCTGCTTTTTCCAGCATGAGCCGCATCCGCAAATGCGCAAGGCTGCGCCCCTTGCGTCACGTGCAAAAATTTTGCCTCCTCCAAGCCTGCCGCTCAGTCTGCCGCAAGGTCAGCTGCTCAATCTGCCGCTGCGGTACGCGCAGAAGCGCGCCCCTTGGAAACGGCGCTTCTTGCGCGTAAAAGCCGGAAGAATTTTTCCGAATTTACAAGGCAGAGCCACGCCATGACCTACCAGCACGCCCCGATGTTTCCGCTCGCCAAGGACGCAACGCCGTACCGGAAGATCTCCGGCGAGGGCGTGCGCGTCGAGAAATTCAATGGCGAAGACGTGCTGGTGGTCGACCGCGAAGCGATTCGTCTGTTGAGCGAACAGGCGATGATGGACATCAACCATCTGCTGCGTCCCGGGCATCTCGCGCAGCTTGCGAAAATCCTCGACGATCCCGAGGCGACCTCCAACGATCGCTTCGTCGCATACGATCTTCTGAAAAACGCCAACATCTCCGCCGGTGGCGTGCTGCCGATGTGTCAGGACACCGGCACGGCCATCGTAATGGGCAAGAAGGGACGGCGGGTGTGGACGAGCGGCGGCGACGAAAGCGCTCTCGCAGAAGGCGTGAAGGACGCCTATGACAAGAAGAACCTGCGCTACTCCCAGCTGGCGCCGCTGGACATGTTCAAGGAGAAGAACACCTCGAACAATCTTCCCGCGCAGATCGACATCTACGAAGAGGGCGAGGACGAGTACAAGTTCCTGTTCATCGCCAAGGGCGGCGGCTCCGCCAACAAGACCTTCCTGTTCCAGCAGACGCCGTCGGTGTTGACGCCGGACCGGATGATTCCGTTCCTGAAAGAGAAAATCCTGACGCTCGGAACAGCGGCCTGTCCGCCTTATCACCTTGCCATAGTGATTGGCGGGACCTCGGCGGAACTGAACCTGAAGACGGTGAAACTGGCGTCCACGCGCTATCTCGACGGGTTGCCCACCACCGGCGGCGAGGACGGCCACGCCTTCCGCGACCTGGCGATGGAAGAGGAAATCCACAAGCTCACACAGCAGCTCGGCGTCGGCGCGCAGTTCGGCGGCAAGTATTTCTGCCACGACGTACGCGTGATCCGCCTGCCGCGCCACGGCGCTTCGCTGCCCATCGGCATTGGGGTTTCGTGCTCCGCCGACCGGCAGGCGATGGGCAAGATCACGAAGGATGGCGTTTTTATCGAGGAACTGGAGCACGATCCGGCGAAATACATGCCGCATGTGGAGGAGGCCACGCTCGGCGGCGATGTCGTCAAGATCGATCTCAACAAACCGATGAAGGACATTCTGGCGACGCTGAGCCAGTATCCGATCAAGACGCGCCTGTCGCTGACCGGTCCGATGATTGTTGCGCGCGACCTAGCCCATGCGGCGTTGCGCGCGGAGCTGGAAAAAGGCGTGCCGCTCCCCGATTACTTCAAGAACCATCCGGTCTATTACGCCGGTCCGGCCAAGACGCCGGCAGGTATGCCGTCCGGCTCCTTCGGTCCGACGACAGCCGGACGCATGGATTCCTTCGTCGATCAGTTTCAGGCCGCCGGCGGCTCGATGGTGATGCTGGCCAAGGGCAATCGCTCGAAACAGGTGACCGAGGCTTGCAACAAGCACGGCGGTTTTTATCTCGGCTCCATCGGCGGCCCCGCCGCGCGCCTCGCCCAGGATTGCATCAAGAAAGTGGAAGTCGTCGCCTATCCCGAATTCGGCATGGAAGCGATCTGGCGCATCGAGGTCGAAGACTTCCCGGCCTTCATCGTCGTCGACGACAAGGGCAACGATTTCTTCAAGGAGTTGAATCTGGGGTGAGACTCAGGCGAGGCTACGCGGCGGCGGTAGCTCCAGGCCGCGTTATGCTCCGCTTGCCGCCTATGCCGGCAGCACGACCACCTTCGTTTTCACCGGCGTCTTGCTATACAGGTCGAACATGTCCTGTGTGAGCAGGCCGGTGCAGCCACTGGTGATGCCGCGGCCGATCGTGTCCGGGAAAATGGTGCTGTAGATCGTGTAGAGCGTGTAGCGGCCGTTCTGGTAGAGATACAGAACGCGCGCCCCGAGCGGATTGTCGAGGCCGCCGGGCATGCCCTTGGCGTATTTTGCTGCTTCCGGCTGGCGCGCGATCATCTCGCGCGGCGGCGTCCATGTGGGCCATATGCCCTTGCGGCCGACATAGGCGTCGCCGTGCCACTTGAAACCGTCGCGGCCGACATTCGCGCCATAGCGCGTTGCGATGCCATCGCCCTCAATGCGGTACACAAAGAACTTGCCGGGATCGACGATGATCGTGCCGGGCTCTTCCTTGCTTTTGTAATGCACCTTCTGGCGTAGGTATTTCCGGTCGATCTTTGTATAGTCGACTGCGGGGATATTGATGTCCTTGTCGGAGATCGACGCATACATCATCGAATATTGGTGATCGAGGCCGTCCGTGGCGCAACCGCCGAGAGCGAGCGCTCCCACGCTGGCGGCGGAACCGAGCAAGAGCGAGCGGCGGTCGAGAAGTCCCTGTTCGAATGCGGACGCGGTATAATCATTTTTCATACGCATGATGCCCCATCCCCTGCCGAAGTGCCCGGCCGGAAAATACTCCGGCAAACTAACGTCCAACGCCTGTACAGATTGCCAGTATCCCCGGATAGGCGGGCTTGGCAAGCTGGGCAGGAAGCGTCGCGTGAAAATCCGCCTTTTGTCCCTGCCGGCATGGTTAAAATACGCGTGCCCGCGCGATCACCTCCACGCTGCGCCAGATCACGCATGCAAGTGGTGAAGGCGCGGACCGATGGCCCTATCGCCGCCGCCGCGATGGCACGCCGATAATCGTGCGCACGCGACCGCCCTTCAGCCGCTGGATGTGCAGCCCGCGATAAGCGCCGCCGCTGCGGCGGGCGGCTTTGCCGCGGACTGCCCGGCGGGACCCGCCGCTTGCCGCATAGGGATAGGCTTGCCCGCTTGCGCGCGGGGCGCTGCGCTTTGGTCCGAACGAGGCAAGGCATCGGTTGTAGGCGTCGCCATCCTGGATTTTCTCGCAATCGGCCATGCTGCGCGCGGAAGCTGTGCCGGGCAGGGCTGCCACGAACAACATGGCTACGGCAACGAGACGGAAACTCATCGGCAAATTCCAGAAATCGCGTCGTGTGCGGCAGAACGGCATTGTAACGCCGATTTTGGCCGAACTGCGATAGCTTGCGATGCGCCGCGGGTTAAAATCACCCCCGCAGCGCCGCGCCTGTTTTTTTGCTTACCTCTGCCACGATCTTCGCGGCGACCGCGTCGATCTCGGCTTCCGTCAACGTCTTTTCGCGCGGCTGAAGCGTCACGGAAATCGCCACGGACTTCTTGCCTTCGGGAATGCCCGTTCCTTCGTAGACGTCGAACACATCGACGCCTGCAAGCAGCGTTTTCTCCGCCGATTGCGCGGCGCGCAAAATGTCGCTCGCCGCCACGCCGCGATCGACGATAAACGCAAAGTCGCGTTCCAGCGGCATGAATTCCGACATGTCGAGTTTCGGCTTCACCTTGGTCGGCTTGGCGCGCTGCGCGGGTAGCGCGTCGAGCACGATTTCGAAGCCAACGAGTGGGCCCTTCACGTCGAAGGCTTCCAGCACGCGCGGATGTACTTCGCCGAAATGACCGACAACGTTCTTCGGCCCGAACTGCATTGTGCCGGAACGGCCCGGATGCAGCCATGACGGACCACCTGCAACCACATGCATGCCACTGACCGGTACGCCGAGCGCGGCGAGCATCGCCATTGCGTCGGCCTTGGCGTCGAAGGCGTCGACTGCCTTTGCCGTCCCCGTCCAGTGGCGGCCTGCGCCGTGCGTCTTCGCTGTGCCGGCGCGCAATGCGGTAGCGGCCTGCCGCTGGTCCCTGTCCGTTGCGCCAAGAAAAATCTGGCCGACTTCGAAAAGCGCCACGTCCGCATTGCCGCGCGCCGCGTTGCGTCCGGCGGCGGCAATCAGGCCGGGCATCAGGCTCGGGCGCATGTCGGAAAGGTCTGCGGCAATCGGGTTGGCAAGCGCCAGTTCCGGCTTGCCGCCGCCGAACAATTCCGCCTTGTCCTTGGCGATAAAGGACCAGTTGACCGCTTCCACAAGGCCTTGTGCGGCGAGCGCCCGGCGCGCCTGCGTCGTGCGCCGCTGCAGCAGCGTCAGAATCGGCTTTGCAACGGAGGCTTCGGCGCGCGCCAGCGGCACGGATTTGACGTTGTCGACGCCAGCTATTCGCACGATCTCCTCAACAAGATCGGCCTTGCCTTCGATGTCCGGCCGCCACGATGGCGCAACGACGCTGACGGAATTTCCCGTGCCCTGCGCCGTGAAGCCCAGTTTTTGCAGGATCGCGATTTTCTCGTCGCGCGGCAGTTCCAGGCCGGTCAGGCGCTCGACTTCATTTAGCGGAAATTCGATGGAGACATGCGGTTGCGGAACTTCGCCCGCAACGAACAGCTCCGATGGCTCGCCGCCGCACAGGTCCATCACAAGATGCGTGGCGAGTTCCGCGCCGGGCACGCAAAAGGCCGGATCGATGCCGCGTTCGAAACGGTAGCGCGCATCGGTGATGATACCGAGATCGCGGCCCGAACGGGCAATGTTCATCGGATCCCACAGCGCGGATTCGATCAGCACGTCCGTGGTATTCTCGTCGCAGCCCGATTCCTCGCCGCCCATGATGCCGGCAATGGATTCGACGCCCTTGCCGTCGGCGATGACGACGTTTTCGCTCGTCAACGCGTAGGTCTTGCCATCAAGGGCGAGAACCTTTTCGCCAGCCTGCGCCCGGCGCACCACGAGATCGCCGTGCACCTTCGCAGCATCGAAAACATGCAGCGGGCGGCCGCGATCGAAAGTGACGTAGTTGGTGATGTCCACCAGCGCGTTGATGGGGCGCAGGCCAATGGCGCGCAGGCGCTTCTGGATCCACTCCGGCGAAGCCCCGTTCTTCACGCCGCGCACCATACGCAGGGCGAAAGCAGGCGCGAGATGTTTGTCGGAGTCCACAAAGTCGAGCGTCACGGACACCGGGCAGGGATACTTGCCGTCCGCAGGCTTGATCGCATGGTCCTTCAGCTTGCCGAGACCGGCGGCTGCCAGATCGCGCGCAATGCCGTGCACGCCGGTGGCGTCTGGCCGGTTCGGCGTCAGGCCGATTTCGAACACCGGGTCGGCCAGTTTGGCGTAATCGACGTAACGCTTGCCGACCGGCGCGTCTTCGGGAAGATCGAGAATGCCGTCATGGTCCTCGGACAATTGCAACTCCGCGCCCGAGCACAGCATGCCGTTCGATTCGATGCCGCGAATGACGCCTTTGCCAAGCGTCATGTCCTTGCCCGGAATGTAGGTTCCCGGCGGCGAGAAGACGCTCTTCATGCCGGTGCGCGCATTCGGCGCGCCACACACGACCTGCACCGGCTCGCCCGAGCCGGTATCGACCTTGCACACGCGCAGCCGGTCGGCGTTCGGATGCTGCTGCGCGTCGATGACATAGGCGACGATGAAGTCGCCGAGTTTCTTCGACGGGTCGTCGACGCTTTCGACCTCAAGGCCGATCTTCGTCAGCGTCTCGGCGATCTCGTCCACGGACGCATCGGTGTCGAGGTGATCCTTGAGCCAGGAGAGGGTGAGTTTCATTGATGTGCTCCAGGGGCCTTCTCGCCGCGCAGCATGCTGGCGATGCTGATGTCCTCGTCGATCTCGGGCCAGTGAATACCCATGGGCATGAATTCGACTTTGTTGCGGGCGCTGCTGCTCGCCTGTTGCAGCCGGGGATACCACCACAGGGGCAGGCGGAGCATGCGGCCATCGGCAAGCGAAACGTTCAGATGCGTCTCGTCACAATGGGCTTCGACAGGCCGGCTGTCTTCGATTTCAATCTGCAAAATAGTCATTCCACGCCTCCAGAAACGTTTCGCGATTTTCGCGCGCCTTCCGGATAATTTCGTTCAGCTCTCTCGCCGCAAAGCCGTAGTTTACCGCCACAACCAGATCACTGAGCCAAAGCTTCGTTTCCTTGCCGTCTTTTACCACATGAATGTGCGGCGGTTCCCAGCCATCGGCGGAATAAAAGAAAAACCTGTAACCGTTCCACCTCAGCAGCGTCGGCATCAGCTCGTCAATCCCCCCGCCAGCGTCGGCAAATCCAACGGGCGGAAGCCGTAGTGCGACAGCCAGCGCACGTCCGCTTCGAAGAAGGGGCGCAGGTCCGGCATGCCGTATTTCAGCATCGCGATGCGGTCGATGCCCATGCCCCACGCGAAGCCCTGGTACTCGTCGGGATCGACGCCGCAATTGCGCAGCACGTTCGGGTGCACCATGCCGCAGCCGAGAATCTCCAGCCAGTCGCTGCCCTCGCCGAAGCGGATTTCGCCGCCCTGGCGCGAACATTGGATATCGACTTCCATCGACGGCTCGGTGAACGGGAAAAACGACGGGCGGAAGCGCATCGTCACGCTCGGCACTTCGAAAAACGCCTTGCAGAATTCTTCCAGTATCCACTTCAGGTGGCCCATGTGTGCGCTCTTGTCGATGACGAGGCCCTCGACCTGATGGAACATCGGCGTATGGGTCTGGTCGGAGTCGCAGCGATAGGTGCGGCCCGGGCAGATGACGCGGACCGGCGGCTTGTTCGCCAGCATCGTGCGCACCTGCACCGGCGAGGTATGGGTGCGCAGCAGCTTGCGTTCGCCCTTCTCGTCCGGGTTGAAGAAGAACGTGTCGTGCATTTCGCGCGCCGGATGGCCTGCGGGGAAGTTCAGTTTGGTGAAATTATAGTCGTCGCTCTCGATATCCGGCCCTTCCGCGATCGAAAAGCCCATGTCGGCGAAGATCGCTGCCAGTTCGTCCATGACCTGGCTGATCGGGTGGATGCGGCCGGTCAACGCGGGGGCGTCGCGCACGGGAAGTGTGACATCCACCTTCTCGGTGGCGAGCCGCTGTTCGAGCGCGATTTCCTTCAGCACGTTGCGGCGGTTGGCCAGCGCTTCGCTCACCACGTCCTTGATGGCGTTGATGGCGGCGCCGGCGGTCTTGCGCTCGTCCGGGCTCATCTTGCCAAGGGTGGCGAGCTGGGCCGAGATCGTGCCCTTCTTGCCGAGTGCGCCGACGCGCACGGCCTCAAGCGCCGCCTCGTCGGAGGCCGCGGCTATGGCGGCAAGGGTTTCGGACTGGAGTTGATCGAGTGAGGACATGAAAACGCGCCGGACTTCCTGAAGGGACGTCGCGGCGCGGAATTCTGTGTCCGTCAGGCCGCAACACGGAAGCGGCGGATCAAGCCGCCGCTGTTCGGTGAGACCTCGTAAGGCAGGAGCGGGCGGGCCTCAACAGCCCATCGCCCGCAAGCGCAAGTCAGGCCGCCGCAGGCAGAGCCGACTTCGCCTTCTCGACGACCGCCTTGAACGCTTCCGGCTCGTGGATAGCCATTTCCGAAAGCACCTTGCGGTCGACTTCGACGCCTGCCTTGCCGAGGCCGTCGATAAATCGGCTGTAGGTCATGCCGCATTCGCGAACGGCTGCGTTGAGGCGCTGGATCCACAGGGCGCGGAACGTGCGCTTCTTGTTCTTGCGGTCGCGGTAATTGTACTGGGCGGCCTTGTCCACGGCGGCCTTGGCCGTGCGGATCGTATTGGAGCGGCGGCCGCGGTAACCTTTGGCCTTGTCGAGGATTTTCTTGTGGCGGGCATGGGCTGTAACGCCGCGTTTCACGCGTGCCATGGCTGATCTCCGTAATCTGTAACTGGTTGGACCGGGGCAGCGGCCAGCGAGGCCGCGCGCAAGCTAATGATTTGGCAGGAAGTACTGCTTGACGTTGTCGCCGTCGCTCTTGAACAGGACGGCGGTGCCGCGCAGGTTCCGGATCTGCTTGTTGGTCCGCTTGATCATGCCGTGGCGCTTGCCGCGCTGGGCGTAGATCACCTTGCCGGTGCCGGTGATCTTGAAGCGCTTTTTCGCGCCGGATTTCGTCTTCAACTTGGGCATTTTGCTCTCCAAAACGGGACGGACCCGCAAAAACGCCGGCATCCGCCATGACGGCGGCTTCCGGCTAACGTTCGCTGTGAGCGAAACAAACCGCCACGGCAGCCCTTTACTGGCCGGGCGGTTCGAAGATCGGGCTTATACGGAAAACGCATTCCGTTGGCAAGCGGCAATCCCGTGCGAAACGGCTGGCCGAAAGGCATCTCGAAACAAAGCGATGCGCGGCGAAAGGCCGCGCTCGCGGCAGAAGGGGTTAACCCTCTTCGTCCTTTTCGATGTCGCCGTCGATGAGATCGCTGACGTCGTCGTTGTCGTCGTCGTCATCTTCCAGGAACGTATCGTCGGTTGCGTCGTCGTCATCGTCGATGTCCACATCGACGTCGACGTCCGCATCGTCGTCGGTGGCGGCGACTGCGACCTTGCCGTCGTCCGTATCGTCAGCGTCGTCCAGCGAAACGATAACCGGAGCGCCGACTTCCTCATCGTCATCATCGTCAGCCGGGGCGGGCGCGGAACGTGCAGCACCCATTGTCGACTGAAAATGCGCGCCGCAGCGCGGACATACGATGGGATCCTTGTTCAGGTCGAAGAATTTCGCGCCGCAACTTTCGCACTGCCTTTTGCTGCCCAGTTCCGGTTTCGCCACGATCTGCCGTCCTTCAATAGGTTCGAAAACGCCGGCTGCCCATCCCGCCGGGAGTGACAGCGCGGAGTCTGTTTCGGCTCCGGTTAGTCGGCAAGCCCGCATGTGTCAAATGGAAATCGACCGTGGCGGGCGTCCGGCAAGGGGTTTGCCCGGTTTCTTGCATTTCCCGCGGCGGATACAGGCGTAATGACAGGCTCGCCGGGGCCGTGCTACGAGCAGCGCCATTCGTCCTACTGCCGCGGAATCCGTCATGAGCACTGAGGCCCCCACATCGAAAAGCGCCGCATCCGGAGCCATTTCCGGACACGGACCCGCGCGCCCGCTGTCGGCGCGGCGCAGCGGCCCCCTCAAGGGCGTTTTGCGTGCGCCGGGCGACAAATCCATGTCGCACCGCGCCCTGATGCTTGGTTTGCTGGCGATCGGCCGCACCCGGATCGAGGGCTTGCTGGAGGGGGCGGATGTCCTGGCTACAGCCGCGGCCTGCCGCGCGTTCGGCGCGAAAGTCGAGCGGCTCGGCCCGGGAAGGTGGCAGGTCGACGGCATGGGCGCCGGCTCGCTGCTGCAACCGGAAGGCCCGCTCGATTTCGGCAATGCCGGTACCGGCACGCGTTTGATGATGGGCATCGCCGGCGGCCATGCCCTTACCGTGACGTTCGACGGAGACGCGTCCCTGCGCAAACGGCCCATGCGCCGCATCCTCGATCCGCTTGTTCTGATGGGAGCCGAAGTGCTCTCGGAGGCCGAGGGCGGGCGGCTGCCTGTCACCCTGCGCGGAACGGGCGATCCCGCTCCCATCGAATACCGCACGCCTGTACCGTCGGCACAATTGAAGTCCGCCATCCTGTTGGCCGGCCTTAATTCGCCGGGCACAACCACTGTGATCGAGACCGAAGCCTCGCGCGACCATACGGAAAAGATGCTCGCCTTTTTCGGCGCAAACATTGTCAGCAAGCCCGATGGGCCGCATGGACGCAGGATCGAGCTGACCGGACGCGCCGAACTGCGCGCGCAGGACATCGTCGTGCCTGCCGACCCGTCTTCTGCGGCTTTTGCCCTGGTCGCCGCGCTCATCGTGGCGGGCTCGGACCTGACCATCGAAGCCATGATGATGAATCCGCTGCGCACCGGCCTGTTGACCTGCCTGCAGGAGATGGGCGGCGATATCGAAGTTCTTAACAAGCGCATCGAAGGCGGCGAGGAAGTCGCAGACCTTCGGGTGCGCGCGTCCGCACTCAAAGGCATCGAGGTTCCGCCGCAGCGTGCGCCGGCGATGATCGACGAATATCCGGTGCTGGCGGTCGCGGCGGCCTTCGCAAAAGGCGATACGCGTATGCGCGGCCTTGCCGAATTGCGCGTGAAGGAAAGCGACCGGCTTGCGGCCATTGCGGACGGCCTGGCGGCGTGCGGCGTGCGTTCGACCATCGAGGGCGACGACCTTACGGTGCATTCCACCGGCACTGCGCCCGGGGGCGGCATCGCCGCAACCCATCTCGACCACCGTATCGCGATGAGCTTCCTCGTGATGGGTCTGGCCAGCGAGAAGCCGGTCGGGATCGACGATGTCTCCATGATCGACACGAGCTTTCCAACGTTTCAGCCGGACATGGCGCGTCTCGGCGCGGACTTCTTCGAGGCCGGCTGATGCGGGCGCGCGCATTCGTCGTCGCCATCGACGGACCGGCGGCGTCCGGCAAGGGCACCATCGCAAAGGCCATCGCGAGCCATTACGGCCTGCCGCATCTCGACACCGGGCTCTTGTACCGCGCGACCGCCTTTGCGTTGCGCCGGCAGGGTCTACGCGGCGACGACGCCATTGCCGCTGCTGCTGCGGCACGTGGCCTGACCCTGGCCGATCTCGACGGCGATGGTCTGCGCGGCGCCGCCATCGGTGAGGCCGCTTCGGTCGTCGCGGCGATCCCGGCCGTCCGCGCGGCGCTGGTGGACCTGCAGCGCGATTTTGCCGCCGGAGCCAAGGGCGCTGTTCTCGACGGGCGCGACATAGGCACTTTCATCTGTCCGCAGGCGGCCGTGAAGCTGTTCGTGACCGCGAGCCCCGAGGAAAGGGCGCGCCGCCGAACGCTGGAACTCGAGGGGCGTGGCGAACCTGTTCCCTATGTTGATGTCCTCGCCGATATTCGCAAACGCGATGAGCGCGATTCGAACCGTTCTTCCGCTCCGTTGAAAATGGCCGCGGACGCCATTCTGCTCGACACGACCCGGCTCGATGTGGAAAAGTCCATCGCTGCGGCTATCGCGATTGTCGAACAGGCTCTGCGAGCGAATTAATCGCCGCGCGGCGGGAGGCGGCCATGCAGATGCGCGAATTCGGCAGAACGGGACTGAATGTCTCCGCGCTGGCCTTCGGCTGCGGGCGGGTCGGCGGACTGCTCGTGGAGGGCAGCGAAAGCGACCAGCGACGGGCATTCGATGCAGCCATTGCCGGTGGAATCACGTGGTTCGATACCGCAGAAGTCTATGGCAGCGAAGACGCGCTGGGCCGTTTGCTGGCGGCATCGAAAGCGGATGTGAACGTATCCACGAAAGTCACGCTCGATCCGAAATCGCATGATCTGGCCGGCGACATCGAGCGGCAGGCGGACGCCTGTCTGCGCCGTCTCAAGCGCGATGCGGTCACTGTCCTGCAGGTCCACAACCGTATCGACGACGCCGGCGGCGGCAATTCCCTGACCGTGGCGCAAATGACCGGGCCAGTGCTTGGCGGCCTCACGCGCGTACAGAACAAGGGCAAGACACGGCTCGTCGGCCTCACGGCGCTGGGCGATACGGCTTCGATCCTGAGGGTGATGGACACCGGGGCCTTTCAATCGGCGCAGGTCTACTACAACGCCATCAATCCCAGTTCCGCGCTTGCCGGGCCCGGCATGTTGCCACGCGGCTGGAGTGGCCAGGATTTCGGCGGTGTTATCGCGACGGCGCAAAAACACGGCATGGGAATGCTTGGCATCCGCATTCTGGACGGCGGCATCATCGCGACAGATGATCGCGCCAAACCTGTGTCCATGATGGCCCGCGAAACGACTGAAGCGATCGAACAGCGCAAGACCAACCGTCTGCTGGCGGAACTGCAGCGGACCCACCCGGAAGCTATCCGCAACCGTGCGCAGTTCGGCGTCCGCTTCGCCCTGTCGCAAGCCACGCTTTCGACCGCGGTCGTCGGTATTGGCGCGCCGGGGCATGTCGACCAAGCGCTGGCGGCCGAGGCGATGGGGCCTTTGCCGCAGGACGTGTTGGATGCAGTGGCAGGCTTGTACGAAACGGACTTCGCATGAACGCCGTTTCGGCGGCCGGCAGACAGCCATGTGCGAAATCGCACACTAGCCGGGCTGCCGGACTTTAAAATGAAGGCAGGGGCGGCCCATTTTCCTGAATCGGCGGGCCGTAGCCGGGGAGACCCATGAAACGCAAGATCGCCGCCATTCTCGCAGCCGACATCGCCGGATACACGCGGCTGGTCGCAGAGGACGAAGAGAACACGCTCACGCGTCTGGCATCCTACCGCGAGGTTTTTGGGGATTTCGTCGCCCGTTCGGGCGGTCGCGTGTTCAACACAGCCGGTGACGCAGTCCTGGCGGAATTTCCGAGCGCGGTCGAGGCGACCCGATGCGCCATCGACATCCAGGAGTCTCTGCGCACGCGCAATCTCGGATATCCGCAATCACGACAGATGCTGTTCCGCATGGGGTTGACCATAGGCGATGTCGTCGAACGCGAAGGCGATCTTCTTGGCGACGGGGTCAACATCGCAGCGCGTCTTGAAGGTCTGGCCCAGCCCGGTGGCATATGCGTGTCGCAGGCGGTTTTCGAACAGGTCGCCAACAAGCTGTCCGTACCGTTCCGCGATCTCGGGCGGCAGGACGTGAAAAACGTGCCACAGCCTGTTCACGCCTTCATGGTCGACATGCACCCCGAAGGTGCGTCCGGGGGAATTCGCCGTGGCCGGCCGTCCGTACTGGACGGGCAAAACGCCCGTGGCGGAAGCCCCGGCCGTGCTGCCGTCGTTGCTATGGCAGTGGCTCTGGCCGGCCTTGGCACGGGCGCGGTCTACTTGTGGGGCGCAAGAACGGTTCCACCAAAGTCTCCGGATATTGCGGCAACTGTCAAAACGCCGCAGCAGACGGCCTTGAAGTCGAGTGCGGTCGCGCCGGACAGCGGTTCAGTGTCAGCGGAAGATCGCGCTCCAATTCCGGCCAACGGAACGGTCGCGCCGCCCTTGCGGCAGGCCGCCCTGCCCGTCGACCCCAAGCCTCCGGCGTCCGGTGCGGCGGGCAACGGTCCCGTCCAGCCGCCCCCGCAGGCACGACCCGCCATCCCCGGGGGCGCAACGCCGGCCGAGATATTTGCCCTGTTGGGCAAGGCGGGAGGGATCGTGTCCGATGCCGCGACCGCGCCGGAGCTTTATCACAATGCCCGCGTCTGGGAGGCCCGTGGCCAGGCTGCCGAAGCCCGGCAGGCCTATGGCAAGCTGGCGGCGCTCGGGGTCGAAGCGATCGACGCGCATATGCGCTATGCCGCGATTTTGCGCGCGCAGGACGGCCGCGCCGGCGCGCGCGAGGTTTTTGCAGCGCTTGCGGAAGGAAAGGGCGGCCGGGCCGCCGCGCTGGTTCACGCCCTGCAGTTCTCCGGCGCCGAGCGGCGCAAACGCGTGACCGCGTTCGCTGCGCAGCACCCGGATTACGCTCCGGCGCAATTGCTTGCGGCCCGCGAATATTCCGCCGAGCGGCTTGGCAGCCAGACTTTGCAGGACAGACAGGCGCAGTTCGCTGCCCTGAAGGGCTTTCTCAGCGCCGAGGATCAGGGGACGCTACCGAAATTCTTCATGGATCATTCGGTGCTCGCTGAATGGATCGACGATGCGCGCAAACGGCACGCGCAGCTAGAGAAATATTTCGCGACCGCTGTTCTGAAGCCAGTCGCCAGTTTCATGCGCTCGAACCAGGGCTGGATGGTCAATATTTCGCTGCCCGAGGCCGCGACCGGCATCTCTTATCGCATAGGCGAAAGCGGCGACTTTCGCCCTACCGGTTCGTTTCCCCAGATTGACCAGCGAACCGGCCAGCCGATGGCCAATCCGTCTTTCGAGCTGCCGCCGAATGCCGGGGCAGCCATGCTGCATATCCGCTACCGCGACGCCAACAATGTCGAACAGGGACCGTTCGCCCTGCAATTCGAACCGCGGCAGGCGCTGGTGCGCAGCCAGCGAGACATACTCGAACGCTTTTCGAACGGCTGGCTCGTGTTCGGCAAGGAAAGCGTTCAACAAGGCCTGCTCTATTTCACCCATCTGGTCAGCTATCGCTGCGCCATCGCCAAGGCCGTCATAGGCTTCGACGATGGCCCGCTGACGCGCGAACTGCCGGTTCCGGCCTGCGACATGCGCGATCCCCACGCCGTGCCACGCGGAACTACGCCCTATCTGCGGATACCCAGTTCTGTCCGCTCCGTCCGGATTCAGCTGACCTATGCGGACGGTACGCGCTCGGCCGAAAAAACATTCACGCGCGAGTAAGTCCGGCTGTATCCGGCCGCCGGCAGCCCGGGGAGGGCCGGCCCTTGATCCCTTCGATGCATTTGTGCAAATAAGCGACCTTCGGTACAGGCCGCCGGTCAAGCCGGGTCAATCGCAACGAAGCAGGCAGAAGGGGGAACAGACATATGCGCCACGTCAGCCTGGCTGTCGTTCTATTCCTGTTCTGGCTACTGCTTTCGGGATATTTCACGTTCGGTTTGTTGACTTTCGGCGTTCTGTCGGTGCTGGCCGCCGTGGCAGTTGCCGGACGCATGCGGGCGATCGACGAAGAGGGCCATCCGCTCGAACTGGTCATCGGCGCCATAACCTATTGGCCCTGGCTGATATGGGAGATCGTCAAGGCGGCCTGGTCTGTCACCAAGGTCATCGTCGATCCGGCCTTGCCAATATCGCCGACTGTCGTGACGCTGAAAGCCACCCAGAAAACGACATCCGGCATCAACACCTACGCCAACTCGATCACGCTGACGCCCGGAACCATCACGGTCGGCGTCGATGGCGACAGGCTGACGGTTCACGCCTTGACGCAGGACGGGGCGGACGACCTGCTTGGCGGCGGCATGGATGCGCGCGTGACCCAGTTCGAAAGGGCCACCGCATGAGCCAGACCATGTTTATCGCACCGGCGCTCGCCATTCTGGTTGCCATGACGCTGGCCGTTATTCGCGCTCTGCTGGGTCCGACGGTCTTCGACCGCGTGCTGGCGGCCAATTCCATCGGCACATCCGCGATCATGCTGCTGGCTATCGTCGGTTTTCTGACCGGACGTCCCGAGTGGCTGGACATCGGAATTACCTATGGCCTTTTGAACCTCATCGGGACATTCGCGGTGCTGAAATTCTTCCGGCATGGCAATCTCGCCCATACGGACACGGCGGTCTCTCCGCGGGAGGGCCGCAAATGAGCTGGGTTTTCGTCCGCGATCTTGCGAGCTGGGCGCTGCTGCTGTCTGGCGGCTTCTTCTATATCGTGGGCGCCGTGGGCATGGTCCGCATGCCGGACGTCTACACCCGCATGCACGCTTCCAGTGTGACGGAGACGCTCGGCTGCGGCCTGATGATCGCCGGCATGATGCTCCAGTCCGGCTGGAGCCAGACCACGGGCAAGCTCTTCGTCCTGGGCGCGCTGTTCTTCATGACGGCTCCGGTCGCAACCCACGCGCTCGCCCAGGCAGCGCTGCACATGGGCGTCCGGCCGAAACTCGAAAATGACGGCGATATCGGCGATGCGATGCCTATCGCTTTCGACGATGCCGGCGTGGTGGGCGAGAGCAAGGGGAGGCAGCCATAGTCCTCCTTCTGAACATGCTGCTGCTGACGCTCATGGCGATCATCACGATCGGCGTCGTGCGCGTCCGCAATCTCTTCGCGGTCGTCATTCTCGGCGGCATTTACAGTTTTCTCATGGCCAGCGTGCTCATCGTGCTTGATGCGGTCGATGTCGCGATGACGGAAGCGTCCGTTGGCGCCGGCGTTTCGACCGTACTGATGCTCGCGGCGCTTTATCTGACGAAGACGGAGGAAGCGCCGCCGGTCCACTCCTTTGTGCTGCCGCTCTTCGTTTCGCTGGTGACGGCGGCAGCGCTGGTCTACGGCACGCTGGACCTGCCGCCATTCGGCATTGCCGAAACGGCGGTGCACATGCATGTAGGACCGAAATATCTCGCCGACTCCATCAAGGAGACGACGGTGCCGAACGTCGTCACATCCGTCCTCGCCGACTATCGCGGCTTCGATACTCTGGGCGAAACGACAGTGATTTTCACGGCCGGAATCGGCGTTCTGCTGATGCTGAAATGGCGAAAAGGCCGGAAGGACGACACCGCACTGCATCCTGATTCCGCAAGGGACGACAACGCATGAGGCTCGATCTTGTCTTGCGGGTGATGAGCAAGCTGCTCCTGCCCTTCATGTTCGTCTTCGCCCTGTACGTTCAGTTTCATGGCGACTTCGGCCCCGGCGGCGGCTTCCAGGCCGGCGTCATAGCTGCCGGCATGATCATTCTCTACGCGCTGATTTTCGGCCTGCCGGCGGCAAAGAAAGTCGTGCCGCAGGGGTTGGTGGAAGCATTGATTCCGCTTGGCGTCCTCATCTATGCCGGCACTGGCGTGGTCGGCATGCTCAAGGGCGGCAAGTACCTCGAGTATTCGTACCTGGCTCATACCTCGCCGCACGGCCACCATCTCGGTATTTTCTCCGTCGAGATGGGCGTGCTGATTACCGTATCCTCGACCATGCTGGCGATTTTCTACGCCTTTGCCGGACGGGAGCCATCGTGATGGCCTTCGCCGAAAAACTGATCGCGCACTACAATTACTTCATCACCATATTCCTGATGGTGGCGGGACTTTATGTGGTTATCGCCCGCGGCAACATGGTGAAGAAGCTGGTCGGCCTCGGCCTGTTTCAAACCTCGGTCTATCTTCTTTATATCTCGCCCGGCAAGATACTGGGCGGCACGGCGCCGATCCTCGACCCCGCCTACAAGGTCTATTCCAACCCGCTGCCGCATGTTCTTATCCTGACAGCCATCGTCGTCGGCGTCGCGACGCTGGCTCTGGGCCTGGCGATCGTCGTGCGCATCAACGAAGAGTACGGCTCGATCGAGGAAGACGAAATCTTTGACAGGGACGTCGGCCTCCCGCCGGAGCAAGAGGACGCTCTGTCGTGAGTGCAGCAACAGCCTTCGAAATGAAAGCGCATTTGCCCGCGCTGCAGGTTGTCATTCCGCTTGTTGGAGCAGTGGCCTGCGGTTTCATGCGCCGCGGCATATTCGGCTGGGTGCTGGCGCTGGCCATCTCTCTGGCCGCTGCAGTGATCTCGACCGAACTGCTGCGGCAGGTACTGGCCACCGGCACGATCTCCTACCATCTGGGCGGCTGGGCTCCGCCCTACGGCATCGAATATCGGGTCGATGTCCTCAACGCCTTTATCCTCTTCACCGTTGCCTGGGCCGGCGCGATTATCATGGTCTTCGCCCGGCAAAGCGTGGAGAAGGAAATCGAACCGCGCAAGCAGGGCTGGTTCTATTGCATGTACCTGCTGTGCCTGACCGGCCTGCTGGGCATCGCGATCACCGGCGACGCCTTCAACGCTTTCGTTTTCATGGAAGTTTCGTCGCTGGCGATGTATACGCTGATTGCGATGGGGCATAACCGCCGGGCCTTGCTGTCCGCCTACCAGTACCTCATCATGGGCACGATCGGCGCGACTTTCTATGTCATCGGTGTCGGCATCCTCTACACGCTTACCGGCTCGCTGAATTTCGTCGATATCGCTTCGCGCCTGTCGAATGTCGGCATGGCGCGGCCGGCCATCGCCGCGCTGACATTCCTGACTGTCGGCATCAGCCTGAAGCTGGCGCTGTTTCCCCTGCACGCCTGGCTGCCGAACGCATATTCCTACGCCCCGTCCGTAGCCACTGCCTTTCTGGCCGGTACGGCCACGAAAGTCGCGATCTATCTGCTGATGCGGATATTGTTCACGGTGTTCGGCGGCAGCGTGCTGTTCAAATCGCTGCCCATCGGCGAGATTCTCGCCATTCTTTCCGTCGCGGCGATGATCGGCGCATCGCTGGCAGCGGTCTTCCAGACGAACATCAAGAAGGTGTTGGCCTATTCGTCCGTTGCGCAGGTCGGCTACATCACGCTCGGCATCGCCCTGGCCAACCAGTCCGGACTGACGGCGGCGACCGTTCACATCTTCAACCACGCCGTCATGAAGACGGCGCTGTTCCTGGCTATCGGCGCAGCATTTTACCGTACTGGCGCATTGCGCCTGCAGGACTTGCAGGGCATCGGCCCGCGCATGCCGATAACAATGACGGCCCTGGTTGTCGGTGGCTTCTCGCTGATCGGCACGCCCGGCACGGCAGGCTTCATATCGAAATATTATCTCGCCATGGGCGCGCTCGACAAAGGCTGGTGGTGGCTGGTCTTCGTAATCGTCGCTTCGTCGTTCATCGCGGTGCTCTATGTCGGCCGGATGGTGGAAGCGGTCTGGTTCCGCGAGCCGTCGGACATCGCCAGACAGGCGAGCGATCCGCCGCTGGCCATGCTCGTTCCCATCGTTTTCCTGACGGCCGCCGTGATCTGGTTCGGCTTCGATACGCATCTGACCGTCGACACCGCGTCCAAGGCTGCGGCCATGTTGCTCGGAGGTTTCAAATGACCCCCGAAACGTTGATCCTGGCCGCTATTGCCGTTCCGGCCATTGGCGCGATGCTCATCCCGGTGTTCCGCAGCGTTCCCAACCTGCGCGAAACGGTCACGATCGTCACGGCGCTCGCCCTGTTCGCAATCGTCGTTTCGCTCGCGGTTGCTGTTTCCGGCGGTGCGCGCCCTGCGGTCAATCTGTGGCAGGTGACGCCGGCGCTGGCGCTGTCCTTCCGCATCGAACCGCTTGGCATGCTGTTCGCATGCGTCGCCTCGACCCTGTGGATCGTCAATTCGGTCTATTCCATCGGATACATGCGCGGGCATGACGAACCACGGCAGACCCCGTTCTATGTCTGCTTCGCCCTGGCCCTGTCGGCGACCATGGGTCTGGCGTTCTCGTCGAACCTGTTCACCATGTTCGTTTTCTACGAGATGCTGACGATTTCGACCTACCCGCTGGTCGCCCATGCGCGCACCCGCGAGGCCATGCGCGGCGCCCGCATTTATCTGACGATGCTGATCGGCTCGTCGCTGTTGCTGTTCCTTCCTGCGATCCTGATTACCTATGCGCTGGCTGGCACGCTCGACTTCACGGCCGGAGGCATTCTCGGCGGCAAGGCCGACGGCATGGTCATGGGCCTGCTGCTGGCGCTCTACGCCTTCGGTATCGGCAAGGCCGGAGTCATGCCCGGGCACTTCTGGCTGCCGGCCGCGATGGTTGCGCCGACACCGGTCAGCGCGCTGCTGCACGCGGTGGCGGTCGTCAAGGCCGGCGTCTTCTGCGTCCTGAAGGTCGTCGTCTATGTCTTCGGCATCGATACGCTGCGCACGTCCGGCCAGAGCGAATGGCTGATATATGTCGCCTCGTTCACGATTCTCGCTGCGTCCATTGTCGCGATGATGCAGGACAACCTGAAGAAGCGGCTCGCCTATTCCACGGTGAGCCAGCTCTCCTACATCGTTCTTGCGGCGGCGATCGCAACGAAGATGAGCATTGTCGGCGGCGGGCTCCAGATCGCGATGCACGCCATGGGCAAGATCACCCTGTTCTTCTGCGCCGGGGCGATCTACGTCATCGCGCACAAGACCGAAGTCAGCGAACTGACCGGACTCGGCCGCAAGATGCCTTATACGTTCGCGGCCTTTCTTGTCGGCGCCATGTCGATCATCGGTCTGCCACCGCTGGGCGGTTCGTGGGCGAAATGGTGGATCATGGCGGGCGCGCTCGATGCGGGCCAGCTTGCGGTCGTCGGCGTATTGATTGTGTCCTCGTTGCTCAACGTCGCCTATCTGCTGCCAATCCCCTTCAAGGCTCTGTTCCTGCCAGCGCCAAAGCTGGCGAGCGCCGGGGCTGCAGGTGTCGAAATGGCAGACGGGCTCGAACGCAAATACTGGATGGTCGTGTTGCCGCCGTGCCTGACGGCTTTCGGCTGTCTGGTACTTTTCTTCACTGTCGATTGGTTTGCAGCTCTGCTGCAACCCATCGTGTCTCCGTGAGGTCAACCATGAGCGATCACGCCGATCACGCAAAAGCCACGGATGACGCGCCGAGCTGGTTCGAGCGCAAGGAGAACGTGAAAAAGCTCTGGTACGCCACCATCGCGATCGCCGGACTGCTGACGCTGTCGGAATTCGCCTACGAGCATCATCCGCATTTCGACATCGAGAAAATTCCGGAGTTCTTCGAAATCTTCGGCTTCCTCGCCTTCGTCTTCATCGTCTTCGCTGGAAAGGCGCTGCGCAAACTCATCATGCGGGACGAGGATTACTATGAACGCGACTGATCTCAATCCCGGCCTGTTGATGATCGCTGCCGGCGCATCGGTCGCGTTGCTCCCGCGTGTCCTGCGGCAGCTTGTATCTCTTGCCGCCCCGCTCGCTGGCATCGCCTTGCTGTTGGCTACGCCCATCGGCACGAAGTCCGCTATCGACATGTTCGGCTACAGCCTGACGCTGTTGCGCCTTGATGCGCTGGCCTTTCCCTTCGCGCTGATTTTCCTTATCGCCGCGCTGCTGAACGCTATTTATTCGTTGCATCAGGACGACCGGATGCAGGACAGCGCGGCCATGATCTACGGCGGCGCTGCTGTTGGCGCGGCGCTCGCGGGCGATCTTGCAACCCTGTTCATCTATTGGGAACTGACGGCGGTTTCGTCCGTGTTCCTGATCCTCGCCTCGGGCACGGAGCGCGCCTATCGCGCTTCGATGCGCTATCTGATCTGGCAGATTGGCTCCGGCGTGTTGCTGCTCGGCGGCATCTTGATGCACTGGCGCGCCACTGGCTCGCTCGAATTCACGGCGATGAAGCTGGAAGGCCCCGCCGCCTGGATGATTTTCATCGCCTTCGGCATCAAATGCGCGTTCCCTTTCCTGCACAACTGGCTGCAGGACGCCTATCCGGAAGCGACGATCACCGGCACGGTTGTGCTGTCTGCCTTCACGACGAAGCTTGCGGTCTACGCCTTCGCGCGCACGTTCGCCGGCGAAAGCCTGCTGATTCCCATCGGCGCGGCGATGACGTGTTTTCCGGTCTTCTTCGCGGTCATTGAAAACGATTTGCGCCGCGTCTTGTCGTTCTCGCTGAATAACCAGCTCGGTTTCATGCTGGTCGGCATCGGCCTGGGGTCGGAACTTGCCATTAACGGCGCGGTCAGCCATGCCTTCGCGCACATCATCTACAAGGCGCTTCTGTTCATGAGCATGGGCGCGGTCCTGTACAGGACCGGTACCGTGAAGGCGTCCGAGCTTGGCGGGTTGCACAGGTCGATGCCGTGGACGACAGTGTTCTGCATTATCGGCGCCTTGTCGATCGCAGGCTTCCCGCTGACGTCAGGTTTTGTCACCAAGAACCTGACGCTGGGCGCAGCGGACAACGCCGGCTATTTCATGATCTGGCTGCTGCTCATCTTCGCGTCGGCTGGCGTGATGGAGCATTCCGGCATCAAGATTCCGTTCTTCGCCTTCTTCAGTCACGACGGCGGCCACCGCGTGAAGGAAGCGCCGTGGAACATGCTGCTGGCCATGGGCCTGTGTGCAGCAGCCTGTATCTTCATCGGCATTTTCCCGCAGACGCTGTATTCCATTTTGCCGTATCCGGTCGCGAAAAGCCCCTATGACATTCAGAGCATCGTGACGAAAACGCAGCTCCTGTTCTTCTCCATCTTCGCCTTCGCGGTGCTGATCCGAACGGGCCTCTACCCGAAAGAGCTGCCGTCGACGAACCTGAATACCGACTGGTTCTACAGACGCTTCGGCGCCTATGTCCTGAAGGTTGCGGCGGCAGTCGCGCGTTGGGTATGGAGCGGGGTAGAGTATGGCTGGCGCTTCGGTCTCGTCATGCTCGAACGCAGCGCGCATCGCACATACGGACCCGACGGATCGATCGGCCGCACCTGGGCGACAGGCCGCATGGCCTTCTGGGCGACGTTGATGATCGCCGCCTATTCGCTGATCGGCTTCTATTATTTCCGGTGACGGTGGTTTACCGCTGCGGCGCACCGCCGGGATAGTGGCGCACCAGCTTCGCGCCGCTCACGTTCCAGAGCCGGATCGAGCCGTCCCGCGCGCCGGTCAAGATCTGTCCATCGCCGGCAAAGGCGATGCTGTACAACGGTATGCCATAGAACGACATCGGGTCGGGACGGAACGTAGCCACGGCTTCTCCGCTGGCCAAGTCCCAGAGCCGCGCCGTTCCGTCGAGCGAAGCGCTGGCGATCCTGCGCCCGTCCGGCGATATGGCGATCGCATAAACGGTGCCAAGGTGACCGGAGAGCGTTCGCACCTCCCGCGCGGCCGCGACGTCCCAGATCTTGATCGTGCGGTCGCCGCTTGCCGTGGCTGCCAGCCGCCCGTCGTGCGACAGCGCAAGACCGTAAATTCCCGATCCGTGCCCCGTCAGCATGTGAAGCTGACGTCCGCTGGCGAGCTCCCAGATGCGCACCGTCTGGTCGATGCCGGCGCTGACCGCATGCTTGCCGTCCGGCGTTATCGCAAGGGCCGCCACCCGGCCATGATGGCCACCGATGACTTTTGTCGCCGCGCCGGTCGCAGCGTCCCAGACGATTATCGCGCCATTTTCCTGACCGCTCAGAAACAGGCTTCCGTCCCGGGAGGCCGCCAACGCATTCACTCCGCCATTGGCGGAGGCGTCGAAAATCGCATAGGGCCTGCCGTCCGACGCGCTTAGCAATGCGAACTGGCGATCGTCGCGGCCGGTCAGGATGCGCCCGTCCGGAAGCAACAGCATGGCCCGGACGATGCCCTTGCCGCCGGCCAGTTCGCGCACGGGTTTGCTGTCCGCGGTGGTCCAGACCTTGATGCTGCGATCGGCGCTCCCGGTAAAAAACGTCTTTCCGTCGGAACCGGCAACGATCGCCAGAACGGCGTCCCTGTGGCCGTCGGGTTGGGTTACGGGCGCCTGCGCCTCAGGGCGTGGAGCGGGCGGCGCCTTTGTCAGACGCGGCGTCTCGGGCGGCGGCGGGGCCGGAACGATCTTCACCGGCGGGAGGGATGCTGGCGGCGAGGAAGGCGCTTGCGGCGAAGAAACCGGTGCGGACGATGCCTGCGGCGATGGCGGCGCAGCCGGCCGCATGTTTCCAATCCAGAGGCCGGCGACGAAGGCCGCCGCTGCGCCGATGGCGAAAATGACTACAGACGTTCGCGATTGCATGGGGTGGACTCCACACGGAAGACGCCGCTGCCAAGCGGAGATCAGGCCCCGGCCCGGCAGGACGATCTATGCTGCCGCTTCTCCCGGTCGCTGGCAATCGAATATATCGACCGGATGCGCCCGTTTCAGGATTCGAACTCGGCAAATTCTTTCTTGTGCACCCAGGCGGAAATTTTCGGCGGCTTGCGCGTCTTCGCCCATTCCTCGATCATCGCTGGCCCTTCGGCCTTGAGCCGCGCAAGTTCGTCTTTTGTCGCCGTCCAGGTCGAGAACTCCAGGCGATGCCCGTTGGGGTCGTGAAAGTAGATCGACTTGAAGATCGTGTGGTCGGTCACACCGACCACATCGATGCCCCTGTCCTGCAGCTTCTTCTTCGTTTCTTCCAGCGCCTCGACATTGGCGACCTGCAACGCGATGTGCTGCACCCATGCTGGCGTGTTGTGGTCGCGGTCCATAGGCGGGGAATTCGGCAATTCGAAGAAGGCCAGGATGTTGCCCATGCCGGCGTCGAGGAACACATGCATGTACGGATCGGGTTCGTGCGTCGACGGCACGCGGTCTTCGGCCATGCAGCCGACGAGATCCATGCCGAGGGCGTCGCGGTAGAAATCGACCGTTTCTTTCGCATCGTTGCAGCGGAAGGCGACGTGATGGAATTTCTGGATCAGTCCGGACATGGGGCTCCTCCAATTAGTTTCACTTGAAACTAATATCCGGGAGCGCTTCGGAATGGCTTGATCGGGGTCAAATCTGGCGCTTGCGACAATCAACGCAAAACGGCGGCCCGGGGACCGCCGTTTTCGAATGTTTATGAAATCGCCGGGCGCGACGAAACCTACTCCGCGGCAATCCGCATCACCGGCGCGGCTTCGCGCACCGCTGTGTCGACGTGGCTTTCAAACGGCACGAAGTTCTTCGAGAACATTTCGACCAGATGCTTTGCCGTTTTGGCGAACTCGGCCTTGTCCTTCCAGGTTTTCACCGGCTCCAGGATATGCGGTTCGACGCCGGGCACCGAGGTCGGAACGGCAAGACCGAAATAGGGATCGGTGCGGAAGGTCGCCTTGGCGAGCGAGCCGTCCAGCGCCGCAGCCAGCAGGCGGCGGGTGACCTTGATCGGCATGCGGCGGCCGACGCCTTCCTTGCCGCCGGTCCAGCCGGTGTTGACGAGCCAGCAGTCGACGGAATGCTTGGCGATGAGGTCGCGCAGCATATTGCCGTAAACGCTCGGGTGCAGCGGCAGGAACGGATGCCCGAAACAGGTCGAGAAAGTCGCTTCCGGGCCGGTCACGCCCTTTTCCGTGCCAGCCACCTTGGCAGTGTAGCCGGACAGGAAGTGGTACATGGCCTGCGCCGGGTCGAGCTTGGCGATCGGCGGCAGAACGCCGAAGGCGTCGCAGGTCAGCATCACGATGTTCTTCGGCTGGCCGGCGCGGCCGGTTGCCGAAGCATTCGAGATGAAGTCCAGCGGATAGGCGATGCGGGTGTTTTCGGTCTTCTCCTCGCTGTCGAAGTCGGGCACGCGGGTGACCGGGTCGAAGACGACGTTTTCCAGAACCGTGCCGAAGCGCTCGGTCGTTGCGTAGATTTCCGGTTCTGCCTCGCGCGACAGGCGGATCGCCTTGGCGTAGCAGCCGCCTTCGAAGTTGAAGACGCCTTCCTTGCCCCAGCCATGCTCGTCGTCGCCGATGAGCGTGCGGTCCGGAACCTGCGACAGCGTGGTCTTGCCGGTGCCGGAAAGGCCGAAAAACACGGCGACGTCGCCGGCTTCGCCGTGGTTGGCCGAAGCATGCATCGGCAGCACGCCCTGTGCGGGCAGCGTCCAGTTCAGCCAGGTGAAGACCGACTTCTTCATTTCGCCGGCATAGTTCGTACCTCCGATCAGCACCATCTTGCGGCTGAAATCCAGCGCGATGACGGTTTCCGACTTGCAGCCGTGCCGCGCCGGATCGGCCTTGAAAGACGGCAGGTCGACGATCGTGAGATCGGCCATGAACGACGGCAGTTCGGATGCATCCGGCCGGATCAGGAGGTTGCGGATGAACAGCGAATGCCAGGCGAATTCGGTGATGACGCGGGTCTTGACGCGGAAGGCCGGATCGGCGCCGCCGTACAGATCCTGCACGAACAGGTCCATGCCTTCCATGTGCTTGCGGAAGTCGCCGAGCAGGGTCTCGAACTGGTCCGGCGTGATGGAATTGTTATTGCCCCACCAGACCTTGTCTTCAGTCAGGGCATCGCGGACGGTGTGCTTGTCCTTCGGCGAGCGGCCGGTGTGAATGCCGGTTTCCGCGTTCACCGGACCGCCGGGCATGATCACCGCTTCGTTGCGCCGGATCGATTCCTCGTACAGCGGCGCCGGACCGAGGTTGTAGGCTACCGATTTGGCGCCCGTGATACCGAATTTTTCGACCCCGAACGATTTGTTCCAGACACCGGATTCTTGCATCGCCGTCTCCAGATTATTCCCGCATGCATGTGCGCGATGTGTTGCTTCTCGATTGGGCGCGTCCGCTGGATATTCTGGCTAGAGAATTATCGTTTTGGTGCAGCGCAGCACAAAATGCCGCGAATCTTGGCCCGAATGCCGGGTGTTTAGACCCCGGCGGACCTTTCGGCAAGCATTCGAATCAGGAATTTCCGAATCCGATTAATAGGATCGAAACGGGCAGCGCGAAGAGCGGACTTTTGCGCATGTGGACGGATTTTTGTTTCAGGAACTGGCCTGAGACCGCGCCTTTTTGGCCAGACCGGCCAGAACAGCACGCAAATCTGCGCCGTTGAGTACAATCTGTGGAAAATTCAGCCGCGCCGACAGGTCGCCTGCCGTCAGAACCAGTCCTTCCGGGTCGAGAGCAGCAGCACGCCAGCGCGCCTTCTTCTGGCCCAGCAGAACCGTGGCGTAGAGTTGCACAGCTTCACCATGATCCGCGTTGAGATGCTCCAGCGCTCCAGCTTCCAGCGCGGCCAATTCGTTTGCATCCGGTACAATGCTCAGCAATGCGGCGGGATCGAACTCCGCCGCACGGGCAAAGCCGCCGTTCAGGTGCGCGCGTGCCAAATCCATTCGCCAGAAGCCGAAGTCGCCAAAGTCCGCATAGAGGGCGGATTTCGGGTGACGCGCCAGAAAGCGCGTTCGCAGCCGCTGACGCAGCGCTTCGTCTTCAGCCTCCACCATCCGGCCAATCAGGGTCACGCGCGGATGGGCGAGCGGATCGCCCTTGCCGCTTTCGCCAAGAAGTACCGAACATCGCGGATCGGCAGCGAGATTCTGCGTATGCGCCGACAGGCCGGAGAGCAACAGGACGGGCGATCCGTCCAGATCGGTGGCAACGTTGACCAGCGATGCGAAGGGAAAGCCGTCACGGCCCGCGGTGGCCAGCGTGCCGGCCCGGACCGTTCGCAACAGGCCATGCGCGGCAGCCCTCGGGTCGTAGCCCTCCGGCAGGCCCGGCGAGCGTATGCCCGGCGGCAAGTCTTGCGGCAAGTCTTGCGGCGAGGCTGGCGGCGCTGATTTTGCTGGTTTGGCGGTCTCGCTCATGTCCTGCTCCTTGTGCTCCGCTTTGCCCCGCCAACCGGCGCTGCGCAATTCAAGCTGCAATGCCCTGGCGAAAGATATACACTCGTTTTGCATTTGCCGGGATTGGCGTCCGCATGCGGCTCCGGCGTTGGCAGGAGACACCAGGGTAGCGCCACTTCAAAGCAGCCACTTGAATTCTGTTGGTTTGGTCGCCATTTCGAACGAAATCGGTCACAATGTGGCCCACAAGCCTGTCAAGTTAGCGTCCGCGGTTTATCGCCGCTGCGGGTCCGGGCGTTCCGCCGGATTAGGTGCCGCGCCGGGGGCTATACGGCCCGGGAATCCTGAAAGGATAAATTGCAAGATGCCGACAATCGCTCTCGTCGACGACGACCGCAACATTCTCACCTCCGTTTCCATCGCGCTGGAAGGCGAGGGATACCGGGTCCAGACCTATAACGACGGCTCGGCCGCTCTGGACGGGTTGCGAACCAATCCGCCTGACCTCGCGATCTTCGATATCAAGATGCCGCGCATGGATGGCATGGAGCTTCTGCGCCGGTTACGTCAAAAATCGGATTTGCCGGTCATCTTTCTTACGTCCAAGGACGAAGAGATAGACGAATTGTTCGGCCTGAAAATGGGCGCCGACGATTTCATCCGCAAGCCGTTCTCGCAACGTTTGCTGGTCGAACGGGTCAAGGCGATTCTGCGCCGCGCCAACCCCAAGGACGCTGCCGCCCAGAAGGAAACCGAGGCGCGCGTGCTGGAGCGCGGTCATCTCAAGATGGACCCGGAAAGACACACCTGCACCTGGAAGGGCGAGCCGGTTACGCTCACCGTGACCGAATTCCTCATCCTGCAATCGCTGGCACAGCGTCCGGGCGTCGTCAAAAGCCGCAATGCACTTATGGATGCGGCCTACGACGATCAGGTCTATGTCGACGACCGCACCATCGACAGCCATATCAAACGCCTGCGCAAGAAGTTCAAATCGGCCGATGACGATTTCGAGATGATCGAGACGCTCTATGGCGTCGGCTACCGCTTCAAGGAAGCCTGATCGCCGCCAAGGGCTGCTGCATCGCTGTCAACGCAATACCGGCGTGGGCGGGATGATCGCGGCAGCCCGTATCGCCGGGAAGCCGCCGGGAAACTGCATTGCAATGAACATCGAGACGAAAAGACCACTCGATGCGTCCGGCATGGAACCGGACGGCAAGCGGCAGCCGGAGGGCGAAGCGGACAATCATGCCGGCGACCGCGATCTCGCTGCGGATCATGGGCCGCAGCGAGACGGCCGGCGCAAACGGGTATTGTTCTTTTTCTCCGGCTCGCTGACGCGCCGTATCGTGGCGCTGAATGTCGTTGGGCTCGTCGCCCTGCTTGTCGGCTTCCTCTACCTCAATCAATATCGTCAGGGTCTCATCGACGCGCGCATGCAGAGCCTGAAGACGCAGGGCGAAATCATTGCAGCCGCCATCGCCGCATCGGCGACGGTCGAAACCGACGCCATCACGCTGGATCCCGAAAAGCTGCTGAAGCTCTTGCCGGGACAGAGCTACGGCGGCCGCAACGATCAGGATTCGTCACTCGAGTTTTCTATCAATCCCGAACGTATCGGGCCGGTGCTGCGGCGCATTGTGTCGCCCACCAACACCCGCGCACGGGTCTACGATCGCGACGGCTATCTGCTCGTGGACTCGCGTTCCCTCGCGGACAGGTCGACGATCCTGCAGTTCGACCTGCCCGGAAAGGCGGAGGAGAAATCGCGGCGCGACTGGTTCCGTAACGCCTGGGGCCGCATCCGAAGCTGGTTCGGTGGAGGGAGCCTTCCGCTGTACAAGGATATCGGCCTCGGCAATGGCAAGGCCTACTCCGAAATTCTCGCCGCCCTGAGCGGCAACGCCGAATCCATCGCACGCGTCAACGAACGCGGCGAAACCATCATTTCCGTTGCGATCCCGATCCAGCGCTTTCGCGTGGTCCGTGGCGCGTTGCTTCTTTCGACGCGCGGCGGCGACATCGACAAGGTCATCGCTTCCGACAGGCTGGCGATTTTCCGGATATTCCTGGTCGCGCTGGCGGTCATGATCATGCTTTCGATGCTTATGGCGAACCAGATCGCCGGTCCGATGCGGCGTCTTGCCGACGCAGCGGACCGCGTCCGGCGCGGCACGAAATCGCGGCAGGAAATCCCCGACTATACCGACAGGCGCGACGAAATCGGCCATCTGTCGGGGGCCCTGCGCGATATGACCAGGGCGCTCTACAACCGCATCGAGGCCATCGAAAGCTTCGCTGCGGATGTCGCGCACGAACTGAAAAACCCGCTGACGTCCCTGCGCAGCGCCGTCGAAACGCTCCCCATCGCGAAAACCGATGCCTCGCGTGCCAGGTTGCTCGAAGTGATCCAGCACGATGTCCGGCGGCTGGACCGTCTCATCAGCGATATTTCCAACGCCTCGCGCCTCGACGCGGAACTGGCGCGCGAAGAGTTCGAGCCGCTGGACATGGTGCGGCTGCTGCAGGCCGTGCGCGAATTCGCCAACAATGCTCCGCGCAAGGACGGCGTGCAGATCGAACTCGACGTCGCGCCGGCCACCGGCGGGCTGCGCATGCCCTATTACGTTTTGGGACATGATTCGCGGCTCGGGCAGGTTTTCACCAACCTGATCGAAAACGCCCGCTCATTTTCGCCGCCCGGCGGCAGCGTACGCGTCCAACTCCGCCGTGCGCGCCGCCGTATGGGCGCCGTTCCGGCGCAGGAATGTGTCGAGGTCATCGTCGACGACGACGGGCCCGGCATTCCCGAACACGCGCTGGAGCGCATTTTCGAGCGTTTCTATACCGATCGGCCCGAGGAGCAGGGTTTCGGCCAGAACTCGGGTCTGGGTCTGTCGATTTCGCGCCAGATCGTGGAAGCCCATCGCGGCGAGATACGCGCGCGCAACCGTACCGATCAGGCCACCGGAAAAGTGCAGGGCGCCCGGTTTACGGTATGGGTGCCGGCAATTATCGGCCGGAGCTCGTGAGTTGGCCAGGGTCCTGACAGCGGAGATTGCAGGTCCGGGCAAAGCGATCCACGCATGCGCCGTGCTCCTCGGCGAAACGGGCGTGCTGATTCTGGGCAAGCCGGGCGCAGGAAAATCGACGCTGGCGCTTCAGCTATTGTCCGATGCGGTCTGCCGCGGCATGTGTGCACGGCACATAGGCGATGACCGCGTTCTGCTTGCCGTCGCCTCCGGCCGGCTGATCGCCCGTCCTCATCCAGCGATTGCCGGTTATGCGGAGCGGCGATGGGAGGGCATCGTTCCGGTTGAGCACGAAAGCGCCGCCGTCATGAACGCGGCGGTGGAACTCGTGGAAAGCACGGAAAACTATCTGCAAAGGCTGCCCGTAGCTGCAGATGCGACAGTTGCGATCAACGGAATTGCCGTGCCGTGCCTGCGGCTGCCGGTATCGCTCGATCCGCGCGCCCAATCGCTGAGAATCGCCGATTTTATTGTCAGGCTCACGGCCGCCGGGCCTGCACGTCGGAAAACTTTACCCCTTGCCAATTCGGCGGCGATGACCAATATGACGGCCCTTGACGCCGCCCGGACGGGCAAGCTGGGCTAGCCGGCGACACACGTTGACGGGCAGAGAGCGGCACACCATATGTGGTGCACTTCTATGTACGGTGGAATTCTATGATCGGAATGGTCCTTGTGACCCACGGTCACCTTGCGACGGAATTCCGGCATGCGCTCGAGCATGTAGTCGGACGCCAAAAGCAACTCGAAACGATAACGATCGGTCCTGACGACGATATGGAATCGCGGCGGAAGGATATTATCGAGGCTGTGCACCACGTCGACAGCGGCGATGGTGTGGTAGTGCTGACAGACATGTTCGGTGGCACGCCGTCGAACCTCGCCATATCCTGCATGAACGGCGCGAAGATCGACGTAGTGGCCGGCATCAACCTGCCGCTGCTGATCAAGCTTGCCTCGGTGCGCGAATGCGCGGACCTGGAAAAGGCCGTTGCCCAGGCGCAGGACGCGGGCCGGAAATACATCTCCGTCGCCAGCCGCATCCTGTGCGAACGCTGATCGATACCAAATAGTAGAGCATCGTTGTGGGCGAAAAACCGGAACCACTTTTTCGCACAATGCTCTAGAGGGCCACAGGCGAGTGTCCGGCGCAATTGTGGCATCGCTAAAGAAATATTAATCCGGCGCAGCCACCTTTGACTTTCCGCCCATTTCCCAAGCCGCGAAATCACATATGACCGGGGACGAAAAACCGCCTGCCAACTTTGATGATTGCCTCACCCGCAAGCTCGAAATCGTCAACAAAAAGGGGCTGCACGCCCGCGCAACGGCCAAGCTGGTTCAGTGCATCGACGGCTTCGACGCCGAGGTCTTCATCTCCCGCTGCGGCGAGACCGTGAACGGCACTTCGATCATGGGCATCCTCACCCTCGGCGCCGGCATCGGCAGTCACATCACCGTAGCGGCCCGCGGCAAGGAAGCCGCCGCCGTCCTCGAAGCCGTCGCCATGCTGGTCGGCAACCGGTTCTGGGAAGAGGAATAGCGGGCAAAGGCGCACGTTCCGGCCAGTCGCCGGAAGGCGAGACCCGGTATTTCGTGCCGCGGTAGCGTTGGCGCTGTCTAACGTCCCCTTTAGTTAACCAGCCCTTAATTTTCGCTGGCCTCGTGCTGGCCGGTCGTGCTTATCTGCAATGGTCCAGTCCAAGTGGCTGGTTATTGCGGAGTATGTGTTCATGCCTTCCATTTTGATTACCGGCGCGTCGAGCGGTATCGGGGCCGCCCTTGCCAGGGAAATTGCCGCCCAGGGCCAGTCCATCTGCATTCTCGGTCGCGACGCCGGACGCCTCGCAGATGTGGCGGCGGATGCCGCGGATCGCGGCGCGGCCTGCACCATCGCCCGGGCCGACGTTACCGACCGGGAGGAGCTGGCCCGCGTCATCGCGCCCTACGATGCAGCGCATCCGGTCGACATTCTGTTCATCAACGCCGGCGTTTTCGACGGGCGCAAGGAGGGTGAGCTGGTCGAGGATATCGAGACCACTTTGCGCGTAATCGAGACAAATCTCTGCGGCACGATCAACACGCTGCATGCGGTGCTGCCGGGAATGCGCCGCCGCCGCAGGGGCCATATCGTCTTTGTCGCCTCGCTCGCAGGCATGACGCCACTTGCCGGCGGGCTCGGCTACAGTGCCTCGAAATCGGGAATCGTCGCCTATGCGCTCGGCCTGAAACAATTGCTGCACGGGCAGGGGATCAAGGTGACGATCGTCTGTCCCGGCTTCATCGATACGCCATTGGCGGACGGCTATGTCGGCTGGCAGCCGTTCAAGATCTCTGCAGAGGCCGCGGCGCGGAAAATCCTTCGCGGCATGAGAAGCCGCCGCGCCATTGTCGCCTTTCCGTTCGCACTGCACCTGATCGCGCGTCCATCGCTGCTAGTACCCGATTTCATGCGCCGCTTCGTCGGCAGGCTGTTTTCCAGCTACGCACGCCCGGCAGCGGCACCAGTAAACCAACCGCAAGCGCCGGGAATCGCCGCGGAATAGGGGTGCGCATTTTCGGGAGTTTCCGCAGCCGAAGAGGCCGCCGGGCGGTCAGCCCGCCCCCGCGGAGCGGGCGAACGAAGTGAGCTTCGCGTGAGCGAAATAATGGCGCGCCTCGAAGGAGAAAGTTTGAACCGGGAAATCGGCGCGCGAGCGGCCGAAGAGGCCGCCGGGCGGTCAGCCCGCCCCCGCGGAGCGGGCGAACGAAGTGAGCTTCGCGTGAGCGAAATAATGGCGCGCCTCGAAGGAGAAAGTTTGAACCGGGAAATCGGCGCGCGAGCGGCCGAAGAGGCCGCCGGGCGGTGAGCCCGCCCCCGCGGAGCGGGCGAACGAAGTGAGCTTCGCGTGAGCGAAATAATGGCGCGCCCGGCACGATTCGAACGTGCGACCTTTGCCTTCGGAGCAATTTGGGCTGACTATCCGAATTGCACGCTAGGACACGCCATGGCACGATACACCACTGAAACTAATAGACAATTCAGTTTCTCACGCCGAAATTCATATCCGAAGCTTCGCTCTGACTTTCCTCCTGCTGCTTCCGTGGTGCTTCCGCGGAAACAGCAGGTTCACGAAGGAGGCATCGCATAATGGCCAAGCTGACGAAGCGCGTCGTGGACGCGGCAGCAGTCCGTGAGAAGGACTATTTCATCTGGGACGACGAACTGCCAGGTTTCGGCCTACGCGTGTTCGCATCCGGCAAGCGCAGCTACCTGATCCAGTATCGGGCTGCGGGTCGAACCCGTCGCTACACCATCGGGCTTCACGGAATCTGGACCGCAGAAACCGCGCGCCAAGAAGCCAAGGTGCAACTCGGTCGCGTAGCACAGGGTGACAACCCTTCAGAAGAACGCCTGCTCGACCATCAGGCGCTCACCGTGAAGGAGCTGTGCGCCATGTATCTGAAGGATCTCGACGCTGGTCTTATCCTTGGGAAAGGCGGTCGGCCGAAAAAGACGACCACCATCATCACCGACACTGGTCGAATTCACCGACACATCACGCCCCTCATCGGCAACAGGCGCGTCAAAGATCTCACGAAAACCGACATCACCAAGGTCATGAAGGACATTATGGCGGGCAAGACCGCTGTGTCTGTCAAAACCAAAAAACTGCGTGGCAAGGCCGTCGTCACGGGCGGCGCCGGCACCGCCACACGAACGATCGGGCTTTTGGGCGGAATCTTCACCTATGCAATGGAAGCCGGGATCATAACGACCAATCCGGCACATGGCATCCGCAAGCCAAAGGACAATGTTCGTGACCGACGGTTGACGGAAGCCGAGTACAGGATTCTGGGGGAGATACTTCGCGCAGCAGCCGAGAACCCAAAATTCACAATGACGGTCGATGTAATTCGTCAGATTGCGCTTACCGGATGTCGGCGAAGTGAAATTATCGGGCTCATGTGGCGCGAGGCCGACACCGACGCGAGCTGCCTGCGCCTGACAGACAGCAAGGAAGGTGCGTCCGTTCGCCCGGTCGGGCTTGCCGTCGTCGAATATCTGGAGGAGCGTCGAAAGACGGCGACGGGATCGTACGTCTTTCCCGGCCAGGACGAGGACAATGCATTTGGCAGCTTCCCCAACCATTGGAAACAGATTTTCAGAACCTCTCAGCTCGCCGATGTAACCCCGCACGTCCTCCGTCACAGCTTCGCGAGTATCGCCAATGACCTTGGGTTTACCGAGGTCACAATTGCCGCATTGGTTGGCCACTCCAAAGGAACCGTTACGAGCAAATATATCCATACTCTCGATACAGCCCTGATCATGGCTGCCGACACAATTTCTAGCTACATTCAGGGACTACTTGATGGGATTGAATTCAAGCAAACCGCCTATGCGCTTGATCGGGATTCCAGAAAAACTGCTCTCGCACTCTTCCTCCGCAATGCCGCGGGAGACGATGCGCTGAAGCCTGAAGGCCATCAACTCGCCGCTTGAAGGCATAGAATACGAGAGGACATCACGGGGAAAGCCTTCCCCTGAGGCCGAGCCTTGGTCTCGGCCTACCCCTTCTGCGGGGAGACCCCGCAACACCCCCTTCAGAGTGAGAGTGCGGACGGGTTTTCCGTGACGGGTTGAGGGCTGGAAGAGAGGCTTCTGGCGCCCGTCGCGGAGATCATCCCGATGGCCAGACACGATCGCAGCCCCGCGGAAGGCTGCGTGCGCAGCAACCTTTACGACGACATCACCAACAAGATCATCGCCGAGCTGGAGCAAGGGCGTCTGCCCTGGGTCCAGCCCTGGAGCGCGTCGCCCGATACCGCCCCGCTGGGCCTGCCGAGAAATGCTTCAACCGGACGGACCTATTCTGGTATCAATATTCTCATCCTCTGGGGCGCTGTCATCCAGCACGGCTTCCCTGGTCAGGCGTGGCTGACTTTCCGCCAGGCGCTTTCGCTTGGCGGCAATGTCAGGAAGGGCGAGCGTGGCACGACTGTCGTTTATGCCGACCGTTTCACCCCCGAGGACGAGAAGCGCCGTGCCCGCGAAACAGGTGTGGATGCGCATGCCATTCCCTTCCTGAAGCGGTTCACGGTCTTTAACGCCGCGCAATGCGATGGCCTGCCCGATGAGATCACGGCAGTCGCGCCGCCACCGCCGCCGGGTCTGATCGAACCTCGGGTCGAGGCGCTGATCGGGGCCACCGGCATCGACTTCCGTATCGGTGGTAATCGCGCCTTCTATATGCCGTCCCTCGACTATGTGCAGGTGCCGCCTCCGCAAGCCTATTTCGAGCCGATCAACTGGCACCGCACGGCCCTGCACGAGCTGGGCCACGCCAGCGGTCATCACAGCCGTCTCAACCGCGATCTGACCGGCTCGTTTGGCTCGAAAAAATACGCCTTCGAGGAAATGATTGCGGAACAGACCGCGGCTTTCAGCTGCGCCGCGCTCGGGATCGTGCCGACCGTGCGCCATGCCGACTATATCGGGTCGTGGCTGGAGGTCATGCGCGAGGATTCCCGCGCCATTGTCCGCGCGGCCTCGCAGGCCAGCAAGGCGGCAGACTGGCTGCTTTCGCATCTGCCTGCCGAGCACACCGGAGAGCCGGATGCGAGCGAAACCGATCGGAGGGCTGCAGCATGATCCTCCTGACCGGCACACAGCGCGACCGTCTGCTAGCGAATAGTCGCCAGCGCGATCAGGATCACATCCCGGTCGTGAAGTTCTTCAACCCTCTCGGTGAAGGCGTCTGGCTCGCCACCGAACTGGATGGCGACATCATGTTCGGTCTGGCCGATCTCGGTTCTACCGAACTGGGGTCGTGGAGCCTTGGCGAGATGCAGTCAGTCCGGTTGCCCTTCGGCATGGGCATCGAGCGGGATCTGCTGTTCACCGGCGATTTCCCGATCTCGGTCTGGGCCGAGGCCGCTCGTGAGACCGGCAGCATCCGCGCCGCTGAACGTCTGCTCTACCGCGTCGGCGTGAGCTTTTCCCGCACATCCGCCGATACGGAAAGCCGGAGTGCCTGATTTCCGGGTTTCAGCTTCTGTGGCTGGCGTCGCTCTCTTCAGAGGAAGAGGGCGGCGCTTCGCTTCGTGACGGGCTGATAGCCGGAGAGAGAGGCTCACCGGCGTCCGTCATGGAGTAACTGACATGGCCACTGCCGTTCAGAAGATCACCCTGTCGTCCTCACGCGACATTCCCTTCAACAAACTGGTTCTCAGCCAGTCCAACGTCCGGCGCGTCAAAGCCGGGATCTCGGTCGAGGAACTGGCCGAGTCCATCGCCCGTCGCGGCCTGATCCAGTCCCTGCATGTCCGCCCGGTGGTGGATGCCGAGGGCAAGGAAACCGGCATGTTCGAGGTGCCTGCCGGCGGTCGCCGGTTCCGCGCGCTGGAACTGCTGGTCAAGCAGAAGCGCCTCGCCAAAATCGCGCCGGTCCCGTGCGTGGTGTCGGAGGCCAGCGCCGATGTGCTGATCGACGAGGTGTCGCTCGCCGAGAATATCGAGCGCGCACCCTTGCATCCGCTCGACCAGTTCCGCGCTTTCCAGGCCATGCGCGAGAAGGGCATGACCGAGGAAGCCATCGCCGCCGCCTTCTTCGTGGATGTCAAAGTGGTGAAGCAGCGCCTGCGTCTGGTTTCCGTCTCCCCGGCATTGCTCGACGTCTATGCCGAGGACGGCATGACGCTGGAGCAACTCATGGCCTTCAGCGTCAGTTCTGACCATGCCCGGCAGGAGCAGGTCTGGGAAGCGAACAAGGATGGCTGGCAGAAAGAACCCTACCACATCCGCCGCCTGCTGACCGAAACCACGGTCAGTGCCGCCGACAAGCGGGCAGTGTTTGTCGGAATTGCCGCCTATGAGGAGGCGGGCGGCTGCGTGCTGCGCGATCTCTTCCAGCAGGACGATGGTGGCTGGCTGCAAGATCCGGTGTTGCTCGACCGGCTGGTGGGCGAAAAGCTGAAGGCGGAAGCCGAAGCCATCGCCGCCGAGGGCTGGAAGTGGATCGAGGTCGCCATCACCTTTCCCTATGGTTACGACCATGGCCTTCGCCAGATTGTCGGCACCACAGTTGATCTGAGTGACGAGGAACGCGCCACCCGCGAGGCATTGCGCGACGAATACGACCGGCTTGAAGCCGAATATGGTGAGGCCGACGAACTGCCGGACGAGATCGACGCTCGCCTCGGTGAAATCGAACAGGCGCTGGAAACCTTCGAGCGCCGCCCGATGACCTTCGAGCCGGACCAGATCGGTATGGCGGGTGTCTTCATCAGCATCGACGCCGATGGCGCATTGCTGATCGAGCGCGGCTATGTTCGCGCCGAGGACGAAACGCCTGCGGAACCGGAGGCGGAGATCATTGACCCGGAAACCGGCGAGGTGATCCAGCGGGCAGAACCGGAGGCAAGCCGCATGCGTGCGGTTATCACTCTGGGCGGCCAGCCGGTCGAAACGGAGGAGGAAGACGAGGCCGACACCATCAAGCCGCTGCCCGATCGTCTGGTCAGCGAACTGACCGCGCATCGCACCCTGGCGCTGCGGGATGCGGTGGCGGTGAACCCGCATGTCGCCATGACCGCGCTGCTGCACCGGCTGGTCATGGATTGCTTCATGCCGCATTCCAGCAAGGGCTGCCTGGAAGCGCAGGTCCGGGAGGTCCATCTGCCGGCACAGGCCGAGGATCTGCGCGATAGCGCTTCCGCCAAGGCCATTGCAGACCGGCACGAACGCTGGGGCGATCATGTCCCGGCAGACGATGCCGCCCTCTGGGATTGGCTGACCGATCTGGACGATGGTTCGCGCATGGATCTGCTCGCCCATTGCGTCAGCTTCGGTGTCAACGCGCTCTATGAAAAGCCCAACCCTTACAGCGGTACGGGCGTCAGCCAGCACGGGCTGGGCATCCGCCTGTCGCAGGCTGACCGGCTGGCCCGTTCGACCGGCCTCGACATGGTGGCGGTGGGCTGGCGGCCTACAGTTGGCAATTATCTAGGCCGCGTGACCAAGCCGCGTATCCTTGAAGCTGTGCGCGAAGGGGCCGGAGACCGGGCCGCAGATCTGATCGGACACCTCAAGAAGGGCGACATGGCCAAGGAAGCCGAACGCCTGCTGGCCGATTCCGGCTGGCTGCCTGAGCCGCTGCGCATGGTGGACGATAGTATCGAAGTCGATACGGCATCGGGCGCTGCGGCGGAAGCCGACGATCTGCCCGATTTCCTCTCCGGCGATGGCGAGGACGATCCGGCTGACGACGAGGAAGAACAGCATATGGTCGCTGCTGAATAGCACTCATGCGGGGCGGCTTCGGTCGCCCCGTTTATCGCCCTCCGTTTCCGCAACTCGCCCGATCCTCGTGATCGGGCTTTTTCTTTGGAGAGCCGCCATGCCGGCCATGATCGACATCGATAAGATTTTTCTGGAAGACCGCGAACACCCCCCGTCGGATCGTACCTTACCGTGGACCGAAACCCGCGATGGCATCACTGTTGTCGTGGAGCCAAAGCCCCATTGGGCCGAAGACATGCGGGTGTTCCTGCTCGATGCCCGTGAATATTGCCGCTACGCCGAGTGGACAGCTCATGGTGCTCGTGCCCGTTTCTTCGGTCATATCGATACTTCAGGCGATGACCTGATAATGAAAGCGCGCGCGATGATCGCCCGAGAAATTGCAGATGGGCTTTGGAGCTGAAGACCCGATCGCAGGGTTCGGGCCGTTAGGATGCGAGGTCTGCACCGGACGGGTCCAATCCGGCTTCACCATGCAATCCGCCATCTCCATCAGGACAAGCGGCAGCCATCTCTGGCCTGAAGGGAACATGATCCTGATGCCAGCATGGTGGCAAGACTGGCGCGGCAGAGCATCTGCGACGGGTATCCGGCATCCTGTCAGATGCGAAGAACCACCCCCGATTCCATTCGCAAACCTTGGTCCGATCCGTCTCTTTGACATTCAACCCCAAAGGGGTCGGCTTACGCGCGCGTGCCGCCCTCGGGGATTCGGAAAAAGTCCGAACGCCCTCGGGTGATTGCAGATCCGGTCAGACACTTCGGGCGCCTGTCGCGCGGGGGATGGTCCCCCCGCCTCCAAAGACAGGAGCCGGAACCCATGTCCTATGCAGATGCCACCGCCTTCGCCGCCAGCCTCGCCGCCACGCTGATGGTCGAGATCGTCGTGTTCCAGGCCGGGGACGGCACCCACGCCGCTTGTCCCGCCGCCGAGTTCGACGGCGACGACGACATGGTAAAGCTGGAGCTGGATCCTTGGGGGTAAGGCGCGACCGCGCCTCATCCCCGACGGCCTGGCCGCGACAAGCTCGCGACCGGGCCTTCAGCGCGTCGCGATGGTTGCCCATCGTCGACGGCGGAACCGGGCTGCCCCGGTCAGAGAGGAAGAGTGCGGGCCGTTCGGCCGTGACGGGTTGAGGGTCGGAGAGAGAGGCTCACCGGCGCCCGTCATGGAGTGATCCCGATGACCTTTGTCCGTTCCGAAACCTTCCGTTCCATCGGTCAGATTCTGGCTGTCGATATTCTGCCGGCGCTTTATCGAGCGCAAAAGCTGCCGCTGCGCATCTCTTGCCTGGGCGTCGCCAGCTATGACGCCAGTGACGCGGCGAACAGCTTCGACCGCGTGATCCCGCTTGGCGAATGCCCGTCACCGGAAGAGGCCATCCAGGCCGCAGCCTTGCGCGTGGCGCGCGGTGATATTTGCACGGGGCCGGACAGCTTCCCGTATTTTCAGCCGCGCATCATGCTCATTCAGGACCGAGATCAGCGCCTGGTCCTCGCCGGTGAAATCCGCGCCGGCATTATCCTCTGGCAACAGCCAGTCGCATCCGATGCCGAGGCACGCAGGATCGTGACCGAGGCCAGCCGCTTGCGCGGTATGGCATTCCGGGCCTCGGACCCCGGTGATGCGAGACGGCTGCGTTATCGCGCCGCTGCGCTGGAGGCCCGGTTGGTCGATCCCTTCTGGCGCGAAACCTCGGCCGATCTGCTCCGCCTGCCGCAGGCCGCCTGAGCTTAACCCTTTCCATCCCATTCGGCTCGGCCATACGCCGGGCCATGTCATGTCTGGAGACCGCCATGGCCGACTATTACACGCATTTTTCTTGCCTCCTCGACGTAGGCACCCCCGAAAACGCTGCCCGCGCGCTTGATCTCTACAACGCTCTGGCGGATGACAATGCCGCCGAAGATCCGCCCTCGGATGGCTTCCTGCTCTCCATCCAGCCAGAACATGGTGGCACACAGCTCTGGATGCGTGATGATGTCACCGGCGATCCCGAGCATGTCATCCAGTTCGTCAAACGCTGCGCCACTGAATTCCGCCTGACGGGCCTATGGGGCCTTCAATACGCAAACAGTTGTTCCAGGCCGAGAATCGACGGCTTCGGCGGTGGTGCGCATGTCCTCGATCTTGTCACCGGCGAAACAGTGGACTGGATCTATACTGACGGCTGGCTTTCCTCGGTTTTGGAAGGGAGAGATCCCTATGCCTGAGATCATCGAAACCACCGTCTATCGCTTGGGAGAACTTTCCGACGCGGCGAAGGACAAGGCCCGCGCCTGGTATCGTGAGGGCAGCTTCGACTATGACTGGTACGATGCCGTCTATGAGGATTTCCAGCGCATCGCCGAAATCCTCGGGCTCAACCTCAAGACCCGCACCGTCCGGTTGATGGACGGCGGCACACGGCAGGAACCGTGCATCTGGTTCCGGGGCTTCTGGTCACAAGGGGACGGTGCCTGCTTCGAATCTCTCTATTCCTACCGCAAACAGGCGCCGCACCTGATCCGGGAATACGCCCCGCAGGACACCGAACTGCACCGCATCGCCGATGCCCTTCAGGCGATCCAGCGCCGAAACTTCTATCAGATTCGCGCAGAGGCCAGCCATCGCGGCCATTATTATCACGAATACTGCATGTCGATCTCGGTCGAGCGCGACAGCCCGACCTGGCAGGACATGACCGCCGATGCCGAGGAGACGATCATCGAGGCGTTGCGCGATCTGGCCCGCTGGCTCTACCGCCAGCTTGAGCGCGAATATGACTATCTGTCCTCGGACGAAGCGGTCGATGAAACCATCGCCGCCAATGAATACACGTTCACCGAAGCCGGTCGCCGCTTCGGATGATCCCGAGAAGACACTGACAAGCGCCCCGCCGTCCGGTCGGGGCGCTTTTTCATGCTGCGCTTTGAGAGTGAGAGGTGGGCCGGAAAGGGTCAGGTCCGGGTGGTCGAGAGAGAGCGCTGTCCGGGCTTGTCCTTCCCGCTCTCCTGAGGTTCCCGACATGAACATGGTTTTCCCCGTAGCCGATCCGGTCACACCGCTGGCGGCCGCGCCTGCGATCCTGGCTGCGGCCAATCTCCTGCTCCCCCATCTCGAACGCGGTCAGCGTGTCGATGCCGCCACCTTGCGCGGTGCTATGGAAACGGCCTTCGGCGCGTCCGACGCCACAGGCTCTTGGGACTGGAAGTTGGCCTACGAGGCCTGTGAAGTTGCCACGGTTCTCTTCCTGCGCAAATACGGCAAGGCGCTGTTTCGGAAGGCCGCGTCGCCGCTGGCAAGGGCTGCCGTGCTGGCAAAGGTCGCGGGGCTGTTGCCCACGCAGACCCGGCGCTCCGAGGAAAGTCAGAATTTCCAGCAGTTTTCGACGCCGATCCCCCTCGGTCTTGCCGCTCTGACAGCCGCCGCGATCACGCCTGATGACAGGGTGCTGGAACCATCGGCTGGCACCGGCCTTCTGGCAATCCTGGCGCAGACCGCCGGCGGCTCACTGATCCTCAATGAACTCGCCGATACCCGCGCCGATCTTCTTGCCCAGCTCTTTCCGGCCTTCGCCGTCACCCGGTTCGACGCCGCCCAGATCGACGATCATCTGGCCGCAGATGCCGTTCCGTCCGTGGTGCTGATGAACCCGCCATTTTCGGTCATGGCCAATGTCAGCGGGCGTGTGACTGATGCGGCATACCGCCATGTCGCCTCGGCGCTGGCCCGCCTTGCTACTGGTGGTCGGCTGGTGACGATCACCGGCGCAGGCTTTGGCCCCGAAACTCCGGCATGGCGGGATGCCTTCATCCGTTTGCAGGCGCGTGGCCGTGTGGTGTTCACCGCCGCCGTCGATGGCGCGGTCTATGCAAAGCACGGCACCACAATCGACACGCGGCTGACGGTCATCGACAAACTGCCCGCCGACGATCCGGCCAGTTTTCCGGCCTCACCGGGGATCGCGCCTGATGTTGCTACGCTGATCGGATGGATCGAGTCACGTGTCCCGCAGCGTTCGCCGGTATCATTGCCGAAGATCGTGGCACCAGCTCCGACCGCCGCGCCGAAAACCGTGCGGGGCTATCTGGCCCGGGCGACAACTGCGCGGCCTGTCGCTGCTCCGGCCAACGATCCCGAGGGCGTTGAACTTGCCTATGAGACCGTGGACTGGACGCCACCGGAAGGCGCTCGCCTGTCCGATGCCATCTATGAGGAATATGCGCTGCAATCGCTGCGCATTGCTGGCGCGCAGTCGCATCCGACCAAGCTGGTGCAATCCGCCGCCATGGCATCGGTCGCACCGCCGAAGCCTTCCTACCGGCCCATGCTGCCCGCTGACATCTGCGCGCGTCTGTCGGACGCCCAGCTCGAAACCGTGATCTATGCTGGTGAAGCCCATGCCGATCATCTCGCGGGTGCATGGACCGTGGACGAGCATTTCGACAATGTGAGCGCCGCGCCCGAGGATGCTGCGGGATCAATCCGCTTTCGACGGGGCTTCATGCTCGGTGACGGAACCGGCGCTGGCAAGGGTCGCCAGTCCGCAGCCATCATTCTCGACAACTGGCTTCGCGGACGCCGCAAGGCGATCTGGATCTCCAAATCCGACAAACTGATCGAGGACGCGCAGCGCGATTGGTCGGCGCTCGGCATGGAACGGCTGCTTGTCACGCCTCTGTCACGCTTCCCGCAAGGCAAGCCGATCACGCTGTCGGAAGGCGTCCTTTTTACCACCTATGCCACGCTACGTTCCGACGATCGGGGCGAGAAGGTTTCCCGCGTCAAGCAGATCGTCGAATGGTTGGGGGCCGATTTCGATGGAGCCATTATATTCGACGAGAGCCATTCCATGCAGAATGCCGGTGGCGGAAAAGGCGAACGCGGTGATGTCGCCGCCTCGCAGCAGGGACGTGCGGGCCTGCGGCTTCAGCACGCGCTGCCCGATGCTCGCGTGGTCTATGTCTCGGCGACTGGCGCCACCACAGTTCACAATCTTGCCTATGCGCAGCGTCTTGGCCTCTGGGGCGGTGAGGATTTTCCGTTCCAGACCCGCGCCGAGTACGTCGAGGCGATCGAAGCCGGCGGCGTTGCAGCCATGGAGGTGCTGGCCCGCGATCTACGATCCCTCGGCCTCTATACCGCCCGCTCACTCTCCTATGATGGCGTCGAATATGAACTGATCGAGCATCAGCTCACGGACGAACAGCGACACATCTACGATTCATACGCCGCCGCCTTCGCTGTCATTCATGGGAACCTGGACGCGGCGATGGAAGCCGCCAATATCACCGGCAGCCCAGACTCTGGGGGAGCGACGCTGAACCGGCAGGCCAAGTCGGCGGCCCGTTCGGCCTTTGAAAGCACCAAGCAGCGCTTCTTCGGCCATCTGCTGACCTCCATGAAGACCCCGACCCTGATCCGGTCCATCGAGTCCGATCTGGAAGCGGGCCATGCCGCCGTCATTCAGATCGTTTCGACCGGCGAAGCCCTGATGGAACGGCGGCTGTCCGAGATCCCGACCGAGGAATGGAACGATATTTCCGTCGATGTTACGCCGAGAGAGTACGTAGGCTCGTATTTGCAGCATTCCTTCCCGGTGCAGCTCTATGAGCCCTTCAGCGATGGCGAGGGGAACCTGTCGTCACGCCCCGTCTTCCGCGATGGTCAGCTGGTGAAATGCCGCGAGGCCGTGGCGCGGCGCGACGAGATGCTGGAGCAACTCGGTTCGCTTCCGCCTGTCCCCGGTGCGCTCGACCAGATCGTCCAGCGCTTCGGCACGGACATGGTGGCCGAGGTCACAGGCCGTTCGCGCCGGATCGTGCGCAAGGGCGACGGTGCTTCGGCACGCCTTGCAGTCGAGAACCGTGCGCCTTCTGCCAACCTTGCCGAGACCTCGGCCTTCATGGATGACCAGAAGCGCATTCTGGTCTTCTCGGATGCCGGTGGCACGGGGCGCAGCTATCACGCCGAGCTCTCGGCGCGAAACCAGCGGCTGCGCGTGCATTACCTGCTGGAGCCGGGCTGGAAGGCCGATGCCGCCATTCAGGGGCTGGGCCGCACCAACCGGACCAATCAGGCGCAGCCGCCGCTGTTCCGGCCCATCGCCACGGATGTCAAAGCAGAGAAGCGCTTCCTCTCGACCATCGCCCGCCGCCTCGACACGCTGGGCGCGATCACCCGCGGCCAGCGCCAGACCGGAGGTCAGGGGCTGTTCCGCCCCGAGGACAATCTGGAATCCGCCTATGCCCGCGACGCGCTGCGTCAACTCTATCTGCTGATTGTGCGCGGCAAGGTCGAGGGATGCTCGCTGGAGCGGTTTGAATCCGCCACCGGCCTGAAGCTGATGGACAGCAACGGTGTGAAGGACGAACTGCCGCCGATCACCACCTTTCTCAACCGCCTGCTGGCGCTGACCATCGAGTTGCAGGGCATCCTGTTCGCCGCCTTCGAACAGCTTCTGCAGGCGCGGATCGACGGGGCAATTGCATCCGGCACCTATGATATGGGGCTGGAAACGCTGAAGGCCGAAAGTTTCATCGTCACCGACCGGCAAGTGATCCACACCCATCCGGGCACCGGCGCGGAAACCCGGCTCCTGACGCTCACCGAGCGCAAACGCAATCAGCCGGTCACGCTCGATGCGGCCCTCGCGGAACTGGATGATCCCCGCGCAAGATTGCTCATCAACGAGCGATCCGGTCGCGCCGCCGTGCAGATCCCGACCACCAGCGTCATGCTGGATGATGGCGAGATCGAACGGCGCGTGCGGCTGATCCGTCCCATGGAGGCGATGAACATTCCGGTGCGGGCGACGGGCGAGACCCATTGGATCGAGGCTGACCGTGCCGCCTTCACCAAAGCCTGGAAGGCGGAACTGGCCCAGGTGCCGGAGTTCACCGACAGCATCCTGCATATGGTGACAGGGCTGCTTCTGCCGATCTGGAAACGCCTGCCGCAGGACTCCGCCCGCGTCTATCGGCTCCAG
>JBFWRC010000027.1:0-68036 GCA_050249115.1 Beijerinckiaceae bacterium
GGCCGCAGAACATCTGACGCCGGCGGCGCCGGTGGAACAGAAGCCATGCGAGCCCTCGAAGGTTTCCTGTCAGGATTACGACTACGACGACTCGGCCTTCCAGATGGCGCAATATCTGGTGCAGGCCGGGTCGCTCAACTTCGCTGCATCACTGGTGCAGTGGAACCCGATCCTTTCGCGCGCCGTCTCGCTGGTGCGCGGAGCTGTCTCCGGTCTATCCTTCACGCCCGACGAATCCGAAGCCGGGCGCGTCGAGAAGAAAGACCAGCAATTCTGGATGGACGCGCTGCGGACCCCTTGGGCCGGCGCATCCCTGTCCGAGTTTCTGGCGCTCGCATCCTGGCCCATGATGGTCCGAGGCGAGGTCTACATTCGTGTGAACGTCACGCCGAGCGCCGGCATGCTGTCCGTCTGCCGCCCGCAGGATTGGACCGTCTACCGCAAGGCGAACACGCACGAGCCCGCCTACCTCGAAAACAACCTCACCCGCAAGCGCCTCGATTTCCTGCGCTGGCCGAACATTCCCACGACAGGCGAGTTCGTCGTGCGCGCGTCTGTCGCCGACTACGAGCCCGGTGTGCCGCATGCGCCGATCCGTGGCGCGCTCGAGGCCCGCGAGGTCTTCGGACTGATCTACCGGCAGTGCCGGATGATCCTCGAGAACAAGCCAGCGCTGTCCGGCATCATTTCCGCCAAGGGCGCGGAGCAGTGGACCCCAGATAACGTCAAGGACATTACGGCGGCGCTCGAACGCTACCGCCTGGGCGGCCACAAAGCGGGCGGCTTTCTCGTCGTCTCCACCGAGGCCAACGTTACGTCCTTCAGCCAGAACGTCGAAAAGGTCCTGACGCCGGAAGCGCGCAAGGACGCGGCTTCCGATATCGCCATCGCCCTTGGCATCCCGACCGAATTGATCGGCCTCGGGAACACGACATACAACAACATGGGGTTCGCGCGCGGCATGTTCTACGAGAACACCGTGCTCCCGCTCTACGGCGACACGATCATCGACGCGCTCTCATCTGCGGTCCTGGCGCCGTACGCACCGCTGATCGTCGACCGGGATGCCATCGACGCCCTGCAGATTTCGCGCCTCGAGGCGATGGCGCAAGCCAACGGCATCACCTTCCTGAGCGAAGACGAGAAGCGCGAAATGTTCGGATACGGCCCGATGAAGGCCCAAGACAAAAAACAACAGCAGGAAAAACAGCAGCAGGACAAACCGCGCGACCCCAAGGTCGTGCCTCTGCGCTAGGGGACCATCAAACATGAAAATTCTTGCACCCGGCGGGCTTCGCACCGCCGAGAACGCCGCTGCGCGCGATTATCGGGTCGCTGAAGATCCCACGGGCTGCATGTTCGCCGCCGACGCCGACGCCGGCACCTTCGAGGGGTTCGTCTGCATCTACAACCGCCCCACGAACGACTGGCGGCAGTTGGAAATCCGGCCGCATGCCTTCGAGGCGCAAGTCAAGAAGCCCGAGAGCGTCCGGCTCCTATGGCAGCATGACCGCGACAAGCCCATCGGCAACTGGACCAAGTTCGAAGAGCGCAACATGGGCCTCTACGGCTATGGCGAGCTCGTTTCAGGGGTGCAGCAGGCCGACGAGGCGCGCGCGCTTATGAAAGCCGGGGCGCTCGATGGCATTTCGGCTGGCTGGATGCCGCTGCTCGTCGAGCCGCCGACCGCCAAAAAGGGCGAGGTCACGATCAAGGGCGAGCTTCGCGAAGCCTCGCTGGTGACGTTCCCCGCCTTCAAGGATGCGCGGATCAAGCGCGCGTCCGAGGAAATGGGCGAGGAAATCTCCCCACAAGAATTTGCGCTGCTGGAATTGGCCTTCCGGCCCGGCAGCATCATCGCCCGCGCGTCGGAAGACGACGCCGGGTTGAACCTGCGGAAATTCGAGACAGCCCTGCGGGATGCAGGTCTGGCTTCGAGAGCGCAGGCCGCGAAGATCGCCGCGCTGGTGCGGCAGGACGCGCGGTTTGCGCAACTGTCTGAAGCCCTTCGGGACGAAGGCGCAGAGGAAGCCAAACGCCAACAGCAGGAAAAGCTCGCGGCACTGATGCGGGCCATGCAGGCCTAACCCTCAACCCAAGGTAAAACCATGACGAAACATTTCTCTCCGCTCACGGCGGCGGCGATGGCTATTGGCGTCCCGTACAAGGGCCCCATGCGCACTGCCGAAGCCTCGGAACTCACCCTCGATAAGGTTCTCGAGGCCGCGAACGGCGTTTCCACGCGCGTTGCCGGCGTCGAAGACCAGATCAAGGTCATCGCGCCGAAGATCGACACGATCAAGGAAATCGAGAACACGGTCAACGGCCTGAAGGAACAGTTCACCTCTGCCGTCGCCGAGGGCAACAAGGCGACCGAGGACAACATTCGCGCCGAGGTCGCCAAGCTCTTCGAGCAAGTCGACCAGAAGTTCGAGGAAGCCGCCCGCCTGGCTGCCGCCAAGCAGGCCGCGAACGAGCGCGAAGCCGCCGCCGACGGTGAACATGCTCCCGACATGAAACTCGCCGCGGCCGAATATCTCGACTTTGTGCGCACCGCCGCCACGCCCGACAGCGCATTCGGCTCCCTGAACGAGGTGCAGGTCAACGAGACCCAGCAGGCGCTCTTCGAGCAAATGCAGCCGCGTTTCATGGACAGCTTTACGGCGTCCGAGCGTGAGGCGTGGTCGGCCTTCAATTCGGAAGTCGCATCCTCGCCGGTCGCGAACTCCATGTTCCGCCCGGGTCAGGGTCGTATGACCAACGCCGAAGTCGAAATGGTCAACCGCCAACTGCGGCTCGCCGGCTACAACGAGGCCGGTTTCTTCGCGCCCGGCGTCACGGCGCCCGAATACCAGGTGCCGGAAGCCTTCGCGGAAATGCTGCGCTGCTTCGACAATCCGACCGAAGTCCTGTCGATGGTCAACCGCCGTACGATCCGCAAGCGCAAGTATCGCCAGTGGGTCGAACTCCCCGACTACGGCTACGGCTCGTGGGAAGCCGAGGACCAGTGCCAGCCCGCCGCGTCCGATCCGCTGCCGCTGCCCGAGCCCAAGGAAGGGCAGGTGTATCCCGTCTCTGCGGCCATGTGCATCCACATGGACAACCTCGAAGACGCCGATCAGGACTGGGGCGCCTACATCACCAAGGGCCTTGGCGAGCGTATCCGCCGCACGATCGCCAGCGCCGTCATGTTCGGCGACGGCAAGGGTAAGCCGCTGGGCCTCGTCAACAACGTGTCGCAGTTCGACCTCGCCGGCCGCGGCATGGCCGAGGGCGCGTTCATCGACTGGCAGAACATCGAGGCATCCTCGACGCTGCTCAACAACGCCGTCGCCACTTCGGGCAGTCTGGCCATCTATGGCAACCGCGCCGGCCAGGTTCACCTCGCACTGACCACCAATGCGTGGGGCGAGCGCTCGAACGTGATCCGCTTCGAGGGCAACAACATCTACGTCGGGCTCTACCCCTACAAGGTGCTGACCTGGCTGCCGCAGAACGCGGAAATCCACAAGGCGGCAAACCCGCTTCAGGCGCAGAAGGTGAACTTCCTCTTCGGCGACATGAAGCAGGCCTACGACGTCGTTGTCCGCAAGGACGTCGGCCTGACCCGCTACGATCCCGTGAACGGCGGCACCTGCGTCACCTTCATGGCCCGCGCCCGCGTCGACGGCTACGTCCGTTGCGCCAACGCGATGATCGCCTTCAAGTCTCCGTAACGGCTGCGGGCTCCGGCCCGCACCACACCTTTCTCAAACCTCCGATGGAGTGAACCATGTCTGCAAACTACAAGAACGTGGCCGGTGCGGTCATGTTCGAGGGCACGACCTCGTACTACAACGAGCGTTTTGCCGATAGCTGGATCCAGCTCATTCTCGCCGCCAACTATGCTGGCCCTGCGGTCTTCGACGTCTATTCCTGCCCGCCGGCAGCGAACGGCACGCCGAACACGGGCGCGGAAGCGAAAATCCAGTTCGCCGCCCCCAACTGCCCCGGCTATTCGCAGAATGCCGCCGGCGACCTGCAACTGAAGCTGTCGGCCAAAGACGTTGCGCCGGCGGCCGACCAGATCGGCGTCAAGACCGGCGTGCGCATCATCAACGTGCGCCTGCCGATGATGCCTGGCAACCATTTCGTGACTCTCAAGGCGAACCCGGCCAACGCGGAAACCGCGAAGGTGCAAGCCTTGCTGATGCACGATGCAGCCGTGGTGAGGTAGCCCATGCCACTGTTGCGTATCATGGCCGGAATCGTCGAACACAACGACGTCCCCGGCGTCCTCGTGGCCGACACCTTCTACGCGAAGGATCACATCGTCAACGTGCAGGACGAAAGCCACGTCGCCTCGCTGAAACACTACAGATGGGCCCGCGAGGTAACCGAGGAAGAGCGCCAGCAGTTCGAGAAAGCCATCGCAGGCGCTTCCGAGGGCGGCGACCCCGAAGGCGAGGGCGGCGAACCTGAAGGCGGAACCGGCGGCGATGCCGGTTCCGACCAGACCGAGACCGGCGGCGATGCCGGTTCCGGTGCGAACGGCGGGCAGGAGCCCGCCAAAACCAAGCCGTCGAAGAAACCCGGCGGCGCACCCCCGTAGGAGTGAAGCATGCTTACCTACCATCCGATCCGTTCTGTCGTGAAAGGCCTTGCGGTGACGCAGGCCAACAACGTCGCGTTCTCTCTCGCCGGCACGCCGGTCACGTACCCCGCGTCCGTGCCTGTGCGCATGGTGACTGTGGAATAATCAAGAACCGGACTGACTGAGGCCTTCGGGCTGATTTGAAGGGCCGGGGGTCACTCCCCGGCCTGATCTTTTGGAGCAACCATGACCACGCCCGTTATCCTCTCCTACCCCGGCCTGTTGCAGTCGATCACGGGCAACATCTGTCCGGTCCCGACTTCGTGTTGCTACGACGCCATGATCGTCGTGAAGCCCGGCGAAAAAGTGCCGCGGTTCATCGACGTGTCGAGCTGGATCGCCAAGAATTACGGCCCTGTTAACGATTTCAAGGTGGCCGATACCCTCGTCGACTGGCAGTTCAAAGAACTCGTCGGCGATGGCGCGGCCTGGCCCGCAGACGCCGCCGCGCCGGTCCTGCCGCATACGGTCGGCACCTATTTCACCGTGAGCGCGGTTGAAGCGTTCAACGGCGACGATAAGCACAAGGGTCGCGGTTATGTCCTAACCATCGACGTCCAAAAGACGGCAGGCGAGGGGAATGTCCTGCGCCTCGACTTGTCTTTCAACGTCACGAACAACTGCGGCATGACGGGACGCGGGACGTTCCGGATCGCTATCCGGATCGACAAATGCTCGTAGACGAACTTCTCCCGGCCGCCAAGCGGCATATGAGCATCAGCCACGATAGTTCCGACGCGCTCGTGAAGGACATGCTGGCTGCCTCCATCGAACTCGTGGAGACGCACTACGGCGTGGCGATCTATCGCCGCGAGCAACACGAAGGCGCTGCGCGCGGGCTCTACCGCCCGCAATTCAAGCCGGACGGCAATATCGTCGTCGCCAATGGCCGTACCCGCGCGGTCGAAGGCGATGGACGATTGTCGATCGAGGCGGACTGCGCCGTCGCCTACACCTGCGGTTACGAGACCGCGGAGCAAATTCCGTACGGGATCCGGCAGGCCCTGTTCCGCCTGACCCTCTACCAGCACGAACACCGGGGCGATGCCGTCAACCGCGTCGATTTCGGCGCTGCGATGACCGGCATGTCCGGGATCGGCAACATCTTCGCCGAATCCGGCGCGGCAACCTTCCTCAAACCCTACAGGGTCATGGCGGCATGAAAACCAAGACCGGCAAGATCGTGCCGAGCATCGGCAAGATGGTCGAACCGGTCTGCATCTGCGACGGCGCATGGAAGCCTTCGGGCAACGAGACCCTCGAGCTCGTGCAGCAGCGCAAGCCCCTGTGGTGCGGTCTGGTGCAGATCGAGCCCGTGCGCACGGTCGCCATCGCCGACTACCGTCCGGATGAACCGGACAAAAAGGATGAGCCGACGCACATCGTTCTTCTGCGCACCGTGCCAGGCCTCATCATCACCAACCGTTGTTACGTGTTCTGGACCGAGCGCCGGAGTGGCCTTGAAGCCAACCACTGGTTGCGCGTGCACGGCATCGGCATGGCGATCCGCAGCGACCGCTTCACGGTTCTGGAAACGTGCCTGCAATTCCGCACCGGGCTCGACGCCCCCGATCACGCCGCACCACAAGGGCTCAGAGGATGGACGCCACCTTACTCGCCGCCGGAACCGTCGCAATCCTCTTAGGGTTGCTGTTGATGATCTTCGCGCTCGCCTTCGGCGCGCTCGCGTGGTGCCTCGGAAAGATCATCCAATGATCCGCATCGAATGGTCGCCACGGCTCGAGAACGTCCGCGTCGTCAAGCGCCCTGACGTGCTGACAAACTGGTACCGCCGTATGGCAGAAGCCGGAAAGAGCGAGTTCGAAAAGCAGCACACCGCCGGAACCCCGGGCGGTGGGCGCAAGCACCGCGGCAGTCCGAACGCATCATCGGTCGCCGGCGCCTATCCGTCCGTGCAATCCGGCCGGCTTCTGAAATCGACCGGCTTCCGCGCCGACAGCCGCCACGGCGAGGTCGGCGTCCAGGCCAAGCACGGAATTTATCTCGCGTACGGAACGCGGTTCATGGGCCCGCGCAAGCTCGTCTACGACGCCCTGAAAACGGCGGTCGCCAAGGACGGTGGCCGGACGCTTGAAGGTTATCTGAGGTGGATTGGATGAGCGAAGCCGTTCTGGACGCGCTTGTGGCGCATGTGAAGCGCATCCTGCCCGAATTGCAGGGAAGGGTTGCAGGCTTTCCGTACCTGCCCGAACCGAAGGCCATCGAAGGCCGGTTCGACAAGATGCCCTACGCCGTCGTGCTGGCTACCGGCATGAAGATCGAGGACCGCCAGCCCGCCGACACGATGCACTATGTCTCGCGTTTCACGGTCCGGCGCGACTTCGACGTGGCGCTGTTTTTCGACCCGCAGGTCGAGGGCCAGGCCGGGAGTTCGTTGCTGTCCGAAGACCTTCCGGACCGCCTCATCATGCACATCACCAACTGGACGGCGGCCTGCCATCGCTTCGAACCGCTCGCGTATGAGCCAGTCCTGAATTCGTCGGCCATGTCCGCCTATGCCCTTTCGGTTGCCGGTTTCATCACCCTGCAACCGTCCGAGTTCGAGCCTCTGGACCCGCTCGAAGCACACCCGCTCGTCGGGATCAAACTAGAAGGACGATGATGAAATACTTCAACCTGAAAGCCAAACCGGGGCGCTCCGTGCAGCTTCCCGGCGTCGGCGGCTCCATCCAGCAGGTCCCGGAGGACTCCGAGGCCCTGTTTCCGTTCACGGACGATTTGCGCGTCCAGATCGAGCGCGGCGACGAAAGCGATCTGGCGAGCTGGTCCGAGGTCGATCTGAGCAAGGTCGACGACAAACCCGCCCCCTCCCGTAAGAAGGAAGCCGAGTAATGACTGCGCTCGAACGCTACATCGCGACCGGACTTAACCCCACCGGCTACGATTCGTTTTATCCCCAGCCCGAGGCCATGAACCTCCTGCAGTGCGATGCTCTCGTCCTGCTGCCCTACAACGCCACGCCGACGCCCTACAAGACGACGCTCAACACGCTCCTGCGCGTGCAGAACTTCGACGAGGCGGCAAAGCTGTTCGGCACCAAGACGGCTGCGTTCCGCTTCATGGCGGCGGCCTTCGCGGCCAACCAGACCGGCGCTGCGCGCATCAACACCCTCGCCCTGCCGTTCAACGCGGGTGGTGCGGCGGCAACCTATACGCTGACCTGCGGCGGCCCGGCGGCGGCGGCGCACTCCAAGACGATCGCATTCTGCGGTCGGCTGTATTACGTGTCGATCCCGAACGGGGCGACCGCAACCGCCATCGCTTTGCTCGTCAAGGCGGCGCTCGATGCGGATTCGCTCATGCCGTTCACGATCACGGCGGCGGCTGGCGTGCTGACCCTCGTGGCCGTCGATCAGGGTGTGTTCTACAACGGCCTGACGATTTCGGTTACCGACTCCCGCAAGTGCCAGGCCATCACCGATACCACGATGGTGCTGGCCCAGACGGTGCAGGGCTCCGGCTCGCTGGACACGTCCGCTCTGGCGGGCGCTGTCGGCGATTGCTGCTACCGCAGCATCGGGTGCAGCGGCGCCGAGGATGCGACGATCAACACGGTCGTGGACCTGACGGACGCCAAGCGCGCCGGCGGGCCGGACTGGTGCGGCGTCATGGCGTATTTCGGGCGCAAGCAGTCTGTCGGCACCGCCGTCACGTTCGGCGCTGGCGTTGCCGGCTCCTGCGATGCGTGGAACCGTGTCGCGGTCGGCCTGCACGTCAATCCCGCCATGCAGTTCGCGGCGGCCGAAATGGCCATCTTCCGCGCGGTGCAGTCGGCGGCGGCCGGTTGCTACGATCCGGGTAACCCGCTGGTCAACACGCAAGGCAAGATGACCAACTTCCCGTTCGCGGGCGGTTGCAATTCGCTGTTCACCCGGAGCGAGCTCAATCAGCTTTTCGGCGCCGGCTGGACGCCCGTCGTGTCGATCGACGGCTACGCGGGCATCGCGGAGGAACGCACGTTCTACCGCTACGACGCCAGCGGCAACGCGACCCTCGCCTATGCCGATCCGACGCAGCTTCGCGTGCTGGATTTCTTCTACAACCAGCACCTGAAGCCGTGGCTGCTCGAAACCTACGGCTCGGTGATCCTGTTCAAGGATGGCACCCGCATCCAGCCGCTCAATGGCCTGCCTGCGGACGTCCCGCCCTTCATGCAGACCCGCCGCGCGATCACGCCCAGCCTCTTCAAGGGCGCGCTGGTTGCGTTCATGCGCCGGTTCGTCGGCGTCATCTTCGACGAACAGGAGTTCGAGGAGAAGATCTTCGCGGCTCCCGACGATCAGCTCCGGGCGTTCTGTCAGGGCGATCCTCGCGTCCTGGCGGTGTTTTTTGACCAGATAAGTATAGCCCGTCCTGTGCGGCAGTTCGCCTTGCAGTTCGGCTTCACCACGCGCACCTGCTAAGGGGAGTGATCCATGCCTTTCAAGAAATGCCCCGGCGATGCAAACGCCTACGACACCATCTGGATCGACGGCGAGCCGCATGAGGTGGTCGAACCGGAATCGGTCGAAATCAACACCCAGCCGAAAAAGTACAAGGACAAGGGCGGCGGATACTTCTCCGTCGACCGGTCCGAGAGCGGGATGCTCAAGGCGAAAATCCGCAAGCAGAAAAACCGGCCCCGGTCGGATTACGAGCAGATCACCTGCTCGATGATCCAGTACCAGAGCCGGGAAGCGGTTTTCACGCTTCAGGATGCCTTCGCGGAAATCGAAGGCCAAAGCCCCGGCGATGGCGAGACCATCGAATTGACGTTCCGCGCCGGCAACGACGGCAAGATCGTCGAGACGAAGCTGGCTGCTTAAGGAAGGGGCGGCGGGGCAACCCGCCGCAACCCGGATCAGGCGGCGCGGCTGCGTCCTGCCCGCATGTGCATCGCTTTCGCGCGCAGTGCTTTCGAGGCTGCGCTCGATACCGCGTTCGCCTTTTTGACGTCGATCTTGTTGCTCAGGATCTTCTTCGACAGGTCGAATTGCATGTCGCAGATTTCTTCGAGCACTTTGAGGTTCGCCTTGCGGACGCCGCGCGCCTGAAGGTCTCTCGATAGATGCGCGAATAGCCGCGAGACTGTCATCAGGGAGACGGCGCAGGAAGCGTTTTCGCCTTCCTTGAACTCTTCGTTGGCCTGCTGGATGGTCGCCTTGATTTCGTTCCAGCGCGCCATGTCGCCGAAGATTGACATGCGGATGGGGAAGGTGGGATTGTGCTGGTAAGCCATGAACATGCTCCGCTAGGTTCGTGGTCAGGGGCCGGATGTGGCGGTGCTAGCGCCTGCCGGTCCCGCCTTTTGGGCTGAGGACGTAGGGGTTATTCCCTACTAACTCTAGTATAACCCTTGACGGCCGGAAGTCAATAATTTCAGCCGGTTAAATCACCCCTTCATCACCGTAAATTTGTCCCGCGTCACCTCAATCCTTATCGGGACGGATAAATATGCACGTTAAAGCGCCATCATCACCGTATGCGCGGGCTAATTTGACGCCTCCTTTTTCTAGAAGAGAACAGATGTAATTCGCCCGATCCTTATTGTTTGTGGCCGCACGAGTTATGGGGCTTGTAGCCTTCAGAAACCAAATTTGCCCTGGCGCTTCGATTTCGGGGCCTTCGGACCAGGCCACACACAGGTATCCAGTAAAGCCATCGAGCGGTCGTGCTGGGTCGCTGCACGTCATACGAGCCTCAGCAGCACCCGTGAAAAGCGATGCGGCGATGAATAGGTGTTTCAGCAAGCCAACCTCCTTTTGAGGGTCGATCGAACCTAGGGAAAAACCCTACGTAGTCAAGGAAAACGGACATGAAACTCACCCTGCCGCGCGCGATGGCCTTCGCGAACGGGTCCGCAACGGCCCTGATTTTTACCCGTCTCACCATCGGAGACGCCCTGAAACTCGCTGAAACCGGCGATATTCTGGATGCGGCAGTGGCCGCAGAATACGCCGCGCAGTATGGCAAGGGAATCGACGCAGACGGGGCGGAATTTGCCCTGACGGCCGACGATATCCTCAACAGCACCAGCACCGCCCCCGCAGCCGCCGTGGCGCTGGCTTTCGCGGCGGAGCGGGATTGGGAAGGCGACAAGCTCGATCCCGACGATCAGGATGCGAAGGGCCGGTACGCGACAGCGCAGGAAGGCGAACGGCTCCCGACGAAGCCGCTCGATGCTGGCGAAACCGCGTTCTACAAGCTGCTGGATCCCGTCGATATCGCCTTCAAGGTCGGCGGCGAGGACGAAACGTTCAATCTCGAGTGGCTCGAGTTCGCACCGCAGAAGTTCAAGGATATCGAGCGGTTCGTTCGCGCCACCTTCGAGGGCGCACCGGAGCGCACGCTGTATTTCATCACCGGCTTTGCCCGCATTCCCGCTACTCCGGAGCACTATCCGCTGCCGGACGGCAGGCTGATGGACGCCTTCGCGCGCAAGATTTCCCTTCGCGATGGGGAGCGTATCGCCGCGCTGGTGATGCCACATTTTTTCGAGATTGCGAGCGTGTCGTAGAGGCGGGCGCTGCAATCCGCTGGACCCGGCCCGAACTTTGGAGCGCTCTCGACGATTGGACGCTCGCGGACCTGGCCTGGCATTCCCGCTTCTTCGTGAAGTGGCGAGATAATCCGAGGACACAATGAGCGCTTTTAGCGTCCGCGCGACGATCACCGCCGACGACAAGACCGGCAAAGCACTGGCGTCCGTCCGCAAGAACATGCAGGGCCTCGCCAAGGACACAAAGGCGCTGGAATCCGCCCTCGGCAGCGCGAAATTCAAGTCACTCGGCAACATCGACGTCGGCAAGCTTCGGAGCGCGCAGCGCGAAGTCTCCGCGATGGCCCGCGCCATGCAACGGCTTCGCGGTATAGGCTCGACACGGATCAATCTCCCGTCCGTCACGGGCAGCTCTCAAGGTCGCCTCAACGCCCTGATCGCAGTCTATCGTCGCGGCGTCGGGCCTGCACAGAGTTTCGCGCAGGCGCTGCGCGGGATCAATGCGGCCCTTGCGCAACAGGCGAACCTCTCCGCGCGCGCTGCTCGTGCACAGGGCCGGTATTCCCGTGGTTACGGCTCGCACTGGACGGACCCGCGCTGGCAGGCTGGCCGTGCCGTCGATCGCGCCGGCGGCGCTGCCATGCGCGCGACCGGCCGCGGAATGATGGGCCAGGATTCGGCTGAGGCGCAGATCCGCATGGTCTTTGGCCACAAGCCGGACGTCGTGGCGGCGCTGCGCAAGGCGGCGCTGGAAAGTACCGCGCGCACGAAGGCATGGTCCTATGGCGATGCCTTGCAGGCGGCACACGAAAGCGGGCTGGCGGTCCAGAGCCCGAAGGACGCTGGCAAGCTCATGCCCGGCCTCGAAAAGATCGTGCGCCTCGCCACGATACAAGGCTCGGATCGGAAAGAGACGCTGGACGGCCTGTATCGCATCGTTAAAGCAATCGGCAACACCGGCCAGATGACGAACAAGGACGGATCCACCAACGTTCCGGCGTTCAACAAGCTCGTCGATCAATACATCGGCGCCCGCGCCGCCACGGGTAAGGACCTCGATCCTCGCGTCTTCCAGCAGTATATCAAATACCTGAAGACCACCGGCCAGACCGCCACGCCCGACGCGATCCGCCGCGGCCTGATTTACGCCGCCGACTATGGCGGTTCGTCCACGGGTAACGCCGTCGATCAGCTCGTACGCCAGCTCACCGGCAAGACCACCAAGCAGGCGATGGCGGCCCAGAAAGATTGGGGCCTCATCACCGGCGATATCAAGAACGGCCCGCGCGGCGCGAAGCGGTTCCATTATTCCGGCACGCCGGACGAAGAATCCCTTCGCATGGATATCTTCGACTGGTTCAAGCGCCGCGTCGTTCCGAAACTTAAGGAAAAGGGGATCGACCCGAGCGACGCGCCGAAGGTGACCAAGGCCCTGTCGCCGCTGTTTGGCCGGGCCACTGCCGAAAACATGGCGGCGATGATCGTCTTGCAACAGCAAGAAACCCAGAACGTCGACGACAAGGCGAAGGAGATCGCCGCCGATACCAACAAGGCTCTGAAGCGCGCGGAAGCAGGCAGTATCAACACCGGACTTCAATCCAACATTGCGCAGTTCGAGGGCCTGATGGGCCGCGTTGCGAACAGCTTTTCCGGCGTCATCAATCCAGCGCTCGAAAAGACCGCAAATCTCATGTCCCAACTTGGGCAGAGTGGGGATGGTCAGAAGCCTGGCGCTGCTACTACCGGGCTGGTCTTAGGTGCCGGGGGTGCGATGTTAGCAGTGAAGGCTATATCGGAATCCGGCGCGGCGATGCCAGCACATACTTTCGCTATGCTGGCGCACACACGGGCGTTAGCGAAGGCATCCGCACCTGGTTTGCCGGACCGCAAGAAGGGCGGCGGGAAGCTCGCTACTGCCGGTTTGCTTGCCGCAGGGGTCGGCGCGGCTCTTGCGGGCGTCGATTTTATAGCCGGGACCACTACGGCGGCAAATGCACGAAAAGCGGCCGCTGCGAGGAAAGCAAAGCGAGAATCGGTTGCCGGCGTGCTCAATCCCGAGAACGCGACTTACCAGACCCGCAAAGCAGATTGGGCCATTAAAAGGCAGATCGGCAGAGCTGAGCTTCCCGACAACAGTAATCTGATGAAGGTCATCCGGGACGCTGTGGCTAACTCGAAGGCCACACCTCCCGCTTCGTCGATTTTGATGCCGAAGACCGCACCGCTGCCGCCGCAACGTCCCGCAAGCGTTGGTCAAGGCTACCCTGATATGTCGCCCGTCAAGAGCGCCGCCGAGACGATGAAGGGGGCGATGACCAGCGCCGCTGACAGCGCCAAGTCCGGCGGCCAGCAACTTGCCTCTGGCATGACGTCGACAGCCTCCACGGTCACCGCCGGCGGCTCCCAACTTGCCGGGGCGATGCGCACAACGGCTGGCCAGATACAGGGCGGCGGCGGCTCCATCGTCGCGGCGCTGAATGCGGTCGCGGCGCAGATTTCGGCGGCGGCTGGAAAGATCGGCGCGGCCAGCGCTGCGGCAGCGAAAGCGGGCGGTGGCAAGGGCGCTGGCGCAGTCACCGGAGCCGAAAGCCCGTGACCGTCCGGCCTTAAGCCTCCTGAGCCGCCACCCACAGGTCATGCGCAAGCTGCATCCGGGCCCAGATTTCACCATCGGCACCGAACAGCTTGCCGAACTTCAACGACAGAACAGGCGTCACCGGCTTGCGGGCGGCCAGGATCGCGCGCAATCGCTCCGGCGATATACCGATCTCGGCGGCGATTTCATGCTTCGGCCGGCCGATATGCTCGATTATCTCGGCAATGGCCAGACCGGGGTGGCTGGGGCAACGGGTCATACGCCAAAATAGACTGGAAACCCCATGAGCTTCAAGGTCTGCATCGACGGCGCCGACTACCTGCCGGCGTCGTTTCAAGGCATCCCGTTCTACATCAAGACAGCCGGGCTCACCGTGAAGCCCGGCACTGCCCGGTCGGAGTTCATCTACCGCGACAAGCCAGCGTCGATCGACACGGCGAAGCGCGCAGAGGAATACTCGTTCGAGGGCCTGATTATCGGCGAGGATTTCATGGCCCGCGCCGCCGCTTTCCGGGCGGCAGCAGCAGGTCAGCAGCCGTTCCAGATCGTCCACCCGACATTCGGGAACCTGACCGCCGGCGGCGAATCCATCAAGTTCGCGGACGATTACATTTCCGAAGCGCGCTGCGTCACCGTCTCGTTCGATGGCTTCGAGTGGGGCGAATTGCCGGGGCAGGGCTCCGGCGGCGGCATGTATTCGGCGATGGTCGGCCTCATGGCTGTTGCCGCGAGTGCCTTCACCAGCCGCTACAACGTCGCGGCGGCTCCGGTCTGGGTCCATCCGCAAATCCAGCAGGCGTTCGAGTTCGCGCACGCGGCAGTCGGCAGGGCTATGGCGGCGTCGGGAAATCCGATCCCGGCTTCGCGGATCGCATGGTTCGACACGGCGGCCGCATGGGACGCGCTTTCCAGCCCGCTTCTGGGGCTCGAGGACGTGAGCGAGGCGACCAAGGTTTCGATGGGCCGGCTCGTCGACGAACTCGCCGTGACGCTGCCTGTGAGCCCGGCGCAGACCGTTCTCGATGCGATTTATCACAGCGTCAGGCTGCTGTCGTTGATGGCTCTCGGCAATGCGTCGATGGCCGCGGCTTACCTGACGCCGGGCCAGGTGCTCGATGCCCGGGAAAAGGTGCGGAATGCGCTCAACGCGGAGCTCCGCGTGGCCTCCAACCGGGGCGACGTGGATACGGCAAATTCGATCGCGGCGTACCGGCGCGAGTTCGTCGCTGAAATGACGAAGATCCTGCAGAGCAAGCCGCCGCTGACCAGTTACGTGTTCCCGGAGACGGTTTCGTCGATGTACGTCGCGCATGTAGTTTATGGCGATGCCAGCCGGTTCCCGGAAGTCGAGGCGTTGAACGCTCATTTGAGCCCGCTGCTCATGCAGGGTGAGATCTGGTGTTTGCAACGTTAAAAAGGCGGCAGGAGAGCCCGCCGCCTTGAGTCTTGTATTTCCGGGCCGAAACAGTCCTGTCCGGGCCTTTGCAGACCGCACCTCACCATGCCTCGCCTGCCTTGCCCCGCGGTGACTTAACTCGCCGTACCGCACCGTTCCATTCCGTGACGCACATTGCCACGCCTGCCTCGCCTTGCCTTGCCCAAACACTGCATACCAGTCCTTGCCAAGTCAGCCGAGCCGTACCGTACTGCGCCTCACCATACCCGGCCTTACCGAACCCCGCCTCGCCTGCCGCGCCATTGCTGGCCCATCGTCGTCTCGACGAACCGCGCCCCGCCGTACCACGCCTGCCGTTCCACAACTTGCCATTCCGTATCCGGCCTTGCCATCCCACACCACACCCCGCCTTGCCTGCCGTGCCGCGCCTTACCGAACCTAGCCGCACCATACCGTACCTCGCTCGGCCATACCTGCCTCGCCTAGCGCCGCCCGACCTCGCCCGGCCATTCCATAGCTTGCCTGCGGTGCCGATCCCCACCGTACCCGGACATACCTAACCTCAGCGATCCATGCCATGCCGAGCGTTGCCTGCCTCTCCCAACCCGGCCATACCAGGCCATACCGTACCTTGACGTGCCTCACCGTGCCTCTGCTGCGGCTTAGGCCGCAGCAATTTCTTTCGTCGCCGTCTTTTCGAGCGCCGTGATCTGCCGCTCGATGGATTTGACGGACCCGCCGGAGTGTTCAATCACGGCCTGATAGCGTGCGAGCCATGAGGTCAGTGATTGAGCCGCTTGTCGGCAGAGTTCTTCCATGTCCACAGGCTTGTCAGGATCGAACAGCCTGTAGCCGCCGCCGGTTTGCCGGGATTCCATTGGCGAAATCAGCATTGGAGCGCTGACGATGACCCGCACTGGTTTCGTTCGCCCGACGTCCTCAATTTCGAATGTGATCTTGAGGTCGCGCGAGAAGTCACGAGCTTGCTGAAGGCGATATTCATCCGCAGCCTTGCTGTTGTTCCACTGGAACCATGCGTAGGCTGGGTGAGAGCTTCCGGACGATCGCACTTCGTCCAGAAACGCCCGCGGCTCATATCGGCCTTCATGCCGGGAGGCGAACTCCCTGATGATTTCTTGCCGAATTTGCTGCGTGTAGAGCATCAAGCGGCCCTCCGAAGCATGAAGTCGTCGTAGAACGCCATCAGGTCTGCGGTGTCCTGATTGGCGTATTCGGGCGACTCCAGCGCTTCGAGTTGCGGCTGGCGACCGTGGTTGGCGACCAGATCGTCCCATTCGTCGTCCTGCTCGCCTTCGGCAACGACCCTGAACGACCCGAAACTGCCTTTGCCCTTGTCCTGCCGGTAGTCGCCGACGCCAACCAGAACACCGGCGTTGTTGAGCAGCGTCATGACCGTGAGCATCGACATTTGCGGGAACGCGAAGTGGATATTCACCTCGGCGCCCCACTTGGGAATGTAGCAGCGCGTACGAACGTCCGGCGTCCTCGCGACGTCGGCAGATCGAACGACGTCCATCCGAAGCTGTGGCACGCCGTAGAGGTGGAAAAAGTCGCCGGGCATGAACAGCAGGCGTTGCGCGGCGGTTTTCGTGATGCCTTCCGTTTCCAAGGCTGCGGTACACATAGCGGCTTTCACCGCGATTACCCGCAGCCCGAGTGCAGTTGGCCCTTCGGGCAGGATTTCGGCAGAGTTGCGATACTCGGCCAGAGGATCGTGTTTGATGGTGTTCTTCGGGCGACCTTTGGAGCCGCCGGTGAGCAAAATCTGCATGACCTTGTTCGGCATGCGGTTCTGGAACATCGGCGTCGTGCCGATAATACGAAGCCGAACAGTCCCACGCTGAAGGGCGGTGATCTGGACTTCTGTGGTTTTTGTGGCTTTTGCCATAACGATAGTCTCCGTGGTATGCCACCCCGGGATTGGGCAAATTTCGAGCGCTCTCGCAAAAGCATTATTGCGAGTGGTATGTGCCGGAAATTTGGGAGGTTGATTCTCCGTGGCCCATTTTCTTTAACAGGTATTTTCCAACAGTACAAGGGAAAAAACCTACATACCCAAAATTTTCTTATGCTGGAATTTTTCGGGTATTTTTTGAGAGGTCATTTGCAAGGCAAGTGATCGTGCGCGCTGCAACCTGAAGGGCGACCATCGCATGCGCCAGCTTCCCGTCTGCGTGGAGTTGTCCTGCATCTTCCAGATGCCGCTTCACGTCGTTGAAAGTTTTCAGATTGTCGAAGGTTGAAACGTTGATGGGGAAGGTCTTATAATGACGTCCAGCCATGATGCGAGCTCCATACTCGTGTTGTGGTCAGGGGCCGGATGTGGCGTAGCAGCGCCTGCCGGTCCCGCTTTGCGAGACGGAGCAAATCTATAGATTGTCGGGGAAAAAACATTCCCGAGCTCCATACTCGCGGCTTCTGTAACCAACGTAGCAGCGTCGATTACAAGAAGTAGAATAGCACTGTTATAGGCATAAGCAAGTAGTCCTCAAAAAAAATCCTACATATTTTTTGAGCACTCCATAATCTTGCCACTGGCCTTCCTGCATCGCCGGTATTTCGTTGGGTCAATCGCGGTGCCGCGCCACATGCCCGCTTTCCTGCCCCGCGCTCGCCGTTCCTGCGGCAGATATTCGCGCCCGTACCGGACGAAGGCGACAGCCCAGCCATTGCGGACCATCCACGCGCCGACGTCGATACCATCCACGTAGCAGTGCGCCAGCGTGCGCCGGTAGAAGCCCTTACCACGAGGATCGCACGTCACCGTTTGCCGCCCGATAAAGTCCGCGAGTGCCAGTGAGGCCCGCTGCCCGCAGCGCCACGGCTTCGGATCGAAACACAGTTGATCGGATTCCGGCGCATCCATGTTCAAAAGCCGGATGCGCTGGCCCCGGATGGCGATTGTGTCGCCGTCGACCACGGTGGCCCTGCCGATGATCCAGTCATCGGCGAGAGCGGGTGTGACGAACAGCAGAAACGCGAGGATACGGATCAACGGCGACCCCTTCGCCTGACGCGGCGTCGGCGGTGGCGGGATGAGAATTTTCGAGTGTTGCCACCAAATCCCTGAAAGCGACGACGCTGGCCGGGCTTTGCGGCACCGCCGTGGCAATGGCGTCCACCGCGTTTCCGGTCCCGATGGCAACCATCTCGCCCGAGCGCGCCGGGATGAGCTTCAACCGCTGAAATGAACAGGCTCGCCATCAGACCGGCGAGCAATCCCCGTCTTGTGAACATTTTAACCTCCCTCTAACGCGACCATATTGCGAGAGGCGACAGAAACGGTCAAGCGGCATGTCCGGCCTCCTTCAATCCGCCCTTGGCGCGCAAAACCAGAATTTTGGCATCGAGGTTTCGGTCGAAGGCCAGACCATCCGGGAGTTCTCGCGGGTCAACGGCTCGATTTCTGCTGAGAGCACGGAACAGACAATATCGTTCGAGGTGTTCCGCGACAGCCCGCCGAAAAGCCCGGTCTACCCGTGGCTGAAGGACGGCAAGCAGGCGACCGTCAAAATCGGTGGATCCATCGTCCTGACGGGCGAGGTCGAGAGCCGCCGCGGCGAGGGAAAAAAGGACAGCTACCGCCTCACGTTCACGGTCAAATCGAAGCCGAAAAAGGGGCAGAAATCCCACGCCAAGATCGGCAAGGGCCAGCGCAAAAACACGACGCCGAAAAAGCTGATCGACGAAATCGCCAAGAACGCCGGCCTGACGGTCAAATACAAGAACGTCGAAGACGAGGAAATCAAGCAGCACATCATCCTCGGCGACGTGACGGCGGATAAAGAAATCAAGAACATTGCAAGAGACCGAGGCTACCTCGTTTACGCGGATCACGACGGCCATATCCGCGTTGAAAGCGAAGACGCAGGAGATACCGGATGCGACCTGATCGTGGGCGAAAACATCATCGAGTTCAACGTCGGCCAGACCCAAGAGAAAAAACGGGGCAAGATCAAAGCCACTGGCACAAGGGTGTTGTCGAAAGAGACGAACAGGAAAGGGACGCTGACCCCGCAGGGCATCGTCCAGATGAAAAACGTCAAAATCGAGGGCGATTGGGTCGTATGGGTCGACGGCGATCACACCCCGAAAAGCGTCAAGCGTAGGGCCAAATACGAAGCTAACCGCCGCGATGCCGCCAGCAAGACGGTCTCGGTTACGACATTCGGCCTCACGGCGCCCGATGGCAAGGCCTACCGGGTCAACAATCAGCACTATGTCGAGGTGCCGAGCGAGAGCGTGTACGACATGCTCCGGCTCAAATCCCTCGAGTTCACCGCTTCGAAAGACGAAATCACCACCACGCTGTCGCTGGGCCCGATCAAGAGCCTGACGAACAAGCTCGGTGGCGCGTCCGGTGCCGCAAAGGCGAAATCCGCCGTCAAGCGGCAGCAGGCCGGCGCGAAGATCGTCCCGGGGCAATACCCTGAAGACTGGAATGCAGCCGCGGCCGATGACGTGCCCGCCGGCGACGATTGGAGTTGATGATGGCGTGGCCGGGCGATGATCCAGATGACCGCCCGAGGGTCACGTCGTTTCAGGGCGTGCCGCTGAAGCAATACCCGCGTCCTGGCGGCGGCTATGCGGTCGACGTGCAGTTGCGCGGCGGCTTCATCCTGAAGGAAATCCCGCTGGCGGCCGGGAATGTGTTCGTCGGCGGCGGTCCGAACAAAACCGTCTGGCTGACGCAACGCGAAACCGACCGGAACAAGATCGAAGCCTACCGCATCGCCGGCGATCCCAAGAAGGAATACACGCCGACCGAACCGGAAGGGTTTATCCAGAACCCGGACAATCCCAAGCAGCGCATGCGCATCAACGGGAAGTCCGCGAATATCGACACGGACGGCAAGGATACCAAGGTCAACGACACCATCACCATGACGGCGAAGGGTGACGTGAAGGCCAAGGGCGACATGCAGGCTGGCGGCAAGGTGGAGTCGCCGAACGCCAAGCACGGCACCGTTATCGCTGACAAAATCCAGCTTGCGGGCAAATGGCTGTCGGGCGGCGGCGATTCCGGCGGCGGTGTGCTGGACCAGCTTGAGGCCCAGATCAAGAGCGCCGACGATCTTCTGGCGAAACTGAAGGCTGACCTCGAAAAGGCGAAACAAGACATTTCCTCGACGTCGGAAGGCTTGCTTGCCGAGGCGGCGCAGGCGCGTGAGGAAGCCGGGGCTCTGAGCACGCGCGTGTTCGCGGTCGAAGAGACGACGGGCGAGAACACCGCCGCCATCACTCAGGAAATCTTCAACCGCACGACGCAGGCCGGCGCGCTTTCTGGTCGCCTCGACACTGTGGAGACTGTAAGCGGGGAGAACACAGCAGCTATCACTGAGGAAGTTCTGACCCGTGCGGAACAAACAGGTGCGCTGGCTGATCGCCTCGATACCGTTGAAAGCACGACCACCTCAAACACCGCAGCGATTACCAACGAAATCGTCACTCGGACAAACGAGCGGGACGCCGCGGCCTTGCGTTTTGAGGCTGTGGAGGCGGTTGCCGGAGGCAACACCGCAGCAATTACCAACGAAATTCTCGCCCGTACGGATGGCGACACCGCCCTTGCCGGGGAGATTATCGACGTCGAAGCCAAGGCCGACCAAGCGCTTGCCACTTATACGGTGCAGGTCAATGCGAACGGCCGCATCGCGGGCCTCAACATCATCGCGGACGCCACGCTTGGCGCCACCCCGGTGACGGCGTTCACGATCCTGGCCGACATTTTCGCCATCTATCAGGAAGGCTACGGCGAACAGCCTGTATTCTCGATTACGACGGTCAACGGCGTACCGGCGCTCACCTTCGCAGGCAACCTGCTGGGAGACGCCGCCGTTAGCGAGCGCGTGATCGCGCAGGGCGCGGCTTCGAACGTCATATACGACGACGGCACAAGCCCGCTTCAGGTGATGGCCGACGCGACCGAAACGGCGACCGGCTGTGCCGCGAGCCTGACCGGGTTGGCCGAACACAAGCAGCTTGTGCAATTCAACGGCCAGTGGACCGGCTTCATCACGCATCCGAACGGCGGCTCGCTCAACCGGGCTTTCCTCGACGTCCTGCTATATCGGCGCATCGACGCCGGCGCGTGGACCTTGTTGAAGACCGTCCGCGTGCCCTGCTCGAGCGTCGAACCCAGCACAATCACATACGGCTTCGGCGGTGGCGGCAACGGCAGCAACGACGGCACCGGGACGTATCCGGGCGGGTTCAGCTCTACCAAGCTCTCCATCGCCTCCCAGAACATCGTTTTGGTCCACATGGACGATGGGCCGGAAGGCGCTGTCGAATACGAGGTCCGCACGGCGCTGTATTCGCAGACGCAGGCTGGGCCAAGCGATCCGTGGGTCGACTTCAACACGGCCGCCTACGGCTATTTCCGCGAGTCCTCGATCCTCATCACCACGCTGAAACGGTAGCCCATGACCTGCAATCCGCAGACGCTGGACGGCCCGCGCGCGTTCTGGGCTTGGCAGATACAAGAATGCCAGCGCCAGAACGTGACGATCTGCGGAACCGTCAACGCCAACCCGCTCGACATGACGCCAGACCCTGACGGCGGCATGCTGAAAACCTACTGGCTCCGGAGCGTCATCTGGTCGCTTCTGGGGACGGACGCGGCCATCGACCAGTGCGACTGGAACTTCTCGATGCCGCGTCTCGGTGCACCGGGCGATGCCTTTCGGGGCACGAAATCCGGCAACGAAATCCGCGTCGGCTTGCGCGGGACCGTGGGAGCGCAGTTGCGCGCGCACGGCGATCGCGTGGCCGCGCAGATCGCGGAGTTCCTGCAAGGGCAGGGGATATCGGCTAGCGTCAGCGTGAAAATCGGTTTCGCCGGCGATAACCGCTACGAAATCCGGTTCACGGTGGCGCAGGAATCGTTCGCGTACCTGGCCCGCAATACGCCTGAAGGCTTCTCGTTCGTCTGGAAAAACCCGTAATGCCTTTTGCGCTCCCGTTCACACGCGATACCGCTTCCTACGTGGCGCAGGCGGAATCGGACATGCAGAATGCCGTCCTGCAGGGCGGTCCGCTGGATCCCGTGGCGCGCGAACTGTCGGCATTGCTGGGCATGAGCCGCAGCCTCTTGGAGGGGCATATCGAAAAGCTCGCCTTGCAGACCGCGCTCGATTGGGACGTGCTGCCGTGCGACACGCTCTATGCCAACGGCGCAAAGATCGGCCTGCCGCTGCGCGGGGCGACGTATGCGTTCGGCTGGGCGAAACTGACCGGAGACGCGGAGACGGAAATCCCGGCCAATCTGACGTTCGCTGGGCCCGGGAGCTACGTGATCGACACCGGGCGCGTTTCGCCGGCGGCGCTCGATGAAAACGGCGAGGCAACCGTCCCGATCATCGCCACCGAGCCCGGCGCCATCGGCAATGCGAAATCCGCGACCGGCGTGCTGGGGGAGAATGTCGAGGGCATCGACACCTATGTGCCTTTCGTGACGGCGACGGGCGGGACGGACGCGGAGACGTGCGAATCCTACCGCGCGCGCCTGAAATTCATCGACATGCTGGACAAGACGCCCGGTTCTTCGGGCTGGCACGCCTTCCGGCTCATGCGCTATCCCGGCGTGACGCGGGTGTGCATCGACCCCTGCAACTGCTGCGACGGCCTCATCCGGCTGTTCATCTTCGCGGACGGCCTGTTTGAACGCGGCATCCCCGATCAAGCGTTTCTCGACCTGGTGCAAGGCGAGGTCTTCGACAAGAAGATCGGGACCGGCCCTTACGCCTCGAAGCTGCTCGGCCTCACAGGCGAGGTGGCGGCCGCAACGCCTGCCGCGGTCGATATCCGCGTCTCGTGCTCGGCCAACGTCACCCTGAACCAGCAGGCCGCGGCGAAAGCCGAGGTCGAAGCGGTGATGGCGAGTCTCTGCCCCGGTGCGCCGGTCTGTAAGGCGACCCTCACCAACGCGGTGCTCCTGCGGGCGGGCTGCGTCGGCTCGCTCGAGTTCACCGTCGACGATCAATACTTCGAGCAAGACTGCGCCAACCTGTCGCCCAAGTGTGGGGTTTTGCCGGTCATGGGTAACTTCTGTTTTTCGAATGGTTTGTGTTAATGGACTTCGCCGGCTTCCCCACTGTAGACCCGCCTGACGAGCCCTGTGGTGCCCTTGACCTGTGTTCCGTAGAGAACCTGGTCTGCACCCTGCGCCAGCTTCTCCCGCACGGCGCTGCATGGGAGATTGGCGACGGCACGGCCTGCCAGCCGGCCTTCCTGAAGGACTTCACGGCGTTTCTGGCAACGCACTACGGGCGTCTCGTGCAGAACGGCGCGGCCATCCTCGTGCAGGCCAACCCGCTCACGGCGACCGATACGAGCTACTGGCTGCGGCGCTGGGGCATGCTCGACCTGATCGACTTCCGCTATTCGGATTCGTGCGACGGCGGACTCGACTTCGAGACCTGCACCAACGACTTCCAATGCGCGGTGACGCAGGACCAGCAGCGCGCCATCGAATACGGGCTCGTGCGGGCGCGCATGTGGACGAACCATCCGCAATTCTGCCCGGACCTGTCCACCATCAATCCCGCCCTCGCATTCCTCGGATATGAGGCTGTCGTCGCCGAGGACGTGACGCCCCGGGATTCGGTTTCGTGCGAGGCGTTCGCGTCGCCGCATGGCGAGGATTGCTGCATGCCGGTGATGGCGCTGCGCCTTCAGCCGGTCTCGAACACGATCCCCGGCGCTCCCGTCGCACCCTGTCCGGACTGCGCGGAAATCCCAGCCGTCGACATGACCTGCGTGGCGACGGACTGCGAGGAAAACGAAATCACCCGCCACCTGGCCGGGCTGACTGCGGCGAACTTCCTGCGCCGCATCTGGCCGGTCTGGCAACCCCTGCAGATCGTCGAAATCGTTCAAACCGTCTGAGGAACCGATGACCGATATTTTCCCTACACCGCCGAAAGGGGTCGCCCCGACCGCCAGCGACTACCAATCGCTGACTGCGGCCCTCCAAACGGTCCACAAGCTGTATCCGGTAGCAGTCGGGGCCTGCCGCCCGACACTCGATCCGATCGCCTTCAACGATCTGCTCAATGAGTTCGCCGCGCTTTACGACCTCACCATCGGGACGGACGAGTGGGAGGCGGTGCTTTACTCGCCGACGAGCCACCTCAACCTGCTGCACGCCGTCCAGTACGTCCAGACCTATCACAACCCGATCAATCAGATGACCATCATCTGACCACGGAGTCGATGATGAATTTTCCTCTCTACAACGGGTGCCGTCCGTGCATCCCGCAAGGAGCCCCCATGTCCGGATCCAACTTCGGCGGTGTTTCCGCCTATCAAAGCGCTTGCGTTCTCCCGGTCCTGCCCGCAGTCGACCCAAACACGAAACTCGTTGCCTGCCATGCGGGTGAGGAAGGCGCGGTTCAGCTCGAACAGCTTCTGACCTTCATCAACGCCAACAACAGCGACGTGGTGCTGAAGGTGACGCTGGCGGCTGCGCAGGCGGTCTATGCCTCGACGGCGGCTGCGCTGTCGAACGGTGTGGCGACCTTCGAGAACATCGTCAAGGGCGCTGGCGGCACGGATGGAACCTACCCGCTGGCGCTCACGGGCGGCGGCGGAACAGACGCGGCTGGCATCTTCGTCGTGCATGGCGGCCAGGTCGTGGAAATCATCACGACCGGTCACGGCAAGAATTACACGTCGGCGCCGGCGGTGAGCTTTGCGGCCTGCCCGGGTCTTGCTGGCGCTTCCGCTGACGCCATCATCGCGATCAATCAGGGTCCAGGCACGTTTTTCGTTGTCGAAGATGCGCTCTACTCGAAGAAATACCAGAACGTTGCCGGTGTCGCGACCCTTATCAGCGCGGAAGCGAAGTTCGTCTACGATTCACTCCCCCCGAGCTGGTACCTGGGCGGCATCGACGCGATGGACCTGCCCCTGCCGACGCCGGCAAATGCCGGCTCGCTGGCGTTTGTGAAATCCGGCCGCAAGGTGAATGACGGGTTTTTCGTGGGCACCGGCGAGCGTGTCATCAGCGACGGTTTGGAGTGGACGCCGCTGTTGCGCGACGATCCCCTGCCGAGCCTCGAACTGGATTTCGCCAGCGCGAAGCATCTGCCGAAGGCTACCGGCAAGCAGATTACGTTCTCGCGTGCAGGTCATGCGACCGTCATTGACGAGACCGGGAAGATCAACTTTCCGCCGAACAACTTAGTTTCGTACAGTAACGATCTGACCAATGGGGCGTGGTCAAAATTGGGACTCACCGCGCCGCAATCAAACAAACTTCTCGAAAGCAGCGGAACCACCAATAAGTATCTCCAACGTTCATTCGTGGCGGCCACAGCAGGTCGATACACCTATCAGTTCAAGGTTAAGCGAGATGGGATCGACGTGATCTACGTCTCAACGAGTCAGGCGTCAGTAACCGACAACTGGACGCTTGTTCGCTTCGATTTAGTGTCGGGGGCTTTCGTTGACACGCAGAGCGGCGCTACTGCCGCTGCTGGGCCAGTGCTGGTCGATCATTCAATCGAACCTACAGACCAAGACGGTGAGTTCTTGGTAAGCGTAACGTTCGATTATCAGGCCGCGACAAACTGGCTTTACATTGGTCTTCTCAACACGCTCGGAGCCATCACTATCGCAAATTTTGGCATAGTGTCGTACAGCGGCAACGGAACGAATGGTGTTCTCATCCGGGATATCCAGCTCGAACGTGTCACGCACAACACAGCACCGCGCGCCTTCAACCCGACCGAAGGTTCGGCCTACTACGGCCCGCGCTTCGACCACGATCCGTTGACGTTGGAATGCAAAGGCATCCTGATCGAGGGCGCGCGGACGAACTACTATCAGAGGTCCGTTGACGCGACCTATTGGGCGAGTTCACAGGGCGGCACGGGATCGGCTGCTGTCAAGACCGTGAAGTTTGCCACCGCCCCTAACGGCAAGACAGAAGCCGCGAAGGTTCTGCTCAACCTAAACGGAGGCACCACTTCCAGCGATTTTTCGACTATCTATGTCACGGCCACAGGTCTCACCGCCGCTGTGACTTACGCAAGCTCGATATGGATCAAGGCCGCTGCACCGGGGGAAGTCGGTAAAACCGTCATCATCCGTGGTGTGGACGCTGGTTCCTACTCCCCCGTGACCCTCACCGATACTTGGCAGAGGGTTCAAGTGGCCAAAGTTGCCAGCGGCACGAGCGGGTCGTTCTCATTGGAGTTGCGAAACGGGGTTGGCGTTGCGGGGCTTCCCGACACCGCCGAGTTCCTTCTTTGGCACCCGCAAATCGAGAACGGTGCGGCTGCATCGAGTGAAATATTCACTGACGGGGCGGCTGTCACTCGACCGGCAGAAACCCTCCTGCTTACGACCGGAAATTTCACGCCTTGGTTCAACCCCCTTGAAGGCACACTTCTGATTAGGGGTGCGCTCGATAGCGGGGCGCATCCGGCGGCTGAATCGTGGATAGCGATATTCTCGGACGGAACAAGCTCCAACTACATGGCTACTTACAGCTCGCCCGGCTTCCTCCGAGGACTTCGTGCCAAGACCGCAGCGAACGATGTCGTCATTACGGTGGCAAGCGTAGCGTATAACGTGAGCGAGTTCAGGATCGCTTTCGCGTACAAGGAAAACGATTTCGCCGCTGTGATAAATGGCGGGGATCTACAGACAGATGTGGTGGGGGGCGTGCCTGTGGTGGATCGCATCAACATCGGCGGCTATATCACTGCCAACCAGATGTACGGGCACATCAAGCACTTGGCCTACTTTCCGACCCGGAAGCAAAACGCAGAACTCTTGGAGCTAACAGCATGACAGACTTCGTTTTGAAAGCTCCATCGCGTGAAGTGATGGAGCAAGGCATGGCCGCTGTCGGGATGATGGACAGCGAAGGAAACGTCCGTGACGCCGGGCGGTTCACGGCTACTGGAACGGATTGGGCGGCGTTCTTCCCCGACACGGTACATCATCCCACGGGCAACACCGTGCAGGACGGCGAAGGCAACGATATTCCAGAGTATGCGCCGTTGCCCGGCTCCTACCTGTACGTCCGAACGAACGGCACGGAAGACGTAACACCCTTACTCGCGGCCGTCGAGCCTCTCGGCATCGAAGTCTACTGGTCGAGTGACGGTGAAGACCCGTTGCCCGATTGGTTTCCCCGCATCGGCTGATAGCCGCAAAAACGTGCACGAGCCGCCTCCGGGCGGCTTTTTTATTGGAGAAACGGAATGTCGAACCTTTTCGCTCCGCGCGGAACGAACTTCACGCAGCTTCTGACCGTCTTCGGTGCGCTCGCCGGCGGGATGGTCTCGCACAAGCAGCAGCACCGCATGGCTGGGCCCGATCTTCTGGCGGCGCTCGTCAAGGACTCGGGCCTGCTCGACCCGCATATCGGCCCGACCGCACCGGAGGATACCGAGCTTCTCTGGTACAAGACCGTGCTCTCAGCAGCGACGGAAAATGGTCAGCCTGGTTCTTGGTACATCTTTGCGGGAGGGAACTGGGTTCCCATGTCGCAGGACCTGTTCATCGCGTGGATCTGCGCGAAGTGCGGGGGCGCTGTGCCAGAAGGCCCCGGCGTCACCATATCCGGCGGCGTGCGGGTGATTGCCGCTGCCGGCATCAACCTGAAGACATGGCCCACGGCGCCGCCGACGTACAAGCTGCCTTACCCCATCGAATATAACGCCGCCAAGATGCACATGTTGATCGTCAACATCAATACGACGATCACGATCACGTATCCGCCGCCCAACGAGACCAGCTCGGAAGATCAGCGCGATTTCGCGACGTCTTACACGGATTTCGGTCTTTTCGCGCCGAATACGAACTTCGCCAATATCGTCACGACAAACCCATACCACGCTTACCAGAATCCGATCTGGTTCGAGTTCGACACCGCCCTTGCCGGTCTGCCGACCGGTGGCGGCGGCTGGGGCGGATAGGAGTCGATCATGTTCAACCGCAAAGTCCTCTACGGCCATCTTCGCGATACGGTCTTCGGCGGCAAGCTGTCCGTGAGCCAGGTTCAAGGCCTCGATAACCTGCTCGACATTTGGGAGCAGGACTATGCCGATCAGCCGAATGTCTTTCTGGCCTACGCCCTCGCGACGGCCGCGCACGAGACGAAATACGCGATGCAGCCTGTCATTGAGGCGTATTGGGTCAAGTCGAAGCGCGCCCGCGAGGCCTACTACCACCGCATGTACGATATCAAGGGCGAGCGTCCGAAGGTGGCGCGCGTCCTCGGTAACACGCACCCCGGCGATGGTGTGAAATTCCCGGGGATGGGCCTTGCCCAGACGACGGGCAGGTCAAACTTCGGCAAGGTCGGGCGGCTTATCGCGGCACGAACCGGCGAGCAGGTCGATCTTCTGAAAAACCCCAAGCTTCTGTTGAAGCCGAAGTATGCCGGCCTGGCCCTCTTCGAGGCCATGCTGGCGGGCATCTACACCAGCCGAAAGCTCGCCGACTACATGAACGGCGACACGTTCGACGCCTACCACGCCCGCCAGATCATCAACCGCATGGACAAGGCTCGCCAGATCGCGGGGATCCACAACAACATACTGGCAGGCCTCGAGCTCGCCGCCCACGCGGAGGCAGTCGTCGACGAAACCGAGCCGGAGACGTTCGTCGACTCCGAATACGCCGACTACATCGAAGAGGGAAAACTGACCACCGGCAAGCCGATGGCAGGGTCGAAAACGATCAAGGCAACCGCTGCCGCCGGCGGGATCATGGCGGCGCTCGAAGGTCCGGAAATCTTCGACAAGGCCGAGAAGGCTGTCACCCTCGCCTCGAAAGCGAAGGGGCTGGCCGACCAAGCCGCAGCCATCGAGGCGCTGAAAGCGGCCATCGTGCCTTGCCTGCTGATCGTGGCGATCGGGTGCCTGTTCTTCATCGCCTACGACCGCTGGAAAAAGTCGCATGTGGAGGGCGTCTGATGCTGTCGACATTCTGGGGCCTGCTGTCCGCAGCCGGCTTCGTAACGACGCTGGCGGTGGTCGCGGCGGCCGCGGCGGCATGTTTCTTCTACGTGCCGGTTGTCGGGCGCTACCTCGCGGTGGCGATCATCGCAGCCTATGGCGGCTTCGAGGTCCGGGCCAGGTACGACCTGACGCGGGACATGGACCGCAGGCTGAAGGCCATCACCGCGCAGCGGGACAGTCTCAAAAGCACAATCGAGACAAGCAGCCAGATTGTAGCCAAGGCGAACGAACGCGAGCGCCAAGCTGCGGAGAAGGCGCAAACCTTGTCGGAAAAGCTGCGGGAGTACGAACGTGAACTTGAAAAACGCAACATCGAACCAACCCCAGAGCCGCCCAAGCCGGGCGTCAAGGTGGTCTATCGCAATGTCTGTCGCGGCATTGAGCCTGTTGATGCTGACCGGCTGCGACGGCTCGGAGCCGGATCCAAGTAGCGCCAGCCCGCAAGGTTGCACGAAGGTCATCCCAACCGAGCCGGCGAGCTTTGGCCAGCCCAAGGTCATTCCGGCGCCGAAGATCGGGGAGGATGCCCGGGCGTATGCGGCCCGCGTCGTCGTCTCCCACGGAGCGGCGAACCGCCGGCTGGAAAATGACAAGAGGTTTCTCGACGACACGCGGAAACGCATGTGCCCGGTGATCGGCGGACGCTGACTCCGTGGCGATTTTCCGTTTTTCCCGTCACGGCACCTGGCCCCTCGCTTCGGCGGGGGGTCTTTTTCGCGTTCTGGACATGAAAACGCCCCGCTGGCTGAATGCCGGCGGGGCTCTTTTTTCGTTTCAGGCGCAGGAAGCGGCCTAACTTTGCGCGCTTCGAGTGGCCGACTGTTCAACGGTGTCAGAGTATAGTCGGCGCTTCGGGTTCAGAACTATCTCGATTTTCAAGATCGCGTTCCAATCAGGCCCGCGCTCAATCAAGTCATGGAGTTCCTCAAGTTCCTCGATGTGGTGGTCAACATCGGACGGCCCGTTGTCCGTGCGGTACGTTACTGTGGCGATCCAGCGTGCATGGTCCATGTTGGCGGCCTTTTATTTGTCGGCTTCCAAGCCCCACTCCACAAGCAATCGTATTTGTTCCGCTATGCTTGTTTTTTGGCGCTCGGCCCGCTCTGTAATCTGCTTCCAAGTTTCTAAATCGAAAGGGCATACAATTCGCATCTTGCCACGATGCAGACTGCCGCACTTTCGCTTGTCTTTCCGCTCCACAGCAACCGGCCCTTTATTTGCCGTAGCCGATCTTGGCTGACGTGCGGTCGAATTTGCTGCGGATAGCGGCGGGCAGATCGATGCCTGCGGCTTGAGCGAGCAGGTCCAAATAGATGTAAGTATCGGCAAGTTCATCTGCGAACAGCGCGCGCAATTCCGACTCACCTTTGTCATTGCCTGGGATGCCGTCGCGCACACGATTGAGTTTCTTTAAGACGTTTGCCGCCTCGCCAAGCTCGCCCTGGGTAGCCACCATCCAGTCAGACAGTGACCAACTGCCAAGGGCATGGTTGAAGCCATTATGGGCTGTGCAGCGTGCAAGGTTTTCCTTGCTGAAATTGGTCATGTCCATGTTTTTGGCCTAACTTTGCGGGTTGTGAACGGTGAAATCCTTCAACACTGGAAGGGGGTGGCGGCGCGTTGGTTCGGCATTTACGATCGCGCTTCGGAGATTATCGACGGCGCCGGCTGGGTCATCCCCGAACCCGGCAAGCGACTGATGCAAATCTTGGAAGTGCGGGCCTACTGCACACCATGCGTTGCCGTCGCGGAACAGGTGGTATCCTTGCGATATTTCTTTCCAATTCATGTCACTGGCCTCTCGTAATTCAGTTGCATTGAAGGGCGGGCCGGCAACCATTACGCCGCTACCGCCCGCCTGACACCGGTTCTGCCTGGCCCCGGTAAAGCCGCATCCTCTCTCGTGGGTGCCCCGGCTGGTCTGTTCGCCCAGCTTCGAAAAGGCGCATCGCAGATCACTTCATGGCTGTCACTCCAAAGGGCATTCAATCCCCGTCTATTAACGGCAGGATGAATGTAGGATATTTCCCTCGACCCGTAAAGGAAAATCGTCTACACCGTTCGTCAGCGTAACGTAGTTTGCGGCGACTTTATTTGCCGGAGAATCCTGGCAGGTGCCGGCGCAAACGCTATGGCAACGAATGTGGGAACCGACCATGACTGACGATGATGGATGGGAGCCTGTCTTCGAGCCCGGAACGCATGTCAACGACGACACCGGGATCACGCAGACGTATTTCGAGGACGTGCCTTATAAGGCCGTCCCGCTGCACGAAGGCGTTCCGAACTTCATTGACGAAATGCGAGCGCTCGACGACGGGCGTTTGGTTGGGATGATTTACTGGGTTGGAATCCCACAGCGTTAGGAGGCAAGTCTTGGCCAGATGGCTTTACGCTTTGATCGTCGCGCGCCGGGTCTACAAGCGGCTGATCTTTCATCGGCGGCAGTTGTTCCTTGTTGAACTTCGACCGCAGACGGAAGGTGGCCGGATCGCGTACCCCGACGCCATCTTTCACATTACCGCCGAGGACGTGCGCCGCGCCGAGCGCGTGGCTGTTTCAGCTTAAAGGAGTGGAACAATTAGCACAGCAACTTTAGCCCCGAAGCAGCGAGAAGCAGACGACTTCTATGCAACGCCGCGCTCGGCCATCGAGCAACTATTACTGGTCGAGAAGTTCGACGGCCCGATATGGGAGCCCGCATGTGGTGATGGTGCGGTAAGTCGAGTGCTGCAGGAACATGGGTATGAAGTCGTGAGCAGCGACTTGGTGGACCGGGGCTACGGCGACAGTGGGATAGATTTTCTTCTGGAACCGCGCGCGCAGGCTCGCAACGTGGTCACAAACCCGCCGTTCAAACTCGGCACGCAATTTGCCAGAAAGGCGCTTGATCTGTGCGACGGAAAGGTCGCAATGCTGCTAAAGATTGGGATGCTTGAAGGTCCGACGCGAGAGGACATTCACCAATACCTCGCCCGCGTCTGGGTAATCCGGCGACGGGTGACGTTCTTGAAGGGTGGAAAGGCGTTCTCCAGATCGAATGGCAAAGGCGGCATTCATACGTATGCCTGGTTCGTTTGGGATAGATCGCACTGCGGCCCTGTCATGCTGGGTTGGCTGCAGGGCGAAGCGTGCAAGTGACAAATTTCAGGAGGCGAAGGTGGCAGACGGTTTCGAATGCACAAAGTGCGGGTATCAAGAGACGGTTCACGATCATCCCGAGTATGCGGAAGATGGCTTTCCCCCCTGCAAGTCATACACGCCCGGCGCCTATGAGCGCGAGCTGATCGAAGAACGGAAAAGAGAGCGGGGGAAAAGTGGCCCGCCGAGTGATGCCGTGTGGCTTCTCACGCCGTTCGGCATGGTCGATATTGGTTCATAGTCGGGAGGATAGAAGATGCCATCGACAGGCCCTAGCAAATCAGACCCGACGGGCTTGCGGCGGCAGCTTGCCCGAGAAAACGCTGCGGCTGATATGATGGCTCGTGCGTCTGATAAGCGTAGGGCGAAAAAACTGCTTGGTCGGGCTGTGAGGGCGCGCGACTCGCTGCCGCAATACATACCATCAAAATGCCCGCAGTGCGGGGCTGTGACGGTTGAAGACGCAAACGGCATCTGCAAGCAAGTCCAGACAATATTTGGCGACTATGAATGTGCGACAACTAACATGCCGGACACCGATGGGCTGCTTCACCAGATAAATCCGGCGTGGAATGCTTACGACGAATATGTGTGGCATTTGCGAGCGTTCATCAATGGAAGCAGGAATAGCCTTCCTGCATGGCCACAAATTTAGGAGGCGCTTGTGCGATACGATGAATGGCGCGGATCGTTCGACGGAAGGCCGACCTTGTGGATCAAGGTGCTCGTCGCCCGGTTTGGCTGCAAAGTTCAATTGCACAAGTTCATACGGGCCGACGATCCGGGGGCTTTCCACACACACCCGGCATGGGCATTACGGGTTGTGCTGTGGGGCGGCTACGTCGAAGAAACTGGCGACGGGCGCTGGCGAACTTGGTGGCCGGGGAAGATCGGTATCGTCTGGCCGTCATACGAGCATCGCATCGGCGGTCTGCGCAATGGCAGGGTGTCGTATTCGTTGTGGTTACGCGGGCCGAAGGTGGCGCAGATTGAGACTCGCGGCTACTCATAGTCAGGAGAGCATTATGGGCATGTCTAAGCCGGATAAAATCCAGTGGGCTTGGGACAATAATCGCACTCATTTTGATTTCGGTGAGAACGATGTTTTCTGTCTCCCCGCGCCGAAGGAATTGCCTGCGGGCGGGGTGCTATCCGAGCCATCCGAGCCATTGAGTCCGGTGAAGTGCGAGATTATCGAATACCGGCTCGGGCACGTCACAGAGCACGCAGGCCAAAGGTGTCGAGAGATAATTGGCAGCTTTGGCGAGACGCATCGCGTCGTTTCGTACTGGCTATTGCCTTAGCAGGGGAGTCTTCGCTAAGCCACCTACACACCCCGCCATCGCGCCCGGTAGCATCCCGCTGCCGGGCTCTTTTTTTGTGCCGAAGGTGTCCTCAAAGCACAAAATCCGGTTAGCAAACTGTGGGTTTCCAGGGGTTCTGAGGGGCGGGATTGCTAACCCATCTCTAGCGTTTTCAAGGCCTTCGGAAATAGTCCGCTGTCCTACCGTTGAACGATCCCCCAACGGTCACCGCTTCGGCGGGACGGGCCTCCGGATAACGGACAGCGGCCGCAAGTTCAAGTGCACAACTGTCGGCAGCGGCGGTTTTTCGATTTTGGGAGCGATACCAATTGCCCGCTTGGCATTTGGGCAGGGGAGTTGATACATTTGCTCCAACGAGTGCGCCGATGCGATTGGACCCCTGTGGGCCATGCCGGGCGGCGCCATGGAGCTTGAGTGTGGACACGAAGGGAGACGGCGCTGGAGGCGCGGCGGGTCCCGCTGTGCCCGGCGGCAGTGATGCTATGCATGGCCGTTGGACCAATGGCGCGGGAGGTCAGGGCCATGCGGGTGGCGGCCGTAGTGGTCCGGGTCGTGGCGGTTCCGGCCGCCGCGGAACCTATGCCGCGCTCGATCTTGGCACCAACAATTGCCGCCTGCTCATCGCACGGCCGAACCGCGAAGGTTTTCGCATCGTCGATGCTTTCTCACGCATCGTGCGTCTTGGCGAAGGGCTGACGCGCACCGGCGCCCTTAGCGAAAACGCCATTGTCAGGACATTGGGCGCGCTGGCGATCTGCCGCGACAAGATGGAAGCGCGCGGCGTCAACCGGGCGCGCCTGATCGCGACCGAAGCGTGCCGCGCAGCGAGCAATGGCGCAGAGTTTCTTGCCCGCGTGTCCGAAAGTGTGGGTCTCGACCTTGAAATCGTCGACCGCGAAACCGAAGCGCATCTGGCCACTGCCGGATGCTCGGTACTGGCCGATCGCGACGCCGAAGCCATCGTCCTGTTCGATATTGGCGGCGGCTCGACCGAAGTGGTCTGGCTGAACCGGGCGGGCAGCGACGGAGATCCGCATCCCGGTGGCGACAGCCGCATTCGCAAATGGACAAGTCTGCCGCTTGGCGTCGTCACGCTTGCCGAAAAATTCGGCGGACACGAAGTCGATGCCGAAACCTTCGAGGCCATGGTGGACCATGTCGCGGACACGCTCGCGAGTTTCGTCGAGCAGGTTGCGGACGAGACGCGCTGCGGTCGCTTCCATTTGCTCGGAACCTCTGGAACCGTAACGACCGTCGCGGGCGTGCATCTGAATCTCGAACGCTACGACCGACGTCGCGTCGACGGACTGTGGATGACCAGCGGCGAAATCGACACGGCCATCGCCGCCCTGCGGTCGATGAGTTACGCACAGCGCGCGGCCAATGGCTGCATAGGTCACGAACGGGCCGATCTCGTTCTGGCGGGCTGTGCAATTCTCGAAGCGATCCGGCAAGCCTTTCCGAGCGAGCGGGTGCGCATAGCAGACCGCGGACTGCGGGAAGGCATATTGATGCAATTGATGGACGCCGACCGGGTTTGGGACAGCCCGCAGGGCCGGGACGGCTGGCGGTGAGCAAGCCGCCGCGAAAATCCGCCGGCCGCAAGACGCCGGCCAGTAAAACCGCCGGGTCGAAGAGCGCAGGCAAGCCTGGAGCGGCGGGCGCGCCGAAAAAAGCTTCCCCATCGGCAATAAAGAAGAAAGCAGCACGTCCCGGCGTACAGGGGCAATCCACGAACGCTTCGGACGGGCATGGTCTCAAGGTTCATGTCCGCACGGCCCGTAAGCGGACCCATTCCTCGACCCTCTGGCTCGAGCGCCAATTGAACGATCCCTACGTGGCCCGCGCCAAGCGCGAGGGCTATCGTTCGCGCGCGGCCTACAAGCTGCTGGAAATCGATGATCGCTTCAAATTGCTCAAACCCGGTATGATCGTCGTGGATCTTGGCGCGGCGCCTGGCGGATGGGCGCAAGTCGCGGCAAAGCGGGTGAAGTCCGAAGACGGCAAGGGCAAACATAAAGGCCGAGTCATTGGCATTGACCTCCTGGAAATCGACCCGCTGCCCGGCGTCGAATTCACGGTGATGGATTTTACCGAAGAAGACGCGCCGGCGCGATTGCGGACGATGATGGCGGCCGGTGCGGCCGGGGAGGTCCTGGCGGACGCCGTTCTGTCCGACATGGCGGCCAATACGACCGGGCACAAGAAGACCGACCACCTGCGGATCGTCTATCTCGCCGAACTCGCAATTGAGTTTGCGCGCGAAGTCCTCGCTCCTGGCGGCTGCTTTCTTGCCAAAGTGTTTCAGGGCGGGGCCGAGGGCGAATTGCTGGCAGCCTTGCGGCGCGATTTCGCCACCGTGCGCCATATCAAACCGAAGGCGAGCCGTGCGGATTCCGCAGAGCTCTACGTTCTTGCGACGGGGTTCCGCGGCAGAGCAGGCGTGCCGACGGCCTGATGCAGGAAGCGATACGTCGCGGCGCGTTTCATGCCGGCATATATCGCGCCAGCCAGTCGCCGATAACGTTACGCCAGGCTTCCAGCCCGTTTACCGCGTAATGAAGCGCGCTTTGGGCGCGGCACAAGGGGCGATCTAGCCCCCGTCGGTCCACACCAGCTTGTAGAGGTCGAACCGGCGGTCGCGCAGATTGCGCACCGTGCCCTGCGCCCGCGCCCAGGCAAGATCGGACAGGTCGAGGTCTGCGACGGCGACCGTCTCCACGTTCTCGGACGTATCGGCGGCGATGCCGTCGCGCGCGAAGGGAAAGTCGCAAGGCGTCAGGATGCAGGACTGCGCATATTGCACGTCCATGTTCTCGACATTCGGCAGGTTGCCGACATTGCCAGACATCACGACGTAGCACTGGTTTTCGATGGCGCGCGCCTGGCAGCAATAGCGCACGCGCAGATATCCCTGCCGGTTATCGGTGCAGAACGGAACGAACAGGATTTGCGCGCCCTCGTCGGCCAGCCGCCGGGCAAGTTCGGGAAACTCGGCATCGTAACAGATCAGCACGCCGATTGGGCCGCAGTCGGTTTCGATGGCGTGTACGTGTTCACCGCCCTGGATGTTCCACCACCGCCGCTCGTTCGGCGTAGGATGGATTTTTTCCTGCTCGTAAACGGAGCCGTCGCGCAGGAAAACATAGGCGACGTTCTGTATTTCGCCGTCATCGGTGCGCGTGGGATGCGAGCCGCCGATAATGTTGATGTTGTAGCCGATGGCGAGTTCGCGCATCGCCTTGACGAAGCGCGGCGTAAAGACTGTAAGCGCCTCTATGGCTTCGGCTGGCGTGAGCTTGCGCTTTTCGAACGCCAGCAATTGCAGCGTAAACAATTCGGGAAAGACGACGAAATCGGATTTGTAATCCGACACGACATCGACGAAATATTCGATATTGCCGATAAACTCGTCGAAATCCTTGATCGCGCGCTGCTGGAATTGCACGGTTGCCACACGCACCCATTCTTTGGGCGTAGCGGTTTGGGTGTTGGCGGTTTCATCCTGACTGACGTAGGGGTTGCGCCAGACCATGTGCGATGCGTAGCCGGCCGACTGTTTGTCGGACGGCAGATAATTTTTCATGACGCCGATCGCCTCGAAGCCGGACCGGAGGTGAAAATTCGCAACCGGATCGCGCATCGCCCCGTCTTCGACGGCCTGCAGATAGTCGCGCGCTTCCGGAAACTGCTTTACGCGACGGGCGTAGCCCGGCATGCGGCCGCCGAAGACGATTCCCTTGAGTTCGTTTGTTTCGACATAGGCGCGGCGCGCATCGTACAGCCGTTGGCCTATTCGCAAGCGGCGGTATCCGGGATCGACGCAAACTTCCATGCCGTAAAGCCAGCTGCCGTTCGGATCGTGCCGGGAGGCGTATCCGCCGCCGCTAATCTGGCTCCATGTGTGCGGTTTCAGAGCGATGGCGCCGGAGATACGAAACGTTGCCGCATAGCCGACGATTTTGCCCTCGTATTCGACGACGAACTGCCCATCTGCAAACCGCGTTATCTGCCCTCTAAGCATGCCCGCCGTATAGGGTGGCATGGTGGGGTAGACGCGCTCGGCAAGGGCTATGATTTCGGGAATATCGTTCAAGGTTGCATTGCGGACCTGCAGGGTGGCGGGCATTCCGCGAGAGCCGGAAGGGCTCTTGCCCACCTTGCTCGTACGCTTTTGGGCGGATGGATTCCCCGGCTTGCGGGCGGCAATAGCCTTCTTTGCGTTTGGCTTTGACATAGTTCCCGTGTTGGAATGCTACCGTGTGAACATGCGGCGGGCGCGCATGCAGCTGTCTTACATTCGCATACTATAGTGCGCGACGGTCCCGAGACCAAACAGGCGTATTTCGGGTTGCGATTTCGGCTTGCGCCATCCCTTGCGCACAATCGTTTCCAAAGCGGTCGCTATTCGCCGCCGGCGGTTTTCCTTATCACTTCGGCGAGCCTATCCGGTGAAATCGGCTTTGTCACGACGGCGGCATGACCGATATCCTCCACTTCGGCCACGGCCTGCTCTCCGTATCCGGATGCGAAGATGAAGGGCACTCCGAGCTTGTTCAGGGCGCGGGCGACAGGATAGGACGTTTCATGCCCGAGATTGACGTCAAGCACGGCGAAAGTCAGCTTGCCGCGATCCATCACGCGCAGGGAATCGGCGACATTGCCAGCCAGGTCGATCGAACGTGCGCCAAGGTCACGCAACTGATCTTCGAGATCGAGTGCGAGGATCATGCTGTCTTCAACGATGAGAACGCGCTCCAACAGCCCGTATGTTCCTGACTCCTGCATCTCCGCATATGTTTTCGCCTGCTGCGCCGTCTGTTCCGGCAGGTCACTTGCTTCGAATGACACGTATTTGGCGGGTATGCGCATGGAGGCGCGTACGCCGGACATGTGGAAACGGTGTTCTATTTCGCCGCCCAGATCGTACGGGATACTGCGGGCAATGAGCGTAGTGCCGAATCCTTTCCGCGCCGGGGGGCGCACTGCGGGACCGCCACTCTCGCGCCATCTGAGAAGCAGATCGCCACGCTCGTCTTTCTCCCAGGCTATGTCGATCGTTCCGTGGCGGTCGGATAACGCGCCATATTTTGCGGCATTTGTAATGAGTTCATGCAAGACAAGCGCCAGCGTCGAGTTCGCATTCGGATCGAGCCAAACGCTCGGACCTTCGAGAATGACGCGAGTTGCTTTTTCGCTTAGGTAGGCATCGGCTTCCGTACGGATAAGGTTCGTCAGGCTGGCATTGCCGCCTCCGGACCCATTGATGTTGTCGTGCGCGCGCGACAGCGAGGAGATTCGCTGGAAAAGCGTGTTGGCGAATGCTTCAACCGAGGCAGTACCCGAACGGCTCTGGCGAACAATGCCGCGCACCAGGCCGAGAATGTTCCTGACCCGATGGTTCAGTTCGGCTATCAAAAGTTCTTGCCGTTCCATCGCCTGTGCGCGTTCGCGTTCGCGCGCGTCCGTCATGCGAAGTACGATATCCTGCACAGATACCCGTAATTCGTTGGCCAGCGCCAGATCCGCCTGCGACCAGGCCTCGCACGTGTGTTCGACCGTCTGTTTCCATTCCGCGAAACTCTCGCGCGGGGTCAGGCGCGAGCCATGCGGACCGAGCTGTACCGGCTTGTCGGGATTTCCTGCCCAATGGACGGCCTGCTTCAGCTCGCGACGGAAAAAGAGGATATAATCTCGTGGATCGCGGCTGACCGGAATGGCGAGGACACCGGCGGCCCGGTCCGAAAAATTCACCGCTTCGGGAATGACGTCCGCCAGGCGGTCGATTGAGAAAAGATGTGTAACGCCCGATGTGCGCAGGAAGCGCACAACCTGCAGGATATCCTCCTCCGCCGGCGCCATGCCTTTGCTGACAATGCCCGTCTCCGCGCCGAGCGCAACGCTGTCGCTCGCGATGACTTTGCCAATGTCGTCGAGTGAGGCGATGATCGGATCGGTTGCCTTGCCGGCTTCGGACATGGTCGAAAGCAAGGCTGCGATGCGCGCGCGCGCGCGTGCCTGCGAGGATTGTTCGACTTCCCGTTCGCGCGCTGCAATCGAGAGAGACAGCATGTTGCCGAAGATTTCCGCCGCGGTGCGCCGCTCGAAGGAAAGAATGCGCGCGGCGTAATGATGGCATGCGATGAGGCCCCACAACTGGCCGCCGACAACGATCGAGATGGACAGGGACGCCTTGACGCCCATGTTCTTCAAATACTCGATATGAATTGGGGACACCGACCGCAGGACGCTCAGGGTCAAATCGAGAGGTGAGCCTGAGGCTGTTGTCTGCGGCAGGATCGGGCTTGGCGCGCTGTCCACGTCAGCGATGATGCGCAGCCAGTTTTTCTTGTAAAGCTCCCGCGCCTGACTCGGTATATCCGATGCCGGATAGCGCAGACCAAGAAAACTGTCGACGGCCGAAGCCCGTGCTTCCGCGACCACGGCGCCGGACCCATCGGGCAGAAAACGATACACCATCACCCGGTCGAACCCTGTCAGCATGCGGATCTGCCGCGCCGCCTCGTCGAAAAGCTCATCCGGATATGGTGCGGAGTTCAGTCGCGCCATCATTGTGCGAACAGCTGATGCGGCTTCGATGCTGGGGTCAGGAAATGCCGGTTCGAGTTCGATGACCAGAAGTCCGCTCGACCTGTAAATGGCTGCGCTGAAATTCTCTCCCGGTGTTGCGCCGGCAAGATCGAACATGCGCTCGACCGAATCTGCTTCGAGCATCTCCGACCGCTGGACAAGTTGCGCGATGGCATTGCTGCCCAGAAGCTCTGCCAGTGGTTTTCCGGTGGCGCCGGCCGCCGTCATGCCCAGATGATCCTCAAGCGAGGCGGACGCGTGACGCACGACGAAGTGGGAATCGACGGCAATCAGCGCACCGAATTGCTGAACGGATCCCAGGATGTGGATCGGCTCGCGATGGCAATTGTCCAGGTTTACGGATTCGCAAACAGACGTCATCGTGCGACCTTCTCGCCGGCATAAACGCGTTCAAATGCGGTCACGAATAGCCCGAATATCATTTTTGCAGCGCTCTCGGCCTCATTCGCCTCCGCTGCGCTGATATCGAACTCGGCGACGCGCTTCTGGAAGGATCTCCAATGTCCTTCATGTTGGCCGTGCCGAAGGAAGCGCGTCGGCAAGCCACCGCCGGAGGCTGCCATGCGGTGCAAGATATGGGCAGCTCCGAGGCGGGAGCCCTCCAGCACGTACAACTGTCCGGTCTGAGCTGCGCGTCCGTACGCGACCGGCGCATGGAGTGGCGGCGGGAGAGTGCGCCAGCCAACGCCCATGTCGGACAGATCCGCTGCGAGCGCTTCGGAGCGCCGGCGTGTCGACCAGTCCGGAAAGGACATTTCCACACCTCCGCTCTCAAGGCCATTTTCGGCGCCGGCAAGAGCCGGGTAGTTGGCGAGAAGGAAGTCGCGATACGCCTGCCGGGATGTCAGGCCGCCAGGATCGATCATTGCGTCCAGCCGGTCGTGCATAGGCTGCGAGGCAGCGCGCAAGCGGCCCAGAAATGCCTGTGGATCGAATAAGGCGTACATCTGAAAGGTCCTTCGAGCATAACGGGAAAGAAGCCGAACTCCGATTCATATCAAATGCATAGCAAACAGCTTTGGTTCCGGTGGAACTGGACAAAGTTGCCCGCAGCGCCTGCTTTGCCTTGCCGCCCATGCGTGCTATGAGCCAGCGCCAATTCCATGATCCAGGCGATTCCGGGTGGCGTTGGTCTACAGGACCGCAGCGCCGGGCGCCGCACCCGGAGCAGGCAATGGCCGAGATATTGCACCCTACATTCGCCGAGGCGCTGACTTTCGACGATGTCCTGCTGAAGCCGGGGCATTCGGAAATTCTGCCCTCAGGCGCCGATATTTCCTCTCGCCTGACCCGCTCCATCCGGCTCAACCTTCCTATCCTGTCATCCGCCATGGATACGGTGACGGAAGCCCGGCTGGCCATCGCCATGGCCCAGGCTGGCGGCATAGGCGTTATCCATCGCAATCTCGAGCCGGAAGAGCAGGCCGAGGAGGTTCGCCGGGTGAAGCGCTTCGAAAGCGGGATGGTCGTCAACCCGATCACGATTTTCCCGGACGAGACCCTCGCCGACGCCCTGGCGATCATGCAGCGCTACAATATTTCCGGCATCCCCGTGGTCGAGCGCAGCGCAACCGCGCGCCCTGCAAAACTCGTCGGAATTCTCACCCACCGCGACGTGCGCTTCGCGGACAACAAGCTGACGCCAGTTTCGGAGCTGATGACCCGCGAGGTTGTGACCGTCTCCGAAGGCGTGAGCCAGGAGGAAGCCCGCCGCCTGCTGCACCAGCACCGGATCGAGAAACTGGTCGTTGTAGATGGCAACCAGCGTTGCGTCGGTCTGGTGACTGTCAAGGACATGGAAAAGGCGACCCTGCACCCCAATGCCTGCAAGGACGCCGAAGGGCGTCTGCGTGTCGCCGCAGCCTCCACCATTGGTGACAAGGGCTACGAGCGGGCGATGATGCTCATTGATGCCGGTGTCGATTGCATCGTCGTCGATACGGCGCACGGCCACTCGCAGAACGTGCTGGATCAGGTGACACGCATAAAACGCGTCTCGAATGCGGTGGCGGTACTTGCCGGCAATGTCGCAACGAAGGAGGGCACGAAGGCTCTCATTGACGCCGGCGCCGATGCGATCAAAGTCGGCATCGGGCCGGGTTCGATCTGCACGACCCGCATCGTGGCGGGCGTCGGCGTGCCGCAGCTCACGGCCGTGCTGGATTCGGCCGAAGAGGCGCGCAAGCAGGACGTTCCGGTGATCGCCGACGGCGGCATCAAATTTTCGGGCGACCTTGCCAAGGCTATCGCTGCCGGCGCCGACTGCGCCATGATCGGATCGCTCCTGGCGGGCACGGAGGAAAGCCCTGGCGAGGTGTTCCTGTATCAGGGCCGATCCTTCAAGGCCTATCGCGGCATGGGATCGGTCGGCGCCATGGCGCGTGGCTCGGCGGACCGGTATTTCCAGCAGGACATCAAGGATACGCTGAAACTGGTCCCGGAAGGCATTGAGGGGCAGGTGCCCTACAAGGGCCCGGTCGGCACGGTTCTGCACCAGCTCGCCGGCGGTCTGCGCGCGGCGATGGGCTACGTCGGCGCGCCGACCATCCCGGAACTGCAAAAGCGCGCGCAATTCGTGCGCATTTCCAGTGCCGGCCTGCGCGAAAGCCACGCCCACGATGTGACCATTACTCGCGAAAGCCCGAACTATCCGATGGGAAGGTAACAGCAGTTATTCCATCGAACGGCTCAGCCGTCCAAAGCTGGCGCGCAGGATCTGCAGCTTGCGCTCGCCGTCCCTGTCGTCGCTGGAATTCTCGCCCTCCGCATCTTTCTCAAGCGCCTTGAGGATTTCGTCGACTTCGTCGTCGGTGAGATGTTCTATCCCCACCAGGTCGTTGCGGGCGCCATTCAAGGCCCGGATCAACTCGTCGAGTTTGGCCTGGATGGCGGCGCCATCGCGGTTCTGCTGGTTCTGGATCAGGAATACCATCAGAAAGGTGACGATGGTGGTGCCGGTGTTGATGACCAGCTGCCAGGTGTCCGAATACCCGAAAATCGGACCCGTGACCGCCCATGTCACGATGATTGCACAGCATATGACAAAACTCATTGGTTTGCCGGCCAGCCGTGCGGTAGTGTTGGCGAAACGGGTGAATGCGCGGTTCATCGTCATGGCAGTTGGTTCCGAAGGCGATCGTGGCCAAAGGAACATTTTGACGCCAACCGCGGGTCCGCTGCAATAACGTCGCGCCTTTCGTCCGTCGAAACTTGCAGCGCGGACGCGGAAAGTCCAAACTGCGTCAGCTGAAGGAGAGCGACGATGCGCGGACCGCACGACGTGGGCGGGCTCGATCTGGGGCCGGTCGATGTTTCCGAACATAATTTGACATTTTGGGAAAAGCAGATCGACGCCATCCGTGCCGTGATCGGCGCGAAAGGCATCGTGTCGACGCACGAGAACCGCCGCACGATCGAGCAACTCGGCCATGATGTCTACGATACGCTGAACTATTATGAGCGCTGGACGGCGTCGTTGCAGCGGCAGATGATCGACAAAGGAATATTGACGCAAGACGAAATCGATGCGCGGGTTGCAGAGGTGCGGGCGCGACTGGCCGCAACAGGCGAACTGGATTTGAAAGGATAGGCGATGGCGCCGCGCTATCAGCCCGGACAAAAGGTCCGCGTCCGAGACGATTACCCCATCGGACATATCCGCACGCCCGTTTATATTCGTGGCAAGAGCGGCAACATCGAAAAGTATCTTGGCGATTTCGGCAATCCCGAAACGCTGGCCTACAGTCTGCCGTCCGTCAAGCGTCCGCTTTACAAGGTTCGCTTCGAGCAGGCGTCGCTGTGGCCAGCATACAAGGGCGGCTCGAAAGATACGCTCGAACTCGACATTTACGAACACTGGCTGGAAAAGGACTGAGACCATGTCCGATCATGTGCATCGACTTTCGCATTCCCACGGGCACGATCATGCGCATGGCCACGAGCATGGCCACGAGCATGCGCATCCGCACCAGCCCGACGACAAGGTGCATTCGTACTACCAGATCCTCGGCGTCGCCTTGAAAGAGCTTCTGATCGAAAAGGGCGTCGTTACCGCCGACGAGGTGCGGTCGGCTGTCGAACGCCGCGACGCGATTACGCCTGCCAACGGCGCAAAAGTCGTTGCCCGCGCCTGGATCGACCCGGACTACAAAAAGCGCTTGTTTGAAGACGCCAACGCGGCTGTTGCGGAATTCGGCATCGACATGCCGACGACACATCTGGTGGCGGTCGAGAATACCGAAGCCGTTCACAATGTCGTCGTTTGTACGCTTTGTTCCTGTTATCCACGTGATTTGCTGGGGCTGCCGCCCGCCTGGTACAAGAGCAAGGCCTATCGCGCCCGGGTGGTGCACGAGCCACGCGCGGTTCTGGCCGAGTTCGGCACCGCTTTGCCGGACGATGTCGAGGTACGCGTGCACGACTCGACCGCCGACATGCGCTATCTCGTTATCCCCCGCCGGCCGGAAGGCACGCAGGACATGACGGAAGTAGAGTTGCGCGAACTGGTCTCTCGCGATTCCATGATTGGCGTCTGCCTGGCCGCTTCGCCAGCTTCCTGAAAGTTGCGCAGGAGACCATGACCGTACCAGCAATTCTTTCGCCGCTTTTCGCACATGTTCTTCTCGTTTTCGCGCTTGGCGTCCTGCTGGCGGTTCGCCGCAGTGCAGCTGTCCGGAGCGGCGCTGTTAAGCCAGGTCCGGCTCTGGTTGGCGACAAGAGCGTTTGGCCAAAGCCAGCTTTGCTCGCGTCGAACGCTTTCGACAACCAGTTCCAGTTCCCCGTTCTGTTCTACGTCCTGACAATCCTCGCCCTTGTCACGAAGAAAGCGGATGTTCTCTTCGTCTTCATGGCCTGGATTTTCGTCGCCACGCGCTTTCTGCACGCTGCGATCCACGCCACGACGAACAGAATGCCCGCGCGATTCTACGCTTTCCTTGCCGGCGTTTTCGTTCTCGCTGCGATGTGGATCGTCTTTGTCCTGCGCATAGTATTTTCTGGTTAGCGCGATGTTCGTCACGGAAGGGAAAGTCCATGTGCTCGACATTCCGCTGCGCCGGCGTTTCCATTGGGCTGCCCATAGCGAGGAACGGATCGACGTTGTCCTGTTCGAATTACGCGCATCGAACGGTGCTCGCGGCGTAGCGGAGATGACTGTCCGCACGAAGTGGCATGGCGAGACGGTCCAGGATGTCGTTGGTGCGCTGGCCGTTCTTCCGTCCGCGCTGCAAGCAGTTGATCTGACCAGCGCGGAAATGTTTTACGGCGCGATGCGGCGGGCCACCAAATCTCCGCTCGCACGCGCCATTGTGGACATGGCCCGCACGGATATGCTTGCGCAGAGCGACAACCTGACCTTGCCGCAGGCCGTCGCGCGCATGTTTCTTCCCGGGGCTGGAGTTGAAGAGGTCGCCAGTTCGGCGGCATTTTCTTGCACGATAACCCGTTCGCAGCCGGACCGGATGGCGCGCGAAGCTGCGCATTACGTCGAAACGATCGGCGCGCGCGCATTCAAGATCAAAACCGGGCAGGGGCTCGAGGCAGACGCGCAAGCCGTTGCCTCCATCCGCAAGGTTGCAGGAAAAACGGCTGTCCTGAGCGCAGATTCCAACCGGGCGGGTCCGCCGGAGCGCGTTGCGGACATGGCCGCAATGCTGGCGGAGAACGCCGTCGAATGGTTCGAAGACCCGTGCCACTTCGCAGCCGACGAAACCTTTGTCCGCGTCAGGCGGGAGTCTTGCGTGCCGGTCCTTGTCGATAACGCATGCCGGTCCCTCCCGGCAGCCAGAAGCTTTCTTGATCTCGGTGCGGAAGGATTGTCCGTCAAAGTCATGAAAGCAGGCATCGGTGAATCTCTGGAAATCACACGTGCGGCACAAGAAGCGGGCGCTTCGATAACTGTCGGCATCTGCGCTTCGACCGCGCTTTCTGCGTGTTACTCGCTGGCCTTGTTCGCGGCATTGCCTGCCTGTTTGCGCGCCATGCCGTGCGAGGAGACTTTTTTCCTCAACCTCGACGGTGACATACTGCGCGAGCCCCTGGTGTTTGCCGGCGGAGAGATCGGGCTTCCGCCCCCGGGCCCGATGGCCGATCGCATCGACTGGGCCGTCGTTTCGAAATACTCGGTCGCGAGACACATCGCCGGTTAGGCGAATGCTAACCATCTTGCCACATCATCGGAGCAGATCGGCAACGCCGGCGTCTGCCAGCCGGTTTTAACGGTTTGTTGGTCATAAGTGTTCTTCTGTAATTCATGTTGCCTGTGGGACACTGATGCATCGTGCGAAAGGCGAAAACCGGTTTTCGCACGCAGATCCAGGTCAAGTTGCGTACGTCGGCGAGGGTAACGCCATGAGTTTGGGACAATGGGCCATGAAGGCCTTTATCGGCGCGGTCATCTTGCTGGGACTGTTCGGTCCTTACATGATATCCGTCATCCTGGGCGGCGTGTGTATCGCCATTTGGGCGACTACCCGGCACGGTGGATCGACCGGCGGCAAATATGGTTCGCCGCCGGCTTTCTAACCTTTTCAGGGATTGCTGCGCGTCGCCTTGAACGCCTTGCTGGAAATCTCGAGACCTTCCAGACCGTCCGGCCCGATCTTCAGCGAATACTCTTTCCCACCCGCGCTGAAGGCCAATACGTCGCCGGATACCTTTCCGTCTTTAATGGGCGTTGTAACGTTTCCGGTGCTGAACGTGCCTGAAACGTACTGAAACTTTTGTGTCAGCTTCAGCTCGCCATCCGGCGTTTTCCACGAACCTGCAAAGTTTGCCGGCACGATCCACATATAGGCGATACAATAGTTTACACAGCCGCTGTCGGCTTCCGCGACCTGGTCGGCGCGCCAGTCCTCCATGTCGAAGCTGTTCGACACGATACGGGTTCCAGGCTTCAGCGCCAGAAGTTTTGGCCGCAACCGCATGTTGATTTCCGGCAGCAAAAACATCGTGATTACTGACGCCTTGGAAAAATCGCTCTCGAAAATGTCGGCTTTCATGAACGATGCTTTGCCTGCAACGCCTGCCGCCGCGGCACGCTTTTTGGCGAACTCGACCATTTCCGGGTTGTATTCTATGCCCAATGCCGCCGTTCCGCGCCGCGCCGCCGTAATGACGGTGCGTCCGTCACCCGATCCCAGATCGATGACGAAGTCCTGCGGCGTGATTTTCGCCATGTTGAGCATCTTGTCGACGAGGGTCGAAGCGGTCGGAAGCCAGATGACATCCTTACCGTCCTGACCTTCGGTCGGCGCGTAGTCTTTCGCCGCCTGGGCGTATGCCGCAGGGACGTGAGAGAAGGAAACCGCGATTACAGCGACCGCAGCCAAAGCGGTGCTGCGAAAGATAGTCCCGAACATGAATTTGCCTCCGTCTCCAGAGCTGGGTGCGCCTGGGCGCCGTTCTGGTCGCCGTATCATGCGGGCCGACGGGCGCCTAAGGCAAGCGCCCGGCAAGTAAGTTTGTCGTGATCGAAACGGCCGTCGTAGGTCTCGGCTAACGGCCTTCCGGCGCGCTTGTACGGGCAAGAAAAAGCAGGGGAATTCCCGCCAGCAGCACCGCCATGCCTGCGAGCGAGCCATATCCCGTATAGGCCAGACTTGAATAAAGCAGGTACCCGCACATCAGTGCGAAAAGGGCCGGGGTCAGTGGATAGAGTGGAACGGAATAGGGCCGCTCGCTTTCGCCGCGCACGCGGAATATGAAAATCGACAGCGAGACCAGTAACAGGAAAAGCCAGAATACAGGGGCGGTATAGTCCACCATCGCGGCGAAACCGTCCCGCGTAAATGCACCGAATACGACCAGCAGCATGGCAATTGCGCCCTGCAGCATCAAAGCGTTGGCAGGGTTTCCGCCGCGTTCGTCCCAGACGCCAAGACGCGCAATTGCCGGAATGTCCCTGCCGAGCGCATAATACACCCGCGCGCCAGTGAAAATCGTGGCGTTGAGTGTCGAGAGTGCCGCCACGCAGATAACCATAGCGATCAATATCGCGCCCTTTTCGCCGGCCGCGAGGCGCATCAGGTCGGAGCCGACCGCTCTGCTTTGGCGCAACCCCTCAAACCCGAGCGCGTGGACGTAAGTTGCAGCCAGTGCGAGATAGAGAATTGTTATGACAGCCGTTCCGCCCAATGCCAGCAGGAGAAAGTCCCTGCGGGGATTGCGCATTTCACCCGACAGATACGCCGCTTCGTTCCAGCCGCCGTAAGTCAGCAAAATGAAAACCATAGCCAGCCCGAGAGCGCCGGAGCCCGATTGTGCCGGCGCCGCTGCCGCCGCCGCGGGCGTCACCGCGAGGCCAGCCAGGATGGTCGCCGTCAGCGCGGCCACGGTGGCGGCCGAAAAAACGGTTTGCGTTGCCTTGCCTGGTCCGGTCCCTTTCAGATTTATAGCGGTGAACAGGGCGACGGAGATCGCGGCCCAGATCGATGGTCCGCTTTTGCCAAGAGATACAATCTGGTTGGCGTAATCGCCGAAGACGAACGCCACATAGGCTATGGCGCCGGTCTGGATTACGGTTCCGCGGGCCCAGGCGAAGAGAATCGCGGGCTTGGGGCCATAGGCGCGCCGCAGGAAGTGATATTCGCCACCAGCATCCGGATGGGCAGCGGCGAGTTCGGCGTAACACAACATGCCGATCAACATCGCGAGGCCGCCTGCCGCCCAGGTCAACAGATAGACGGTTTCGTTAGGCGTATTGAGCGCTACAAGCGGTGGCATGCGGAAGATGCCAACGCCAATCACGATTCCAGCGACGAACACGATGCCGTCGCGAACTCCCAGGGTCTTGTGCGGCGTAGCAGTCATGTTCGAACCCGCCAAAAAAGGCCTGCGGCATTAGCAAAGCCGAAGCGTCAAACACGCTCCGGCTTTACGATTTTCCCGTCAAGCGGTCAGTCTTACCGCACGCGTCCGGTTTCGAGCTGGGTTTTGGCGTCGTAGGGCTTGCGCGGCGGCGGCGTCAGATCGCCCTCTACAGGAGCCTGCCGGGCGCAAGCCGCGATCGCCAATACGAAAGCACCCACCGTAAACAACCGCAAAAATGTTTTCATAGTGCCCTCTTAAGTCCGATCTGCCGAAATGTGTCCTTGCGCCGGACCGCCAATCGTGAAACGACGCGGGAGCGAGCATTAACCGAAACTGTGGCGATGAAAAGCCCGTTTCTCCAACAGCAGGCACAAAGCAGGCACGATGACACCAGGTGCGAGGTTGGCAGCGGCCATCGAGATTCTCGACACGATCTTTGCCATGCGCCAGCCTGCGGCCCAGGTCCTCAAGGATTGGGGCGCAGCCAACCGGTTCGCCGGGTCGGGCGACCGGGCAGCGATTTCGGCCATTGTCTACGATGCATTACGGGTGCGGGCGTCGGCTGGCTGGATCATGCAGGCCGATACGCCGCGCGCGATCGCATTGGGCGCCATGGTGCGCATCCGAGGCATGGACGCGGACAAGCTCGCCGCGCTTTGCTCCGGCAGCGGACACGCACCGGCCGAGTTGACGCAGGAAGAACGCGAACGCATTGCCGCCCATTCCATGCAAGGAGCGCCGGATCACGTCGCTGCCGATATTCCCGAATGGCTTGAAGCGCCGATGCAACGGGCCTTCGGCGAGCGGGTGGTGGCTGAATGCGAAGCCATGACGCACCGCGCGCCGGTCGACCTGCGGGTCAATCTCCTGAAGACAAATCGCGAGAAAGCACTTGCTGCACTTTCGCATCTGGGCGCGGAAGAAACGCCGCTGTCTCCGTGGGGGCTGCGGCTGCCGCTTGGCCGGGACGGACGCGGGCCGGCGCTCGCGGCCGAGCCGGCTTACGCGCGCGGGACGGTCGAACTGCAGGATGAAGGCTCGCAGATCGCAGCGCTTCTCAGCGGTGCGGAAGCCGGCTCGCAGGTGCTCGACCTCTGCGCCGGGGCAGGGGGCAAAACGCTGGCGCTGGCGGCCATGATGGGCAATCGCGGGCAGATTTTCGCCACCGACAGCGACGGACGCCGCCTTATGCCGATTTACAAGCGGCTGGAAAACGCCGGCGTGCGCAACGTTCAGGTGCGTGCGCCAAAAGCCGGACGCGACATTCTCGCCGACCTCGAAGACCGCTGCCAGCTCGTGTTCGCCGACGCCCCGTGCACGGGGTCCGGCACCTGGCGCCGCAATCCGGACGCCAAATGGCGCATCCGCCCCGGCGCGCTGGATCAGCGCATGCGCGAACAGGACGAGGTGCTGGAAACCGCCGCGATCTACGTGCGTCCGGCAGGCCGGCTGGTCTATGTCACCTGCTCGGTCTTCTGCGAGGAAAACGAAGATCGCATCGCCGCGTTTCTGGAAAGAAACAGCAATTTCGCCCCGGTGGAGCCCGTTGCGCTCGCAGCCGCCGCAGGGGTGGAAAAACTGGCCGGATTCGCATCCCCGCATGGCCCTGGATTGCGGCTCAGCCCGGCGGTTTCGGGAACGGACGGGTTCTACATCGCGGTTCTGGCGCGGCTGGTTTGACGTTCCGCCCCGGAGCCGGGCGGCCTTATTGGCAAAGGTCCTGTACGGCAAGCCAGCGGCCGCGCCGGTCGCCGGCAAGACAGCCGGTCAGGCAGGATTGCGCCTCTGCACGGTCCAGAACCGGCAGGTCGAAATGGCTGGCGTCCCAGTCCGCGCACAGGTCGATAAAAGCGTAGCCGAAGTGAACCAGATGCCGGTTCAAAATCACCAATGCAAGTTCTGCTGCGGCCGCCGTGTCGCCGAAGCGGGACTGCAGGATAAAAGCCCGGCCGCTGGAAATGCCCGAACAGCCGCCGACAAGCTTGCCGCTTCGATTGCGGATTTCGACCGAATGGGCAAAGCCCGCATCGTGAACCGCCAGCAGTGCGGCAAGACCGTCCCGGCCCGGCTGGAAAGGCCGCAAGCGCAACACGGCGCGCCGTGTGGCCCTGGATGCGACGGATTCGAAATCCCGGTCCAGCGTTATACGCACATTTCCGGACGCCAGTAGCGCAAGCGCTGCTTCCGGCTCGCGCGCCTGCCGCGGATCGCCCGCGATGCGCTGCGAGGGCGACCACCATGCCGGAATTCCCGCAATCCAGCGCAGGATGAGCCCGCGGCCGTAGGCGTCCAGCACCGCATCGAGGCTCGTGTCTGTCGCCGCCGCGACAAATCCGTTCCCGGCAGGGCGTGTATAGCGGGCGTCCGGCGGGCCGCTGACACGCGACCATTCCGGCCGCGTCAGGGCCGAAACCGTGCCCGGAAACGACCGGATTCTGGTTGGATGCAGGAGATGCAGCGCATCGCAACCCCAGCGCAAAAGGCCGACGAAGGCGTCCTCTTCCAGGATCGCCTGGCGCTGGCGCTGGCGTTGCTCGAAACTTGGAGCGGACTCGGCTTCCACGCCTTCGGAAAAGAGCGCTCCAAACTGTTCGCCGCGAAGTTTGCGTAACATCCTGTCGATCCGTCGCTGTATCCTTTGGATATCGCTCCAGAATACCGGCATCGGATTGCCCGGTGTTTGCGCCGAAAGTTCAAATGCCCGTTAAAAACCGTTCATACTGGCGATCATCGGGCGCGCCGCCGTTGCGCCGCTCCGGCCCTTGGCCTAATCCCAATGGCGGAAATCGAGGAATCCGCCATGAATGCCGCCCCTTCGCCTGCAAACTCCGGCGCTGCCCAGGATATTGCTCATGCAGAAATCGTTAGCCATCACGACAAGGTCCTGATCGTCGATTTCGGCTCGCAGGTGACCCAGCTCATCGCCCGGCGCGTGCGCGAGGCCGGGGTGTACTGCGAAATCGCCCCGTTCCAGAACGCCGAAAAAGCCTTTGCCGAGCTAAGCCCCAAGGCGGTGATCCTCTCGGGCGGCCCGGCCTCGGTGACAAAAGAGGGATCGCCCCGCGCGCCGCAGGCGATCTTCGACGCCGGTCTGCCGGTGCTGTCCATCTGCTACGGCCAGCAGACGACCGCCGTACAGCTGGGCGGCGCGGTGGAGGGCGGCCATGCGGCGGAATTCGGCCGCGCCGATGTCGAGGTGCTCGAGGCCTCGGCGCTGTTCGACGGCGTATGGGAAAAGGGCAAAAAATACACCGTCTGGATGAGCCACGGCGACCGCGTCACCAAACTGCCGCCCGGCTTTAGCGTGAAAGCGGTCAGCCCCAACGCGCCGTTTGCGGTGGCGACGGACGAAGAGCGCAAGATTTTCACCACCATGTTCCACCCGGAAGTCGTCCACACGCCGGACGGCGCGAAGCTGATTTCCAATTTCGTGCACAAGGTCGCCGGTCTCAAGAACGACTGGACCATGGCCGCCTTCCGCGCCGAGGCGATTGCCGCAATCCGCCATCAGGTCGGACAGGGCAGGGTGTTGTGCGGCCTGTCGGGTGGGGTCGATTCCTCCGTCGCCGCCGTGCTTCTGCACGAGGCGATCGGCGACCGGCTGACCTGCGTCTTCGTCGATCACGGCCTGATGCGTCTCGGCGAAGCAGAACAGGTGGTGAGCCTCTTCCGCGACCATTACAACATCCCGCTCGTCCACGTGGACGCCAGCAAGCAGTTTCTGGGCGAACTCGACGGCGTCACCGATCCGGAAACCAAGCGCAAGACCATCGGCCGCCTGTTCATCGAGACCTTCGAGGCCGAAGCCAAAAAGATCGCCGCCGACGGCAAGGGCGCGCCGGAATTTCTGGCCCAGGGCACGCTCTATCCGGACGTGATCGAAAGCGTCTCCTTCACCGGGGGCCCGAGCGTCACGATCAAGAGCCACCACAATGTCGGCGGCCTGCCCGAGCGCATGAACATGAAGCTGGTGGAGCCGCTGCGCGAACTCTTCAAGGACGAAGTGCGCGCGCTGGGCCGCGAACTTGGCCTGCCGGAAGCCTTTGTCGGCCGCCACCCGTTCCCCGGGCCGGGACTCGCCATCCGCATCCCCGGCGCCATCACGCAGGAAAAACTCGACATATTGCGCAAGGCCGACGCCATCTATCTCGACGAGATCAGAAAAGCCGGATTGTACGACGAGATCTGGCAGGCCTTCGCCGTGCTGCTCCCCGTCCGCACAGTCGGCGTCATGGGCGACGGCCGAACCTACGACCACGTCTGCGCCCTGCGCGCGGTGACGTCCGTCGACGGCATGACCGCGGACTTCTTTCCGTTCGACATGAACGTGCTGGGCCGGACGGCGACGCGGATTATTAATGAGGTGACGGGGATAAATCGCGTTGTCTACGATGTGACGAGCAAGCCGCCCGGGACTATTGAGTGGGAGTGAGGGGGATGAGATCCTTCCGTTTATCAGGCATCATCCTTTGAAACAGTTTTCGCGATGCCAGTGCAAAAACGTTGGATGGGGCCGATTTCGGGAATTTTGCGGAGTAAACGCATATCCTGACTTATTGACAAAATTCCGAATACCTTCTTGATCATTTACATGCCTTGAAATCAGAATTCGAAGATCGTCACCAAGTCCAAGCAGACCTCGATCAAACATCCAATGCACCGTTCCCGATAAGGCTATACCGTTTTGCACGATGTCCGGCCCATTCTTCTCTACCGGACGGATATGGGCTGCATTTACTTCAGCACGTCCGCCGCCGTTGATCAGCTTCAGGCCCGTGATTGCGCAACGCTCATCATATGCCTGGAGGACTATTCGACGAAAAACGCGGTCGCGTATAATCCTCTTCGTAAGTTGTTCGACGCGGCTTCGTGGTTCCTCGGCCGAATATGGCAACTGTTCTTCTGCGAAGCCTCCTATAGACACCACATCTCCATCACGAGGAAGCAAAAGATCTTGATCTGAAATTCCGCGTGCAACTATTCGATTGAAGTCCTCGGGCGAAATCGGTCGGACCGCTGCTTGTGCACGGCCAGAAATTTTTCCAGAATTATTGAGGAGCCCCAATTCTGTAAGGCCATCATCGTCGCTGAACGGAACAGAGTTAGGAAACTCAAGATAAGAATTTGGTTCGATGATTGCGAGAAACATACCTTCAACGCTAGGATCAGCCACTATTTGCTGAAGGCGGGCGACTGCAAAATAACCTCGACTTCGCCATGCTTTTTTCGGTTCAAGATAGACAATCCAGCTTCCAACTGCTTGCTCTGCTCGTCCGAGATATTGCTTCGGGAACTGGTACTGTTCGTCGGGTCTATCATCATAAATAGAATCCGATCGATGCATAAATACGCAAAAGCCCATAAAGATATTCCGCTTGAGTTACTCCGAGAATTGAGAATAGCGGTACCTAGAGGGCTACGCTAGGCCTCAATCATTTGGCTGCTTCACCCAAACGGGCTCCTTACCCTCAAGCCCCCCGCAACCTCCATCCCGTCCTGCAGGTCCTCCGTCCACAGCACGTCGCAGCCGGCCTCCAGCGCGCTGGCGACGATCATCGCGTCCCATGTCGAGAGCAAATAGTGTTCGGCGAGCGCGAGCCCCATCTCGTGGGTTTCCCCGGTCAGCGGATGCACGCTCAGCAAACGGCGCAGCGGGGCGAGGAAGGCCCGGGTTTCCGCGCGCTCCGGCTTCGCGGCGTTGCCTGAGGCGAGGCCGCGCCTGTGCCTGACTGGGGGGCCCGCGGTCGTTATCCGCCTGCCGCCTTCGGCGCGGCCCTTACCGGAGGCAATACCCATGCGCGGATCATTGGCGGCGGTACGGCCATGCCGGCGGGCGACTTCGGCCCCGGATCAATCCTGATCGCCCCGCTTCCAGCAGGGCGGAACGATGTGGCCGCGCCGAACTGAAACAATCAGCATTGCCAAGCCAGCGACGATGCAGACCAGCACCGCAACAAGCGATGCTTCGAGGCCAAAGGCGCCGCCGGTCAGAATGGATGGACCCTCGATTGTCGATTTTACCAATCCGGGTTGATTGAACGCACCTGAAACAATGCCGGAGAACACACCTGATTGGGCAAAGTTCCATGCCATGTGCAGGCCGATGCCGAGCCACAATCGTCGCGTCATCATATAGGCGGCAGCCAGCAGAATTCCCGCTTCGATAGAGATGGCAATGGCTCCCATCAGCGCGCCTTCTTGAGACGAGTAATGGCTGAGGCCAAATACCAATGCCGATACAGCCAGCGCAATCCAGCTGCCAAACGTCTCCTCGACGATTCGAAACAGCACCCCGCGATACATCAGCTCTTCCAGCACGCCGGAGCTCAAGGCCATGGCGAGCGCTGGCAGTGCAAACACAAGCGGACGAAAGCCTTCGATGCGGTAGACATCCTGCGCCATCAGGATCAGGACACAAACAACGCAAAGCCCTGCACCGATCAGAATGCCCGCTCCCAGTTCGAGCCCCATCCCCGAGAATGACAGCTCACGCACGGGGCGCTGCTCAATGAAGCGCACAAAGGTCCAATAGACAATCAGCCCAGCTATCGACATGCCCGCAGCTGCCACAAGCGCCACGAGCGGTACAGTTGCATATTTGACCATGAAGCCGTTGCTGACGCCGATAGCGACAAATAGCAGGGGGCCGAGTATCAGCAGGCGGACAATCGGGAATTGCAGGATCTGCAGGATCGGATGCGGCTTGGCCGTTGTATCCATCATTTTGGCGTCCGGTTCGGTTTCTGATGCAGCACAGGCTTACCGGTTCCACGGTGGCGGACGGATGTGCCCCCGTCGTATGGCGATTTTCAGCAGCACCACACCAGCAGTGGTGCAAAGGATCAGTGCAAAAACCGACTGTTCCATGCCGAATGTGCCGCCAGTCAGAAAAGCCGGACCTTCGATCTTGGGCCGTATCAGACCAGGCTCCGTAACGGCACCGGAGACGATGCCAGAGTAGACGCCCGACTGGACATAGTTCCACATCATGTGAAAACCGATGGCAATCCACAAGCGGCGCGTGACCAGATAGGCTGCGGCAAGCAGCAGGCCAGCCTCAATGCTGATATAGGCAGCGCCAGTAATCGTGGCGTCCGGGTTGAGCAGATGTATGAAGCCGAAAACCAGCGACGAAACGGCGATTGCGATCCAACTGCCCGCCATTTCCTCGACAGACCGGAACAACACGCCGCGAAACACCAGTTCCTCGAAAATTCCCGACTTCAAGGCCAACGCTATGGCTGGAAGCATATGGACCAATGGAGCCAGCCCTTCGATCCGATAAATGCCGAGCACCATCAGGATCAGGACACAGCCGGTGTAAAGCCCCGCACCAATCAATGCGCCGATCATCCACTCGCGGGCAGAACCCGGCAAGGAAAGTTCTGTCACGTCACGGCGCTCAATGAACTTGCCCCAGGCAAGATAAATCGCCATGACCACTAAGCCCATGCCGAACGCGATAATGACTCCGATCGTTGGATTGTCCTTGAATGCCAGAATACGCCCTTCAGTCCAGGCCATCAGGTAGAGCATTCCACCGCCCAAAACCAAAACTCGGAACAAGGGAAACTGAACGAAACGAAGCCAAAGAGCTTGTCCCGACTTCGCTGCATTATTCATTTCAGGGCACCGTGTTCTGCGCGGAGTTGAATTAATTGAAAATATATTTTTTATCGATGGCGGTTTGCAGAATGTAAAGTAAAGCTGATTGTTCTTCAAGGACCTGTTGCTCCCGTCCCGAACGGATCGACCGTCTCGACCCCGAACCCTGCGAAATCCTTCCCGTTCCGCGTCGCGACGATCAGCCTGTTGGCGAGCGCTGTGGCGGCGTTCAACCCGTCCTCGATAGGATGGTCCGGCTTGCGGTGCATGAGCCGCGCCCAGATGCGGAAGACGGGGGAGTCGGCGGGCAGGATCGCGTAGTCGCGTTCGATGCGGTTGAGCTATGCCTCGATGTCCGCCGCCTTGGCGGCATCAGTTTCGCGTGTCTTCTCTATTCCGGCCTGAATTTCGCCGATGGTGACGGCGCAAATGTTGACGTCGGTCTCGCGCAGGGAACGCAGCCACGCCACCACGGCGCCGTGCGGTTTCGGCCGTCGCAGTTCAGACACGACGTTGGTGTCGAGGAGTTACATGCGCGCAGGCGAGGTCGGGCGCAGGCTTGCGGCGCTTGCCGTCGCGCGCCGGGATGTCGAGATCGAACCGCGCCTCCTCGCTCAGCAGCCATTCCTTGAGTGACGGGCGGGCCGCCGCATTGAGCCGCTTCCATTCCTCCAACGGCACCAGCACAGCCGTCTCCGCCTCGCGCTTCGTGACAATTTGCGGACCTCTGGCGAGGCATTTTTCCAGAAAATCTGAAAATCTCGCTTTGGCCTCCGGAACCGGCCAACTGGGCATGAGAAGCTCCTTTGGACTAGTCAGAAACCTGGTCAGTCCCGGGCAGTTTTACAAGGCCGCGCCCGCCCCGCCTCGTTACTGCAAACCCGGCCGCTATCGCCGCCGCAGCGCCGGCGAGGTCCGGAAGCCATGACAGCATCAGCGCGATCCAGTAACTGTCGAGGCGGATCGGGCTGGCGAGCCAGAAGGCAAAGCGCACCAGCCAGAAGGCAGCGAAAAAGGCTGCCACTGCCGCGCCCAGAACCAGAAACCGGCGGCTGTCGCGCTGCGTGTCTTCCGGCGTCCATGCGCGTGTGGAGGCATTCCGCCGGTTGATGAAGCGCAGCCCCAGAAAAGCGATGCCTGCGCCGCAGGGCAGGGCAATGGCGGGACCGATGATGAAGGCGAGCCCCATCATGCCGCCGCCGTCGCGGTCGTGCACGCCCATCGCCTGCCACACGCTCGCCGTGCCGATGACGACGGCGATATAGACCACGATTGTCGCCGCCAGAAACAGCCCCAGCCAGATCAAGACATTGCGGAACATCGCCTTCGCCCCTCCGGGATTCCGCCGACCGGCCGGAAGTCTACCCGTTCAGGCGATCCCGCGATACGCTGCGGTCTCCATGATCGCTTTCGCGCGACAAGGTGCATCTAGCGCCCTGCATTCCGCATGCTTCTGCCGCCAGGGCGCACGCCCGCCTGCCGCAGTTTGCTGCGGATCCCGGTCCAGGTCCGTTGCAGCATGATCGAATAGCCACGCGCGTTGAGATGCGGATCAATGAAAGACACGCGCGTCTGCCGGTTGCGATGCAGGGAAACGTCGTACACCGGCGGCGCCACGATGTAGTTGGCGATACCGCGCGCCGAAAGCCTGCGGCGGATTTCGGCCAGCCCGGCAGTTACCTGCTGCAGCGTCGCACCATAGCGCGCGTCATTGATGCCGACCCATACGACCGCAAGCCGCGTACCGGCGGGAACATCCCGGTCGAGCCGCCGCAGCACGCCGCGAATGCGGTCGCCGTAGATGCCGCGATTGACCACCGTGACGTTGTATCCCGCATTGCGCAATGCGAACTCGAGCTGCGCCGGATAACGCGCCTGCGGCGCAACGGCCCGCCCTTCCACATTGCTGTCGCCGATGACGACGATGCTGGAGGGCGTGCTGGATTGCACCTGTCTGGCTTGCGCAGATTGCGTGGGGGCAGGCGCCAAGCATGCAGCGACTGCCATCATTACCGCGCAGGCCTTTTTTGAAACAATGCTTCGAAACCGTGTGGTCATGCGCTTGCCCTCCCGCCGTCAGGTCACAGCGAATTGAATTTTCGCGGCGCACCCGCGATAGTGCTGTGAGGAATTACGGTTGAGGGCCAGGAAAGGATCAAAAGAAAATCATGTCAGTCACGATTTACGGCATCAAGAATTGCGGCACGATGAAGAAAGCCTGGGAATGGCTCGACAGTCACGGTGTCGGCTATGCCTTCCACGATTACAAGACCAAAGGCATCGACGAAAAGCGTCTGAAGGCATGGGCGCAAGAGGCGGGCTGGGAAAAGCTGCTCAATCGCGCGGGCACAATCTTTCGCAAGTTGCCGGACGCGGACAAGACCGGCCTCGACGAGGGAAAGGCAATCCGGCTGATGCTGACCCAGCCGTCCATGATCAAGCGCCCGGTGGTTGAGGCAGACGGCAAACTGCTCGTCGGCTTCAAGCCGGAGGATTATGCAGCCGCGTTCGGATGAAGGCCGCACGTCGCGGTCAGTTGAACTTCAGTCCGGCCGCCTTCACCAGCGCCTTGTTGAGAGCGATTTCCTTCGCAATCAGCGCGTCGAATTCCGGCGGTGTCAAATCCATCGGTTCGACGCCCTGCGGCTTCAGCTTGGAAGCGACCTGCGGCAGGGCAAGGACGGCCGTCGTTTCCCTGTAGAGACGGTCGACAATCTCGCGCGGCGTCCCGGCCTTCACGAACATGGCGTTCCAGAAGGTGTAATCGGAATCCTTGAAGCCCGCTTCCGTAGTCGTCGGCAGGCCTGGCATCGCGGAAGACCGTTTGGGCGTGCACACCGCCAGCGCTTTCACCTTTCCCTCGGAGACCAGCGGCAGCGCCGAGGACATGCCCATGCAGGCGAAATCGACCCGGCCCGCGACCACTTCCAGCGTCGCTGCCGGTCCGCCGCGGAAGGGCACATGCCGGCCCTTGATGCCCGAGGATATGCGCAGCCGTTCGGCAGCCCAATGGGTCGCGCTGCCAACGCCGGCGGAAGAATAAAACAATTCCTGCTTGCGGCCGCGCTCGACCAGATCCTGCAATGTCTTGTAGCCCTTGTCCGGGTTGACGATGACAACGTTCGGAATGCTGCCGAGCGAGATGACGGACGAGAAATCCTTCGCCGGGTCGTAGGAGATTCGCGGATAGGCGGCAGGAGCCGCCGAATGGGCCGAGGCGTTGATCAACAACGTGTAGCCGTCGGCCGGCGCGCGCGCCACGGCGGCCGAGCCGATGGTTCCGCCTGCGCCGCCGCGATTTTCAATCACGATCGATTGTCCGAGCCTGCGCGACAGTTCGTCCAGAACGATGCGGCCGATCACATCGACCGAGCTACCTGCGCTAAAGGGGACCATTGCCTTGATGAGCTTGTTCGGCCACGGTCCGGTCTGCGCAAAAGCACTTCCGGGCAGGAAATGGCCGGCCGCCGATGCGCCCGCCAAAGCGAGCATGCTGCGTCTGTCGATAATCATTTTGCCTCCCGCTGCCAGCCGGCTGACCTCCGGTCTGTGCAATTGCGCCGATATTGTGCGCATTCGCGGGGTTTGACCAGATACAATTTTGGAGCAAAGGGCTTGAAGGCTGCATAGCTTGCGGGGCAGGCCGAAAATTTCCCCACTTGCTGGTCCCCCATTGCCCTGCAAGCCAAGCCCGGGCATTATCCCCCTGTTTTCCGGCGAAATCGCATTTGTGGCGTCTCGTTTGGATTGTGTGGTGACTTGGCACCGGAGTGGGAACATGGACGCAACGAAAATTCTCGAACAATTGCTTGCAGGCGCAGGCGGACAGCAGAACCAGGCCGGCGGCGGGCTGGGCGGTCTCCTCGGCGGTCTGGCATCCAGCCTCGGAGGCGCGCAAGGTCAGCAAGGCGCGGGCCAACAAGGTGGGGCGCAGCAAGGCGGTGGCCTTGGCGGATTGCTGGGCGGGCTGCTTGGCGGCCAGCAGAATCAGGCCGGACAGGCCCCGCAGGGCGGTGGCGGCGGACTTGGCGGTCTGCTCGGTGGGCTTGCCTCCAGCCTTGGCGGTCAGGCCGGCAGTGCAGGCGGCGCCGCGGCCGGCGGCATCAGCGATATTCTCGGCAAGCTGAACGGTATGGGAGGCGGCACGGGCGGTCTGGCGGTTGGCGGTCTTCTCGCCATGATGCTGGGCGGTAAGGGCGGCCTCGGCACGCTGGCGAAGATGGGTGGCCTTGCTGCGCTCGGAATGCTTGCGCACAGGGCCTTGCAGAACTATCAGGCAAGCCAGAAGGGTTCGCCGGCGCCGGCCGCAGCACAGCTCGCCGATGTTCCCGACCATCGCCAGCAGCTTGCTGCGCCAGCAAGCGACGGACAGCCCTTCGCCCTTTCGCTGATCCGCGCGATGATTTCCGCGGCCAATGCCGATGGTGTTATCACGGATGACGAAAAGCAGGTCATCAACGCGCAACTGGGCACGATGGAACTCGACGAGGAAGGCCGCGCCTTTGTTCAGAACGCCGTCGAAAATCCGGCTACGGCTGCGCAAATTGCGGCGCTTGCCGACGGACCCGAACAGGGGGTGCAGCTCTATCTGATGTCCCGTCTGGCGATCAATCCGGACGAGGAATCGGAAAAAGCTTACTTGGCGCAGCTCGCGGAAAGCCTCGGCCTGGACGCCGATCTGGTCGCTCATCTCGAGCAGCAGGTGCAGCAGGCGCAGGCCGCCTGATTTATCGGCGGCGGCGTGGAATGTGCCATGCCGCCGCCATGCCATGCGGCAAGGAATGTTGGAATGCCAGTACCATCGGCGGCTGAACTGGTCGCGAAGTTGCGTGCAAATCCCGACTTGCTACTGTCTGATCCCGAAATTGACGTTCTTCGGCGCGAGCAGACCGATCTGTTCGCCCAGAAGATGGCGGCGCTGGCTCTTTACAAGACAAAGCGCGCGAACGAGGCTGTCTCCCTCGCACGGCATATCTTGCAGGTTGAACCGACACAAGAGAACATCAAGAACTTTTGGGTCATCTGTGCTGACAGCGGGCTGAAAGACGAGCTTGCCCGGCTGATTTCCGAAATGCCGGGACGGCTAGACCCGATCGACTATCACGCCTTGGCCAACCGGTCTTATCTCATTCTCGGGGATTTGAAGAAGTGCGTTCGCGAAGGCACTCTCTGCCTCGAGGCGAAGGACCGTCGTTTCGCGCACGAACCGGTAACGCAACCGGAATGGCGTTTGCCCGAGTTCAATGTCAACGCCAACGAGCGAAACATTATTTCCTTCTCGCTTTTTGGTGACAACCCGCGATACCAGGCCGGCGCTGTCAACAACGCGATCGTTGCGCGTTATGTCTATCCCAGCTGGATTTCGCGATTTTACGTCGACGGCAGCGTTCCGGAGAAAACCAAGGCCGCCTTGCGCGCGAATGGCGCTCAGGTGCTTGAGGTCGAAGGCCTGCCAGCGGCTCAATATGGAACGATGTGGCGGTTTTTGATTGAGGACGACGAGACCGTCGACTTCTATCTCGTCCGCGATTGCGACTCCGTCGTCACCGCGAAAGAGGCGTTGGCTGTTGGCGAATGGGTACAAAGCCAAAATGCTTTTCATGTCATGCGCGATTTTCCGACCCATGCGGAGATGATTTTGGCGGGCATGTGGGGAGCGCGGCGCGGAAACATCGGGCAGATGCGCAAACGCATTACGGACTATACAGAAGGCGGTCCGACCGTGGCGAACTACATTCACCGCGATCAGCATTTTCTGCGCGAAAAAATCTGGCCGCTGCTGAAGAACAACGTCATGTCGCACGACTCCTGGTTCGATTTCATGAACCCAAGACGCTTCGATCCGCGTTTGCCGCAGCCGGTCCGCCGTCACATTGGCCAGAATGACTGGATATTTTACACATCGCAAAAATGAATCGGGGCGGCCCAAGCCGCCCCGTCGATTTCTCTAACCCTGCGTCGAGATCAGAACTTGTAGTTGATCCCGACCCGCGCGATGTGAAAATCGTTGCGGCTCTTGACCAGGTAATTGTATCCGTTTGCCGCAGGATTGGCAGGAGCGATGAGAAACCGATTGTTCTTGCCGAAATTGGCGTAGAGATATTCGGCTTTCACTGTCCAGTTGTTCGTCACTGCATATTCCACACCGGCGCCGATGGTCCAGCCGACGTTCTTCGATCCGGATCCTCCACCATTGGCAAAGGTGGCGAACGGAACGCCTGCCGCGTTGGCGAAAGTCACTGCATTGTTTTGCCGGTTGCCGCGAAAGGCGAGACCGCCGGTGGCAAAAAACAGCGTCCGGTCGAAAGCATAGCCGAGACGCGCCCGGGCCGTGCCGAAGAAGCGGCCGTTGTCCTTGGTGAAGTACGACAGCGTGTTGGGTGCTGCGCCAACCTGGAACGGCATTGCAGGAACGCCTGCACGGAAGAAGCCCTTATTCTGTCTTCCTGTCCCCAAGTAATTGATGTCCCCTTCGAGACCCGCAACTACGTTGCCGAACTGCCAATTGTAGCCAAGCGTAAGGCCTGCGGTGAAGGCCGCGTCGCCGCCATTTCTGACCGGTACGGTTGCGAACGGGTAGATTGCCGCGTTACCGGGAGCTAGAAAGTTGCCGCCCGGGAAAATGCTGCGGCGGGAACGCCAACCGGCGCCCATGTTAACGCCGGCGTAAAGGCCGGCCCAGGTAAAAACAGGCGGCGCGTAAACCGGGGCAGGGGCTGGAGCGGCCTCGCGCGCGGGAATATCTGCTGCGAACGCCGGCAAGGCAATAATTGCGGAAGTGGCGAGAACCGAGAAAAACTTCTTGTACATGACGACTTACCCCGTATTTTCCAGCAACGAATGCCAACACCGGTTTTGACTACCGATCGCAAACGCGATCATTCAGGCTTGGTTCCCGCAGACAGGAAAAGTTTGCCGCCGATGCGGCATTGGAGGAAACGTGAGCGACGCTTCGAATTCCCTCGCGGCCAGCGCCGATGTTGTTGTTGCAGGGGCAGGACCCGGTGGTTTTGCAGCTGCGCTGCAAGCTGCGCGCATGGGGTGCAGTGTTATCCTTGTCGAAAAATTCGACATGCCCGGCGGTGTGCATACCTCGGGCCTGCAAGGTTCGGCTAACGAGGGCGTCGGAGGCATCCACACCGAACTGATGCAACGCTTCGCCGATGCCGGTTACATTTACACCGCCACCGAAAAGACGCATCCGGATTGGGCCGGCAATCCGCTCTCCCACTACGAACGCATGCACAAGCCCGACGCGCCATTCGCGCGCGCAAGCTTCAATCCGGAAGGCGCAGGGTCGGTAATGGCCGCCATGCTCGCCGAGGCAGGCGTCGATGCATGGTACGGCGCGCGCTTCGTCGATTGCGTGATGAAGAAAGGGCCGGGGACGGACAGCGTCATAGAGGCGGTCATTGTCGAGACGGCCTCCGGCCGTCAAAAGATCGGTGGCAAGGTATTTGTTGACGGATCGGGTACCGCCGAACTCGTTGCACGGTCGGGCGCGCCATACGTCTCCGGCGGTGGAGGCCAACCGAAGGGCGCCGATTGGGACGGCGTCAAACGGCCAATCCCCGGCGGACTCTTGTGGATCATGAGCGGTATCGATTTTGCGCAGACCGCACGTCACCAGAAGACCGCGAACGATCCGAAGCTGGAAAAGCTGATCGCCGAAGCCGCGGCGGCCGGCGACATTCCCCCCGGCCTTTACCGGCCGAAGATGGGCGGCAAGAACGTTTACGGCGAACATTACATCGGACATCCGACGCTCGACATGAGCCCGATGCTGGAGGATGGCACCTATATCATATGGCAGAACGTACCGTACGAATGGGCGCTGCACATGGACGAAAGCGCAAGCGACAACGCCAAAGCCACCGCAGCGCTGCGCATGTTCGTCGACGCCGAGGCGCGCTTCTTGAAGAAATATGTTCCGGGCTTCGAGAACGCCGTGCTGCGCAATGTTGGCCGCTATGTCGGTATTCGCGACGGCCGGCATCCTGTCGGCGAATATGTGTTTGGCCTCGACGACGCGCGTGAGGGCCGCACGTTCCGGGATGCTGTTACTGCCCCGATGACCAAGACTTTCTTTTGGGATGGCTATCGCAAGCATGAATTTCAGGTGCCGTGGCGGGCCTTTCTGCCCAAAGGCGTCGCCAACCTCATCCTTACGGGCGCGTCCCTGTCGTTTACCTACGAAACCATATTCATGGTCATGCGCAATTTTCCCTGGTGCACGCAGACCGGCGAAATTGCCGGTTACGGCGCGGCCCGGGCCATCCGGAAAGGATTCTCCCCCAAAGCTCTGGAATGGGATACACCGTATTTCTGATTGAAGACCGACAGGGGACGAAGCCATGGGGGACGGGCCGGTCATCGCAATCGTGGGCGGCGGAATTGGCGGGCTGGCCGTCGCGCTCGCGTTGCACCAGCGCGGCTTTCGCTGCGACGTCTATGAGCAAACACCTTCATTGACAGATGTGGGTGGCGGCCTGAACCTCAGTCCGAACGCGCTCAAGACATTCCGCATGCTCGACGTCGAAGAGGAAGTCATAGCTGCCGGCTTTCAGGACGAGACGCAAACAGTGCGCAACGGCGAGACTGCCGCAATTCTGGCGCAACAATCGCGCCGCGACGGTGTGATGGACAAATACGGAGCAGGCTTTCTGACCGTCCATCGCGCCGACGTGCAGAATATCTTGCGCGCCCGGATACCGCCTGAGCGTTTGCATCTCGGTAAGAGCTGTGTGCGCCTGGAAAACATGCCGGAAACGGTGCGCCTGACATTCGCGGATGGCTCATCCGTCGAGGCGGACATGGCGATCGGCGCGGACGGCATTCATTCGGCGGTGCGTGAAAGCCTTTTCGGCAAGCAGCCGCCGCAATTCACCGGCTGCATGTGTTTCCGCGGGCTTGTGCCTGTCGAGGAAGCCGACAACATCTCCGGAGCACGCGACATGACCGCATGGTGGGGGCCGCACGGGCATGTCATTCACTACCGCGTTCGTGGCGGCAGCATGATCAACTTCGTCGCCCACTTCGACAGTGATGCCTGGGCGGAGGAATCGTGGACGCGGGAATGCACGAAAGAAGAAGTTCTGGCTACGTTCGCAGACTGGCATCCGGACATTTTGAAACTGATAGCCTTGGGCGAGAAGCACTATAAATGGGCTCTGTACGACCGAGATCCATTGCCGCGATGGACGGCCGGGCGCGTCACTTTGCTCGGCGATAGCGCGCATCCCATGCTGCCGTACCTGGGGCAGGGGGCCGCTATGGCTCTCGAGGATGCCTGCCTGCTGGCGCGAATGATGGAGACCGGCAGCGCCGATATTCCCACCCTGCTCCAACGATACGAGAGCGTGCGGCGTCCTCGCACCACTGCAGTGCAACTCGCTTCGCGTGCGCGTGCGCGGCAATATCACCTCGCTTCGCCGCTGGCGCGCATGTGGCGCGATGTGAAGATTGCCTTGCGCCGCAGGTTCGGGAAGGACAAATCGACACTGCATGCCGACTGGATTTATCGCTACGATGTTGCCGCAGCGCCCCTCGACAAGCCAACTGGCTTCGAGAACGCGGCATAGACATTACTGGATAAACGGGAACACCGCATGTACGCCAATACGCCAGCTCTGCATGTCGCCGGTCAATTGTTGATCGCGTTTCTGTTTCTGGGAACGCTGGTGATGAATTTCGGCTGGAAGCAGCAGCAGCACATCGACCGCATGGCGGCCTCGGGCGTGCCGTATGCGAGAGCCGTGTTGCATGTCGGCTTCGCTATGCAACTGATAGGCGGACTTATGATTGCGCTCGACTGGCACACGCGTTGGGGCGCGATGATACTTGTCGCGTTTGTCGTTGCAGCCTGCTTTCTCTTCCATCGTTTCTGGGAGGTCGAAGATCCCCTGCGCCGCCACTTTCATGTGTCGTTTCTGTTCTCCAATGCCGCGATAGTCGGCGCATTGTTTTTGTTGATGTGACGGGAGGGAAGATCACGTGTTTTATGAAGGACGCCCGCCGGTCGAGATCGTCGCGCAGATCATGATTGCGATTTTGTATATCGGCACTGGCATCATCAACGCGGGCTGGCGCCAGGCCAACATCATTCCGCGCATGGGCCAGCTCGGTACGCCAATGCCCAGACTTTCGCTCTACATCGGCTTCGCGATGCAGTTTGTCGGCGGCTTTATGATCCTGTTCGACTGGCACGCCCGCATAGGCGCGGCGCTGCTTATCGTATTCACTTTGCTGGCGGCTGCGATTTTTCATCGTTTCTGGGAGATGAACGATCCCTACAGATACGACACCCACCGGCAATTTCTGTTCAACAACACAGCTGTAATAGGTGGATTGTTATTCATCATTTCACGCTCCGGCGCCTGAAGCGGGAAATCGGACCTGCCGTTTGGTTTATTCCGAGAAATGGCATGTCGCGAACAAGCTGGTAAAACGGGAAATGCCGGCCGGCGCGCTCTACACCGACGAATATATCAAACACGCGAACGCCCAACTGGGGCCTGCGCCGGCCATTTCGGCAAGCACGACGAAGCCCGGTTGCCGCTGACCGGGCGCGGGCGGACGCGAATGAAAACGGCGGCTGCGGGCCGCCCCTTGTCTGTCGCGCATCGCAGTTTGCGCTGTGACATTAGTGCCGTTTCATCTTGCTCGACGAATTGAACACGGCGTGCAGGTTGCGCGCGTAATCGACCGCCGAGGGCACATCCATAGTCATCGCGCGGATCAGATACTCCTTTGCGCCTTCTGTCGCTATCGCGGGCGCCGACAGCATCTGCTTGCAGAGCGCATCGACTTTGGCGTCCAGCTCGCTCTCCGGCGCGGTATCGCTGCACAGGCCGTAGGCGATGGCGCGCTCGGCGGACACCTCGGCCGTCGAATAGACCATATAGTTGATGCCCTTGCGGCTGCCGCGGTCGATCAGCGACGACAGCACCATCGTCGGCAGGATGTTGTGTTGCATTTCGTTGATCTGGAAGGTCGCGCTGTCAGCGGCGATGGTGATGTCGGCGACTGACGCCAGCGAACAGCCGAAGCCGACTGCCTTGCCCCGCACCTTGGCGATTACGGGGATCCTGCAATAGCGGATAGAGGCGTAGCAATCGAAGACGATGTCGGAATTGGTGCGCCGGTCGTAGGCGTCGTCGCTCTCGGCCGGGATGCGTCCATGCGCGGCGCGGCCGCGGCAAAACACGTCGCCCGCGCCGGTCAGAACAACGAGCCGGGCCTTTTCGTGCGCCGTCCGCATGATATCTGTCAGTTCGACTGCCATGTGGTCGGTTGCGGCGTTGCCGTCGTCGGGCCGGTTCAGTGTCACCGTCAGCAGTCCGCCGTCTACGGAGGTCAGTATGTCGCCCATGTTTCAGCCTTTCCCTTGAGAGGTTTCCCCGAAGATTTATTGCCTTG
>JBFWRC010000028.1:0-65729 GCA_050249115.1 Beijerinckiaceae bacterium
CGGTTGCACCCGTGCCTTCGCCGTTGTCGTTGGCTGCGCCATCACCTGCCTGCGTCGCTGGCCACTGCCAGAACGGCCAGACGAGCGAATTGCCGCCGTTCGCCCCCGGCGTTGAAGTCCAACCCGCGAAAGGTGTGTTTGATGTATCGTCAGGCATTCCAGCTCAATCCATTTTTTCAACCGTACGCGCACTAAAGACATTCTGGATGGTCCAGTCCGGCAGATCACATGGCCCAAGCAAGTTTTCGAAACTAGTGCAGGAGGTAGAGATAATATCAAATGACTTGCCATGTCCAGAGCTGCCCCGAGACTTGCAATATCAAGTTCATCTGTTAGCTGCGCCTGTCAGAAATCATGGCAGGCTCTTCAATTAATACTTTGATTAGGGAACTACATTTTATTATAAAAGTCCGGAAAACCCTCTCTTACCAGAATAAACACTCCCGGCCCTGCTCCACCTCGCCAGATCTAATATGACAAACAATTAGCGACCACCCGCCCCTATATTCGGTTCATCGCTGGGAACCAGACCGTAAACAAAGCTAATGCGATCTGTGGCGGGTAAGACATAACCCCTACGAAAAAAAGGGGATCACACCCACTCCGGCAAACCCGTTCGGGCAATTGTCCACTATCGCTTACCGATGCGACACGGCTCGATAAACGTACCGTCAAACGAGTTTAAGCTATTGAATCTATGGCGACCCCGGCAGGATTCGAACCTGCGACCTACGGATTAGAAGTCCGTTGCTCTATCCAGCTGAGCTACGGGGCCATTTCTTGTCTGCGCAACAAACATGCGCACGATGTATGGAGACGCATTCATCGGACAAATATAGCAAGACAGCTTAGATCATTTTGGCGGTGCGGAAAATCAGCAATCCCGCCCGAAGGACGCCGTCAACAATGGGGAATGCAGGCGGCGGCGCCCGGTCGATCAATGCGTCCACTGGCCCATGCGGGTCGTTCTGAAATTGTCCGAGTAGGACGCCACCCGGCGCTTGCGCACCTGCGGCTCCTCGACCGAATAGGCAATCCCCTCGCGCTGCGCATAGGCTTCCGCCGCCTCGCGGCTGTCGAACCACAGGCGGATCTGCTGGCGCGTCTCCCCTCCCCCGGTCCAGCCCATCAACGGATCGATCTGGCGTGGGGTATCGGACACGAATTCCAGCAGCCACCGCCCGGTCTTGGCCTGGCCCGACTGCGTGGCGGTTTTGGACGGAGAATAAATGCGCGCGCTCATGTGCCGCTCCGACACCTCGTTCAACGGTTCCAACCCGCCCGAACGGCGGAAAATGGTCGGGGCAGCAGGATTCGAACCTGCGGCCTCCTGATCCCAAATCAGGCGCGCTACCAGACTGCGCTATGCCCCGGACTCAACGGTTAGCCCTTACCATTCTTCGCACGGAATACAAACTGCCGGAGCCTGTCGCGCATCGAAATTCTGTAGCTCCGACAGCCCTATTTTCCGGCGAACAGCGGATGCTCGACCCTGTCACCCGCCTTCAGGCCGATCCGCCGTGCCGTGCCGGCATTGACTTCCAGCACCGACAGCACAGGCGCGGCCGAGGGAATGGTCTCCTCGGACAGCGGTTCGGTGTTTTCCGCCACGTTCACAACCCGGCCGCGCGCGTCGATGAACAGCATGTCGAGCGGCAGATAGGTGTTGCGCATCCACATGGCGACAGGCCTGACCTCGCCGAAGTCGAACAGCATTCCGTGGTCGCGGGCCATCGTCCGGCGATACATGAGGCCGCGCGACAATTCTTCCTGCTTGCGCATGACCTCGACCTTGAACGCGTGCCGGCCCGTCGCCGTCACGACGGTGAGGTCCTCCAGGGGCCGCGTCTCCTGCGCCACCGCCGGCCCCGCCGGAACACCGCAGGCGCCAAGGGCTGCGGCACCTGCCAGCATCAAGGCAATCACCGCCGTGCGCAGGGTTGCGCGGCGTGACAGGGCCTGACGCAGATCGGACCCGAAAAAATCGGACTTGACCGCCATGCACGGAACTCCGTTTGCCGGATACCGGGACACACGCGTCCCGGTTACAACCGGCAGACATATCTATACAGGATTGCGTGAAAAACAGGGCAGGATTCACAGACGCGGAATTTCCTCCGCGCAGAGCGTCCTGCGGAGGTGCGTCAGTGCGAGGATGGCAGCCGCGTTTCCAGCGGACGAACCTCGGCAGCCATCAGCCCCTTGTTCGTATCGCCGAACCGCGCCAGCAGGCTTTCGCCCGGCTTGAGATCAGTGATGCCGTAACGCCGCAAGGTTTCCATGTGCACAAAAATATCTTCCGTGCCCTCGCCGCGCGTGAGGAAGCCGAAGCCCTTTGCCCGGTTGAACCACTTGACGATGACGATCTCGAAACCACTTGTTGGCGTCACTTGCACATGCGTGCGCGCCAGTGGCAATTGCGAAGGATGTGTTGCAGTGGATTCGTCGAGCGAAAGCACGCGAAAAACCTGCATGCCTTTTGCGCGCCGTTGCACTTCGCAACGTATCTGTGCGCCTTCGGGAGCAGTTTGGAAGCCGTCTTTCTTGAGGACGGTGACATGCAGCAAAACGTCGTCGCCGCCATCATCCGGTACGATGAAGCCATAACCCTTGGCGACGTCGAACCACTTGATGCGGCCAGCCATCTCGATGAGATTGACCGCGCTGTCGACTACACTGGCCTCATGACTGGCAACATCGCCCCGGCTAACAGCCTGTGCAGACTCCTGCGAACTATTGCTCACAGGGAACGCGCCGGACCGCTCTGCCTCGCTATCCCCATTGCTCAATTGACCGGCCCCCTAAACCGCATCAATACCGTTTAAACCGGATATCAAACCGCCGCTCGATCCGAATCAAACAGTCACTCGAAAAACTGGATTTAAGATAACATTGCCTGCACCGGGGCAAAGCACAATTTTGCCCGAAACCGGCATCCCTGTGGATGACTTGGCGCGAACCGGCGAAAGTTGCACATATCAGCGACATGCCGCGATCCGCCCGGCCGCCATGCGGTTCAATTCAGGCTGCCGCCATGCGGTTCAATTCAGGCTGCCGGGCTCGGCAAACGGCGCCAGAACGTCTCCTATACCGGCCCGGACGACAACGTCAGCCTCGTCGTCGAGCGCGGTTTCTTCCCGGTTCACAATAACCAGACGCGCACCATTGCGTTTCGCAATGACCGGGAAGCCCGCTGCCGGATAGACAACCAGAGACGATCCGGCGACCAGAAAAAGATCGCAGGCGAGCGTTTCGGTCTGCGCCCGCCGCATCGCATCCTCCGGCATGGATTGGCCGAACGCGATCGTCGCCGTCTTGACGATGCCGCCGCACAAACACATCGCAGGACGGCCCGTTTCCTCGAAACGTTTGCGGATATCCCGCAACTCGTGCCGCACACCGCAGGCAAGACATTTCGCATAAGTGCCATTGCCATGCAGTTCGACGATCTTGTCCGCATCTATGCCCGAGGCTTCATGCAATCCATCGATGTTTTGCGTGATGACGCAAGCCATGCGCCCGCGCGACACCAGATTCGCGAACGCCTTGTGCCCGGTGTTGGGTTGCGCTCCGGTGTAGAGATCGTCCATCGCAAACTTGCGCCGCCAGGCTTCTATGCGGGCCTCTTCGCTGCCCAGAAACTCGTCGAATGGAATCGGCGGGTGCCGCTTCCAGGCGCTGTCTTTCGAGCGGAAATCGGGAATGCCGGACTCTGTCGAAATCCCTGCGCCCGTAAATCCGGCAATGCGCGTGCTACGGAGAATTTCCTGCCGCAGCAGGCTTTGCCCCTCTGCTATCGATGTGACGATCAAAATAGCCTCCGCACAATGGCCTCCGGCGATACCGCGCGGCGCCACACGTCTCGCGCTCAAAGCATCTCCGCACGCATTGTGGGCCAGCCGGGCGCCGCTTTGCAACCGCCGCGAATGCAGAACGGTTGCATATTGCGCCCGAAGCGCTACCAAGAAAGAAAGACATCGGGGAGGTTCCAGTGGAACTGCGCAATCTTGGCAAATCCGGCCTTCGGGTCTCGACTGTCGGTCTGGGCTGCAACAATTTCGGCGGCCGGCTCGATCTCGACGGCACGCGCAAGGTCGTGCATGCGGCGCTCGACGCCGGCATCACCCTGTTTGACACGGCCGATGTCTACGGCAACCGCGGCGGCTCGGAGGAGCAACTCGGCGAAATCCTCGGGTCCCGCCGCAAGGAAATCGTCCTGGCCTCGAAATTCGGCATGCAGATGGACGAGAGCGGCATCAAGAAGGGTGGCTCGCGGCGTTATGTCATGGAAGCTGTCGAAGCCAGTCTACGCCGCCTCAAGACTGACTGGATCGACCTCTATCAAATGCACCGCATCGATCCGCTGACACCGATAGAAGAAACCCTGCGCGCGCTCGATGATCTCGTACGCCAGGGCAAGGTCCGCTACATCGGCTGCTCGAACAAGCCGTCATGGCAGGTTGTCGACGCAGTCTGGACAGCGAAAACGTGCGGTTTGAACGGCTTTGTGTCCTGTCAGGACGAATATTCGCTCCTCAACCGGGCTATCGAGGCCGAGCTCATTCCGGCAATGCTCGACAACGGCCTTGGCCTGTTGCCCTTCTATCCGCTCGCCTCCGGAATGCTGACAGGCAAATACAGGCGCGGCGAGCAACCAGCCCCCGATACGCGCTTCGGCAAACCGGGCTTTCGCAACCTGCATCTCAACGACGAAAATTTCGCCAAGGTCGAGGAGCTGGAGCGCTTCTGCGCCGATCGCGGCAAAACACTGCTCGAGCTTGCCTTCAGCTGGCTCGCCTGTCAGCCGGTCGTCTCGAGCGTTATCGCAGGGGCAACAAAGCCGGAGCAGATCGCCGCCATTGTGAAAGCTGCATCGTGGAAATTGAGCGCGAACGAAATGGCGGAAATAGACCGAATATGTCCGGTTTGATTGGCCGGCATGAGTTGCGCCCGGAGTCGCGCAGCGCAGAAGTGAGATAAACTTGCAACCAATTGCTGGTCTTCGCGTTGGTTCAAACATCGCAGGGGCTCTTGGGAGTTCCTCTGGCTGTGGCGGTCCCGTGATCGGAACGAAGCTTTGATGGCTTCGACTGCAACCGCCGCGTAAAGGGCCCGGAATCAGCCGGGCCGGAAAACAAGTTCAAGGGAAAGAAGATGAATATGCTAAGAGCTACCGCTCTGAGCTGCGCGCTTTTTGCTGCGCCGTTCGGCCTCTCCACTTCCGTTGCAGCCGCCCCGCTGGCTACGGCAGCGCACACCAGCGCCGGCCAGATCGCTGCCGCTCTCGCCAGTTCCGGCACTGGCGCAACAAACGTGCAGTTCCGTCGCAACCGCAGCGGAATGCGCGGCCGGTACGGGTATGGCCGCCGGGTTTACCGCGGGCGGTACGGGTATGGCCGCGGCTATTACCGCAGGAACCGCGGCGGTGTGGGCGCAGCGCTGGCAGCCGGAGCGATCGGCGCGACCATTGGCGCAATCATAGCCAACTCCGGCCGTTCGGCAGCGTCGTATCATCGCGCCTGCGAGGAGAAATACCGCAGCTACGAGCGCGAAACCGGAACCTATCTCGGCTACGACGGTGACCGGCACTATTGCCGTCTGTGATTGCTTCCTTTTACGCACAGAAAAGCCGGCGCGGCATGGTTCGCGCCGGCTTTTTTTCGCTCCATCGCGGCCTCGTTTGGCCAGTCCAGCCCTGCCAGCGCAGGCAGATTCGACTTGCGCGAAGCCGGTGCGCAGGGCAAGTTGCGCTAACAATTGATGGAGGAAGGCATGGAGGCAGAGGCTGCCGTGGCTGCGCAGGACAATGTCCTGCACGGCGCGAAAATCATCGAAGCCGTCAAGCAGGCCGGGATTGAATACGTCCTGTCCGTGCCGGACCTGCACACCAGCCGCGGCCTGCTGTTTCCGATTGCCCAGGACCCGGGATTCAAACTCATCCGCGTTTGCAAGGAGGACGAGTGCCTCGGCATTTCCGCCGGCCTCGGCTATGGCAACAAGCGTGCGCTGATCCTGCTGCAATATACCGGCTTCCTCTACGCCATGAACGCCATTCGCGGCGTCGGCGTCGAATACAAGCAGCCGACAGTTCTGATGATCGGCCTGCTCGGCAAGGAACCCGGCGTGCCGCCCCAGGAATCCAAGCGCTATGGTTTGCGCATCATCGAGCCCATCCTCGACGTCATGGGCATTCCCCATACCCACATCGAGACCGACGCCGATGTCGAGCGCATCGCACCGGCTATCGAGAAAGCCTATGCGACGCCGTTCCCGACGGCCATCCTCATTGGCGGCAAGGCGATTTAGGAGACAGGGACATGATGAATCGCCGCAAGGTCCTCGAAGCGCTGAAAGAGCGCATTACCGACGAAATCGTTATCTCGACTTATTCCACCGCGTCCGACTGGATCGAGATCAACGACCGGCCGCTCAACTTCTTTTCCAACGGCGCAATGGGGCTTGCTTCCTCGCACGGCATCGGCATGGCGCTGGCGCGGCCCGAGCGCCGCGTGATCGTTCTGGACGGCGACGGATCGCTGTTCATGAATCTCGGCACGCTGGTCACCATTGGCCGCGTAGCCCCGAAGAACTTCACGCACATGGTATTCTGCAACGGCTCCTACGAGGCGAACGGCGGCCATCCCGTGCCCAATCCTGACGCCGACTTCGAAGCGATGGCGCGGGCGGCGCAGATCCAGAAGACCTGCACCATCTCCGCCGTGCAGGACTTTACCGGCCGTCTCGACTGGCTGTTGACCGAGGAAGGCCCCGTGTTTGCGCAATTGCAAATCGAACAGGGGCCGCTCGGACCGCGCTCCTATACGGAAATGTACAAGGCCTCGCGCCGCCAGGCGCTGCGCGATGCGCTCGGCGCGGATGCGAAGTAGGCTGTCAGACCGGAAAACGCAAAGCATTTATCCGGGACCTTTAAACTCCTGATGTCATCCCGGAAAATGCAAAGCATTTATCCGGGACCTGCCGGTTAGAAAGAAAACGGTCCCGGCTCTCCGCTACGCTCCGGCCGGGATGGCATCGCTAGACTTTCGTGCATGAATTCGGGGGAAGGTTCACCATGGCCGATAACACACCGGGCGCCGTCATGGTCACCGGAGCAGGCAGCGGCATAGGCAGGGATATCACCCGCCAGCTGCTGGCCGAAGGAACGCCCGTAGCCGCCTGCGATCTCGATCTCGGCGACCTGCCGGGCGTCAACAATCCCGACCTCGCGACATTCCGCCTCGACACCCGCGACAAGGGCGCATTGCAATCGGCTGTGCAAGAAACAGTAGATCGCTTCGGGTCGATCAAGGGCCTGTCCGCCTGCGCCGGCATCTTCCGGCCAAAGCCGTTTTTCGAGATTACATTGGAGGACTGGGATGCGCATTTCAGCATCAATCTGAAAGGCGTTCTGTTCAGCGTGCAGGCTGTGCTGCCGCATATGCTCGAACAAAAGCGCGGCTCCATCGTGCTCTGGTCCTCTGGTCTGGGCCGCTCGCCGCAACCGGGCACCGCGCAATACGCTGCGACCAAAGGCGGTGTGCTCGGCCTCATGCGCACGCTGGCGCTCGAAGTTGCTGACAAGGGCGTGCGCGTCAATGCGATTTCGCCCGGCATCGCCGACACGCCCATGCCGCATGCCGTCATGCCGGAAGGAACCATGGAGGCGCGCGCCAAAGCCAATCCCATGGGCCGCATCGGCACGGCGCAGGACATGGCCAATGCCGCCATGTTCCTGCTGAGCGACGAGGCCTCCTACACCACGGGCCAGGATTTCCGCGTCAACGGCGGCGTCAATCTGTTTTAGGCGGAGCGCACCCATGCATACACTGATAACAGGCGCTGCCAGCGGCATCGGCAAGGCGACGGCCCTTCGGCTGGCCCGGCGTTCCGCGATCACACTCGCGGACCGAAATCTCGAAGGCGCGGACGCGGCCGCCGCCGAAATCGTCCGCGCCGGCGGCAAGGCGCAAGCCGTCGAGGTGGATGTGACCGATCCGGCCGCCGTCGCAAGCATGGTCGTGCAAGCAGAAGCAGGGCTCGGCCCGGTCGACGCCCTGTTCAACAACGCCGGCATCAACCTGCGCGGCCCCGTGCTCGACATTGCCGAAGAGCATTGGGACCTCATGATGAACACCCATGTGCGCGGCATGTTTCTGGTCGCGCAAAACGTGCTGCGTGGCATGGTTGATCGCAAGGCCGGCGTCATCGTCAACACGTCCTCGGACTTTGCGGTGATCGGCGTACCAAACCTCGGTTCTTATTGCGCCGCCAAGACCGCGATCTTCTCGCTCACCAAATGTCTGGCGCTGGAATTTGCCGCGCACGGGATTCGCGTCAACGCCATCGGCCCCGGCCCCATCGACACGCCGATCCTGCGCCAGAACCGCAAGCCCGAGGAAATCGAAGCTTCGCTGAAGTCCAACATCGAACGCACGCCGATGAAACGGCTCGGCAGGCCGGAGGAAGTGGCGGCGACGGTCGATTTCCTGCTCAGCGACCGCGCCTCCTACATAAACGGCCAGTTGATCCAGCCCAACGGCGGCTGCGTGATCTGGTAGCCCCGCCAAGCGCAGCTGTTTTGCATGGTCTCCGCTCCGGTTCCGGGCTTCATTTACATCATGCCCGGACCAAAGATCACCGACGACATCATGCCCAGCGCAGCTCCGACCGAAGAGGAACTGTGCCGCTGATGGGCGCTGCCTGTGGAAGAGCAGGAGCGGCGTCTCGAAAAGGCGATACGGGAAGGGTTTGAAAGCGAAATTGTGGACATTACGCTGGACGAGATACTGGAGCGCTGCCGCAAGGCTGCGGGTGTGAACATTGTGGCAATCTGCCGTCTAAGGAAACGTGCCCTTGAGGATCTGATTGGCGCGCACGAATTCTCATACATGCGATTTGGGAAAATGCAGGCTGAGACATATATCTTGGACTTGCATAGGCGATTTCAGTTACTGGCTTGTTTTCCCGGAACTGGAACAATTACCAAACTTGGAAAGTACCCTGCCTCAAGTTCCCCTCAGGATCGCATGTAATCTACTGTCACCGCACTGAGAACGGCGTAGAAATTGGCCGCGTGCTGCACGGGGCCATCGACACGAAACGCCAGCGCTTCGAATAACTCTCTCTCACCCCCGCCGTGGCACTGCCCCAAGCCCGAGCATCATCCGCCCGGCAGGTTCGTAATTTGTGAGAAAAGACTGGCCCTGCTGCGTCGCGCAATGGATGTCGCGGAAGCGCCGCTCGAATGGCTTGTCCTGAAAGATTGCCGTCGATCCGGCCGATTGATAGGCCCATTCCGCCGCTTCCTTGGCCGACTGGATCGCCCAGGTCGAGACCATGCGCAGCGTCACCTTCTGCTCCGGCGTGCACTCCCCGTCCCGCGCGGCGACCTCGTCCCATGCCTCCTGCCAGGCGCTGTAGAGATAGGCCCGCCCCGCCTGCCACTTTGCTTCGTTGTAACCGGTCTCGCGCTGGATCGCAGCGGAATTGGCCAGCGTGCCCGCACCCTGGTTGGGCGTCTTCTTCTGCGCCAGCGCATAGAACGAGTCCAGCATCGCTCGTGAGACGCCCAGCGCCACCCCGGCGAACGCAGCGCCGTAGATGTTCAGGAACGAGAAACGGTACAAAAGCGCCTCCTCGCGCCGCTCCGGTAGAAGATCGCGCGTGAAGCCGTAGGCGTCCGGCACGAAAAGGTCCGTCACTTCGTAATTGTCGCTGCCCGTGCCGCGCAGGCCCATCACGTCCCAGACATCGGTGACCTTGGCGCTCGATTTCGGAAACAGAACCGAGCGCTCGACGGGCTGGCCGTTGCCGTCGAGAACCGGCGACCCGTCGGGGTTGGAGAGCGTACAATGGGCGCCGAGCCATTCGGCGTAGCGCCCGCCCGAGGCAAACACCCATTGTCCGGTAATGCGATAGCCGCCCTCCACCTTCACCGCGATCGCATTGCGGTTCGACGGCCCCCAGGCCAGAACGGCGTCCGGCTTGTCGAAGACCGCATGCGCTGCCTCTGGATGAAAAAACGCCGCTGCAAAGGAACAGCCGCACCCCTGCCCCACGCACCACGCCGTACTGGCATCCGCCCGGGCGATTTCTTCCACCACCCGGGTAAAAGCGGGAATGTCGAGTTCCAGTCCGTTCAGCGATTTCGGCAGCAGCATGCGAAACAGTTTCGCCTCGTGCAGCGCCGCCATCACCTCCGGCGTCACCTGCCGCGCGGCTTCGATGGCCGGCGCCGCAGCTTCGATCATGGGCCGCAACCTGCGTGCCGCCTCAAGTGCCTGAACGCCGGCTTTCGTGCTTGCAGTGTCGAGCATATCCACCCCGGATGACTTGCGCCCGCGCTCCGAGCCTTTGGCTTGAACCGGCGAGCGCATTCGGACTAATCTTTGACAGTAAATGATCGGCGGAAACAGGCCCCAACGCAAGAGACGCAGCCAGCTCTGCTCGATTTCACAACCCGGTTCGGCAAACGGCATGGCAAAAATCGTCGCAGGTTTCGGCGTTCCCCACACGCCCGTGTTCCCCTCGGTCGTCCAGCGCAACGGGCCCGATTGCGAAGAGTCCGTTCTCTATCGCGAAGTCGCCCAGCATCTGGAAGCCGTTGCGCCTGACGCTCTGCTGCTGATTTCGAACGATCATTTCAACACCTTTTTCTTCGACAATTTCCCGCTTTTCGCCATCGGCGTGGCCGAACAGACATCCGGGCCGAACGACGGAACGCCGATGCCGGCCTACACGGCGCCCGTGCACGAAGCGTTGGCCGAAACCATCCGCTCCGGGCTCATTCCAAGGTATTTCGACATCGCCGTGACGCAGGAGTTTTCGCTCGATCACTCTTTCATGGTGCCCTACCATTTTCTCAACGCAGCCCAGAAACTCCCCATAATTCCACTGTTCGTACACGGGTTTTCGAACCCTTTGCCGAATGCCGACCGCGCCTACGCGCTCGGCGAAGCGATAGCCGAGATTCTGGAGGCCCATCCGGGTGCGGAACGCGTCGCGATCATGGCCTCAGGCAGTTTCTCGCTGGAAATCGGCGGCCCCCTCGCTGCGCCGGGCGAACGCTCCGGCACGCCTGACAGGGAATGGGCGGCGCATGTCAAGATGCGCATGGAGAACGCCGAAATCGACGATCTTGTCGAAGAAGCAACCGGCGAACGCATGGCCCGCGCCGGCAACGCCGGCGGCGAATTGCTGAACTGGCTTGTCATGCTCGGCGCCATCGGCGCGCGCGAACCGATTTCGTTCAAGCCGCAAGTTGATCATGGCCACGCCTTCGGCATCTGGCGCTGGGACTGACCGGGAACAGGACGATGAGCAATTACGGGATCCACAAATTCTTCCGCACCTGCCTGCACGACGAAGCCTTTCGCAATCTGGCAAAGACCGATCCGGAAGGCGCGATGGCGCAGATGCCCATATCCGAGGAGGAAAAGGCGCTGTTGCGCGCCGGCGATGTCAAGGCGCTGTACGAACGCGGCGTCCACGCCTTCCTTTTGAGCTTTCTCACCCGCTGGGATCTTTTCGGCGTAACGCTGGAAAAGTATTCTGCCTCGATTCAGCAGGCGGAAGACTGGCGCAAGGCGGTATAGACTGAGGCCTCAACGGGAAATGCACCCTTACCTTCCGGTTGGGCCGGCACAGCCGGCTATCAATGGCAAAATCTGGATACAAAAATGACCGACATTAAAGACCTGTTGAAATCCGGCGTCCTCCGTGCCGGCCTGTTTCTGCCGCAATACACGACAGACTCCGGCGGCAATGTCGTGGGCGTCAGCATGGGCATCGTTGGCACCGCATTCGCCCATGCGCTGGCGAAGCATATCGGCATCGAGGCGAAAATTCAGACCTATCCCACACCCCCGGCAGCGCTTGCCGCTATCAAGGCCGGCGATTGCGACATTGCCTTCATGGGGATCGAACCCTCGCGTCAGGCGCAACTCGATTTCACGCCGCCCGCCGTGCAGTTCGATTACACCTACATGGTCCCGCCCGGCTCGGCGATAAAGACCGCCGCCGATGCAGACAAGCCGGGCGTGCGCATCTCCGCCGTCGCCGGTCACGCCTCGACCATGGCGCTGCTGCCGCAGATCAAGCATGCGCAGGTCATCCTCAATGACATCCCGGACGATACGTTTGCTCTGGTGCACGACGGCAAGGCGGATGCGCTGGCCATGCCGCGAGAAATTCTCGACGCCTACCTGCCGCAATGGCCTGACGCGACAATTCTCGACGACCGCTTCGGTGTCAACAATGTAGGCGTCGCCATGGCCAAGGGCCAGCCGGAGCTGCTCGCAGCCATCAGCGCATTTGTAGAAGAGACAAAGAAAAACGGCCTGCTGCAAAAGGCCATAGACAGCGGCAACATGCCGTTCTTCAAGGTGGCGCCTCTGGCGTAGTCTGTTGGAAATGCCTGATTTCTTCTTTCACGAAGAAACAGCCCTTCCCTGCTCCCCATGCGGGAGAAGGGAACCCATACGAAGGCTCGGCCGGATAAGGGTCATATTGCGTCTCAACTAAACGCCGGCTCCGCATCTAGCAGACAGCTCGCTTCTTCCACCTTTGGTGCGCTGGACCGCGATCGCACGCGATAGAAAAACGCGTGCGCAACCCTACTCCGCGCCCTCAAACCTGTAGTAATTCGAAAACCGCATCAGGAACTCATCCGTCATCGTGAACAGGATCGTGTCCTCGTGAACTTCGTGCTCGATCCAGCTCCACATCGGTGCAGCGATCGTATCGCCGCGCGCCCAGTCGAATGTTTCGGCGCCGACGCGCGAAACGCCCCTGCCCTGCATCGGCACGAAAATGTGATTGGCGGCTGCGCGATAGCGGCGCGTCTTCTGCCCGGCTTCGAGCCGTTCGACGAAAATGCCGATGGTCGGCATCGTCGGCGCTTCCAGCCGAACCCGGCGGCCGAAAAAGCCTTCGCCGTCTTTCGCTGCTTTTTCCGTGCGCGCCTGAATGCTCGACCATGTAAAGCGCATCGGAGAATCCTGCGTCAACGTCTCCACATCCTGAAAGCCGTCCGGATGCTCCTCGAAGAACATTGGCTCCAGCAATTGCGTAAGTGGAACGTCAAGTCCGTCGAACCAATAGGCAGGAGCGTCCCCGTCGTGGCCGTGGCCGTGCCAGCACCACCCTGGAGTCAGCACAACGTCGCCGGATTCCATCAGCGTCTTTTCGCCATCAACCGTCGAGAACGATCCCTTCGCATCGATAATGACGCGCAGCGCGTGGGAGGAATGACGGTGCGACCGCGCCTTCTCTCCCGGCTTGATCATCTGGTAGGCCGAGACAAGCGTCCGCGTCGTGGCGAAATTATTGCCTTCGACAGGGTTGCGCATGATGAGGTTGCGCCGCTCGGCAAGATCGGTGCCAATCAGCCGCCCCGCCGCATCCAGTCCGGTCTTCGCTTCGCTGTAACGCCAGCGATAAGGCGAAAACGCGCCCTTCGGCTCGGCAATGAGGATCGGCTCCTTGCGGTTGACCCAGCCGGGCGTCAGATCAAGATCGGCCAGAGGCGGATAGATCGCGTCGAGTTCGGTTGCGTTGTCTAGGATGGTCAGTGCTGCACTGTGCTGCAGATGTTGCCGTTCGTCTGGCATGACGTCTCTCCCTGCGGACGGACTCGCGTTTCAGTCCGCCCGGGCAGCTTGCCCCTGCAATACATGCTTGGCAAGCGGCGTTTCGCCTGTCCGGAGGCAGAATGGCGGCCTCCGGGCCTGAGAACCACGGCGTGAACGAATTGCGCTCGAAAAAAAGCACGCCTATCTTCACCCTTGTCAAACTTCAGGGGGAAACACGATGGAAAGTTACAACAGGCCGGCCAACGCGCCCGGCGTTTTCCGCTTTGCTATATGCGCTGCCACGCTGGCCTGGGCATGTGTGGCAACGTCCCAAGCGCAAGCCCAACAGGACGCCTATCCCGGCCGCCCGGTCAAACTCGTTGTCGGCTTCGCACCCGGCGGCATAGCCGATACCATCGGCAGGCTGGTCGGACAGGCGCTTTCGGAAAGCCTGAAACAGACGGTCGTCGTCGAGAACCGCGGCGGCGCCAGTGGCACGATCGCTGCACGCGCGGTGCTGAATGCGCCAGCCGATGGTTACACCTTGCTCGTCAGCACCACTGCAGCCCCGATCAACGAAGCAGCGGGCGTTGCGCGCGATATCTCGCTGGGAAAAAATCTGGTCGCCCTGTCAATTTCCGGCATCACGCCCGAACTGCTGGCCATCAACGCCAAAAGCCCGGTAAAGAGCCTGAAAGACCTGATTGATACCGCGCGCAAGAAAAAGGACGGCATCGACTATGCGACCGCCGGCGCCGGCACGGCTTCGCATATCGCCGCAGAATTTCTGTTCCGCTCGCTTGGCATAAAGGCGGCGCACGTTCCGCACAAGGGCGGCGCGCCTGCCCTGACCGCTGTGACGGGCGGCCACATCGAATTGCTCAGCATTTCCATGCCGCCCGCGGTGTCGCATGTGAAGGCGGGGACCCTGCGTGGTCTTGCCGTTGGCGCACGGCAACGTTCGGCGGCCTTGCCCGATGTCGCGACAGCCGCCGAGCAGGGCTATCCGCAATACGACTTTACGTCGTGGGTGGGCTTCTTCGCGGCTGGTGCGACGCCGCAGCCCATACTCCTGAAGCTCAACGCCGAAATCAACAAAGCGCTGGGAACCAGAGCGGTTGCCGAAAGAATGCAGAAAATAGGCTTTGCAACCAACGTCGCGGATTATCCAGCGACTGGCAAGATGCTCGATGCCGAAGTCGCGAAATGGAAGAAGGCGGTCGCTACGATCGGCTACGGCAAGAAGTGACGCAAGTATAGTATCATGCGGATGCGCGGCGGCTTGTGGCCGCCCCGCACCGCACAATTCTGTGACGTCCGATTAATCGCAGTAGAAACCGCAGTCTGCTACAGCCAGCGGCAACGGCGAGAACCGCGCTGTCCGCTTTCTCCGGCAGAACACTCCATACTGCGGCCGCATGGATGGCGGCCCGTTGCGATCGAGCCGCGCCGTAAGCCCCCGGACGCCCAGATGTCGCGGCTGGCTGCGCTGGCGTTCTTCGGACAGCCGCTGCTGCGCTTCTGCGCCTGTGCGGGCGTTATCAGACCAATAGCGAAAAGAACAAAAATACCGGCTGCAAACATTTTCATGAGAGCCTCCCGAACAGCGGCAATCCCACGTCCGACGCAATAACTATTACAATCGATGCATCCCGGAATAAAGCCTGACAGCGGTTGTGCGTGAACCTGCCGCTCAGCCCCGACCGCCGGCACGATTGTACCACATCGACACGTCGAACATGTTGAGGTCGATGGCCCGGATAATGGCGCAGACGGCAATCACGCCTTCCGTGGCGTTGACCTTGCCGGTATCCACCGGCGGAAACTCTTCGCCGATCGCCTCCACCTGCGCCGCATAGGCCTTGATGGCGGACGTCAGCACGTCGCGCAAGACGTCTTGCGGTATCTCGGCAAGCTTGCCCTGCTCCGCCATCGCGCCGACGTAATCGCAGAATGCAGAAGCTGCCGCCTTTGCTTCAATGTTGTCGCTCATGGAAACTCCATAACGCCGCGCGAAATCTCTTGTCCTATGGCCCGCGGCACACGATGTTCAACAGCGCCTGCCGCTTCTCGACTTCCACAGCCTTCATCGCCCGTTCGATGGCCTTGGGCACATCGGCCGGATCGCGCACCGCTTCGCCGTAGCCGCCCGCAACTTCGACGCCCTTCTCGAAAGCAAGTTCCTGCGTGAAATAGGTCAGCGGTTCGCGGTTGCTCTTGGCCGCAAAGCCTGCCGGATAGACCTCGCGCGTGTTGCGCTTCACCGCGCCCCACATGGCGTTGTTGAACACCATCGTCAGGATCGGCCAGTCTTCGGCGGCCGAAACATAATGCGCCGGCGTCGGATTGCCGAACATGTAGGCTCCGTCGCCGCAGGAAGCGATCACAAGATTATCGGGTTTCGCCGCCTTCATGCCGAGCGCCATGCCCAGGCCCCAGCCGAGCGCCCCCGCAGCGCCGGTGAAGAACAGCTTTCCCGGCTTGTTGAAGCTCAGATATTCGTACGGCATCGGCGATTCCTTGATGACGATCGCATCCTGCCCTTTGACCTGATCGAGGCAATGCGCCACCCATGCCGGATGTATCGGCGTCTCGCTCTTCGCCTTTTCCAGCGTCGCTGCCCAGCGTTCGCGCATCGCCGCCCGCCTTTCCGCCATCCGCTTGCGCCGGCCCTCGACCCTGTCCTTCGCTTGCGGCAGGCGCGTTTCCAGCGCTTTCGCCAGCGCTGCCATGGCGGGGCCCGCGGCGCTCGCAATGGCGAGGTCGCAATTGAAGCCGCGCACGGGATAGGACGAAAACAGCGGATCGACGCCGATATGGATCACCTTGCAGTCCGCCCCCGGCGCCTTCTTCGAGGGTATCCAGGGCACGTCGCATTCGATGACGACGATACAATCCGCGCCCTCGAGCATCGGATCGGGGCTGTAGCCCATATGCATCGGATGGTCCGTATCCAGCGCCACATAACGCGGCTTGCGCTGCGTTACCGGAATGGCGAAGACATCGGCCAGCGCGCCCAGTTTCGCCATCTCGTCGTGATCCCTCCCGGCGCTGGCTGTGATGATCAATGGATGATCCGCCTTGGCGATCATGTCCGCCGCCCGGTCGATGGCTTCAAGATCGGGATACGGAACAGAGGCCGCCGCATGCCGGCCCGGAGACGACCACGTCAGGCCTTCGGCGGAAGAAGCCAACACTTCGCGCGGCAGGGTGAGATAGACCGGCCCCTTCGGCTCGCTCATCGTCACGTTCAGCGCCCGGTCCACCGTCGTTTCCAGAACTTCGGCGCTGCGCAATTCGTAATCCCATTTCACGATTTCGCGCACCATCGCGCCCTGGTCGCGCATTTCCTGCGGCCAGTGAATTTCGCCCGTGCGTTCGCCGGTCTTGCCGCCCTGCTCCGCCCACGGCGTGCGGCCGGAGGAAAACAGCACGGGAAGGTTGCCGCGCCAGGCGTTCATCAATCCGCACATGGCGTTCGCGGTGCCGACATTCACATGCACCATGCACAATTGCGGCCGGCCACTTTGGAGGTAGTGGCCGAGCGCCATGTGGATCGCGACATTCTCGTGCGGCACGGTGACGGGCCGAGGCGAAGGCCGCCCTTCGGATTCGGCTTTCGACAGGGCCTCGATCAGCGGCGCGAAATCGGTGCCCGCATTGGCGAAGAGAAAGTCGACGCCACGGTCGGCGAGGATATCGATATAGGCGTCGGCAACGGTGCCGGTAGCGGTTTTTACGGACAAGCTTTACCCCCTGCCGCCGCGGCGGACGGCCCTTTTCGTGAACAGTGAAAGAGAACTTACTTCGGCATCCAGACCGTACGCTCGCTGATATCTGCGACAGTCGGGCAGCCGGTGAAGCCGAGAACGGCCTCCATTTCCTTTTTGAGGATGTCGAGCGCGTGCAAAGCCCCCGCCTCGCCCGCTACCGATGTTCCATACAGCGTCGGCCTGCCGGAGAGAACCGCGTCCGCGCCCAGGGCCAGCGCCTTGACGATATCGCCGCCCCTGCGGATGCCGCTGTCGAGAATAATCGTGGTCTTGCCACCAACTTCGGCGGCGATTTCCGGCAGTATCTCGATGGGCGCAACCGCCGTGTCGAGATTGCGTCCGCCGTGATTGGAAATAACGATTCCATCGACGCCTTCCGCCACTGCCCGGGCCGCATCCTCCGGCAGATGCACACCCTTCAGCAGGATAGGCCCCTTCCACAATTCGCGCAGCTGGCGGATATCGTCCCAGGACAGGTTGTCGCCGCGCAGGTTCGGCACTGCGCTTTTCGCCGGTTTGCCGGAGGCAGCGCCCGCATGGTTTTCCGGATAATGCGCCAGCTTCGGCATGCCGGTCGTGCGCCAGTAGCGGCCCATCGTCGTAATCAACCAGGACGGATGCATCGCCATGTCGATCAGCGCCGCGGCGTTCGGCCGGAACGGCATCGAAAACCCATTGCGGCGGTTGTATTCGCGGATCGGCGACACCGGCGTGTCGGCCGTCAGGATCAGCGCCTCGAAACCGGCGTCCCGTGCGCGCCGCACCAGCGCATGCGACAGATCCCGTTCGCGCCACATGTAAAGCTGGAACCATTTGCGCCCGCCCTCGACGGCTGCGATCTTTTCCAGCGCCGTCACCGTCGGCGTGGCAAGTGTGAACGGCACGCCAGCCTTCGCGGCAGCCTTGGCGAGTTCGATTTCGCCTTCGTACCAGCACACGCCCGCGACGCCTGTCGGCGCGATTGCCAGCGGCATCGCCATCGGTTTGCCAAACAGCGTCGAAGCGGTGGAAATCTGCGACACGTCGACCATCACCTTGTTGCGCATGCGGATGCGCTGGAAGGCTTCGCGATTGTTGCGCAGCGCCACTTCGTCTTCCGAGCCGCGGTCGAAGAATTCGAAAACGCAGCGCGGCAGGCGACGGCGCGCGGCTTCGCGCAGATCGGCGATGTTGTAGCAGGCCTCGAGTGTCCGGTTTCCGGCGGGCAGAGCCGCCGCGCCGGGACTGAGAACCGCCTGCTCGGCAGGAATGCTTTCGCTGGAATGGCTTTGCGCCTCCCGGGCGGCCAGCACGGGGTTGTTCATCTTGGGTCCGCTCCCTGAGAATTCTCGTCGCAGTTTAGGCCCTTTTGCGCCGTCACCCAAACGATTTTGCTGCTCCCGGCCGTGTTAGCGCGGAAATTGCATGGCATTGCCACCACGCCTGCTCAGTCCCCTACGGAGGAAAAATCCGTGTTTCGCAAGGAAGACCTGTTCCATCCCGGCACAGCGGCCGCCCCCCTCACGCGCCGGACAATGCTCGGACTCTCCGCTGCCGGAGCAGCCATGGCAGGCTTTGCTGCGCAAGCTGCAACCCCGTCCCGGGCTCCGCGTTTGCACCGCGGCGGCTCCATCCACACGTTGATGAACTGGGCCGAGCTTGAACCCGGCAGCAAGGACCACCATGTCTGGCCGCCATTTGCACAAGCCAAATATCAAACGCCCGCATCGTTTCTCGATCGTCTGCGCGCAACCGGCATCGATCATCTTCGCCTGACCGTCGATCAAGGCCCTTTCCTGCAGGCGCAGGGCGCGCGCAAGAGCGAACTCGATGCCATCCTGCTCCGAAAGTGCCGCTTCATTCTCGACCGCGGCCTCGACGTGATCGTCGATTTCCACCCCATCAGCCAGATCGCCAAATACCACCCCTTCAAGATCGCAGCCGACATCGGCGGCCAGCTCTTCAAGGATTACGCGGCGATGATCGCCCATGTGGCGGGCGTTCTGAAGGCGCTCGATCCGGCGCGCGTTGCACTGGAGCCGTTCAACGAACCCCCCTACGGCTACGATCCGCGCACCACCGCACGCTGGCAGAAGATGATGGAAGTCATGCACGCCGGCATCCGCGCGCGTAACCGCGATATCGCCGTTGTCTGGAGCGGCGCGAAGAGTTCCGACATCGAAGCACTCGTCCAGATCGATCCGAAACCGTTTCGCGACGACAACATCTTCTGGTCTTTTCACTATTACTCGCCGCATCCTTTCACGCACCAGAGTTTGCGCAGCTCGCAGGGCAATCTCCGGCACTACCGCTACCTGACCGACATTCCCTATCCCGCGCGCGAGGGCAACGCGGCACTCCTGCTCGATACGATCAACGCCAATCTGACGATGGACCGGAACATGGTCGGGCCGCAACGGCGGGTCCTCCAGCGCAAGGCTGCCGACTTCATCCGCACCTATCTGGCGGACGATTTCGGACCGCACACCATCGCGCGAGATTTCGACAAGGCCAACGCCTGGGCGCGCAAGAACGGCATACCTTCGCAGCGGATATTTCTGGGCGAATTCGGCGTTATCCGCCGCAACGCCAGCGGCAACGGACCGATCAACCGCCAGCGTCTTGCCTGGTTGCGCGACGTGCGCAAGGCAGCCGAAGCCCGCGGTTTCGGCTGGAGCATCTGGGACATCAACCAGCCGGAGATGGGCATCGTCTACAAGCGCGACGTACCTGCCTTTGATGACGGAATGATTGAGGCTCTGGGCTTGAAAAACCCAGCGAGTTGAAGCGAAGAGCTACCTGGCAAGAAAAAGCCGGCCATCGCGGCCGGCCTCTTTCTGTGCTGAATACGGCCGAAGCTTATTCCGCCGGCGCGTGCAGTTCCACAACGGCGCCACGACGGCAGCGCGCGTTCTCGTAGACTGCGAGCATCCCAGCAACGAACCGCTGCATGTGGAATTCCTGCAGGAACAGGCTGCGCGAGGCGCTTTGCATGCGCGCGCGCATGACGGGATCGTCCAGCAACGTACGCAGCGTTTGCGCCAGCGCTTTGCCGTCGCGCGGCACGATCATGCCATTGAGCCCGTCGATCACGACTTCGCGCACCGCCCCGGTATCGCAGGCGACAAGCGCCGCACCCGCCGACGTGCCCTCGATCAGAGACAGCGGCAGCGCTTCGGCGCGCGAGGGCAGTACGACGATATCGGCGTCGCGCATCAGATCATGCACGGTCTCGATTGCGACCCAACCGGTGAAAGTCACCTTGTCCTGCAGGCCCGCTTCGGCAACGCGCGTCTTCCAGACATCGAGATCTCCATTGCCGGCAATCGTGCAACGCCATGCCGGCGCATCCGGCCCAATCACCGCGAGTCCCTCGACGAGAATGTCGACGCCTTTGCGCAAGCCCACCTCGCCGGAGAAAACGATATGTGCGGTATCGCGCGCAGGCCGCGGCACCACGGCTTCCATGCCAATATCCGGTATCCCGTTGTGGACGATCTTCACCCGCGCCGGATCGACGCCCAGGACTTTGACGAAAGGCTCGACGAAAGGCTGGCCCAGCACCACCGCCGTTTCCGCGCCGCGCGCAAGATTGCTCAGCGCCCGCGCCCACAGCGGCAGTTTCGCCACCATCACGTGATGGAAGTCGCCGTGATAATGCACAACGTAAGGTATGCCGAAACGCCTTGCGATCCAGCCGAACGCGCATTTGCGATAGGAGCTGCCGTTCGTCGAAACGTGAATATGGGCCAGACCGTAGCGGCCCGTCGCCGCCTTCGCTGCAAACCGGGCAAGCGCCCCGGCAAAATGAAACGCCCAGAACGGATCGCGCGCTTCGCCGCGGCTTGCAACAAAGTCCAGCCTTTTGCCATCCTCGCTGCCGCGCAGATAATTGACCATATAGCGGTTCAACCGGTCGATACCGCCCCGCCCTTCCAGCCCGACCGGCGTCACCACCAGCACGCGATTTGCCAATGCGGTTTCGCTGGAGGGATGTTTCGTGTTCATGTGGTTCGCGCTCACCGGTCCGGAGCCTCCGCCGCGGGGCGGCTGGACAGCAGGCAAAGCTGCGTCGTTACGGAACATGGTTGATCGTCTCCTGAGCTTGCGGGCGCGGCGTCGTGCGCCAGCTTTCCGCGAAGCACAATTTGTGCCGTTGGCGTCAGTGCCCCGAAACTGGGCGAATAGACGCCCCGGCCCAAGCCTTCGTCGCCACGCACGATGTCGATGGAAAATCCTTCGGGAGCCTCCACACGCATCAGCGCCTCGCTGCCGCGCGCGATAGAAGCTGCTCCATCCAGAACAGTCACGTCGAGGTCCGGCGCGCACAGAAAGGATATCTCGACATCCGATACGCCCGGCCGCCCAACCAGCCGGTCCGTAATGCGTATTTCGTTCTGCGAAACGTCCAGGCGCCGCCGGTGCCGGACGCCGAAGCGCTTCACATAGCCATCGTGTTCGCCACATGCGGCAAGCGCTTCCGGCGCATCTCCGTGCGCTTCGCATTCGGGGATCCGGGCGGAGGTCTTGTGCGACCACGAGAACGGGCTCGACACGATACTCTGCGAAGCGCCCTCGATCGTCAGCGTGTTATGCGCCGCGCTTGTGCGCAGGGCGTCGCGGGTCTTTTCGCCGGAGTGATACAGATATGTCCCGGCATCTACGAAGACAGGCTTGCCATCGACGCTCAGCCAGATCGCGAGCGCATCCGCATGTCCATGCGCGGCAAGCGCCCCGAAACCGAGCGGACCGTGATCGAAAGTCAGATGCGCCGCGCGCCCTTTAACGATTGCGTCCAGCACAGTGTAACCGCCTTCGGCGAAGACCTGCCTGGCCTGCGGCGGATTGAGATGCACGACCGGCGCAGCGAAGCGCGCGAAAAACTGTTCCCGGATATAGCCTGGCGCAAGTTGCAACGGCAGCGGGAGCCCCGAAAGCGCGCCAACTGCCGCTGCGACAGAGGCTACATAGTGCGTCTCCGCCGTTCCAGGGGCGGTGAAAACCCGCCCCTCGTCGTCGTCGCCAATGGCGGGCGCATGACCGGCGCTGTCGAGAAGCGCGGAAAGAAACTTCACGCCTGCACGCAGACGCGTCAGCGTTGTCTCGCTGAAAGGCTCGCCTGCCGCCGCAGCAAAGGCAGCGCCGAAGGCGATAAGTTCCATGGTAAACGCCTGGTACGTCGGCGATTGCTCGACGCCAACACCGTCGGGCAGGATCTGCAGCAGCGCTTCGCGTTCCAGAATCTCGCGCCCCTCGTGCGCCAGCGGGGTATCGCCGGTCAGCAGTCCGGCAACATAAAGACCAAGTCCTTCTGCAACGCGATGATTGTTGGCGGAGGAATAGAGTGAAGGGAGAGCCTGAAGCCATTTTGCATGGGCTGTGAGGCAGCCGGCGAGTCTCGAGCGTATCTCTGGAGCAACGCTGCCAGTATCCACAGCCACGATGACGAGGCCAACGGATACTATGCGCAGGGCGATTTCGATGCCGGATGACCAGTTCATGCCGCGATAGGGCGGATTGGCCTCCATCCAGGCCTCGATCCAGGCCATTGCCGCCGCCCACGCCGGACCGTTTAAGCCTTCCCGCGCGATCCGGCAGGCCAGCGGGTGCAGCATTTGCAGGCGGTTCGGCTCGAGCACGAACTTGCTGTCGCCGTATGGCCGCTGCGGCCCCGGATTGGCCGAGGTAAAGCGCACCGCGATGGAAAACGGATTGGCGTCCGCGCCCGGCCAGAAGCCGCCCGATACCGGATCGTAAAGCCAGTCGCGTCCGGCAATCACGTTGAACGGCCCTTGCCCCGCCGGATAGGTCTTGCCGAGAAAAGTCAGGCGCTCCGGCAATTCCGGCGCATGACAGGCAGCCAGCGCTTCACGCATCGCCGGCAAAACGGCAAGCCGCGGCGCAACCTTTTCGAACTCCGCCCATCCGCCGCGGTGAGAGGCGAGCCGCGCGCGCGCCCGTTGTTCTTTGACGCGGTGCAGCAGCTCCGGTGCGGACATGGCTGAAAGGCGTGCCGCATACCATTTGAGCCGCCCCAGTTTGCGCGCCAGCATTCCGGTCGCCCTTTGAGTCACATCCGCATTCATCAGGCCGTTTCCGTTTTCTCTGCAATCCTTGCCGGCCCTATGTGCTGGCACAAAGCTTGAAGGTTGGTTCTCGCTGTCCCGGCGTGTTTCGTTTTGGGACAGGGCTGCAAGGCGATGATCCATTTACGGTCTCTCTGGCGGTCAATTCGGGCGGCAAATCGCCGGTTGGCATGAGCGTAGCAAGCTGAACGCCAACCGCGGGTACACACAGAAGGCCAACATGTGCGGCATCGCAGGCATCGTGCTGAAGCAACCGGACGCGGATCTCGAACGGAAGTTCGAGCGGCTCGCATTCGAACACCTGGCACGGCGCGGCCCGGACGCCACCGGCGCACGAACGATTGACTTCGAGGACGCCGGCAAGGCGCATCTGTTTCACACCCGCCTGTCCATCATCGACATCGACGGTGGCGCGCAGCCCATGTCGGACGCCCGCGGCACGCTTGTTTTCAATGGCGAAATCTACAATTTTCACGATCTGCGCGATCCGGATTTCAACTACCGCACCCGCTCGGACACGGAAGTTCTCCTGCACGGCCTGTCCCGCGAGGGGCTCGACTTTCTTTCCAGGACCGACGGCATGTTCGCCTTCGGCTACGTCGACGAATTGCGGCGCAAACTCATCGTCGCGCGCGATGCTTTCGGCATCAAGTCTGCCTATGTCTGCCGCAGCGGCTCCACCATCGCCTTTGCCTCGAACCTGCCGCCGTTGATGGCGCTTTCGCGCAAGAACGTCGATCCGCAAGCTCTTATGGAATACTACATGTCGCGCGCCGCGCGCGGTTCGCACACCATTTTCGACGACATTGTCGAAGTCCCTCCTGGCTGCGCGTATGAATACGACATTGCAACCGGCGAAGGCGCCATCGTGCGCTGGGCGCCGGAACGCAACACCATTCGCCGCAACGCCAGCGAAGCCGAACTCACGGACGAACTCGAAACCATCCTCGACCGCGCCGTGCAGCGACATCTGATCTCCGACGTGCCGGTCGCCGTGCTCCTGTCCGGCGGCGTGGATTCCTCGCTGTTGACGGCGCTCGCGGCCCGCCACGCGCCGCAACTCTCGGCCTTTACCATCGGCTTCACCGACGAGAAATACGACGAGAGTCCCTACGCCGCAGCGGTCGCACGCCGCTATGGCCTGCGCCACTCGGTGCAATATTGCGAAGACGGCGACTTTACGAATTTGCTGCAGGACTGGCCGCTTGTGCTCGACGACGCCGTCGCCAATCCGTCTTCCGTCCTGCTCTACGCCGTCTCCAAATTTGCCCGCGACGCCGGCCACAAGGTTCTGCTGACCGGCGAAGGCGCCGACGAATTCTTCGGCGGATATCACCAGCAATGGCGTTACGCGTGGACGCGCCGCATCAATCCGCTGGGCCGCCTCTTCGGCTTCGCCACCGATCTGTTGCAGGCGGCAGCGCCGCACAAGACGCGCCTGATTCACAATGCTCACATGGCGACAAAACCCGGCGGTTTCCACGGAACAAGCACGATCGTCGAGCCCTGGCTGGCTGGTTCCATATTCGCCCACGCACCCGCGCGCGGCAACGGCGCCTCCTCTCTCAAGGACGCGCTGTTCCACGATCAGGATTACCGTCTGCCCGACGACATGCTCACCGCCGCCGACCGAGCCACCATGCACGCTTCCGTCGAAGCGCGCGTGCCGTTCGTGTCCCGCGAAGTCGCCGAATTCGCCGCCAGCCTCGACGAGCGCCATCTCATCCGCGGCCTGAAACAGAAGGTCCTGCTGAAGCGCGTCGCCCGCCGCCACGTGCCCGCCATGTGTCTCGATCGCCGCAAGGTTGGCTTTGACCTGCCGCTGTCGCGCTGGTTCCGCACAACCTTGCGCACGCCTTTGCTCGACGCCCTGTCTTCCACATGGCAGCAGGATTATTTCCGCGATGGCGCACTCGATAAACTCATTTCCTGGCACCTCAGCGGCCAGGCAAACTTTCCCGACAAGCTCTGGGCGTTCTGGATGCTCGAGCACAATGTACGCCGTCTCAAGGCGATCGGTTAGGAGGCCGCCATGTTTGAAGCCCTGAAACACAATCCGTTCATCGACCGGCTGCTGCGCCGCGTGCCACCCTTCTACGGTCGCGCCATGAAGCAGTTGAACAGCTTCGAGGCGATGGATTTTACCGCCAGAAGCGCACACCACGACGAGGCCTTGCAAGCCGTTCTTGCGCGCGCGCGCAAACTGCCCGGCTATCCCGGCGCGCCAGCGAGCGATTGCCTGCAAGACTGGCCAATCCTCACCAAACAACATCTGTTGGGACGCGAGCGCCTTTACGCCGTCAAGGGCCTTGCCCCGCGTCCATCGGGCGAAACCGGCGGAACCACGGGCCAACCGTTGAAAGTCAAGCGCACCCTGAAGAATATCGTTTTCGAACAGGCTGTCGTCGATCATCTCTGCGCCACGCGCGGCGTCAACGCCGCCACTGCACGCATAGCGGTGCTGCGCGGCAATTCCATCCCGGATGGACCCGGCGGCAAGTCCATCCACTGGATCGACGAAGGCCAGAGGAAACGCATCTACAACGCCCACCGTCTCGGCCCCGAAACGGCGCAGTTGTATATCGAATCGATGCGCGAATACGCGCCCGATATTCTGTTCTGCTATCCTTCCGCCCTTGCTACCCTTGCCGCCAATGCGAACAGGCTCGACGGATTGCGCATTCCGCTGATTTATTCGTCGTCGGAAGTTCTGCAAACCGAAACGGCTGAGCGCGCCCGCGATGTGTTCGGCGCCGACATCCTCGATTTCTACGGCCATGCCGAACGTATCGCCTGCGCCTGGTCGCTCAACGGCGGTGGCTTCCGGTTTCTCGGCTCTTACGGTCATATCGAACTCATGCCCTGTGGCGACGGACGTGCCCGCATCATCGCCACGAGTCTCGATCCGAACGGCCAGATATTCGTCCGTTACGACACCGGCGATATCGCCGTCACAGGCACGGAAGACCGGCAGACCCTGCAACGCATGGCGCTCGGCCTCTTGCCGTTCCACGGAATAGAAGGCCGCGATAACGAATTCATCGAACTGCACGACGGTCGCCGGGTGATCGGCCTTAACCACATTCCCCGCGGAGCAACCGGCGCAATGCGCGTGCAATTGCATCACGCTGCAGAAAATCTCGTCGACATCTACGTAACACCGGGTCCGGATTTCGGACCGGCGACCCTCGACACGATCTCCACGAATTTCTACGCCAAACTGCCCGCGCATGTGGAAGCGCGCTTCTGGACTGTCGACAAACCGGTCACCGAAACCAATGGCAAGGCTCCCCTGCTCCTGCGCCGTCCCGCTGTCCCGGCCGCACGGTCGCGGCTGTCCCATTCTGTGCCGGTCGAGGAAGCGGCATGATCGTTGCTGGGTAGAACGCGAAGCACTTGAACTGTACCGGGAACACCCATGCGTAGCGAAATCCTCGATTGTCCGGTCGACATCCTGTCCCGCGGCGAAACTCTGGCTCTTGCGGTCGAAGCCATGCGCACGCGCGTGCAATGCCAGCATGTGGCGCTTAACGTCGCCAAGCTTGTCAAGGCCCGCAGCGACGCAGAACTCGACCGCGATGTGCGCCAGGCCGACATCATCGGCATCGACGGCGCAGGCATCGTTCTGGCGCTCCGCCTCCTCGGCAAGGGCGCAGCGCCCCGCTACCCCGGCGTCGACCTGTTCGAAGATCTCATGGCGATGTGCGCCATCGAGGGTTTCCGTCCCTACATTCTTGGCGCGGAACCGAACGTGCTCGAAACGGCCATCGTGCGCCTGCGCGAACGCAATCCCGGCCTGACCTTCGCGGGCTGGCATCACGGATATTTCAAGGACAACGAAGACGCCGTCATCGCCGACATCAAGTCCGTAAACCCCGATTGTCTGTTCCTTGCCATGCCGACGCCGGCCAAGGAACGCTTCATGGCGCGCTGGAAGGGGGAACTCGGCGTGCCCTTCGTCATGGGTGTCGGCGGCTCGGTCGATGTCGTCGCGGGCAAGGTATCGCGCGCGCCGCAGATCTGGCAGTCGCTGGGCATGGAATGGCTCTACCGCGTCGTGCAGGAGCCACGCCGCATGTGGCGCCGCTATCTCGTGACGAATTCGCAATTCGCCTGGTTATTGCTGAAGGCTGTCGCCGCCAGACCGCTGGCCCGCAAGCCGGCAGCCAAAGCCGCGACAAGCGCCGCCGCCGCGCCGCAACGCCGCTAACGCAGGATCGTTCGTACAGCGCAAGGATTGTCACACGTGTCCCCGAAGCCTGGAAATTACGGCTATCTGTTCGCGATATCGGGCGGCATGCTGTCCCGGCTGGCGACGCTCGCCATCCTCATCCTTTTGCCCGCGCACATCGGCCTGACCGAATACGGCCGCTTCGTACTGGTCATCACGATCGGCGAGATCGTCGAAATGACGACGTCGAACTGGTATCGCATTCTTCTGATCCGCGAGGGCGTTAACCGGGATGTCGAAGACGGCGCTCCTGCCGCCGCGGCGAAACCATCCGGCTGGACCTTTGGCGCCATAGTGCTTGCGCTGTCCGCTCTCGCAGCCATCGCAGCTTTGACAATAGCGCCTTTCTTCGCTGCGGGCGCAGGCGTGCAATTCACCGCCGCCACGCTGGCCTATGTCCTGTCCTTCACATTCTACAAACTGGCCTTCGCCATGTTGCAGGCGCAGCGACGGCAGCATCTCATCGGCCTTGTCGAATGCATACGCGGCCTGTCCATACTGGGCTTCGTCGCTGCCGCTATCGGCCTCGGCCAGACCTCCTTCTTTTATCCGGCGCTGGCGCTCTGCCTGTCAGCCCTCGTAACGGCCGCGACCGGATTGTTCTTTGCCCGGCAGGGACTGGCGGACCTTTTGGCGAAGACCCTGCAAAACGGCGCTTTCTGGCTTGTCGGCCTGCCTGTCATCATCGCCACGCTGCTGACGTTTCAGCTCGGCTGGTTCGACCGGCTGTTGCTGCAAACGATGATGGGGCCGGAAACCGTCGGTCTTTACGTCGCAGTCGCCGCCATCGCCCGGCAGCCCATCGACCTCGTCCTGAACGCGCTCAACACGCAAACATTTCCTGTGATGATGGAGCGCGGAGATACGACGTCCCGCGACGCCCGCGCGCGTACGGGCAGCATTCTGCTCAGCGCCTGCATCCTCGGCGCTGGCGGCGCGGCAGCCATCGTCGCCCTGTCCCATCCGCTGGCCGCGACAGTTCTGAAAGCCTTCGACACACAGGATGCAACGGCCATCATCGCGCCCATTGCCATCGGCGCCGTCTTCCTCGGACTCAAACACTTCATTTTCGACAACATCTTCCACGCCCACGGCAAAAACTGGATGATGCTGAAGTGGTTCGCCATCATCGCCTTCGCCACAACGGCGATTTCCGCAGGCTCCATCGCCATGTTCGGCATCAAGGGCGCCGCTTTCGCCTTTCTTGCCGGCAGCGCCTTCGCCATGATCAGTTCTGCGATCGTTGCACGCGGAATCTGGACATTCCCGATCCCGGTTTCGGCCATCGTGCGCACCGTGCTGGCGGCTGCGCTGGCGGGCGTTGCCGCTCACGTGACCGCCGGCCATATGGCGGTGCCGGCATGGGGGCAACTGGCCGCAGGGCTTTTAGCCTTCTGCCTTGCCTACCTGCTCTTGCTCGGCCTCTTCCTGCGCTTCAACCCGCGCAGGTTCCTCGCCGCTCCCTGGGAGATGGACTATGCTGGCGGAGGCGCGCGCTGATGGACGCAAGGCTGGTGAATTACGAATTGCCCGGTAAAGGAAGCCCCCGCGAACGCAAGCCTCTCGTGCTGCTCAACCACATGGTTGAATCGCCCGGCAAGGTATCGGGGATCGGCCGTTATGCCTTTGCCCTGATTGAGGCGCTGCTGCAGCGCGGAAGATACCGCTATGCGCTCGCGACAAGCTGGACGCAAGAAGAACTTCCGGCGGCCATCGCGGACCGGCTGGATACGGTCATCACCCTGCCCCACATCCGCTCGACGCCGGTGAGCTTTTTCAATCAGCTTCGCCAGCTCTCTCGCCTATCCCGTACGCTGAAACCGGACTTCGTCTACAGCGTCAATCCGATGTGCCCGGCAATACCCGGCGTGCCAACCGCCGTTACTGTGCACGACCTCTATTACGACGTCATGCCGGAGCTCTATTCGCGCCGCCACGTCCTGTGGTGGCGCAGCTATTTTGCGCTGGCCGCGCACCATGTCCACACCATCGCCTGCGTATCCCAAAACACCGCGAACGACCTCGCCCGCTTCCACCCGCGCCACGCGGCAAAAACGGCCATCGTTCCCGGCGCCGGAGTTCTCCCGGCGCCACAAAACCCTGCTCCGCGCGCTCAGGACGCCGAGCCCTATATCCTTCTGCTCGGCAACGTCACGCCCAACAAGAACGTACCGTTCCTGATCGAGGCGCTGGGGCAACTGGCGCGCGAGGGCCGCCCCGTGCGCGCAATCCACGTCGGCCGCGATCTGTCCGGCGATCTGGCCCGGGCGCTTGCCGCCGGCCCGCCGGGATTGCTCGAAATCCGCGGCGGCCTCAACGACGGTGAACTCGACGCCCTCATGCGCAATGCGGCGGCTCTCGTGCAGCCCTCGCTGTACGAAGGCTTCGGCCTGCCGATTATCGAAGCCCACGAGCGCGGCGTGCCGGTGATCGCCAGCGACATTGCGATCTTTCGCGAGGTTGCAGGCGAAGGCGCCGAGTTCGTCCCCCTGGGCGGTACGGCGGCACTGGCGCAATCGCTCTCGCGCATGGTCCGCGACCCCATTGCCCGCGAAGCCCTCGCGGCGAAGGCAAAGGCGAACGCCGCGCGCTATTCCTGGAACGCCTCGGCCGCTGCCGCCGAACGCGTGATCGCGGCTGCGCTGCAGCCCGCGCGAGCGTGACATTTCGAAACAAGCCTCTGATTTTCTGTCTTTGCAGGGCCGTCCAGAGGGAAAATTAACCTTTCCCCTTTATTAACCATGAGCCTGTTTCTTTTCGTCCGGAGCGGCAAGTGTTCGGCGGGTTTCCACTGCCGTACCGGCCTCGCTTCAAACCATTGAAATCGGTCAATTTGTCCGCCTCGGGGCAAACTCGCGGCGGCGAAGACAACCGGAAGATAGTACTGCGCGCGTTCCATGAATCGACCAGCCGATATCGCCTCCCTTGGTCCGCAGGACTGGTTCTCCGGTGCAGCGGAGTCGCACGCCAGGCCCGCAGCGCAACCTGCGCCTGCCCCTGCGCCGCGCATTTTCGAGATCGCCGACCTGTTCGATCTCCTCTATCGCGGCCGCAAGATCATCATCGGCACGGTGGCGGCGACTTCGCTGGCGGCCCTTGCCTTTGGCATAACGAGCCCGAAGCGGTACACGGCCTCCGCGCAGATGTTCATCGACGTGCGCGGCTATCGCGTATTGAATACGGAAGTACAGCCGAGCGGCAGCCTCAATAGCAGCCCCGCTGCCGACTTCGAAACCGAATTGCAATTCCTCACCTCCGGCGCAGTGCTGGCGCGTGTCGTCGAGAAAGAGCGCCTGACGTCCAACAGCGAGTTCGCGCCGCAACCCGGATTCATCGGCACGCTTGTGAAGTCCGTTCTGGGATCGCGCGGCCAGCCAGATGACAAGGCGGCAACCGCACTTCGCATTCTGGAAAAGAAGGTTGCGGTCAAGAAATCCGACCGCAGCTTCGTCGCGGAATTGCGCGTCACGACCATGGAACCACGCCAGTCCGCGCGTCTCGTTACCGCCGTCGCCGACGCCTACCTCGAATTCCAGGCGCAAAACCGCCAGGATTTCACCCGCAAGATGGCCGGCGAAATCGCATCGCGCTTGCAGGATTTGCGCGAACGCGTGCAGGCTGCCGAAAAGCGCCTCGCCGCCTACAAGCGCGAGAACAAGCTTGTTTCCGCCAGCGGTACGCTCGTTTCCGAACAGGATCTGACCGAGCTCAACAAGCAGCTCAACGACGCCCGCACCCGCACGACCCGCGCCAAGGCGCAGCTCGACCAGATCCGCCGGCTGCCGCGCGATCTCGGCGTGAGCGCACAAACGCAGGGCATCTTGAATTCGCCTACGCTCGTCCAGTTGCAGGTGCGTCTGGCCGATGCCCAGCGTCAGCTGGCCGAAGTGCGCCGCAATCTTGGCTCGCGCCATCCTGAAGTCCAGGCCGCCCAGGCGAGGGTTGGCGAAATGCGCAATACGATCAGCGCGGAAGTCCAGCGCCAGCGCCGGGCGATCGAAGCGGAATTTACGCAGTCCCGCCGCCACGAACGCGCGCTCGCGGCGCAAATTGCGGACCTGAAGACCAAGAGCTCCGACGTCAACGAAACGCTGATCGGCGCACGCGAGCTTGAGCGCGCTGTTGAAGCCAATCGCAAGGTCTACGAAGAATTTCTCGTCCGCGCCCGCGAGCTGAACGAACAGCAGAGCATCGCACCGACGACCTCGCGCGTGATTTCGCCTGCCCTGCCACCGAACAGGACCTCGAATATCCCGCTGGTCCTTTTGCTGGCAGGCGCAATCCTCGGCGGCCTGCCCCTCGGCGTCGGTCTCGCATTCCTGCAGGACGCATTGCGCAACCGGCGCAGAGGCGGGGCCGCGGGCACTGACCGGAGCGAAACGGCAGGCATCCGAAACGTCCATGCAGTTGCCGCTTCCGGGCAGGTACGGCCACAACGCCACAACGGCGCCGACATCCGTATCGAACAGGACCTGCTTGAAGACTATCTCGCTGCGACCCGGCTGCGCCGCGTAGCCGTTCCGCCGGACGAACTGCTCGACGCCGCAATGGCGATACATGGGCGGCTGGGTTCTGACGGCTCCAACATCACGCTGGTGTGCACCTACGGCGATCCCGCAGCGGCGCACCATTTCAGCGCGGGATTTGCCGCCTGTCTCGCATGGCAAGGCTACGACGCACTGCTTGCCGATGGCGACGCCCTTGATGCCGGCCTGTCGCGGCTCCTGAATCTCGACGCTTTCCCCGGATTGTTCGACCGTTTCCACCAGAATATCGACAAGCTGGTGCTGTGGAACAAGGCCGGCTTGCCGCACATCCTCCCCGCAATGCCCAAGCGCCAGCCCGGCATGCCGCAGGGCGCCCGCCGTCAGCTCGCGCACCGGCTGGAGGACCTTGCCGAGAGCGCCGAATATGTCATCGTCGACGCAGGCGATCTCGCGGCCAATCCCTATGCGCCAGTATTCATGGATGCAGCAAGCCAGGCGATTCTGATCGGGTCCTGCGGCGGGAGCCCGCGCAGCGAAGAACTGCAGCAGATGCTGGCGGACCGCCGCGTTCGCCTTGCCGCGCATATCGAACTCTCAGGGAGCACCCGTCATCCACCACAGAGTTCGCGATCAAACGTTGTTGACGCGGCGATGGTAGGCGCGGATGCCGATGAAGAGAACAACAGCGGTAAAAAACGATGGAACTTTCGTAGAAAGCGTGTTGTTGCTTAGGGCCGTGACGAGAAATCCGAGCACCGCCAGCGATACGGCCGGGTGCGTCTCTCGCGCCAGCCTGTAAAAAAGATACAGCAGAAAGAACAGAAACAGCACTGTCAGCGGCGCGCCGAAGCTGAAGATGAAAGTGATGAACGGGCTTTCGATATGAATGATGCCCAGTTGATGCAGGGCGATTTCGCGAATCCTGTCGACGTCCGTCCCAAACACGACATCGCGCCACTCGACGTAATCGAACACCTTGAAAATCTCGACGCGGGTTTTGGCGCTGTCATCGACCAGACCGTCCGAAAAGCGTTTTAGAAATCCCAGTTCCGATGCGCCAAGGAGAATCAGCGGCACGGCGATAATGGCGCTGAGCAACATCACTATTGCAGCGGCGCCGCTGCTGAACCCGTCCTTGCGGACATGCGTCGTCGCCAGAATGGCGACAGGCGTCAGGATCGCACCCATCACCATCGCCGTACGCGATGCGGAGATGAAGATCGCCATCCACAAGACGCCCACGCCTGCCGCGCGGATGAAAACATTGTAGCGCGTCGAAAGCAGCAATATCGCCGCAGCGAGGTTGTTGACGCCGACATTCAGCGATGCGCCCAACAGACCCGATGGCCGGAATTCCTCCGGCAATTCGTCCGCCGGAATGATGTAACGTCCGGTCGCAAATTCACCCATCGCCAGAAACGAGTTAAAAACCAGCGAACCGACCAGCAACAACGCCGCCATGGTGCGCCAGCGGTAGGGAAAGGCCAGCATCGTCAGCATGGCCACAAGCGTACAGATATAGGTATCGATGGCGTAGCCGACCGCGCCTGCCCGTCCTTGCAAAAGGTTCAGGGTAATGATCGCCGTCACGATGCCGCCGAACAGCAGGGTCGCCCGCAAAACGGGATAGTCCTGTTCGCGAAAGCGAAAGCCCGGCCCTGCATAGATCATCAATGCGCTGAGCAGGATCAGATAGTTCGACGGATGGATCTTGCCCGGAAGAATGCCACCCGGCAGCGTGTAGGGATAGAAAAGGTTGATGAAATCGTCGACCAGCATGAGGCGGGTAACGGCTGCGAAGCAAAACAGCACATAGGCCGCGCGCGCCATCGTGAGCTGGAACGGCGTGACCGGCCGCATTCCGGCCGGCAGCGTCCGCGTTTCCGTATCGCCGAACAGGCTATCGCTTCGGCCTGCATCGCGCCAGGCCGTATCACCCCGATCCTTGTTCCACCAGGCCGCCCGATCGCGGGGCGCGTGATATCCGCTCATTCCGCACCCGTCCGGAGCATGCTGCGAGAAGCGGCGAAACCTGGCCCAGCACGCGACACAGCTCTTTTATGAAGGCCGACCGCGCACCGGGCGCCAAGGATATCTGGTGCAACCAGAGCCGGTCCTCGATGCCCGGATGCTAGACGAAATACGCTGATTCGACCATTGCAGGCACAGGTTCCCGCGAAACGGCGGCGCCCGGCATGCGCCTTCCTGGCGTTCCTGCCGTCATTCGCAGCGCACTCCGCGCAGGCGCTTCTCGCGTTGCTGCACGGTGTTGCCCTTTATTCCCGCGATATATCCCCGGCAATTGGATGCGCCGCACGTGCAGGCGAAGGATGCTCCTGCCTCATTGTAAAACGTCGCGTAATCCAGCGTCAGTTCCGCGCCGGCCGGGATGTCCCGCAGCGCGACAACGTTCAACCCGTCGTATCCGGTATTCGCATCGCAGGAATGGTTCTGCGGCGCCCAGTCGCGCGGATTGCTCGACCAGAGAATGAATACCTCGTCGTCCAGGGGATAGGCGTATTCGGCAAACGCCTTTTTCTCCACCGCGTCCCAGTTCGTATCGACCCAGCGTTTTGTAACGATGGACTGCGCCCGCTCCTCGCCCTGGAACACGATCTCGCCTTTGGAAATATTCCGCACCGCCTCGATACCGAGCCCCGACACGCCATCGTTGCGCACCGTGTAGAGCGGATGCTGCGCGCGGTATCGCTCCAGCCCCTCGGCGACTATCGCTTTGAGGAAGCCGGCAGGCCCGATACCGTCCTGCCGGAGAATATAGTCGGCGGTCCCGTAGTAGCCTTCCGGATAGAATACCGAACAGGTGAAGTTGGCGTCGATCACATTGATCTCGCCTTCCGCATCAAGACGGAAGTCCATCCGGCAATATCCAGCGCCGCCGTGGTTCACGAATATCCGCCGCGCCGCGTCGATCAAACGCTGCTCCAGCTCCGGTTCAGCAACCCGCACGTTACTCTTCGGATTGAACTGCGTATTCTTCAGCGCATAGGTCTTGAAACGCAGCCCATCGGGAAACTTGAATTCCACCGGCTGAAACGCAGCCGGCGTCTTGGCGTCCCCGGGATCGCGCAGAACCAGAACGGAAAACTCGCGACCGTCCAGAAACTCCTCGATCAGCAGCGCCTCGAATTGCGCCAGCATGACCGCAGCCTTGCGGCGCAAGGCATCGGCGTCGCGGCAGAGGCTTTCGTCATCGACGCCGAAGCTGTCGCCGCCCTCGTTCGGTTTGATGAACAGCGGCGGCCGCAGCCGCGCCACGGCGCGCTCCACGTCGTCCATGCTGCGCGCCAGCACGAAACGCGGCGCACGCACCTGCGCATAGCGCGCGATCAGTTTCAGCATGTCCTTGCGCGGCTCGTAGAGAGCGGAAGGCGGGCCGGTAAACGGCAGATCGAGGCTTTCCAGCGCGTGGATCACATCGACGGAAGGAACATCCCATTCGAGATGGCCTTCGCACAGGTTGACGAAAATATCGAAGCCGGACTTCTTCAGGTCCTTCAGCGTTTTGTAGACGCTGTCCTTGTCCAGAAAGACATGCTCGAATGTCCATTCGGAAACAAGCGGCGCGAGATCGCGCGGCGGATCATGCTGCGCATAGTCTTTCAGCATGGTGGACTTCGCATAAGACGGCTGCAGAACGCAAACTTTCATGATCGGGCAGTCCTGTGATTCAGCCGGCGGAAACCGCAGCCCGGCGCGTCGAGGCATGGGCGAGCACACGCTCTATGATATCGACAATATTGAGACCGGACAGGCGCAACATGCTCCCAACGGTAGCCGAATCGTCGGCCGACAGTCCGCACTGCGCATTGACTTCCAGGACGAAGAACATCTTGCGCGCCTCGTCGTAGCGGATATCGGCGCGGGCATAGCCATTGCCGCCGACGGCGCGCATGGCCTTGCGTGTCAATGTGGCCAGTTCGTCCCGCCAGGGCGCAGGCGCCAGCTCATACCAGTAATAGGGTTCGCCGGGCGGCAGGCGCCGGTTGTCTTCCGGCAATTCCCAGTACCGCTCGAACGCCAGAAACCGTTCTTCCGGCGGCACGCGCTTGTCGAACACCCGCTCGCCTGCGGGAACCACTTTCAGTCCCATCGGCTCGCCGGGGTCTTCAACCGCCAGCACCGTAAACTCCCGGCCTTCGACAAACGCTTCGGCCAATATCCCGTTTTTCTCGAAATGCTGTCCGTGCAACCCCGAGAGCAACTGGCCGATCTTGCGCTCCGCCGCGGCGCGGTCGCGGCAGACGGAATCGACCTGAATTCCGTAACTGCCGGCAGAGACGTCCGGCTTGATGAACAGGGGAAAGCCGATGGCGTCTATCGCCGCATCAAGGTCGGCCGCGCCGCGTTGCAGCAGAAAATACGGCGCGGTCGAAACGCCGGCTGCTGCAAACAATTTCTTGCTGATCGCCTTCGACGTGGTGACCCTGTAAAATTCCGGATCGGCGCCGGTATAGGGAATGCCGGCGTTCGCCAGCCCCTCGACGACTTCGATGCCCGGATAACCGTCGGCCTCCGTTCCATCGCAGAGGTTGAAGACCACGGTCGAAGCTTGCGTCATCGCGGTGGCTGCGCGCGCGAGTTCGCGTTGCAGATTGGCCGAGCACACCGGACGCCATTCCCAGTCGACGCCGAGCGCCGTCATCCAGTCCGATATCTCCGCGCGATATCCCGGCAGATCGTAGTGTTCGCTGTAGAGCTTGCCGTCCCTTTCGATATAGGGCGCAAAGACGATCGCCCTCTGCGGCATTATCTTTCGGTTTTCGAACATCACGGCGCCCTAGGCTCCCCGGCCGGACGGCGGCGCAGCAGCAGCCGCATCGTCGGCCGCCCGTTCGCCGGCTTTTTCGGCAGCGGTATTTTCGTTGGCGGAGCGCTTCCACAATCTGGCGTACTCGCCATTCTTGGCCAGCAATTCATCGTGCTTGCCCATTTCGACAATGCGTCCGCGGCGCATAACAACGACCTTGTCCGCAGCTTCGGCCATCGACAGCCGGTGCGTGACGGAGATGATCGTGCAAGTGCCCTTGAGACGCTCGATGGTCTTGAGGATGTCGGCTTCCGTCGTCGGATCGAGCGCGGAGGAAAATTCGTCCAGCACCATGATGGCGGGCTTGCGCACCAGTGCGCGGGCAAGCGCGACACGCTGCCGCTCGCCGCCGGAAAATTTCGATCCACCCGGCCCTGCCAGCGAGTCGTAGCCTTCCGGCATGGTGACGATGTGATCGTGAATTTCGGCCGACTTTGCCGCCGCCATGATTTCCTCTTCGCTGGCGTCGAGGTTTCCGAGCCGGATGTTCTCGGCCACAGGTATGTCAAACAGCGTGATGTCTTGCGAAACCAGGCCGATCTTGGCCCGCAAGGACGACATTGTGATGTCGCGGACGTTCATGCCTCCGATGCGCACTTCGCCTTCCGTCGTTTCGTAAAACCGCAGCAGCAGATTTATGATCGAGCTCTTGCCGGAGCCGCTGCGTCCGACGAAGACAACGTATTCGCCCGGTTCGATCTTCAGGTCGACCCGCTGCAACGCCGGCTCCTTCGACCCCGGATAGGAGAACCGCACCTTGTCGAGTTCGATGCCGGCATCGAGGTTGGTCAGATCCTGCGCCCCGGGCACATCGGCGATGCCCAGCGGTTCGTCGAGAATTTCCCGGATGCGCTGCCAGCCGGCCGTCGCCTGAATGAAGGACGGGATCATCCAGGTAAGATTGAAGATCGCCATGTTGAGGCCGATCAGCAGCGCCTGATAAGCGACGAGATCGCCGACAGTAATCCGGCCCTGAATGGCCAGCCAGCCGCCGACGCCAAGCACAACAAGCTGCAGCAGCAGAAACGTCAGGCTGGGAACGCGCGACACGAGGTAGGCGAGAAAATTCGCCCGCGCAAAAATATGCAGCAGCTTGTCGAGCCTGCCGCCAAAGTCGCGCGACGCATGCGCTTCCAGGCTGTAGGCCTTGATGACGCTTTGTCCGGTCAGATTTTCCTGCAGAAAGCCGATCATGTGGCCTTCCTCGCGCCGCAACTGAAACGAGGCTTTCACTGCCGCGCCCTGGATCAGCTGCGGGATCATCAGGCTGACGACGATGCCTGCAGCCGCGAGCGAACACAAAAGCGGATGCAGGAACGCCATCAGGGCCAGCGTCAAGACGATTTCGACAATGCCCATGGCCGCCATCGGCAGGGCCAGGATCATGCCCTCCTCGATTTGCGCGACGTCGGCATTGAAACGCGCCATCAGGTCGCCCGCCGATTGTCTCTTGTGGTAACCGACCGGCAGCGCCTGCAGGTGGCGAAACATGTCAGCGCGCAGGTCGTTGATGATCCGGCCGCCCGTCCTGGCCCACATGTAGTCGCAGCCGATGACGACGAAATTGAAGAGGACCGCGCCGGCCGCCAGCACGAGAAGGATATAGACGAGAGCGGTGAAATCCTTGGAAACGACCGCCGTATCGACGACGAATTTCAGCGAATAGCGCAGCGCAACGTCGTAGAGGCTCTCGAACGTCAGCCCGAACACCAGCAGCGCGATCGTCCACTTGTAGCGTCGCGCATAACGCGACACGCCGGCGAACATGTTGAACATCGCCTCGCGGTTGTCTGCGCCTCCGCTATCCATGTTTCGCCTAGCCTCCGCGACGCATCACGACCTTCACCCTTGCCCTGACCCTTACCCGCCCGCTTGCAGCGCGTCCAGATCGCCGGCCGCCATGGCCCGGAAAACCTGAAACGCAAGCATTATTCCGGGCGATTTATCGTGTCATGGCATGGTTCAGTATCTTTTCGACGAGATCGGATATACTCAAGTCCGAGTACTCCAGGATACAGGCGATCTCAGACATCGGATCGGCCGAAAGCTCGCATTGGGCATCGACCTCCAGAATGTACAATTTGCCGTCGCGGCTGTCCTGGCGCAGATCGCATCGCGCATATCCGCAGCCGCTGACCGCCCGCACCGCTTGCCGGATCAACGGCTCCATCGAAGCCCGTAACCCGTCTTCTACCGGCAATTGCAGGCAGTCTTGCGTTCCTTCCGGGAGCAAGGGCCTGTCTGCGGGAAGCTTCCAGTGGCGTTCGCACGGCGCAAGTACCCTGAGGCCAAGTGGCTGGCTGTCGTCCTCTACCGCAAATACCGTAAATTCGCGGCCCGGGATAAAGGACTCGGCAAAAATCGCACTGTCCTTGACATAAGGGTCCGCACGCAGAGCTTCGTACGCATACTCAACCTCCGCACGCGTCGTGCAAACTGAATTGTATCTGTTGCCATACCCCTGCGCCGAAACGTCCGGCTTCACGATGAGGGGGAAGCCAACAATTGCAATCGCCGCATCGATGGCGGCGTCCGGATTGGCTATCTCGGCCATCGGCGCCGTCGGAACGCCGGAAGCCGCCAGCATGCGTTTGCTCACGATTTTCGACGTCGACTTCCGGTAAAACTCGCTGCTGGCTCCCGTGAAGGGTAGACCCCTGGCAGCCAGTGCCTCGATCACCGACACACCGGGATAACCGTCGATCTCCGAACCGTCGCAGAGATTGAAAACGGCAACCTCCCGTTCCTGCCGCCGCTGCTTCAGCTTTTCGGCGACATCAGCGATGGTTTCAAGCGTCACCGGCGTCCATGCCCAATCCAGTCCAAGGGGCGCGAACCATCCGGCAATCTCGGCGCGGAAAGCCGCCGTGTCGCATTCCGGGCTGACAGCCTTCCCGTCCTTTGTCTCGTAGGGAACAAGGACATGCACTTCGGGCCTGAGCCTGCGCACATCGCGCCGGCCGTTGCCGCCGCGGGCAATCTCTTCAGCCCAGCGTTGCTCGATGTAAGGCGTCAGCAAGGTCTTCAGCTCTGCCCGCCCCGCGTCCGGCACATGTTTGAAGCCGCGCACTTCCCCCATGCACTGCTCCTGCCCGCAACCGCAGGTGAAAGGCGAACTGATAGCCCACTCGCTAGTATTGTAATTGAACGTCAGTTCTTCGTCTGCAGCGATGTCGCGTACCGCGACCATGTTGCGATTGACCGTATCGATACGCATGTTCGGCGTGCAGGCATGGTTGGTGAACTGCCAGATCGAATGCTCCGTGACCACGTGACGGTCTTCGGCAAGCTGGATCGAATGTTTGCTGGCGCTGCCGTCAATTCTGCCGTCGAGGTAGAAGATCGCCTGCCCTTTCGCGATCGCCGCATTGGCGCGCAGATATTCTCCGTAGCCGCCCAGCTCCACGCGTGCCAGCTGCTTCGGCTTTCTGTCCCCGCCGCGGAGCGGCACATCGGCTTGCGTCATATCCCCTCGCAGTCCTTCCTGTGTTACCCCATGCCGGCCCGTGCGAAAGCGGCCTGCCGGATACGCCAATATTCTCCGCCGTACAGCGTTTGGACAAAACGTTTTGCGCACCCACGGCGAACCGGCGCCTGGCCCTGGCCGGACAGCGCGGCAAACCGAATGAAACAAAGAAAGAATGGAAGACAAATCCGGACCGCATGCGCCGTCCGGAATACGGCATACGGCATACAACGCACGGCATATGGAGAAACCAAATGGCAGTACGCCGCGCCGTTCATGGCGGCCGGACGTATTCGCCCGGCCGTAACGTACAGACCTAGTGTCGTGTCAGTGCGTGTTGCAGGATGCGTGTGACAAGCGTTTCCATCGGCGTGCCCGAGAGTTTCAACATGCTGCCAACGGTGGTTGAATCGAGCACCGAAAGGCCGCACTGCGCATTGACCTCGAGAACGAACAATTCGCCCGTGCGCTCATCGAGCCGGAAGTCGACCCGGGCATACCCAGCGCCGCCGACGCCGCGCATGGCGCGCCGGGCGACATCGCTGATCCGTTTCTGCAAATCTTCGGAAGCCAGCGCATACCAGTAAAACTTCTCGCCTTGCGGCAGCGGCATCTTTGTATCCGGCAGCTCCCAGTAGCGATCGTAAACGAGGAACCGTTCCTTTTCCGGCAGACGCTGGTCGAATACGCGTTCGCACGGCGGCAACACCCAAAGGCCCAGCGGCTCATCCAGAGCTTCGACAAGAAGGGCCGTGAATTCGCGCCCTCGCACGAATTGTTCGGCGAAGAAAGTCGTGGTCGCGAATTTGGGATCGGCGCGCAGCGCAGCCATCTTCCGGGCGACGGCGGCCGGGCTGTCGCAAACCGAATCCACTTCTATGCCATAGCTTCCGGCCGAAATGTCGGGCTTCACAATGACAGGGTACTTCTCCGCCGGCAGCTCGACCTCGCCGTCCGGACCGACGACCGACCAGGCCGGCGTGTTTACGCCGGTCGCAAACAGCAGTTCCTTTGTCTTCAGCTTGGACGTCGTGGATTCATAGAACTCCGCGCTCGCGCCGGAGAATGGGATGTTCGCCGCATAAAGCGCCTCGACCACGGACAGGCCCGGATATCCGTCGATCTCCGAACCGTCGCACAGATTGAACGCCACGACCGGCCCGTGCGCGGCGCTCGCGGCGATAGCGGCGACGACCTGCGGCACGTTCTGCAGGGTCGTTTCATGCCAGACCCACGAAAGCCCCAGCGGTTTGAGCCAGCCGTCTATTTCCTGACGGAACTCGGGGGCTTCGTATTCCGGGCTGACGGACTTGCCGTTGACGATCTCGTAGGGGGCCAGAACGTGGACTTCCGGCCGGAGCTGGCGAATGTCGATGCTTGCAACGCTGGATTTGCCTGCCTTGATTTCGTCGCTCCAGCGCTGGGCGATGTAAGGCGAAATATAGGGCGCGATGTCGCGGCGTTGCTGGTCGGTGAGGAAACGGAAACCGCGGATCTCGCCGGCGCATTTCGGCGAGCCGCAGCCGCAGGCGAACGGCGAGGTCATCGACCATTCGGTCGTGTTGTAGTTGAAGTTGAGTTCCTCGCCAGGCTCAATGTCGCGCACGGCGACCATCTCGCGCGACTGAACGTCGATGCGAACGTTCGGCTCGCACGCGTGGTTCATCAGATCCCAGTCGGAGTCCTCGTTCAGGACGTGCCGCTGGGCATCGAGCTGTATGGTGTATTTGGTTGGAACCGATACGATGTCGCCCGAGAGATAAAAGATGGTTTCTCCGGCTTGGATCGGCATGGCCGCCCTGACGATATTGCCATACGCGCCGACTTCAACTTTCGCCCTGATTACCTGCTGATCCATAATGTACCCATCCTCAGACCGGACAACCGGAAACACGGCCGTCTCACTCCCCCGCCACACATCGGCAGCCATGGCGCTCTAATGCCGGTTTCTAAATGAACATGATCTGAATGATATTAGGACGCGCCCCGGCTGATGAAATCGCCGGCGTTCGGGCCGCTGTCAACCGCACCAGGTCGCTGGCGCCAGGTGCACTGCGCGCATCGGGCAGCCCCGTCAGCAGCGCGAAGCACAAGTCGCAATAACCTTGTTGCAGAAAACCAGGTGGCGCGCCCGTTCGAACAGAGTTCGAACTTCCCTGCAAAACCTGGGCGTCCATTCTCCTGGAAAATGGCGCGCCCGTTCGAACAAAGTTCGAACTTCCCTGCAAAACTTGGGCGTCCATTTTCATGGAAAATGGCGCGCCCATTCGAACAAAGTTCGAACTTCCCTGCAAAACTTTGGGCGTCCATTTTCCTGGAAAATGGCGCGCCCAAGGGGACTCGAACCCCTGTTTTCGCCGTGAAAGGGCGACGTCCTAGACCGCTAGACGATGGGCGCTTGCCGGTTCGGCCGGGTTGCGGCCTTGCCTGCCTTTTCCCTTGGTCCGTTGTGCGCGCAACAGGGTCGAAGCCTACGGCCCAAAGCCCTGTTAATCGAATACTTGCAAGCCTTTGTGCGCTTGCCATTCGATCCGCGGCGCAACAGTCCGCCGGAAAAGTGCAGCCCGTATAAACGGGCTTTTGGAACATTGCAACGATATAACGCGCGGGTCGGCCGTTTCGGCGAACATTCCCGTTCAGTCCGGTTCTTTCGGCTCGGCAATGTCCGCAATGCGCAATTGCACGCGCGGCCGCCCCCCCCAGCGGTCGATGCTCAGCGAACCTGCGATGTGCATGGTGCGGCCCCTCGCCGCAAGCAGCGCCTGACCGAGTTCCGCCGTTGCGCAGCGAAAGGCGATAGCGTCGATATGGCCGCGGTCGCCGGCGGCGATGCGCACGCGGACATGATCGGAGCCGACGACCCCCGCATCGGCTATCCGGTGCGCGGGCAAGGCGATCACCGGCTCGGGATTGCCGGCGCCGAACGGGCCGGCCTTCTCCATCTCTTCGACCAGTTCCGGCCGCAGGCCGCCTGCCGTCAGTGCGGCATCGACTTCCAGCGCGTTGCGCGCCCGCGCATCGCCGGTTTCGCGCGCCAGTTCCGAGTCCATGAAGGCACGGAATGCGCCGAGCTTTTGTCTTTCGATGGTCAAACCGGCCGCCATCGCATGGCCGCCCCCCTTGACGAGATGCCCTTCGTCCACGGCGCGGCGCACCGCACGGCCGAGATCGACGCCGGCAATCGACCGGCCCGAGCCGGTTCCGGTCGCGCCCGCAAAGGCGATTGCAAAGGCGGGCCGCCGGAACCGTTCCTTCAGACGCGAGGCGATCAGGCCCGCCACGCCCGGATGCCAACCTTCACCGGCAGCAATTATGAGCGTCGTATCCCCCTTCGCACCAAGCGAGGCGATGACTTCGGCTTCGGCCTCGGCCAAAGTCGCCGCCTCGATGGTCTGACGCTCGCTGTTCAGCCTGTCGAGTTCCTGCGCGATCCGCAGCGCCTCGGCATCGTCCTGTTCCAGCAGCAACCGCGCGCCGAGCGCCGCATCGCCAATCCGTCCGCCTGCGTTGATGCGCGGGCCGATCAGAAAACCGAGCATGAAAGCGCGCGGCGGACCACTGGCGCGCGCGACGTCGAAGAGCGCCCGCATGCCGGGCCTGGCGCGCATTTGCATTACCGCAAGCCCCTTCACGACGAAGGCGCGGTTCAGCCCCTTGAGGGGAACCACGTCGGCGACCGTCGCCAGCGCGACCAGATCGAGCATGGCCAGAAGATCGGGCGCCGGGCGCTGCGCCGTCCAGTATCCGCGCCGCCGCAATTCGCGCGTCACGGCTGTCAGCGTCATGAATACGACACCGGCGGCGCACAGGTGCCCCAGTTCGGACAGATCGTCCTGCCGGTTCGGATTAACCAGCGCGGCGACTTGCGGCAGGGTTTCGCCTGTCTGGTGGTGGTCCAGAACCACCACATCGAGGCCCAGCCGCTCCGCTTCGGCGAACGGTTCGAAACTCGCCGTACCGCAATCGACCGTGACCAGAAGCCTTGCGCCCTGTTGTGCGAGCGAGGCGATGGCTTCGGCATTTGGTCCGTAGCCTTCGAAAATGCGGTCGGGAATATGGATCGCGAAAGGCACGCCGCAATGGCGCAGAAATTCGCCCATCAACGCCGACGAACATGCCCCGTCCACGTCGTAATCGCCGAAGATCGCGACCTTGTCGCCAGCCTCGATTGCGGCGGCGATCCGGTTCGCAGCGGCGTCCATGTCCGCCAGCGTCGAGGGATCGGGCATGAGTTTCCGGATCGCCGGATCGAGATATGCTTCGGCTTCGTCCGGCCCGACGTTCCGTCCCGCCAGGATGCGGGCAAGAATGTCCGGCAAGCCGATTTGCTGGTTGATCGCCTGCGCCCGCGCCTGCCCCTTCAGGTCCAGCCGGTCATGCCAGGGCCGGCCTGTCGCGGAGTTTGACACATTGAGGAACAGACGCGGTTTGAGATTCATCGCGTCACTATAGCCGGACTTTGAACGGACGGTAGCAGGGCTGGCGATTTCCTACTGCTCGCGCGCTGCCGTCTTGAGACCTTCGGGCTCTTGCAGCGGCGCTTTGTAGGTCTTGCCGAGCCTTACGCGGACAAGGTCACTACTGCGGTCGCCGCTGTGCTTGTTGATGTTGTAAAGCGTGGATTTTTTCATGCCGGTAAGGTTGCCGCCGCGCGCCAGCGAAAGAAAATCCTTGTCCCGATGCTCTTTCCGGTCGCGTCCGGCGAACACCATGAGGCCCTTGCCAGTCACCACGATATCGCCGCGCCGCAGGGTGCGGTCGTACAGAAACCGGCCCAGCGGCCCGCGGCCGACCTTGGGCGGAACATAGGGTTTGATCTTGAAATCCGATTTCTCGAGCATCGGCCCATTGCTCGAGGCGACACGGCGCCCGTCGCGCTTCTCCTGCTTCCTTTTGCTGTAGCGTTTGCCACTCTTGGCGCGCTGACGCCGCGCGTCGCGCTTGCGATAGCCCGGTCCGGGAATGCGCAACTCGCGGTATTGCGGTTCCGCGCGGCGCTGCTGGCCGCCGAAAATCAGCTGGAAGATGTTTTGTGCGCTGGCGGGCGCAACAACGCCCGGCATTGCAAAGGCGCTGGCCGCGAATACGGCGCAAAGGGCCAAACGGCGGAAAACCGGCACAATACAGTTACGCATAATACACCTGACCGCAAATTCACTGCGTTCCTTCCGTGGCGTGCAATTATGCACCTCCTCGAAAGAAACGATGTGTCCGGGAACACGTTCCGAAATCCCTCACAAGAACCATGCCACATCATTTTGGCACAGCCGTGAACCCGTTCCCTGCCGCAATTACTTGTCCATCAATATACGCACATCGCCCGTAAGCACGTTACGCCTAGTCAAGCCTGAACTTTTCCATGTTCCGGTGTTCGGCGTGGATGCGCCGCACCGTACCGGTAACCGACCGGTAAATTAACGTTTCGGTCTCGATGATACCGTCCCGGTATTTGACACCGTTCAGCAACGGACCATCGGTCACGCCCGTTGCAGAAACGATCACGTCGCCGGATGCCAACTCGGTCATGTCGTATTTCTTTTTCGGATCCTTGACGCCCATCGTCGCGGCGCGCTCGATCTTGGCCGGCGTATCGAGTATGAGACGGCCCTGCATCTGGCCGCCGACGCAGCGCAGCGCGCCCGCCGCCAGCACGCCCTCCGGCGCGCCGCCGGTGCCGATATACATGTCGACGCCGGTCTCTCCCGTCTGCGCAGTAAAAATAACACCCGCCACGTCGCCATCGGTGATCATCCGGATCGAAGCTCCGGCGCGGCGGCACGCATTGATGATATCGGCGTGACGCGGACGGTCGAGCACAAGAACGGTGATTTCGCCGGGCTTGACGCCCTTCGCCCGCGCAAGCGAGCGCACATTCTCTTCCGCGCTCATGTCAAGATCGACGGTCCCCGGCGGATACCCCGGCCCGATGGCGATCTTCTCCATGTAGACATCCGGCGCGTTGAGGAGCGAGCCCTTGGCCGCCACCGCCATCACAGCGATTGAGCCCGGCATGTCCTTGGCGCAGAGGGTCGTGCCCTCAAGCGGATCGACAGCGATATCGACGCTGGGACCATTGCCGGCGCCCACCTTCTCGCCAATGAAAAGCATGGGCGCCTCGTCGCGCTCGCCCTCGCCGATCACGATCGTGCCTTCGATGGGCAAGCGGTTGAGCTCCCGCCGCATCGCGTCGACGGCCGCCTGGTCGGCGGCCTTCTCGTCGCCCCGGCCACGCAGACCAGCCGCCGCCACCGCGGCGCGCTCGGTTACGCGCACGAGTTCCAGCGTCAGTATGCGCTCGATGATGTCCTGTTGCTTGATGACCAGATCGACCATGTTCTTCCCCGTCGCATGCGCCATATCGCGCTGCAGTGCGAAATTGAGTTTACTCGCGTTCGATACGAATGACTTGCGGTTTCTCCGCGACGTATCCGTCGCCGTAGGCAGATTCCAGGGCTGCCCGAATGCTGGCTTCGCTTGTGGCGTAGGTAATCAGCACGACAGGGACAGGCTTGGCGCTGCCCGGAGCCGCCCCGCTTCCGGGCGCTTTTTGCACGATGCTCTGCAGCGAAATGTTGTTTTCCGCCAGCCGCGCCGCGATGGCGGCCGCCGCCCCCGGCCGGTCGTGCACCGACAGGCGAACGTAATAGCCGCCCTCGTGCTCCTGCATGCCCGGCTGCGAAGCAGGCCTGCAATGGGACAGTGGGATGCCGAAAACCGGACTGGAATTGCCTTTGGCAAGATCGGCGATATCGCCAATCACGGCCGAAGCGGTGGCGTCGCCGCCCGCGCCGGGGCCGATCAGCGTCAGCTCGCGCACTGCGTCCGCATCGACCGTGACCGCATTGGTGACGCCCATTACCTGCGCGATGGAAGACGCCTTCGGCACCATCGTCGGATGAACCCGCTGCTCGATTCCCTTCGCGGTCTTCTGCGCCACGCCCAGCAGCTTGATCCTGTAGCCGAGTTCTTCCGCAGCCTGCAGGTCGGCCAGCGTGATCGTCTCTATCCCCTCGACATGCACCGCTGCCGCGTCGATCTCGACGCCGAACGCCAGCGCCGCGATGATCGCCAGCTTGTGCGCCGTATCGAAGCCGCCGATGTCGAAGGTCGGATCCGCCTCCGCATAGCCGAGCCTCTGCGCCTCCTTCAGACAATCGGCGAAGCTCAGCCCCTCCTGCTCCATGCGCGAGAGGATGTAATTGCAGGTTCCGTTGAGAATGCCGTAGACGCGCGTGATCTCGTTGCCGGCGAGCGCCTCGCGCAGGGTCTTGATGATCGGAATGCCACCGGCAACAGCCGCCTCGTAGCCTAGCGCCGCCCCGGAAGCCTCCGCCAGTCTTGCAATGCCGAGGCCGTGTTTGGCGAGCAGCGCCTTGTTGGCGGTAACGACCGGCAATCCGCGCGTCAGCGCCGCTTCGACGGAATTGCGCGCCGGCCCCTCGTCGCCGCCCATCAGCTCGACGAACAGGTCGATCTCGCCTTTGGCCGCCAGTTCGACCGGATCGTCGAACCATGTCAGCCCTTCGAGGTCGATCTTGCGGTCGCGTTTGCGGTCGCGGGCGCTCACCGCCACGACCTCGACAGGCCGGCCGCATCGCTGCTCCATGCTGGCGGCATGGCGGCGCAACAACCGGATCACGGAGGTTCCCACCGTCCCCAGCCCGGCCACGCCAATGCGCAATACATCCGCCATGAGAGAATGCCCCGTCCGCCCGTCCGGATTGTTTCGCCCCCGGTGGAGGCGGCAAAGCAATCCCGACACTGTTTTGATGCGTTTCCAGACGGAAAACCGGATACCGCCTTTTCATGAAACGCTAAAGAATCGTCGCGGCCCGCCAGCAGGACCGCCCGGGTTTTGGCGCATTTGCCGGTCGCGATCAAGGACGGCGCGGGACTTTTGCCCACCATGATTGAAAAAGCCCAAAGACCAGCCAAATCGCCGTGAATTCAACCTATGGGCTTTTTGTCGATCCGCCCGCTCGCCTCCACGAACCAGCGCTCGCTGGCGAACAGCTTGCCATTCAGCCGCGCCAGCATCCAGTCGGCCATCAGCGTCTGCGGGAACGGTCCCAGATTGGCCGACGGCACGCTGCCGATGGCGTGGCGGCTGTCCTGATAAATCACGAGCTGGCGCGGGCAATCCATCACCGAGAACATCCGCTCGACATGGGACAGCGGCGATAGTTCGTCCGATTCACCGGACAGGCACAGGAACGGCGCCTTTATTTTCTGGGCATAGCCCTCCCAGGAAATCGACTGGCGGAAACGGTCGAACTCGTCCTCGTCCTGAATATCCGACATGAACATGAAGCGCTGCTTGAAGGTCGGCGAGGCTTCCTGAAATATCGTGTGGCAACCGGGCTCGAGACACGGTGCGTTGATTGCGCAGGCCTTGTAACGCGGCTCGCTGGCAGCCGAGACCGTGCCGAACAGCGTGCCGAAACTTGTGCCGCTGACGCCGATCCGTTCCGCATCGACTTCCCTGCGCGCGGCCAGCCAGTCGAATGCCGCCGTCGCCGCCTTTTCCCAGTTCTGCATTGAAAAATAGACCCCGACGAGCGGGCTCTCGTATTGCCCCGGACCGTCGATGGACAGAACCGCCATGCCCCGCGAGAGCCATTTGTCGCCATTCAGCGACACGCCCGACTCCTTGAAACTGTCCATGCCGGGAATCGATACGACCGCCGGAACCTCGCCGCCGGAATAGCCATAGGGCAGATGAAACCACGCCGGTAAAGCCCTGTCGCCAAGCGGTATCCAGACTTCCTCGACGCGGTGATCTGCCATCCCGGACGCGAGCCGCGCATAGTTGCGGTAGCAAACGCGCTTGCGCTCGTTATAGGCGATGTTCTGCTCGCTGTTCTCGTCCAGCGTCCACATCGCCCCGCCCCAGTGGATGGACGCCATGAAATAATTGTCACGGGCCGAAACCAGCGCGCCTTCGGCCTCGAACTGTTTCGCCCTGCCCTCGCGCCGTTTCGCCACAGCCTCGAAGGCCCCGGCAGCATCCGCCAGCTTCTGGATGCGCATGCGAAGGCCCACGAAATCGGCCCCCGCTTCGGAGCCGCATGGCGCTGAAAGATAGATCGAGCGCGGCTGATCCCAGTCCATGCCATTGGCGCGGATGGTCTGGTCGAGCAACCAGCGCTGTTCGACGAAACGCCGGCAATGCGGCGCGCCGTGTTTGACGACGTAATCGGGCTGTTTCGCGCCGGCGCTCATGCTGTGTCTCCACCCCGTCCGGCTTCGTGACGAGCCGGTATCCGGGGCAGATTTTCAGCTTTGCCCGCGCTTGGCAAGATGACTGGCAAGACCAAACGCAAGACAAACCGCAAGACAAACCGCAAGACGGCTCGCAAGACACCTGCCTGCGAAAGCAATCGCGGCAGCTATCCGCGCTTCAGCTGCACCACGTTGTGCAGCGTTTCGTCCGCCGTTTCGAAGAAGCGCTTGATGCCGCGCGCCGCCTGGCGGATGCGCTGCTCGTTTTCGACCACCGCCAGACGCAGATAATCGTCGCCGTTTTCGCCAAAGCCGATGCCTGGAGCGACGGCGACGTCGGCCTTTTCGATCAGCAGTTTCGAAAACTGCAGCGAGCCGAGGTGGCGGAATTTCTCAGGCACCGGCGCCCAGGCGAACATCGACGCCTTCGGCACGGGGATTTCCCAGCCCGCCTGCCCAAAACTCTCCACCATCACGTCGCGGCGGCGCTTGTAGATCGCGCGCATCTCGTCGATGCAATCGTCCGGCCCGTTGAGCGCGGCGGTGGCCGCAACCTGTATCGGCGTGAACGCGCCATAGTCGAGATAGCTTTTTACGCGCGCCAGCGCCGCCAGCAGCCGTTCGTTACCGACGGCAAAGCCGATGCGCCAGCCCGCCATCGAATAGGTCTTGGACATCGAGGTGAATTCGACCGCCACATCCACAGCGCCGTTGACCTGAAGGATCGAAGGCGGCGGGTTGTTGTCGAAATAAACCTCCGCATAGGCGAGGTCGGACAACAGGAATATCTCATGCTTCTTCGCGAAGGCGACGAGGTCCTTGTAGAAATCGAGCGAAGCGACATTGGCCGTCGGATTGGACGGATAGCAGACGACCATCGCAATCGGCTTGGGTATCGAATAGGCCATCTGCCGTTCGGCGGCCTCGAAGAACTCCGGATTGGGATCGCTCGGGATCGAGCGCACCACGCCGCCTGCAATCAGGAAGCCGAACGCATGGATCGGATAGGTCGGGTTCGGCACGAGGATGACATCGCCCGGCGCAGTGATCGCCTGCGCCATGTTGGCGAAGCCTTCCTTCGATCCCAGCGTCGTGATGACCTGCGTGTTCGGATTGAGTTTCACACCGAAGCGGCGCTCGTAATAGGCCGCCTGCGCCCGGCGCAGTCCGGCAATGCCCTTTGAGGCGGAATAGCGGTCCGTGCGCGGCTTGCCTGCCGTTTCCACCAGCTTCTGAACCACGTGTTTCGGCGCCGGAAGATCCGGATTGCCCATGCCCAGGTCGACGATGTCGGCCCCGCCGGCTCGCGCCTGCGCCTTGAGCTTGTTGACCTCTTCGAAAACATAGGGCGGCAGTCGCCGCACGCGGTAGAAGTCGTCCTGCATGGACCTTGATCCTCGATTGTAATCCTAACTTCCCTTGCCCCGGTCACCGGCAGCAATCCGGCGCTGCATATCACTTTTGGTTTATGCTGCCGAGGCCGATATTGCACGTCAGTACGCAGGGCGGGCGCGCTTTGTTGTTTCTCGGCTGCGGCTGCGCCGCTGCGGAACGGCCCTGCTGGCCACTCGACCGCCCGCCGGCACGGTCATGACGCGACCGCAAGGCATTCAGTTCACCCTCGACGCGCCGCACCTCGTCCGGATTCATCGCGCCGCGCTCCGGCTCGCCGGCCGGCACCCGGCCTCTTCGGTCGTAAAGTTCGCCTTCCGGCGGGCGCGATTTCCTCACCCAGTCGGCAGGCTCCGGCACGGTGGTCGTCAATCCGGGGCCGCGAAAAATCGAGCCGAACGGCAGATTGGAACCCTTTCCCTGCTGCGCTGCGGCCTGTCCGGCCAGGCCAAGCACAAGCGCGGCTGCCAGCAGACCCGACGCACCCTTTAGGGAAGAGTATGCCAAACTGACACGTGTCATGAAACCGTCCTACATCCTGCGCCACAAGGACCCGCCGAAACATTCCGGCTGCCGATATCTGTCCACTTTTGCTGCAAAACCTTCAATAGGCCGAAGGTTCAGTGGCATAGAAAATGAATCAAGCGCTATTATGATCATACCCGAAAACATTGCATGTTGCGTGGCTGAAATTGCCCGCGTAAGCGGCAAGGACTGCTAAGAGGCGAGACGAATGGCTTCAGGACCACGCAAAACGGGCAAGACAGCCGCCGGGAAGAGCGCCAGGACGGAGTCGGCGCCTTCGGAATCTGCGCCTTCAGAATCAGGCCTGGATCGCGCGCAATTGCCGGCGAAAAAGGCGGCGCGGAAAAAAATCGCTTCGGCGGACGGCAGCAAGGCAGCTTCCTCGCCCAGGAAACCGGCGTCAGAAACCGCAACGAAAACAACCGGGCCTGCGAAGAAGCGATCCGGCCGGAGTGCCGAAGTATCCGCGTCCGGCAGTGCGAGTCCGCTGCTGCCAGCCACCACGTCCGTAGCTCCCGGGCCGGCTCCAGCAAAATCCCCGGCTGCAGAAAAGCCGGAGACAGCCGGAAGCCCTGAACCGGAGACTCCCGAACCCGGCACTCCCAAGTCCCAATCTCCCAAATCCCAATCTCCCAAGCCAGACGCGCCCAAATCCGACTTTCCAATGCCGGATTTCGAGGCGCTGGCCCGCAACCTGCCGCTCATCATCGAGGAAAGCGGGAAAGCGCTGGCCGCCGCCATGAAGCCGGTCGAGGAAGGACGCACCAATCCGGACCTGATGGAACACGCCGCCGACGCCGTCCAGACGCTTGGCTCGATCGCCGAATACTGGATGACCGATCCGCAGCGGGCCGTTCAGGCGCAGGCCGCCCTGACCACGCCGCTGCTGGAACTCTGGGGCCACACGTGGCGGCGTCTTACCGGCGAAGAAAGCGGGCCACCTGCGGATGCAGGCGCAAGCGCCGACAAGCGCTTTGCCGACCCGCAATGGCGCGAGCACCCGATCTACGATTTTCTCCGCCAGGCCTATGTAATCACCTCCGGTTGGGCCAACCACATGGTCGCCGATGCCGGCGGCGTCGATCCTGTGTCGCGCGACAAGGCGATGTTCTATCTCCGCCAGATCACCGGCGCGCTGTCGCCGTCGAACTTCATCCCAACCAATCCAGAGCTGCTGCGCAAGACGCTGGAAGAGAACGGCGCAAACCTCGTGCGCGGCTTGCACATGATGGTGGAGGATATCGAGGCCGGACGCGGGCAGCTCAAGATTCGCCAGTCTGACAGCTCTAAATTCGAACTCGGCCGCGACATGGCGACGTCGCCCGGCAAAGTGGTGTTCCGCAACGATCTCATGGAATTGATCCAGTACGCGCCATCGACCGAAAGCGTCTACAAGCGGCCGCTGCTGATCGTGCCGCCGTGGATCAACAAGTTCTATGTTCTCGATCTCAATCCCGAAAAGAGCTTCGTCCGCTTTTGCGTCGAGAACGGCCTCACCGTTTTTCTGGTGTCCTGGGTGAATCCGGATCAGCGCCACGCCGACAAGAGTTTCGAAGACTACATGCGCGAAGGCATCCTCGGCGCGCTCGATGCGATCGAGGCAGCCACCGGCGAACGCGATGTCACCGCCATCGGCTATTGCGTCGGCGGCACGCTGCTGGCGATCACGCTTGCCTGGATGGCCGCCGTTGGCGACAGGCGGATCTCCAGTGCTACACTTTTCACGACGCAGGTCGACTTCACCGACGCGGGCGACCTGAAACTCTTCGTCGATGCGGCCCGCATCAAGGCGCTCGAAGAACGCATGCAGCAGACCGGCTATCTCGAGGGCGCGAAAATGGCGGCCGCCTTCAACATGCTGCGGCCGAACGAACTCATCTGGGGCTATTTCGTCAACAACTATCTCAAGGGTACGGAACCGATGCCGTTCGACCTGCTGACGTGGAACTCCGATTCCACGCGCATGCCGGCGGCCAATCACTCCTTCTACCTGCGCAATTGCTATCTCGAGAACACGCTGGCGCGCGGCGAGATGACAATAGCCGGAAAACTTCTGAACCTGCGCGACGTCACGATCCCGATATACAATCTGGCAGCGCGCGAAGACCATATCGCGCCACCCAGGTCGGTGTTCACGGGGGCCAAGCTCTTCGGCGGCCAGATGCGCTATGTGCTGTCCGGCTCCGGGCACATTGCCGGCGTCGTGAACCCGGCGCGCAAGCCGAAATATCAATACTGGACCGGGCCGACCCCGCAGGGAGATTTCGAGAGTTGGGTACAGCATGCCGACGAGCATCCGGGAAGCTGGTGGCCGGACTGGATCGAATGGATACGCCAGCAGGCGCCTGAGCAGGTCGAAGCCCGCACGCCCGGAGACGGAAAGCTGCAACCGCTCTGCGACGCGCCCGGAGAATACGTCCGCGTGAAATCGTAAAGAACCCGCCGCACCGCCGCGCATCGATCCGGGCGAACATCAGAACGAACCGCGGTGCGAACCCCAATCACGCAAAAGGCCCGGATGACATTGCCATCCGGGCCTTTTCTGTTACGTGCCGATTCCGTGGCGTCAGTACTTCGCGACAACCGCGCGCACCGGCGTATCCCAGCGGTAGTTCAGGCCGAATGACACGATATCGACATGCGAACGGGCGCTGCCGAAATAGGGCACTGCGCCGTTGAACGTCGGGTTGCCGGGGATCAGCGCAATCGTGCCCTTTTGCGCGAAGATATGCGCGTAACTGGCGTCGATGCTGATCTTCTCGTTGACCTGCCAGCTGAACCCGGCCGTCGCCCAGATGCGGTTGCTGTCGGGCAGGCGCGTGCCGCGCGTGGCCGTCGTGATCGGCGACCATTCGTAGCCGAGACCGCCGCGCAACTTCAGGTTCGGGCTCCACTTGTATTCGGCGCCCGCCGAAGCATACCAGCCGTCGCGCCAGCCGAAGGCAAGCGTCGTGACCGGGAAACCGGCCGGGATGAACGGGCCTGTCGAAATGACGGGGAAGCGGTTGAACAGCGACCAGTGCGTCCATTCACCGCCTGCCAGCAATGTCCAGCGCTCGTCCAGCTTGTGCGTGATGCCGACCGTGATCTGATCGGGCAGAACGAGGTTCGCGCTGATCCCGTTCGCCGCAGGCAGCGCGATGTTGGCTTCGAACGTGCCTTCGAGTTTCGGCCTCATCTGCGAACGGTAGCCGATACCGATCGTCGTATTCGGCCCCGGCCGCAATGTCGCGCCAAGGGTGAAACCGGCAGCCCATGCATCGCCCTGAAGGCGCGCCATCAGCGGCGGCGCAAGGTTCGTGGCCTGGCTCAGACCGACCTTGAAATACAGGATCCGAATGCCGGCGCCGACGGACAGCCAGTCGTTGATCTTGTAGCCGATCGTCGGCGTGACTTCGGTCGAGAACACTTTCGACGTGATGCCGTACAGCGTGCTTGCCGAAGGCGAGTTCGCCTTGGTGACGAGGCCGTAGGGCGCGCCGGTCGCGAGGCCGAGATAGATTTTGTCGGTCAATTGGTAGGACGTATAGGACGCCGGCAGGATGGCGCCCTGCCCGATATTGCCCGAGGACACGCCCTGCGCGAGTAGCGGCAGCGGCGTCGGCAAACTGGCCGTAATGTTCGAGCTCGGCATGATGCCGGAAATATTCCACGACGAACGCCAGCCATCGAACTGCGTGATTGTCGCCGGGTTCCAGAACATCGAGCCAAGGCCCGCCCCGCCAGCGGCAGCGCCGGCAAATGCCACGCCCATGCCTGCGGCGCTCTGTTCGCGAAGGGCGAAACCGCCCGCGTTCGCACTGTGCATGGATGCTGCGAGCGCGGCGCCCGCGACACCGGCAGCCAAAGCGGCCCGGTAGACTCTCTTCATGTGATCCCCCAACGTCGGACGCTCCCCCGAAGCGCCGCCTGATTGGGAAAAATACGCAATTGCCCGATTCACGGCAACATGCGCAACGGAGATGCATCGTGTAAACGTAGCCGATTTCCGGTATGCGTTGCAGAATAACAACACAAGCAGGGCTTTAACCAGGCGCTAAAACAACAGCTAACTCAACCCCAGCATCAGCTCGAGATTCTGCACCGCCGCGCCCGATGCGCCCTTGCCGAGGTTGTCCAGCTTGGCGACGAGCACGGCGTGCCCCCGCGACGCGTTACAATAAACCCGCAATTCCATATTGTTGGTGTCATTCAGCGATTGCGCTTCCAGCTTGCCAGCCTCGCCGTTGATCCGCTCGGACGGCACGACGGTGACGAACCGCCCGTCTTTGTAGCGCGCGGCAAGCGCCGCTTCGAGGTCGGCGCCGGACGGCCTGGCGGGCAGCTGGTCGAGGTGCAGCGGAATGGACACCAGCATGCCCTGCCGGAAATCGGCGACCGACGGCACGAACAACGGCCGCCGCGAAAGGCCGGAATACTTCTGGATTTCCGGCAGGTGCTTGTGTTCCAGCCCCAGCGCGTAAAGCTCGAAATCGGGCGCGGTGCGCGCCTCGTAATCGGCGATCATGCTCTTGCCGCCGCCGCTGTAGCCGGAGACGGCGTTGATCGTGACGGGGAAATCGGCAGGTATAAGCCCCGCATCCGTCAGCGGCCGCAGCAGCGCAATCGCGCCCGTGGCGTAGCAGCCGGGGTTGGCGACGCGCGGCGCGCGGCGGATGGCGTCCGCCTGCCCTGCGGTCAATTCCGGAAAGCCGAAAGTCCAGTCCGTGTCGACGCGATGCGCGGTCGAAGCGTCAAGCAAACGCGGCGCATTCGCGCCAAGCGACGCCGCCAAAGCCGCGCTCTCTTTCGCCGCATCGTCGGGCAGGCACAATACCGCAAGGTCCGCTGCCGCCATGATGTCGGCCTTGGCCTGAACGTCCTTGCGCCGCGCCGGATCTATGGAGAGTATTTCAATGTCCTTGCGGCCCTGCAACATCTCGCGGATCACAAGGCCGGTGGTGCCGGATTCGCCGTCGATGAATATCTTCGCTTGCATGGCCCTGATCCTGCAAAAAACTGCCGGAGCGGTGGACGAGCCCGTCTCCGGTGTCAAGTCCGCCAGCGCCCCGGACGCGAAAACGCCGGCCCCGCTTGCGGGACCGGCGCCGGAATATCGTTCGCCGCTTACTTGTTCGAAACGGCTTCGATCTTCAGTTTGCTCAAGACTGCCATCGGATTTTGTCCCGCCGCAAGATCGCGGAACGGCACCGGGCCCATCTTCCCCTTCACGGAGATGGTCAGGTTCTTCGGGCTCTTGACGAACTCCGAAACCGCTCCGGCGCTCTGCATCGCGCCGGCGTCGCCGCCCAGGAACATCGGCAGCATGCCACCAGCCATGCCGGCCAGTTCCTGTTTCACCGCATCGGGCTGCGAGCCCTTCATGGTGGCGTAGAATGCCAGCGCCTTGTCGAACAGGCCGTTATTGACGAACTTGATCGTTATATTATCGGCATCGCCGGCCATAAGCGCCATCATGCGCTGGCGCTTGTCGCCGTTGAAGGCCGCACCATCGATGTTTCCGAACACGCCGGTCAGCGACAGAACGCCTGCATCCTTGCCGTTCAGCGTGAAATCGGTGAGCTTGTATTGCTTGTTTGCAGCGTCGTAGCTGCCGGCAAACGTCATCCCGACGTTAACTTGCTTGTAGCCGAACATGGTCATCCCCTGCCCGGCCTGGGAATTGGCCGCCGGCATGAAGACGATGTCCTTGATCTCGCCCTTCGTCATGGTCGGCAGGCCGTTTTCATATTTCGTATCGGCTTCGACGGAACCGATCTTCACCGTGTGATAGACTGGCTGACCACCGCTCTTTTCAGGCGCCTGCAGCTCGAAGTTCGACCATTTGAACGTGGAGAAGCGCCACGCGCCGTCGGTGAAGTCGCCGGATTTCACAGCGCCGAGCGCCTGGCTGAAATCCCCGTCTTGAATGACGATCGGCCCCGACTTCATGGAAATTTTTCCGCTGTTCGTCTCGGAGGGAATGTTGCCGTCGAAACCTTCCATGGTCGCCTTGGCGAACTTCCCGCCATTAATGGAAGTGATCGAAATATTCTTGATCGTGATAAGGCCTTCCTTGTCGCTCCGTGTCACGGCGATTTCGGGAATCGACAGCAACTCGGCTTTCATCTTCGCGGCAATCGCGGCCTTCTCCTCTTTGGATGCGGCAGGATCGAACAGCTTCTTCAACTCGGCTTCGGTAACGTTCGTGCCGGTCGCGAGCACGGTTTTCATTGTCGCCTTGCTCTTGCCGTTGGGAGACGCAAAACTGACATCCCTGAGCGTCACATCCGCTGCCAGCGTCTGGAGCGGCGCTGCCAGAAATGCGATTCCAGCGGCGGTTGCGAATGCGGAATACTTTAAAAAAGTCATTGTCTTCTCCTGAGCTGAGCCGGCCCGCACATTGCCGCTGCCGCATAGCTTCGGCAAGTGCGCCAGCGCACATCCCCCGAACCGAAAAAGATCACTGCAAAGAATTTGCTAACGCGGGGCAACCTGTACCTGAACCTCAATCGCGTCGAAATCATGGGCGGTCGCCTACTTGCCCGTGACGTTCACCCGCAGCGTATGCCAGCGCGCCCCCTCGGCGACGAATACCGCGCGGCAAGCGCCGACACGCGCCGACAGGCGCCGCTTGAACGTCGAGCCGGCATTGCCGCCCAACTCCCGTTCCCGGACCAGCGATTTCGTCTTGTACAGTTTTTCCAAATGTGCGGCGATTGCGCTGGCGGAAACCTTGCCGCAGTAGCGGCCCGCCAGCCCGGCGACCAGCTTTTCGAATGGCCATTTCTCATCGTCAATGCCGTTCCAGTGCAGGCTCAGCGAAAACCCGTTGCGGGACGGGCTGAACAGCGACGCCCGCCACTCCCCCAGTTCGAACGCGCCAGGACCGTTGGCGGGCTTGATCTGCAGCCCCGGAAACAGGCTGCGCAATGCGGCCTCGTCCGGCGCCCGGTTCTGGGCGTAAGCACCGGACGCAAGCACCGTGCCGGCGGCCACCGCCGCCAAAGCCATCATCCGCATCCAATTGACCGCGTGCATGCCGGTATCTCCTGCCAGCCGGAAAGCCCCGGCAGACGTGAGTTTAGCAGCTTGCCGTCATGCGCCCAACTTCGCATCCCAAATGCAAGGAGCCGCCCCGAAGGGCGGCTCCTGAAACACAGTGCAAAAGCACAAATCAGCGCTTCGAGAACTGGAAGCTGCGGCGGGCCTTGCGGCGGCCGTACTTCTTGCGCTCGACCGTACGCGAATCGCGCGTCAGGAAGCCTTCGCGCTTCAGCGCCGGACGCAGGTCGGGCTCGTAATGGGTCAGCGCCTTGGCAAGGCCGTGACGCACTGCGCCGGCCTGGCCGGACAGACCGCCGCCGGCGACCGTCACCATGAGGTCGTACTGGCCGCTGCGCTTGGCGATGACCAGCGGCTGCTGCACGATCATGCGCAGAACCGGACGGGCGAAATAGACGTCGAATTCGCGGCCATTGACCGTGATCTTGCCCGAGCCGGGCTTGATCCAGACGCGGGCGACGGCGTCCTTGCGCTTGCCGGTCGCATAGGCGCGGCCCTGCGCGTCGAGCTTCTGCTCGTACTTCGGTGCTTCCTCAACCGGTGCGCCGGTTGCTTCCTTCAGGTCCTGGAGCGAGGAAAGTGTGGTTTCGGCCATTTTACGCGCTCCGCTTGTTCTTCGCATTGAGGGCGCCAACGTCGAGCGTGACGGGCTGCTGTGCCTCGTGGGGATGGTTCGGGCCGGCGTAGACGCGCAGGTTTTTCATCTGCTGACGGCCGAGGGGGCCGCGCGGAATCATGCGCTCCACCGCCTTCTCGACGATCCGCTCCGGGAAGCGGCCTTCGAGAATGAAGCGCGCCGAGCGCTCCTTGATGCCGCCCGGATAACCGGTGTGGTGGTAATAGTTCTTCTGGTCGCGCTTGCGGCCCGTGAACACCACCTTCTCCGCATTGACGATGATGACGTTGTCGCCATCGTCGACATGCGGAGTGAAAGAGGGCTTGTGCTTGCCGCGCAGGCGATTGGCGACGATCGCAGCGAGACGGCCGACGACGAGGCCTTCCGCGTCGATCAGCACCCAGGTCTTCTGCACGTCCGCCGGTTTGGTCGACGTTGTGTTGCCATACATGATGATAATTCCGGATTGACTGGCTTCCGCAGCCTGCGCAGCGAAGCACAGGCCCGGGAGGAAGCGGGCTTATAGGTCTGCTCCGTCCGGTTCGTCAACACTTCTTTTCCATGATTTCGCCGAAAGCCGCCATTTCATGGGCATTTTCTTTATGTGGTAATATAATACCTTAATCTTGCCGGCAATTCCAAATCAAGTGCTGCCGTTAGACCGGCGTTTACTTCATCCGGTTAAGATTTCCGCGAAAACAGGTTTCAAGTCACGCACCATTCGGGACAAGACGTCATGAACGCCCATACCGACCCCGCGATAGCCGCCGGCGCCCGGGGATTTCCGGGTAGCGCTGAATACCGCGCTTTGCCGCACGTCAAGCCGGTGTCGCAACCGGCGATCGTGGCCTCGGTCCTGATATTCGACGCTTTGGCCATCGCCGCCACCGGATTTGCCACGATGGGAGTCTGGAAGTCCCAATCGGGCGCGGGCTGGCTGTTCGCCGTGGCGTTGGTGACCGCGGTCACGGCCGTCGCCATGACCGGTTTGCGGAAGAACTGGACCTATACAATCCCGTCGCTGGGCGGCCTGACGCGCCAACTCGCCCTGACCGGCCTCTGGCTCTTCGTTGCATTGTCCGGTCTCATCGTCGCCACCTTTGTCGCAGACCTGCCCGCCGCCGGCATGAAACGCTGGCTGGCCTTGTGGTTCGCAGCCGGTTGGGGCGCACTGGCTTTGAGCCGCACAGGCCTCGCCTGGTGGCTGCGCAGCCAGTCGAAGGCCGGCAGTCTCGCCCGGCGGACGGTGATCGCAGGCGGCGGCCCCGCCACCGCTACGCTGATCGAACAGCTCGCCAAGTCCGGTTCGCACGACATCCGGATCCTCGGCATCTTCGACGACCGCATGGGCGACCGTTCGCCGGAAGCGGTAGGCGACATTCGCAAGCTCGGCACATTCGACGCGCTGGCCGAATTCTGCCGCGAGCAGAAGATCGACCTCATCATCGTCGCCCTGCCTCCGGCGGCCGAAGACCGCATCCTGCATCTGCTGAAGAAACTCTGGGTGCTGCCCATCGACATCCGCGTCAGCGCGCATGGATCGAAATTGCGCCTGCGCGACCGCGCCTATGCCCGCATCGGCACCGTCCCATTCCTGCCGGTTTTCGACAAGCCGATGTCGGATTGGGGTCATGCGGTGAAAACCATCGAGGACCGTGTCGTCGCAGCTCTGGCGCTGATCGCCCTCTCGCCGCTGCTCGCCCTCGTGGCGCTGGCCGTGAAACTGGATTCGCGCGGGCCGGTGTTCTTCCGGCAAATCCGCTACGGCTTCAACAACGAGCCGATCCACATCTTCAAGTTCCGCTCGATGTATACCGACCTTTGCGACAGCCGCGCAACAAGGCTCGTGACGAAGGACGATCCCCGCGTTACGCGCGTCGGCCGTTTCATCCGCAAGACGTCCATCGACGAACTGCCGCAATTGTTCAACGTCTTGCTCGGCGATCTTTCGCTCGTAGGTCCACGCCCGCACGCCATGCAGGCAAAAGCCGCCGGCCAGGTCTACGACGAAGTCGTCGATGGCTATTTCGCCCGCCACAAGATGAAGCCCGGCATCACCGGTTGGGCGCAGATCAACGGCTGGCGCGGTGAGACGGACACGCTGGAAAAGATCGAACAGCGCGTGCGCCACGATCTCTACTACATCGAGAACTGGTCCATCGCTTTCGACCTGTACATACTGTTAAAGACCCCGCTGTCGCTGCTCGACACGAAGAATGCGTATTGACAGCAGCGCAAGATCGCGCGCCGCGCGATACCGCAAGATGACTTGATCGCTCAGCCAGCAGCGCTCTGCACGGCCCGTTCCGGTGCGACGGGATATCTGTCTTCCGCCAGCTTCGGCACGCTTTCGATAAGCCCGCCGAGGTTGCCGGACGTCAGGAACAGCACGGCGCTGTTTCCGCTCAGCGCATCGCAGACCGAACCGGCCGCATCGCCCGTCTCGTCGATCGCCGTCACGTCGTAGCCGTTCGAAGCGATGCGCGCCACGATATCGGCCTGCGTCACCTGATCGTGCGTGCCCGCGCCCTGCTCCGCCGGGTGCCAGACGAAAACCTTGTGCGCGCCTTCGAACACATCGTCGTACCAGTGCATCGTGTTGCGATTGCGCCACGAAAACGTGTGCGGTTCGAACACGACGACAAGATCGCGCGAACCGAAATGCTGTTTCATGGCGGCGATGGCGCTGCGCGCCTTGTCGTAGGAAGACCCGAAGCCTTCGAAGATCGGGATGGACGTTTTCTCCGATTTGCGGTCGAGCCGCCGCGTAATGCCCTTGAACGACGCCATCGCACGGCGCAGGCCTTCCGCCTCTATAAGCCCCAGCTTCATCAGAAACACGCCGACGCCCAGCATGTTCTCGATATTGTGCAAACCGAGCTGGCCGGTCTCCAACCGCACGATCTCCCTGTCCCCCTGCACGATCGTGAATTGCGTGCGCTCGCCCCATGCGATGTCGCGCACCTGCCAGTCGCCCGACGAGATGCCATAGGTGAGGATGGGCCGTGTCTGCGATTGCAGAAACCGTTTCGACAATTCCCCGCCGGTCGAGGCCGCAACAAGACCGCTGGCGGGAACCATCGCGACCAGTTCCGCAAACGGTGCCAGATAATCTTCCACCGTGGGAAATACGTTCACGTGATCGTGCGCCAGCGGCGTGATCAGAAGATGATCGGGATGATAGTGCAGAAACTTGGAGCGGTTGTCCGTGTTCGAGGAGGGGTATTCGTCGCCCTCGAGCAGAAATTGCCGTCCCTCTCCAGCGTTGGCAGGCGACCGTGGCGACAGCGGCACGGCCCCGATCATGAACGACGGATCGAGCCCTTCTTCCATCAGGCAATGCGCCATCAGCGAAACGCTCGTCGTCTTGCCGAAGGAGCCTGCCGCCACCAGCGTTTCGCTGTCGCGCGAGAGCATCCCCAGCACGTCGGCGAAGGACAGGATCGGCTTGCCGCTGCCGAAAGCCGCCGCCACTTCCGGGTTCGTTTCCGGCACCAGCTTCGCGTTCTTGCCGATAACGAAGACATCCGCCGCCGCGGGAATATTGCGTGCATCGTAGGGCGTGGCGCAGGCGAGATTTTCATCGCGCAGCAGGTGGGACACCGGCGGATAGACAGCCTCGTCCGAGCCTGTTACCGCAACGCCGCTGTCGCGCAGCAGTTTGGCGGTGGCGCTCATGCCGACCCCGCCGATGCCGATGAAATGAGCGTGTTGATAGGGAAAGGAGTGCATCGTCCGGAAAAGCCCCGCAGCAGCGCCCGGAAGGGCGAATCGCAGGCAAATTAAAGCAAAGCGAACGCCACGCGAAATCGCGCCCTCACTTCAGCCAGTCGCCCGGTATCGCATAAGTTCCAACCGCGTGGGCGACAGCGTCCTGCGACCCGTCCGTGTGCAACCAGGCTTCTCCCACCGCCAGGCGCCGCCCGACGCGCATCAGCTTGGCGTCGGCGATCAGGTCTTTCGCCACCGGCCGGCGCAGGAAGTTGATGTTTATGTTTGTGGTCACCGTATTGGCCCCCGGCGAGGCCCAGGCGCGCTCCGGATCGGCTCCGACGCCGATCTCTCCCAGTATGGCGATATAGATTGCCACATCCGCCAGGCCGAACATCGAGGGGCCGGAGATCGTTCCACCGGGGCGCAAGTGCTTGTCCTGCTGGCGCAGCCGCAACCGCGCCGACAACGGCCCCACCGCCTCGACGAGAAAATCGTTGCCCGGCCCGATCTGCGGAAAATGCCGCTCGAGAAACGCTTTCACTCCTGCGAGGTCCATCGCGGCCCCGCGGTCCTGCCCGTCGTTCATGTCGTCCGTCCGAATTGCCCGCCGTCCAGAATGCCTTCGCCGCAAATAATCTGCGCCCCAAATCAGCTGCCCCAAATCAGCTGCCCCCCTGTTCGGCGAGCGCCAACCTGTATACAAACACCCGGGCTCTCTGCATGTAGGATGCCGGCCCGTCAACACGCCCCGGCAATACGAGCGATCATGAACCACGACTGTTACGATGACGATTACATTCGCGGCATTCTAACCGGCGTCAAAACCATCGCCGTTGTCGGCGTGTCGGCCAATCCCGCCAGACCCTCGAATACGGTGTTCGGCTATATGAAACGCGCCGGGTACCGGATGTTCGGCGTCAATCCGGGCCTTGCCGGCAAGGAATTGTTCGGCGCGCCCTGCTACGCCAGCCTCGCCGACATTCCCGAGCCGGTCGACATGGTCGACATTTTCCGCGCATCGGAGGCTGCCGCCGCTGTCGTCGGCGAGACGCTGAAGCTGACGCCGCTGCCGCTGGCCATCTGGATGCAACTCACCGTCCGCAACGACGAGGCCGCCGCAAAGGCCGAAGCGGCCGGCGTCAAGGTCGTCATGAACCGCTGCCCGAAAATCGAACACGGCCGGCTGACCGGAACCATCGGCTTCATGGGCGTCAACTCGGGCGTAATGAGCTCGCGAACGCTGAAGCCGCTCAAGGGCTGACCGGTTGACACGCCGCCTACTTCACCAGTTCCACCAGATCGTGAAACGACTGGCTGGAATGCACCGGCTCCGGCAATTCCATCCGCAAACGGCCGGGGCCAATCTGCTGCAGGATGCCGGCGTAATGCGCGCCGAATCTCACAATCTCTGGATAGATCGGCTGCTTGTCCCCGCGCGCGATGGCCGTGCCGTAATACAACATCCTGTCCGGCCCCAGGAGCCGCAGACGCCCGAGCCACGACATCGACCCCGAAAGCTTGCGCAAGGTGAAACCGTTCCCCTCTTCCAGAATGCGGCAGCGGAAGTAGGCAGTCTTCGAAGCGGCGAATTTCGGCCCGAGCCGGCCGCCGAGCGAGAACGTCCGGCAACGCCACTCGCCCTGCAATCTGGCGGTGTTGATGCGTTGCGCCGGGGCGTTCAGGATGGACAAGGCCAGTTTGTAGACCGAAGCATCGCCATCGGCCGCCGCGGCAAGGGCGCGCGTCCGGCTGGCTTCCATCCGCGTCAGTCTGTGCCGGTCCGTCGCCGTCAACGCGTCCAGCGGCGTTACTGCCTTGGCGGTCGTGACGGTCCGCGGTTGCGCCAGGGCAACCGGCCCGCAGGCAGCGCTCAACGCGGCCGCCAGAGCGGCCGCAGCCATCGCAGTAGCAGCGCGCGCCATGCTAGGCCGCCTTCTTGTGGTCTTTGGCCATCACGAAATCGTAGGTGATGGAGACGTAAGGGCTGTCGACCTTCGTGCCATCAGGCGCCGTACCGGCGGGATTTTCCCTGTACTCGCGGATCAGCGATTCCTTGACGCCGAATACCGCATCGGAATCGATGTATTTGTCGGTCGGATCGAAGACATGGGTCACCAGACGCCGATGGCCCGGCGCGCTGAAAATGAAGTGCAGATGCGCCGGCCGCATCGGGTGCCGCCCCTGCCCGCGCAGCATTTCGCCGACCGGCCCGTCCGTCGGCACCGGATAGCAGGTCGGCTTGATCGACCAGAACCAGTACTTGCCGTCCTTGTCCGTGTGGAAACGTCCCCGCCCTGCCGGTCCGCCCAGCTTGTCGAGCTGCTGCACGTCGTAGAAGCCGTCATCGTCCGAGTGCCACACGTCCATCTGCGCATTGGCGAGCGGCGATCCATCCTCGGAACGCAGCGTGCCGGAAACGTAGCACTTCTCGCCCTTCATATTGCCATGGATGTCGTCGCCGAGCTGGCAGTCCGGCATTTCGGCCGTCCAGAACGGCCCCAGCACTGTGGATTGCGTAACGTTTCCGGTCACCGGATGGTTGATCGAATCCACCAGCGTCGAAACGCCCAGTGTATCGGACAGCAGAATGAACTCCTGCCGCGCGCCGTCGCACATTTTCCCGGTGCGCGTCAGAAAGTCGATCGCATACGCCCATTCGTCCTCGCTCGGCCGGATGTCGCGCACGAAATCGTGCATGTGCTTGACCAGAGACGTGCAGATTTCCTTCACGCGCGGGTTCGGCGCGTCCTTGAAACGGTCGATGACGGCCAGGGTGATGCTGTTTTCGTCGAGTT